>CAVRAP010000016.1:0-30958 GCA_963718995.1 uncultured Actinomycetota bacterium
GGGGCCGTCGCGCTTGCCCTGCTGCTCAACCTGGGCCCCTACCCGGCCTCCATGGTCGACGTGCCGGGCTCCGAGGCATCCAATTCGGCGCCTCCGACCGTGGTCTTGCTGGCTCTCGGCATGGTGCAGACCGGGCTCCTGGCAGCCCTGGAACCGGTGGCCAACCGCTGGCTCAAACGGGACCGGCCCTGGGCCGCCACCGTGCTGATCAACGGGATGATCATGACGCTCTTCGTATGGCACCTCACGGCCATGATCCTGATGATCGGACTTGCCGTGCTCCTCGGTGGCGTCGGGCTTTCCATCGAACCGGCCGGGGCACTCTGGTGGCTCATCCGCCCGCTGTGGATGGCCGTGTATGCAGCTGCCCTAGCGGCGGCGGCGATCCCGTTTGGCCGCTTCGAGAGGTTGCGTGTCTCCGGTGAGGCCCGGCCCGTTCCCGTGTGGGCAGCCGTCCTGGGCACGGTGGCGGTGTGCGCCGGGTTGGGCATGCTCGCCTACCGGGGAATCTGGAGTGAAGCCTGGCCGGGCGTGAATCTGCTCGCGGCAGGTTTGCCGTTCGCCGGCGCGGCCGTGCTGGGCGTGCTCGGGCGCAGGAAGCGCACGTCGGTTAGCTGACTTTGGGGCGCGCCGGGCAGGTCTAGAGTTCGGCAGCTATGCGCTCAATCACGGCCACTCGACGCGTCTGGATCCTCGTCATCGGCACCGGTATTGCCTGGGGCACGGGCGGCTTGATCTCCAAGTGGCTCATCCTCGACGGCATCGATCCGTTCGCGGTGACGGCTCTGCCGTTCGCGGTCGCCGCCATCCTCGCTTCGATCGAGGCCTTTCGACGTTCACGACCAAGCCGGGCTGCCCTGATTACCGGGGCACAATTGGGAATACTGAACGTGGCGATTCCACCCCTCCTCTTCAACCTCGGGTATGAAACGCTGCCCGCCGGAGTTGTCACGCTATTGCTGTCGGTCGGACCGGTGCTCACAGCCGTTGCCGCCAACTTCGCGTTCAGCGACGAACGGCTCTCGTTCGCCAAGGGGGCCGGCCTGGTGCTGGCTATCGCCGGGGTGGCCGCCCTTTCGGCCGACCCGTCCACGATCCCGGCCGGAGGCGGGATCGGCGTGACCCTCGTGCTGACCGGTGTCCTCGTTGCCTCGGCAACGGCGGTGTGGGTTCGGAGGGCTACCGTCAAACACGGCGCACTGAACCTCTTGGCACCGGAGCTCCTCATTGCTGCGCCCGTTCCGATCTTGCTGGCTCCCCTGTTCGGTCGCGCCATCCTCCCGGCGGGGGGCTTCACCGGCGGTCAGTTGATGGCCATCGTGGCGATCGGCCTCATCGGTGGTTACGGGGGATTTCGAATGATCCTGAAAGCCAACCAGATCGGGACCACCGGCCAAGCATCGATGGTCGCCTACGTGCTCCCGGTGATGGGCGTTGTGGGGGGCCGGATCCTGTTCGACGAGCCGTTCACAACCGGCATTCTGATCGGGGGCGTACTGATCCTCAGTGGGATCGCGGTAGCCGGTCGCGCCTCGGCCAGCACGGGAGCAGGCGGGCAGACGGCGGAAGCTTCAGTTAGTTGACCCGGCGGGCGTACTCCAGCCAGCGGCGGCGGAGCCGGCGGCGTTCCCGGGTGGTTGCCCCGCCCCAGATGCCGACGGTCTGGCGGCTCTCGACTGCGTAGGCGAGGCAGAGCTCCTTGACCGAGCACATGGCGCAGACTTTCCGGGCCATCGACAACTGCACCTGATCATCCTCGGCAGCGGGAAAGAAGAGGTTGGTATCAAGGCCACTACAGGCCGCTTCTTCTCGCCAACCGGTGCGGGATTCCCGCAGGTCAACGTGTTCCGGAATGCTCATCTGAATCTCACCATCAAAACGAACGTTTGTTCTGCCGGGCCACCGTAACACAGCCCCCCGAGACCGCGAAAAACGAGGACCTTTCCAGGTCCTGCCACGGATTGGTCGGACCCCATCGTCGATGTCTGGAAAAGGTACGGTCACCGCTCCCGCCTGATAGTTTCCGGTCCATGCGTGCACCCGACTACGAAGGCGGCGGACTGGTCAACCTGGTCGCCGAATTGGAGTACCGGTTGAGCGGGACCGCCGTCGCTCCCCGCTTGCGAGCCGACCTGGCCGCGCAGATTCCGACTGCCACCAGCTATGTCTTCGTCCTCATCGACGGACTCGGAGACCACCAGTTGGACCATCCGGCCGCTGCTCCGCTGGCGCACGCTCGGGTCGGCGCCATCGACTCCTCATTCTCGACCCAGACAACCGTCAACACGTCGACCCTGGCGACGGGTCTGCCGCCCTCCCAACATGGCCTGATCGCCTACCTGCTCAGACTGAATGGCCGGGTGGTCAACACGATCTTCTGGTTCGATTCGGAGGGTCGGGCAGTGGAAATGGAATACCGGGAGTTCCTGCCGGTCCCGAACCTATCCGAACGTTTGGCGGCGGCAGGCGCCGAGTCAGTGGTGGTTCAACCGTCCGCCTTCATCGATAGCCCCCTCGATCGGCTCCTGTATCGGGGCGCGACCATCGTGCCGGCCGACAACGACGCTGCCTCTATCCGGATTGCGCTGGATCAGGCCGCCCGCCCGGGCAAGCTGGTGGCCGTCTACGTACCCCATGTCGATGCCGCCGCCCACGCAGCCGGACAAGAATCTGAGCTCTACCGGGACGCTCTTCTCGATGCCGCCGCCATCTGGAAAGCGATCGCCACCGGGCTCCCGACCCGGAGTCGTCGCGGTCGCCACCGCCGATCATGGCCACGTGGATGTTGAGCTCGATCACTACCTTCCGCTGCCGGAGATCCCGGGCGTGACGTTCTACGGCGACTCCCGGGTGGTCTACGTGGCGGGAGATCTGAAAGCAGCGGAGGCTTTGGCTTCCGAGCTTCCTGCGACGTGGGTGTCACGATCGGACATGGACGGTTGGTGGGGACCGCCTCCCTATCACCCGGAATTCGAAAGGCGCCGGCCCGGTGGGGCCCTGGTGGCCGACGAGGGTTTTGCCTTGCTCTTTCGGGGCAACGACGGAATCATGGTCGGCCAGCACGGAGGTCTGACCGAGGCCGAGTTGCGGATCCCGATCCTGGTGGCCGGGCCCGGCGCCTGATTTCGGCCGACGCCGTCCTGATACGCTCCGTACATGGAACACCAGGACTTGCACACAGCCGTCGAACAGCTCTTCTCCTCTGCCAAAACCGACCTCGAACAGCTGATCCGCATCCCCTCGGTCAGCGCAACCGGGTTTGACCCGGCCCGGGTGCGCGAGTCGGCAGAAGCCATCGCCGACCTCTACCGGCACGCCGGATTTCCCCAGGTGCGGCTGCTCGAAATCGAGGGCGCTCACCCGGCAGTCTTCGCCGAATACCCTGCCCCACCGGGAGCCCCGACCGTGCTGCTGTACGCCCACCACGACGTGCAACCGCCCGGCGCAGCCGACGAGTGGGACCTGGCCCCGTTCGAGCCGGTCGAACGGGACGGCCGCCTCTACGGACGCGGCTCGGCCGACGACAAGGCGAACGTTCTCGTGCACGCCCTTGCCTTTCAGGCACACGGGGGCACGCCTCCGGTGGGGGTCAAGGTGATCGTCGAGGGTGAGGAGGAGGTCGGCTCGACCCACCTGGGCGATTTCATCAGCGAGTATCGCGATCTCCTCGCCGCAGACGTGATCGTCATCGCCGACTCGGCCAACTGGCGACTCGGCCAGCCGGCCCTCACCACCTCGTTGCGGGGTCTCGTGGATTGCACCGTTGAAGTACGCACCCTGAAACAGGCGCTCCACAGCGGCATGTACGGCGGCGCTGTGCCGGACGCCCTCACCGTCGCTCGGCCGCCTCCTGGCCACGCTTCACGACCAACACGGCAACGTGGCCATCCCGGGTCTCGTGTCCGGCGAGGCGCCTCAGCTCGACCTGACGGAAGCAGAGTTACGCGAGCAAGCCGGAATGGTCGAAGGGGTTGACCTGCTGGGACAGGGCACGCTCACTTCCCGATTGTGGACGCGCCCGGCCGTATCGGTGATCGGAATCGACGCTCCCGGCGTTGCCGAGTCCATCAACCAGCTGATCCCCGTCGCCCGGGCCAAGGTCAGTGTGCGCATCGCGCCGGGTGACGACCCCGACCGGGCCATGGAGGCTCTCGTGTCGCACCTGGAGGGCAATGCTCCCTGGGGTGCTCAGGTAGTCGTGACCCGGGGAGCCCGGGGCGAGGCCTTCTCACTGGAGGCCGAGGGACCGGCGGCCGACGCCTTCCGGCATGGCTTCCGGGAAGCCTGGGGAACCGAGGGCGTGTCGATCGGCGTTGGCGGTTCCATCCCCTTTGTGGCCGCCTTCAACGAGGCCTACCCGAAGGCGAGCATCCTGCTGACCGGGGTCCTCGATCCGGCCTCGTCCATCCATGCCCCCAACGAGAGCGTCGACCTCGGCGAGTTCCAAAAAGCCGCCCTCGCCGAAGCAGTAGCCCTCCGCCTTTTAGATGGTTTTGGCGCCGAACGTGCCGGAATATCGAGCAGGTAAGAGCGCCAAAACGGGGATGTGGGCATGCGTTGACCGACTCACGACGGGTCGAGATTCGCCCGATTCCTGCCGCCCGGCGGTGGGTTACGGGGGCGCTGCGGGCGGGTCGCCGGATGGACCCGACTCACGCCCTGCTGCAATGCGACGTCACCGAGACCCGCACCTTCCTCGAGGCAGTCCGATCCGCCGCTCTCGTGGACGGCCTCCTCGTTCGGCGCGTAGCCCGCGCCGCAGCCGCGCACCCGGAGGTCCATGCCTACGGAACTGGCGCGGCCGGTTGGCCTCCACCACCACGTCGATGTCGCCGACCCTCATTGAGATCAGCGGCACTCGACCGGGCTCCTTCCCGCTGGCCCACCTCATGCGGGACGCCGATCAACGTGGCCCGGCGAGATCTGAGCGCCGAGCTTCGGCAAGGTGAAGGCGGGAACCGACGGCAGGCAGCTTCGGGACGGATCTTCACGAATACGGGACCCTGGGCCGCCCGGATTCCGGGAGCGGTTGCCCTCTTCTACTGCCTGGCCGGCAGGTCGTTCGCCTGCGTCGTATGACCGGCACCGTTTCGGTTACGTCGGTAGGGATGTTCGGGGGCGGCGGAGGTTTCGGGATCGGACATCCGACGATCCAGACGCTCACGGTGCTGGTCGGCGGGATCAGCCGGCAACCGTGGGTCAGTCGAGGGCGAGGTCGTACCCCGGGACGATCCTCGACCTGACCGTGACGGTCGATCACGACGTCGTCGACGGCGCCCCGGCAGCCCGCTTCGTGGCAGACCTGCGCCGTCTGATCGAGCACCCGGACGGTTTTGGCGCCGAACTTGCCGGAATATCGAGCGGGTAAGGCGCCAAAACGGGGTTTTAGGTGAGGAGCGGACGTCTTCGTATCTCGGTTGGGTAGTCGGGGAAGTAGCGGGCGATCACGGGTAGCGCGAATCGCGGCAGGATGGCCTCTTTTGGCTCACGTTCGAGAAGGAAACGGAACGACTCCTCGAGCAACCGGGGTGCATCCCGGCCCTGACCGAAGTTGGTGAGATCGGCGGGCGCCACCGTCACGTCGTGCACGGTGGTGGCCCCGACGTCCTTCACCTCGACCCGATAGACATCGGATCCCAGCAAGGTGACGAGGATCTCGGTCATGATCCGGACGATACTCCCTCAGGCACCGACCCGCCGGCGTCACACGCCGCCCGGGAACCCCTGTTGCCTCCACGCTTCGTACACGACGATGGCGATGGCGTTGGCCAGGTTGAGGCTGCGAGCGCGAGGCAGCATGGGGATCCGGAGGAGATCGTCGATGCTCTCCCACGCCAAGACCTCGTCGGGTAGCCCGTCGGATTCCGGTCCGAAGAGCAGGGCATCGCCGGGGCCGTAGTCCACCTCGGTGTACGGCCGCCGCCCGTGCTGGGAGAACGCCCAGATCCGATCTGGAGCAACGGCCGCCACGAACTCGTCCAGGCTGTCGTGGTTGCGGACATCGGCCCAGTGCCGGTAGTCGAGTCCGGCCCGCTTGAGCCGGGCTTCGTCCAGCGAGAAGCCGAGCGGATGGATGAGGTGCAGCGTGGTCCCCGTGTTGGCACACAAGCGCATAGCGTTGCCCGTGTTGGGCGGGATCTCGGGTCGGTACAGGACGACGTGCATCAGAGGCTCAGAAGAGACGCAGATTGTTGGATTCGATGCCACGCAGCTCGTCGTAATCGACCTCGACGGTGTCGATCCCTCGGGCCTCGGCCAGCACCTTCGCCTGCGGTTTGATCGACTGGGCGGCGAAGATCCCCCGGACGGGCGCCAGCCGCGCATCGAGGTTGAGCCGCTCGAGATACCGGGCCAGTTGCTCCACACCGTCGATGTCGCCGCGGCGTTTGATCTCGACCGCCACCGTCACCCCCGCTCCGTCGTGACAGAGCAGATCGACCGGACCGATGTCCGTCGGATACTCACGGCGAATGAGCGTCAGGCCCTCCTCGAGTGCACCGGGTTGCCCGGCCAGGAGCACCTGGAGGTGAGCTTCCACCCCGTCCTTTTCGAGGCCCGGGTCGGCACCCAGCTCGAGCGACGTGTCGTGCAGAACGTCATCGATGGTGATGACCAGGCGCTCACCGCGGGGATTCGTGACCACCCACTCACCTTCCCGTTCTTCGAGGTAGTTGGGTGCGTTCATCCAATTGAGAGGTTTGTAGGCACCGCCGTCGGCGTGGATGGCGACACATCCGTCCGCCTTGACCATGATGAGCCGGGTGGCCATCGGGAGGTGGGCCGTGAGACGGCCTTCGTAGTCGACGCTGCACCGGGCGATCATCAGCCGCATGGCCCGGGAGCGTACCAGTGCGGACCCGGCTAAGTTCCCGGCATGCGCGATCGCACCGCCAAGACCCTGTCGACCGTCCACTCCGCAGCGTACCGACTGACCAAGGGCCGGATCGGCCGCCGGTTGGTAGACAACGACATGTTGCTGCTCACCACGCTGGGCAGAAAGACCGGCAAGCCGCACACGGTCCCGTTGTTGTACCTGCGAGACGGCGACGACCTGCTCGTGATCGCCTCCTGGGGAGGGCGACCCGACCATCCGCAGTGGTACACCAACCTCGAGGCGAACCCGGAGGCCAGCGTGCAAGTGGTGGAGAGTCGCTGGGATGTCATCGCCGAACCCATGCTCGAAGACGAACGACGGCAATGGTGGCCGAGGGTTGTCGAGGCGTACGACGGCTACGCCGCTTACCAGGCCCGCACCGACCGCCCGATCCCGATCGTCAGGCTCCGCCCGGTTGCTTGAGGGCCGGTCACACCCGAACGATGGTGTCCTCTTCGAACACATTGCCGACTTCAAACCCGAACGCCGCGTAGACCGAGGGTGGGACGGAGATGTCGGCCAGCCACAACTCCCCCACCTGGGGGGCATCCAGCAGTCCGACCTTGGGAAGCGCCAGCGTCATCGTGGCGGTGGCCTGCACACAAGGCGTTGCCGCCTCCCCGGTCGTGACGTTGAGCCCGCTTGGCGTGTCGAGTGACAGCACCGGCGCCGCCGCCCCGTTCGCCCCATCGATCAGGTCTCTGGTGTCCCCGCGCGGGTTGCCCCGCAGGCTGTATCCGATCAGGGCATCAATAATCAGATCTGCCTCAGGCAACGCCCCCTCCATCACCGGGACATGCATCTTCTCCAGAACGGCCAGTTGATGGGCGGGCACTCCGGCAAAATCGGCAGCCGGCCGTGACAACGACACGTGCACCTGGACGCCCCGATTGGCCAGATGGCGAGCCGCCACCAGACCACCTCCACCGTTGCCGCCGGGTCCGGCCAGCACCAGCACGCCGGCCGGGCGAAATCGTCGTATCGCCAGCTCGGCCAGGTTGCGCCCGGCGTTTTCCATCATCTGCATCAGCGAGATACCGAGGTCCTCGATCATGATCCGGTCGACCTCGCGCATCTGTTCCCCGGTGAGCGCCGGTATGGGCCTTTTCATGCCACCTCCAGGCCTGCAAAGGCCACCCTAGCCAGGCCCTCCCGGGTACCATCACCGGGTGCGGTGCTGCCGACACCGTGGGTAATGACCGGAGCCCTGTCATGAGTATTCGTGTACTGATAGTGGACGACCAGATCCTGGTTCGAACGGGATTTCGACGGATTCTGGAGGAAGAAGCCGACATCGAGGTCGTCGGCGAAGCCGGCACGGGCGAGGAAGCTGTTGACCTGACCATCGAACTCGCCCCGGACGTGGTGATCATGGATATTCGCATGCCACGCATGGACGGTATCGAGGCAACGGCCCGGTTGCTCACCTCCGGGGAGGCCCCGGAAACCAATGTTCTCATGCTGACGACCTTCGACCTCGAGGAGTACGTCTACGACGCCCTCCAGGCCGGGGTCAGCGGGTTCCTGCTCAAGGACGCTCCCCCTGAAGAACTGGCCGCCGCGGTACGGATCATTGCTCGTGGAGACGCCGTTCTGTCGCCGACCATCACGAAACGCCTCATGGACGAACTGAGACGACGCCCCCGCCGCATCCAAACGGATCCGTTTTGATGGGCTCACCGCTCGCGAGCAGAGACGTGCTGCGGCTCATGGCGCAGGGCTATGCCAACGCAGAAATCGCCGAGCGACTCTTCGTCTCGGAGGCAACGGTCAAGACGCACGTTTCGCATGTTTTCGGCAAACTCCAGGTGCGGGACCGGTCCCAGGCGATCGTCCTTGCCTACGAGTCGGGGCTCGTCGAGCCCGGTTCCCTCGAGATCTGATCCTCACACCGGCTTTCAATGACGGATTCATCCACCCGATCAGGCAAGGTCGAATCAACCCTCCCCGACGGGCCGTCTCGCACAACACGGCCGGGTGTCCGTTCCTGGGCCATCGATAACCGCCAGGACCTGCCAGCATCAGGCTGAATCGCGATAAGGATGTCCAGATGACCCGCACTGAAACCGCCGCTCGTGCCGCCGGCGCCGTCAAGATCTACGGCGATGGCGACGCCCAGGTTCGAGCGTTGAACGGCATCGACGTCGAGTTCGGCTGCCCGCGAGTTCACGGCGATCATGGGTCCCTCCGGATCCGGCAAGTCGACCTTGCTCCACTGTTTGGCAGGCCTCGACTCACTCAGCGACGGTCGCGTGTTCCTCGGGGAAACCGACCTCAGTTCGCTGGACGACGATGACCTCACCCGCCTGCGACGCGACCAGGTCGGCTTTGTGTTCCAGGCTTACAACCTGGTCCCGACCCTCAACGCCCTGGAGAACATCACGCTGCCCATGGCTATCGCCGGGCGCAAACCAGACCAGGAATGGGTGGATCGCATCGTCGACACGATCGGCATCCGCGACCGCCTCCATCACCGGCCCACCGAGCTGTCCGGCGGTGAGCAACAGCGGGTGGCGGCCGCCCGGGCGCTGGCCAGTCGACCCGACATCATCTTCGCCGATGAACCGTCCGGCAACCTGGACTCCACATCCGGTGCCGAGCTCCTCGGATTCATGCGCGACGCCGTCAAGCAACTCGGACAAACCATCGTGATGGTGACCCACGACCCGGCCGCGGCCGGGTACGCCGACCGGGTGGTCTTCCTGGCCGACGGGGTAGTCGTCGGCGAGATGCTCGAGCCCACCCGGGAGCGCATCCTCGATTACATCAAGCAGCTGGAGGCCTAGGAAGTGTGGCGGGCAACCGTTAAGGGCCTGCTGGGCCACAAGCTCCGCATGGCGCTGACCGTCCTGGCCATCACCATCGGGGTGGGGTTCGTGGCCGGTTCGTTTGTGTTCACCGACACCCTGAGCAGCGTGTTCGATGATCTGTTCTCCGGCACCACCGCGGGAACCGATGTCATCGTCAAGCCGATCATCGAGTCGGGAAACGACTTCGGTTTCTCCCTGCCGGAAAAGCTCCCCGCTGCCGTTCTTGACGACGTCCGGTCCGTGGAAGGGGTCGAAGAGGCCACGGGATCCCTGTTCTGGTTTGTGCAACTGCTCGACCAGGACGGTGAGATCGCCGCGACGACCGGTCCCCCGACGTTCGGGGCCTCCTGGGCGGATACGGACCGCCCCGGGGTCTTCTCACTGCGAGAGGGAGCCCGTCCCGATGCGGACGGAGAGGTGGCGCTCGACCGCAAGACAGCGGAGCGGCTCGGATTTGTGATTGGCGACACCGTGCAGATCGTCATCTTCGGTCCTCCCGAGTCCTTCACGCTGGTCGGCCTGGCCGGTTTTGGTGAAGCCGACAACCTCGGCGGCGCCGGGTTTGCATTGTTTGACATCCCCACGGCCCAGCGGGTCTTCAACGCCGGCGACGCGTACGACACCATCGACATTGCGGCTACTCCCGGGCTATCGCCGGAGACCCTGGTCGACCGCATCCAGCCGATCCTCCCCGACAAGGTGGAGGCGGTCACCGCGCAGAGCGTGGCCGAGGAGCAAGCCGCCGCCCTCAAAGAAGGCCTCGGATTCTTCAACACCTTCCTCCTGGTGTTTGCCGGAATCGCCCTCTTTGTCGGGACCTTCATCATTCAGAACACGTTCCGGATCATCGTCGCGCAACGAACCCGGGAGCTGGCGCTGTTCCGGGCCCTGGGAGCCACCAGCCGCCAGGTGACCGGCATGGTGCTCACCGAGGCGGCCATCGTCGGCGTCATCGCCTCGGGACTCGGGCTGCTCTTCGGCATCGTCCTGGCCAACGTGCTCGCCGTTGCCTACGAGTTCTTCGGGGGCGATCTTCCCGAAGCTGCCCTGGAGGTGCGACTCCGGACCGTGCTGGTTGCCGTGGCGGTCGGCGTGATCGTCACCCTGATCTCGGCGCTGCTCCCGGCCAGAAAGGCGGCGTCGGTGCCGCCCGTCGCGGCCATGCGCGATCTCGATACTCCGGCCCGCCGCTCGATGCGACCCCGGGTCATAGCCGGTGCCGCCATCACGGGATTTGGTGTCGTACTCGGGGCGCTCGGCTTGTTCGTCGAACTCCCGGTCGATTGGATCGAACCAATCGCCCTGGTGGGGGCCGCGGCCGCCATCGTGTTCATCGGCGTCGCCGTGATCAGCCCGGTGTTCACCCGGACGATTGCCGGAACCATCGGTGCGCCGTTCCCCCGACTCCTGGCCATGCCGGGAACTCTGGCCCGTGAGAACTCCATGCGGAAACCGCGCCGCACCGCCGCCACCGCCGCGGCTCTGATGATCGGCCTGGCCCTGGTGAGCCTGGCCACCATTCTGGCCGCCTCGTTCCGGGGGACGGTGCGCGAGGTGATCGATGAGAGCTTCCGTGCCGATCTGGTTGTGAGTGAACTCGGTTTTCGAGGTATCGGGTTCAGCACCTCGATCGCCGACGAGATGGAGGCCCTCCCGGAGATCGACAAGCTGGCCAGGACCCGGTTTGGTCAGGCGTCGTTCGGTGAGAACCCGGCGTTCGTGTCCGCAGTCCAGGCGGATACCTTCCTCGACCTATTCTCGGTCGATCTGATCGAGGGCAGCTTCGACGAGCTCTCCTCCTCCAGCGTGGCGCTGCGCGCATCCCGGGCCGAGTCGCTCGGTGTGCAAGTCGGCGACACGGTGACATTGACGTTCGCCCGCACCGGCGCGCAGGCGCTGCCCGTGGTGGCAATTTGGGACGGCCAGGGCATCCAGGCGTCGGTTCTGCTCTCGCTCGAGACGTACGAGGCCAATTTCGCCGAGCAACTCGACGCGCAGGTTCTGGTTGCCCTGAACGAAGGGGTCACCACCGAGGAGGGCCGGGCCGCGGTCGAGACCATCGTGGCCGCCTTCCCGAACGTGCAGATCCAGGACCAGGCGGATTTCAAGAAGCAGACGGAGAGTCAGATCAACCTGATCCTCAGCCTGATCTTCGTGTTGTTGCTCTTGTCCGTTTTCATTGCGCTGCTGGGCATCACCAACACGCTCTCGCTGTCGATCATCGAACGGACCCGGGAGATCGGTCTCTTGCGGGCGGTCGGCATGAGTCGCAAGCAGGTGCGCCGCATGATCCGCTGGGAGTCCGTCATCATCTCCGTCTTCGGCGCGGTGCTCGGCGTGGGGCTCGGCATTCTCTTCGGATGGGCCGTCGTTCAGGCGTTGTCGGACCAGGGCCTCATATTCGTCCTGCCGACCGGACAGCTGATCGGGGCACTCTTCGCTGCCGGCATCGCCGGGGTCGTGGCCGCCATCTTGCCTGCCTGGCGTGCCTCACGCCTCAACGTGCTCGAAGCGATCGCGTACGAGTAGCCAACGCGAGCTGATCTAGCGCGGTTTGGGCCAACGGTTTCCGACAAACCTCCCTCGCCGGAGGCGGCAGGGGCGGAGGGGGCAGGGGCAGGCTCACATCGGCTTTCGTCCACAATGCCGCTACAGCAGATCACCCGGTCGAGGAATATTACGTGACAGGGCGGGTTCACCAGGACAGTCAGTCAACGTAATCGAATCCACAAAGAGGTATCTGATGAGCGAACCAACCACCACACGCACCGTCGAAGACCGACTCGTGCCCGCCGCCGGCACGTGGACCATTGATCCGACCCACACCACCATCGCGGCGGTCGCCCGCCACCTGATGGTCACCAAGGTCAGAGGTCACTTCTCCTCGTTCTCAGGCACGATCAACGTCGCGGAGACGCCGGAGGACTCGAGCCGTCGAAATCACGATGGATGCCGCGTCGATCACGACGGGGACCGAGGACCGGGACACCCACCTCCGCTCCGCCGACTTCCTCAACGCCGAGACCTATCCCACGCTGACCTTCCGCAGCACCTCGGTTGAGCCCGACGGGAACCGGTGGAAGCTGACCGGCGACCTGACTATCCGCGAAACCACCCATCCGATCACGCTCGATCTGAATTTCCTCGGTGTCACCAATGACCCCTGGGGAAACGCCAAGGCCGCGTTCGAAGCCTCGGCCGAACTGGAGCGCAAAAGCTGGGACCTCACCTGGAACGTGCCCCTCGCCCAGGGCGGCGTGCTCGTCAGCGACAAGTTCAAAATCGAGATCGAAGCCCAGGCCACCGCCTCCTAACCCGTTCTTGCGTGAGTTTCCGGGACATACCCGCGCTTTCTCACGCAAGAACGGAAATCCGCGAGATCGGACCTCACTCTCCGTACACTCTCCAACAGGAAGAGTGATCCCCGGGCTGGGACCCAGAGGGAGAGAGCGTGTCACCGATGAAGTCGTTGCACTGCCGGGTTACTGGACACCGCCACCACACCGATCGCATCGGTGCCAACCTGTTCCGAATCGTCTGCAGCAACTGCTCGATGGTGAGCTTCGTTGCCGCTCCGCGAGGGCGAGAGCGGAAACCCAACAAGGTGTTACTCGCGGTACGTTAACCCCAACCTACCGAGCGGTATCGGGCCCTTCACGGGGCCCGATACCTTTTTGTCAAGCAAAACGCCTCTCCCGCCGGCGGAAGGGCGCGGCGCCGCCGAAGGCGGCGATGCGGAGAGGGTGGAACCGGAAAGCGACTCTTCTAGAGCTTGATCACGGTGGCCGTGAGCGGACCTACCTCGGTCACGATCACGGATCCCGAGCGACGGTTGGGCCCGGCCGGGGCCCCACAGCGTTTCGGGACGGTCGGACCGGATCGGGAGGTCGATCGCACCGAGCGCTGCCCCGCGATTGATGATCACCAACAGACGCTCCTCGCCGAGGGTACGCGTGAACGCAAACGCATCGTCAGACCGCCACACGAACTTCATGTCGCCGTACCGGAGCGCCCGGTACCGGCGCCGCATCCACGTCAGCGTGGTCACCGTCTCGAGCAGATTCCGGTTCCAGAGATCCCCGTCGTGCCACGGGAACCCGCCTCGCGAGGCAGGCTCCTTCCCGCCGGTCATCCCCACCTCGTCGCCGTAGTACAGCCCGGGCGCTCCCTGGGCGAGCAGCTGAAAGGCCGTCGCCAGACGGGCCTTGATCGGGTCACCCCCGGCTGCGTGCAGGAGACGTTCGGTGTCGTGGGATGACAGCAGGTTCTGATTGACCTCGGTCACGGGCGGTGCGTACATGGCCTGCATCCTGGTGTAACCATCGACGAACTCTTCTGTCGTCGACCGGCCCGTCGCGAAGTAGTCGAGGCACAATTCGCGGAACGTGTAGTTCATGGTGGCGTCGAATCGGTCGCCCTGCAGCCACGGAGCGGCGTCTCCCATGACCTCGGCGAGCAAGATAGGCGTCCGGACGTGCCTCCTTGACGGAGGAACGGAAGTCCGGCCAGAAGTCGGAGTCGACATAGCGGGCCACGTCCATGCGCCAGCCGTCGATGCCGTATGCAGTAATCCAATGGGTGGCCACATCGAGGAAGTAACGGCGGGCCTCCGGATTGGCCAGGTTGATGCGCGGCATCGACGGCACCCCGTACCAGCACTCGTAGCTGGTCTCGACGGGCGGGCCATCGTCGTCAACCTCCTCAACGACCATGCCCGTATCCGCTCGGAGTTGCCGCAGATGCTCGAGGTAGGCAGCCGGGTTCGACCAGTTATGTGTGACCAATTGACGGTGTCGCACCTTCACCGTCACGGGGTAATCGCCGACCACAAACCAGTTCCAATACTCCGAATCAGCGCCTTTGGCGATCACGTCGGCAAAGGCGAAGAAGCTCGGGTGGCAGTGATTGAACGAGGCGTCGAGGATCAGCTTGATGTCGCGATGGTGCAGCCTGGCAACCAGACGCTCCAGGGCTTCATTACCCCCGAAGTGATCGTCCACCCGGTAGTAGTCGACCGTGTCGTACTTGTGGGTCGACGGCGAGGCAAAGATGGGATTCAAGTAGACGGCATCGACCCCCAGGTCGGCCAGATAGTCGGCCTTCTCGGCGATGCCGATCAGGTCACCGCCCTGATGGCGCAGCCAGTGGGGAGGAGCTCCCCAGGGATCAACCCCCGCGGGGTCGAGCGAAGGATCGCCGTTATGAAACCGTTCGGGGAAGATCTGATAGATCACCGCCCCTCGAGCCCATTCGGGAACCGCAAACGGAATCAGAGTGTCGGGATCGAGCGTCCACCGGTCGAGGCGCTCTACTGCATTGCTCACCCCGGCCGGTACCAGGTAGATGGGTAGTGAAGCCCCGCTCCGGAAGGCGAAGGAATAGGAGAAAGGCTCCGTCTGATGCTCGACTGCCACCTGCCACACATCGAAACGAGATCCCTGCACGGCCTTGTCCATCTTCCTGCCCGACCCATCCGCCATGACGAGATGCCCGGACGTGAAACCCGACTCGGCCATCACCCGGAACTGAATCCGTCCATCCGCAAGCAGATGGAGATGGGCCTGGTTCTCAGGGTCGTACCGGAGGTCGTACGGGAACAGATGTCCATTTTCGTTGAAGAACCGGGCGTCCGGAAAGTGCGTAGTCACTGGTCCTCAGGATCGGGTTCGGAAATGCTACCGGGACCGCAGGGAGGCCGCCCACCCGAGGAAACGGTCGGCCGGCCACGTGTTGACCACCCGGCCCTTCTCGACCCAGCCGCGCTGCGCGTTGAGCGCCCCCCACTGCATTTGCTCGAGTTCGACGATCCGGTGAGCGTCGGTACTGATCACGAGGTGGGCACCGGCGGCGCTTGCCCGGCGGGCGACCTCGGGGGCGACGTCGAGCCGGCGCAGATGGCAGTTCACCTCGAGAGCGGTCCCGGTCTGCACGGCCGCCTCAATCACGGCGTCGATATCCAACTCGATGCCGGGTCGCGAACCGATCTGTCGTCCGGTGAGGTGGCCGATGGCGCTCACCGCCGGATTCTGCATGGCGGCGACGACCCGCCTCGTCTGTGCTTCGCGATCGAGATCGAAGAGCGAATGAACGCTGGCGACGCACCAATCGAAGCCCATGAGGAAGTCCTGGTCGTAATCGAGGCCGCCGTCCCGGTCGATGTTCAACTCACATCCGTGCAGGATCTGCAGTGGGGCGTACCGGTCGGCCAATTCGGCGATCCGCTGCCGCTGGGCGAGCATCTGCTCGCGCGATGCCCCGTTGATGCGCAGGTCTTCGCCGTGATCGGTGATCGCCACATAGGCCATGCCACGCGCGACGATCGCGTCGAGCATGTCCTCGAGGGTCTCGTGCCCGTCACCCGACAGGTCGGTGTGGACGTGGAGATCACCTTTGATGTCCTCGAGATACACCAGATCGGGCAGCGAACCGTCCCGGGCCGCTTCGATCTCCCCCGTGTCCTCCCGCAGCGGCGGTTCGACGAACGCCAACCCCAGGGCGTCGTAGATCTCGCGCTCCGTCTTCGAGGCAACCACCTTCTCAGTTTCCAGATCCGACAGCGAGTACTCATTGAGCGTCCACCCGCGATCGAGAGCCAGTTGGCGCAGCCGGATGTTGTGCGCTTTCGACCCCGTGAAGTAGAGCAGCGCGGCCCCGTACTGGTGGGGCTCCACCACCCGGAGGTCGATCTGCATGCCGGCCCGGGTGAGTACCGACGACTTGGTATCGCCCGCTCCCAGGACCTCGCCGACGATGGGCAACTCGAGAAACCGGGTCATGACGGCCTTGGGTTCCGTGGCCGACACGAGGATGTCGATGTCGCCGATGGTCTCACGGAAACGGCGCAGGCTCCCGGCGTACTCGATGGCGTCGACGCCTTCGACCTTCGAGAGGGCCGCAACGACTTCTCTCGCAACAGGAAGGGCGAGTTCGATCGGCGTCCGCCGCTCCTTGCCGGACAGGCCCAGACGCTCGATCGCCTGGATCAGCTTCTCCTCGCTCTTCGGCCCGAATCCCGCCAGGTCGCGCAGTGCCTGCTGATCGATGGCAGCGCGCAATTCGGCAACACTGCCGATGCCCAGCTCTTCGTGCAGCATCGCCACTCGCTTCGGGCCCAGCCCCGGGATACGGGTCAGCTCGACGTACTCAGGCGGGAACAATCCGCGCAGTTTTTCGAGCTTGGCGATCTGGCCGGTCTCGAGGTACTCGCCGATCTTCTGCGCAGTGCTCTTCCCAATCCCTTTGGCAGCGACGAGTTGGCTCTCGGTCATGGTCTCGACATCCGTCGCCAGGCCGTCGACGGCTCGAGCCGCGTTGTCGTAGGCGCGCACCCGGAAGGCCTGGGGCGACCCTTCATCCAGTTCGGTGAGCAAGGCCAGCTCACTCAGCACCCGGGCAACTTCACGATTGCGAGACATGGCGCAAAGCATACGTTTCTTGCGTCACACCATCACCGCATAGGGTGCCTTTTTGACGCCAAAACGGGGATTGGGTCGGTAGTGTCGCCGCCGAGGAGGTTGATCATGGCTGTGACACTGGCGGTCGGCACGGAGAAGGGTGCCTATCTCTTGCGTTCGGGGGACGAACGGAGCGAGTGGGACCTCGAGGGCCCGCTCTTCAAGGGGTGGAAGGTCACGGCGTTCGGCCAGACGGGTTCCGGCGATTACCTCCTCGCCACCGGGAGCAACTGGTTTGGAGCCGCCCTGCACCGATCACCCGACCTGAAGGAGTGGACCCAGATCGTCGACGGCCCCGCCTGGCCGGAAGGTGGCGACCGCAAGCTCACCCAGATCTGGACTTTGACCCAGGCCGGCGACCACCTCTTTGCCGGCGTCGATGAGGCCGGACTGTTCCGCAGCGTTGACCATGGCGAGACCTGGCAACCGGTGGACGGGCTCAACGAGCATCCCACTCGCCCCGGGTGGGAACCGGGCCTGGGAGGTTTGACGGCGCACCGGGTGATCGTGGACCGCGAGAACCCGGACCGCCTCTGGGTAGCCATCAGCGCGGTTGGTGTCTTCCGTAGTGACGACGGCGGTGCGACCTGGAACACCAAGAACGCGGGCATGCCACCAACGACCGAGGCTCAGGAATTCGGCGACATCGGGCACTGCGTGCATGGCCTCGTTCAGGATCCAACCGACGCCGACCGCCTCTACCGCCAGGAGCATGTCGGTGTCTTTCGGACCGACAACGGCGGCGACAGCTGGGACAGAATCGAGGACGGGTTGCCTGCCGGGTTTGGGTTCCCGATCGTTCACGATCAGGAGACCAACCGTTTGTTCATCGTGCCTCTCGAGAGTGACGAAAACCGTCTTCCGGTCGATGGGGCGTTCCGGGTGTACCGCAGCGACAACGGCGGCGACTCCTGGAGTATCTCCGGGACGGGTCACCCCGAGGCGGCAACGTTCACGACAGTGCTCCGCGGGGCGATGGACGGGGACCAGCGCCAGGGTGTCTATCTCGGGACGACGGCTGGCAAAGTCATGACAACCGCAGATGCCGGGGACTCGTGGACCACCCTGCCGTGGACCTTGCCCCGGATCCTGTCGGTTCGCGTCCTGCAAAGCTGAGCGATATGGCCACGGTTCAGGTCCGCCTGCCGGGTCTTCTCGCCGACCTATTGGGCGGGACGAAACGCTTCGAGGTCCAGGCCGAGACCTTGCAAGGAGCGATCGGCCAGGTTCTCACGGACTTCCCGGCGCTCAAGGTGCACCTCTACGACGAGTCGGGGCAGTTGCGTCCCCACGTGAACCTCTTCCACAACGACACCAACACTCGATGGCTGCCGTCGTTGGACGTGAAGCTGGGGGACGGCGACATCGTCACGGTCATGCAGGCTGTTTCTGGAGGGTGAAGACCCGGACCGGGTCAGAGGCTCAAACCGTTTCAGCCCGCTTGGTCGGCAACCACAGGATGTAGGCGCTGATCGCCATCGCCAGCAGAATCAGGCCGATGCGCACGCCGGGGATTTCGACCATCCAGACGACGGTGATGGTGAAGGTCACTGCGATCGCGAGGATGGCGATCGATTTCGCCCGGGCGCTGAATCCTGCTCCGGACCGCCAGTCGCGTACCAGAGGTCCAAACAGTTTGTGGTTCAGCATCCAGTTGTCGAAACGCGGTGATGACTTCGAGAAGAAAAATGCGGCCAAAATGATCGGCATGGTCGTCGGGATCCCGGGGAGGACGGTTCCGATAACACCGAATACGAGCAGCACGAAACCCAGCGCCACGTAAACACTTCGCAGCCACCGGTTCTGTACGACTTGCGCCATGGCGGGCAGCATATCGTCTCGAGGTGGCAACGCCGAGTCGGAATCTTTCCGACATGCCGCCGGGTCATCAACCAGGGCGGACCCCTTATTCCGACACCCGATCCGGCTGGGTATCTGAGCCGGCGGTTGGTAGCCTCCCTCCGCATGCCCGAACAAGAACTGCACCGCACCTGGCTCCACTCCGAGCGGTTCATCCCGAGACGGTTCGTTCGACCTGCCCTGCGATTTACCCGGGTTGAAGCCGCGTCGGGCATCGTGCTGCTGGTGGCCGCCGTCATCGCGGTCATCTGGGCCAACTCCTCGTTCGGGGATACCTACGAGGAGCTGTGGGAAACAGTCTTCAAGATCGAGATCGGATCGTTTCACCTGGAAGAAACCTTCCGCGATCTCGTCAACGACGGCTTGATGGCGATCTTCTTCCTCGTGGTTGGATTGGAAATCAAGCGCGAACTGGTCGTCGGCGAACTACGTGACCCGAAAGCGGCGGCGCTGCCCGCCATCGCCGCCCTCGGGGGCATGGTGGTGCCGGCCTTGGTTTTCCTGGCATTCGTTGCGGGAGAGGGCGGAGAAGCCACCCGCGGCTGGGGAATCCCCATGGCCACCGACATCGCCTTTTCGATCGGGGTAGTTGCTCTGCTCGGAAGCCGGGTCCCGGTCGGAGCCAAACTCTTCCTGCTTGCACTGGCCATCGTCGACGACATCGGCGCGATCGCCGTCATCGCCGTCTTCTACACGGAGAAGCTGTCCCTGACGTGGCTGGCCGCCGCAGTCGTCACCCTGCTCGTGATCTGGGCCGCCCAGAAGGGGGGTATCCGGGCTTCGGCGTTCTACTGGCCGATGGGCATCCTGGCGTGGTTCTTCGTGCTCGAATCGGGGGTCCATGCAACCCTGGCCGGAGTAGCTCTTGGCTTGATGACCCCGGCCCGGGCGATGTACTCGGACGAGGAGTATCACCGCAAGGCAACCTACGTACTCGATACGTACACAGTGGAACCAGAGTCTCCGCACGGACATGACCGGATCGATCACGAGGCGCGCCAGTTGACCTCCATCGCCAACGAGTCGATCGCTCCCCTCAACCGCCTCGAGCACCTCCTGCACCCGTGGAGTTCTTTCCTGATCGTCCCGCTGTTTGCCCTCGCCAACGCCGGTGTGCAATTTGGCGGCATCGACCTCCTCGAGGCCCTGACGAGCCCGGTGGCGCTCGGGGTTGCGGTCGGTTTGCTGGTCGGTAAGATCGTCGGCATCTCGGCCTTCACCGCCCTGGCCGTTCGCTTCGGATTGGGACGGCTCCCCCGCAACACCACCTGGACGCACGTATTCGGGCTGGCGGCCCTGGCCGGCATCGGGTTTACCGTGTCTCTGTTCGTAACCGGCCTGGCCTTCAAGGATCCTGCCGTGACCGACCTGGCCAAGATCGGCATTTTCGCCGGCTCCGGTGCGTCCGGTTTGATCGGGTACCTCATCCTGCGGTTCACGGGACAGACGCGCAAAGCCTCCTGAGTACTCCCGCCTTGGCTTCATCGCGGCAGCGCAAACCTCAACCGGTGCCCTCGTATGGGGGGTAGGGTGAACGCATGGAGCTCATCAAGGAAATCATCTGCGTCGATTGCGGCGGACGGGCCCACCTGATCACTCCGGTGCCGGCAGAAGAAGAGCTCGTACCAGGAGATGTCCTGGTCTACCGGTGCGAGGACTGCATGGACCGCTGGGATATCGTCTTCGAGCGAGACGATCTCGAAGAGACCCTCTAGGAGACCTGCCGCCAGCCGGTGATCGACAGGACATTCCCGTCCGGGTCGCGGAAGTCGGCGGCCAGCAGCTCACGACCGTCGCTGCTCATGACCACCCGCAGGTCGACTCTGAACTGAACGCCGGCCGCAGCCAACCCCTCGCACGCGGCGGCCACGTCGTCGACTTCGAAGACCACCTCGACCAACCCCGGCGGGTTGGCATCCATCTCGGACCCGATCGCATTGAGCGCCAGGGTCACCCCGCCGCCGTCCAGGAAAGCGAATGTCTCACTGGACCCCAGGACGGTCATGCCGAGCCGATCACGGTAGAAGTCCAGTGAGCGAGAAAGGACTTCGACCCGGAGGATGATGTTGGAGATCTTCAAAGGGGTCATGTGACTCCCGATTGCCGCTGCATTCGGGGCAGCTCAATGGCCGGGCAACGGTCCATGATGACATCGAGCCCGGCGCCGACGGCCCGGGTGGCCGCTGCTTCGTCGATAACATCGAGCTGCAGCCAGACCGCCCTGGCACCGACCGCGATCGCCTCATCGACGTGCACTCCGGCTCGCGACGATCTCCGGAAGATGTCGACTACGTCAACCGGCTCCGGTATTGAAGCAAGGTCGGGGTATGCGGTTTCGCCGAGAATCTGCTCGGCAACCGGATTCACCGGAATGATGCGGTACCCGCGAGCCTGGAGAAAAGCGGCGACGCGATGACTGGCTCGCCCCGGATTCTCGCTCAAACCAACAACGGCCCACGTCCGGTAATCGGTCAGCACTCGTTCGATGGTTGCCTGGTCTCCGTACAGATTCATAACGCTCCTTCAAACCATCGCATGGTTGCGTGCATTCCTGCACGGAGGCAAATCCCGAAGAGTGACGTCGCTTGCAACGGTAGGCTCGGGGTCGAAAGGGGTGGAATGCGAAGAATCCTCATGGTCGGGGTGCTCATGCTGCTCACTGTGGCGGCACCGGCCCTCGCGCAGACGATCGAATGTCCGGAGTTTGAAGGCATCACCTGTGACGGGTGGGTGACCGACGCGGCCGACGTCGTCGTTGACGACCAGCGCCTCGAAGATGCGGTCGGGCGCGTGGTGGCCCAGTACGGCAACCAGATCGCGGTGGTCGTGGTCGAAAGCACCGGTAGCCGGGACACGAACGAGTTCGCCCAGGATCTGGGCAACGCCTGGGGAGTCGGCGATCCGGACCTGAACGACGGCATCGTCGTGGTGGTCAATCTCGGAGATCGACGGACGGCCATCGAAACCGGTCCGGGGATCGCCATCCCAACCGACCAGCTCGATTTCGTGGCCGGACTCGGCAATAGCTTCTTTGCTGCGGAGGACTACGACGGCGGTCTGGCGGCCATCGTCGGTGGGCTCGAGCAGACCCTCGCCGGAATGACCCCGACCGGTCCGACCGGGACGACTACCCCAACGGGATCCACGACGACCCAGCCGGGGCAGCCGGGAACGACCCAGCCAACCCCACAGGAAGAAGACTCCGGCATCGGTGGGTGGATATTTGCCGGGCTCATGCTCACCGTGGGTGCGGGTTTGGTTGGTTCCGGTGCGGCGAACAGCCGCCTCGACAAAGTGCGCGCCGTCCGCAAGGAACGGCAGGAACAGGTGGACGGCGAACTGGCCCGCCTGAAGCCGGCGGGTCACGAACTGACCCTCGCGGAGGAGCTCATGCTGAGCAGACCCACCGAGGTGCCCGAGGTCACAACGGCGGCGGGCCTGGATGTCCTCACCGCGCTCGCCGAGGATCGGGCCGTCACCGACCGCAAGTCGCTCGAGGCTCTCTGGGCCTTGCACGCCATCGACGTGGTTGATCAGGCCCGGCTCGACGCCGAGGTGGAAATCCCCTTGGAGCTGCGGGTGACGGGGGAGCAAGACGTCCTCGAGGAAACCGTCCAACAGACGGCAACCGAGGCGGTGAAGGTACCGACCGGTGACGACACTGCCTTCAAGGTCAAGCTGGATGAGGTGCGCAGATTGGTCGAGTCGCTCCGCCCCTACCGCATCGCCGAAGCCAAGCAACGGCTGGCGCGCGATGTTGCCGGACAGGTCAGGCAGACGCCCATCGGGCCGGCGGTTCTCTCCGACCTAGGCGTGCGGCTGACCCAGGCGGCACCCGTTCTTGAAGACGCCGCTCCTCTCGCTGATTCGGTTCGGGACCTGGAAACGACCTACGACGTTGCCCGAACGAAGACCGACCGGCTCGAGAATATCTACAACCGGCTGCCCAGCTCGATCGCCCGCCCGGCGGTGTCCGCTGCCCTGGCCGACCTCGACGAAGACCCCGACGCCTCACTCGAACGATACGAATTGATTCGCACGGCGCTGGAAACTCGCGGACGGGACCTGCAACAGGATGGGATCGAATTGTCGGCCCTGGCCGCCTTCCTCCTGCTGAACAACGACGAGGGCAGCCTGACCGAGTTCCTCGACGCCTATCACGAGGCACGCAGACTTGGCCACGAGCCGGTGGTTGCGGTCGAGCTGGCCATTGCCGGCCTGCAGACCAAGGCGGAGATCGAACACGTACGGGAGGAAGCGTCCCGACTGGGGCTCCCCATCTCGATCACGGCCGCCCTGTTGAGAGCGGGCGACCGTTCGATCGTCACCTTCGGAAGCCTGGACCACGAGCTGGCGGGCCTGGGGGTGAAAGGGGAGACCAAGCGAACGATTGCAGCTCTCCTGGCCATCTCGCTCGAACCCGCCCAGGCGATGCGACGGTGGGTTGACGCCCGGCAAGCCCTCGCCGATCTCGGTTTATCCGGCTCGTACGCCGACGTTGCCGCGGCCTTCGGTGCCTCGGACCCGCGCGGTCCCAAGGCTTTCGCTCTTGCCTACGCAGCCCAAAGGCAGGCGCTGGCTCGCTCCACGATCGAAGATGCCGATCGGTTCGCCCCGGAACTCGCCCACGAGGGGACGAAGCGGCAGGAAGACACCTGGACGGGTCAACCCCTCCCCTCCGATCTACGGGTTTTCGATCCGTTCACGCTCCTCTACTACCACTGGATCATCACCCGTGGTGTCGACGTGGCCCTCGGCTGGCAGCCCATCTACCGGGACAATTCCTGGTCGGGCAACCGCGACTCCTGGTTCGGTGGCTTCGGTGGAGGCGGGGGCTTCGGTGGCAGCGGCAGCCGGGGCGGTGGCTCCTCGTGGGGATCCGGCGGAGGTGGCGGTGGATTCGGCGGATTCGGGGGTGGCGGAGGTTTTGGCGGCGGCGGAGGTTTTGGCGGCGGAGGCGGGGGCAGCGGCTGGTAGTCGTGTAGTGCGTAGCTTCGGGCATACTCCGGGTCGAACTTCGTGGATGGAGAGTTGTGATATTCAAGAGAAACAAACGCGTGCGGGCTACGCGAGTCGAATCCCTGGAAGAGATTGAGGCGCTGGCCGCCAGTGGCCGGCCGGTGTTGATCGACTTCTGGCAGACCGGATGTCAGCCCTGCCGCACCATGGACGGAATCGTCGACGAACTGGCCGACGAGTACCGGGAAACGGCACACGTGACCAAAGTCGACGTGCGGTCGGTGCCCGGTGCCGCTGAGCAGTTTGCCATCCGCTCCACCCCGACGTTCGTCCTCCTCGCCACCTCGCCGCGTGCCAAGAAGAAGGCGAAGACAGAGGAAGGACCCGCCAAGGTAACCCAGCGCTGGCGCGCCTCCGGGCTGGTCAAGAAGGATGCCATGGCCCGGCTCCTCGAGAGCAACGGCGCCGAACGCTACCTCGCCGGGTAGTAGCTCACAGGGCCATTCCGCCGTGGACATCCACGGCTCGACCGGGTCTAGGTCGCGATCGGAACCCGTTTCGATCGCCGATCCCACAGCAAGCTGATCAGCGAGAACACTAAAAGCGAGATCGGCATCACCAGACCGCGTCCGCTCGACGAGATCGCCCGCCACAGCAACTCAAATATCAGGAGTGGCGAAACAACCATTTCCGCAACTTCGGTCGGCAGAACCGGTTCCAATATTCTGGTCAACGATGCGGTAAACCCCGGCGCATCGGAGAAGAAAGAGGGGGCAAGTCGCGGCTCCTCGAAGATCTGCGGGCTGTCAATTGCTGCGGGTGCCCTCCCCTCCAGGACGTCCACACCACCGCCCGCCGCATCCGCGGACCCTTCCGGTGAACCCGGGGACCCGGCGTCGGAGCTCGACTCCGTTGGCCCTTCACCGGGATCTCCGGCCCCTGCTGCATTGGTGGTGGTCGTGGTCGTGGACCGGGGAATCGTGGTGGTGGTCGTCGCCGGCAGCGGCCTTGTGGTGGTCGTCGTTGCGGAGGGGGTCGTCGTGGTGGTGGTCGGTAGCGGCACGGACGTCGTCGTTACGGGCAGCGTCGTGGTCGTCACCGGGACGGACGTTGTCGTCGTTACCGGCACGGACGTTGTCGTCGTCACCGGCAGGGTGGTCGTTGTCGTGGTCGGCAACCCGGCAACGTACTCCTCGAAATCGAGAGTCGCTTGATCGATCGCATAATTCCGGGCTAGGCCGACCAGGCTGATCGCGAAGATCCCGGAGTCCTGAACCTGAGGAGCCTTGGGATACTCGATCATGATCGACCGGACTTCGTCTCGAGCCTTGGCGGCGACCTCATCCATCTGAGCGGTGATGGCCGCCAGTTCCCGGGTCGCCTCGGCGGATGATGGATCGTCGGCCAGGAACTCCTGGAAGTCCGCGACAAGATCGAGCAAGTCGTCGATCGCCTCGTCTCGAATCTCCGCAATATCTGCGACGGCGTCCTTCCAAGCCGGGGTGTCGGCTCGCGCCGGGACAGCCTGAATGGCCATGACGAAGAAGACGGCCAGCATTGCTACCGCCACCGCGCGCCATCGGGCGCCGGGAACTGTTGAGCCTCTCATACCCATCTCAGTCATCGGCGCCACGACAGAAATCCTGAACCGAATCTCCCCGAATGTCCCACGCAAACGGTCAATGTGTGGCTTGGTCAGGTATCTCAAGGCGCCCTCGGCCCGTGCCGATGTCATAGGGGTCTCACTAGGAATGCCCTTGTCAGCTCGAACTTCGACCGGACGGGCCACCGGCTTGATGGTCGTGGCCACATTGGTGATTGCATTGCTTTCGATCGTGTTCTCCAACAGTGATCAAGCCGTGCGCATCGGAGATGGGTCCGAAGCCCTCCTCCGCACCGAGGAGCTCCTCAACGCGACCATTGCCACTCGTTCCGCTATCGATCTCGCTTTGATCTTCGCTACGGCCGAGGACTCCGACCTGGCCGAGCCCGAGACGACCGATGCGATCGTGGCCGATGGTCGAAACCTCGTGGCGAGGATCGAGAGTTCCCTTGCTGCATTGGGCACCATCGACCCCACCCTCGATTCGACCATCGCGACCGCAGCCGGGGCCCTGGTTTCAACCGCCAACGAGACGTTCGATCTCGTCGACGCTCGCCGGGTCGGCGAGGCCGAGCGGGTTGCCCAAGTCTCTTTGACCGCAGCCTTTGATGGGCTCAGCAATGTTCTGATCCCCTACCGGGACCGGGTGGCCGCCGTCGTTACCGCCGAACGAGGCAGTGTCGGGCGGGTGGCTCAGGCAGCCGGTTTCGGGGTGGCCTTCCTCATCCCGGCTCTCGCAATTCTGATGTTCAGATCCATCACCCGCCGTAGACAGAAGCAGGCCGACCTCGTCGCCTCGCTCGAGAATGAAAAAGCCCTCGGCCGCGCCCGCGACGACATGATCTCAAACCTGTCCCATGAGCTGCGCACCCCGCTCACAGCCATCTACGGATTTGCCCTGGCCATGCGCGAGGAGGGATTCAGTGATCAACGGGTTGTTGCCGAAACCACCGATCTGATCATCGAAGAGGCCGGACGCCTCGGCCGGATGGTCGAAGACTTGCTCGTAATAGCCAAGGGCGACTCGGACAACCTCACCTTCCAATCGGAAGAGGTCGACGTTGTCCGGGAAATCCGTGAGGCTCTCACGCCGTTCGAGCACCAGGATCGCCGGCCCGAGATCGTGGTCGAACCCGCCACCGTCCTGGCGGATCGGTTCCGCCTCCGTCACGTCGTTACCAACCTGGTGGCCAATGCCATCGACCATGGTGGATCCAGCATCGCGATCAATGGAGTCACCAAGGGAAACTGGTACCACTTCTCGGTCGTCGACGACGGCGATGGTGTATCGGAAGCCATGGTCGACAAGCTCTTTTCCCGTTACGTGCACGAGGGCTCGAACCCCCTCCTGGCCGGAACCGTCGGACTCGGTCTGGCAGTTGCAGAGACCTTGCTGCACCAGATGGGCGGCGACATCCGATATGAGCGGCTCGAAGGCTTGACCGTCTTCCACTTCCGCATACCCCTCGCCCCATCGCACCAACCCGCCCTGGCGGAGCCCGCCACAGCCTGAGGTCGGTTCACAAACTCGAAACATGCCGTTCACAGGACGGCAAGGCCGTAGCAATCACCACGAAACGATCATGACCTACGTTGCCTACTTCGAAGAGGAGGTAGGTAATGAAGAAGACGCAGCTTGCCGTGGTCGGTTTGATGGCCATGCTGATGTTGATCGGCCCGCTCGCCACCCTCGGCGCCGCTCAGGAGGTGTCGATGGCCGAACTGGTCTCCGCCATCGACGCAGTCTGGGTGATCGTCGCCGCCATCCTGGTGATGTTCATGCAGCCCGGGTTCGCCCTGGTGGAAGCCGGGTTCACAAGAGCCAAGAACGCTGGCAACATCATCATGAAGAACTTCATGGACTTCGCCGTCGGGTCGCTCATGTACTGGGCGGTTGGTTTCGGGCTCGCCTACGGGGGTGTTTCGCTGGGTGGATTCGTGGCGTACGGCGACTTCTTCATGAGCAATGCGGAGCGCAGCCTGGAATGGTTCTTCCAGGTGGTGTTCGCAGCAACGGCCGCCACGATCGTCTCGGGCGCCATGGCAGAGCGGACCAAGTTCTCGGCGTATCTGCTCTACACCCCGTTCATCACCGGCTTCATCTACCCGATCGTCACTCACTGGGTGTGGAGTGGCCAGGGATGGTTGGGCGACCTGGGCTACCTCGATTTCGCAGGATCGGGAGTGGTCCACCTCGTCGGCGGTGCCGCCGCTCTGGCCGGAGTCATCGTCATCGGACCGCGGCTCGGCAAGTACGACGAAAACGGCAAGCCGCTGCCGATCCCGGGTCACTCGCTGACCCTGGGGCTCTCGGAGTCTTCATCCTCTGGTTTGGTTGGTACGGCTTCAATGCCGGATCGACGCTGGCGGCCGTGGGCGCGGACATCGCCACGGTCGCGGTGACCACCACGCTGGCGGCCGCGGCCGGCGGCTCTGGCGGCGATGATCGCCGCGTGGACCTACCCGGTGTACGGAAAGCCCGATGTCGGGCTCACCCTCAACGGGGCGCTGGCCGGTCTCGTCGGAATCACGGCCGGCACCGCCGACGTCAGCCATCTCGGGGCAGTCTTGATCGGACTTGGTGGCGGGTGTCATCGTGGTGATCTCGATCGTCGGATTGGAGCGGATCGGGATCGACGATCCGGTCGGAGCCATCTCCGTGCACGGTGTCGTCGGCGTCTGGGGCGTTCTCGCCGTTGGTCTGTTTGCCCAGGACGGAGGCTTGTTCTACGGCGGCGGATTCTCTCAGCTTGGAGCACAGGCCGTGGGAGCGCTGGCCATCGCCGCCTGGGCGTTCGGGATGTCATCGATCGTATTCCGGCTTCTCGATCGGTGGTGGGGCATTCGGGTCACACCGGATGAGGAACTGGCCGGACTGGATCGTATGGAACACGGTGCAGATGCGTATCCCGAGTTCATGGAGCAGATCGCCCCGGCCGAGCTACTCGACCCGGTGAATTAGGCAGTAGCCAGTAGCCAGTTGCCAGGAGCCAGTTGGGGCGCAGTAGCCAGTAACAGGTATCCACTGGTAACTGGTAACTGGTAACTGGTAACTGGTAACTGGTAACAGGTAACTGGTAACTGGAATGCGAGCGAAGCGAGCTAGAACCAGAACTGGCCTTGACCGCCGGGGTCGGAGCTGAGGCCCCAGGCCTCGGTGATCAAGCCTTCTTCGTTGGTGCAGAAGACGTGAACTTCGTCGGCGGTGTACGTGTGGTCGTCTCGTATCACCGTTGTGTGAGCGAGCACGACGGTGTGCTGGTCGTTGGCGATGATGTCGTGGACCTCGATCAGGAAGGACTCGTGCGTATCGTGAGCGAGACGGCGCAAGAACTCCACGATGGCCTCACAACCTGAGTGGTCGCCCGCCAATGGTGTGTCGCCGCGCACGTGCCACACGGCGTCTTCTGCAAAGAGTTTGGCGAGACCCGAGAAGTTGCCTTCGGCGAAGGCGTGATACTCCTGCGTGATGCGCTCGACGTTGGGGTGCGGTTGCATGTGACTGTCTCCCCGGGTCAGGTCAATCACGAATCTAGTGGCCCGCCACCCGATCCGTTCGCGACAACGGGAACCGGTGAGATCGGTCCCCGTTGATTCGCGTCTTTTAGAAGATCAGGAAGAGGGCGGCCGCTACGGCGCCGGCGAGCGCCAGCAGCGAGACCACCGCTCCGGTGATCACCCGGGCCGACCACCTTCCCTCCTCGAGATAGCTCTCGTTGGCATACACTCCCAGGCCGATCATCACCAGCACACCACCGATGATGAAGGCGCCCAGGTGCCAGGCATCGGCCAGGCCGCCGAGCCACCAATCCTCGAGAGCGAAAAGCAAGTACGCGCCGGCCCCCAGGCACAGGAAGCCCAGGATGGCCAGAGCGAACTCAATCGCTCTCGAACGGGTTGGAGGAGCTGTCGGGACTCTGATCGATTGCTCCTGTTCGAGGATCTCAGGCATGACACCTCCTTTCGAACATCCGCCGTTGCACCCTGATTGTCTCGCTCCGGTGCCGGTGGCCATAGAGGCAAAAGACCCGCTGTGCGGTCAGCCGCGCAAGCGCCGGACGTCGATCCGTTTGATGCGCCGCTGCTCGATCACATCGACCCGGAACTGAAACCCGTCGGCCTCCACTTCATCGCCGGCCGCCGGAACTTCACCCGCCAGGCCCATCACCATCCCGGCCACGGTGGTCCACTCGCCTTCAGGTAGATCGACATCGAGGATCTCGCCTAGTTCGTCGACCAGCATGGCTCCGTCCACCGACCAATGGCCGGCGCTCATCCGGGTGATGATCGCGGCCGGGACGTGTCCTTCGTCTGCCACGGCGCCGAGCAGCTCCTCGGCAATGTCCTCGATGGTCACGATGCCGGCCGTGCCGCCGAACTCGTCGACGACGACGGCCAGGTGGGTGCCCTGCGCTTGCATATCGCGGAGCAGCTCGACCACCCTCTTCCACTCGGATACGACCAGGGCGGGTCGGGTCAACGCCATGACCGACTCGGGAGTCGTTGGGCCGGTAGCTCGCACCAGATCCCGCAGATTCACGACCCCGATGATCTGATCAAGATCGTCCTCGTAGACAATGAGCCGCCGGTGGCCGGCTTCCAGAGCGATAGCAACGGCATCGTCGATCGATGCATTGGCAGGGACCGCCACGATGTCGGTGCGCGGCACCATCACTTCTTCGGCGGTGCGGTCCCCCAAACGAAAAGCTCGCTCAATGAGAAGGCGATCGATTGGGGTGATCTCGCCCTCCTGCTCGGCGTCGGCGGCCAGGCTCAACAGCTCCCGTTCCGTGATGGTCGGAGCCATCGAGACCCCTTTGCCGGGGGCATGGAGGTCGGCAAACCACACGAGCCCTTTGACGACGGGCCGGAACAGGAGCTCCAGGAGTGCCACCGGGTAGGTCAATGCCAGAGCGACCTGCGTGGGGTGCCGGAAGGCGTACGTCTTGGGAATCGCCTCCGTGTACACAAACAGCACGATCGTCAACACGACGGAGGCGATGACGATGCCAATACTGGAAAACCATCGTTCTGCCAGCAACCCGGTGATGGTGGCCGCACCGATCTGGACGAGGAGTACCACCAGCAGGATGGAGTTGATGACCTGGGGCAGCGCGTCCAGCAGCAACACCAGACGCCGGGCGCGCCGGCGCCCCTCCTCGGCCATCGTCCGCACCCTGACGTCCGACACGCGAGCCAGCGCCATCTCGGCAGCTGCGAAGACGATCGCCAATATGAAGAACAGGACGAGTAGACCAATCAGTAGCCCGTCGCGTTTGATGTCCATGGCCTAAGTATGCCGTGTCTGCCGCACCCACACGCCGTCATTCCCGCCGGCGCCAAAGGTGGGGGAGGTGGCTCGGCTCGGAAGAGCCGAGCCGGAGGGGGCCGGGGCCGG
>CAVRAP010000017.1:0-103489 GCA_963718995.1 uncultured Actinomycetota bacterium
GTTTTGGTGGTGGCCGTGTTTGGTGGTGTTGTGTAACGGTTTTTGTCATACCTGGACGATATGTTTGAGTCATGGAGACAGCACTTACCGCGATCACAACCGACCGGCTCGAACAGGTACTCGTCAAAGGCGAAACCACCGTCGCTCGAATCCGCGCCACCCAGATGCGGGTGCTCACCGAACTGGACCGACGCCAGGTTCCTTTGTTGGATGGGTCCCGGACCTTGGCCGAGTGGGCCGCCGCCCGGATGGACCTCACCCCCGAAACGGCCCGCACCCTCACCCGAACCGCCCGCCGGTTAACCAACCAACCCCAACTCGGCACCGAACTAGCCGAAGGGACCGTCACCTTTGATCGGGTAGCAGAAGAATCCCGCCTCGCCGCCACCGGCGCCCACCCCGAGGTGGTGGCCCGATCCCGGGGATGGGACCTGGCCGGTCTCCGCCGGGTCACCGCCCGCCACCACCAACTCACCAAAAGCAGCGAACAAGACGCCTACCGGGAGCGGTTCTTATCGATCCAACCCACCCTCGATCAAACCTCCTACAAACTCTGGGGGCAACTCCCCAGTATCGACGGACGCCTCCTCGAACAAGCCTTGACCACCCGAGCCGACCAGTTCCCGGCCCTCCCCAACGGCACCCACCACCCCAGAACCCAACGACACGCCGACGCCCTCATCTCCATCGCCCACGACTCCCTCCACGGGACCGGACAATCAGGAAACCCGCCCGCACCGGTCGTGTCGATCTTCCTCGACGCCCAACTAGCCGCCACAACCGGTGGGGAAGCCGGCGCCACCATCGATGTCGGACCCCGCATTGGGCCGTTAACCCTCGAACAGATCCTCTGTGACGGATCAGTCGAAATACTGATGACCGCACCCAACGGGACCCCCCTAACGGTCGGACCCACCACCCGCACCATCCCCCCCAAACTCAAACGGTTCATCCTCCACCGCGACGGAGGCACCTGCACCGCCGACGGATGCCAATCCCGCTACCGGCTCCAACCCCACCACATCCAACCCAGATCACAAGGCGGAACCCACCACCCCAACAACCTCACCACCCTCTGCTGGTTCCACCACCACGTCGTCATCCACCGCAACGGGTACCGAATCGACCCCAATAGCCCAACCCAACGACGACGATTCCTCAAACCCCAAGGACGCCACCCACCCCAACCCAACACCCCATAACAACCACCAACCCACACCACCAAGCTTGCCCAACCAGAAAACCCGGACCCACCCGGCAAACTTCGGCGCGTCATCTCAACCAGTCCAAAGCACTGAGTCGCCAGACGAGATCGGGGACTACCTCAGTCCGGGTCGGGTTGAGGAACCTCGCAACCGGGACCGGGAGGCTCTTCACCCCGGCGGGTCGCTAGCTGCCACTCGTTGAGGGAGCGGAGGGCCAGCACGGCCACCACCAGAACTCCGACCGCCGTTGCCAGAGCCGCTGCGCCGCCGACCAGCACAGCCGCGGTGGGGCAGCCACTCGGCCGGCAACTCACCGTCGTCACGCTCCACCCAATAACGCCACCGATGATGGTTCCGAGCACGACCGGGATCAGAACCCAGGGGTTAGGAAGTCGTCGGTTCACGGTCTTCCGCCTCGTTTTGGTCGACCCCGGTCGTCGAGTCCGGCTGCTTCGAGAATCTCCGGAGGTGTTAGTTCGCGGGGAATCGGGATGAGGTTGACGGGGAGGGCTGCCGGCGAGAGGGTGGCTTGCCACACTTCTTGCGACCAGGCCAGTGCGGTTAGCAGAGCCACTGCTAAGCCGATTAGCACAGCTCCGGGCCAGGGGAGGGCTGCAGCGGCGGCGATACCCAAGACCGGAAGCCCGACGCGGACCGCCCACAGAGCCGGAAGCCATGCTTGGGAATAGGCCCACCCGGAAATGAGAGCGAAGCCACTCAGCAGCCAGCCTCCTGTCGACACGCTCTCGAAACCGGTCACTGCAACCAGGGTTGGGAGGCTGACCAGACTCAGGTTCAAGACAACTGCTTTCGGGGGTGGACCATCGGCGCGCGGCAGCTTACGTAGCCACCCCCGAAGCCACGGTCCTGCCAGAGCGGCGATCCCGCCGGCGGTGAGCAGCACGCCGGCTATCCACCAGCCGTCAGCTTCGAGGAAGACCCCGAGTAAAGCCTGACCCACGAGAAGCAGGAAGGCGGCCCGGCCGGTCCATCGCCCACGCGACAGGACGATTCCGACCCCTATGACCGTTCCGACAATGAGCTGATCGGCAGCCAACAGGGCGGCGGCGGAGGCTGCCAAAGGTCCAGACCCGAACACGAGGGCGAGTGCCCAGGCCACAGAAGCCAGGACTATGGTCGCGCCGATCACGACGGGGGAGCTTTGCATGACAGGCATTATGCCCTCGCGGTAGACAGAGCGGACAAACGGGACGGCCGGGTACGCTGACCGACATGCACAAACATTGGCCCGGTGAGTTCGTCTACTGCCCGATGTGCTCATCCGTATTGGAACAACGACAGGTCGGTGGCCGGGAGCGAGCGGTATGTCCGTCGTGCGGGTACGTCCACTTTCGGAATCCGGGTGTGGGCGTTGCGGCTTTCGTCGAGGATGAGGCCGGTCGGATTCTGATGATTCGGCGCGGACCTCACGCGACGCGACCCGGGTTGTGGGCGATTCCCGCCGGATACGTTGACTACGGCGAAGACGTTCGGGAAGCGGCTGCCCGGGAACTCCTCGAAGAGACAGGGTTGGAGATCGCGATCGGAGAGCCGATCTTTGTCGCCTCGAACTTTCACGATCCGGCCAAGCTGACGGTCGGAATCTGGTTGCGTGGCACCGTGGTGGGTGGCCATTTAGTGGCCGGTGACGATGCCGATGACGTCGGATACTTCGACCTCGACGAGATGCCGCCGCTGGCGTTCGATACGGACGAAGCTCTGTTCGCCCGGTTGCGGACGGAACGTGCCGCTCAAACACGAAAGGCCTAGGTGTCCGGCTTTACGGCGGAGGGGGGAAGGTGTCGCCGGTGATCGTCGGCCGCCACCGTGAAATCTCTCGCCATGGCGTGCCGGATTCCAGGGTGATCACTTCGGCATGATCGGGCTTGTCGACCCCGAACGAGGAGAAGGGCCGACTCATCATTTGAAAGCGCGCGGCCTGGACGGGGTCCTGATGCGACACCACCACGAGTTCCCCAACTGGGTATGCGTCGCTGCGACTCCGGATGGCAGCCTCCATTCGGTTGGCCATCTCCTCGAGCGACTCAGGTGAGAACGGCAGGTCCCAGGGATGATCGAGATACGCATCCAGTTCGCCGGGGAAGTGCAGGCCGAGTTCTTCCCAGCGCACCCCCCGCCAGCGTTTCGAGAGGCCGAACTCAGTCAAGCCCTCGACGATTTCAATCTCCAACCCATGCGGGGCGGCGATCGCTCGTGCGGTCTGCACGGCACGGGTGAGGGGCGATGCGCACACCGCGCTGATGTGGCGATCGGCCAGGTAGGCGGCAGCTTCAGCGGCCTGGGCCTCACCGATGCTGCTCAGGCCAAACTCCTGGAGATCGGCATAAACAACGTGGTCGGGGTTCTCGACCTCGCCGTGCCGGACAAGGTGCAGCTGCTTCGCCATCGACGAAGAGTGTAGGAATGTCGAAGCCCGGTTCTCCGCTACCTTGTCGGAATGGAGGCAACCGGGTTCACCGAAACGATATTGCACGTCGACATGGATGCCTTCTTTGTTGAGGTTGAACGTCGAGATCGTCCGGGACTCCGGAGACGTCCCGTGGTGGTGGGTGGCACCGGCGGTCGGAGTGTTGTTGCTGCCGCGTCGTATGAAGCTCGAAAGTTCGGAGTCGGCTCCGCGATGCCGATGATCCACACGCGACGCCTTTGCCCGAGTCTGGTCGTCGTCCCCCCCGATCACACGAAGTATCGGGCAGCTTCTGAGCAGGTCTTTGAGATCTTTCGTTCTTTCGCTCCGCTCGTCGAAGGGTTATCGCTCGACGAGGCTTTCCTCGATGTGTCCGGCCTTCGCCACCACTACCCGGATCCTGTTGCCATCGGCACGGAGATACGGGCGCGTCTACGAGCGGACCTGGGCCTCCCCGCTTCCGTAGGGATTGCCGCGAACAAGTTCCTCGCCAAGCTCGCTTCTGAGGCTGCCAAGCCGGACGGTCTCCGGCTTGTGCCGGCCGACGAGGCCCTGGACTTTCTGCACCCACTCCCTGTTCGATCGCTGTGGGGAGTGGGAGAGGCCACGCATGCGGCTTTGGAGCGACTGGGCGTCCAAACCGTCGGAGACCTAGCTGAGATTCCACCGGCAACCCTCAGAAAACATCTGGGACAAGCGGCCGGGACCCACCTGCACGATTTGGCGTGGGCGCGCGATCAGCGCCCGGTGGTGCCGGGATCTGTTGCCAAGTCGATCTCAGTCGAGCAGACGTACGAGCGAGACTTGCGTGGATGGGAAGCCGTAGAGGGGGAGCTTCTCCGGCATGCCGACAGACTGGCCGGCCGTTTGCGTTCAGCTGGAGTGGCCGGACGCACCGTGACGGTCAAGATCCGCTTCGCGGATTTTGCCACCATAACCCGCTCGGTGACGCTGGGGACTGCAACGGATGTCGCGCGGGACTTGTACCGGGCGGCCCGGAATGTGCTCCTGAATCTCGATCTCGAAACGGAGCCGGTGCGTTTGGTTGGGCTGGGTGCAACCGCGCTGACTTCCGCGACGGACCCGCGTCAGCTGGCCGTCGATCGGCCCGCCAAATGGGATGATCTCGCCGGAGCCGTCGATGAAGTTCGAGAGAGGTACGGGACCGGATCCATCCGTCCGGCCCGAATCGTCGACGGCCCGGACCGGGAACATTGAGTGGAGACACCTTCCCCCTTCCAACAAAACGGTTGCATCGTATAATGTCGTCACGGTCGTGAAGTTGCGACCGAGCGGGAGACGCCAATGCCATTGGACGATCGAGAACAGCGCATACTCAAAGAGATCGAGGACAGGTTCTACGAAGAAGACCCTGACCTGGCCCACACGGTGCGCAGCATCGAGAGATCGGCAGCTTCGCCGCGCAACCTGTATCTCGCGATCGCCGGTCTCGTCGTCGGGATCGGGCTCACGTTGGCCACCTATACCGGCAATCCCTATCTCGCGCTGGCCGGATTTGTGGTGATGGTCTTGTCCGGAGCGGCGCTCGTGCAGGTGCTACGGAGGCGCGCCGGGAAGTCACCGCTCGGCCTTTCGGCCGGCAGTTCGCTGGGCAATTGGCTCAGTAAAATCAAGGGTGGGAGAGGCTTTCGTCGCTGATCGATTCAGCGAGCTAGAGTAGCCCTCTCGACGGTTCGAAACTCGACCTGGGGAACCTGGCAACGGGCGGTCGTGACGCACCAAAAACGGCAGATTGCGGCTGATGAGGACTCCCAGAGGCCGCCCGGGAACACTGTGGGGAGTAAAGATTTGGACGACGGGTTCAGCGCGCAGCAGGCGTCACAACTGACCGGCTGCACACAGCATCAATTGAGATACTGGGACCGTGTCGATCTAGTACGGCCATCAATACAGAGAACAGGCGGTCGACCGGGCGTGCGGCGGCTGTATTCGTTCCGGGACCTGGTGGCGCTACGGGTCGTGCGGAGCCTTCTCGACAACGGCATGTCCGTACAGCGGGTACGGCGTGCCTGGGACTACCTGCGGCGCAACGCCGAGATGGACTCTCATCTTTCGGAAGTGAAGCTGGTCACGGATGGCAACACGATCTTCCGAATCGCCTCCGGGGACGACGAACTACTCGATGCCTTACGGGAGGGTCAGCTTGCCTTCTTTGTGGCAATCGACAGCATCACCAGGGCGGTTGAAGAGGATGTCTCCCGGTTCGAGCTCGATCGAGACTCGTTTCTCGAGATTCTCCGGCGGGTCGAAGACGACGTGACAACCGAAGCGGCCGAAGCGGCCGGTGGTTGACCGCCCCTCTGGTAGTGGCTGCTCGAATCGAGGGCGTGACCCAGGGCTCCCGTTGAGGTTTGCCTAGTCTCGTTCCCACCATTTCAGTGAACGTATGCGCAGCCAGGACATCGTCCGGTCGAAGGGCCGGTAGACATCGCGCAGGTAATGCTCCGTCTCCTCAAAAGAGCTGATGGCCTGTTGAATCTTGGCCGGTGGGAGCGGTCGGTCGGGACCAAAGACGGCTTCGCTCACGTTCCGGGCCAGCGGGGTGAGCGAACGATGAACGGAAGCGGCGACTTCCGCATACGTCTGGTCGGGAGTGGGAGCGCGACCCAGGTCGGTGAGACGGTCGACGATTTCCTCCCACGCTCCTGTGATGTCCCCTTCCTTCAACCCCTTCAGTCGGCGTCGCCTCCGTATCCACTTGGCGAGCGGAATGCTCCCCATGACCAGGGCAATGGCAACCAGGATGGCTTGGAATGCCGTGACGCGGATCGCATTGGAAGTCTCCAGAGGGAGACCGTCCGGACCCAGCGGGATCGGGGTGTCCTCAAAGTCGGGGCTGTCCGGGTTGACCGGTTGACCCGGGCTGCCTGGATCCGTCGGATCGACGGCATCTTCCGGTGTGGGGATGAAGTTGCGGGCATCGAACCCAATCCCGGCGGCGTTGACGTTGGTTGAAGGATTGATCTGGTCGCCGCGTGGAGTGGGATCGAAACGGATCCAGCCCTGGCCGTTCATCCACAGCTCCACCCAGGCATGGGCATTCTTGCCTCGAACGATGATGCTTCCGTCCGCCAGTTTCTCGCCCGGGGTGAAACCGAGGATGACGCGACTGGGGATGGAAATGGAACGGGCCATGGCGGCCATTGCCGTGGCGAACTGCTCGCAATATCCGGTGCGGTAGTTGGGGCTGTCCTCATCGAGTATCCAGTCGGCGAGGTCGCTGGCCGAGTGACCTGGATCGATGTCGATCGAGTACGTGAACTCGTTGGGATCGCGGAACCAGGCCTCGAGGAGCAGGGCCTTCTCGAAGGCAGTCACGCCATCTTGCGTCAACTCGGATGTCTTCGTTCCGAGAGTCGGGTCAAACTCGCCGGGGAGATCGAGGTATTCGTTGATGTCGGTGGGACGAACCAGGCCTTGAGCCGGTGGCGCCTTCGGTTGGGCCGTGAAGACGCCGCGGTCGGCCGCTTCCTGGAAGATGGGTGACAACCGGTCACGTTGACCCGGCTGGCTGGCTAGTACCCCGAGATCCGGGATGGGCACATTCGACCCGACTACATAGGTGAGTCCCTCCCAGGTTCTGAGATCGAACGGGATCGAGGCATCGGCGCGTACCCGGAAGCTCTGGTTGAGCAGCGCCGAATCTGAGGTCAACGAGGCAGCGGCGTGCAGTGTGGGGAGGACGTTCTGCCTGAGGGCCAGGATGGTGATGGTCTGGATGACCGCAGCCGTCTCGCCGGCGAAACGGTATTCGGGGTCTTCCCAGGGTTCGTCGGTGCGCGGGCTTCGGGTGGTCAGTTGGCCGGGGAACCAGTTCTCACCGTCGAACTCTTCGAGGGTGAAGAGCTTCCAGTACAAGTCGTCTGGGACATCGCTCCCTGCAACGGTGGCGATGAAGACGGGCTCTTCGCTACGTGAAACCAGGTCCGTCTGGGTGATGTTGGCGAAGAGATTGAAAGAGATGCCGGTAAATATCCCACCTCCCAAACCGGTTTGCGCTCGCCAGTCGAGAAAGCCACTGGCCGGAACCAGCCCGGAAGCCGCGCTGGAGCCGATCACCGCCACGACAACGGCCAGAGCCACAAAAACCGATGGAAGAATTGGACCACTCATTGGCATATGCCCGGTGGCATATCGGCGGCGCAGCCGCCCGGCCGTCAAGCTGCGCTCGTCGAGAGCCACCGCCAGCAGGGTGATCGCAGCAACGGCCAGGAACGCAGTCGTCCAACCAACCCGGGGGGGTACTCGATCGATGGTGGCCACCTGGAGATAGAACAGCAGGGGAGGGAGCAGCCCCAGCGTCGGGTGGCTCGACAGCAGCCCCCACGCCAGGAATGCCCCCAGCAGCCAGAAGATCACCGTGAGGATGAGGATCAATCCTGCCGCCGGGAAGACCGGCGCCGCCCCGAACCGGATGATGTCGGTGGCCCACCCCAACTCGGTGGCAAGGGTCGAGAAGGTGTCGAGCGACGGCAAGAACCCGAACACGAGTGTATCGGCAGCCGCCAGGCGAAACGCCGCCAGCACGAGTCCGCCCATATTCAGCAGTACCGTCCCCAGCCTTCCAACCCGGTAGGACACTGCCGTCCACGTGATTACCGCCCCCAGCAAGGCTCCCGCCAGCAATGCCAATTGCCAGGGCGGCCCATCTTCAATGGGCTGGAGGAGTCGCCCCAACCGGAGCAGCGCCAGCAGTATGGCTGCGCCGCCGGCTATCCAGCTGTAGCGGTAGGCCATGGTGCCCTCGTTGTCTTGAGCCAGGCGTTGGCCCAGCTGCCGTCGGGTTTGATCGCCATCGTGAGGGTGCCCCCACGTTGGAAACCAGCCACGTTGGCCGGTGTGTGGTGCGCAACGGACATGAGCAGCGTCGATGCAAAGTTCCGGGTGAGGATTTGGCCGACGGCCAGCAGCTCACTATCCGGTGTCCCGGTCACCATGACCAGGGCTCCGCCCCGACCGCCCCGCTGCAGATGAAGGGCGGCCGTCCGGAGATCGATCCCGTCGGCCGGTTGGACGCCCGCCAGAGCTTCCATCGACCTGGCATACGAGCCGGGTTCGGCGCTGCTGATGGTCGCTGCTCCTGTCCAGAGGTCGGCGTCGAACCCCGAAGCAAGGAGATGTCGAATCACCGACGCCGCCCCGCTCACCGCTTTCTCGAACGAGTCCGTGCTGTCGAAGCTTGCTCCGCGAGGGTCGAAGAAGACCAGAGCCCGTGACTGCCAGGGTGTCTCCAACTGCCGGATCATCAATTCGTCGCGTTTGGCCGTGGACGGCCAATGAACCCGCCGAAGGTCGTCACCAGTCTGATATTCGCGCAGCGTATAGAAGTCCTCACCGCCGCGATGGCTGAATTCGGGCTGCGAGGCGTACATGGAGGGATCCAGTCCGCGCAGCACCGGCAGACCGGTCAGCTGTTCAACGGATGGGTAGACGATCAGGCGATCGCTCTGACCTACGAGTTGACTTCGTTCGGCCAGACGCAGCGGGTCCGATACGGAAAGACGGAGCGGACCCACCTCATAGATACCCCGCGGTTTGCAGAGGATTTGATAGGTCGCCGTTGCCGTCGCTTCGGGCGCCAACCGGGCGGCTGCGAAGCGGGCCGAACCGAGACCGGCTACCTCATCTTCGGCCATGAGGTTCCAGACCCGCCTTTTGCCTACGTTGGTGAGCGAGGCCTCGACAAGGGTTTGTTCCCCTTCATGGACCAGGTTCGGCGATAGCCGTCTCGTGACGGAAACTGTTGGGTCAGAACGCCGGACGAACACGAAGGCGGCGGTCGTTGCCACCGACAGAAGCAGGCCAATACTCAGCAGCTCGGGTTCTCCGAGAGCAACCCACAGGACGAACAGCGCCAGACTCGCTCCCAGTGCGGCCCAGCCTCTGTCGCTGAGCATTACGTGCCGGTCCTGGTCCCGGGTACGCGGAGATGATGGAGAACCGACTCGAGTACGTCGCTCATCGTTGCTCCCCGCATCTGTGCTTCGGGGCGCATCGCCATGCGATGCTCGAGCACCGTTCCCGCGACAGCCTTGATGTCATCGGGGGTTACGTACTCCCGTCCGTCGACTGCGGCCCGCACTCTGGTCACTCTCTGGAGATGAAGAGCTGCCCGCGGGGAAGCGCCGAGTATCAATTCACCATGGCGTCGCGTGGCCTCAACGAGGTCAACGATGTAGCCCTGGATAGACGGTGCGACGTGAACGTGGTTGGCAACTTCTGCCATGTCGAGGATCTGGTCTCCGGTCACGACCGGTTTGAGGTCCTCAAAAGTCGAGCGTATCCCGTGCGTCTCGAGGATCTCCAATTCTTTGCTGCGGACCGGGTATCCAACGACCAGTTTCATCATGAAGCGGTCCAGCTGCGACTCGGGAAGGGGGTAGGTCCCCTCATGTTCGAGTGGATTCTGGGTCGCACCGACCATGAACGGCGGTGGCAATGGTCGGGTCGTGCCGTCGACGGTCACCTGACGTTCCTCCATAGCCTCGAGGAGCGCGGCCTGTGTCTTGGGGCTTGCCCGGTTGATCTCGTCCCCAAGGACGATATTGGCGAAGATGGCACCGGGCTTGAACACGAAGTCGCTCTTCTGGCGATCCCATATGGATACCCCGGTGATGTCAGACGGGAGCAAATCGGGAGTGAATTGGACCCGGTTGAAGCTGCAGTCGATCGAGCGGGCCAGCGACTTGGCGAGCAACGTTTTGCCAACGCCTGGTACGTCTTCGATGAGCACGTGCCCTTGCGAGACCAAACACATCGTGAGGAGTTCGATGACGTCCCGTTTGCCCTGAATGACTTGCTCGATGTTCGAAACGATCGCTTCAAAACGCTCTGAGAACCACTGGATGCGGTCGGCAGCAGGGGTAGCGACGCTCACAGGTTGGCCTCCTCGACTGGGTTCGCGGGAAAGCCTATCAGAGCTTCGCCTTTGCACTCCGGCCGCATCCCATATAATCAGGACTGCGTTGGGCGAGAGGAGGCGCGTGCGCTGGGCACTTGGGGAGGCCGCGCGGCATCCCGGACTTTGGTCCGAGGTTGTTCGCGTTCTGGTAGCAGTGTCACCGGATGGCTGGTGGCGTACTTTTCCGTTTGTTCCCCGCGTCGAGCCCGACTACGCAGCGTGGCGGCTGGCCACCGCGTACGGAACGGAAACGACCAAGGGGACGGGGGATGACCTGATCAACTACCTCCGATGGCGAAAACGGCAGCGGAGGACTGAATGAGCGACGACCTGCGGAAGGCACTGTCCGCCCTCGATGGGGTGGAGTCGTCTGACGTCGACATCGTCGACGACGGCCCGCTATCCATTCGGGTCCGTCTGGCCCGTAACGCAGATCGGCGGACCGTTGCAGATGCGGTGCAACGTCTGCTCGAATCTCATGGTCTTCGCTCGCGTGTTGCTCCTGATCGGCGCGTGCCGGGACCCGACACGCCTCCTGCTCCACCCCCGGAACCGCCGCGTGCCGTCCCGCGCGGCCGGGCCTGCCCCCGGCCCCGACCGAGGCGGCCGAGAACCTCCGGAGGCCTTGCCTGCCTTATCGGGGAGCATTGGGATTGAGGCCGTCACAGTATCCGAGACCACCGATGGACTGGTCGTTTCCGTGGTGGCCGGCGGTGGCCGGTCGGCCGTGCGCCGGGCCCGTCGAACCGAACAGGGACTCCACGAGGCCATCGTTGCTGCTGTCGCCGAGCTGTATGACCCTGAGGCCTCGCCCTATGCCCTCCGTGGTGTCGAGCAGTCCGACAGCTTCCCGGCCCTGACGGTATATCTCGAAGGCGCCGCCGGAATGATTCGAGTGGGCGCTTCTGCCGTTGCGGCGGGCAATCCGTTTGCTTTCGCGCAGGCTGTGTGGGCGGCGCTCTGCAGCTAGTACTCCGTTAGTCGGTCCGGGCCGCGGGGCCGCGATAGAGAGCTGATCGCTTTCAGGAAGCCCTGGCCGGTAACTCGTCGGCGAACGGAATCAGCTCGATCAGCACATCCCGATCGGGATCGGCTTCGATGACGAGGTCGGCAATGTCGGAGAACCGTCCCCGATACGCTTGTTGCTTGCTCAAGACATCCCGGATCAAGAGCCGCCCGGGGTCGGTGGCCGGATCCGAAAGAGCAGGGAGATCTGCCTCGTTGGTGCTGATCACACTCACACCCCGCACACGCAGGTCCTGCAACATGATCTCTTGGACCATGATGTCTGCGGACAGGACTGCGAGGTCGGCGATCAAGACGGTATCGACGTGACCCGCCGAGATGATGCCCAGCAGGGCGCGATAGCCGTCGCGATCATCCGCCGCATCGGATCCCAGGGTGTCCTGACAAACCGCAACCAGTTGGAAACGATGGTGGGCGATCCACCGCCGGATGTGCTCCGACTGGACGAATACCGAATCGCCGGAATCGGGACCCGGGGCATCTCGTACGTAGCCGATAACACGCATGGGTGGAGTTTGGTTATGGCCACCAGCTGTGTCAAGGACCTTCACGCTGCGTGGTTGGAAGGCAGGCAGATCTCCTCCGGTTGAATCTTCCGTCCTAGTAACCTGACCGCCTTCCCGAGGGGAGAGGTGTTTGGCCAAGACGCTGGTGTTGAATACCACGTACGAGCCGCTTTCGATTGTGTCCCTGCGGCGGGCGGTCGTGCTCGTCTTCAACGACAAGGCCGATGTCGTCGAGGCACAGGACACAATCTGGCGGGCCGAGCGAGTCTCGATTCTCGTTCCTTCGGTGGTCAAGCTGCGTCGGTTTGTCCGGGTGCCCTACCTGCGGAGGGTTCCCCTGACGAGGAATGCGGTCTTTGCTCGCGATGGACACCGGTGCCAGTACTGCGGAGCCGGAGCGGAATGCCTCGACCACGTCATACCCCGTTCCAAAGGAGGGGTCCACACCTGGGAGAACGTTGTTGCCTGCTGTCGCGCCTGTAATGCCAGGAAAGCCGACTTCAACCTATGGGAAACGACGATGGAGTTGGCGAAGAAGCCACAGGTGCCGCGCCGTCACGACTGGGTGGTCGCCAGCACCGGGTTCCCGATCGATCCGACCTGGCATCGTTACCTGCTGGCCGACTCAGCCTGAGCTTCGAACCCGGCGCGGAAAAACCAGATCGTTCCCGAGGTCCGGGCACGACCGTGTTGCTTGCTAGCGCACGAGCATTACGGCGCAAGGAGCCAGCCGGGCGAGCTTGGTCCCCGTCGAACCGAGCAATCCCTCGAACCGCCCCCGTCCGTGGGTACCGATCACCAGCACCTTGGCGTCGATCTCGGTGACCAATTCAAGAATGGTGGCGGCCGGCGTATCGCTCTCTCTGGCGGTAAACACGGGTGTGATCCCTCTCGATACGAGGGCTTGCTGAAGCGTCTTCGTTCGTTTGGTGGCCTGATCAGCGACGTAGCGGGCGATCATTGCGTCGTCCCCAGGCCAATGCGACGTCAGGGTCCCGGCGGTTGGTTGCCCGACGTACTCGTGGTCTTCATCAATGTCTGCGGTGGGAGGCGGGTTCCGGAAAAACCCCCGGAGATCGGTGAGCAGTGTACGTGGCACTTCGACGGCCGTCGCGACCGTGACGACGTCGTCATCTTGGAAGAGCCGGGCCGTCAATTCGGCTGTGAGCTCGGCGTCGAGGTTTCCGTCGGTGGCGATCATGATCTGCATCTGCATGGCTCCTTGCTATGGAGCGAGGATAGTGGAGCAACGGTTCGAGCGTGGTGACCCGTTCGGGGGCGTTGGAACCCGGGCACGTGCTTTGGTATCCGGTCGTAAACCGCGTTTCCGACCACTCCGCACCCTCACCGAGCGTTTTCCTTCGATCCGGTCACATTTGGGAAGAAAAGGGGGGGAAGAGGTTGACATGTGGCGAAGAATGGGTCATAGTGGCGCGCAGTGGAGGACTACAGATGTTGGACAGGGTGCAACAGTCATGTTTTTCGGTGAGTACCAGCACACACTTGACCCGAAGGGAAGAGTCGTGTTGCCCGCCAAGTTCCGCGAAGAACTTGAGGACGGCTGTGTCATCACCAAGGGGCAGGAGCGATGTCTCTACGTCTTCACGCTCGATCGGTGGGAGACGGAGGTAGAACGAGTGAAGACGCTTTCCCGCATGGATGCTCGAGCCCGCAAAGTGGCCCGGTCCTTCTTTGCCGGCGCCGACCTGCAAGTTCCCGACAAACAGGGGAGGGTGCAGATCCCCGCCAAACTGCGGACCTTCGGTCAGCTCACCAAAGACCTCACCGTCATCGGGGTGGCGGATCACGTCGAGATTTGGGACACAGCAACCTGGGAGCGCACGTCCACAGAAGCAGACGAGTACTACGCCGACATTGAGGAGGCCCTTGGCGAACACGGAATCTGACCGGCAATCGAGGACTGGTTCATCGCCAGCCCCCCGGAACCAACGGAAGGCCCCTTACTCCGCCCGCTTCCTTTGGTGCCAGCGCCCGGGGGGCTGACCATGAACCAGACACCAGCAAGCCGGGATTATCACGAGGCAGTCATGGCAGAGGAGGTGGTCGAACTGTTCCGTCCGGTGCACGAGGGTCTCATTATCGACGCCACCTACGGCGGTGGCGGCCATAGCCGGCGCCTGCTCGACGCACTCGGCAGCACCGTGAGGATTCTTGCTTTCGATCGAGATCCGGACGCGATAACCGCCAGCGCAGGCCGGGACACGCACACCGACCGCAACGATCGTCTCCAGATCGTCAACCGCAATTACAAGGACATGGAAGAAGTGTTGAGCGAAAAGAACATTGAATGTTTCAGCGGCGTCCTCTTCGATTTGGGGGTTTCGAGCCACCAGGTCGAAGAGGGCACCCGAGGTTTTTCATATCGGACGGCCGGGCCGCTCGACATGCGGATGGGCCCGGATGCCCCGTATACGGCTGACGAGTTGGTCAACGGATGGTCCGAAGTTGATCTGGCTCGAGTCATCCGCTCCTACGGGGAGGAACGGTTTGCCTCCCGTATCGCTCGCGCCATTGTCTCTGCTCGTCCGGTTCGGGATACCGTTCACCTCGCCGAGATCGTGCGCTCAGCGATCCCCGCTGCGACCCGTCGAACCGGTGGCCATCCCGCTCGCAAGACCTTCCAGGCTCTGCGGATAGCGGCCAATGACGAACTCGGGGCACTGCAGCAGGGGCTCGATGCAGCCCTCGACGGACTTCAGCCGTCCGGTCGATGCGTCGTCATCTCGTATCACTCGCTCGAAGACCGCATGGTGAAAAAGCGTTTCGCCGCTGGCGCGACTGGCTGCACCTGCCCACCCGACTTCCCGGTCTGTGTGTGTGAACACGCTGCCGAGTTGCGATTGTTGACCAGGAAACCACTTCGCCCCACCTCCGACGAGGTGGCCGCGAATCCGCGGTCGCGCAGCGCCCGTCTGCGGGCGATTGAGAAGGTGGCAGCATGACCGCTCGTCTCGCACCGGCCCGGCAGTCTCGTCCCCAGATCAGGGTTCTTCCCGGTCGAGCCGTGAGACCAATGCGGATGGCCCCGTGGTTGCTCTTCACTGCACTAGTTCTCTTCGTCTTCTTTGCCCTCATCTACTCAAGGACTGCCTTGAGCGACTCGGCGTTCGACCTCGAGAAGGTCCAGGGGCAGATCGCTCGGGAAGAAGCTACCTACCAGCAGCTCCGGCTCGAGGTTGCCCGACTCCAATCTCCTGAGCGAGTTGTTCCGCTGGCCGAGCAGATCGGACTGGTACTCCCCAGCCAGGTCCGTACCGTCGAAGCGCCGGGAGTCACCGGTTCCGGGGGCGGCGCGGAAGCTCGGTGGGCCGAAGTGAAATCGATTCTCACCGCATCGCCATGAGGACTACCGGACCAAGCGCTGGCGACCGGAGCCCCTCGGGTTATCGAAAGCCCGAAGGTAGAGGCTCGCCTGCCGGGGTCCGTCCGGAGGTATAGGGTGGCGGGGCGGCAGACCAGCCGCCGGACGCGGGGAGGTTCAACCGACTATCGGCTGATGGTCGTCAGCCTCGCCTTGATTGTGGCATGGGCCGCTATCGGGGTCCGGCTGTTTCAGGTTCAGGTGGTGAGAGCCGATGAACTCGCCGCCATGGGGCTCGATCAACGTCTGACCGTCAAGGTGTTGGCAGCCGATCGCGGCAACATCTTCGACCGCGAAGGTCGCGAGTTGGCGATCACGGTGGATGCGACCACGATCTACGCCAATCCGCAACAGGTGACGGCCCCCGATGTCACCGCCACGCTGATCTCCGCCGCTCTGGGACTCGACCACGATGAGTTGTATGCCAAGCTAACGTCAGACAAGACCTTCGTATTCATCGCCCGGCAGGTCGAATGGAAGTTGGCTGAGCCGGTCACGAAGCTCGAGCAGCCCGGTATTCATTGGTACACCGAGCCGAAACGCGTGTACCCGGCCGGAAGCATGGCCGCCCAGGTCGTTGGATTCGTCAACATCGACAATCAAGGTATCGAGGGGCTGGAGTATGGCTACGACGAGGAGCTGAGCGGCTTCCCCGGTCGGTTGGAGGCCGAACAGGACCCGCGCGGCCGTCTCATCACGTTTGGCGAGTACGACGTTGTTCCGGCAATCCCGGGCAGCGACCTGGTCACCACTATCGATCGGGAGATTCAGTTCATCGCCGAAGAGGTATGTGAAGACACCATTGCCCGAACTGGAGCCATGCGCTGTTCTGTCGTAGTCCTCGATCCTGCAACCGGTGAGGTACTGGCCATGGTCACCCTGCCCGGCTTCGATCCGGGCGATCGGTCCGGAACAGATCCGGACCGGTACCGAAACTGGCCGGCCCTCTCGGTCTTCGAGCCGGGGTCGACCCAGAAACTCATGACGGTGGCGGCAGCGTTAGAAGAGAACGCCGTGAGCTGGACCACGACGTTCGAGGTGCCCGATCAAATCGAGATTGTGAAGGGGGCGTGCCCCGATAACGAAGACGTCTATGGATGCTTCAGCGACATCACGCCGCATGAGCCTCGCATCATGAGCGTCAAGGACATCGTGACCCGTTCGTCCAACGTCGGGATGATCCTGATCGGACGGGAACTCGGAGAGAAGAATTTGGCCAAGTACCTGGAAGCGTTCAACTACGGGGCTCCGACCGGTATTGACTTCCCCGGTGAGGCTGCCGGGGAGATCAACCTCGCCAACGGGTGCCAATCTTGTCCCGCTTCGGCGGCCATTGGCTACAGCGTTTCCGTGACCGAACTGCAGATGGCGGCCGTATACGGGACTATTGCCAACGACGGTGTCTGGGTTCAACCCCACCTCGTCAAGGAGATCGTCGACGGGAGCGGCGTCCGCAGCCCGGTGGACCCGGAACGCCGCGAAGTCGTCTCGGTGGATACGGCTCGCACGGTCCGACTCCTCCTGCAAAGTGTCGTTGAGAGCGAAGACGGTACCGGCCATCAGGCTCGCGTGACCGGATATAGCGTCGGCGGGAAGACGGGCACCACTCGCCGGTTTGTCGAGGGTGAGGGATACACCGGCGACTTCGTGGCCAGTTTCATCGGCATGGCTCCTATCGAGAATCCCCAGATCGTCGTAGCCGTTGTCGTTGATGCCCCCTTCTCCGATAACACGGGGGGGCGAGCTGCCGCCCCGGCGTTTGCCGAGATCGTCGAGCGAACGTTGCATCAGATGGGGGTAGCTCCAGATGCCTCCTGAAGTGGTCCTCGCGGATCTAGCCGAGCTGGTGGGAGGCGAGGTAGTCGGTGACGATCGGACTCCGATCCGTGATGTCACCCATGACAGCCGCCAGGCCGGGCCGGGTGTGCTGTTCGTCGCCGTGCGAGGCTTCACTTCGGACGGTCATGATTTCGTTCCGTCTGCGATCGCCAAGGGAGCGGCGGCCGTTGTCGTTGAACATCGTCAGGACGGCCCGGGTTCTCAACTCGTCGTTCGGGATACCCGGGCGGCTCTGCCGCTGCTCGCCGCAGCCGTTCATCATCATCCGTCCCGGCGAATGCGCGTCGTTGGCGTGACCGGAACCAACGGCAAGACCACGGTTGCCTACCTGCTCGAATCGATCGCGAAAGCGGCGGGTGTGACAAGTGCCATCGTCGGAACGATCGGCGCCCGGATCGCCGGTCGGCCCGTACCGTCGGGAAGGACGACGCCGGAGTCGACAGATCTTCAACGACTGTTGGCTCAGATGGTCGACCAGAGCGTCCAACTGGCCGCAATAGAAGTATCGAGTCACGCTCTCGCTCTGCACCGGGTCGACGAAGTTACGTTCGCTGTGTCGGCCTTTACCAATCTCACTCAGGATCACCTCGACTTTCACGAAGACATGAACGACTACTTCGCGGCCAAAGCGTCCCTGTTCAACGAGAACCGCACAGAACGGGCAGTGATCTGGGTCGACGATCCGTACGGATCTCGACTGGCCGAGAGCTTGGTGATTCCTGTGACCCGCGTCGGTTTCGGGCCCGACGCCGATGTTCGGGCTCAATCGATCGAGGTCACGCCGACGGGATCACGATTCGAATTGGTCGTACGGGAAGGCTCGCGCCGGGTTGAGCTACCGCTCGGGGGCGTCTTCAACATCGAGAACGCCCTGGTTGCGGCCGGGTGTGCCTGGGTGCTCGGCCTAACGCTTGATGACATTGACGGGGGAATCCGCTCTGTGGCGCAGATTCCGGGTCGCTTTGAAAAGATCGACGGCGGTCAGCCGTTCGCCGTCATTGTCGACTATGCCCACACACCGGAGGGCATTTCTGCTGTCGTGAACGCCGCTCGTGGAGTTTCGCAGGGAAACATCATTGTGGTGATCGGCGCCGGAGGCGATCGGGATCGGCTCAAGCGGCCCCGGATGGGCGCGGCGGCAGCTCAGGCCGACGTCGCGATTATCACGTCGGACAATCCCAGGTCGGAGGACCCGCTCGTCATCATCGATGAGGTGGTCGGCGGCACCGGTGGCGGAAATGCGGTGCTTCATGTGGTGCCCGATCGACGATCTGCGATTCGGACGGCGGTGCGGACGGCCTCGAGCGGTGACGTTGTCCTGATTCTTGGGAAGGGTCACGAACAAGGTCAGGAGATCTCCGGTCGGATTGAACCTTTCGATGATCGTTTGGTGGCGAGATCGGAATTGGCGGATCTGGAGGTTGCGTCGTGATTCCGATGCTGGTCGCAGCCGCCGTGGCTTTCCTCCTCGCCATCTTCGGCACGCCTTCCGCTATCCGGGTTCTCCGCCGGCGAAGTGTTGGACAGTTCATCCAGGAGGAGGTCGAGGGGCACTCGCACAAGCACGGCACGCCGACCATGGGGGGAGTCGTGATCCTCGGTGCCGTTGTGGCCGGGTACGTGCTTGCTCACTTCCAGGTCTGGAGTCCCGACAAAGGTTTTGAGCTTGGGATTCGCACCTTCTCGGGTGGTGGCTTGCTGGTCATGGGCGCAGCGCTCGGCCTGGGCCTGATCGGCTTCGTCGACGACTACCTGAAAGTGACGAGAGAACGCAATCTGGGTCTCAACAAACGGGCCAAGATCGCCGGACAAATCGTCGTTGCCGGTCTCTTCGCCTGGGGGGCTTCAGCGCTCGGGGTTTCCACTGAGATCGGCTTTGCCCGGGCGCTCGGCATCGACCTGGGGGCCTTCTACCCGCTGTGGGTCTTCTTGATGCTGGCCGCGGCCGCCAACGCGGTCAATATCACCGACGGTCTTGATGGCCTGGCCGCCGGATCGAGTGCTTTGGTGTACGGCGCCTTCATGATCATGATGTTCTGGATCTTCAGGAACGTCGAGTTCTACGGCAGGTTCACCTCGCAAGAACTGGGGGCGGGCGAGTTGGCCATTGTGGCGGCCGCGTTCCTGGGAGCCACGCTCGGATTCTTGTGGTGGAACGCCGCCCCGGCCAAGGTCTTCATGGGAGATGTCGGCTCCCAGGCTCTCGGGGGAGGCATGGCAGCGCTGGCCCTGCTGTCGAAGACGGACCTCTTGCTGGTGGTTCTCGGCGGCCTCTACGTGCTCGAGACCAGCGCCGTCATTCTCCAGATCGTCAGCTTCCGTGTCTTTGGTAAACGGATCTTTCGTATGGCCCCGATCCACCATCACTTCGAGCTCATGGGGTGGCAAGAGACGACCATCGTCATCCGGTTCTTCATCCTGGCGGGGATCGGCGTGGCGCTCGGCCTGGGGCTCTTCTACGGCGACTTCATCGCCGGGGGCGGTTTGCAGTGAAGATCCTGGTACTTGGGGGAGCCGTTTCGGGCCGAGCAGCGGCCCTCCTGGCGCGTCGTCTCGGCTATCCCGTCACGATTTTTGACCACAACCCGGCAGTCCTGCCCCTTCTCCGTGACCATCGTTTGCCCGTGACCACCGGGACCTGGACTCCGTCGCTCTTGAGCGGCGTCGAACTGGTCGTCACCAGCCCGGGGTTCGCTGAAGGTTCGGAACCCATTCGAGACACACAGCGGGCGGGGATCCCGTTGTGGAGCGAGCTCGAATTCTCCGCCCGCCGGCTCGAGGTTCCGGTCGTGGCGGTAACCGGGACGAACGGCAAGACCACCGTTACCCGCCTGATCGCAACCATGCTCGCCGGAAGTGGGATTGCGGCAGTCGCAGCCGGCAACATCGGAACCCCTCTGGCCGAAGTCGTCGACCAGGATCTCGATATTGTGGTGGTCGAGGCTTCCAGTTTCCAGCTCCGATTCACGGAACAGTTCCATCCAAATACGGCGCTCATTCTGAACGTCGCTCCGGACCATCTGGACTGGCACGGATCGTTCGACCGCTACCTGCAAGCCAAAGCGCTGATCCACCGCAACCAGACTGAAGAGGATCTGCTGATCTTCGATGCGGACGATGCGGGAGCCTTACAAGCTGTTGGTAAGGCTGCGGCCCGGTTAGTTCCGGTGAGTGGGACGCGGCGCCCCGCCGGCGGAGCCGGAGTGGTGGCCGGCCAACTCGATCTTGGTGACGTGGTGATACCACTCACCAGAGTGCCGCTGGCCGATCCGGCCTTTCTCGTCGACCTCGCAGCAGCCGGCGTCGCCGCACTCGCACACGGTGCTGAACCGGCGGTCGTTGAAGAAGTTATCACCACCTTTCTTCCCGATCGGCACCGGCGGACCCTGGTCGGGCGTTGGGAGGAAGTCGATTGGGTCGACGACTCCAAGGCGACGAACCCGCACGCAGCGGTAGCTGCTGCATCGGCTTACTCGTCCGTGGTGCTCATCGCCGGAGGACGAAACAAGGGTCTCGATCTCTCCGGGCTGATGGCTGTTCCGAACGTCAAGCAGGTGGTCGCAATCGGGGAGGCTGCAGCCGAACTCCTGGAAGCGGCGGGAAGTGCTCCGATAGTTCGGGCCGTAACGATGGAGGAAGCGGTGGAGGCTGCGGATCATTTCGCCCGGCCGGGCGATACGGTGCTCCTGGCACCGGGTTGCGCCAGTTTTGACATGTTCCGCTCGTATGCGGACCGAGGAGACAGCTTCGCGGACGCGGTCCGCCGGCGGAAGGAGTCAGGATGACGGCCGGTGTCACATCGATAACCCGGACCAGGGCGGCAGCGCGGAGCAAGGCGGAGCGGAGTACCACCAATGCACGCATCGCCGCGTTGCTGCTGGCCCCTATCGCGATCTTGTCGGTCATCGGCCTCGGAGCCACGATGTCGGCTTCCGCCATCATCGGACTCGAGCAGTACGGTGACAAGTTCTACTTCTTCACCAGCCAGCTCATGTGGGTTGGCATTGGCGCCGTCGTTCTGGTCGTGGCTACCCGGGTGAAGTATCAGTGGTATCGCCGTTTGGCGATTCCCATCTTCCTCGTGTCCGTCATCGGCCTCATCGCCGTCCTCCAGATTGGCGTGGTCCGGGGCGGTAGCCGGCGCTGGATCGAACTCGGATCATTTGGCAGTATCCAGCCTTCCGAGTTTGCCAAGTTCGGCGTCATCGTCTTTTTGGCCATGGTGATGGAGAAGAAGGAGAAACTGCTCACCGATTTCTGGCATTTTCTCGTCCCGGTTGCCGTTTCGCTTGGCCTCGTTGGAGTTCTGATGCTGAAGCAGCCAGACCTGGGAACCACCCTGGTGATTTTTGGAGCGGCGACTACGGTGCTCGCCGTTTCGGCTGCTCCGGTGCGCTACGTGTTCGGGACGACATTGGCCGGAGGTGCTCTCGGCACACTTCTGGCGTTTGCCGAACCGTACCGGCGGGAGCGGTTGCTTTCCTTCCTGGACCCCTTCAACGACAAACTGGGAGACGGGTGGCAGGTCGTCCAGAGCCAATTGGCTCTCGGCACCGGCGGCGTTTTCGGGGTCGGGTTGGGTGCCAGCCGGGCCCGCTGGTCGTTCCTGCCCAATGCCCATACCGATTTTATCTTCGCCATCATCGGCGAAGAGGTTGGTTTTGCCGGGGGACTGGTCGTGATGGTTCTTTTTGCGTGGCTCACCGTGGTAGGGATCGCCATCTCCTATAGAGCGCCCGATCGATTCGGCCGCATGCTGGCGGCCGGTCTGGTGGCATGGCTATCACTCCAGGCGCTGATCAACATTGGGGGAGTTGTCGGGGCGTTGCCGGTCACGGGGATGCCGTTGCCGTTTGTTTCGTACGGCGGGAGCGCTCTGCTGACCGTCATGGGAGCTGCCGGGATTCTCGTCAACATCGCCAAGCAAGGCAGACCGACGGCGCGGCGGCGATGAGCTACGGCATCGCAGCCGCAGGCACCGGAGGTCATGTATTTCCGGCCCTGGCTGTTGCCGAGGCACTCCTGGAGCGTGGTGTTGCCCGGTCTGAGATTGTCTTTGTCGGCGGCAATCGATTGGAGGCAACGGTATATCCGTCTGCCGGGTTCCCTTTCGTGAGCCTTGAATTACAGGGCCTGCGGCGGAGCCTCTCGGCTCGCAATCTCCTCTTGCCACTCGTGGTCGCCCGGGCCACCAGGAAAGCACAGTCGGAACTCATCAACCGCACGGTGCGAGTCGTGTTGGGGATGGGGAGCTACGTCACCGTCCCGGTCGGGTGGGCAGCCCGGCGAGCCGGGATACCTCTTTTCCTTCACGAACAGAATGCTGAGGCAGGACTCGCCAACCGGGTCATGTCGAGACTGGCCAGGAACACCTTTGTTTCCTTTGCAGACACCAGGGGTATTGGCCGCCAAACACTCCTCGGGAATCCCATGCGGTCGAGTCTGGCCCGGTTTGTGAGACCGGAACTTCGGCACGAGGCATTGGAACGGTATGGGCTCTCACCCGGGCCGGTTGTCATTGGTGTCTTTGGTGGAAGCCTCGGCGCGGGTGTTATCAATCAGGCGGTCACCTTCCTTGCTCAGACGTGGGCAGGACCACCCATCCAGATCCTCCATGTGGCGGGAAGGTCCCACGAGGACGATATGCGCGCGATTTCGGCCCAGTCCGTTGTACCGTGGACCGTTCTCGGATTTGAAGAAGACATGCACTATTTCTACGCAGCCTGTGACTTGGTGATCGCCCGAGCGGGCGGCGCCGTTGCCGAGATTGCCGCGACCGGAACCCCCCCGGTGCTCGTTCCCGGTCGTTTTGGTGGCGGGCATCAGGAGGCCAATGCCGGCAGGTTTGAGAAGGCCGGAGCGGCTGTGGTAGTCCCCGAAGACCAACTGGGCCGGTTGCCGCATATCCTGGAACCGCTGGTCCGGGACTCGAACCGGCGGCTCCAGATGGCGAAAGCGTTGAGGGCGTTCGCTCATCCGGAAGCTGCCACGAAGCTGGCCGCCGAACTGCAGCAAGCCCATGGTTGATCTCGGCTCTCCGCAGCGGATCCATGTGGTCGGAGCGGGTGGCTCCGGCATGAGCGGGCTGGCCAAGCTCCTCTCGCAATCAGGTCATTCCCTGAGCGGATCGGACCTCAAGATGAGCCCGACCCTGGCCGGGCTGGCCGATTTGGGAATTGAGGTTTGGGCGGGGAGCAGACCCGATGCGATGCAGGGGCTGGATCTGGTCGTGGTTTCTTCGGCCATTCCGCCACACGATGCCGAGGTTGTTGCGGCCCGGGGGAACGGCATTGAAGTATGGGAGCGTCCCCGACTGCTCACCGAACTCACGGCCCGCTTGCCGACTATCGGGGCGACGGGCACCCACGGGAAAACGACCAGTACGGCCATGCTGATCGCCGCGTTGCGCGCCACCGGACTGGACCCGTCTTTCGTGGTTGGTGGGGAGCTGACGGAGCTGCGAGCCAACGCCTCGCTGGGTGACCACGATCTCCTGGTGCTCGAAGTCGATGAAGCGTTTGGCACGTTCCTCGATCTGAGCCTGCAGGGCCTGATGGTTACGAATGTCGAACCGGATCATCTCGACTTCTACCACAGCCTCGATCGACTCGAAGATGCGTTCGTGCAGGTCGTTCGTTCAGTTGGCGGGCCGGTGGTAATCGGAATCGACGACCCGGGCGGGCGGCGTTTGGCGGAGCGCACGGGGATGAAGACATATGGAACCTCCGCAGGCGCCGACTGGCACATCACCGACATTGATCAAGACGCGGCTTCGATCGCATTCGGGCTGGTCGGTCCCGACGGCAAACATCGGATCAAAGTCGGTCGGCCGGGCCTCCACATCGCTCGCGATGCGGCAGGCGCACTAGCTCTTCTCGGCGAGCTCGGTTATGACGTCGAGGCTGCCGGTACCGGCCTACGGTCCTTTGCGGGCGTGCGGCGACGATTTGAGGTTCGTGGGCGGGTGGCCGGCGTCACGATGATCGATGACTATGCCCACCATCCCACCGAGATTGCCGCCACGCTGCAGGCGGTCGCTCAAGGTTCTTGGAAGAGCGTGTGGGCTGTATTTCAACCGCATCGGTATACCCGAACACTCGAACTCCACCGCGAGTTCGGCGGCGCCTTCGCGGGTGCCGACCACGTGATCGTCACCGACGTCTTTGCGGCAGGGGAAGCCCCGGAACCGGGCGTGACCGGCGCCCTTGTGGCCGACGCCGTCGTCGCGCTCACGCACGCAGACGTCCATTACGTTCAGCACCGGACCGACCTCGCCGAATACCTGGTGGAAAGGGTCGAAGCCGGGGATCTCGTCTTGACGCTCGGGGCCGGTGACATAACTACGTTGGCAGGGGAACTTGCCCCCCTCCTCGAGATGCGCGCCTCATGAAGACCCTCGACGATCTCGTTGCCACCGGTGAGGTTCTCTCGATGGTGCCGGTCTCCGGCCTGACCACCTATAAGTTGGGTGGCCCGGCTCGCTACTACCTAGAGGCAGAAGACGAAGAACAGTTGGTGGCGATCTCGGGCGTGTTACGCGACGAACCGCTGCTCGTTATGGGGCGCGGCAGCAATCTCGTTGTCAGCGATGATGGGTTTCCGGGTCTTGTGGTACATCTGGGAGCGGGCTTCTTTCGGACCGATGTCGGCGATGACGGAACCGTCACCTCGTGGGCAGCCACTTCCATGCCCGCCCTGGCTCGTACCTGTGCCCGGGCCGGCCGGGGTGGGCTGGAGTTCTACATTGGGATCCCCGGCTCGGTTGGCGGCGGGGTCAGAATGAACGCGGGTTGTCACGGATCCGAGACCAAAGACCGGCTGGAGTCCGCGAGAGTCATCGACTTGCGGCAAGGTGCGGTGAGTGACCGAAAGCCCGCTGCGCTGGACATGACGTACCGTCATACAAATCTACAACCCGAAGAAATCGTCACCGCGGCTACGTACGCCACAGTGCTCCGGGAGCAAGCGGAGATCGAGGAAAGCATGCGCGCGGTCATCAGATGGCGACGAGACCATCAGCCCGGGGGCACCTTGAACGCCGGCAGCGTCTTCAAGAATCCCCCCGGCGACTCAGCCGGGCGCATCATCGACAGCCTGGGACTCAAAGGCACCCGGGTTCGTGGCGCTCATGTCTCAGACAAACACGCCAACTTCTTTGTCGGGGATGAAGGAGTCAAGGCCCAGGACGTCTACGACCTGGTGTGGGCTGTGCGGCGCCGGGTGGGGCTCGAATTGGACATCTGGTTGCAGCCCGAAGTCCAATTTGCCGGACCATTCCGACCCTCGCCTGACGAAGAGGCAGCATGACCACGCGCGTTGACCCCCGACTCGCCGAACGGCGTCGCACCGTGGCGGAGAGCAATGCGCGGAGGCGATTGCGAAAGATCTTCTGGGCGCTGGTAGTGGTCGCCGTAGCCGCCGGGGTCGGCTGGGTCGCGCAGTCGCCGTGGTTCTCCGTAGCCCACATAGCTGTTTCCGGCGTCGAAGGAAGCGACACCCATCAGATTCTCCAAGCGGCCGGAGTTGTCGAGGGAACCCCGCTGATTATGGTTGGCCCCGAACGCATTGAGGCTTTGCTCGAGAAAGACCCCTGGATTGTCGACGCTACGGTGCGAAGGGTCGTCCCCGACGCCATCGAAGTGGTGGTCAACGAGCGGGGCCCCTTTGCGTGGGTGCAAACCGGGAGCGCCTGGTCGGTGATTGCAGAAGATCTCATCGTGCTTCGAACGGATCCGGAGCCGGGGGGACCGGCCTTTGTCCTGGAAGCTTTGACCAGAGACCGCGGGGACCGGTTTCGTGACCCCCGGGTGGTAGGGGGAGTGACGTTCCTGGCCGGCCTTCCGATCGAAACGAGAAATCAAGTTTCGATGTTCGAACGGGACGGCGAGCTTTGGGCGAACGTTGCCGGCATGTCGGTGCGGCTGGGCCTGCCGACAGAAATGAAGGAAAAAGCCGCTGCCCTCCTGGCGATTCTCGAGGAAGAGATCCCCCCCGGATCCGTGATCAATCTCGTTGCACCGACCCGCCCGGCCATAGTCGAAGCGTAGCCACCGACCACCCGATACATTCAACGTACACTTGAACCTTAAGCTTTTCGCCTTTCTTTGGGAGAGGATCGAGCGTAAGGTTCAGGTCAAACCTAAAGCTTTCCGGAAAGGACATCACCATGGCGACATCCCGAGGGGGCTCAACAACGCAGAGCTATCTGGCAGTGATCAAGGTGGTGGGTGTTGGCGGCGGCGGCGTCAATGCGATCAACCGCATGATCGACGCCGGTGTGCGCGGGGTGGAGTTCATAGCGATCAACACCGACGCTCAAGCACTGCTCATGTCAGACGCCGACATCAAGCTCGATCTGGGCCGGGACATCACGCGCGGATTGGGAGCCGGGGCCAATCCCGAGGTGGGCAAGGCCGCTGCCGAAGGTCACAAAGAAGAGCTCGAGGAAGTGTTGAAGGGTGCCGACATGGTGTTCGTCACCGCCGGTGAGGGCGGCGGAACGGGCACCGGCGCCGCTCCCATCGTCGCCAGCGTCGCTCGCGGGATCGGTGCTTTGACGGTGGGTGTGGTGACCCGACCGTTTGGTTTCGAGGGCCGGCGTCGTTCGGTACAAGCGGAACAGGGAATCCAGGATCTGCGGGAAGCGGTTGACACCCTCATCGTCATTCCCAATGACCGGCTCCTGGAGATCGCCGATGATCGCACGCCGATCATTGATGCCTTTCGGATGGCTGATGAAGTACTGATGGGTGGCGTGGCCGGCATCACGGACCTCATCACAACGCCAGGCCTCATCAACGTTGACTTCGCCGATGTCCGCACGATTCTCTCCGATGCGGGAACGGCAGTTATGGGCATTGGCCGAGCTTCCGGGGAGGACCGGGCCGACCAAGCGGCTCAGCGAGCCATTTCGAGTTCCATGCTGGAGACTTCGATGGAAGGCGCACGCGGTGTGTTGCTGACCATCGCCGGACCTTCGGCGATGACGCTCCATGAAGTCAATCAGGCTGCGACGGTGGTCGCCGAACACAGCGACGCGGACGCCGAGATCATCTTTGGCGCCGTGGTCGATGACAACCTCGGCGAGGAGATCAAAGTGACGGTTATCGCGGCAGGGTTCGATCGCGGGCGCCGCAAGGAGACCCGCGGGATGGCGTCGGGCACCGTGACCAGGTCCACCGATGATGGCGATGACCTCGATATCCCGAGCTTCGTGCAGGGATGATGCGACCGCCGGGATTCCGGGGGGTCGCTTTCACGAGTTCCCGGCAGGGTGACCTCCGATCGGATGATGCCGCACGGCGTGCCGTCTCTTCCCGACTGGCCATCCCGGAGTCCTGGGCCACGGTGCATCAGGTTCACGGCGGCACCGTCGTTGAAGCCACGGGACCAGGCTCGCTCGCCGAGGCCGACTCCCTCTACACCGCGGCAGCCGGCTTGCCCCTGGCCGTTTTCACCGCAGATTGTCTCGCCGTGGTCCTCGAAGCGGATCGGGGCGTGGGAATCGCCCATGCCGGATGGCGCGGAGTCGTGGCTGGAGTCGTTGACAACCTCCGGGCGACTATGGAAGCGGCGGGTTGGAATCTGCTGCGAGCCGCCATCGGTCCTGGGATCGGACCTTGCTGTTTCGAGGTGGGACCTGAGGTTGCTGCCCGGTTTCCGGCCAGCACCTCGACGACGACCTGGGGAACGTCGAGTGTCGACCTGCCCGCGGCCGTTGCTGCCCGGCTCAACGGCCTAGAGACTATGGTCGGCCGGGGTGTGTACCCGTTGCAGCGACGGATACTTTTCGCATCGGCGCGATGGGACCCCCGCCCGCATGGCCGGGATCGCTTGGCTGCCATGAGTCTCGAGATGGTTCGTCGGCGGATCGCGGCTGCAGCCGGGCGCTGTGGTCGGGACGTCTCAGAGATCACGCTGATCGCCGTGGGCAAGACGCACCCTGTTGAAACGCTGATGGAGCTCTACGGGGCCGGTCATCGGGACTTCGGAGAGAACCGGGCCGGAGAGTTGGTCGACAAAGTGGCCTCCATGCCATCGGATGTTCGCTGGCATTTCATCGGTCCTCTGCAACGGAACAAGGTGAGGTTGGTGCGGCCCAGCGTGGACATGCTCCATTCGATGGATCGGCTGAAGCTTGCCGAGGCCTGGCTGAAGGGACCCGGGACGGCTCCTCCTGTTCTGATGGAAGTCAACATCGCGAATGAACCACAGAAATCCGGCGTGTCGATCGACGAGGCAGAAGCGATGGCCGATCGACTGGTCGCCCTCGGGGTGGAGGTGCGAGGTGTCATGGCGATCCCTCCCGTCGTCGCTGAGGCAGAGCAAACCCGGCTGTTCTTCGCCCGGTTGGCAAGGTTGCGAGACGATCTGGCAGCCCGACATCCGGCCGTTCGAGAACTCTCGATGGGCATGACGGACGACTTTGAGGTAGCAATTGAGGAAGGAGCGACGATGATTCGCGTCGGACGGGCTATCTTTGGTCCGAGAGTCGAGCAATAACCAAGGGATCACATGAGTCAGCTGTGGCAAAAGGCGCTTCTCTACCTCGGCCTGGTCGACGAAGCGGCAATAGACAACGAGCAATCCACGCCGGTTGAGACTGCTCCGATGCAATCTCAGGTTCGCACTGTGGCCAATCGGCCAGAAGGCGTGGTCGGGCGGCGGGTCGAACCGCCGGCCGGGCGCGGCCCGATGGGTGCCTCGGAACGCACGTTTGCATCCTCCGCAGCTACGACCGGTGCCGTGCGGCAGGTCAAGTCGGCCGAAGCTCAATGTGACATCGTGGAAGCCACAGGCTTCTCCGATGCAAAGCTCCTCGCCGACCGGATTCGGGCCAGGGTCCCGGTCGTGCTCAACCTGCGGGAAACCGACCCGGACATGGTTCGCCGTCTCGTCGACTTCGCCAGTGGGCTGACCTACGCGCTCGACGGCACCATGCGCAAGATCTCCGAGGGCGTCATCATGGTGTTGCCGCCCCGCGTTTCGCTCGGGCGTGAAGAAAAGCGTCGGCTCGCCGATCTGGGCCTCTATTCAACTGCAGACGACGAGTAGGGCACGCTGTGGAGATCGTCTGCTCGCTGATTCGCCTGTACACCCTCGTCGTTTTCGCCAGGATCCTTCTGGAATGGGTGCGCGTTCCCAGCGAGCATCCCGTTGGGAAGGCTCGTGCTGTGCTGGCTACGATCGTCGACCCCGTTCTCATCCCGCTGCGCCGGATCATTCCGCCCGTTCGCATGGGTGGAGCCGCCCTCGACCTGTCCCCGCTGGTCCTCCTGATCGGTCTCAGCATCCTGTCCAACGCGATATGCAGATAGTCTCGCGGCATCTTCTCAGATTCCCACGTTCACAAGCACTCGGGAGCGGCTCCGGAGGGCTAAGCTCCTCACACGCACGTTCCAAGGTGGTTGACCCATGGTTTTGAGTCCAATCGATATTGAACAGAAGACGTTCAGAGTCGCGTTGCGCGGTTATGCCGAGGAAGAAGTCGACCAATTCCTCGACGAGATCGTTATCGCGATCCGCGAGTATGAGCGACAGTTGCGGGACGCCAACGAGCGAGTTGCCGTCCTCGAAGAGCAACTCGAGGCGAATCGCGAGACCGAAGAGCGCATCAAGAAGACGCTCATCATCGCCCAGCGAACGGCCGATCAGGTCGTCGACGAAGCCCGCGGTGAAGCCCAACAACTGCTGGTTGAAGCACGCACCCAAGCTTCGGCCGTGGAAGTCGAAAGGATCCAGGAGCGTGAACATCTCGTGGCCGACCTCGATCGGTTGCGATCTTCGGTGGGAAGCCTCAAGGACCGCTTTTTGGCACTCGCCGATTCCACAATGGGCAAGCTCGAGGAGCTCGAGTCGGACGTCGTCGCCGCCCAGCCGGAAGAGGACGAGGCAGAGCCGGTAGCCGATGGCCACACCGATTTGCGCGAGATTGACGACGAGTTTGATCACGACGTCGAACCGGACGTTGAAGCGGATCCGGTCGGGTGAATCAGTCGAAGAGCCCGCCGCCCAACAAGATGAACCTGAGGAGTCAACCGGGCAGGTGTTTCTGGGTTCGGGTCATCGTCCCTGGGACCGGGGCGACTCCGAAGGCTAGACCACGTCCCGGTGACTATCCGGGCGCCTCGTCGTCTGATTTGAAGACCCCAATGGTCACATCCTCGCCTTCGATCGTGAGGATGGTTCCTGTCTCCGGACGATCCTCCTCGACCGCAACCGCCAGCACTTCTGCGGCGATCACGTCCGCATGCGCTTCGAATGCCGAAACGATCAAAGGGGAATCGCTTGCCCAGCTCAGCGTTATCCGATCGGCAACCGCAAGACCCAGGTCACGACGGGTCTGTTGAATCCGATTGATCAGCTCGCGAGCCATCCCTTCGATCTCGAGTTCCGGGGTGACCGTAGTGTCGATGGCCACCGACAGGGGGCCCTCGGCGGCCACGATCATGCCCGCCCGTGGTACCCGCTGCACCATCACGTCATCGAGTCCGATCTCGTGTCCCTCAACGAGTACCGGCCCGCCATCGGCCAGCTGCCGCACTGACTTCTGGTCGAGTTGCCCCAAAGCGGCGGCCACCTTCTGCACATCGGAACCCAGACGAGGGCCGAGTCGCTTGAAGTCTGCCTTGATGTGCAGATCCACCAACTCGGTGTCGTCCCGCCCGACCAGAACCTCTTTGACGTTGAGTTCCTCGGTGATGAGCCAGGCGTGTGACGCTACGGCTTCTGCGACTGCTTCGTCTGGCGTCAGAACCGTGAGCGACGGCAGGGGCTGGCGCACCTTGAGCCCATGAGTAACTCGCAGGGAACGTCCCAAAGCCACCACCTGTCGGACCCACTGCATGTCACTCTCCAGCTCGGTCGAAATAAGATCGGGCCGGGGCTCCGGATAGTCGGTGTGGTGCACGCTGAGCGGACCATCTTCGCCGACCGCGCGATGCTCGACCACCAACCGCTGGTACAGCTCCTCGGTGACAAAGGGCAGCACGGGGGCGATCACCTTCGAGAAGGTGACCAGGACCTCGTACAGCGTGGCAAAGGCAGCAAGCTTGTCGGAGTCATCGTCGCTGCGTGTGCGCCAGAAGCGGCGGCGCGAACGTCGGATATACCAGTTGGTGAGATGATCGATGAAGCCGATCATCGGAGGAACGACCGAGTAGAGGTAATACCCCTCCATGAGATTGTTGACTTCAGAGATCAGCGATTGCAGAACCGAGAGAATCCAGCGATCGATTTCGGGCCGGTCCTCGGGCGGGGGAGCCGCCGCCAGGTCTGAACGGGCTATGCCGTCCGCTTCGGCGTACGTCGTCAGAAACGAGTAGGCATTCCAGAGGGGGAGCATGACGGCCCGCGTGACCTCCCGTACGCCGTCCTCGGTGAAGCGAAGCGGTTCGGCCCGCAGGAGCGGAGAATTGATCAGGTAGGCACGCAGTGCGTCTGCGCCGTGCCTGGCCAGGATCTCGTTGGGGTCCGGGTAGTTCTTGAGGCTCTTCGACATCTTCCGGCCGTCCTCCGCCAGGATCAAGCCGTTGACGACGCAGTTCTGAAACGGGACATCATCGAAGAGGCCGGTAGCCAAGACCAGCAGCGTGTAGAACCAACCCCGGGTCTGATCGAGGCCCTCTGCGATGAAATCCGCAGGAAAACGACGCTTGAACGCTTCCTCGTTCTCGAACGGATAGTGAATCTGGGCGTAGGGCATTGAGCCCGACTCAAACCACACATCCAGGACTTCCGGGACTCTCTGCATGGTTCCCTGGCACTTTGTGCAGGGGAACGTGACGGCATCGACAATGTGTTTGTGAAGGTCGTCGAGGCGTACCCCGGACACACCGTGGAGTTCCTCAATCGATCCAACGCACAGTTGCTCGTCACACTCCTGGCACTCCCACACGGGGATACAACTGCCCCAATAACGGTTGCGGCTGATCGCCCAATCCCGGGCGTTCTCGAGCCAGTTGCCGAAACGCCGGCTCCCGACGTACTCGGGTACCCAGTGGATCTCCTCGTTGAGCTCAACCATTCGGTCCCTGAACTGCTCGACGGCGACAAACCAGGTAGGGATGGCCTTGTAGATCAGGGGCGTACCGGTCCGGTAGCAGAAGGGATACGAGTGTCGGATCTGGTCCCGTTTGACGAGGCTCCCGCGCCGTTTGAGTATCTCGATCAACTTGGCGTCGGCGTCCTTGACGTACATACCCGCCACGTCGGGTACCGCGTCGGTGAATCGGGCCTCACTATCGACCGGATCGAGCATCACCGACAGGCCCGCCTCGGTGAGGGCGTAGAAGTCGGCTTCTCCGTAGGCAGGGGCCATGTGCACCAGGCCGGTACCTTCGTCGGTGTTGACGTCGGAGCTGGAGATCACCCGGAAGGCACCGCGATCGCGTTCTTCCTCGAAGTACGGGAACGGCGGCTCGTACTGAGCCCCAACCAACTCCCGACCCGTCGCCCGGCGGGCTACGTTCGCATCCGGCCACAAGCTCTCGCCGAGGTTGGCGGCAATCCAGTGGCGTTCGCCTTCGACATCGATGGCCGAGTAGAGGATGTCTTCGCCGACGGCGACGGCCAGATTGCCGGGAAGTGTCCAGGGCGTTGTCGTCCAGATCGTCAGGTAGTCGCCCTCGCGGACCGGGCCGTGGGTCTGGAGGACCCGCAGCCGAACGGTGATCGCCGGGTCGTCGATGTCCCGATAGTCGAGGTTGGCCTCGAAATTGGACAGGGGAGTCGATGCCCCCCATGAGTAGGGGAGCACCTTGAAGTCGCGGTAGATGAGACCTTTGTCCCAGAGACGCCGAAAAACCCACCAGACACTCTCCATGAAGTCGACATCCATGGTCTTGTAATCGTTCTCGAAGTCGACCCACCGACCGATACGGCGGGTGATCGTTTCCCAGCTTTCCGTATTGGTCTGCACATGCGCCCGGCAGGCTTCGTTGAATCGATCGATCCCAAACTCTTTGATCTCGCCGGGTCCCGACAACCCGAGGGCCTTCTGTACCTCCATTTCGATGGGGAGGCCGTGCGTGTCCCACCCGAATCGTCGTTCCACCCGATGGCCGCGCATCGTCCAATAGCGCGGAACGATGTCCTTGATGACTCCGGCCAGCAAGTTGCCGTAGTGGGGACTGCCCGTAACGAATGGGGGACCGTCGTAGAACGTGTACTCAGAGTCCTTCGGCCGCATTTCCACCGAACGTGCAAAAGCGTCGAGGCGGTCCCACAGTTCGAGAACCTGTTCTTCGAGGGCGGGGAACAAAACATTCGATTCTGCCCGGCGAAAGCTTCCTGATGTCATGGCGTCGGCTCCTCGGTCGCACTGGTCCCGGCCCGGGCCGGGGGTTTCCGGGACGGGCCCGATTGGGCTCGCGGTACCACCCGGCTTGCCGAAATGCCCAAGGGCGCTTCGACCGCTCATCGGCCCCATACGGAGGGGAACCCGACAGGTTCTACTCCAGTGCATCTGCACCGGGCTCTTCCTGCAGCTCCAGGGTGATGTCGATCGGGGCAGAACGCCGGACTTGCACCATCTACCGGCTCGCTTGGTTCGACCTGACCGATCGCACGTCCCTATCAACGCACCGGGCATCGTACCCCGCCGGCGTCGGTCAACCAACCAATTAGCCTGGCGGCTTGATGGATGCCGAACCGCCAGCGAGCCCCGATTACCGAAGCGCCGTGTCTGCGAGTCCAGGGGGGTCATGGGTTGACGTCTGGGCCGTTCCCGGGGCGTCAAGAACTGAGATAACCGGCCTGCATGACGGCGCGCTACGTATCCGGGTCTCCTCCGTACCCGAGGGCGGCCAGGCCAATCGCGCCCTTGAGGATGTTCTGACCGCCCTCACCGGGGCGCGTGTTGCGTTGGTCGGAGGACCAGGATCACGGCGAAAACGCTTTCTCGTCGAGGACATCACGCCGGACGAGTTGGTCCGGCTCATTTCAAAGCAAACCGACTGATTCTGCTAAGTTCCTGCGCTCAGGAAGGAATGAGGTGTGATGTCGAGGCAATTGGCTCAATCGACCCTTGACAAGTTCCGTGCGGTTCTCGAGGAGGAGCAGGCTCGTTTGCGGGCGCTTCTGGAGGAACACGAGCTGGAGAGGGAAAACGCCCGCCTGGCTGAGACGGCTGCCGAACGGAGCCCTGATCCGACGAGCGCAGAGGGCGGCTCCATGGTGTTCGAGTATGAGAAGGACCTCTCAGTCGACGCTAACACCGAGGACCTCCTGCGCAAGGCCGAGAATGCTCTGGGACGGCTGGATGCGGGCGAGTACGGCGTCTGCGAATCGTGCGGAGTCGCGATCCCGATCGCCCGGCTCGAGGTGCTGCCGTATACGACGTTGTGTGTGGAGTGCGCGCAACGTCACTGAGAGCCACCCGGCTCACGGCGCTTGGCATTGCCGCTGCCGTCGTTGCGGTCGATCAGCTGACCAAGGTATGGGCCCGCTCCGCGCTCGACGATTCCATCATCGAGCTGATCCCCGGTTTCCTGCGGCTGGCCCTGGCCGAGAATTCGGGCGCGGCGTTCGGGTTCTTCAAGGGTGGTGGAGAGATCATTGCCGTATTCGCCGTCGTGGCGGTTGGCGTCATCTTCTTTGCTTTTCGGGCCGTCGATCACCGGGCGGACCTGATCGGACTGGGGCTGGTACTCGGGGGGGCCGTCGGCAATCTCGTCGACCGGTTCACCCGCGGAGCCGGCCTACTCGATGGGCGAGTCACCGATTGGATCGATCTCTGGTTCATCCCAAACTTCAACATCGCCGATGCATCCATAACGATTGGGGTGGCCTTGTTGTTGCTGGGTGCTCTGCGTAAACCGTGAGGCGGGAAGGTCCAACCGAAACCGACGGTCACAGCTCACCCACACCTCGAGGATCGCATGGGTAGGACACAACACCAGGTCCCCGGCGACCTGGCCGGCGAGAGAGCGGACAAGATCGTTGCCGTGGTCGCCGGGCTCAGCCGGGCGGCCGCCCGCTCCCTGATCGACCAGGGTCTAGTGACCGTTGATGGCGCGCCGGTCGATCCGAAACACCGCCTCGTTGCCGGCATCGAACTGGACATCGAGGTTCCAGTCTTGCGAGGTTTGGAAGCCGAGGACATCCCGTTGACCGTCCTCTATGAGGATGATCATGTGGCGGTGGTTGAAAAACCTGCCGGGTTGGTGGTCCACCCAGGTGCCGGTCGGGCCACCGGGACCATGGCCGCAGGTCTCCTGGCACGTTGGCCCCGGTTGGAGGGCGTTGGTCAGCAAGATCGGTGGGGCATCGTTCATCGCCTTGACCGGGAGGTTTCCGGCCTGCTCGTTGTTGCGTTGACCGATGTGGCATATGAGGCGCTTGTCGCCGCCCTCGCCCGGCGCTCCGTGGCCAGGGACTACCTGGCCCTGGTATGGGGCGGGCTCGATGCGGCAACCGGCACCATTGACGCTCCGATCGGTCGGGATGCGCGTTACCCATCTCGTATGGCCACCCAGGTTGAGGGGCGCCCTTCGCGCACGCATTACCGGCGGACGGCCTTCTGGTCCGGGGCCGGTCTATCGATGCTGGAAGTGAGTCTCGAAACCGGTCGAACCCATCAGATCAGGGTCCATCTTGCGTCGATCGGCCATCCCGTGGTTGGCGATCGTGTCTACGGCCGGCCCGGGCCGCCTGGTGTCGACCCTTTCCGGGTCTGGTTGCACGCAGCCCATCTCGGGTTCAACCATCCGATCACCGATCAGAAGATCTCCGTGGATTCACCGCTTCCCGCAGACCTGGCGGATTCATCTGCGCAGCTTGGACCGCCGGACTGAGCACGTCTCCCTATGGCGAGTGCCCTGCTCAGCAGGACGACTCATGGTCGACTAACCAAAGAAGGTCTGGGCGACGTCATAGGTGGCGGCGTCGACACCGCGAATGTCGGCGCACGCTTCGTCGAGTGGTACGGGAACGATATTCGGGCCTTTGGCGGCGACCATCACGCCGTGGGTTCCTGCCGCTGCGAGATCGGCTGCCATGACTCCCAATCTGGTACCAAGGACGCGATCGAAAGCGGTCGGTGTGCCCCCGCGCTGCAAATGGCCGAGCACGGTTACCCGGGTTTCGAAGCCGGTCAGTTCCTCGAGGATCGGAGCGATTTGATAGGCCACGCCGCCCAGCCGTTTGAACCCGAAAGCGTCAACTTCGCGATGGATCGGATCGGCCGTAGGCGGCGGTTCAATGCCTTCCGCGACGACGACAACCGAATACGAATGCCCGTGCCGATGGCGAGAACGGATGACGTCGGCAACTTCGTTCAGGTCGTAAGGGATTTCAGGGATGAGGACGGCATCTGCCCCACCGGCGATCCCCGCATAGGTGGCGATCCAGCCTTTGGTACGGCCCATCACCTCGACCAGCATGATCCGGTTGTGGGATTCCGCCGTCGTCGTGATTCGGTCGATAGCTTCGGTTGCGATCTCGAGCGCAGTATCGAACCCGAACGTCCAGTCGGTGGCGGCGATGTCGTTGTCGATGGTCTTCGGCACTCCGACCACCTTCAATCCTTCTTTGGCAAGCTTCTGCGCAGTCAGCAAGGTTCCGTCGCCACCGATGACAACCAGTGAGTCGATGCCATTTCGTTCGATGGTCTTGCGAACGCTCTCGTACCCGTCGCCGTGAACGTAGGGATCCATGCGGGAAGTGCCGAGGATCGTCCCACCGCGGGCCAGAATCCCCCGCACCGAATCGCGGTCGAGAGAGCGGGTCCGTCCCTGCATCAGCCCTTCCCACCCATTCAGGACCCCGACCACCTCGGCTCCGTGACGCTCTGTCGCGCGGGTGACGACAGCACGTATCACCGCATTGAGTCCGGGACAGTCGCCGCCGGCCGTAAGCACTCCGATTACTTCGCTCATGGTTGGGGCTCCTAGTAGAGGAACATAGGCTTGCCCGTTACGTGGCGGACCTTGGCCTGGTAGTTGTCGGCGTCGTACAGTTCGGTGACGTCGACGCGCTTGACGCCTTCCTTCGTGACCGAGATCGGAACGTTCGTGTAGGTGCCACCCCGTAGCGCAACCATGCGCCCCGTTGAGCCCTCCATGGCCAGATCGGCCGCCATGACGGCGTAGTTGATCGCGACCATCAGGTCGAGGGAGTCCGGGCTGCCCGATCGCATCAGATAGGCCACCTGCTGATCGATGATGCCGATGCCAGTCTTTTCCTTCAGCATTTCGCCGGTGATCGTCCCGACGCCGCCGAGTTTGCGATGACCGTACGCGTCGGGTTCCCCTGATTCGATGATCTCACCGCCAATGATGCTGGCACCTTCAGAAATGGCAACCATCGCATAGTTGCTCGGATTGTTGTTCCGGTCGCGGACCACCATCTCCGCCAGTCTGTCGATATCGAAGGGCACTTCTGAGATCAAGACGCGGTCGACGCCGGCCAGGTAGGCGGTGACGAGCGCCGTCTCGCCGCTGTTCCTTCCAAAAAGTTCAACGACCGCGATCCGTTCGTGCGAGCCGGTGCTGGTACGAAGGTTGGTGATGAAGTCAACGCCGCGGGTAACCGCCGTCGAGAAGCCAATGCAGTATTCGGTCCCATGAACATCGTTGTCCATAGTCTTAGGAACCGCGATGACCGGCACGCCCTCTTCATGCATCCGCATTCCGTAGGACAGGGTGTCGTCCCCGCCGATCGGGATCAGCACGTCGATGTTCTGGTCGTCCAGGACTGCTTTGATATGCTCGGTGAAGTCGAAGGGGCCGTCGCCGATGGCTTGTTCGGCGAGGAAGTCGGGAACGTCTTTGGGGCGCACCCGCTGAGGGTTCGCTCGCGACGTGTGCAGCATGGTGCCGCCCGTACGATCGATCGTTCGAACAATTTGCGGGTCGAGGGGTCGAAAATTGCGAGCGGCCGACCCCGGGTCGTCCGGGTTGTGATGCAACAGGCCGGACCAGCCGCGCCGGATGCCGACGACCTCGTGGCCCTCCTCCGCGACCCGGTTGACGACGGCCTTGATGCATGGGTTGAGGCCCGGTACATCTCCTCCGCCCGTCAGGATTCCTATCCGCATGGTGACTCTCCTCGTTCGCGGCCAGAAAGAGCGCTTCTTTGCCCTCCCGGTGTCGAATCGCATGCCTGCAACCAGGCATTCGACCGTTCAGACCGAACGATACTAGTGCTGGAACCAGCGGCCGGTCACAGGGCCGTCGAAGCTGCCGTCCTGGCACGGAGGAGATGAAGCGCGCCTGGTATGGTACGAATCCCAGCAGTGTAATTCTCGAGGAGATCCAACAACGGTGGTTTCGGACAGCTTCGCGCACCTCCATCTCCACACCGAATTCTCGATGCTCGACGGGGCGGCACGCGTCCGGGACGTCGTTGAGGCCGCCCACCAGGACGGACAACCGGCGGTGGCCATCACCGACCACGGTGTCCTGTACGGCGCAGTCGACTTCTACAAAGCTGCCGCCGACGTGGGTATCAAACCAATTATCGGGGTAGAGGCTTACGTGACCCCTGGATCTCGGTTCGATCGGCCCCCGCGCAGTCAGAATGTTCGTCACCACGTGACGCTGCTTGCTGAGAACGAAACCGGTTACCGCAACCTGATCAAGTTGGTGAGTCGTGCCTACCTGGAGGGGTACTACTACAAGCCGCGCATGGACCTCGAACTCCTCGCGGAACACGCCGAAGGCATCATCGCTGCATCCGGCTGCCTGGGCGGACCGGTCGCGCAACTGCTGGCGCCGGACGCCTCCCGGGAGGAAGGCAACGAGGGCCAGATCCGCGACTTCGAGGCGGCGTTGCGGACTGCCGCCAACTATCAAGATATCTTCGGTCGGGACAACTTCTTCATCGAACTGCAGGATCACGGGCTCGAGCCCCAGAAGCGGATTCTTCCCGACCTCGTTGAGATAGCGAAACAACTAGACGCTCCCCTCCTCGCCACCAACGATTCCCACTACACCTATCAGAACGAGGCGGAGGCGCATGACGTCCTGCTCTGCATCCAGACCGGGTCGACCATCGATGAGCCGAACAGGTTCAAGTTCGATGGGCGGGAGTTCTACCTGAAGAGTGCCAGGGAGATGCGGGCGCTCTTCCCGGACGATCGCTTCCCGGCGGCGTGCGACAACACGCTCTGGGTCGCGGAACGAGCCGATGTCAAGCTCGAATTCGGGAAGATGCTGCTTCCGCATTTCCCTGTTCCGGAGGGGAAAACAGAGTCGTCGTACCTTCGAGAGCTGGTTATCGATGGTGCCCATCGCCGATACGGGGAATCATTCGCACCGGAGATCACCGATCGCATCGAGCACGAGTTGCGCATCGTGGACGAGATGGGCTTCCCCGCCTACTTCTTGATCGTGTGGGATCTCATTCGTTATGCGCGTGAACACAAAATCAGGACCGGGCCGGGCCGGGGAAGTGCCGCCGGTTCGATCATTGCCTACTCCCTCCAGATCACTGATCTTGATCCGCTCGAATATGGCCTGATCTTCGAGCGCTTCTTGAATCCGGGCAGGCGCGAGATGCCCGATATCGACATGGACTTCGATGAGCGCTACCGCTCCGATGTGATCCGCTACGCCAGTGAACGCTACGGAACCGATCACGTCGCCCAGATTGTGACTTTCTCCACCATCAAGGGTCGCCAGGCCATCCGCGATTCGGCCCGGGTACTCGGCTATCCGTACGGTCTCGGCGACCGCGTTGCGAAAATGATGCCGCCGCCCATTCTCGGGAACGAGGCGAACCTCAATCAGTGTCTCGTCGATCCGGGACCCGGTGCCGATCAGGCGATCAGGGACTTTCATTCGAATGCCGCCCCACTCCGCGAAGCCTATGCCTCCGACCCGGACGTCCAACGGGTGGTTGACACGGCCCGCGGACTGGAAGGACTGCGCCGCCAGGATGGTATTCATGCCGCCGCGGTTGTCATTTCGGCCGAGCCCCTCACGGACATCGTTCCGATCCAGCGGAAAGGGGAAGGGGCTGAGATCGTCACGCAATATGAAATGCACGGAATCGAAGCCCTTGGCCTGCTCAAAATGGATTTTCTGGGGCTTCGCAATCTGTCCACCATTGAGCGAGCGGTCGAGTTGATCCAGGAGTCCCGGGGTGAGTCGGTCGACGTGGATCACATCCCGCTCGACGACCCTGTCACGTTCGAGATGCTCAGACGAGGCGACACCATCGGGGTGTTCCAGCTCGAAGGCACCGCCATGCGGTCCTTGATCCGCAGTCTGGAACCGGAGAGCTTCGACGACATCATCGCCGTGAATGCGCTTTTCCGCCCCGGCCCGATGGGGCAGAACATGCACTATGAGTATGCCGATCGAAAGAACGCCAGGAAAAAGGTCGAATACCCCCATCCGGCCACGGTTCCGTTCCTCGAAGCTACCTACGGCATCATCGTGTACCAGGAACAGGTCATGCAGGTAGCTCGAGAACTCGCCGGGTACTCGATGGCCGAGGCCGACACCCTTCGCAAGGCTATGGGCAAGAAGGTCAGGGCCATCATGGACCAAGAGCGGGAGAAGTTCGTGGCGGGTTGTATCGCCCAGGGCCACGACGCGAAGCTCGGCAAGGAACTGTGGGACGCCGTCGAACCGTTCGCCGGATACGGATTCAACAAGAGCCACTCGGCCGCCTACGGGTACGTCGCCTATCAAACCGCCTGGCTCAAAGCCAACTTCCCGCCCGAGTACATGGCGGCGTTACTCACATCGACCAAACGTGACAAGGATCGGACGGCGATCTACCTCAACGAATGTCGGACCACCGGCATCAAAGTGCTGGTTCCGGACGTCGACAAATCCGACATGGATTTCACCGTTCGCGATGGAGCAATCACATTCGGGTTGTCGGCCATTCGGAACGTGGGGGAGGGGGTCGTCGAGAAGATCATCGAAGCGCGTCGAGAAAGCGGTCCCTACGCCTCCTTCCAGGATTTTGTGAACCGGGTCGATCCAGCAGCCCTGAACAAACGCACCATTGAGTCGCTCATCAAGGCAGGCGCATTTGACGCATTTGTGCCTGCTCGACGGGGACTGCTCCTCGTGTACGAGCAGATCCTCGACGCAACCCTCAGCCGGAGACGGAACGAGGACATGGGTCAGTACAGCCTGTTCGGGTCAGAGAACGGAGGCGAAGCCACGGAGGATGTCGAAATCCCGGAGCTGACCTGGGACAAGCGAACCCGACTTGCCTTCGAGAAGGAGATGCTCGGCCTCTATGTCTCCGATCATCCGCTGTTTGGGGTGGAGCACGCCCTTCGCCAGGCTGTCACGACCAGCATTGCGGCCTTGAGCGACCAGACAGACGGTTCGACCGTGACCATCGGCGGCCTGGTCGGATCGATCACGCGGCGATTCACCCGGAAGGGCGATCCGATGCTCTTCTTCCATCTCGAGGATCTCGAAGGATCGGTTGAGGTAGTCGCCTTCCCGAAGGTGGTCATGGCCACCGGGGCGATGGTCCGAGAGGACGCGATCGTGATCATCACCGGCCGGGTCGACAACCGCGGCGATGACGTGAAGATCATTGCGAAGGAGGTCCGCGAACCGGAACTACGAAGTGACAGCGCGGTGCGGCTCGAGGTTCCCGCGACCCTCCTCTCGCCGAACATGGTTGAACGGTTGAAGGAGATTCTGGTCAACCATCCCGGAACCTCTCCGGTCTATCTGCACATGACCTCGGCAACGGGCCACAAAGTCTGGAAACTGTCCAACGAACACCGGGTGGAGCCCCGGTCGGCGTTGTACGCGGAACTCCGTGAGCTCCTCGGCCAAAAAGCGGTTGTGTAGGCGTTCTTGCCCTCAGCTAGCAACGTGAGCGAATCGGGGGAGGGGGTCCTTTCCGATCAGCTGCGGCCCTGCCTACCGCGGCGTAACTCCGAGGCGTTCTAACGGTATCCCCACCGCCTCGGTGATCAGGGCAGCCAGGTCGTCCAGACTGGTCGGGGTTTTGGGTTGCCACGGAACGGTGGCGACCTCGGTCTTCCAGAGCGCGGCGAATTCCTTTCGTACTTCGGCCTGGCGGTGCGCCTCGGCTCCCCACCTGGCCAGGTTCTCGACCAGCGCGCCATCGGTAGGTGGCTTCGGGCTGTACCACGTGGCCGGCAACACCCGGTTGAAGACTACGGAGTCCGGGTCGGGAACCTTGTCGGGTAGTTCGCGGTAGAAACGGGCTGCCTCCAGTAGGGGAGCCGGATCGGCGGTGGTTACCACCACCGTCCTGGCGTCGCGGAAATGTTGCTCCATCTGCACCGCACGCCGGGCAAGACCGTCGTACATAGTGCGCATGTCCATGAGGAACTCCGCGACTCGCTCGAGCAAATCGGACCCGAGGGCCGCACCGGCTATGCGAAGAGCGGGTCGGGCAGTGAGGGTGAAGATCGTCCGACGTCCCGGAAGGGCTCCGCCGGTCAGCCAGCGCAGCAACCGACCACCAACCAGGTCGCGCATCTCGGCCGGAGCGGAGAAGAACTCGATGCCACCGGCCGCCGGGGGTGTGTCAACCACAACCAGATCCCACGCTCGAGTCTCTACGTAGTTCGCCATCTCCTCGGCGGACGCATACGACTGACTAGCCGGGAAGTGCTGCGTGGCGGCTTCGAAGAATGGGTTGTCGACCAACCGGTCTGCTACCTCGGCGGGTGCATGGCGGTGGGCGATGGCTCTCCAGGATTCGGACGCGTCCAGCATCGCGGCCCACAGGTTGGGCTCCTCTTTGTGCGGGCTTGGCTCGGAGCCGAGAGTCTTGAGGCCGAGGGCGGTCGCCAACCTCTTGGCGGGGTCGATGGTCACCACCAGGGTGCGAACGCCCGAGCGCGCCGCGGTAACGGCCAGCGCGGCCGACAGAGTGGTCTTGCCCACCCCGCCGCCTCCCGTGACGAGTATGATTTTGGATGTCATTCCTCCCCCCACACGTCGGCCAGGCGGGCGGCTACTTCAGGTGGAGTGTGGAGCCCGAACAGGAAGGGGAGTTGCACGTCCGGGGGCAACTCGCCCAGCCATTTCTGCTGCTCTTGCTGAAGCGTCCGGTGCATCACGGCAGCTTCCTTGACAGGACCGGGACCGACCTCGTTGATCTGCTTGTTGGTCGCCGCGAGAGCGGGGAGGATCCGATTCGCTGCGACCAGAGGAGAACCGGTCACGTGGTGCTCTTGCAGCCAGGTGAGCGCTTCCCGGGTCTCGGTGATGGGTAATTCCTCGGCCAGGGTGACCAGCAGCATCGCACTGATGGACTGGTCGGTCAGCAATTCGATCATCCAATCCGCTTGCTGGCGGACCTTTCCGACCGGAACCAATTCTGTGACCGTCTGGGGCGCCCGGAGGTGGGATCCGATCTGCCCAAGTGGTGGACCGTCGGCGATAACCAGGTCCCAGGCTTCTCTCCGGACCTCCCAGAGCACTTTGCCCATGGTGACGACTTCCCGGATTCCCGGCGCGGTCGAGGCAAGGGCATCGAATGCTCGAGCTATTGGACCCATGCGGGTGACTTTTGGCACGCCCAACTGGACCTTCAGGTACTCGTTCAGAGCGGCCGGTCGGTGAATCGCCAGCGCGTGGAGACCCGGGCGGATCTCCCGGGCCTCGTAGTCGAGTCGTTCCCGCCCAAGGTGCAGCGCCAGTCCGGTCTGGTCGGTCATGGCCACGGCCAGGACTCGCTTGCCAAGATGCACGGCGCGCAGAGCTAATGCCGCGGTTACGGCCGAGCGACCGACTCCACCCTTTCCGGTGACGATGATCAACCGACGTTCAAGCATCGTTGCGGAGGTTAGTGCAGTGGTCGATGGGGATTGAGCAGGCTCCCGCGACGCCGTCCCGGGTTGCGATAGCCTGACCTGGTGCAATGTAGTGGAGGTGACCATGGCGCAGTTCGACGTGGATGGCTTTGTCCGGCGGTTTCGGGAGCGGGCCGATGCAGTCAAAGAGCGGGGTGTACCGCCGGTGGCGGGTGAAGAGCGCCGACGGTTCATCGAACAGGCGGAGAAAGACTACCTGGACTACTCGTTGGTCGGGTCGTCGAAATGGGAAGTCACGGACGAGTGTCTTGTGCTGAAGATTCCGCTGACGAAGTAGGAGGATGGCATGGCATCTCCCACGTCCCGTTCCTTGCTACGAGCGCCGCCGTTCCTCTGCGCGTCGCTCTGACTCCAGCCGTTCCAGGTCCGTATCGCTGTAGTCGACGAAACCCATGGCGTCGGCTATCTGGTGGTGCCCGGCCACCTCACGAATCTGACGGTGCATTTCCTGGCACACGATGCGATAACCACGATGCCCGGCCGGTTGGGTACGGAGTTCAATGAGATGGAAAGCTTCCCGGGCGTTCATCTGCATCACGAATCGCACATTGAAAGCAAAAGGCACCACGTATTGGGCAACGTCGATGCCGAATACCGGACGGACCTTCTCGTAGAAGTCGGCGGCTCGTTCCATCGCCGTTTGCCAGGTTTCGGTCAGCGATGGCTCGACCTGGGCTAGTTCGGCCGGTGTGTCGTAACCAAGGCGAGCCGACAATGGCTGCCACTCGAGCGTCAGCATACGGTGCCGCTGCAGGTCCCGGAATGCTCCGTAGTCACACAGAATGTCGAATCGGTACGAGGTTCGCTCCATGCCGCGCCCGGGTTTGTGACGGCGGTTGCTGCGTTCGCCGATGTAGGCGGCAATGATCCGGGCCTTCGCTTCGCTCGACAGGCGTGCCGCAATGGATGCCAGCTGGTCGTCCGGTAGGTCGCTCACGGCGTAGAGGGCGGCGGCAACGAGTTTCGTTTCGGCCTCCGGGTCGAACTCCGTGAGCGTCACCGTCGTCCGTTCCTCCGGTACTTCCTGCAAGCCGGCGGCGATCTCGCGCATGTCGTCCAGGATTCTTGCCTGGTAACTCGAGGCAAGTACACCGCGCTCCGGCAGATCGACCCGCCGCAGAAACGCCGGGATGATCTTGCGGAGCTCCTCCAGCATCATCGCCCCATACCCGCGCACTTCTTCGAGCGGATGAGCCTGCATGCGGAGGAGAGCCATCTCATAGGCTTGTCCGGTCCCGTAGATCCCAACGTTGGAGAGCGTCGCCGCCGGCAGCAATCCGCGAGCCGTGTCGCACGCCTTCGCCCGGATGGTGGATTTCCAGACGAAATCCGAGTCGCCATCCTGTTTGGGGAAGCGTTGTTCGAAGAACTCGGTCATGGTGCCAACAACGCGTGAGTACGTTTCGAACAACCAGTCCATGTAGGCGGTGTACTCGGCCGAGAGCGAGGACCCTGCGAACTCAGGTGGTACCTGGTATCGGTATCGCTCGCCCAGTTTGACGTCGTAGTAGATGTACCGGGTGCTCTGTTCGAGGTACGAAGCGAGGCGCCCCCACTCGAGGACTTTCGTCAATACGTTGGAAGCCTGTTCGACGGCCAGGTGCACGCCACCGAGCTGAGCAACCGAATCGTCGCCGTACTCAAAAAACACCCGGTCGTATAGCTGCTCGGCGCGCTTCATATTGACGAGCGGGTCGTCACCGGCCAGCTGCGCGGCAATCGTTTCGATCCCGGTCTCGGGGTTGGCCATGAACTCGTCGAGAAACAGTCGCCGCACCGATTTGGAACTGCGGCTGTATCGAGCGAACAGTGCACCTTTGACCACTTCGGGAAGGTTGATGAGTCCGAAAACGGGACGGTCGACGTTGGTAAAGAATCGAGCCAGGATGGCGGTCTCGGCAGAGGTGAACGGCTCTTGAAAATGCTCCACGGACCGGTGATTGTACAAGCAGCGGAACCCGGAAGCGGTACCCTCCCGTTTTATGAGTGTGATCTGGCTTCGAATCATTGTCGGCCTGTTGTTGATCGCCGTGGTTCTGGTATCCGTTGTGCCACTGCTCGTCCTGCTCGACCTGGCGCAGGGTGGGGGAGGTTACGGGATGTGCCCGGATGGTCTGCAGGGCTGCGAAGTCCCGTATACGGGTTGGCTCGAACTGGCCGCCGGTCTCGTACTCGTGATCTTTGGCTTGATTGCGTTGTTGCGGTTGACGATGAAGGTGGTGCGGCGGGAGGAACGTCGCCAACAGGCCGTTGAGAGAGTCGGCAGCATCAATGAGCCGGTGTGACCGCCTCGGCCGCGGGTAGGGCATCCCGATCATCCGTATTCGCCAGCACCAGGTAGATACCCGTCAGGATCAACGCCGCACCGATCCAACCCTGGGTGTCGAGCTGTTCGGAGAGGATCCAGGCCGCAAAACCGGCTGCGAAGGCTGGTTCGAGGGCGAGGATGATGGCCGTGCGGGAAGGTCCGATCACGGTTTGTGACCACACCTGGAGCAGGAAAGCGCCGCCGCTCACCACCAAACCCGTGATCAACAATGCAGGCATGACTTCTCTGTTCGGCAGCGGGAATCCTTCAAGGAGAGCCGAGCCGGCCAGGGCGAGTAGCGCGGTCGTGAGTAATTGGATAGCGGTGAAGGGAATGACGGAATGGCGAACTGCCACCCTGGCCAATACCACGATGTGGCCGGCAAAGGCGATCGCACAACCGACGGTCAGCACGTCGCCTGCGGCGAATGTCACTCCGTCTTCCACGGTCAGCAACGCAAGTCCCACGAACGCCACAAGGGTGCCAACGACGGTTCCCCGGCCGACGCCGTGACGGGCAACGGCGGCCGCCAGCAGCGGTGTGAAAACCACGTACAAGCCGGTAATGAGGCCCGAGTTGGAGGCGCTGGTCTCGGCGAGCCCTGCGGTCTGCAGAGCGAAGCCGACGAACAGCAGAAACCCCGCCGCCAGACCATCCCGCCAGATCGCCCGCCCACGCGGGATGCCGAGAACCAAGAGCGCGAGGGCGCCGATGAGGAAGCGCCAGCCGACGAAAGCCAGCGGAGGGAGAACTGCCACAGCCTCCTTGACCACGACGAAGGTTGCCCCGAAGAGCAGCGCTGCGAGGGCAAGGGCGGCATAGGCGACCGAAGGGCGACGCATCGACTGACTACCGGTCGGAGATGTGCTCGGCGAGCAGATCTCCGACTACTGCGGTGGCTACGTACAGGCCTTGCGCGGTGACCGCGGGCCGATCGTCGCACAGCAATTCACCGGATACCCGGAGGCGACGGCCCGAAGCGGCATCGACCCTGCCTCGCACACAGAGCGGACGTTGGCTGGTGAGCGGCGATCGATACCGGAGGTCGAGTTTGGCGGTGACCGACATGAGCCCGAGATTGAGAATACCCGCCCAGGCGAGGATCTCATCGAGAGCGGTAGCCGCTACGCCACCGTGCAATGACCCAACAAAACCCCGATAGTCGGAGCGGGGTGTGAACCAGGCCTCAACGGTGCCGTCGTTGAGAGAGAACTGATCAAGTTGCAGTCCGATCGGGTTCTTACGTCCGCAAGCGAAGCAGCCGTCGTCGTAGTGGCGCCGGACGCGATCGACGAGGTCGGCGATATCATCATGTGGCAAGCCGGACCTCGCCGTTTTCCAGCGATTCGATTTGTACCAGCGACCAGACCGGCCAACCGTGCGCCTCGAGCCTTGCTCGGCCCTCCGTGAAGGTCTTTTCGATCACGAAGGTCATCGCCAGCACCGTGCAACCGGCTTCTTCGGCGATCTCTCCCAGGGCCTCGGCGGTTCTCCCACCGGCCAGGAAGTCGTCCACAATGGCCACCCGGAGCCCGGCCTCGAGGACGTGTCGCGCTACCTCCACCCGGTATTCGGCTCCTTTGGTGGGTGAGACGACCTCACGGGAGAATGTGTACCGGCCGCCCGGGCCGAGATACTTCTTGGCGTACACGATCGGGAGATCCATTTCGATCCCGGTGACGAGGGCGGGAGGGATGCCGCTTGCTTCGGCAGTGAGGAGCAGGTCCACCTGCAATGGATCGAGCAGGGTTGCCAACTGGCGGCCAACGCTGGCCATGAGTGCAGGCTCAACCCGGTGGTTGAGAAACCGATCAACCTTCAGGATGGGGCCATCAACGGTGGCGAGGGATTCGATTGCGGTTCGGAGATCCACGGGGTGCATCGTACCCCGCCGCGCCGTCCGGTCCATTTCCGGCCCGGGTGCCCGCTCAGGATGAGTAGCTCGAGATGATGCCACTACCATCGCTCGTCGTGACTCAACCTCGACGGCGCGCAGATGGGACCCGGCCGACCCCAGCAGAACGGGGGCGAGCTCGCCGCATCCGGAACCGCCTGTGGAGCCGGTATCCGACCATTGCGACTGCCCTGGAGTACGTCGAACCGTGGGAGCTGCTGGTAGCAACCGTCATCTCTGCACAGACGACAGACGAAAACGTCAATCGGGCCACACCGGAGTTGTTTCGTCGCTATCCGAACCCGGCTGCTCTCGCCCAAGCGGATCCCGCCGAGGTCGAAGAGGTCATCTTCTCGACGGGTTTCTACCGGCAGAAGACCAGGTCGATCATCGACCTGTCCCGAGATCTGATCGAGCGATTCGACGGGATCGTACCGACAACGATCGAAGAGCTTGTGGAGCTACGCGGCGTCGGAAGGAAGACCGCCAGCGTGGTTCTCGCCGAGGCTTTCGGGCAGGCCGCGATTGCGGTTGACACGCATGTGCGGAGGCTTTCCAACAGGCTGGGATTATCAACGAACTCGGATCCGCCCAAGATCGAGGTCGATCTCAAGTCGATCTTTCCGCCGGTCGTCTGGGGGGGCCTCTCGATGCGGCTTATCCAGTTCGGGAGGGATGTTTGTGTGGCCAGGACTCCCCGGTGTTTCGAGTGTGATCTGGTCGACTTATGTCCCTTCCCGGACAAGACATCTCCCGTGAAGTGACCGAGTCCGATGGGAGGTAGATCGCACGACCGGCAGATCCTGCGTCTAGCCGTTCCGGCGCTCGGCGCCCTGGCGGCCGACCCGCTGGTCTCCCTGGTCGACACAGCCTTCGTTGGGCGGCTGGGGTCAACCGAATTGGGTGCGTTGGGGGTCAACGCGGCAGTATTCGCCGTTGCTTTCGCCCTCTTCAATTTTCTGGCGTACGGCACGACCCCTCTCGTGGCGGCCGCGTGGGGAAGCGGCGACCGGGAGGCGGCGAGCCGGGTCGTGACCCAGGCAATCGGGTTGGCGATCGTCATTGGAGGAGCCGCAACCCTGGTCCTCGAACTGATGTGGCAGCCGTTGCTGTTGGCCATGCAAGCCGGCCCCGACCTGCTCCAACCGGCAGGCGAATACCTGCGCATCCGGGCGCTCGCCGCTCCGGCCGTACTGCTCGTCACCGTCGGTCATGGAGCTTACCGGGGCATGCAGGACACGCGCACTCCGTTGTTGGTAACACTCGGTCTCAATCTGATCAACCTCATTGGCGATCCTCTCCTCATCTTCGTGGCCGGATGGGGATTGCGGGGCGCAGCCGTTGCAACGGTCGTTGCGCAATGGGTGGGGGCTATCTGGTTCCTCGTCCTGTTGAACAGACGGCGGCACGAAATGGGCCTGCCGGTCCGCGTGCCCCGGCTTGGGGAGTTCCGCCAACTGGCGACGGCCGGAACCGAGTTGATCGCCCGGACCGCCGGTCTGCTGGCGGTATTTACGGTGGCAACCGCCGCCGCGGCGCGGGTCGGCACCGCCACCGTGGCCGCCCATCAGATCGCCGCGCAGGTCTGGCTCTTCCTGTCTCTGGTCCTGGACTCCCTGGCGATTGCCGGTCAAGCCCTGGTTGGCCGCTACCTTGGAGCAGGCGAGGTCGCAGAAGCCCGGGCAGCATCGAATCGGATGCTGCAGTGGGGTTTTGCCCTGGGAGCGACTCTGGGGCTGGTTTTCTGGTTGCTGGGACCGGTGCTCCCCAGACTGTTCACCGATGATCCCGAGATCATCGCGCTCGTCGCGGGCGTAATGCCATTTGTTGCGGTTCTGCAGCCAATCGGAGCGCTGGTCTTCGTGTGGGACGGGATCTACATGGGAGCCCGCCAGTTTCGGTTCCTCATGATTTCGACCCTGGTTGCGGCGGGCGGTGCCGGCGTGGTCTTGGTTTTGGCCGTGACGCGCGGCTGGGGGCTCACCGGTGTGTGGTGGGGGATCACCGCGCTGATTGTGGGTCGGCTCAGTTTGCTGGCGATCCGCTACAGGACGGCGTTTGTTGACTCCAGGTCCAGTACTTGACCGCGGGTTTCCGGTAACAAGAGGATCAACAGAGCGGCAAGTGCCATGCCAATACCCAGGTAGCTCACGGTCATGGTCAGACCGATCTCGTCGATGGCTATGCGCCCGATAGCGAGGCCGCCGATTGATCCAAGCACGCCGATCGTGTTCAACCAGACCACGGCCGTCGCTCGAATCGAGGTCGGGAACAACTCATTGCGGTGGGCGCCGAGCGCCGGTACGGCCGCAAACGATCCCAGGCTCGAGACGGCGACGGCCAAGACGATGAGCGGCAAGCTGTCGAACCAGTAGAGCCCGAGTCCTCCTGCGAGCGACATGGTGAACCCGAGGATGGTGGTTGGTCGCCGGCCCCACGTGTCGGCCAGGCGGCCACCCAGCAGAAAGCCGATACCTCCGGCGGTTCCCCCGATGAGCATCACGGCAACAGCCCGGTTGGTTTCGATGGCCAACTCGTTGACCAGCCGTTCGAGAGCGAACGTCAGACTCACGGCTGAGAAGGCCGCAGCGAGCAGCGAGATGAGGGCGAACACCCAGAAGCTCGCGAAGTGGCTTCCACCAAGTGCAGAGAAGAGATTCGCTTTGCGAGATGGGTCGCGGAAAGCCCGGCTCTCTTTGAGCCGGGAGAAGAGCAGGGGAAGGAACACAACACCGATGGCCGTCATGGCGAAGAGGGAACGCCATGCGTCGCGACTCGTTTCCGCGATGGGTAGAGCGAATAAGGCGGTCCCGGCGCCAAAGCTGGCTGCACCGCCGTAGATGGCGATCCCGTAGGCGCGGATGCTCGGGGCCAGTTCCTCTGCCAGATAGACCAGGGCCAGAACTCCTACGGCTGTGGCGGTCATTCTGACGGTTCCTTGCAGGACGGTGTAGATCGTGGGGTTGGGCGCAAAAGCGGTGGCGACGTTGGCCACAACCAGAATGGTGAAAGCACTCAGGAACGGTCGCCTCCTCCCGTTCCTGTCCCCGTAGAACGAGAAGGCCAGAGCCAGGACGGAACCGACCCTGGTGATGGCGAGGATCTGGCTCATCTCGCCGGCGCTCAGACCGAGTGATATCCGGGCGAAGGGGAGTGTGTTCGTTGCTTGGGCTTGTGCGAAGCCCTGTACGTAGGCCGCTAGGGCCATCAGCAGGACGATTCTCCGGTCGCGCGGGGCGAATCGATCGGGTGGGCGGAGGAATGTGGGAAGGAGAGCCACGGCTACCTCGGGTCGGCCAGGCGGGTACACGGCCGCCGACAATGCCCTGCTCGAAGGTTGCTGACGCAGGACTCGTTCGGGGGTGACATGGGCGATGAGGTTAGCCGGGTGGTTTGGCGCGTTCCGGTTGCTCGGCTCAGACCTGGACCGGAAGCCCCGCGAGTTTCGAAAAGCGTAAGGCGGCGAGTTGGCACTTTGAGCCCATAACCTGGGAACATGGTGCCTCCCCCTTCCTGTGGATGGAGTCATGGCTGAAGTAGGCATAGGCGCAGCGTTCTTGTTTGGCATCATCTCGTTCGTGTCGCCGTGCGTCCTGCCTTTGTTGCCCGGCTACTTGAGCCTGATGTCGGGATATTCGGTCAGCGACCTCGAAGCGGGAACCGCTTCCACAGCCCGGATGGTAAAAACCACGGGCCTGTTCGTCTTGGGATTCACGGTGGTCTTCGTGCTGCTCGGAGCGGCTGCCACTTCCCTGGGTCAGACGGTGAGCCGCTACCAGTTCACTGCGACGCGAGTGGCCGGATGGCTGGTTGTTGCCTTTGGTGTTCTGATCGTTGTGTCCGCTGTTAGCAACAGTCCCTTGCTGGCGGGCCTGATGAGAGAACGGCGCATGGAGGTGCGTCCGTCCCGACTGGGTTCGTGGGCGCCGATTGTCATGGGCCTCGCTTTCGGGTTTGCCTGGACTCCGTGCATTGGCCCGGTCCTCGCCGCCATCCTGCTCACCGCGTCCGTTCAGGAGACGGTTGGACAGGGCATGGTGCTTCTCTTGTCCTATGCGCTCGGGTTGGGCGTGCCGTTCGTCCTCGCCGGGATCGGGATGACCAAGATGCTCGGTGCAGTGCGTTTCTTGCGCAGGTATCTGCGCCCGATCAACATCGCCTCCGGGTTGTTGCTGGCCGGCTTCGGTGTGCTGATGATCACCGGGAACCTGGCCCGGTTGTCCGGTTGGTTCCAGGAACTGTTCACCACCATCGGGTTGGACCGGCTCGCCGAGATCTAATGCTCGTCACACCCACGCTGGAGGAATTCACCGACCTGGCTGCGCGCTACCCCGTTGTTCCGGTCTCGGCACGCTTCCTGGCCGATCGGGAGACGGCGGTCAGCGCCTACGAGAAGCTCGTCGGGGATGAGCCCGGATTTCTGTTTGAGTCGGTCGAAGGCGGTGACCGCTGGGCGCGCTGGTCATTTCTCGGGTGGGACCCGGAATTCACGCTGATCTCCCGGGACGGGGCAACCATTATTGAAGGCGCGTCCATTGAACTAGCGGAGGGGAATCCGCTCGAGGTGCTGGACGATCTGCTCGGCCGTTACGCAACGCCCGATCTGCCCGATCTCCCGCCGCTCCACAGTGGAGCAGTTGGCTACCTCGGTTATGACGCGGTGCGCTACGTCGAGGATCTGCCCAATCGCCCGGCCGACGATCGAGCACTTCCCGAGATGTTGTGGCAATTCGTCGGATCGCTGGCGGCACTCGATCGATTTGATCAGACCATTACCCTTGTTCGGAACGTGTTCACCGGGGGCGATCCGACTGCCCAGTATGAGGCCGCGGTGCTTGCCCTCGAAACGGCTGCCGATCGGCTCAGCTCGGGGCGCCCGTATGAGGCTCGGCCGGCGCCGACCCCGTCGCCAATCGAACCGGGCCTCACCTCGACGATGGACCGCATGGCCTTCGAACAGGCGGTCGAAAAAGCCAAGCGGTACATCGAACAGGGCGACGCATTTCAAGTGGTCCTGAGTCAGCGCCTCGAGACCCCCTTCGCGGGGGACCCGTTTGCCGTGTACCGATCGCTGCGACTGCTCAACCCTTCCCCGTACCTTTTCTATGTCAAACACCCAGACATAGCCGTGGTTGGCTCCTCACCCGAGTTGCTGACCCACGTTCGCGATGGGCGCGTGTACAGCAGGCCGATTGCCGGTACCCGCAGGCGCGGCGTAGACGAAGCCGAAGATGCGGCGCTCGAAGCCGAGCTCCTGGCCGACCCGAAGGAGCGAGCCGAACACGTCATGCTGATCGATCTGGCCCGCAACGATCTAGGCCGGGTGTCCGAATTCGGGACCATCGCGGTTGATGATCTCATGGTTATCGAGCGTTACTCCCACGTGATGCACATCGTGTCGGGCGTCTCGGGTCTGCTCCGGACCGGGGTGCGTCCGGTGGACGTCCTCCGAGCCGTGTTCCCGCACGGTACGGTTTCGGGGGCGCCCAAGGTACGAGCGATGGAGATCATCGATGAGCTGGAGCCGGTCGCCCGAGGTCCGTATGCCGGTGCCGTCGGGTACATCGATTTCTCCGGGAACATCGATACGGCGATCTGCTTGCGCACCGTGGTGATAGCTGCCGGCAAGGCCTGGGTCCAGGCGGGCGCCGGGCTGGTCGCCGACAGCGACGCTGCAGCCGAGTACGACGAGACCATGGACAAGGCCGCGGCGGCGCTGGCCGCCCTCGACGGTGCGGCGCGTGTCTAGAGGACAGGACACGTTCGGTGATGTGACTGCCGAGTACCTGGCGGTCCGGAACAGCGCCGGATTGGTCGCCCGCCACTTCGAACTCGTTGCGGTCCGCGGTCCGGACACAGAGTCATTTCTTCAGAACATCATCAGCCAGGACCTTGCCGCCCTGGCTCCGGGTGGGGTTGGCCGCTCGCTGCTCCTCGGACCGGAGGGCAAATTGCGGGCAGTCTTTTGGGTACTGAAAGGCGAGGACGAAGTGATCCTCGTGACCGACCGGGGCAAGGGTGATACAACGGCGGCAGAGTTGAGCCGGTACCGGTTCCACGTCGACGCCACTATCGAGCCAATGAGAGGTGAAGTGCTCAGCGTGTGGGGACCCTCCTCGAGGGAAGTGCTTGAAAGGGCCGACCTCCCAACGCCCGAATTCTGGGAGCGACGAGAAGACCGACTCGTTGCCCGGCTCCCGCTCGGCGAGATAGACCGCTTTCTGGTTCTTGGTGCTGAGGGAGAGCAACTCGAACATGCCGGGGCCCGCCGGGTCGGCTCCCTGGCGGTCACCGCGGTGCGGGTTGAGGCGGGCGAGCCGGTCATGGGCAGAGACCTGGATGAGAAGACCATTCCCCAAGAGTCGGGTTTGGTTCCAGACACGGTGTCCTTCACCAAGGGTTGTTATCTGGGCCAGGAACTGGTTGCTCGCATTGACAGCCGCGGACATGTCAACAGGGTGCTCCGCGGCATCGTGATCGGGACCAACGTGCTTCCTCCCGAGGGAGCGGAACTCTTCGCCGGAGAGGCTCCGGTTGGGCGGATCACGTCGGTAGCGGAGTCGCTCACCCTGCGTGCCCCGATCGGCCTGGCCCTGGTCCGTCGCGAAGTTGAGCCTGGTGCTGGGATCGAAATACGTTGGGAAGGTGGGTCGACCAACGCTTCGGTCCATGAGCTTCCCCTCTCGGATTTCACAGAAACCTGAGAATCTTCGAACACGTGGCGAGCGTGTTCGGGCGGCCTACGATGTTCGCATGCTGACCCAGATCCTGGCCGAAGTCCGGCTGCATCTTCCGGAAGTGCGAAAACGGGCAGCCGAGCTCGAGGCGGAGGCCGGCCGGCAGGGACCCGTTCGTGACTTGCTCGCAGCACTGACCAGTCCCGGCTTGTCGGTTATTGCAGAGGTCAAGCGGGCTTCACCGTCTCGCGGGCTCATCGAAGGCGATCTTGATCCGGCTGCACTCGCCGCTCAGTACGGGGCCGGGGGAGCTGCGGCTATCTCGGTCCTCACGGAGCCCCGTCACTTCCTGGGCTCGCTCGAGGACCTGCGTCGGGTGCGCCAAGCGGTTGACGTTCCCGTACTCCGCAAAGACTTCCTCGTTGATCCCGTGCAGATCTGGGAAGCCCGGGCCTCCGGCGCTGATGCCGTCCTCCTGATCGTGGCCGCCCTCGATGATCAAACGCTTGGCGACCTTCTGGCCTTGACGCACGTGATCGGGATGGAGGCCCTGGTCGAAGTCCACAACCCGGGCGAGGTACAGAGAGCCAGGGCGGCAGGGGCTCGGGTGATCGGAGCAAACAATCGCGATCTCGGGACGTTCGAAGTTGATCTCCATACCGCCGAGCGGCTGGCGCCCTTGCTGGCCGACGTTCCGGTCGGTGTGGCCGAGAGCGGAATCTGGACGCAGGCAGATGCCCACCGGATGCGAGCCGCCGGATACGATGCCGTTCTCGTCGGGGAGAGCCTGGTCCGGGCCCAGGACCCCGGTGCCCTTCTGGCGAGCCTCCAGGAGGATCTATGACGTGGGTGAAGGTCTGCGGACTGAGCCGAGAGGCTGATGTGGCTGTGGCCGTCGAGGCCGGTGCCGACGCCATCGGGATTGTGTTGGCGCCCGGATCTCCTCGCCGGGTGACGGAAGCGAGGGCACGAGAACTGGTGGGAACCGTGCCGGTCCTGGCCGTAATCGTCACGGTCGATTTCACTCCGCAAGCGCTCCTGGCGGCGGTCGAACGCACGGGTGCCCAGGGCGTGCAACCGCATGGTGAACATCGCCAGGTTGCCGCCGGAGCGGCACAAGAGGAGGGATTGTTCGTGCTGCATCCTCTGGCCATCCACACCGGGGTCGACGTCAGTGCGGTAGCAGTGGGTCAAACACCTCTCCTCGATTCGTATCGGGCTGGTATTCACGGCGGGACCGGCGAGAGTTTCGATTGGGACGTGATCGGACACCTCAACCGCCCGTACGTACTGGCCGGAGGCCTCGGCCCCGACAACGTCTCCGAAGCTATCCGGAGGGTGGCACCGTGGGGAGTCGATGCCTCATCGGGCCTAGAGTCGTCCCCTGGTATCAAGGACCCGGAACTGATCCGGGCGTTCGTGGAGAGGGCGAAAGGTCGATGAAGCTCGAAAGGCCAGACGATCAGGGACGTTTTGGAGAGTACGGCGGGAGATTTGCTCCCGAAACACTCATCCCGGCCCTGGACGAGCTGGCCACGGCTTTCGAGAGAGCATGGTCCGACGACCGGTTTGTTTCCGAATTCCACCGCATCTTGCACCAATACGTGGGCCGGCCAACGCCACTGCATGAGGCCCGCCGGATCTCGGAACGTCTCGGGGTTCGTGTGCTACTCAAGCGTGAGGACCTGGCCCACACCGGCGCGCACAAGATCAACAACGCTATCGGTCAAGTGATGCTGGCTCGTGACATGGGCAAACCGCGGGTCATCGCCGAAACGGGCGCAGGACAGCACGGCGTCGCGACGGCCACTGCTGCCGCGTACTTCGGGTTGGAGTGCGACGTGTACATGGGCGAGGTCGACATCGACCGGCAATCGCTCAACGTCCATCGCATGGGCATGCTGGGCGCCAGTGTGATTCCGGTCACCTCCGGGGCCGGAACCCTCAAGGACGCCGTCAGTGAGGCGATGCGCGACTGGGTGCGAACGGTCGAGACGACCCACTACGTCATCGGGTCGGTGGTCGGACCCCATCCGTTCCCGTGGATGGTCAGGGAGTTCCAGAAGATCATTGGGGAAGAGGCGCTGGCACAGCTGGAGGGGGCCCTACCCGACGTGGTGGTCGCGTGTGTCGGCGGTGGATCCAACGCCATCGGTATTTTCCACCCCTTCGCGGGGTTGGGACCTGAGCTGGTCGGTGTCGAAGCAGCCGGACACGGCATTGAGTCTGGCCGGCACGGAGCCTCGATCGGTGCCGGAACGGCGGGGATTTTGCACGGGACGAGGACGTTGCTCCTCCAGGATGATGAGGGCCAGGTGTTGGAAGCGCATTCGATTTCGGCCGGGCTTGACTATCCCGGAGTTGGACCGGAACACGCTTTCTTTGCCCAGAGCGGCATCGCTCGCTACGTATCTGCCACGGATGAGGAAGCGTTGGCTGCGATGGAGTTGCTCACCCGGACCGAAGGCATCATTCCGGCTCTCGAGTCGGCCCATGCCATCGCCTGGATCGTCCGCGAGGCCGAATCTCTGGCCGGCAAGACCGTGCTCGTCAACCTCTCCGGTCGAGGCGACAAGGACGTAGAACAACTGGCGAGGATGCAACGGTGAGCCGGGCCGGGCTCGACACCCTGTTTGCCGCCAACCGCGCCGCCGGGAGAACCGCTCTGCTGCCGTTCATGACCGCCGGCTTGCCTTCCGTGGCAGCCAGCGTTGACCTTTTTGTGGCGATGGCAGAGGCAGGTGCCGACGCTTTCGAGGTGGGCATCCCCTATGCAGATCCGATGATGGACGGACCGACTATTCAAGCGGGGAATCAGCGTGCCCTGGCCGGCGGGGTCACGCTCGAATCGGGATTCGAGATCGTCTCGGCTGTGGTCGAGCGGACCCGCAAGCCGGTATTGGTGATGACCTACGCCAATCCCATATTTCGGGTTGGGCCGGAGTTCTTTGCCGAGCGATGCCGGAAGGCCGGCGCCTCCGGTGTCATTGTTGCCGATCTGCCTCTCGAGGAAGCGGCTGCCGTCCAGGAACCCATCGAAGCGGCCGGGCTGGGCATGGTCCTGTTTGCAGCCCCGACCAGCTCCGACGCACGGCTGCAAGCTATCGCAGATGCGAAACCGGTATTCATCTACGGCATTGCCGATCTGGGTGTGACCGGGGAGCGTTCCGGGTCCAGTTCCCACGCCCACGATCTGGCCGCCCGGATCCGGGCCGTGACCGATGTTCCGCTGGTTATGGGAGTAGGGATCTCGACTCCGGATCAGGCGCGTGCGTTGTCAGGAGAAACGGACGGCATCATCGTCGGTTCGGCCCTCGTACGGAGGGTTCTCGAGGCACCCGACGAGCAGTCGGCGATATCGGAGGTACGGTCGGCTGTCGCCGACCTGGCCGGAGCGCTCCGGTGAAGCGGTGGGTCCTGCTGGGTGGCGCCTGCGCGGCCTTGGTCTTGTTTAGTCTGTTCTTTGCCCGGGAAGCCCCGAAGTCGCTTGACGGTACTGCGCTACCGGATTTTCCCAACTACTACTTCGGCGGGGAGCGGTTGTTCGACGGCAGACCGGTCTATGGATCGTTGGAAGCCGAGGTCGAACAGAGATTCGGCGTGTCGGGGTATGACGCCTACCCCGCCGACCCGCCTCCAACCGTCCTCTTGGTGGCGCCCCTCAGTTTGCTCCCGTACGACACCGCCTGGCTTCTTCTGGCCGGTTTGTCGGTGGTCATCATGGTGAGCGTCACGTATCTGACCGCCCGGGAGGTCGCCTTTTCTACCGAGGCCAGCATTGCTCTCGCTGCGGCCGCACTTCTGACCACCAGTTTTCGGTTTCTCGTTACCCGCAATCACATCGAAACCCTGGTATTGCTGCTGGGTTTCCTCGGCTGGCGAGCTCTTCGCCGAGATGGGCCGATAAGAACCGGCGTGTGGTGGGGTTTGGCGACCGGACTGAAGCTGTTCCCCGGCATGTGGTTGGTGGGTTTGCTCCGGCGGCGCACTCGAGTTGGGGTGTTGACCGGCGCCGCAACGATGCTCGTGCTCGGCTTGCTCAGCGGCGTCGCTCTGGGATGGTCCAACGTGACCGACTTCGTGACGCAGGTCATCGGATCGTCGACCCGGTGGTACGGGGCGCTCGGCAACTACTCACTTCTGTCATTTGGCACGGCTCTGTCGTCGGCAACGCTCGGGTGGGTTTTCGCCGGATTCGGCGCGGTGATCCTTGTGCCTCTCTACCTCAAACGGGCCGTCCGGCCGGATCAGGTGTGGGTTGCGGGCACCGCGGTCGCCCTGCTCCTGTCTCCGTTGTCCTGGCTCAACTACCTGGTTTTGACGATTCCGGCGTTGCTCATCGTTGCGTCCCGACTGAATGTTCGGGTGACCACCGACCGCTGGTTGGTATTGGGTCTGGTTGCTTCGCTGGGGTTCTGGGGTCCGGTGGTGTTCTCCGCTGAACTGCCGAGCACGCTCGTGTCGTTCGTTCCGACCTACGGGCTGGTGGCTCTGTTTGTCGTGGCCATCACCCGGTTGGGAAATGTCGAGGAGGCGGAACCGCTCAGTGTGTAGACAACGGCCACCCTTCCGGGAGAGGAACCGTCCCGGCCGGGGGAGTGGGGGATGCGGCAAGTGGGGCCGGTTCAATGTGGTCGGGTGACCGCTGTCCCCCTAAACGGTACCTACGGTCCGGGATTATCAAGGGAGACTCAATCAGGTTTTGGGCGCCCTAACGAATACGCTTGCGGTGCCGTCTTGCGATAGCTCCTGCCACTCGCTGGACTCGGTGAGGATCTGGGCGAGCGGGGTCTTGGGTTCAACCAACACCCAATCGATTGCGTGCTTTTCCAGCGTATCCCTCCACTCCGGGTCCCCGGTGATCGCCTTTTCGTACTCTCGAGTGAGGTCCGGTCCGTAGAAGTCGGTCTGTCCGTCGATGAACACCTCGATCTCTGGCCAACAGCAGTACAGGAGGTATCCACCCCAGGCAAACTGGTTGAGGACGCGATCTCCGGGCGGGTTCTCTCCGAGCTCAGCCATCGTTTCGACGGGGAACAGGTCTTGATCAAAGAAGAACCTGCTGTCTTGTTCCGCATGCCCCCATGCCAACCCGACAACCAATACGATCACAGCAGAAAGCGCTCCTCCGACGACCCTGCGATTGATTTCTGACCAGGGTTCGCCGCGGACCGCCAGCCGGGAGCGCAAGGAAAACAGAAAATCCGGATGCTCCCTCAACCAGGCATGGGCCTGCTCGGCGAGGAGCGGGACGGCGACGAGGGCGAAGAGCGGTGCGTTCCGAAAGGAATAGAGAGCAAAAGCTGTCCATCCCACAAAGAGGAGCCGAGCCGAAACCCGTTTCGGAACCGAGAGGACCACCCCCAAGAGGATCAGAACGAGCAACGGCCAAAAACCTTTGAGATGGAAGTCGGGTGAGTTGTATTCGCTCGTGAACCGGAGCAAGAAGTCGTCACCGATGTACCCGAAACTATTCGCTATCAAACCGATACCGTTGGGGTTCGCCAGTGATGCGAGGATCGATGCAGCAAGCACAAGGGATAGATGCTTGGCGCGACTGAGTTTGCGATCGATGAGGGCGGCCAGCAGATACATGCTGATCAGGACGAATCCGATAATGAAGGCCCCATGCAGGTTTGCCCAGAAGAGCATGAGGGGCGGCAGAAACCACAGATGCCGGCGGCGACCCAGCTCGTAGTCTTCCAACGCGATTAACCAATAAGCGACAAATACTACGGTGAACACGTGGGGTCGGGCAGCCCAGTGAACGACGGATGCTACGGCGCCAAACACTGAGAATGTCGCCGCCAGCGAAACCGGGATCCCGCGTTTGAGCAAAGCTCGGCTCGTCATTGCCCAGGGGGCTGCAACCAGCACAGCCGTCAAGAGACCGATTCCGTTGAACCCGGCAATCCGATAGGCAACAGCCATGACCAGTTGTGCAAGCCACTCGTGGACGACTACCGCCATTCCGGCCGCTGTGTAGGAGAACACGTCGACCAAGGGCAAAGCTCGATTGTCGAGCATCCACTCCCCAACTCGCAGATGTCTCCCCAGGTCGCCGTCCCGGCTTGTGAGCACGGATCCCAAGACGACAGCTGCGAAAAAGGCAATCACAAAGACGACATCGTTGGGAGAGGGAAGGAACCACCTTTGCATGCCTCGCGGGACCGGAGCGCGGTTGGGAACGTGCGATGTAGTGCGTCCGCTGCTGCCTTCTCTGCTGTCGACGGCTTCGCGTGGCGGTTCAGGCATGTGATGACATTAGAACCAGGAGGACCTCCAGGTCGGGACCTGGCATTCTCCGGGATTCCTGCCGGGCCTGGGAGGGTCCCGGGCAGGCGAACCCGTTGAAAGCCCCTCCCGGCCCAGCGCATGAACTCCATCGGCGATTCAACGGAAACCCTGAGAGGGGTCTTCTTCGTTCTTGCGTGAGTTCCCGCCGCATAGTGCCCGTTTCTCACGCAAGAACGGGTGGGGAGGTGAGTACCGGGAGAGGGATTCGAACCCTCACGCCCTTTCGGACAACGGATTTTGAGTCCGTCGCGTCTACCGTTCCGCCATCCCGGCTCGGGACCATTATGGTACGCGTCCGGGGAGGTCTGTTCGACCTGATGGGCATCGAAGCCAAACTCTTCAAGATCAACGACGCTATCGAAGCGCTGCAACGCGAAGAAGCTCTGGTGGCAGAGGAGCTGCGCTACCACCGCCACATCGATGATGACGCCCAACGCGATGCGGTAGTCAGTGACGACTGGCAGGACCGTTCGTTCGCCCGGGATACCACTGCCGACGTGCAGCGTTTCGAGAAAGCGGTCGCCGATGTGCGTTCGAGGCGGGAACGATTGGAGCGGAAACGTGACAAGCTGCTCAGTCGCCTCGGCGATCTATGATGCGCCTCGATGCCGACCCTCGCCGTTCTCGACGGACATAACCTCGCCTACCGGGCTTTCTATGCCCTTCCGGATGATCTCGCCACGAGCGCGGGCCAGGTAACCAACTCCGTCTACGGGTTCACCTCGATGTTGATCAAGATGCTGGGCGACCACCACCCCGATGGCCTGGTCGTGACCTGGGATACGCCGCAGGCAACCTTTCGTAAGGACGAGTACCCCGAATACAAGGCACAACGGGAAAAGGCGCCGGATATCTTCAGAAGTCAGCTACCACTCATAAGAGAGGTCGTCGACACGCTCGGGGTCCGTCAGATTGAACTACCCGGTTTTGAAGCCGATGACATCATCGCCACGGTCGCCGAGGAGGCCAAGCGGGACGGGTGGGAGGTCCTGATCGTCAGTGGTGACCGGGACACCTTCCAACTGATCGACGACCACTGCCGGGTGCTCTACATCCGGCGCGGCATCTCAGACCTATTGATCGCCGACGAAGCGTGGGTCGAAGAACGGTACGGAATCAGAGCGGACCAGTATCCCGACTACGCGGCGTTGCGCGGAGATTCCTCCGACAATCTGCCGGGGGTGCCGGGGGTCGGCGAGAAGACTGCCACGCGACTTATTGCCGGCTACGGGAATCTCGAAGGCCTCTACGACCATCTCGATGAACAGACCCCGAAGCTTCGCGAGAACCTCGAGGCCAATCGTGAACAGGCTTTCCTGAATCGGCGATTGATGCGCTTGGTGCGGGACCTGTCGTTGGACGTGAAGACGGACACCCTTCGCTGGGACGGTTTCGACCGGGCGGCGGCCAAGGACATCTTCGACAGTATGGAGTTTCACTCGCTCTGGGACAGGCTCATGGCTCTCGGGTCTGCGTCCGAGGAGCCGATCGGCGACGTGCTCGAGGTGGAAACCGGAGTGATAACCAACCCGGCGGACATCGAGAAGTTGATCCAAGCGCGGCCGCTGGTGCTCGAGCCCGTATGGGATGAGCCCGGGTTGACCGGCGTCGTGATTGCCCAAGATGATGAACGGGCAGGCTTCGTGCCGGTCGAACACCTGCAGTTGCTGGCCGGGGTACTCGGCGACAAAGATCATCCCAAGGTATTGCACGATGCCAAGGACTTCATCCGGTACCTGCTCGACAACGATATGGCTTTCGATGGACTGGAGACGGATACCGCGCTGGCCGCCTATCTGCTGAACCCGGCCGCAAGGACCTACGAACTCGAGGACCTGGCCGGCGAGTATCTCAACATCGAGCTCCAATCGCCCGACCGGGACCAGGAATCGGGCTCCCAGGGCATGCTCGACTTCGGCGGTGGTCCCGACCTGGACGCCGCCGGGCGGCGAGCCGTCGCGGTCGGAAAACTGGCGGAGCGTCTCCGGGGGGTGCTCGCGGAACACGCGGAACTTGCACTTCTGGACGCCATCGAGATGCCCCTGGTTCTCGTGCTCGCCCGGATGGAGGCAGCCGGAATCGGCATCGATCGCGAATACCTCGAAGATCTGGGAGCGACGCTGCGCGAGCAGCTCTCAGAACTGGAGGGTCGTATTCACCACGAGGCCGGCGCGCCGTTCAATATCAATTCGACCGGCCAACTTCGGGAGATTCTCTTCGATCAGCTTGGCTTGCCGGTACTCAAGAAGACCCCGAAAGGGGTTCCATCGACCGACGCCTCGGTTCTCGAGAAACTGGCAGACGCCCATCCCATCGTTTCCCAACTCCTCGAATATCGAGAGTTGGAGAAGCTGCGATCAACGTACGTGGACGGCTACCTGCCACTCATTACCCAAGAAGGTCGAATTCACACGCGCTTCAATCAACTGGCGGCGACGACCGGCCGTTTGTCTTCGGACCGGCCGAACCTGCAGAATATCCCGGTTCGCTCCGACCGAGGCAAGACCATCCGGCGTGCTTTCGTTCCACGGCCGGGATGGCGGTTCGTGATCGCCGATTACTCGCAGATCGAGCTGCGGGTCATGGCCCATTTGAGTATGGATCCGGGTCTGCTCGAGGCCTTCCGGGGAACCGAGACGGACATCCACACGGAAACGGCCGCCCGGGTGTTTGGGCTCGATCCGCAGAATGTGACCGATGAAATGCGCCGCCGGGCGAAAGCCATCAACTTCGGGTTGCTGTACGGCATGGAGGCTTTCGGCCTCGCCGATCGACTGCAGATCTCGCGCGATGAGGCGCGAGAGCACATCGAGGCGTACTTCGAACAGTTCCCCCTGGTGCAGGAGTTTCTGCAGAGCGTCGTTACCGAGGCGCGAAATCGAGGCTATACCCAGACGATGTTCGGGCGGCGGCGCTACTTGCCAGAGCTCTCGAGTGACAATTTCCGGATCCGGCAGATGGGCGAGCGCATGGCACTGAATGCACCCGTCCAGGGTTCGGCCGCCGACATCATCAAGAAGGCGATGGTCGACCTCGATGAGGGGCTGCGAAAAGCCGGTCTCGAGACCACCCTGCTGCTGCAGATCCACGACGAGCTGATTCTCGAGGCCCCGGATCCTGAGGTCGAGGAAGCCGGGGAACTCACTCGAAGTCTGATGGAGGGGGTCGCAAACCTGGAAGTGCCTCTGCGAGTGGATCTATCGACAGGGACGGATCTGGCCGACGCAAAGCACTGACCGGCGTTTACCCATAGGTTGCACTCTGCCCGTGTGGTAACGTACTTGGCGCCTTGGCACGTTCAATCGCGCTGGGAGCAAATTCTGGAGGAAACAACCATACATGACCACTGAAAACGAGTCCGCGCCCGCGAACGGTCCCGAAGGGATCGAGGAGCCGGACGCTTCCCCCGCAGCCGCTGAAGCGGCCGCCGCTGTCGACGAGCCCACCGTCGAAACACCCGATACCCCGGCCGCAGTCGAAGGCGCCACAGATGAGAAGGCAGAGATGCCTCCGGTCGCCGACGAGTCCGTACCGCCGGCCGAAGCAGTTGCTGCCGAGCCCGAAACTTCGGAACCGGCCGAGGCAGTTGCCGATACCGCCGCGGTGGCGACGGCCGACGCAGATGAGGTGGTATCGGATCAAGGCCCGAGCGAGACCCCAGGAGAGCAGCCGGGATCTGACGCCGACGCCGCAGCGGATGCTGCGAAAGAGGAAGAAGAGAAGGAAATCTTCATACGGGCCGAGCGCCCCGCCATTGTTGCGAGGAGCGTTAGCGATCTCTCCGAGGAGATGTTGGCCAACGACTTTGCCGCTGCGATCGAGCACACGGTGCTCGAATTCAAAGAGGGCGACATCATTGAGGGCACCGTAGCGAGCGTCGACCAGGATGAAGTTCTCGTCGACATCGGCTACAAATCTGAGGGGCATATACCTCTCAAAGAGCTATCGATACGGCACGGCATCAATCCTCTCGATGTCGTATCCGTCGGAGACCGGATCGAGGCGCTGGTTCTCGACAAAGAGGACGACGAAGGCCGCCTTATTCTCTCCAAGAAGCGCGCTCAATACGAACGCGCCTGGGGACGGATCCAGAGGATTCACGCCGAGGCCGGCACAGTCACGGGTCCGGTTATTGAAGTGGTCAAAGGAGGGCTCATCGTCGACATTGGGCTTCGCGGGTTCCTGCCTGCCTCGCTCGTTGAGCTCCGTCGGGTTCGTGATCTTGAACCGTATGTCGGCCAGGAGATCGAGGCGAAAGTCATCGAACTGGACCGCAACCGGAACAACGTTGTGCTCTCTCGCCGGGCTTACCTGGAAGAGCAGCAGGCGGAGGAGCGCCAGGCGTTTCTCGATGATCTAGCCGTCGGTGAGGTTCGTCCCGGCGTTGTTTCTTCGGTGGTCAATTTCGGCGCTTTCGTTGATCTTGGTGGCATGGACGGTCTGGTCCACGTGTCGGAGCTGTCGTTCCAGCACGTGAATCACCCATCCGAGGTCGTCAAGGTCGGCGACGAGGTAACCGTCAAGGTCCTCGAAGTGGACCTTGATCGGGAACGTATCTCCCTGTCGATCAAGCAGACGATGGAAGACCCCTGGGTCAAGTTCTCTCGAGAGCATGGCATCAACGACGTCGTTGATGGAACGGTCACCAAGACGGTGCCGTTCGGTGCTTTTGTTTCTGTAGGAGACGGCGTCGAAGGTCTCGTGCATGTATCGGAGATCGCCATTCATCGTGTCGAGTCTCCGGAGCTGGAGCTTTCCATCGGCCAGGCGGTCTCCGTCAAAGTCACGGAGATGGACGAAGAGCGACGCCGGGTCAGTCTCTCCATCAAGCAGGCGAATCCGGAATGGAAAGACCGGGAGCCCGAAGAACGGGCCCCGCGTCGCAAGCAACCTGAGGTACGCGAGTTCACCCGCGAAGAGCCGGAAGAGGAACAAGAGCGGACATTCGATGTCGATTCGTCGCTCGAAGCAATTCTTCAAGAGCTTAAAGAGCGCGGCATCGGACGCCGATAGGTACTTCATAAGGTTGACACCTGGAAGATCTGTGGCACTCTGTTGGGTGCCGGGCAGATTCGGACGGGGGGGAAAACCGCGCAGCTCTATCAGGTAGGGACAGTTGTGCCCAAAAGGAGGCGACATGAAGATGCCGAAGCTCCGACACAACACACCGGCTTGCCGGTCCCTCGATGATGGTGAGGCGCACGGTCACTCTGCGTGACGCGAAATCCATGACATTACGACCCAAATCGGCCACCCTTAGGGAAAACCGAACGGGTTTTAGACTGAAGGAGATTCGATGGGCAGGCGAACCCTGGTCCTGATTGTGGCTCTGCTCCTGGCGGGCATTGCTGCGTTTGCCGTATGGCAGTTCCTTTCCAACGTGGAAGAGGAGAAAGAGGCCGAGCTCCTGTTGCGGGCTGTGTACCGGGTTTCCGGCGGCACAATTACCGAAGGCACCGATGGAAGCCTGGTCCTATCGCAAGAGCGCGCCGTGCTCAGCGAAGAGGAGACGAGATTTCTCCCCGACAACGCGATCGGCTCGCTGGAACAACTGACCGCGACCCTCACGGGTCGGGTCGCCGCTGGTCCAATCTCGAACAACTCGATATTGACCACAGACCAGTGGGTCGAGTTGACGGCGGACATCAAGCCGTTGGCGGAACGCATTCCAGCAGGGAAACAAGCGATCACGATCGGGGTCGACAACATCCAGGGGGTCAACGGCTTTATTGAGGCGGGGGACCGGATCAATGTCATCGTTACGCTGACCGCACCGATCGAACAGATCGCTGAAGACGTCATTGCGTCGGAGACCCTGACACCGGACGAGCTGAAGGCGCTCGAAGCTGAACTCGAGCAGGGCATCATCAGCCGTTTCGTGTTGCAGGGGCTCCCGGTCCTGGCCGTTGGAAATGAGATTCGGGCCGACGAGGAAGCCAACCAGACCGTGACGGTGACCACCGTGCCCGTTGAAGGCCAGGAAGCCGCCCAGCAAGTGCAGACTGGTGTCATCACCCTCGAGGTAACTCCGGAAGAAGCCGAGAGGATCGTGTACACGTTCGCAACGGGGACAGTGTGGCTGACGCTGGTTCCGGAAGACTTTGTCCCGGTTCCCACTGACGGCATCACTCGAGAGAACCTGTTCGACACCGCTGAGGAGCTTGGCCAATAACATGAGCGACCTTTTCGACGACGCCGGGATCGTCATCGTTGACGATGATGACGATTTCCTCGACGAAGCAAAACGCCTCTTCGATGGCCGCGTTCCAACCGTGCGCAGCATCGCTGATGCTCAGCGCGGCGTCGAGGAGGGCTCCGTTGATCTGGTCATGCTTGGCCCATCGTTTGCACATGAGGCCGGGCTGCAGGGAGTCGGGGTCTTACTTGCCCAAGATCCCGACCTGGCCATTGTGCTGGTTGCCGGCACGATCACTGCCCCCTTGCTGCGGTCGGCCATGCGAGCCGGATTGAAGGATGTGATTGAGGCTCCGTTGACGATACAGAGCGTCACCGACGCCGTTGGCCAGATCGAGCGCAAGGCCACGCCGTCAGCGGCCGGCCACGCCTCCTCCCGAACCGTTCAGTACGCCGAAGGGCCAAGGGAAGGTCGTCACCGTAATGTCGGCGAAGGGCGGTAGCGGTAAAACGGTTACCGCAACCAATCTGGCGATGCTTCTTGCTCAGAGACACGACCCTTCCCGGGTGTGCATCGTCGACGCCGACTTGCAGTTCGGTGATGTGTGTCTCGTGTTACAGCTCGAACCCAAATTGACGATGGTCAACGCGGCGCATGAGCTCCACCGACTCGATGAACCACTCCTCGAGTCGCTTTTGACGACCCATCCGTCGGGACTGCGGGTGCTCGCAGCGCCGCTCGAGCCGGCTTTCGCCGATGAGATTTCGACCGCCGCCATGACGGAGATCATCACCAAGCTGCGCGGCATGTTCGACTACGTCATTGTCGACACGGCCTCACTGCTCGATGAGCTCCTCTTGTCGTTGCTCGAACGGGCCGACCAGGTGCTGTTTGTGCTCGATATGGACCTTCCAAGCGTCAAGAACGCCAAGCTGGCCTTGGAAACGCTGCGGTTGCTGAAATTCCCGGCATCGAAGGTCCAGTTGGTGCTGAACCGATCCAATGCTCGCGCTCGACTCGACGAGAAAGAGATTGAACGGTCATTGAAGCTGAAGATCTCAGCTGCCATTCCATCCGACGGCATGGTCCCTGCTTCGATCAACGAGGGCCGACCGGTTGTCGAGTCCGCCCCCAGATCACGGGTGGCGAAAGGTTTCGACACCGTCTACGACCTGGTCGCGACGACACCAAAGCAAGACACTTCAGGCAAGACAGGCAAGCGCCGATGGATGTCCTGAAGATAAGTGACAATGGTTCCGCTGCAGCCCGCATGAACGGGCTCCGGCGGTACGGACAGTAGAGGGAGAACTCGATGGCATCCCTATCCGAACGGGTCGCAGCTGCCAAACAGGCTGAGGTGACTTTCGATACACAGCGCGACGACATGTTCCGCGAATTGCGCGGCAAGCTCCACTTCAAGGTAGTCGAGGAGCTCGGCCCGACGCTGTACGACCGGCAGATGAGCGATGCCGAGCTTCGTCTCCGGGTTCTGGAAATGCTCGAGTGGGCTCTCGACCAGGAGGAGAGCGTTCCTCTCACCCGCGCCGATCGCACGCAGCTTCTCAACGAGATCGCTTCCGATGTCCTCGGTTACGGTCCGATTGACCCCCTGCTCAACGATCCCGACGTGACTGAGATCATGGTCAACGGTCCTCACAGTGTGTTCGTCGAACGGAACGGCAAGATCGTCAAGACCGAGTTCCGTTTCGTCGACGAGGTCCATCTGCGCCGCATCATCGACAAGATTGTTGGTCAGATCGGCCGTCGCATCGATGAAGCAACCCCGATGGTGGACGCTCGCCTTCCGGATGGGTCTCGCGTCAACGCCATCGTCCATCCTCTTGCCATCGGTGGACCGTTTCTCACGATTCGGAAGTTTGCTGTCGACCCGCTCACCGAGGCCGACCTGGTGCAGTTCAGTACGTTCAATCAAGCCACCGCAGATTTCCTGAAGCAGTGTGTCAAAGGTCGGCTCAACATCATCATCAGTGGTGGCACCGGTTCCGGTAAGACGACCACGCTGAACGTGTTGTCCAGTTACCTGCCGGGCGATGAGCGCATCGTGACCATTGAAGATGCGGCGGAGCTGCAGCTTCACCAGGAACATGTCTTGACTCTCGAGTCCCGGCCACCCAACCTGGAAGGCAAGGGGCAAATCACGATCCGCGACCTGATGCGCAACAGCTTGCGCATGCGCCCCGATCGCATCGTGGTTGGCGAGGCCCGTGGTGGCGAAGCGCTCGACATGCTGCAGGCCATGAACACCGGTCACGACGGTTCGATGACCACCATCCACTCGAACTCACCACGAGACACATTGGCTCGTATCGAGACGATGGTCTTGATGGCCGGTTTCGACCTGCCCGTCCGGGCCATTCGGGAGCAGGTAGCTTCGGCCGTCAACCTGATCGTTCATCAGACCCGATTGCGAGACGGATCCCGTCGCATCACGCACATAACGGAGATCGAAGGGATGGAAGGCGAAATTATCACGCTGCAGGACTTGTTCCTGTTCGACTTTGGAATGGGTGTGGACGAGAACGGGCGGTACCTGGGTCGACTGAAAGCCACCGGCATTCGGCCTACCTTCAGTGGCCACCTCGAGGACTTCGGGATCAAACTGCCGGCCAACCTGTTTGATCCGGAACCCTTCGCTCGCCGCCAGGCCCAGTATTCGAAGTGAAACGGATACGCAGCCTCGTCGCGGCGGCCACGGTCGCCATTCTGGTGCTCGGAGCCGGGGCGGCGGCATTTGCGCAAACCGACAACGGCGCCCCGGTTGTCGAGATCACCGATGTCAATACGGTCCGCTATCCACAGGTGCAGATGATTGTCGATTTCTTGAACCTGGAGGAAGCTCTCGATCCGGCCGGCTTGGAAGTCACCGAGAACGGGAATCCGGTCAGCGATCTCGAAATTGAAACCATCGCCGAGTCACGGGTCCAGGTCGGGATTGTTCTGGTCATCGATGCCAGCGGCAGCATGGAAGGTGAGCCGATCGAAGCGGCCAAAGCAGCGGCCCTTTCGTTCATCAACGAAAAGCGGAATGAAGATTTCATCGCAATTGCTACCTTCGCCGACGAAGTCCAGGTCGTACGGGGCTTCACCAGCACGAGGTCTGCGCTGATTGCCAGCGTGGAAGGGATCGTCGCCAAGGGCGACACGGCCTTTTACGATGGGATTGTTCGGTCGACGGAATTGTTCACCGGCGATGCCGAGCGACTGGAGCGCAACATGATTGTGCTCACCGACGGCAAGGATGAGGGGAGCGCCGCAACGCTCGACGATGCTCTCGCCGCCGTGACGGACAAAGGTGTGCGTGTCTTCGGCGTAGCGCTCGAGTCGACCGCCTTCGATCCAGCCGACCTGCAAACCGTTGTTGCCGAGACCAGCGGCCTGTACCTCTCGACCCCCGAACCGGGTGAGTTGAGCGGTCTCTATGAGCAGATCAAGAGGGAACTCGATAACAAGGTCGTGGTGCGCTTTACCGCCACTCAGGATCGTGCAGGCGACCTCGCTATCGGGGTCGGCTACCAGGCGCTGGCCACGAGTACCACCGTCAATGTGCCCGGCTTCGTCAAGCCTCCCGCACCCACTACAACAACAACGGTGACATTTGCTCAACCCGAGCCTTACTCGCCCGCGGCGGCCGGGCCGGTTTCCTCCGGGACGCTGCGACTGCTGGGAACGTTGGCAGTTGGTTTGGGAATCGTCCTCTTTATCATCATCCTGGCCGGCCCGGGCGACGAGGACGGAGCTTCGGCGTTTCGCAAGCGTCTCCAAGCGTACGGGCGAGGCCGAACCGCAGCTCCCGAAGACGAGAAGAAGGGTTTCCTGGCAAGGATCCCCGGCTTGAGCCGATTCACTAAGTCGGCCGAGGAAGCAGCTCAGCGACGCGGTCTGCTCAGTGGCATCAATGCCGTTTTGGAACAGGCCAACATTCCGCTGCGCGGGGAGAAGCACTGGCCGCAGGTTTAGGGCTGAGTGTTATCGCCGGGGTTCTAGCCGGACTGTTTGCGACGAGTTGGATTGCGGCAGGCGTTGGATTCTTGGTCGTTCTCCTTCTGGTAGCGGCGGCTATTCAGTTCGCCGGTACCCGGGAAAAGCGTGTGTTCGAACGGCAACTCCCGGACACATTGACGCTCCTGTCGACGTCGCTGCGCGCCGGCTATTCGCTGCTGCAGGCGGTCGAAGCGGTGGCCGCCGAAGCTCCCGCACCTACCGGGCGAGAGTTCGGACGGTCGATTGCCGAGTCCCGGTTGGGGCGTCCGGTGGTGGACACCATGCGAGCTATTTCCGATCGCATGCGGTCCCAGGACTTCCAGTGGGCGGTCATGGCCATCGAGATCCAGCGTGAAGTCGGCGGTAACCTCGCCGAAGTTTTGCAGACGGTAGCCGACACGATGCGGCAACGGAACCGGCTGAAGGGGGAGATCAGGGCGCTGACGGCCGAGGGCCGTCTCTCCGCAATTGTCCTCGCTTTGTTGCCCATTCTGCTGTTCGCGTTCTTGTTCGCAACCAATCGCAGCTATCTCGAACCGCTCTTCACCGAGACGGCAGGGCTCATTGGGATTGGTGCAGGGCTGGCTTTGATGGCATCTGGTGTGTATTGGCTCAAGAAGATCGTGGATATCGAGGTCTAAATGGATCCCAAAATGTTCGCTGTTGGGTCGGTGTTCGTGGCCATGACCGGGCTGGTGCTCTGGATCGGCTTCGGGATCGTTCGCGCCCGCAAGGCTGCCACGGAACGGCTGGCGGTCTACGGCTCTGCGGAACTGATCCGCGACGAGACCCTCAAGAAGCCGGTCGCCGAGCGCGCCATCGCCCCCATCTTCCTGGCCATCGGCCGGATCCTGGCAAGGTTTACCCCGGTGGGGTGGCTGAAGAAGACCCAGCGGCGGATCGTACTGTCCGGCAGTCCGGGGAACCTGGACGCCAACTCGTGGGCCGTCATCAAACTCATGACGTCGGCCGGTTCCATCATCTTGTGGTTCTTTTTGCAGGGTGGTTTGGACTTCCGGATGAAGGTTTTGTCCTTTGCCCTGCTGGCCATCCTCGGCTTCTTCGGACCTGATGTCTGGCTGACCCGCAAGATCGACGATCGGCGCCTGGCTATGCAAAGAGCCCTGCCAGATGTTCTCGACTTGCTGGTGATCAGCGTCGAGGCCGGACTCGGGTTTGACTCGGCCCTGGCTCGTGTAGTCGGGACCGTGCCCGGGCCACTGTCCGAAGAGTTCTTCCGCATGCTTCAGGAAACCCGGGTGGGCGTGAGTCGCCGTGACGCCATGCGCCATCTCACCGATCGCACGGATCTGGATGAACTGCGTTCGTTCCTATTGGCCATGATGCAGGCTGAGGCCTTCGGTGTTGCGATCGCCCAGGTATTGAGGGTCCAAGCCGATGAAATGCGTATCCAGAGGCGTCAGCGAGCCCAGGAGAAGGCTTTCGCCGCTCCTGTGAAGATGGTTTTCCCGCTCGTTTTCTGCATCTTCCCGGCGCTCTTCATCGTTCTGTTGGGTCCGGCTGCCATTCAGATCTACGAAACCTTCACCGAGCTTTAGGGTCCGGGGTGGCCGCCGCCACAGACGGTCAGCGTTCTCCGATCTGGCAGCGGCTTTCGGTACGCCATCTCCTGTTGCTCACGCCGTGGATCGGGGTGGTGATCGGGGCGTCCCGGCCGATCCGCGACAACTCTTTCCTTTGGCACGTTCGGGCCGGTGATCTTCAACTCGCTTCCGGCCGGGTGCTCACAACCGACCCCTTTTCTTTGACGATGGCTGGCGAACCCTGGCGAACGCAGTCCTGGCTCGCCGACCTCCTCTATGGTTCGCTCGAACAGGCAACGGGCGGCCTCGCCTGGGTGCCCTGGTTGCTGGTGGCCTGTGGCGCCTCGGTGCTCGGTTTGGTTGGATGGCTGACCTTCCGGCGAGTATCCGATCCGCTGCCTGTGGCGTTGGCTCTGGTTGCCCTCATGTGGTTGGGTCTCCCCAATCTGGTTCCAAGGCCGGTGCTCTTCTCGCTGGTCCTGCTTGCCCTATTGATGGTGGTGCTCGAGGTCCAGTTGGACTGGCCCCTCCCTTTGATCTTGTGGGTGTGGGCCGGATTCCACGGTTCTTTTGTGCTAGGCCTCGGCCTTTTGCTGCTGGACGCTTTGCGCCGACGCATGGCATGGCAGAAAGCAGCCGGTCGAATCGGGGTGGCGCTCATCGCGGTGAGTCTCACTGCCCACGGCCTGGGAGTTTGGTCGATGCTGGGGTCGTTCCTAACCAATCGTGGTGCCCTGGACTTCATCTCGGAATGGGCCGCGCCGGATCTTCTGTCCGTGGCTGTTGCTCCGTATGTCCTGGTTATGGTTGCCGTCCTGGTTGCTGCAGCGTCGGGCCGGATCGAGGCCCGGGAGTTGTGGGTCGTCGCACCCCTGCTCGTTTTCGGTCTGACCTCGGCCAGAGCGATCATGCCGGCGGCGATCGTGCTCGTACCGTTTGCGGCTTCCGTGTGGCGGCCTGCCGCCGACTCGCGAATGCTGGCCCGCGGTCCGGCCCGCGCCAACCTGGTCATTGCCACCCTCTTGATTGCCCTCCCTTTTATTGCTCTCGTCGGATTCCCGGGGTTGGACACAGACCGGTTTCCCATAGAAGCTGCCACGTATCTCGACACCGAAAAGGTGTGGCACGATGATGCGACCGGCGGCTATTTGATCTACTTGAACCAGCTCCCCGTGTTTATCGACGACCGGGCCGAGCTGTACGGCGCCGAGTTCTTTGGTGAGTTCGTCAATACCCGGCGAGGGACTCCGGTCTGGCGGAGGGCTTTCGACGCCTACGACATTCAACAGGCGCTGGTTGCCGCCGATGCAGGACTCGCCGAGGTGCTGACGGCCGAGGGGTGGCACGTCGACTTCTCGGATGAAAGCTGGACAGTCTTTTCGCGGGCTAGGGCAATTGGCCGGCGGTTCCTCTGTACCCGCCGAAGAGGTTCTTTTCTCGCCGAAGCTGGGACAACAGTCGTCCGCCCCCCAAACGTTCCGGCATCCCTTGTTTCGGGCCGGGTGAACTGTGTCCCGTCCTCGGTAACGGCTCCGCGCGGCGCTGCTGGAAATGGCCGAGGACGCTCAGCGCTTGAGGGGCTGTCCGTGGCGGCTCCTGTCCGGAAGAGTGCACAACGAGAGTGGGGGACCCTGTAGGGTCCCCCACTCGTATCTTTCGACGTCTTCGGGCTAGTTCTCCACGGAGCTTGCTATCTCGCTCCACATCGCCGAGTTCTGATCGCCGGCAAACTGTACCGCAACCAGGGCTACCACTGCGATGAGGACTACGAGTAATCCCCACTCGACCAATCCGGCGGCTCGCTCGCTGTGGAATCGGATCCCTACAAGCTTACCCAGTGGCTCCCAGCCCATTGACATCGACCTTTCGATACTTACTGGTTGAGGGCGCTGCCGATTTCGCTGAACGTATCCGAAACCTGGTTACCGGCGAAGGTGATCGCCAGAATCGCGATGATCGCAATCAACACGACCAGCAGTGCGTACTCAACCATGCTTGCGCCACGCTCGTCCTTGAAGGACTCCCAGCGGGCCGCCAACTCACTCATTACTGTCAACACAAGAACCCTCCTACAGGCTCGGGTCACTACCTGGCGGCAAGCTACCACGCAGAGCGCTCATTTTTCCATAGGTCCAGCGGCCTATTTATCCACAGGTGGGTTCAATGCCTGTTGACAAGCCCAAGCCGGATAGCTTCAACCGCTGCCTGCGTGCGGTCGCTGATGCTCAGCTTCTCGTAGATTGAAGCCAGGTGGTTCTTGACTGTTTTTGGCGATATGTACAGGCGTTCTGCCAGTTCATCGGTGGCGCTCACGCCTTCGCCGAGCAACGTCATCAGCTCGCGTTCGCGGGCGGTGAGCGAGGCGGCTCCCGGGTCGAGGGACGGCTCCATGTAGTGACCAAGAATCTCACGGAGAGTGGTCGTTAGCGGAGTCAAGTCTTCGCCAGCCGCGACGGCTCTGACTGCAGCGGCAAGCTCGGGTAGCGGGGTTGATTTCGAGAGAAAACCGCGCGCGCCTGCCTCGATGGCTTGAGCACGGCGCTTATCGTCGGCGTGCATGGTGACGATGATGGCGGGCAGCGACCCTTTCAAAACGGCTAGGACTTCGAATCCGGACAGGTCTGGCATTTCCAGATCGATCAGGAGCACATCCGCCACGGTTTTTTTGGCAAGAGCGACGAGTTCGACACCGCCTGAGGCTGTTCCGGCAACGCGGAGATCCGGAATGGCGGCCAGAGCCTGACTCACACCCTCCGCAAAGAGGGTGTGGTCGTCGGCGACAAGTACGGAAATCAATCTGGCCCCCATGACACGGTAACGGCGGTACCCCCCTTGGTGCTCGTTATGTTGAGTGAAGCCCCGATCCGCTCTGCCCTTTCTTCCATTCCCAGTAAGCCGTAGTGACCTTCGGGGACTCGATCTCTTCGGAAACCGTTCCCTTCGTCATGCACGGTAATCGCTCCCTCATCGAAGTCCACCGTCCCGTGGACGGTCACAATCGAACTTCCCGAATGCCGGATAGCATTGCGGACCGCTTCGGTAATGATGGCGATGAGATCGGGAGCGATCGATGGCCGCGGGGGCCTGCGCTCGGTGATGCGAACGTCGACTTCCGGATCCCCATCGGCAACCGAAGCGCTAAGGCTCTTCATCACTTCCGTCACACTTGGCTGCTCTGGCATGCGGAGGTCGGCAACGGTGCTGCGCACATCCTCAACCATGCCACCGACCGACATGCGCAGCTCGCGTAAGTGTTCGGCAAGGTCGGGGTCTGCCGGGTGTTGCAGGAGTGCGAGGTCGAGAGCTAAGCCCAGGGATGCCAGGGAAGGTCCGATATCATCGTGGAGGTCGCGGGCCAAACGGGCTCGCTCTTCCCGGATCGCTCGCCGGGCGATGTCTTGGAGCAACAAGATGTTGGAAAAGGCGAGCGCCACCGGTTGCAGTGACTCTGCGGTCGCCTGGTATTTGGTCGGTGTCAACTCCTCATCAGAAATCAGAACAACCATGCCTACGTCCCGGCTTCCGACCGAGAGAGGAATGATCGAACGGTGGTCGTTTGGTTCCTCACTGCCGCGGCGGGCGACCACAACCGGGCCGTCGTCACCGGCTAGCGCCACCACAGCTGCATGGAACGAAGCCACCTCGGCCAGGCTCTCCAGGGCCGCGTGACCGACGGTAACGGGGTTCAATTCAGCGGTATCGGCAACCTCGGCGAATCGGGTCAGCAGATTGTTGGCGCGTTCGAGACGTTCGAGTCGCTGTGATACTTCGATCGATGCCGCCGCAAACGCGTCGGCACGCTCACCCTCTTCAAGTAGCAGGCGGCGGGCTTGACCGAAGGTGAACCCGATGAGGAGGTACAGGCTCGCCCATTGGAAGAAAAGAGGTAGGGCGAAGTCCTCGCCGATCCCCACAGAGATGATGATGAGTACCCCGGTGGCGAGCCCGGCCGTTGCCAGGCCACTACGGAAACCGCCGAAAACGCCGGCCAACATGATCGGTGTGAGCGAGAGAAGCAGGAACGGACTGTTCAGCCCGCCACTCAGACTCACCGCCATCATCACCAGGGTGATGCCGACGAGCGAGGTGAGTTCGCGAATCCATGTCGTTCGCAAGTAGGAACGGGGCAGGATCTGCGACCCCAGCACATAGACGCTGGCGGCCATGGCTGCAGCGATTGCATCGGGTCCGATTGCTTCGGTCCCAAGGACCGCGGCTTCCTTGCGGGCCTCCCAAAACGAGATAAATACACCGAGGGCAAGCGCTACCCAAAGAAAGGCGAGGAGAACCTTGTGAAATCGTGATTCCCATGGGTTCTTGCGTTCGATCATCGAGTATCAGAGTACAGTCATTCAACGTGTCTGAGGAGCAAGTACGTGTTTTGCTCACCGGTGGCATTGGGGCCGGGAAGAGTACGGTTGGGCAGCTGCTGCGTGTTCGGGGCGCCCTCGTGATCGACGCGGACGAGATTGGGCATCAGGTCCTTGAACCTGGAGGTGCAGCCTACGACCGGGTGGCAGAAACCTGGCCGTCGGTGGTGGTCGACGGCGTGATCGACCGCACCCGGTTGGCCGACATCGTATTTCGCGATCGTGCAGACCTGGAGCGCCTGGAGAGCTTGACCCACGTCGCCATCCGACAACAGATCGCCCGCATGATTGAGACATCAACCGAGAAGGTCGTCGTCGTCGAAGTTCCTCTGGTGACAGACTTCATGGGTTCAGGTTGGCTCCGGGTGGTCGTCGACACCGACCCGGAGACGCGCATGGAACGTCTTGGCGGGCGCGGCACGACTGCAGACGATGCATCCCGTCGGATGGCTGCGCAACCCGATCGGACCCGGTGGATCGCGACCGCCGATCATGTGATCGACAATTCGGGGGTCGGGATCAGCTGACTGATCAGGTTGATGCGCTTCTTCAGATCCTTCAAGCTTCGGGTGACAGGCCGTGACCGGGCTCCAGGTTGGTTCCGGTAGTGGCCGGTAGGGAAGACACCACCCATAGCGCCGGAAGGGCGGCCGCCGCCCGAGTCCAATTGAACGGGTTGTGAAGCACGCCTGAACCAAGCATGACCACAAGCAGTCCGGAGGCGAGCCAAGCCAAGCGCATCCAGCCCCGCTTGGAGATGATGCCTATTGCGCATGTGGCCAACCCGGCCGCTAGCGGGATACTTGCGACGACTGCGGCTCCGGCGGACATGGAGCGCCATGCCTCCAGGTAGCCGGTGACCGGCACAACCACGGTGGAGGGAGGGATTGTGGTGTCGCCTCCCAGGCCGACCATCCCGATGATCCGGATACCCACAGCCACTGCACCGAAAATGACCAGGGTGAGGGGAAGGTCGCCGCGACGGGCAGGGAGTGCGGTGGCGAGGGTCGGTCGTACAGCGGCGAGCCACCCTGCCGACCATCTTCCGACCTTCTTCGATGATGCAACGATCGCGGCGACGAGCAGAAGAACCCCGAGCGGCTCGGCTGTGTCAGAGGCGAATCCCACATACAGGGCAGGGTTGGCAGCCAGCAAGTAGGCGGCCCAGCCGTGGCTCGAGGCGAGTCGACTGGACAGCAGACCCAGCGCGAAGAGTGCCAGCCCGTTGACCATCATGAGGCCAACCGGGACGAGAGATACCTTGCCCAACCCGGCGGCACGGCCCAGCCACGCGTAGCCGACCCGGGCGTACCGATAGGTCGGAACTGCCAGTTCCTGGGCCGCACCGTCAAGATCGAGGTCGGAGGCAAGAGCGACGAACGCCTGTCCGTCCCCTCTGGTCCAAAGCAGGAAGAAGGGATGGTCGTTGTACCAATCGGGGAGATTGATGTCGTAGATGGTCTCAAACCGCTGCAGGTCGTCGCCGGTGAGTTGAGGGTTCGCGGTCTGCACCATGACGACTCGTACCGACAAGCCGACGCATAAGACCGCAAGACCGATCAGTACATGCCTGAGCCACACAGCTCAGGAAACTAGCAGCCGTTCCTTCAGCTTTCGGGACAAGGCATATTCTCGCGCTTGTCGGACCGACCTCAGCTTGTGCCTTGGCAACGTCTCCGTGCCGGACGCACCTGTCGCGAGACCGCTCCTTACTTGTCGCACCGCCCACGTACACTGGCCGGGTGCCCCCATTTCGTGTCCACTCCGACTTCAAACCGGCCGGCGACCAGCCGAAGGCCATTGAGGCCCTTGCTAGGGGAATCGAGGATGGGGAGCGCTTCCAAACCCTGCTCGGAATCACCGGGTCCGGGAAATCCGCCACGATCGCTTGGACCATCGAGAAGATCCAGCGACCGACACTCGTGTTGGCACCCAACAAAGCGCTCGCCGCTCAGCTGGCCAACGAATTCCGGCAGTTTTTTCCCGAGAACCGGGTCGAATACTTCGTCAGCTACTACGACTACTACCAGCCTGAGGCCTACATGGCCCAGTCGGATACGTACATCGAAAAAGACGCAACCGTGAATGACGAGATCGATCGACTCCGCCACGCAGCGACAAGCGCTTTGCTGTTTCGGGAAGATGTCATCATCGTCGCCAGCGTGTCCGCCATCTACGGATTGGGAACCCCTGATGAATATGCCGGCCGGGTGCTGCGGTTGATCAAAGGTGTCGAGTACCCGCTGGGCGAGGCGATGCGCCGGCTGGTCGATATCCAGTACGAACGCAACGAAGTGAATCTCACCCGTGGGAAGTTCCGGGTTAAGGGAGACACACTCGAGGTTTTCCCGGCCTATGAGGAGACGGTCGCCCGGGTGGAGTATTGGGGAGATGAGGTCCAAAGGATCCTCCGCATGAACCCGGTGACAGGGGAAGTCATGGAGGAGATGCAGGAGCTGTGGATCTTCCCGGCCTCGCACTACGTCGCTTCCCAAGAGCGCATGGAGCGGGCCGTCGTCGGTATCGAGGCAGAACTCGAGGAGCGGCTGGCCCAATTCGAGGAAAGCGGCAAGCTGCTCGAAGCTCAGAGGTTACGAATGCGCACCGGGTACGACCTGGAAATGATGAAGGAGATTGGCTTCTGTTCGGGCATCGAGAACTACAGTCGCCATATCGACGGCAGGCAACCCGGCGAACCGCCATACACGCTGCTCGATTACTTCCCGGACAACTTCGTTACGGTGCTCGACGAGAGCCATGTGACCGTTCCGCAGATCCACGGCCAGTTTGCCGGTGACCTGAGCCGCAAGGAATCGCTCGTCGAGCACGGTTTCCGCCTCCCGTCCGCGATCGACAACCGTCCCCTCCGGTTCGACGAGTGGATGGAGAAGACCGGCCAGGTGATCTTCATGTCGGCTACGCCCAGCCCCTTCGAGTTGGAACGGTCATCCAGGGTCGTGGAACAGATCGCTCGCCCCACCGGATTGGTGGATCCCGAGGTGATCGTCAAGCCGACCAAAGGGCAGATCGACGACCTCCTGCACGAGATTCGTGAAAGGGCCGTCCTGGACCAGCGGGTGCTGGTCACGACCCTCACCAAGAAAATGTCCGAGGACCTCACGGAGTATCTGCTAGAGATGGGCGTACGAGCGCGATACCTCCATTCGGAGATCGACACGCTCGAGCGGGTCCAGATTCTCCGCGACTTGCGGCTCGGCGAATTCGACGTGCTGGTCGGAATCAACCTTCTTCGGGAGGGTCTCGACCTACCGGAGGTGTCGCTGGTCGCCATCCTCGATGCCGACAAGGAAGGCTTCCTTCGATCGGCTACCAGCCTCATTCAGATTATTGGTCGAGCGTCCCGCAATGTGGATGGCCACGTTCTCATGTACGCCGACAATGTGACCGATTCCATGCAGAAGGCGATCAACGAGACCAATCGGCGGCGCGGCCTTCAGCTTCGCTACAACGAGAAGCACGGCATCGACCCGCAGACGATTCGCAAGAAGGTTTCCGACATCCTCGAATTGCTGCAAAGTCAGAACGCCCCCGCCCCGGAGCGACGTCGCCGGGAAGTCGAGCAACGGGCAATCCTCGACCTGGGTACCGAAGATCTGGGCCGGCTGATTCAGAGCCTCGAGGAGGAGATGCACGAGGCGGCCAAGGAGCTCCGCTTCGAGTACGCTGCCCGACTGCGCGATGAGATCAACGAGTTGCGGCGAGAGATGCGGGATATGGCGGAAGCGGGACGGTAGCCGCACGAGGCAATCACGGAACCACGTTCGGTGCTATCCGCTCAGAAGGTCCGAGGAGCGCTAGGTCGAAGCGCTCGGCCCTGATGGCTCAATGCCTTGCCTTGAGAACCCGATGACTGTCAAGTGAACCCGAAGAATCCACATTCGAAAGGACCGTCTGGTCGTCTCGCTGAGCTTGATCAGGCACCGTTGACATCTTCATCCTGTGATAGCGTCGCCAGGTTGATTGTTGCCGCGGTGTCGTCCGGCGACACCCGGTAGCGTGGCCGCATGTTGAAGGCCATTCGAACTTCGCATCGTCGCGAGATTTCCGTGGCCGTGCTCGGGTTCCTCGTCGGAGTTGCGATATTCGCGTCCGTGTTGTCATCGGTCGAGTGGGACGCCTCGGCGCTCCTCCGGGTTGGAGAGGACAACGATCAAATCATTTCGTTTGTCGAGGAGCAGTTGGATCACGTCCGAGTTGTTGCCAACCTGGGACATGACGGGAAGTACTACTTCGTTCATGCACATGACCCGTTCTTGCTGGATCCCGACATGTATGCAGGGATCATCGACCGACCCGTCTATCGGACGCAGCGGGTTCTCTACCCGCTCCTGGCTTCAGTGGGTGGGCTTCTCCAGGGCTGGGCAGTGGCCTGGGGACTGATCGTCGTAAATCTCCTGGCGATGGCGCTGGGAACCTGGGCCACGGCGAAACTGGCGGTGTCATTGGGCACAAGCGCATGGTGGGGTCTGGCGTTCGCGCTCAATCCTGGCGTGATCTTCGAGCTCATCATCGATGGAGCCGGGACGCTGGCCTGGGCTCTAGCGGTGCTTGGAGTGTGGCTCCTGGTCGAAGGCAAGTATCGGGGAGCAGTCGTCGCTGTAGTGGCCGCAGTACTGGCTCGGGAAGCGATGATCCTGGTTGCAGTCGGCCTTGCCATCGGTTTGTGGAGAGACGACCGAATCAAAGCGGTCGGTATGGCCCTGTGGCCCTCTTTGGGAGCTCTGTTGTGGGCGCTTTGGGTTCGCTGGCGTCTGGCCGTGCCGGTGCTCACCTCCGAATCCGAGGAGATCGGTGTCCCCTTTTCCGGTTTGATTGGCGCTGCCACCCGATGGCTTGAAGAGCCAGGCCGGAATCTCGTCTTGGGCTTTGTCGTGATCGCCCTGTTGCTGGTTGCAACGATGCAGGTGATCCGCCGCCCATCCCTGGTGGCCTATTCGACCATCGGTTTTGTGGCGTTGGCCCCTCTGTTGACTCGGCAGGTCTGGCTCAATTACTTCGACATCACTCGGGCGGTTGCCCCCGTATTCACAACATTTGTGCTTGTGCTGTTTGCTCGAGACCCGAAGTGGTCGAGTTCGTCAGGACCCGACGATCCAATGAGCCTGCGGCTGATAATGGAAACCCACGAGGTTGGTCGAGCGACCCCGGAGGCTCTTGTCCTGGGCCTTCACAGTGTTCGAGCTCTGCCGCGCGCTCGCAAACAGGACTCGAAGGAGGTCTTAGCTTCGGTTTCTGAGACCCACCAGGTCCCATTTTGCGATCGGGAGCTTTGACTGTGTCCGCCGCGGCTACCAAACGCAACATCCCGCTTTTTTCCGGCTTGTTGATCGTCTTGTCCGCTCTGTGGTTGATCGGCGGAGTCGTGTTTGCCGTCGGTCCCGAACCGCTTGTCTGGGTACAGCGTCGGGCCACAGTTGGGGCCGCGGACCGACCTAGCGACCGCCGCGGCCCTTTCTTGCACTGGCCGTTGCTCTAGGTTCGCACGTCTTCCCTCATGTTCTTCGCGGCATACCGGTCTACCTGCGCCTGTCGACCGCATTTCTCGCCGGGATGGCCGGTATTTCGGTCCTGGGCTTGTTCTGGGTCTAGCCGGAGCTTCCGCCCGAACGTCGGCGGTGGTGCTGTTGTTGGCCATGTCGGGCCTGGCGATGACGGCCGCTAAGGAGTTTGGTGACGTCATTGCCGACGTTCGCTCGGACCTTGTGGCTCGCCTATCGGCAGGCGGCGGGAAGTGGGTCTTTGGTATTCATGTCTCCTTCCTGTTGGCTCTTTTGGTCATTGCATCGGCTCCGGTGCTGGACTGGGATTCTCTTGCGTTCCACCTGTCGGTACCAGGCGAGGTGGTGGGGACCGGCGTACTTGGGGTGCCACCGGACAACCTGCACGTGTCGCTCATCGGGTCGGAGCACTTTCTCTATGTGCTGTTGTTCCAGGCTGGTGCGCTCTATGGGCCGATCTTCTTGAATGTGCTGGTTCTTGGTGCAGTGGCGATGCTGATCTGGGACGTGGCGGAGATGCTCTTCGGCAGGGTTGCGGGAGCCCTGGCCTCCACCCTGTCATGGTCGATCACAGGCCTTCTCTTGACCGGAACCTCCGCCAGAGTTGAGCCGGTGATGGTTTTGGGTGTGGTGGTTGCGCACGGCCTTGTCCTCGGCAGTCGGCACTTCAATCGATCAGCGCTTCTCGTGGTTGCGGGTTTGACTGCTGGAATCGCGTCGAGTGTGAAACTCCAGGCGATTCCTTTCCTGCTCGGCGTTCTTGCAGTTGCTGCCTGGTATGCCTTGGCCTCTACCTCTCGGCGGGATTGGGTTCGCTCGCTGTTTCTTGGTGTCGCCGCAGGCGTGGTTGTGTATGTGCCTTGGATTGTGAAGAATGGGGTCCTTCTGAAGGAGCCCTTCTATCCAGTACTGGGTCGACCGCGACCCGATCCCTGGATGGTTGAGAAGCTAGGCGCATCGTCGGATCGAATGAGCGTGTTTTCGGTGCTGTTGAATGCTCGACGTCCGTTTAACCTTTGGACCTGGGTGACCGCTCCCGGCGCATTGACGGTTGAGGCTTCGGGGCGCTATCAAGGTTTTGCTCCACCACTTGCCCTGACCTCATTGCTGGGGATCTTCACCGGCAGTCGCCAGAGCATCGTTGCGTTGATCGGTCCTTCCGTGATGCACGTTGGGCTGGTCTATTTGGTAAGCCCATCTACGAATCTGCGCTATCTGCTGCCTGCTTTTCCCGGTCTGATCATCGCAGCGGCGGTTGGCACCCTGTTCTTGGCCAGGAAGGTCGTCGTGGGACGCAAGATACTCGTCAGCTCTGTTGCGGCAGTCAGCCTCCTCATGTCGGCCTGGTGGATTGCCGACCAGCTGATACAAGGCGGCGACCTCCTCTTGCGCGTTGGAATCGAGTCGAGGGACGCTTGGCTCGACCGAACAGAGAACGTCGAACTCGCTCGCCTCACCGATGCCGCATCGTTCGTGGATTCGGAAGTGGGCAACGGTCGTACCCTCCTGCTATTTGAAGCTCGCGAGGCCGCCTTCCGGTCCGACGTGTACCAGGACGTGCGATCCAAAAATTGGCCAACGCTCGTCGACCTTCTTGGAGATTCATGTTTAGCGACGTCGGTCGCAACTCATGTGCTCGTTCACGACGAAACATTGGACTACCTGGTTTCGAGGGGACTGGACGAAGCGATAGTCCGGTGGGATGAGTTCTCACTCTTCGCGGATCGATGCCTCGACGTAATTGGCGAACGCGCCGGATACACGTTATACCGAGTACTACCCGGTTGATTGTCGCTCTCCTTAACTCGTTGTCACACCCTCCAACTACACTCGGGCGTCCGAGGTCTGACCATTCATGTCCACTGATAGCATCGTCATTCGCGGTGCCCGCGAGCACAATCTGAAGAACCTGTCCCTTGAGCTGCCTCGCGACCAACTGATCGTGTTTACCGGCATTTCCGGGTCGGGGAAGTCGTCGCTGGCCTTCGACACGATCTATGCCGAGGGTCAGCGCCGCTATGTCGAGAGCCTCTCCGCCTACGCCCGTCAGTTCCTCGGCCAGATGGACAAACCGGATGTTGATTTCATCGAGGGACTGTCGCCGGCCATCTCCATCGACCAGAAGACCGCCAGCCGCAACCCCCGTTCCACCGTCGGAACGGTCACCGAGATTCACGACTACCTGCGGCTGCTGTTCGCCCGGATCGGCACGCCCCACTGCCCGAACTGCGGTGAGCCGGTTGCCCGCCAAACCCCCCAGCAGATCGTCGATCAGATCCTCGAATTGGACGAGGGCACCCGTTTTCAGGTCCTGGCTCCGGTGGTACGTGGCCGCAAAGGTGAGTACGAGGCGCTGCTCAAGGAACTGGCGCGGGAGGGTTTCGCCCGGGCCCGCATCGACGGCGAGATCTTGGAGCTCACCGAAGAGATCAAGCTCGACCGCTACTACCAGCACACCATCGAGGTCGTCGTCGACCGGTTGTTGCGCAAAGAAGGAATCGAGCGCCGGCTGACCGACTCGCTGGAGACGGCCCTCCACCTGGCCGAAGGCGTGGCGATCGTTGAGATCGTCGACGGACCGACGCTCACTTTCAGCCAACACCTCGCGTGCAGCAACTGCGGCCTTTCCTTCGAGGAGTTGCAACCCCGCAACTTCTCGTTCAACAGCCCCTACGGCGCGTGCACCGAATGCTCGGGTATCGGAACGCGCTACCAGGTCGACCCGGATCTCATCGTTCCGAACCACGAACTATCCATCGACGACGGCGCGATTCTGCCCTGGTCGGGGACTCGCAGCCGCTACTACCAGCGCGTCCTGGAAGGCGTAGCCGGCCACGTGGGGTTCTCGACGGGGACTCCGTTCGAGAAGCTCTCCCCGAAAAACCGGGACATCCTCATGTACGGGATGGGTGACCAGCAGGTCAAGGTGTCGTATGTCAACCGGTTTGGACGCAAACGCCAGTACATGGCCACGTTCGAGGGGGCGGTTCCGTTTCTGAGCCGTCGGCACGAGAACGCGGCTTCCGACTCGGCCCGGGAGTACTACCAGGAATACATGCGGGAGGTTCCCTGCGACGGCGTGCGGTGGGGCCCGTCTCAACCCGACCTCGCTCGCCGTCACGATCAATGATCGGAACATCCACGAGGTGTCCGCGCTTCCGCTCGGCAAGGCCGCGGAAGTCCTGGCGAGCCTCGAACTCTCGGATCGGGACCTGAAGATCGGTGAGCGGGTTCTCAAGGAGATCCTGGCCCGGCTCCAGTTCCTTCTCGATGTCGGCCTCGACTATTTGAGCCTGGCCCGGGGCGCCGCCAGCCTGGCCGGGGGAGAGGCGCAGAGGATCCGCCTCGCGACCCAGATCGGTTCCGGATTGGTCGGGGTTCTCTACATCCTCGACGAGCCGTCCATCGGGCTCCATCAACGAGACAATCAGCGGCTCATCGAGACCCTGGTTCGCTTGCGGGATTTGGGCAACACGCTGATCGTCGTTGAACACGACGAGGAAACCATCCGCATGGCCGACCACGTGGTCGACATTGGCCCGGGAGCAGGTGAGCACGGAGGCCGGATCGTCGTTGAGGGCAGCCTTTCCGACGTGCTGGCCGAACCGGCTTCGCTCACCGGCGATTACCTGGCCGGCCGGCGCAAGATCCCCACGCCGGCCACCCGCCGTAGCCCCAACGGGGCCTCGATCGACGTGCAGGGTGCATCGGAGAACAACCTCAAGCAGATCGACGTCAGATTCCCGCTCGGGTTGTTCGTCACCGTCACGGGTGTTTCGGGGTCCGGAAAGTCGTCGCTGGTACAGGAGATCCTCTCCAAGTCACTCCACCACTCCCTGTACCGGTCGCGCGAAGTGCCCGGCCGCCATAAGAAAGTGGTCGGCGTCGAACACATCGACAAGGTCATCAACATCGACCAATCGCCGATCGGGCGCACGCCCCGATCGAACCCGGCGACCTACACCAAAGTGTTCGACCACGTCCGCACGCTCTTCGCCTCGACCCCCGACGCCCGCACCAGGGGCTACAAGCCGGGCCGGTTCTCGTTCAACGTCAAGGGAGGACGGTGCGAGGCATGCAAGGGCGACGGGACGATCAAGATCGAGATGCACTTCCTGCCGGACGTGTACGTGCCATGTGAGGTATGCAAGGGCAAGCGCTACAACCGGGAGACCCTGGAGATCCTCTGGAAGGGTCACACCATCTCCGATGTGCTGAACATGTCGATTGAGGAAGCGCTTGCGTTCTTCGAAAACCAGCCCAAGATCGTCCGGGTCCTGCAGACGATCTTCGACGTGGGTCTGGGCTATGTGCGCCTCGGACAACCCGCACCGACCCTGTCCGGGGGCGAAGCGCAGCGGGTCAAACTGGCTTCCGAATTGGGGAAGCGATCGACCGGACGGACGTTCTACATACTCGACGAGCCGACGACCGGCCTCCACTTCGAGGACATCCGCAAGCTGTTGGGGGTCCTGCAACGTCTGGTCGATTCCGGTAACACGGTCGTCGTCATCGAGCACAACCTCGACGTCATCAAGACCGCCGACTGGGTCATCGATCTGGGACCGGAAGGTGGCGAGGAGGGCGGTCGGATCGTCGCCGTCGGGACCCCCGAGCAGGTCGCCGAGGTCCCGGAGAGTTACACCGGCAAGTTTCTGCGCGAGATGCTTGGCTGAGTTCCAGTCGCGGGCCGGGATTGAACCCACCAGGCGGCTCCCAACCAGGCCAGCAACCAGAGGGGGGCGAAAGCCCGGACAGCATTGTTCCCGTCTCGCCACACCACCGCAGACGAGACGAGCGCCACCAGTATCCAGGGGATCGTCAACCAGCCGATGAGACCGATGGCGGGTCACAAGCACGGCAACGATTGCTGCTAGCAGCGCCGACCAATGCCACCAATGCCTGCACCAGATCGACCGGTCGTATCCCATTCGGACAGCGACTCAACCAGTCCGATCAGTGGCCAGGAGAAGTTGTCCTTGGCAGAGAGACCGTTGCCCACCTGCCAGGACAACCAGCCGATCCACAATGCCAGCGGGACGGCCGAAGCTAGGACAGTCGTCACCGCCAGCAGCGCGTCTCCCGTCGAAGAACATCCATCCGGCCAGTCCGAAGGAGAAGAGCAGGTAGACGTCCTTGGTGAGAGCGGCTGCGGCGAGGGCGACCACCATCCAGACTGTCCTTCGGCGCAGCGCGAGGCTCACGGCCAGCGTCGCCAGTGCTATCGCCAGCGCATCTGCGGTGGCCAGTTGTACGGATAGCCACAACCCGAGATTGCCGAGAACTCCCACCACCGCCCACGACCTGGCACCGAGCAGCGTCGCAACATCGGCGGTGGCGGCAGTAGCGATCCCGAAGCCAACCATTGCCCAGAGGACGAGGCCGACGAGTGCAGCCTTCGGGGGTAGTAAACCGAAACCGCCCGCCAGCCACCCGTAGAGCACCCGGCGGTACCGGTAGGCACCGTCGTCGGCCAGTTCCGGGAGGCCGTCCAGTCCGAAGGGATCTCGGGCTATCAGGTAGGAGTACTGCCCGTCGTGCCCGAGTCCTCTCGGTCAGACGGGTGCCCAAGCTCTTCTTCGATGAAAGGGCGGGCGTCGGATTCGTGCCAACTCGTAGCACAAACGTCAGGTTGCCGTCGACGGTGCGCAACTGACTCCATAACGCGAAACCAGCCACCAGGACACCAGCCAGGAACCATCCGGTCAGCCGCCGCCAACGCGGCCCTGGAACGGTGGTACCCGCGACGGTCATGATGTCCTCACCGACGATCTTGATTCGGCCAAGATGGCTAGACCAAGTGCTGAAAACGCGATAAGCGGAGCGAAGACACGCAGGGAGTTGTTCCCAAACTTCCAAACCCACTCCGAGGAGATGAGTGCCAAAATTACCCAAGGCAACGTCATCCAATTCAGAAACGATGAACGCACGAAGTACAGGACAACTATCGCCAGCAGCAAGCCAAAGGCCGTGATGAGCGCAAAGGTCAGGTTCGCAGCTCCATTCTGCGCCCAACCCGGTGCGGCTTCAAAGATTCCGACCAAAGGGACGGAGAGGTTGCTGCGCGGCGTGAACCCCTGGCCCATGGTGCCTGTCAACCAGATCGACCAGATCACCAGCGGGGTTGCCGCTCCGGCAACGAGGATGACCGCCTCCCGGCGATGAGCCCGGAACCATTCAAACCCGGCCAGGCCGGCCGCCACCATCAGGTACTGGTCTTTGGCAAGAGCAGCGAGAGCAAGAGCCAGAACCGCCCACACGCTGGCGCTCCGCGTCGCCACAACGCCACCCCGCTCAGCGCCAACCCGAAGGCGAGAGCGTCCGATGTCAGGATCTGGACGGACAGCCACAAACCGGGGTTGGCGAGAACTCCGACTACGACCCACGGGCGGCTCCCCAGGCCGGCACCGAGGTCGGCTAGCGCCGCGGTAGCCAGACCCATTCCTACCGCGGACCACACGATCAGGCCGATCAGAGCAGCGTTTCCATTCAACAGCCCGAAACCACCGCCCAGCGCCGAGAGCAAGATGCGCCGGTAGCGGTAGGCGCCGTCGTCGAAAAGATCGGAGCCGTTTGTCTCCGCGAGAGCGGATCCACGGCGATCAGGAACGAGAACTGCCCGTCGTGTCCGGCTTCTTTGATCGTCGTCACCGGGCCGAGTTCCGCCTCAATGAGCGGCCGGAGCGTCGAGGTCTCACCTGCAGACACCAGGCCGGTCCAGATCGCCGCCCAGGGCGCGCACCTGCAGCCACTGGAGAAGAACCGCGACCAACACCCCGACCAGGAACCAGGCAACCAGATGCCCAGAGTCGAGTCGGCGGGTCGTGGCCGGGAATTGCATGGTGGGCATTGTGTCATTGTCGGCATCCCCGACCAACGATTGAGCAACGACTGGCACGATCCGCTCGCGCCTGGGAACCTCTCATCGCATGAGATACCGAATGGGATGACCTGGCCGGATGGTGGAGGCAGGAGCTTGAAAATGATCCGGCCTACGAGACGGATGTTCTGCCGATGGTTCTCGACCTGCTCGATCCCGCTACCGGACGCACCTACCTGGACGCGGGGTGTGGCGACGGCCGGGTCATGCGATCCGTCGGCGCTGTGGGCGCCCGAGTGATCGGATGCGACGTCAATCTGGAGCTCTTGCAGTTGGCCCGAGCTGAGGGCCCGGTAGTCGGCTGCCGTCTGCCGGGTCTCGACTGGATTCGCCCGGCCAGCGTCGACGGGGCCTATGCCAGTCTGGTCGTCGAGCACCTCGTCGACCTCGAGCCCTTTTTTGGCTGGCTGTGGCACGAGCCGTACGACCTCAAGGTCCGCTGGCGCTGGTCGTCAACCACCCCCTCTTCACAGCCCCTGAGTCCGGACCGGTCGTTGATCCAACGGACGGTGAGGTTTTCTGGCGGTGGGGCACCTACTTCGATGACGGGTTCACCGAAGAACCCGCCGGGGAGAGCCGGGTCACCTTCTATCACCGGCCACTCGCGTCGCTGCTCAACGCAGCGGCCGGAGCGGGTTGGGCGTTGGAGCGCGCCGTCGAACGATCCGCCACCACCACCCACGACCCCCTTCTGGCCCAGCAGGGACACATCCCGCGTTTGCTTGGGCCTTCGCTGGGTGAAGCTCTAGGGCGTAACCGGCTCGCCGTTGAGCTTGCGGTACACGTAGGCCATCGCCAGGAGCGATACCGGCATCGTGATCAACAGGCCAACCCCGAGAGCAATAGCCCCGGCCAGATTGAAGAAGAACAAGACGACACCGAACCCGAACAGGTCCCACTTCTGGGCCTTCGTGATGGCGGCGCTCTGTTCGATGCTCTCCATGATCCCGTGCTCTTTGTCGACAATGTTGTAGGCGTAGAACCCGAAGGTGATCGCCAGATAGATCCCCGGGACGATTAGGAACACGAACCCGATCGCAACCATCACTCCGACGATGAAGGAGGCGATGATGTACGGCAGCGCTAGATCCACGCGCTGGAACAGGTCGGCCGTTTCGACCGGCTTGCCGTCCACGATCTTCAGCGCGATGCGAATCAACCCGATCGAGATGAGCACCGACACGAACCATCCGATCAAGCTCATGAGACCGGCGAGCGCGCCGCGCCCCAGCAGCCAGAAGATGAGGTTGACGGCCAGAATCGCCAGGGCCGCCGTAACGAGCGGCCCGACGTTCTCCTGCAGTTTCTTCCACCCGTAGCTGAGGGCCTCCCCGCTCGAAAAGCGGTTGATTTCGGGAACGGTCATTTCTCCTCCACAGTGCGTTTGTTGTCCGACACTACCCGGTGGATGGACCGATTGTTTGATGAGCAGGCTGGCTCTCTCGGTACACTTCGCCGGCATGAAACGTCCCACCTCAGCCGAGATTCCCGACTCCCCGGGCGCCTATCTGTTCCGCGATGTGCACGGCCAGGTGCTCTACGTGGGCAAGGCCAAATCACTTCGCAAACGGGTGGCCAACTACTTCGGTAAGGACCTGCAGGTTCGCACCCAGGCCATGGTCGATGCGGCCGATAGCGTCGATTGGATCGTCACCGACAGCGAAGTGGCGGCGTTGATGCTCGAATACTCGTTGATCAAGAAGCACCGGCCCAGGTTCAACATTCGCCTGCGGGACGACAAGAGCTACCCGTACCTGGCCATCACCCGCTCCGACGAGTGGCCCCGCGCCCGGGTCATGCGCGGTAAGAAGCGCAAAGGTACCGAGTACTTCGGCCCGTACGCCCACACCTACGCCATCCGCAAGACCCTCGACGAACTGCTCAAGACCTTCCCCATCCGTACGTGCTCCGACGGACTCTTCCGCCGCCAGCAGGCCCAGGGGAGACCCTGTTTGCTGTTCCATATCGAGAAGTGCTCGGGCCCCTGTGTCGGCGAGGTGGATTCGGCCGACTACCAGGAGTACGTCGACGGCCTGGCCCGATTTCTCGGAGGCGATACCGACCAGATAGTCGAGCAACTGCGCACGAATATGGAACTGGCCGCCGATGAACTTTCCTACGAGCAGGCCGCCCGCTTCCGTGATCGGCTCCATGATGCCGAGCGAGCCATCGCCCGCCAGGAAGTCGTCACCGACCGTCCCGAAGACTTCGACCTCATTGCTCTCGAAGAAGACGACCTCGAAGCAGCGGTCCAGGTGCTCACGGTGCGGCGCGGCCGGGTGATGGGACGGCTCGGGAACGGTGCTCGACAAGGTCGAGGACGTCACCACCGGAGAGCTGATTGCCAGTGTCCTGCGCGAGCTGTACGGCGAGGAACGTCCGCCGAAGGCCGTCCTCGTTCAGGAACTGCCCCCGGACACGGATCTGTGGGCTGCGTGGCTGGCAGAACGGCGCGGCGGGCAGGTCTCGTTGCGGGTACCGCAACGTGGCGCGAAACGCCGGTTGCTGGAGACCGCCAAGACGAATGCCAGGGAAGCGTTTGCTCGACATCGGTTGCGCCGTCAGTCGGATCACAACGCCCGGGCGCGGGCACTGCGAAGCCTGCAGGACGCACTCGGCCTTCCGGTCCCACCGTTGCGGATCGAGGCCTACGACATCTCCACGATTCAGGGAACCAATACGGTCGGGTCCATGGTGGTACTTGAAGACGGGCTGCCCAAGACGTCCGACTACCGCCGGTTCCGGATCAGGTCGGTCGACGGTCAGGACGACTTCGCGTCGATGGAAGAGGTTCTGCGACGTCGCTTCGCCGCATACCTGAAAGAGCGCGACCTGCCGATCGAAGAACGCGGCAAGTTCTCGTATCCGCCGTCGCTAGTGGTGATCGACGGGGGAGCCGGCCAGCTATCGCGAGCGGTGCGGGTGCTCGGGGATCTGGACCTCGACATCCCGGTCGTTGGCCTGGCCAAGCGGATGGAAGAGGTCTACATGCCGGGCCGCGCCGACCCGATTCGCATTCCCCGCGACGAGGAAGCCCTGCACTTGCTGCAGAGAGTCCGGGATGAAGCTCATCGGTTCGCGGTCACGTACCACCGCCGGCTGCGGAGTCGATCCATGATCGACTCAACGCTCGACGACGTGCCCGGAATTGGGCCGACCCGCAAGAAGGCGTTGTTGCGGCGCTTCGGATCTTTGAAGCGAATCAGGTCGGCCAGCCCGGCTGAGCTCGGCGAGACCCTGCCCGAGGCGGTGGCTGCCAACCTCTTCACGGCATTGCACGGTTCGGAGGGTTGAGTGCTGCACCGATCCGCTTCGGCGTGCGACACTAGGGCGTGGAATGTGATGCGAGAGAAAGACTGATCGGAATGGAGAAAGCTCGTGGTTAGCCGACCGCAAGTACTCGTAGTGACCGGCATGTCGGGTGCCGGGCGGTCTACCGCGGCGAAGGTTCTGGAAGACCTTGGATACCTGGTCGTCGACAACCTTCCGCCTGCGTTGATCGGCGAGATCGTCCGCTTCAACGATCTGGCGGACGTACCTCGTCGCCTGGCGCTGGTCATCGACGCTCGAGGTGGCTTCAGCCTTTCGGATCTCAGCAGCGAAATGAACCGGTTGTTGCGCGGCGGGGTCTCTACGGCGGTGCTCTTCCTCGATGCCGACGACGACATGTTGATCCGTCGCTACAAAGAGAACCGGCGGCCCCACCCGATGGGCAGACCAACGTTGGGCGAGTCGCTCTACGCGGAGCGGGAGCTGCTGGCCGAGCTGCGGGCCGAGGCCGACTACATCATCGACACGACCGACCTCAACGTGCATGAATTGCGGGAGCGAATCGAAGAGGACTTCCAGGGCGGTCAACCCGAGCGACCGATGCGGGTCTCCGTTTCGTCTTTCGGTTTCAAGCACGGCGCTCCCCGGGATGCCGACCTGATGTTTGATGTGCGTTTTCTGCCCAACCCGCACTGGCAAGAGGAGCTGCGGCCGTTGACGGGCAACGACGAGCCGGTTCGAGATTACGTCTTGGGCAACGAGGACGCGCAGGCCTTCCTAACCAAGGTCGAGGACATACTGGCCTTCCTGATGCCCCGCTTCCGCAGTGTCGGGAAGTCGTACGTCAGCATCGGGGTCGGTTGCACGGGGGGCCGCCACCGCTCTGTGGCGATTGCCAATGAGCTCGGACGCTGGCTGGAATCCGAGGGAATTGAATCTACGGTCCGGCATCGGGATTCGGGCAAGTGACGTCGCCGGAGACCTCCCTCGAAACGGAATTGCTTTCGCTCACCACCGACGGGCCGCGAGTCGTCGCCATCGGCGGTGGGCATGGACTGGCCCAAGCCCTTGAAGCGGCCCTTTCGTATGCCTCGCACGTCACCGCGGTCGTCACGGTCGGCGACGATGGAGGTTCGTCGGGAAGGTTGACCTCGACTCTGGAAATACCCCCGCCGGGCGACATCCGCAAGTGTCTTCTGGCGTTGAGCCCTGAACCAACTGTTTTCCGGGAGCTCTTTGGTTATCGGTTCGATTCGACCGACGTATCCGGCCATTCGCTTGGAAATCTGATGCTGGCTGCCCTCACGGAGCTGATGGGCGACGATTTTGAGGCGGCGGTACGCGTTGCCGCGGACATGTTGGGGACGGTCGGCAATGTGGTGCCGGTGGCTCGCAAATCGCTGCACCTGCAAGCGGTGGTCGACGGGATGCTGGTGGACGGACAGGCTGCGATAACGACGATCGAGAGGCAGTTTGTCCGAGTTGCGGCTGGTGCCGCCCGATGAGCCTGCCAACCCGCATGCCCTGGAAGCGGTGCTCTCGGCCGATCAAATCCTGATCGGGCCCGGCAGCCTCTTCACGTCGGTTATTGCGGCATTGGCGGTGCCGGGCATGGCCGACGCGATGCAAACGGCACCCGGCCACGTCGTCTTCATCGCCAATCTCGTGACCCAGGACGGTGAAACCCTTGGCATGACGTGCGCCGACCACCTCGGCTGCCCTCCGCCGGGTTGGCGGCGTCGATGTCACCGGTACCATCGTGGCGCACCGGGGGGAAATTCCCATGGAAGGACCGATTGAACAGATCAGGGTTGACAAGGCTGAACTGGCGACCATGGGCTGGGATGTTGTGGAGGCCGACCTTGTCGACCAGTCTGCGGACTGGCCGCAACACGATCCAATCCGCCTGGGCCAAGCTCTGGCCCAGCTGAAGAATTGAACAGGACGGTGAGCGGGGCGATGGGCAGGTATTTGACACTTGATGACATTGAGGTCGCTGGTCGGCGGGTTTTGGTTCGATCCGATCTCAATGTGCCGATCTTGAACGGCGCGGTTGCGGACGATTTCCGAATTCGGGCGAGTCTCCCCACTATCTCGCGTCTCCGCGAGGCAGGCGCCACCGTGGTGGTGTGCAGCCACCTGGGGCGCCCCAAGGATCGCGAGCCGGAGTTCCGGATGGATCCGGTAGCCGTCCGCCTCGCAGAGATCGGTGGTTTCCCCGTCCATAAGCTCGATGCAGTTGTCGGTGACGATGTGGAAGCTGCGGTAGCGGCTGCCGGTCCCGGAGATGTGCTGCTACTCGAGAACACCAGGTTCGAACCAGGGGAGAAGAAGAACGACGAGGCTCTGGCCAAGGCCTTGGCTTCGCTGGCCGATGTGTTCGTGCTCGATGCGTTCGGTTCGGCCCACCGGGCTCACGCTTCGACGGTTGGTGTCGCCGACTATCTGACCTCGGTGGCCGGTCCATTGCTCGTCCAGGAGGTGGAGGCGCTCGGCGCTCTGCTGGTCGACCCGCCCCACCCGTTTACGGTGGTGCTGGGTGGAGCCAAGGTGTCCGACAAATTGGGCGTTATCAAGTCCTTGTTGCCGAAGGTCGACATGATGCTGATCGGCGGCGGCATGTGCTTCACGTTGTTGCGCTCCGAGGGCTACGAGATCGGCTCATCCCTTTTCGAAGAGGACCGGATCGACGAAGTCAGGGAGGTCCTTGGATCCTCGAGCGGAGATCGTATCCGGCTTCCCGACGACTTCGTCGTTGCCGACCAGTTCGCGGCCGAGGCAGAGCATGCGGTGGTCGATCGCAACCTCATCCCGGAAGGCTGGATGGGGCTCGATATCGGTCCCAAGACCGCTGAGGTTTTTGCGGCGGCCATCCGCGGGTCCGGGGCCGTCTTTTGGAACGGCCCGATGGGAGTGTTCGAGTGGGAGCATTTCCGCAACGGCACCGAGGTGGTGGCGCGGGCTTTGACCGACCATTCTGGTTTCACGGTGGTCGGCGGGGGCGATTCGGTAGCGGCGCTGCGCATGCTCGGTCTGGAGGGCGAGGTTTCCCACTTGTCGACCGGCGGCGGGGCCGGTCTGGAGATGTTGGAAGGAAAGACGCTGCCAGGCTTGGCGGCGTTGGAAAGGTGGGCCAATGGCTCGTAAAAGTCTCATCGTTGGCAACTGGAAGATGAACAGCAACCATCTGGAGGCCATCCAGATGGTGCAAAAGCTGCACTATCGGCTTGATCCCGACGACTACGACCGGGTTGACGTGGGGGTGGCACCACCGTTCACCTCGCTTCGGTCCGTCCAGACGGTTATCGAAGCCGATCACATGCGCATCATGCTGGCCGCCCAGAACACGTACTTCGAGGAAAAGGGTGCGTACACCGGGGAGATCGCTCCGAGCATGCTCGCCAAGTTATCGGTTGATTTCGTGATCGTCGGCCACTCGGAACGACGCCAGATCTTGGGCGAAACGGACGATGTGGTGAACCGCAAAGCGAAAGCCGTCTTCGCTCATGCGATGACACCGATCGTGTGCGTGGGAGAGACGCTCGAGGAACGGGAAGCGGGGAGCGCCTTCGAACGGGTCGGGTCACAGGTTGCGCTGAGCCTGGCCGGGTTGTCTGCAGAGCAGATCGGAGCCGCCGTGGTCGCGTACGAGCCGATCTGGGCCATCGGCACCGGACGGACGGCGGATCCGGCCGATGCACAGGAGATGATCGAGTTCATTCGCAACGAACTGAGCCGGCAATGGGGCGGGGTCGCAGACGACACTCGCATTCTCTACGGCGGTTCGGTGAACCCGGGCAATATCGGGACGATCATGGCCAAGAAGGACATCGACGGAGGTTTGGTTGGCGGAGCGTCGCTCGATCCCGACACGTTCGCCTCCGTGGTCCGCTACTGGATCTGATTGAGGAACGACCAACGAGAAACGAAGGACCTCCTATGACCTACACACTGGTGCTGTTGCGGCACGGCCAGAGCGTCTGGAACAAAGCGAATCTTTTTACCGGTTGGACAGACGTTCCGCTTTCTCCTCAAGGTGTTGAAGAGGCCAAAGCGGCCGGTCATCTGCTTCAGGATGAGGGCTACACCTTTGACGTCGTGCATACCTCGTTGCAGGTCCGTGCGATCGACACGGCCAACCTGGCTCTGGACGAGATGGCGCTTTCCTGGTTGCCGGTGACCCGGCACTGGCGGCTCAACGAGCGCCACTACGGTGCATTACAGGGATTGAACAAGAAGGAGACGGCCGAGAAGTACGGCAAGGACCAGGTTTTTGAGTGGCGGCGCAGTTACGACACGCCGCCCCCCGCACTCGAGTTGGACGACGAGCGTCATCCCCGTCACGACCGCCGCTACGCCGGTCTGGCCCCCGACGTGCTTCCTGCTACGGAGTGTCTCAAGGATGTCGTCGCCCGGATGTTGCCGTACTGGCACGATTGGATGGTTCCGGACATTCGGGCGGGCAAGCGTTTGTTGGTCGCAGCGCACGGCAACAGCCTGCGGGCGTTGGTCAAGCATCTCGACGGCATATCCGACGAGGAGATTCCCGGGCTGAATATCCCAACCGGGATTCCGTTGGTATATGAGCTTGATGATGGTTTTGCCCGCGTAGACAGTTACTATCTAGGCGATCCTGAGGCTGCCGCGAAGGCTGCCGAGGCGGTAGCCAAACAAGCCGGCTGACCGGAGGAGTTTGACCAGTGGCGGATGGCCCGGTCATACTGGCTCGACTCATTCAACCCGCCACTCGCTCGCGCGTGGCGGCGACCTGGAGAAACGATGGACATACTCACCACCATCATCGTCGTTGTACACGTCATCGTGTCGATCGCTCTTATCGTGATGATCCTGCTCCATGCAGGACGGGGCGGCGGGATGTCGGATCTGTTTGGCGGGGGCATGGGCCCGGCCAGCGCCATGGGTGGCTCGACGGTCGTGGAACGGAACCTGGACCGTCTCACCGTCATCACGGCCGTCACGTTTGCAGTGACGACCATGTTGCTTTCCTGGCTCCTCGGGCGTTGACGCGTCGCACCTGATGGGTGCCCACGTTCGACCAGAGAAATCATCTTCCCGGCGCTTTGGCCGTATCTCGCTGGCTGTCGCTGCGCTCGTAGCGCTCGCGGCGGGAGCTTGGGCCTTGAGTGCCGATCGGACCGGTCCAACCTCAACCGTCACGACCGCATTGGTATCAACGACCAGTCCTCCGTCAACGTTGTCGTCGACAACCACGGTGCCGGTTCCGGTGGAGCATCCCTACGGGGGCGATGTCACCATCGGCGTCGCCTCGGAGCCCATCACCCTCAATCCGTTTCTCGAGGGTGGTGCCGCTGAGGTATTACAGCTGATCGGTCGGACCACCTGGGCCGGTGCGATGGCGTTGGATGGAGTGACCCTTGATCCGATCCCGATCCTCTTGAGTGAGATCCCGACCCTCGAGAACGGCGGTCTGGTGGAGAACGAAGATGGAACGGTCACGGTTACCTATCAGATCGACCCGGACAGCGAAATGGGAAGACGGCTCGCCCGTCACGGGAGCCGATTTCGAGCTCACGTACAGCCTGGCCATCGATACAGCACTGCCGATTCGGGCCGATCTGCGGTCTCCCTATGCGGCGATCGTTCCGGATTCGCTGCAATTCGACGATACGACCGTCACGTTTGATCTTTTTAGGCCCTCACTCGCGTACCTTGATGTCTTTTCGATTGTGGTCCCGGCTGCCCAGGTAGGTGAAAGCGATTTCGTCGACGATTGGAACGAGCGTTTCTGGATGAGCGCCGGCCCGTTCAGGTTCGGTGAGTGGCTTCCCGGTGAATGGATCACGATGAACCGCAACGATCGATACTGGGGGGTCGATCCTGAAACCGGCCAGGACTTGCCCTATCTCGACCACCTGGTCTTTGAGTTGGCGTCGGGCGCCGGAGGAACGGTGGCCGGACTCCAGACCGGAGCCTTCGACATCATTTCGCTACCACCCGATCCAGTCGTCATCTCGGAAGTTGAGGCGCTGGAAGGCGTCGATGTCCAGATCGGGTGGGGGCCGGCTTGGGAGCATCTGAGTTTCCAGTTCGGGCCCGGCCGGTTCGACCGCAATCCAGAGTCCTTGAATGAGTACCTCGACTTTCGACGGGCCGTCGCCCATGCCATCGATCGCCAACAGATTGCCTCGGCGGTGTCCGGCGGCCTCGTCCCGGCCCTCGACTCACCGTTGCGGGTCGTCTGGCCGGCCGCAGCTTCGAGTGGGTGGTCGGTCTATCAGGGCGACCCGGACGTGGCGGCGACAGCGCTCGAGGCGTTGCGAGAGGGCGTCGACGTATCGATTCCGACGGCGGTGCTGACCATCAACAACACCCCGGAACGCACGACTGCGGCGGCGGAATTGGGTTCGATGTTCGCCGATGCGGCCATTGCGCTCGAAATCGAATCTCCGGAGGAGACCGGGGTGTACTTCCTGGAGACGATCGGCCCGGGACGATTCGACCTGGCCGAGTGGTCTTGGATTCCGACCTCCGGCCCGTCGGGGGCGGTCGCCGACATCCGGCGCTGGTTCCTGCTCACGCCGGAGGCAGGTGGGTCGAACTTCAGTCGCTGGCCGGCCTCGGCCGAAGCGCCGTCCGATGACCTGGCGAGGTTGACCACCCTGCTCGAGGAGGTGGGCGGCGAGCTCGATCTCGAGCAAGTCAAAGCCATGCTGACCGAAATCGAAACTCTGATGGCGGATCTGGTGGTCACGCTGCCCCTCTACGCGGAACTGAACGCGGGCGTTGTGCACACCGATGCGGTGTCCGGTTACCGCCATTCGATCCTCGCCGGCGGGGACACCTGGAACGCCGCGACCTGGTACCGAACCGGCGAGTAACCCGAAATCGGCAGCGGATCGTTGGTGGGTATACTCCCCGTCGCTACGTCGGAGTGGCGGAATTGGCAGACGCGCTAGGTTGAGGGCCTAGTGCCCTAATAGGGCGTGGGGGTTCAAGTCCCCCCTCCGACACGAACCCCAAGTACATGGGGTGCCCCAGCCGCCACGTGCACCCGCCCGTCGGGGTGGTGGGTGAGTTTGACGCCGAGTTCTTCGTAGACGGCCCGCTTGTCGAGGGGGTCGGCATCGGCCAGCACGGTCACGATGTCACGTAGTTGGGCGACGAGTGCTTTGACTTCATTCTCGGTGAGTTTGCGTGGGGTGGGTTTGCGACCGAGTTCCCGTTCGAGACCTCTGCGTTCTTGCTCGATCTCGGCAATCCAGGTGGCGGCGATGGTGATGTCGCTGTCGTGTTCGAGGAGTGCCCGGTACTTGGCGAGCTTGGCGTCGCATTCTTTGAGCCGGCGGCGCAGCTCGAGGTCGCGGCTTTCGTGGTCGTCGGGTGCCGTCCGGCTGGCGGCGGCCAAGCCTGGGCGGTGGCGTCGAGGTGGTCGTCGTCGAAGAGGCCACCGATCCAGGTGTCGAGGCTCGGCACGATGGCGTCCTCACGCACGTAGACGGTCTTGGCGTGTTGCTCTTCGCTCACGGCGTACTCGGTGGGGAACTTGCATCGGTAGTAGGGCCTGTCGTTGTTCCAGGATCCCTGCATTCTGCGGTCACAAACAGCGCAGCTGACCAACCCGGACAGCACGTAGGTGTGTTTGGTGCGATTTCGACGGACCGCGGCGCGTTGCGATCCCGCGAATTCGTCCTGGACAGAATCGAATGTCTCGACGGAGATGATGGCGGTGTGGGTTGGATCCTCCGACCAGACCCATTGGCTGGGTTCGTTCCAGCGCATCTTGGTGTCGTGGCCGAGGGCGACGTCATCGACGTCAATGAGGATCTCGTGGCGGGCTTGGCGGTTCCAGACCTGATATCCGGTGTAGCGGGGATTCCGGAGGATGGCCCGAACTGCCGATTTGGACCAGGCGCCTCCGCTGCTCGAGCGGTGACGATTGCGAGCCGGGTCATGTGCGGAGGGGGAGAGGATCCCATCTGCGGTGAGTCCCTCGGCGATGGCGTACAGGCCCCGCCCGGTGAGGAACTCGGCGAAGATTCTCTGCACCACGGCAGCCGCTGTGGGGTCGGGTTCGAGCCGCCGGAGCTGTTGACCGGCCGCCGCTTTGGCAGGGTTGGGGTGCGGGCCGGCGTCGGCTAACACGTATCCGTAGGGTGGCCGACCACCCAGGAAGCGGCCTTCGATGGCAGCTTGGGCGGCCATGGCCGAGCGGACTCGGGTTTTGATGCGGTTGCGTTCGCCTTTGCTCATCCCGCCGTAGAGACTCATCACCAGGTCGTGAGCATCTGAGCCGGGATCGACCGCTCCACCGACCTCGGGCACCCACAATCCGACCCCGTAGTGGACGAAGACCGGGAAGGTCAGACCGAACTGGTTGCCGTAGAACGCTCGTTGCGGTTCGCCGATCACCACGCCGTCGAATCCACGGGTCGGGTCAGAGAACGTGTCGAGAAGGCGTGAGGCTTCGGGCCGCCGCTTCCATGGCAAGGAACGGGACTGCCCGATGTCGAAGAACTCGGCGACGATCTCACCGCCGGCCGGTTCGATCAGCTGGCGGGCTCGGGCGAGCTGCCAATTGCGGGACGATTCTGGGTCTTGTTGGTCTTCGGTGGAGACCCTGCCGTAGAACGCGAACCTCATCACGAATCCGAGCGTACCGGACGGTCGTCCGGGTGTGTGGCATTCGTCAGGCCGTGCCGCTCAGCCGCTCGCAGGAGGATCCTCAGCAGAACTCGCAGCAGCGGCTGGGTTGAGAACAGGGGGTCCGGTTGTGTCGATGACGATCTCTGGCCGGTTCACTCTTCAGCCGATCGGCACCCGGTCCGGCACGTTGCTCCATGCCCGCAAACTGCGATATGACCCTGTCAGCAGAATGCCGAAAACCCTGTCAAGGCGGCGGGCGAGCCCCGGGGGCTCACAGCCTTTCCACGGGTGCGGCCGGGGGATGGGAAGTGACCGCCTTCCAGACCGGACCGGGATTCGGGGTAGTTGGAGGGTGTCTGACAGGGTTACTGACACTGAAATAACACTCAAATAACACTCAGCGGAAAGGGTGGGAGGGTAGGGGGCCGTTTCTGATCGCCAAGTTGGAGGGTTTCTGACATCCAAATGACAGGGTTACCGGCGATCATTTCGGCATGTCCCTAGCCACCCGATCCAACACTGCCGCCCGACGATCCAGTCGGGCGCTGTCGAGTTGTCCAGGCGGTGTGCGGGATTCCCCTGGAAGGCCCCTCGATACCGCCAGGAGGGCCGGTAGGGCGGCTTGCGTGCCTCGGATCGCCGTCGATCCAGCCGGGTGGTGTGCGGCGCCTCCGCGGTCGCTCCATGCTCAAACGCTCGGGCATAGGCTTCCCCCTCGATGCTCTGAGCTGGACTCGGATCTCTCTGTCCGAAGAACAGAGGCCGCTCAAAGAACACCACCAAGATGCAGCACGAGAGAAACCCGCAAGAAACGAATCCCAACGAAAGGAACATCGGATGCAACACCCACGACCGGTCATGCAGCAACGTCGCACCGACAGACATTGCCGGCAACAAGCGATCTCGCGACAGGACCCTGTCAACGCCACACGCACGTGCAACAAGTTGCGGTCGGTTAACTGGTTTACCGGGGAGGTGAGGTGATGGCCTTGAATCGTGGCAGCACGCTGACCAAGATCGATCGAAAGGTCTTCGCCGAGCTGGGGCACATGTTGTGACCCAAACGGTGAAAGTTCCGGTCTCGGGAATGCGATGTGGTCCACGTGGAGACGCTACTGCGAGGCGTCGCGATTGACGATGGGGGAGGTATTGCCGGTCTATCGACCAGGAACTCGGCGCGCTCGTCAGCAAGGACGAGCCTCACGGGGAGCGATATTCGCCGCGGAGCTGGAGCGCCGGTTGGTTGCCAGGTCTGAGGCTCTCGACATCCGGGAACGCCGTCTGGACCAACGAGAGCAGTCGCTGAGAGAATCGGAGCGTCTCCTGCGGGCCCGAACCAGACCGCTTGAGCTATCGAGCAGGCCGGAGTGTTGGTCGAACTACCGCGCGGTTTGGGTTACAAGCGGTGCCACGGCATCGATCTGCTACCTCGAGGTGAGTTATGGATGTGTCCGGAATTGCTCGATCACGGACGCCACAGAGTGGGTCGGTGGGGCCCCAGCGTGAATATGCGCTGGTGAACCGGACTGGAGTGCTCCAGAAGCGCAGGCCGGATAAGGCGCAGATACTTTGACTTGAAACCATCGTCACTAGAACGAAAGCGGTCGCGAGCGGGGCTTCGTTTTCCTAGCCGGTTCCGGCGCACCATGAGCGCTGCACTGTGCTTTACCGTCCCGATCGAACAGTCGCCTCCTACAGATTGAGTTCTTTAAGAAGGCATGCCGCGCATCCTCGAGGGCAGGTGTTCTCCAACGCACCGAACGCCTCTTCAGAGAACTGGACTCCAGGCTTGATCTCACCGCCCGCAGACCGACGGGGGAGGTTTGGGGACTGGATGCCAAATCGTTCCTTGAGAGTCGAGAAAACGTCAAGTGACGGAGGGT
>CAVRAP010000018.1:0-69172 GCA_963718995.1 uncultured Actinomycetota bacterium
TCGTCCCTCGGAGGATGTTAGGCGGATCAATAGGTGCTTCCCAATGGGCGTCCGGGTTGGTCTACTCACACCATTCACTAATCTGATGGTTCATTGGCGCGGTTGTCCGGTCGGCGGGCCATCGCTTGACCTGAGGTTGACCTGTGACCACAACCGAGAACCTGCTCGCTCGTGTGACCGGCCCCGCAGATTTGCGGGACCTGGGCCCCGACCAGTTGACGCAGCTCGCCGGAGAGATCCGATCGTTCATGGTGGACGCGATCTCACGGACCGGGGGCCATCTCTCGCCCAACCTCGGTGTCGTCGAGTTGACACTTGCGCTGCATCGGGTTTTCGACAGTCCGACCGACCGCATCATCTGGGATGTTGGCCATCAGGCATATGTGCACAAGCTCCTGACCGGTCGCCAGGATGAATTTGGGACGCTTCGCCAGTACCGGGGGATGACCGGATACCCGAGTCGGAGCGAAAGCGAGCATGACTTCGTCGAGAACAGCCATGCGTCTACCTCGCTGAGCTACGCCCTTGGTATGGCGCTCGCCAAGCAACGAGCCGGGGATGACAGCTACACGGTGGCGGTCATCGGTGACGGCGCCTTGACCGGTGGTATGGCCTATGAAGCCCTCAACCATATTGCGGTACTGCAGCCGCCCAGGCTGATCATTGTGGTGAACGACAACGGTCGCTCGTATGCCCCGACCGTCGGTGGTATCGCGGCGCTCGCCCACCTTCGGTTCGATCCGCGTTACGAGTGGACCAAGAAGACGATCGGCAAGCTGTTGCGCAGTATCCCCGCCATCGGCGAGGGCGCAGACGAACTCGCTCATCGCCTCAAGGAATCCGTGAAGCAGCTGATTGAGCCGGGAACGGTGTTCGATGCGTTGGGTCTGAAGTACTCGGGCATTATCGACGGTCACGACATCCACGCCATTGAGGAAAACCTCGTTCACGCCAGGTCGTTCGATGAGCCCTCGGTGGTGCACCTCATCACGGAGAAGGGACGCGGGTATGGACCCGCCCTGAACAACGAAGAGGACAAACTGCACGGCGTCGGCGCATTCGACGTTGAATCCGGCCGCCCGGCCAAGTCGGAACTGAAGCTCACCAGTGTTGCCGGCGAGGCCGTATTACACGCGGCTCGGGAGCGGGACGATCTGATCGCGATCAGCGCGGCGATGGTTTCGCCAACCGGCCTTTCGGCGATGGCCCGGGAGTTTCCCGACCGGGTTATCGACACCGGCATTGCCGAACAACACGCCGTGACTCTGGCGGCCGGGTTGGCGATGACCGGGATGCGGCCCGTCGTGGCCATCTATTCGAGTTTCCTGCAGCGGGCGTTCGACCAGATCGTCACCGATGTTGCCATGCACAATCTGCCGGTGGTTTTCATGATCGATCGGGCGGGGATCACGGGGCCAGATGGCGCGTCCCACCACGGCGCGTTCGATCTCTCGTACCTGCGGATGATCCCCAACATGACCATCGGTGCTCCGGCCGACGCCGATGAGTTGTGCGGCATGCTGGCGACCGCCTGGGATACCGTCGGCCCCATGGCGATCAGGTTTCCGAAAGGCGCTGCCGGCTCATTGCCCGGGCTACCCGCAGTGCCTCTCGAGGTGGGTGTGGCAGAAATGGTCCAGCAGGGCGAGGACGTGTTGCTGCTGGCAGTCGGCAGCATGGTAGAGCCGGCCGTGAAGGCGGCCGGGATGCTCGCCCAACAAGGGATCTCCTGTGGGGTCGTCAATGCCCGGTGGGTGAAACCTCTCGATGAGCGGTTGGTGGAGTGGGCGGCCGCGTATCCGAATGTCATCACTTTGGAGGACAACGTGACCGTGGGTGGCTTTGGAGCCGCGGTTCTCGAAAAGCTGTCCCGGCACGGACTGGCGGGCAAGGTCTCCCTGCTCGGCCTGCCCGACCGTTTCTTGCCCTCTGGATCGGCCACGGATATCGCCGCGGACGTCGAACTGGATCCAGAGTCGATTACGCAACGCATCGCTGCAATCGTCAGCAGCGCCTAACGGCCCGCTTGGGTTCGTCGGACCTAGGGTTTCCCAACGAACAGTCGGTAAAACGCAACCCGGTGACTATTGACTGGTATCTCGAGACTGGCAACGTGGACCCGGCGCCGCACATTTTCAGTTGAAAATGAGGGCCGTCCGCGTCTATGGTCCCATCACCCGGGAGTCTCCCGGTACCCGACCATGTTTTGGGAGGAGAGGGATGATCAAACGACTATTGCTGCTCGTCGTAGTGCTGGCCATGGTGGCCACCGCCTGCGGCGGTGACGGCGCCGAGGAAGAAACAACAACGACGACGGTCGCAGACGGCGGCGGTCAAACTGCCACCGAAGGCGTATACGCCGAGGTTGTAGCCCGGGACGTACTCAACTGTGGTGTGAACAGCGAAGTGTTCGGCTTTGGTTCCATCGGTGCCGACGGAGATTTCGCCGGCTTTGACATCGACTATTGCAAGGCCGTTGCGGCAGCGGTGCTCGGTGACTCGACCAAGGTCGAATACAAGGCCCTCACTGCTCAACAGCGGTTCACCGCTCTGCAGTCCGGCGAGATCGACGTGCTGATTCGTAACACGACCTGGACGGCGAGCCGGGACGGGGCAGAAGGCGGAACCTTCCTGACCACCACGTTCTACGACGGCCAGGGCATGATGGTGAAGTCCGATAGCGGGATCACGTCCATCGAGGACATGGCGAATACAACTGTCTGTGTGCAGTCGGGAACGACGACCGAGCTGAACCTCTCCGACCGTTTCCTGGCCGGTGGATTGGCGTTCACGCCGCTGACCTTCGACTCGAACGACGAGCTGCGCCCGGCGTTCGTGGCGGATCAGTGTGACGGTTGGACGTCCGACAAGTCACAGCTCGCAGCGTTCCGTGCCCAGAACCCCGATGCCGATGGCGGCCCCGAGGCCTGGACAATCCTGCCCGAGACGTTCTCAAAAGAGCCTCTCGGTCCAATGGTGCTCGACGGTGACTCGCAATGGGCCCAGGCTGTCAACTGGACCATCTTCGCCACCATTCAGGCCGAAGAGTTTGGCTTGAACTCGGGCAACGTCGAGAGCTATTCGGGTGACGATCCCAACATCCTGAAGTTCCTCGGCCAGCCGTCCGGCGATCCACCGACCGTCACCGATCCGGGTCTCGGTCTGCCGACCGACTTCGCGGTCAAGGTGATCAGTCAGGTAGGCAACTACGAGGAGATCTACAACCGGAACGTCGGACCCGATACCCCGCTCGGACTCGTGCGCGGTGTCAACGACCTGTGGACCAAGGGCGGACTGCTGTACGCGCCTCCCTACCGGTAGAACGTGATACGTGTGGGGGACCGGCGGATGCCGGTCCCCCCTCTCTTGAGTGAGGTGATGTGGCGGTAGCTACAGATACGAGCGATCGAACTGCGCGGCCGCCTTTCTGGCGCGATGTCAAGGTGCTGCGGGTTATTGCCCAGGTTGCTGCCGGGGTGGGAGCGGTGTTGTTCCTTCTCTTCCTCGGGCGGAACCTCAACACCAACCTCACTGCTGCCAACATCCCAACGGACTTCGAATTCCTCAAGCAACCTGCCGGGGTCAACGTAACCGGATCGGATTTTCGACCTTCCCAGCCGATCTCGGACATCATCCTTCTGGGAATCAAGAATACGGCGGCCCTGGCGGTGGTTGGGATTCCCCTGCTGACCATCCTCGGAACCCTGATCGGGATCGGCCGGCTTTCGAGCAACTGGCTGGTTCGCAAGGCCGCGACCGTCTATGTCGAGACGCTGCGCAACATACCTCCTCTGCTGGTGATCATTTTCACCAACGCGGCCGTCATTCTCTCCCTGCCCAGGATGCAGGACGCCTTTACGCCGGGGGATCTCTTCGTCATCTCGAACCGATTCCTGGCGATTCCCTGGACGAACGCCGGAGATAACTCGGGGATCTACCTGGCGGTTCTCGGCGTCGGGATCCTCGCCTCGATCGCAGCGTGGATCTGGCGAACCCGGAAATTTGATGCCACGGGTACTCCTCACCACCGGTTCCTGTGGGGAACCTTGGTCTTCTTAGCGTTCGCGATTGTTGGCTTCTTTGTGCTCGGCAAACCGTATTCTCTCTCCCGACCCGTGGTGGTTGATGGCCGATTTATCGAGGGCGGCTACCAGACGGTCGGACCCTATATCGCCGTCTTGTTGGCCCTGGTGATCTACACGGCCAGCCATGTGGCCGAGATCGTCCGGGGAAGTATCCAGGCGGTTGCCAAAGGCCAGACCGAGGCCGCCAATGCCCTGGCGCTGAGCAGCTTCCAGCGCCTCCGTTTCGTGGTGCTGCCCCAGGCCCTCCGGATCGCCATCCCACCGATGATCAATCAGTTCCTCAACTTCACCAAGAACACGTCTCTGTCGATTGCGATCGGCTATGCCGAAGTGACCCTGGTGGTGTTCCAGGCGATCGGCAACGCCAAACCGGCTCCGCAGTTGATTCTGATTCTGATGGGCTCCTACCTGCTGTTCTCGTTGACGATCTCGTTCCTGATCAACTTCCTCAACCGGCGGCTGCAACTGGTGACCAACTGATGGCCGCGTATACGGAAACCGCTAGCGTTCGTCGAGAGTCTCGCGCCGTTCGGTGGGCGAAGGACAACCTGTTCGGCAACTGGTACAACGCGCTACTCACTGTGGTCTTCGGCGTGCTCTTCCTGTGGGGTGGCTTTGTCCTGCTTCGCTGGGTCTTTTTCCGCGCCGAGTGGGAGATCGTCCGAGTCAATCTGACGTTGTTCATGGTTGGTCGCTTTCCGCGTGATGAACTGGCCAGGATATGGGCCAGTAACTATCTGATTGCCGGAGCGATCGGGGTCATGATTGGCGCATCCACCGCTTCGGCGGCCGTTGCTGCCGAAGAGGCCGGGTTCCCGTACGTGCATTCGAAGCCACGCGAATGGGTCCAGCGGTTCTGGCCGATCTTGCTCGTCGTAGTGATCCTGCTGCAGTTCAGCCGCACTTGGACGCCGAGCATCCTGGTGGTTGGGATGGTGGCCGTGGGCGTCGCCGCTCGCTACGCGGGTCTCCATCTTCCGACGAACGTGCGGAGGTACGCCTGGTTGATCATGGCGATCATGCTCCTGGGTGCCTACGCGGCGTTGTCCTGGTTCAGCGGAGTAAAGCTGGACAATTGGGGAGGTTTGCACCTCACGATTTTCATCACGGTCGCCGGCATTGTGCTGGCCTTTCCGCTGGGCCTCTTGTTCGCTTTGGGCCGCCGGTCGAGTCTTCCCTTGGTGCGGTACCTGTCGGTTACCTATATCGAGTTCATTCGCGGAGTACCGCTCATTACGCTTCTGCTCCTGGGTGCGTTTGCACTTCTGTTCCTGCTTCCACCCGGCACACAGCTTGGCCAGGTGGCCCGGTTGATTGTGGCCATCATGCTGTTCGCCGCCGCCTATATTGCTGAGAATGTCCGGGGTGGATTGCAGGCGGTTCCCAAGGGCCAGACCGAAGCCGGCCAGGCTCTTGGCCTGGCTCCCTGGAAGGTCATGCGTCTCATCATCCTGCCCCAGGCACTTCGTGCGGTGATTCCGGCGATGGTTGGTCAGTTCATCAGCCTTTTCAAGGACACGTCGCTGCTGGTCATCGTTGGCGTCGTCGAACTTCTGCAGGTGTCCTCGATTGCTAACTCACAGGCGGAGTTCCTCGGGAAGGGCCTGGTAGAAGAGACGTTGGCATTTGTCGCGCTGATCTATTGGGTTGGTTCATTCACGATGTCGCGGGAGAGCCGGCGGCTTGAAAAGAAACTGGGAGTAGGAGAGCGATGACGCAGAACAACGTGTATTCGGACGCGACCCAGATAGCCGGCGAGGTGATGATCAAGGTCATCGGGGTCGACAAGTACTTCGGCGACTTCCAGGCCCTCAAAGGGATCAACCTGAATGTCGGCAAGCAAGAGGTCGTGGTTGTCATTGGCCCGTCCGGATCGGGCAAATCGACGCTGATCCGGTGTATCAACCGGCTCGAAAAGCACGACGCGGGCCGCATCATCGTGGACGGTATCGAGCTGTCCGACGACATCCGCAACATCCAGGAGATCCGCCGCGAGACGGGCATGGTGTTTCAGCAGTTCAACCTCTTCCCGCATCTGACGGTGCTGGACAACATCACGCTCGCTCCTCGGCAGGTCAGGAACAAGCCAAAAGACGAAGCCGAAGAGATCGCCATGGAGATGCTCGAACGGGTCAAGATCCCCGAGCAGGCCCGCAAGTACCCCGGCCAGCTGTCCGGCGGCCAGCAGCAGCGAGTGGCGATCGCCCGGTCGCTGGCCATGCAGCCCAAAGCGTTGCTGTTCGATGAGCCCACCTCGGCGCTCGACCCGGAAATGATCAAAGAGGTGCTCGACGTCATGCAGGAGCTGGCCGAATCGGGGATGACCATGATCGTGGTCACCCACGAGATGGGGTTCGCCCGGGCGGTTGCCAACCGGGTGCTGTTCATGGCCGACGGTGAGGTCGTCGAAGTCGGCACGCCGCAACACTTCTTCGAGAATCCCAGCGAAGACCGGACCAAGCTGTTCCTCAGCCAGATTCTCTGAGCTTCGCTCAGAGAATCTGCAGTACTCAGTGTCAGTACTCAGTACGTGGTGGCAGGTTTCTGCCTTCAGTTCTTTCCTTCTCCGCTTGAGAGACTGCGTTCGAGACCATGCAACATTGCCCTGATATCCGCTAGTTCCTGCAGGAGCTGTCGGTGCTGGCCGGAAGCAAGTAAGGCGAGGTCGAGGCTCACATCGAGCTGCGTCTCAACTTCGCAAGCCGAACCGATGGCCAATCTGACGAAACGCCCAAAGTCGCGCGGGCTTGCTCTTCCCACTCCTTCGGCGATGTTCGATGGGATGGATACGGCGGCTCGCCGGAGCTGCCTGGTGAGGCCGAATCTTTCGTCCACCGGGAAGGCAGCGGTGATGTTGTAGATCTCCAACACCAGGCGTCGGCTTCGTCGCCACACGTCCAGTCGGCGGTAGTCGTGCATTCCTTCTGACTATCGCAGCCCGACCCGGATCAGAAGTGCCCTACTGTCTGAGTACAAGGTACCGAGTGCTGAGTACTCTTCTAGCCACTTCCTGTGAGGCTCTCCGCCACCAATCTTGCCTCTTCCGGTCCGGTGGGTGGATAGAACACCAGGTAGTACTCGTCGCATCGATCGTCTCCTTCGACCCAGGCCACCCCCCAGACGCCGTCCCCGAGCTCTCCCAACGCTGCTTCGGTGCCCCGCACGTCGATCCTCTCGGTCGTTCCGATCCAATACGTAGGAGGCAGACCACCCCGGACGAAAGCGACCACCGGTTTCCCAACCGCGTCCGTCCAACCGGTGACGATCGTGCCCGGTTGCAACGTGAATTCGTCGAGGGGTACGGCGGAGAGGTCGGGTTGGCCGTCGACCACCCGATCGGGAAGGATCGTTGGCAGGAAGTTGGGCGGGTCGCAGGTCTCCGGTGGTGCCGCGGTCGACGCGGTTGTGGGCGGGGTGGTCGTAGTCGGGATCGTGATGATGATCGTCGTCGGCGAGGTTGTCGTCGGATCTGTCGCGCTCGAACAGCCGGCCAATAACAGCACTGCCACGAGGGCGATGAAGGGTCGAGATGCGAACACGGACGGAGCGTACCCGAGTGGCCCAGTCGGTCGGGGATTGTCCGGTCTGAACGCGGGCGGCCACCGGGCGGCTCGGTGGTACCGTGAGCCAATGGCACGAACACCAGAGAAACGGGGAGACCGTGGACCCGAAACAGCTTGCCGAGCAAGCCTTTACCGAAGTTGAGACCGATCTAGCCGGGCTCAGCCGATGGATGTATGAGAACCCTGAGATCGGATTCGAGGAGTACGAAACCTCGGCGCGGCTGGCGGAGTTCCTGGCCGGCCACGGGTTCATCGTCGAGTACCCGGCCTTCGGACTCGACACGGCGTTTGCCGCCCGGGCCGGCTCTGCCGGGCCGGAGGTCATCATCTGCGCAGAGATGGACGCTCTCCCAACGGTTGGCCATGCCTGCGGTCACAACATCATCGCAACTTCCGCGCTCGGCGCCGCCGTGGCGCTTGCTCCGCTCGCAGACGGTCTCGGGTTCCGGTTGACGGTGCTCGGTACTCCCGCCGAGGAGAAGATGGGAGGCAAGGTCGATCTGATCAATGCCGGCGCCTTCGCCGGTGCAGCGGCCTCGATGATGGTGCACCCTTCCAACAGCGATGTCGTCGACCCCAATGTGCTGGGGGTTCGGCACATCGACGTCGAATTCCACGGGAAGGACTCTCACGCCGCGTTCGCCCCGCAACTCGGGATCAACGCCCTCGATGCCTTCGTGCAGGCCTACGTCAACGTGTCGACCCTGCGTCAGGCGCTCTATCCGACCGACAAGATCCACGGCATCATCACCCACGGCGGCGACGCACCCAACATCATCCCGAGCTACACGCGTTCATCCTGGTACGTCCGGGCGGCGACTCGTGACCGGATGGAGGAACTCTACGACCGGGTGCTGGCATGTTTCGAGGCAGCCGCAACAGCCACCGGGTGCTCGTGGAACGTCGAGCAGATGGGGCATCCCTTCGAGGACATGATCAACAACCCGGTGATGGTCGATCTGTTTGCCGCCAACTCGGCAGCGCTTGGGACGCCCCATGGGCCGTGGCGCTGATGAAGAACCCGGAGCTGCCGGATCAACCGACATGGGAAACGTCAGTCATGTGGTTCCCTCGATCCATCCATTCCTGACGATCAACCCCGGGGACCATGTGAACCACCAGCCCGAATTCGCCGCCCACACGGTGTCGGCGGATGGGGAACGAGCCATCCGTGACGGTGCGCTGGCGATGGCCTGGACGGTGATCGACCTGGCCGCTCTCGGGAAGTGGGACGAGCTCTAGCGGAGCGGAGCGGAGCTCCGCAGTTGTCAGGTATCAGTAAGGGCGGCCTCGCGGCCGCCCTTCTTCCAGTCGTCAATAACTGAAAACTGATGACTGATTACTGATAACTACTTTTCTGGTGGTGGGACCGGGCGCCGGAATTCAGTTCTTTCCGGACGGTCTTTTCCGGTTCCTCCTTCGGCCGAGAAGAGCTCGCCGATGGCACCGATGCTCGACATGATCCCGCTCATCTCCAACGGCAGGAATACCTTGGTCGATTGCCCGTCGGCGATGCCCTGCAAAGCTTCCAGGTAGCGAATGGCGATCAAGTCGGGGGTCGGGTCGCCGGTGTGAATAGCCCCGAATACCCTTTCGATGGCTTGCCCTTCACCTTCTGCCACCGTGAGCTTCTGGTACTTGTCGGCGTCGGCTACCCGTTTGATGGCTTCGGCTTGACCTTCGGCCTCGAGGATCTGAGCTTCCTTGACACCTTCTGCGCGCAGGATGGCCGACCGCTTCTGACCTTCGGCTTCCGTTACGACGGCTCGCCGGTCCCGCTCGGCCTTCATCTGGCGGTGCATGGCGTCGGTAACGTCCGGGGGCGGTTCGATCCGCTGAATCTCGACCCGGACCACTCGCGTGCCCCACTTGTCGGTGGCATCGTCGAGGATCTCCCGGAGCTTGGCATTGATCAATTCACGGGAGGTGAGTGCCTCGTCCAACTGCAGGTCACCAACGACGTTACGAAGGTTGGTTTGTGCCAGCTTGGTGACCGCCAGCACGAAGTTGCTGATGTTGTACTTCAGCTTGACCGGATCGGTGGCTTCGAAGTAGATAACCGCGTCGACCGTCACGACCACGTTGTCTTTGGTGATGACTTCCTGCGGTGGAACGTCGATCACCTGCTCGCGCATATCCACCTTGAGCAGTCGCTTGACAAACGGCAGCACCCAGCGGAGGCCGGGATCAACCGTGCGCTGGTACCGGCCCAGGAACTCGATCAAGCCCTTTTCGAAAGGCCGGACGATCCGAAGCCCGGCCCCGGCAAAGACGATCAGCACAATCGCCAGAATTACAAACAGGATTATTAGTGGTTCCATTCAGGCCCTCTCTTTCGCGCCGTAAGACAACAACTAGGACTTCGGTGCAGTTGCTCTCACTACCAACCGGGTACCGCGCACCTCGGTGATCGTCACCGCCGTTCCCGGTTCGATGACATCTCCGTCGCTGGTGGCTCGCCACTCCTCCGATTCGACCCGGACCCGGCCGGTGCCGGACACGGGATCGACCAGTTCGAGCACGATCGCCGGCTTGTTCAGATAGCGGTTTGCTCCGACGCTCTTGGTGTCTTCGATGTCCTGTTTCTTGATGAACCGCTGCAGGTATACGAGGGTGCCGATTGACACCACAAAGAAGGCAACCCATTGCCATCCGACCGCTACACCTGCCCACGCCAGGATCCCGGCCACCACACCACCAACCGCAAACGGCAGCAGGAAGAACCCTGCGGTAAAGATCTCGCCAACGGCCAGCACCACGGCCAACCCTGTCCACAACCAGCGCCAAATATCGTTTTCCATAGGGTTGATTATCGCAGATGGAACCGTCAGTCCGTCGGGAATTGAGTTTTGCGACCTGCGGTCGCAGTAGTCAGTTGTCAGTCGGTCGGCCTGCGGCCGTCCTTTCAGTCGCCAGTCGGGGAAGCTGATGAGTGGCAACCGACCACCGAAGACTGTCTTCTATCCTCCTGGGCATGGAACGCACGAGAACCATCACTTGGGAGGACACGAGCGGAAGCCTGGCGGCGGCGGCTTCTCTGACCGGGCTCGAGTACATGAAAGCCATTGCGGCGGGCGATCTTCCTGCCGCTCCCATCGCCCGGTTGATCGGCATGGAGATGGAGGAGATCGATGTTGGCCTGGCCGTCTTCTCAGTCGAACCGGCCGAGTATCTCTATAACCCCATTGGGTCGGTGCACGGAGGGGTAGCGGCCACGGTGCTCGATTCGGTGATGGGGTGTGCGATCCACACCACGCTCCCGCAAGGTTCGGGCTACTCGACGGTCGAGCTGAGCATCAACTACGTCCGACCGATAACCGCCGAAACGACGCGACTCTTCGGCCGCGGAGAAGTCGTGCACTCGGGCCGCCGGTTGGCGACAGCTGAGGCGCGTTTGACCGATGCCGATGGCCGCCTGTACGCCCACGGCACCACCACCTGCCTGGTCATGAAGGTCGGTCCGGGTCAACCCGGCGAGTGATCCGAGTCCCAAGTCTCTCGTTACCATCTCTGATAGCTGATAGCTCGGCGGGTTAGGCGGCCTGGAAAACCAAACCGCCCTCACCCACGTCCGCTTCCACGGCGTCGTCCTCCCGGAAGGTTCCATCCAGGATCTGCAACGCCAGCTTGTCGGCGATTTCGGTTTGGATGAGTCGTTTGAGCGGTCGAGCACCATAGGCCGGGTCGTAGCCTTCGGTTGCCAGCCAGTCCTTGGCGTCGTCCGTCAAGGAGAGGCTGATCCGGCGGCCGGCCAGGCGAGCGAGCACATGGGCGAGTTGGATGTCGACGATCTGGCGGAGGTCCTCCCGGGTGAGCCGGTGGAACACGATCACTTCGTCGACCCGGTTCAGGAACTCGGGGCGGAAGTGGGACTGCACCACGGCCATGACGTGTGTCCGGATCTGCTCGTCGCTGCTGGTCGCTTCGATGTGTTGTGATCCCAGGTTGGAAGTCATGATCAGGACGGTGTTGGAAAAATCGACGCTTCTTCCCTGACCGTCGGTCAGGCGGCCGTCGTCCATGACCTGGAGTAACACGTTGAACACGTCGGCGTGCGCTTTCTCGATCTCATCGAGGAGGATCACCGAGTAAGGACGTCGGCGGATTGCCTCGGTGAGCTGCCCACCCTCGTCGTAGCCGACGTAACCGGGAGGTGCACCTATGAGCCTGGAGACGCTGTGTTTCTCCATGTACTCGGACATGTCGATACGCACCATGGCCCGCTCATCATCGAACATGAACCACGCCAGGGCCCTGGCCAGCTCCGTCTTTCCAACCCCGGTTGGACCGAGGAAAATGAAGGACCCGATGGGTCGCTGCGGGTCAGACAAGCCTGCTCGACTGCGACGGATGGCGTTGGCGACGGCGGTAACTGCGGCGTCCTGGCCGACGACTCGCCGGTGCAGGTGGTCTTCGAGCCGGATCAGTTTCTCGACTTCGCCTTCCATCAAGCGTGCAACGGGGACTCCCGTCCAACGGCTGACCACTTCGGCGACGTCCTCTTCGTCGACCTCTTCCTTCAACATCTTCTTGTTGGCCTGCAGTTCCTCGAGCCCCTGCTGCCGCTCGGCGAGGCTCCGCTCCAGGTCGGGGAGGGTCCCGTAGGTGATTTCTGCGGCCCGCTCCAGGTCTCCGCTCCGCTCGCGCGCGCTCGGCCTCGGCCCTGGCCTCTTCGGTCTGTTGTTTGATGCTGCGGATCCGACCGATCTCTTCCTTTTCGAGGTTCCAGTGGGCCTGGAGCCCATGCGACTCCTCCTGCACGTCGGCCAGTTCCTGTTCGAGGGCGGCCAGCCGTTCCTTGGAAGCGTCATCGGTCTCTTTTGTCAGTGCGGCCCGCTCGATTTCCAACTGCTTGATGCGCCGCTCCAGCTCATCGATTTCCTCAGGCATGGAGTCGATTTCGATACGCAGCCGCGAGGCCGATTCGTCGATCAAGTCGATGGCTTTGTCCGGCAAGAACCGACCGGTGATGTACCTGTCGGAGAGAACGGCCGCCGCAACGAGGGCCGAGTCGGTGATGCGGACCCCGTGGTGCACCTCGTAACGCTCTTTGAGCCCGCGCAGTATTCCGATCGAATCTTCAACGCTCGGGGGGTTGACGACCACCGGCTGGAATCGTCGCTCGAGAGCGGCATCCTTTTCGATGTGTTTGCGATATTCGTCGAGGGTCGTTGCGCCGATCATGCGCAATTCGCCCCGGGCCAGCATGGGCTTGAGCATGTTGGATGCGTCCATCGCGCCCTCGGCGGCACCGGCTCCGACGATCGTGTGCAGCTCATCGAGGAACGTGATGATCCGGCCCTCCGATGCCTTGATCTCGGCCAGTACGGCTTTGAGGCGTTCCTCAAACTCACCCCGGTACTTGGCGCCGGCCACCATGGCGCTGAGATCGAGCGCCACGATCCGTTTGTTCTTGAGGCCCTCAGGGACGTCGCCGTTCCCGATTCTTTGGGCAAGTCCTTCAACGATGGCCGTCTTTCCAACGCCCGGCTCGCCGATGAGGACCGGGTTGTTCTTGGTCCGTCGTGAGAGCACCTGGATGACTCGCCTGATCTCGTCGTCCCGACCGATGACTGGGTCGAGCTTCTGCTGGCGAGCCATTTCGGTCAGGTCCCGTCCGTATTGTTCGAGAGCTTCGAAGGTGGCTTCGGGGTCCTGACTGGTCACCCGCTGGTTCCCCCGGATCTCGGTCAGGGCCTCCAACATGGCCTGGAGGACCGCCCCCCGGGAACGCAGGATCTCTCCGGTCGGGCTCTTCGATGCAGCCAGGGCCAGGAGGAGGTGCTCAACGGATAGGTAGTCATCACGCATGTCCGTCCGTCGCGACTCGGCGGACTCGAAGACTTCGAGGAGGCTCTTGGAGATCGACACCTCGCCTCCGTAGACCTTGGGAAGACGTTCGAGTTCCTCTTCGATGTCCTTACGTACGTCGGGAGCCTGAATATCCAGCTTGGCCAGGAGCGGATACGTGATGCCGTCGGTTTGGTCGAGGAGACCGAGGAGCAGATGGGCGGGTTCGACATACTGATGGTGGTGCGCTCCGGCGAGTTCCTGGGCGCGTACCATCGCCTGTTGTGATCGGTGGGTGAATCTGTTGAAATCGATGGCCATGACGTTTGCTCCTGTAAGGTCTTCTCAGACAACCCGTATCGTAGTCAACTCATTCCAAGAAATCTAAGTCTTAGTTTATCAGATTAAGGAGTTGGTCATGGAGTCCAAAACCCCGGCCGAGTCGCTGACGACGATGGCTCAGGTGATGCAGATCACCGACGCCAACACGGCCGGTTTTGTCCATGGTGGTTCGATCATGAAGCTCGTTGACTCGGCCGCGGGTGTAGCTGCCATGCGCCACGCCCAACGAAGGGTAGTGACGGTCCAGGTCGACTCCCTCACGTTCCATGCGCCCGTACACATCGGCGATGTGCTGAGCTTGACGGCCTGCGTGACCCAGGCCTGGAACACGTCCATGGAGATTGAAGTCACGGTTTATCGGGAGGACCCGGTATCGGGAGATACCGACCACACCACCACCGCCTACCTCACCATGGTCGGGCTCGACGAGCACGGGCGCCCGGTCGCCGTTCCGGGGGTGGCGACCGAGACCGTTGCAGAGGAACGTCGCCAGCGGGAGGCCGAAACGCGCCGCCAGGCCGAGAATCCAACTGCGTCAGGATCTCGAGACCGGATGAAGCGGTGCTTCTAGAGAACGGTTGAGAGTCTCCGGTTGATGGCGTCGAGGATGGCTTTGACGGTGGCTGCCGACGCATCGTGGTCCCCGACCAGGGCGCTGCCGACGAGCGACTCGCCGGTCTCGGTGAGGCTGACCTGCGCGAGCGCGACCTGCACGACACCGAGGTCCTGGGTGGCGACTGCCTCGAGGTCAAGGTGGATGCGGCCCTCCGTGACCTTCTCGACCGCGTTGAGTGTCGCTTCGCCGACCAGGCGGGCCCGATGTTCGGGGCCGGCGGACCCGATCGCTTCGCCGGAGAATGTGGTTTCACCCCACTCCAGGGTGATCATCACCCGGGCATCGTCGCCTTCCACGCTTTCCGAGATTCGAATAATCGCCGGTCGTTCAGTCATGGACGGAGGATAGCCGTCCGGTTCATCGGCTCCTAGGCAAAAACTGCTCGACCATCGGCCCACGCCCGGAGAGAGGCCACGTCCTCCCGCCGAGACACAGAGAGGGGCACGGTGGCCGCCAGTTCCTCCATCAAGCTGGCGGTGGTCAGGTCTCCTTCGTCGGCCAGCGCCCGGTAGAGCGCTCCAACGACGACAGTCTCCAATTCGGCTCCAGAGAAGCCTTCCGATCCTGCCACCAATGGTGCAAGATCGAATTGGTCGGGGTCCTGCCCACGCTTGGCGAGATGGATCGCGAAGATATCGGCCCGCTCGTCGGTCCCGGGCAGGTCGACGAAGAAGATCTCATCGAACCGGCCCCGCCGGAGCAACTCCGGCGGCAAAGCCGACACGTCGTTGGCGGTCGCCACCATGAAGACATCGCCGGAACGTTCCTGCATCCAGCGCAGGAAGGTGCCCAGCAGTCGCCTGCTGACCCCACCGTCGCCATCGCCGGAAGACGCCAAACCCTTCTCGATCTCATCGATCCACAACACCGCAGGTGCCATAGCTCCAACAGTCGAGAGGGCTGCAGTGAGTCGTTGCTCGGATTCGCCGATGTACTTGCTGTAGAGACGGGATGGATCCAGCAGAACCAGAGGCAACCCCCACGTGTGGGCCAGTGTCTTGGCTACGAGGGATTTGCCACAGCCGGGGACCCCGGTGAGCAGGACCCCCCGGGGCGGGTCGAGACCCGGCAGCGAGTCATCGGAGAGCATCACCCGGCGGCGCAGCCGCAGCCAGGACTTCAGACCGTGCAGTCCGCCGATGGTGTCCAGCGTGCCGACGTCGGCTTCCACGAGTTCGAGGATGCCGTCAGCATTGAGCAGTTCGGCCTTGGCGGTGCGAAGGGCCGGTATGTCGGCAGGTGATATCTGGCCGTCGCGGAGGGCTTCTCGCTGAACCAATCGTTCAGCCTCCGTGATGGTGAGTCCGAGCAGGGCGTCGACCATCTGATCGATCTCCCTGGCGTTCACAACTACCGGGAACGACCGGGCAGCGAAGGTCTCGAGGGTTCTCTTGACCAGCGCCGCCAGTTCGGCCCGGTCGGGTGGCTTGAGCGACCACTGATGGGCCAGGCTTGCGATTTCCGGGGGCACCTCGTTGCGGGGCCCCGTGAGCACCAGAGTCTGGCCTCGTCTGGCTCGCTGAGCCACTTCCTTGATGCGCCGGATGATGATGGAGTCGGAAAGAAGCGGATGAATGTCCGCGAACACGAACACGCCGGGGCCGGATAGGTCGCCGACAAACTCGAGCGCCACGTGGGGGTCAATGGTCTGGTATTGCGCGTGGTGACCATCTTTGGCCAGGCCGCGAGTCGCCGACCACGTCCAAACGGGTAGGTCGAATCGGTCGCGCAGCCTGGCGGATGATGTCGAGCAGGCGTTGCTCTTCCTGGGCCTCCACCAGCAGCAGCGGGTATTGCGAGGCGAGGAGCACCGCCAGATCGTTGGTGTTGTCCATCACGAGTGGTTATCGGAACGGTGGGGAGGGGTACTTAGGAGTCTTGTTCGAGCTTGCGTGAGTAATCCGCACATGTCGCGAGTACGTCACGCCGGAATCGGATGGGTGTCGATGCCACAATGGAGCCATGATGCCCCGGTACGAGGTACTTTCCCACACTGCCGACACGGGCGTTGTCGTGCACGCCGCCACGATGACGGCGCTGTTCGAGCATGCCGCCTTTGCCATGTTCGACCTGATGTTCGGGATTGGTGACCTGCGGGGTGTTGACCGGGTCGAGATCGAAGTCGCGGCGACCACCGTCGAGGAACTGCTGGTCGATTGGCTGAGCACGCTCCTCTTTGAAGCTGAGACGCGAGACCTGGCGTTGTGTTCGTTCGGGATAGACACGCTGGGCGAGGGACGCCTATCCGGTTGGGCGGTCGGGGTTCCGGTTGCGCCGGTGGAGCTCATCGGGCCGCCCGTCAAGGCCGTCACCTATCACGACCTCTCCGTAGTTCAATTGGCGAGAGGGTGGTCGGCCCGGGTTCTGTTCGACGTTTGATCTGGCGCGGAACTTGTGCGAGGCTGCGGGGTCGAATCACCGGGAAGCTGAAAGCGGCTTCCCGGTGTTGTGTGTCCGGAAGTCATGGGCGCGCCTATTCACCGTAACTATCAGTCCCTGGAAAACCGGGCGTATGAAGGGAGAGCGTGTGCTCCAAGAGTTCAAGGATTTCATCAGCAAAGGCAGCTTGATTGACATTGCCGTCGGCTTTGTCATGGGCGTTGCGTTTGCATCAGTTGTGTCGACCTTTGTCGGCAGGATCGTCAATCCGCTCATCGGAATGATCTTCAATGTGTCGAGTCTCGACACCTCACTCACCTTCGGGACGATTGACGAAGCGACCGGCCTGGCGGCCGGAAGTGTTGGAGCCTTCTTGGGCTCCCTGCTCAACTTCGTGATCGTTGGATTCGTCATGTTCATGGTCGTGCGGGCCTACAACAAGATGAAGGCCGCCGAGGCGGAAGCTCCGGCCGAGCCGGGCGACGACATTGTTCTCCTCACGGAGATCCGGGACTCGCTCAAGCGATAGTTCTCGCACAATACGCGTGAAGGGCCGGCCTGCGGGCCGGCCCTGGCGCGTACAGTTGGACTGATGGAGCTGCGCCGGATCGCTGAGTGCGTGTGGGAGATCCCCCGCCGCAGAGGGATGCTGGTCCCCGGGCGCATCTTTGCCTCCGAGTCATTGATGGTGAAAGCCGAAGAAGACCGGGCGGTCCTGCAGGTCGAGAACGTTGCCCACCTGCCGGGGATTGTCGGGGCCTCGATGGCGATGCCCGACATCCACTGGGGATACGGCTTCCCGATCGGCGGGGTGGCGGCAACCGACGTCGACACCGGTGGCGTGGTCTCACCGGGTGGGGTGGGGTTCGACATCTGCTGTGGTGTGCGTCTGCTGGGCTCGGCGTACACCGAGGAGGACTTCAACAGGCCGACGCGGCGACGTGATGAACGAACTCGACCGGCGCATCCCGCGCGGGCTGGGAAAAGGGTCGATCGCCAACGCGGAGTTTGCTCAAGGGCGTCTTGCGGGAGGGAGCCCGGGCCGTTCGCAGCGCCGGGTTTGGATGGGACTCCGACCTCGATCGTTGTGAAGAGCGGGGGACCTCACGCGGGGCGCAACCCGAATACGTCGGGGAGCGAGCCCTCCAGCGGGGCGCCGGGCAGCTGGGATCGCTGGGCGCCGGAAATCACTTCCTCGAGGTGCAGGTGGTCGACTCGGTCCACGATGAGCGGGCCGCCCGCGCCTTCGGCCTCGCCGAGGGCATGGTGTGCGTCATGATCCATTGCGGGAGCCGGGGTCTCGGGCATCAAACCTGTACCGATGAGCTCAAGCTGATGGGCACGGCGATGCAGAGGTACGGGATTGAAGTTCCCGATCGGCAGTTGGCTTCCGTTCCGGTTGACTCACCCGAAGGCGAGCACTACCTCGGCGCCATGGCCGCCTCGGCCAACTTCGCCTGGGCCAATCGCCATGTGCTGGCCCACGAGGCACGGCAAGCGTTTGCCGCTAGCCTTCGGGACATCGCCCGAGCGCACCGGCATGCAGCTCATCTACGACGTTGCCCACAATTTGGCCAAGATCGAACCCCATGTGGTCGAGGGCCAAACCCGCCGCCTGTGTGTGCACCGCAAAGGCGCGACCCGGGCCTTGGGGCCCGGTCATCCCGAACTCCCCGAGGACCTCCGGCCGATCGGCCAGCCGGTATTGATCCCGGGCAGCATGGGAACCGCTTCCTGGGTGTTGGTTGGAGCGGCGGGAAACCCCGCCTTCGCTTCAGCAGCTCACGGAGCGGGCCGCCTGATGAGCCGCAAGAAAGCCAAGCAGCGCGAGACCGGCTACGAGGTTCGCCGGGATCTCGAGACAAGCGGAATATCCGTACGTCCCGGTTCGGTCAGGCTACTCGCTGAGGAGGCCCCGTACGCTTACAAGGATGTCGACGAGGTTGTCGATGCCTGCGCCCGGGCAGGGCTGGCGAACCGGGTGGCCCGCTTGCGCCCCCTCGGCGTCGTCAAAGGCTGAACAAGACCGTTTTGGCGCCTAACTTGCCTGAATATCGAGCAAGTTAGGCGCCAAAACGGTCTAGGTGGTGGCGGTGATGACCATCACGGGTTTGGGGACCCGCCAGACGCCGTGGGTGGAGATCGTCTGGTGGGCATAGTCCCGCACGGCCGCTTCGACGGCTCGCAGCTCGTCTGCCGTGAGGGGTGGATCCTCCTCCTGAGCGAAGTGCGTCGTCGCCAGGTACGCCACCGGGTCATCAGGCTCGGCAAACAAGAACGCGTTGTCGAGCTGTTCGTATTCGGCGTCACCGAAGACCTCGTCGACCTGGATGAGGGCGTCCTCGGCCCGGTAGGCCGCGGTGGCAGTCGCGGCGGCGGGTTTGCGGCCCGTTCTTGCCACCGCTTCGTCCCACACTGCGTAGAGCGCCCGGCTGTGCTCGCGCGTATTCAGGGTCACGGCCACCGTGCCTCCCGGACGGAGGACCCGATGGGCATCGCGCAGCGCCCCGGCCCGATCGGGCGCGAACCCAAGCATGTGGTTGAGACACACGACATCGAACGACCGGTCGGCGAAGGGCAGTTGGCCGGCCGTGGCCGCCACCAGACTTGCCCTGCCTCTCCGGGCCGCGGCCTGGAGCATGCCGGGGAAGAGATCGACACCGACGACCCGGGCCTGGCGGCTTTCGAAGTACGGGAAGTATCGTCCGTTGCCGCACCCCACGTCCAGAAGTTCGGCTCCCGGGGGAAAGGTATGCGATCGGTCACCCATTGGCGGACGTCTTGGCGGTATTCGGAGAATCGCTCGTGCATGTCCTGGCGGGCCTGCAGCAGGGCGTCGTCGGTGTACTGGGCGGCCAGGTGGTGGGTCATCGCGAAGACAGTAATCAGTGCCGGTTTGGTCTTGCCGCGTTAGGGAGTTGGCCGGGCGCTATTCGAAGAGGTCCTTGAGCTGTCTCCGGACGTCGGGGTGGAGCTGCTTGCGGAGGATGATGTCGCTGCGGTAGCTCCGGTGCACTTTGTCGATCTCACGATCGACCTGGTCTTCGGCTGCGGACAACTCAACCTTGATCTGGGCGAGCTCTCCCTCGAGTTTCACAACCCGCTCCCGCAGTTCGAGCACCTTCTTGACCCCTTCGAGGTTGAGGCCTTGTTCGGTCAGTTCCTGAATCAGGGCGAGTCGGTTGAGGTCCTCCTCGGAATAGCGGCGGGTCCCGCCTGGAGTCCGGTATGGCTCAATCAGGCCCCGGCGCTCATAGATCCGCAGCGTCTGAGGATGGACGCCCGCCAATTCCGCAGCGACCGAGATCACGAAGACTGCCTGCATTGGTTGGCTTGCCTTACGTTGGGTCATGTCACACCTTCAGATGGGAGCGGGGGTTCTCATCGGCTTCGAACTGATCGTGGAAATCCTGCAGGGCCTTCTTTGCGTCCCGCGACAGTTTGGTCGGCACGACGACTTCGATAGTGGCAAGCAGGTCACCCTTGTGACCGCGCGGGCGGACCACGCCGCGACCACGAACCCGAAAGGTCTTGCCGCTCTTGGTGCCGGCCGGGACCTTGAGCTTGACGGCTCCGTTCAGGGTCGGCACGTCGATCTGGGCTCCGAGTGCGGCTTCGGTGAAGGTAACCGGGAGTCTGACCGTGAGGTCATCGCCTTTTCGTTTGAAAATCGGGTGGGTGGCCACGTGGGTCTTGACCAGGAGGTCTCCGGCGGGTCCACCGTTTCGCCCCGGCGCTCCTTTGCCCTTGAGGCGGATCGTTGCCCCATCCCGGACACCGGCCGGGATCTTGACGTTCAGAGTTCTCGATCGCATCTCGGTTCCCCGCCCGTTACATGTATGGCAGGGCTGTTGGACTACGCGGCCCGACCCGGCGCAGTTCCGGCACGGTTGGGTCATCGAGAAGAAACCCTGGCTTTGGGCGGTCATCCCCGTACCGCTGCAGACAGGACATGTCTCAACGGAGGTGCCTGGTTCGGCCCCGCTTCCTCGACACGTGCGGCATGAGGTCTCACCCTGGACACCGACCGCAGTGGTCGCCCCGGCAACAGCGTCTTCGAAGGAGAGGTGCAGTTCGGCGGCCAGGTCGGCGCCGCGTTGCGGGCCGCTCTGGCTCCGACCTCCGAACCCGAACAGATCGCCGAGCCCGCCACCAGCACCCCCGAGCAGGTCGCTGAGATCTTCCATGCGGATACGCTGACTGCCGCCACCAAAACCACCTGCTCCACCTGGGGCGCCGTATCCGCGGAAGCCTCCCGAGTCGACCATCTGCCGGACCTGGTCGTACTCCTCGCGCTGCTCCTTGTTCGATAGCGTCGCGTTCGCTTCGGAGATGTCCTTGAACCTCTCCTCGGCTGCTTTGTCGCCCGGGTTGGCGTCCGGATGATATTTCTGGGCGAGTTTGCGGTAGGCCTTCTTGATCTCGTCTGCCGACGAAGTCTTGGAGACCCCCAGCACTTCGTAGAAGTCCTTCTCGACCCAATCTCTATTCATGATCGACCGCTACTAGGGCGGCCCGTAGCAATCGGCCCTTGAGCGTATAGCCACGCCGCATTTCTTGAGTGACGATCAGACGGCCATCGCCGGGTTCCGGAGCCAGCACGGCTTCGTGCAACTCGGGATTGAACTCGGCCCCGACGGTCGGAACAGGGTCGAGACCCTCCTTGGCGAGCGTGTCGAGCAGCAACATCAAGGTCCCGCGTACGCCGTCGAGGAGTTTCTTCTCCGCAGGGCTCTCCGCCTCGGTGCTCAGAGCGGCCTCCAGCGTGTCGATGGTCGGCATGAGGCCGACCACGACGCGCTCGAGAAGCGCGTTCGATGTTCTCCGCCTGATCGCGCAGCATCCGTTTCCGGAAGTTGTCGAAATCGGCAGCGACGCGCTGAAGGTCCGCCAGATAGAGCCCGGCCTCTTCGCGGGCTTCCGCCAACTCAGTCAAAAGGATCTGCACGGCAGCCTCGCGGTCCTCAGGTAGCTCTAACCCAAGCTGATGAGGGTCGACGTTCGGTGGCTCTGCGTCCACCACGATCTCCGCCACAACGGGTTCATCAATCCGAGGAGAGGACTGCTCCCTTCCATCGCTGATTTCTTGCGACACAGCGGCTAACCCTCGTCGCCTTCGTCGATGATTTCGGCCTCGACCACGTCTTCGTCGTCTTCGGCGGTTTCACCGGCCGAAGCACCCTCGGACGCTTGCTGCTGGTAGAGCCGCTGTGCCAGAGCTTGTGATGCCCCGAGTACCGCATCCATCTTGGGTCGCAACGTTTCTGGCGTCGCGTCCTTGTTCTCTGTCTCGGTCCGCAGTTCGGCCAGCGTCGACTCGATGGCGGCTTTTTCCTCGTCATTGAGTTGATCGGCTTGCTCTTCCAGGAGCTTCTCGGTCTGATGGACGACCTGCTCGGCCTGGTTGCGGGTCTCGGCAGCTTCGCGACGGATCCGGTCTTCCTCAGCATGTGCTTCGGCGTCCTTGATCATGGTGTCGATGTCGTCATCGGCCAGAGCGGTGCCACCGGTAATGGTCATCGCCTGCTCCTTGCCGGTGCCCAGGTCCTTGGCGGTGACGTGGACGATTCCGTTGGCATCGATATCGAAGGTCACTTCGATCTGCGGCAGACCCATCGGCGCGGGAGGCAGTCCGGTGAGCCGGAACTTGCCCAGGCTCTTGTTGTCGTTCGCCATCTGCCGTTCACCCTGCAGCACGTGGATCTCGACTTCCGGCTGGTTGTTCTCAGCCGTGGTGAAGGTCTCCGACCTCCGGGTCGGGATGGTGGTGTTGCGCTCGATCATCTTGGTTGAGATCCCGCCCTTGGTCTCGATGCTGAGGGTCAGGGGCGTGACGTCGAGGAGCAGGATGTCTTTGACGTCACCCTTCAGGACTCCAGCCTGGAGGGCCGCTCCGGCGGCAACGACCTCGTCGGGATTGACGCCTTTGTGCGGGTCCTTGCCTCCGGTCAATTCACGGATGAGGTCCTGAACCGCCGGCATGCGGGTCGAGCCGCCTACCAGTACGACGTCGTCGATTTCGGCGACTTTGATCCCGGCATCCTTGATGGCTTGATGGAAGGGGGCCTTGCATTTCTCCAGCAGGCTGTCGGTCAGCTTCTGAAACTCGGAACGGGTCAGCTTCTTCTGGAGGTGGAGTGGTCCCTCGGCCGTGGCGGTAATGAACGGCAGGTTGATCTCGGTTTCGGCCACCGAAGAAAGCTCGATTTTGGCTTTCTCGGCAGCTTCCTTCAGACGCTGCAAAGCCATGCGGTCTTTGGAGAGATCGACGCCACTTTCCTTCTTGAACTCGGCGACGAGCCAATCCATGACGGCATCGTCCCAGTCGTCGCCACCCAGCTTGGTATTGCCGCTGGTCGACTTGACCTCGAACACGCCTTCGCCGATCTCGAGCACCGACACATCGAACGTTCCGCCACCGAGGTCGAAGACGAGAACCGTGTGCTCGTGCTTCTTGTCGAGCCCATAGGCCAGCGACGAGGCCGTCGGTTCGTTGACGATACGGAGCACTTCCAGGCCGGCTATCTGGCCGGCTTCCTTGGTGGCCTGACGTTGTGCGTCGTTGAAGTAGGCAGGCACCGTGATCACGGCCTCGTTGACCTTGTCACCGAGAAAAGCCTCCGCATCCCGCTTGAGCTTCATCAGAATGCGGGCAGAAATCTCCTGGGCGGTATACATCTTGCCGTCGATGTCGAACTTCTTGTCGGTGCCCATGTATCGCTTGACCGACCGAATGGTGCGGTCCGGGTTCGTGATTGCCTGCCGCTTGGCGACTTCGCCGACGAGAACCTCGTCGTCCTTGAACGCCACCACCGATGGGGTGGTGCGCTGGCCCTCCGCGTTGGGGATGATGGTGGGCTCGCCGCCTTCCATCACGGCGATAGCGCTATTGGTGGTCCCCAGGTCGATGCCTACTACTTTTGCCATGTGTTCACCTCGTGAGTCGTTGTTCGCAGAAACTTAGCGTGATCACATTGTATAACCTGAGTGAGGTATTGTCATATTTCATATTTCTCAAGATTCTTTGCCCACTCCTTGACGTCCGGGCCACGATTCGATACGATACATAGATAGACATCGATATATAGGAGGTCGGTCGTGGCCGATATCAAAGAAGCGGTTCGCAAGCGCTACGCCACTGCCGCGTTGCAGGTTCGGGAAACCGGGTCGTGCTGTGGGCCCGATCCGGCCGCCAGCGATGGCCTCGGTGCCGAACTGTACGCAGCCCTCGAAACGGACGGAATCCCGGACACGGCGCGTCTGGCCTCCCTCGGTTGTGGCAACCCGACTGCCGTCGCCTCTCTGGCGGCCGGGGAAGTGGTGCTCGATCTCGGTTCCGGTGGGGGACTCGACGCCTTCCTCTCGGCCCGCCGGGTCGGACCTTCCGGCAAGGTGTATGGATTGGACATGACCGACGAGATGCTGGAGCTGGCTCGTTCCAACCAGGCAGAAACCGGTCTCGAGAACGTTGAGTTCTTGAAAGGTGAGATCGAAGCCATACCGCTGCCGGACGATTCGATCGACGTGATCATCTCCAACTGTGTGATCAACCTGTCTGTCGACAAGCCGGGCGTGTTTACGGAGGCGCACCGGGTGCTCAGACCGGGCGGCCGATTCGCCGTCACCGACATTGTCACCACGCGGCCCTTCACGAAGGAGGAGCAGTCCGACCTGGCTTCCTGGACCGGATGCCTGGCCGGCGCTCTTTACAAAGATGACTTTGTGGCTGGCCTTGAGGGAGCGGGCTTCCACGATGTCGTGATGGAGATCACCCACGACGTAGCGCCCGACGCCGTCAGCGCCATCATCCGGGCGATTGCCTGAGCGGAACTCCAGGCTTCCGACACTAGATTTCGCTCCAGAGCAGCTCGTTGATGATCCGCAACGGACTGTCGACGACAGCCGGCGGTTTCGGTGCAGTCGACGCGGTCGCGGGCGGCGTAGTAGCCGATCTGGTTGAGCTGGACAAACAAACGGTCATGAGGCCATTGTCGGTTGAGGGTTGCTGCTCCAGCGCCGTCTCACGTTTGCGCGTCAGCTCCACATGACGACTTCCTAGACGAACTGTCTTGTCTTTTGGACAGACTGTCTTTACTCTTCACGCAAGTCTTTGAAGGAGTCACGTTCGATGACGGCATTCACGAAAGGCACGCCGGTGATTGTCGCCGAGGGACTGCACAAGTCCTATGGCGATATTGCGGCTGTGGTTGATTTGAGTTTTGAGGCATGGGCGGGGAGTGTCTTCGCTCTGTTGGGACCCAACGGAGCAGGCAAGACCACCACCATCAACATGCTCACGACGCTGCTCCCCATCGACAGGGGCAAGGCGTCGGTGGCCGGGTTCGACTTGACCAGCGAGCCAGACTCAGTTCGTCAGGTGATTGGATTGGCCGGGCAAGCTGCCGCGGTTGATGAGAAACTCACCGCTAGGGAGAACCTGGAGCTGTTTGGTCGTCTCTACAAGATCCCCAAGACCGAGCGCCGCATCCGGTTAGAAGAGCTCATCGGGCGTTTCCGGATGACCGAGTACGCCGACCGCCCGGTCAGCACCTATTCAGGAGGACAGCATCGGCGGCTCGATGTGGTCGCCAGCCTGATCGCTAATCCGCTGGCCCTGTTTCTCGATGAGCCAACGACCGGCCTCGACCCTCGCAGCCGGGTTGAGCTATGGGAGGAGATCCACGGATTGGCCGACGCGGGAACGGCCGTCGTGCTTACGACGCAATACCTCGAGGAGGCCGACCGGTTGGCCGACTACATCTTGATCATGGCTAGCGTCAGATCAACAAGGCCGCGAGGAGGAAGCATGACCGCGCAGCTCTACATCGATGGAACGTGGACGGACGCCGCAGAAGGCGCCGTGCTGGAGACCAGGAACCCCGCAACCGGGGAGGTCATCACCAACTATGCGGCCGGATCATCCGCGGACGTCGATAGGGCAGTGGCTGCCGCTCGGAGGGCTTTCGACGATGGCCCGTGGGGGCCAGACTCCTCGCCGCGCGAGCGCGCCACGATTCTGTTTCGCGCCGCCGAGATCATGCGTCGCGATCGGGAGAAGCTGGCCGAACTCGAAACCCGCGACAACGGCAAGCTGTACTCCGATGCGCTCGAGGACATCGACGAATCGGCCTTCATGTTCGAGTACTACGCCGGTTGGACCACAAAAGTCATGGGCTCGATTCCGCCGGTCGGACCGGACGCCATGAGTCTGATCGTCAAGGAGCCGATCGGTGTAGCAGCCTTGATCACTCCGTGGAACTACCCGGTGATGATGGCCAGCCAGAAGATCGCTCCGGCTCTCGCCGCCGGATGTACCGCCATTCTCAAGCCGGCGTCACCGACCCCGCTCACCGCGCTCGAGCTGGCCAGGATTCTCGAGGAGGCCGGTCTCCCGCCGGGGGTGTTCAACGTCGTGAACGGACCGGGGTCAAGCATCGGCGATGCTCTCGTGACCCACCCGGGTGTGGACAAGATCTCCTTCACCGGATCGGATGAGGTGGGAAAGCGGATCACCAAGCTGGCGGCCGAGACCATGAAGCGAGTGACCATGGAACTTGGCGGTAAGTCCCCCAACCTGGTGTTCTCCGATGCCACCCTCGCAGCTGCCTACGAGGGGAGTGCCATCGGGGTGTTCTACAACCAGGGCGAGGTGTGCTCGGCCGGTTCGCGAGTGCTGGTCGAACGGTCGATCTACGACGAAGCGCTGGAAGCTATGAGTCAATACGCTGCCGACCTGAAGCTCGGCGATGGTATGGACCCCGAAACAACGATGGGCCCGCTCGTGACCGCCCAGCACCGCGATCGGGTCCAGAAGTACATCGAGATCGGGAAAGAATCTGGAGCCCGTCTGGTCTTTGAGGGACAGGTGCCTTCTGCTCCCCACCTGGCCGGCGGTTACTTCGTGCCGCCAACCATCTTCGCCGACGTCGATAACCAGATGACTATCGCCCGCGAAGAGATCTTCGGTCCCGTGATGGCCGTCATCCCCTTCGATGACGTCGATGATGCCATCCGGATCGCCAACGACTCGATCTACGGGCTGGCGGCTTCGGTGTGGACCAACAACATCACCAAGGCGCTCAAGGTTTCGAAAGCTCTCCGGGCCGGCATCGTTTGGATCAACGACACCCAACCCGCCCCCTCGGAAGCCATGTGGGGCGGCTACAAGCAATCCGGGGTCGGCCGGGAGCTGGGCCCGTTTGGCCTCGAGTCCTTCCTCGAGACCAAACACATCTACATCAACCTCGAGGGATAACCCACGTTTTGGCGCTCAACAAGCTCGATATTCGAGCAAGTTAGGCGCCAAAACGGTCTTGGTCGCTCCAGGTTGAGAACGGCCTCGCGACGAGGGCGGCGTTGAAATAGCGGGGGTTGCCGGTGACTTCTTGGCCGATCCACGGCGGGAGATCGATGAGCTGATCCTCGGACTCGAGCTCCACCTCGGCCAGAACCAGTCCGTGGTTCTCTCCGAAGAACTCGTCGACCTCCCACTCCAGACCCGCGCGAGGAATGCGAGAACGCCGTTTCTCGATCAGGGGGCGAAGGCATAGCTCGTCGAGGAGCTCGCGGGCGTCGTCGATCGGGATCTCATACTCGTACTCGGCCCGGGAGGCTCCTACCGAAACGCCCTTGATCGTGAGAAACCCGCGGTCGCCGATCGTCCTGACCCGGACCGTGCGTTCCTTCACGGTAGAAGAGATATCCCTGCCGGTATTCGATGCTCTCGCCCAGATCCCGCCATGTATCTGCGGAGGTGAGGAACTTCCGTTCGATCTCGATGCCCATGCCGCCTCCTTCACACCCCGACGTTGGTCTGTTCACTGACCCTCACACCCGGCGGCGTGGAGTGCGCGGTCAACCGACTGGCCGGCTCGGTGAGATCCGGCGCCCACGCCTGGCGCTCAAATCGGGGAGTCATGAAGCGAACGGTAGCCTCCGGGATTTCCGTGTGCCCGAAGGGGTCTTGGCGAGCGAGCGACGCGAGAGGAGGGGCCAATACGGCCCCTCCTCTCCTGTTCCTTGCTGTGTCGCCGCCTGGTTGGGCCGCCAAGCTACGGAAGTCTCCCGATCCAGATCTGGTTCGGCTCTGAAATGAACTCCGAATCCTGTATGGGGGCGTTCGGATCATAGGGCTGGACGGCGGCCAGAGCCATGTTGTCGACTACCGCCAGCGCCGTGACTCGTGTACCGGCTCCGAAGGCTTCGTCGAGCGGCTGAATGCTCCATGAGGTCCCATCCTGTGAGAAAAGGAGGAGCGATTCCTGGTCGGCAGCATCTGTGGCAGGAAACGCCTCGAGCAGGATGCCGAATTCGCCGCCGGGAAGCATCTCGACCCATGACCCGAGCCGATACATCGAGGGCAGATACCGCAGAAGGGTGTCGAGCTCCAGACGCTTCCAATCCTGACCGTCGGGCGACGCCCAGGCTGCCTGGCCGTCGTGGTCGATTGCGAGAATCTGCCCGTTCCAGTACGTTGGAGAACGGAGCCAGCCGGCTCCCGGCCCGGAGACCTCCCGGTTTTCCCACGTCCGCCCGTCCTGAGAGAACCACACGCCGGGATCCCCCGAGCCACCCAGGAGGCCGAGGGCGAAGAACCCGTCAGGGGTACCGACGATCCGGTCCGCGCCGATATCGGAACCGTCTCCAAACGGTCGTTCGATCAGTTCCCAAGAGGAACCGCCATCAACGGAAATCCACCCCACGAGAGCGCCCGAGAACCAGTCGCCGGCCATTGCCTGCCGCACGTCATCCGGCACGCCAAGCTCGGTGAGGGTGGTTTCGAATAGTTCCTCTTTGTCGGAAGTGGTGACGATCACTTGCTCGCCTTCGACGATCGACCACTGGTACTGGTCGTTCAGGAAGGTCTCAACTGAGATGCCCATGACCGGAGCCAATCGCTCCTGAAGGGGGACTCCGAGGAACAAACGCCCGAGCACAAGGATCTCGTCATCGGATACCGCCAGGTCGAGCACATGCGCTGTCCAGTTCACGGCGGGATCGGAGAGAGTGAGTGCCGGCAGCGGAAGCGCCGCACCTTCCCAGGATCGGCCCTCTGCCGACGACCACACGGTTGCGATCGTTGGCGCATACGGGTTCCCCGGCTCGCTGCTGGGCATTCCTGCCGCCAGCAGCCCGTTGTCGACGGCCGCGATGTGTTCGGTGAGGAAGTCGGCTTGCACCCGGTTCCAGGTCTGGCCATCGGCGGAAACCCAGCCAATCGTCGTTTCCGGTCCGGTGGTACCCAATGCAAAGAGCCCGCCGGCGAAGGGTGTGATGCCGACTATCTGCTCATTGGCTCGAGCGTCGATATTCACCTCTTCCCAGGTCAGTTTTGGTCCATCCGATCGGACTGGATTCCCGGCAAAGTCAGGCGGCGAATTGAGCAAGGTGGTGCCGGTCACGGCGGCCGCGACTACGACCAGTACTCCGACAAGAGTTGCGAAGCGGTGTGCACGGATCTGGTCGGCGCGGTGCCGGACCGTCTCCACCGGTGGGGTTTGCGTAATGATGGTTGTGCCTTTCGATCTGAGCAGAGTCCGGAGGTCTTGTTCTGTGTTCATCTCCGTTCCTCCATGTGTACGTTGAGGCGGGTCAAGCCCCGACTGAGTCGGCTCTTGACCGTTCCTTTGGGTATTTGCAGGGCGAGGGCGATGTCATCGAGCGACCAGTCTGCGTAGTAGCGGAGCACCACGACGGACCGGTATTCGATGGGTAGCCCTGCCATCGCTTGGACAAGAGTCGGATCAGATCCGACCGGGTCGGTAGAGGGTTCGTCGACATAGAGACCGCCGACTTCTCGGCGTCGCTTTCTCAGCCACGACCTTGCCCAATTGAGTCCGACCCGGTACGCCCAGCCCTCTGGGTTGCGGTACTGAGCGACAGTGTTCCATCGCTGAAATGTGCGGGCCATCGCCTCATCTGTGGCGTCGGTCGCCAGGTCGACATTGCCGAGCGTGAGTGAAAGCACTCGAATCAGCGTGTCCCGATGGTTTCGGTAGAAGTCGTCGAAGCTTCTCGAAAAGGCTTGGTGTTCGGTGATGGCGGCGTCCATGTCGCCACTAGACGCATGACCCCCCGGTGGGGTTCCCGGGTTTCTTTTCTTTTCGGACATGCGGTCGATGATTGTATTCGGTTGTCTTGAGGGTCTTCGGGCCGGGTCGGACGCGGTCGCCCAGGTCCCAACCCTGGTCGACGGGGCACTGGATTGGGCCGATGTCCTCTATCTTCTCCGATTCGAGACTGATAACGTTCATAACGTTCATAACGAACTGAATGTTGTGGAGGGCGCAGTGGACGATCGTGACAAGCGCTGGGCTGCGATGCACGAGCGGCTCACCAGGATGCTCGAAGAGGTCGGGTTTCCCCACACGGTCGCGCGGGTCTATACGGCTCTCACCCTGGCCGAAGGCGAAGGGCTTTCCACCAGCCAATTGGTTGAAGAACTCGGGGTGAGCAAGGCTTCTGTGAGCAACGCCACGCAGTTTCTGGTCGGGATCGAGTTGGTTGAGCGATATCGAGTCAGGGGATCACGCGAGGCTCACAACCGGATCATCAAGGGTGTCTGGGGCACCATCCTGGCCAAGAAGTTCGCGGCGATCGGGTACATCCGCCGCACCTCCGAAGAGGCGTTGCTTCTGGATCCCGGCGACGAGGCCCGGCAACGCCTTGCCGAGATGCACGACGTGTACTCCTTCTTTGAGAGAGAATTCGAGACGGTCATGGACCGTTGGAACGGGAGGATGAACACATGACGGACGCCGCCATCAAGGTCGACAACGTCACCTTTGCCTACGGTGACCTCGAAGCGGTCCGGGGTATCAGCTTTGAGGTTGCACCGGGCGAAATCCTCGGCTTTCTTGGACCAAACGGGGCAGGCAAGTCGACAACCATCAAGATCCTCACCGGCCAGCTGACGCCCAAGTCCGGTACGGCTCAAGTGCTTGGTGTCGATGTGACTCAGGACGATCCCGTTGTGCAGGCGCAGATCGGAGTGTGTTTCGAGGAGAAGAACCTCTACGACAGCATGTCCGGCCAGGAGAACCTCAAGTTCTACGCCAGCCTCTTCGGGATCAAGGATCTGGACACCGATGAACTGCTGCGGAGGGTTGGCCTCGCCGACCGGGCCAAGGATCGTGTGGCGAAGTACTCCAAAGGCATGAAGCAACGCCTCATGATGGCCAGGACCCTGGTCAACACGCCCAAGGTCCTGTTTCTGGATGAACCGACCGACGGCCTGGACCCTGTTTCGTCACAGGCCATCCGCAAACTCATCCAGCAGGAAGCCGACCGGGGAGCGGCGGTATTGCTCACCACCCACGACATGAACGAGGCCGACGAGCTATCCAATCGTGTCGCTTTCATCAACGAGGGCAAGTTGTATGCGATCGACACTCCCGAGGCTTTGAAACTCAAGCACGGGAAACGGTCGATTCGGGTTCGCACCCGGGAGGGTGCAGGCGTCAACGAGCAGATCGTCTCTCTCGAGGACGCCGGCGCCGGTGACGTGCTGCGGTCGGCCGTCGGTTCGCCGGACTTGATGACGATCCACACCGAAGAAGCCACGCTCGAGCACATCTTCATTCAGATGACGGGGAGGGGGTTCGAGGGATGAGCAGGCCCGTTTCTCGCGCCTCCATCATCGGATCCATCGTCAAGAAGGACCTGACCGAGTACAGCCGCGACCGGTTGTGGATGTTCCTCACACTTCTCGTGCTCATCTTCATGATCTTGATCTTCTGGGTCCTGCCCGACCGGGTCGATGAATCGATCCCGGTCGGCATTTCCGGATTGGGGGATCCCTCGGTGCTGGCCGGCCTGGAGTCAACCGAAGAGGAAGGTCTGCGATTGGTGGGGTTCGAATCGGCAGCCGATCTCCGATCCGTGGTGGCGGGCGACGCCGATGCCTGGCAGACCGATGGTCAGGTTGTGGTGATCCCGGACAACTCAAATGTGGAGAAACCGGCGGGAGCCGAGAAAGCCAATGTCGATGTCGGACTGGCCTTTCCCGTTGATTTCCTGGCGGCGACCGCCGCAGGAAGTCGGACCACCGTTGAGATCTTCGTCGATGCCCAGGTTCCTGAAGAACTCAAGTCGTCGATGTCCAGCCTCGTGAAGGAGCTGGCTTTCGCGGTGGCCGGAAACCCCCTGCCCGTGGACACCGCCAACCCGCAAGAGGTCTATACGGTGTTGGGACCGGATCGGGCCGGGAACCAGGTCACACCCCGAGAGAGCTTCCGGCCGTTGCTGATCTTCCTGGTTCTTCTCATGGAGATGTTCGGGATGTCGTCGTTGATTGCTCGCGAGGTGCAGACGAAAACCGTGACTGCCTTGTTGGTCACTCCGGCCACCACCGGGGACGTCCTTGCCGCCAAGGGGATCGCCGGTGCGGTGCTCGGGTTGGGACAGGCAGTGATTCTTCTCGCCGCCATCGGTGTTCTGGGGAATCAGCCACTGTTGATCATCACGTTGATGCTGCTGGGAGCGATCATGGTTTCGGGTGCGGCCATGGTGGCCGGCTCACTCGGCAGAGATTTTCTGAGCAATCTGTTCTACGGGATGATGTTCATGATTCCGCTCATGATCCCGGCCTTCACCGTGCTCTTCCCGGGGACGGCGACGGGTTGGATCCGGGCGCTTCCTTCATATCCTCTGGTGCAGGGCCTGGTCAAGGTTGCCACCTACGGTGACGGTTGGGCTGAGGCTCTGCCCGATGTCGGGGCCCTGTTGGTCTGGTGTGTTGCGCTCTTCGGGCTTGGTTGGGTTGTTCTGAAACGGAAGGTGGAGACGCTATGAGCCTGACTCGAACCTTCAAGGTGCTCAGCAAGGAGTTCCGTTTAGGACCTCGCTCGCCGGTCTTCCTCTGGGTCATTCTGCTCCCCGTCCTCTTCACGTTGGTCATCCAGGTGACGTTTGGATCGCTCTTCGACCCCCAACCGCGCCTGGGAATCGTCGATCAAGGGAGTTCCACGATCACCACCGCCGTTCAGGGTATGGAGGGGATCGATCTGACGTTGCTCGACAATGCGGACGACCTGAAGGCCCAGGTCGAAGCGGATAACCTGGACGCTGGTCTGGTCCTGCCTGCGGGTTTCGACGACCAGGTTCGCTCCGGCGGACGGCCACCGCTCGAGTTCTATGTCGGGGGAGAGAGCCTGGCTTCCAACCGGATCATTCTGGCCGTCACGACGGTCGACCTGGTTAGGGAAATCGAGGGATCGACGCCACCGGTGGACGTTGCGGTCGTCGCCCTCGGTGACGAGGGGCTGCCGATTGCGGTGCGGATGGTGCCGTTCATCATGATGTACGCACTCGTCGTTGCTGCGGTGTTCCTGCCGGCGTTCAGCATCGCCGACGAGCGGGAGAAGGGCACGCTCAACGCGCTGATCGTGACCCCGGTCAAGCTCAGCGAAGTCATCACCGCCAAGGGATTTTTGGGAGTGATCCTGGCGCTGGCCATGACCGTATTCACGTTGTTCCTCAATAACGCTCTCGGCGCGAATCCGCTGGCGCTATTCGTCGTTCTCCTTTTCGGCTCGATCCTGTGCGTGGAGATCGGCCTCATCTTCGGGACGGTTTCGAGAGATTCCACGGCGGTGTTCGCGCTGATCAAAGGTACCGGCATCCTGCTGATCGGGCCGACGGCTTTCTACATCTGGCCCGACTGGCCGCAATGGATCGGCAAGCTGTTCCCCACCTACTGGGTGATCAACCCGATCTTCGAGGTGACGCTCAACAACGCCGGCCTCGGTGACGTGTGGGTGGAGCTGCTGGTCGCGGCCGGGATCATCGTCGTGCTGGGTGCCGCCGTGGTAGCCCTCACCCGGAGGCTGGCACGCCAGCTGGCGACAGCCTCCTAGAAAAGACGGTTTTGGCGTCGAAGTGCCACCGGTGGCGGTGGATGATTGACGCCAAAACCGATCTTTTAGGTGGTTCTGAGGGCCTCGGTGGGGGAGAGGCGGGCCGCCCGGATGGCCGGGTAGAGGCCGGCGACCGCGCCGATCACCAGCGCGGCCGCGAACCCACCGATGAGGGCAACCTGGGGGATGAGAACGCCCCAGCCCCGGATCGAGGCGTACGCGGCGGTGACGGCTGATCCGAGGATCACGCCTCCGATGCCGCCGATAGTCGCCAGCAACAGTGCTTCCGACAGAAACTGAATGGCTACGTGCCGTTTGGTTGCCCCGAGTGCCCGTCGGAGCCCGATTTCGGCCCGGCGTTCGAGTACCGAGATCACCATCACGTTGGCGATGCCGATGCCGCCCACCAGCAGGGCTACAGCTCCTAGTCCGAGGAACAGGCTGGTGAAGGCGCTTTCCGCGGCGTCGCGAGCCTCCAGGGCGTCGGTCGGTCGGGCTACTTCCACTTGATCGGGGTTCTCCGGATTGGTGGTTGCACCCAGGACCCCCATCACCGTGTCGACGTACTCGGGAGCCGTGCGGACGTAGATGGCGCTCGGGATGTTCTCCGCATCGAAGTAGGTTGCCGCCGCCCCTTGACCGATCATGGCGGTCCGGTCGAGGTCGGCGCTCAAGTCGAGCGGGTCGAGGATCCCGACCACAGCGAACCATTGATCGCCCAGCCAGACCAGCGGGCTCCCGTCGAGGTCGAGGATGCCGAGCCGTTCGGCCGCGACCGCCCCGAGGACAACCGTCGGGTAGGTGCTGCCGGCTTCGTCGAGGAAGCGACCCGCAGCCAGAGAGCCCTGCATGGTGGTGAGAAGGTCGGTGTCGACCGACTTCACCGTTATCCCCCGCGATTGGCCGGTCGGGACGTAGCCGGTCCGGTACACGTTGGCGTCGATGTCGCTGACCGATGAGACCTCGTCGACCGGTCCGATTCGTTCGATCATCGCCACGGCTTCATTCGGCAGTTGGGCGTTGCCGAGACCGATGCCGGTTCCGGCCTGGACGGTCAGCAGGTTGGTTCCGAGACGGTCGAGTTGAGCCAACAGGTCGGATTTCGATGATTCCGAGAGTCCCAGCACGGCCACCATCGAAGCGATGCCGATCATGATCCCGAGGGCCGAGAGAGCGGCTCGGAGCTTGCGGGTGAACAACCCAACCGACGAAGTGCGGAGGATGTCCCGGGGGTGGAGTTTGCTGGGTATCAGTTCGGTTGGCATGTCACACCCCGGCCGGTTCCCGGTCATATTCGATCAGCCCGTCCAGGAGCCCGACCTGGCGGGGGAAACGCTCGGCGATCTCCCGGTTGTGGGTGATCACCAGCATGGTGATACCTTCGGCGTTGAGCTCCTCGATCAGCTCGACGATCCCGTCGGACGACTTGCTGTCGAGGTTGCCCGTCGGTTCGTCGGCCAGCACCATGGCGGGGCGGCCGACGATGGCCCGGGCAACCGCCACCCGTTGCCGTTCTCCGCCCGACAGCTTGTTGGCCAGGTGGTCGAGTCGGTGGCTGAGACCGACCCGTTGCAGGGCGGCCTCTGCCAGGGTTCGGCGTTCGTCGATCGGGGTGCCCGTGTACAGCAAGCCATCGGCAACGTTGTCGAGCGCCGACTGGCTGTTGAGAAGATGGAACTGCTGAAAGACGAAACCGATATTGCGCGATCTGAGGGCCGACAGTTCCTTGTCGTTCAGCGTGGAGACCTGGTGGCCGGCCAGGTGTACTTCACCCTCCGTCGGCAAGTCGAGCGTGCCCATGATGTGCAGCAACGTCGACTTGCCCGAGCCAGACGGTCCGACGATCCCGGCGAGTTCGCCGAGTCGGATCTCCAGGTCTACGCCGCGCAGAGCCTGCACCGGCGGGGTACCCGGATACGTCTTGGTCACTCCCTGGAGGGCCAGCACGATCCCCGGGTCAATGGTCAGACGCTGCCCGCCGGGGCCGCGCCCGCCGTTGCGGCGTCGGAGATTCATCTGGCCATCACCACCCGGTCTCCAGGTTGAAGGCCCTCAGCCTCTACCGCGACGTAGCCGTCGGCGTACATGCCGGGATCGACCGCCACCAGCGCGGTCTGGCCGTTGCCCCGATCGACCTCGACCGCGTATCCGCCTTCGGCCAGCGCCAGCAATGAACCGACGGGGACCGACATGGCGCCGAGCTGCTGATCGGTGGTCACCTTGACGTCAACCGGAGCCTCGTCGAATCCGACTGCTTCCGAAGCGTCATCGAGCTCGATGAGGATCTCAAAAGTGGTTTGCGCATCTGGACCCGTGCCGATCACCGTGGCCAGCGGCGCCACATACGTGACGGTGGCAGGGGTTTCGATGTTGTTCGGTAGCACCACCGTGACCCGGTCGCCCTCGGCCAGCAAATCCTGATCACGGGCAGACAGCGCAACAGCTACCACACTCTGGTTCGAGGAGGTCCCCAGCACGGCAGCTCCCGGGTTGACCGAGGAACCGATCGTCAGGTTGACCGAAGCCACCCGCACCTTGTCCGGGAGGAAGACGATTTCGCCCAGATTGACAACTCCGTCCGGGTCCATGCCTGCGGACTGCTGCCAGTCGATCACGGCCTGTTGGGTTTCGGTGGTGAACGTACCGTCGATGACACCAGGATCAAACCCGAGGGCCGACATGGCCGTCTCGAGCTGCTCGACATCGGTTCCGGAAAGAGGCGAACCGCTCAGGAGGGTCAACGTCGCAGTATTGGGTCCGGCTGTGTCACCCAGTTGTGAGGCTTGGAGAACCAGAGCGGGTCCGGGCACAAAGACCACTTCACCCAGGTCAATGACGCCGTCTTCGGTGGCGCCGATGTTTGCTTGCCACGCTTTGACCATCTGTGCGGTTTGGTACGTGAATGTGTCGTCCGCTGTGACGTTGCCGTCTGGGTCGTAGCCGAGGGCCACCAGCGCCGTTTCGAGCTGCTCCACGTCGGTGCCGGTCAGATCTGTGGACGCATCTCGTAATGCGCGGTAGGCGAGTGTGTCGCCGTACAGAACCACCACGGGTTCGCCATCGGCGCGGTACAGCACATCACCTTCCTCCACGATGGTGCCGGCCTCGAGGATTTCGGTGATCGGTCCGGCGAGTCGTCCCATCACCGGCACCGTCTCGTCGCCAATCGCCAAGTCCCGGTAAGCGGGAGCCTTTCCATCAAGCAGAACCACGGGCCGCTCGTCGATCGCGAAGAGGATATCGCCCTGCCCGACGATCTCCCCGGCTTCCGCTGAGGCGGTGAGTGTGCCGGAGAAACGGGACGGGATCGGTTCGCCTGCGTCGAAGCCGAGTGTGCCGGACAACTCCTCTATTTGTTCCAGGTCCCGGATTACTACCTCGGAGAAGGCGAGCGTGGCGGCGGCCGGGGCCTCCGTCTCGTCAGAACCGTTTTGGATGATGAACCAGACAACCGCCGCCAGCGCAGCCACGACGATGAGCAGGATGACCCGCCGGCGTCGTTTCCGGGTCGTTGGTTCAATGGCTGGAGTTGGTTCGTCCTCCACCCCCTGGTCTTCGTTTGGCACCGCGACCTCCTCAGCTGGGATGGTTCTCATCCTTCGCCTCCCGTGCCTTGACCCTCGCCACCCAGGAAGCGGGGTACGGCGTTGGTGAATATCCCTTGGCAAACCTCATTGGCCGCGATGAACGTCGAGTCGTTCTGATCGATGCCGCCAAACGGCTCACCACCCTGACCGGGTTGTCCTTCGCCACCGGCCGCGGGTCCGAAGTTCGAAAGGTCGGGGTCTTCCATGTCGTAGCCGTTCTCGCGCATGCAGGCGGCATACTCGACCAGGGTGTCCTGAATGGCCGTTCTGTCGAAACCGCCTCCGCCTCCGAGGGTGATGCCTTCCAATTCCGACTGGCAGGCATCAAATCCGGCTCGGAGCGCCTCGCGGTCGACCTCTTCGGCGCCCTGGACCAAACTGCGGAAGTTCAGGTTCCCTTCTGCGTTCACCTCGGGATCCTGGATGTCGAGGCCCTGATCTCGCAAACACTGGGTGAAGTTGAGCATCGCCTGTTCGGTGTCGACCTGGTCATCGCCCGCGGTGGCCACCGTCGAGCTGGTGATATCAGACCCCTCGAGCGTGGCGACTCCGTCGGCGTCACTACTGCTCGCACAGGCTGTTGCCACCAGAGCGAAGACGAACAGCAGGAGAATGAGTGGCTTCTTCATGAGGGGTGTCCTTTCTGGAACGGCTCCACTCTCCTCTTCAGCGCTAAGGCGACGGTGAGACGTTGATGAGAAACACATGAGAATGAGAACGTGCTCGGTCTCAAGAGCAGGTTTTGGCGCTCGAGTTGCTCACATATCGAGAAAGTTAGGCGCCAAAACCGGTTTGGCCGCTTGCTTCTCATCCGATTCTCATCTGGCTCTCAGAGTGCTCACATGCGGACCGCTGTACAGTCGTGCCGAACGCCTCGAGGGACCCCATATGACAGAATCAATTGGCGCCAAGGTGCTGATCGCCGAAGACGACCGCAGTGTGCGCCAGTCTCTGCAACGAGCCTTGCGCTACGAGGGTTACGACATCAGCCTGGCCGTGGATGGTGCGGAGGCGCTCGAGTCGATCAAGGACGATCGTCCCGACGCCGTCATTCTCGACGTCATGATGCCTCACGTCGACGGGCTGTCGGTGTGCCGGCGCGTGCGTTCCAAAGGTGACGATCTGCCGATCCTGATGCTGACCGCCAAGCACGAAATCTCCGACCGTGTAGCCGGTCTGGACGCCGGTGCTGATGACTACTTGGTGAAACCGTTCGCTTTGGAGGAATTGCTGGCCCGGTTGCGCGCCCTCTTACGCCGGACTGCCCCTGAGGATCTGAGCGGCACCCTGACCTTTGCCGACCTCGTGCTCGACCCGGAAACTCGCGGCGTGGAGCGGAACGGCCGAGGGATCGAGTTGACCAAGACTGAGTTCGATTTGCTGGAGCTGTTGATGCTCAATGCCGGAATCGTCCTGACCCGCGACGTCATCTATGAGCGGATTTGGGGATACGACTTCGGGACATCTTCTAACTCGCTGGACGTGTACATCGGCTATCTGCGCCGCAAGACCGAGGGCGAGGGCGAGTCACGCCTCATCCACACGGTGCGCGGCGTTGGATATGCGCTGAGAGAGAAATGACGCTCCGAGCCCGGCTTTCCCTGCTCGTCGCGCTGGCGGTCGCCGTTGCCGTGGCTGCGGTGGCCGGTGCCGCCTACGTTTCGGCGTCTCGCGAAGCGCGCGGGGAGATTGACGCGTTCCTGAACCAGAGAGCTGCGGCCCTGACTGCTCTCGGGGCGGGTGGCAACCGTTTCCCGGCCTCCCGGGAGATGGGTATGGGTCCGTTGGGGGTGTTCGATATCTTCGGTTCCGACTCGGCGTTTCAGGCTTTCGACCAATCGGGTGAAGTCGTTGCGTACCTTCGAGGTGGTCCGGCCCTGCCGATCTCAGATGACGATCGGACGATTGCCGGCTCGCGGGACCGCTACACGAAGCGAGATGTGTGGGTCGACGATGTTCACTACCGCATGATTACCGCTCCGTACGGAGATAGTTACGCCATCCAGATTGCCCGTGATCTCACCGAGACCGACGCCATCGTCAACGGTCTCCGCCTGCGGTTGTTCGGCATTGGTGGCTTGGGTGTTGTGCTCGCCGCCCTTATGGGATGGTTGGTCGCAGGGCGCGCCCTGAAACCGGTCGAAGACTTGACCGCCACTGCCGAGCATGTCGCCACCACGCAGGACTTCGATGCACCGATCGAGGTCGATCGGAACGACGAGATCGGTCGACTGGCTTCGAGCTTCAACACCATGCTCCGGGCGCTGGGTGCCTCCCGGCGGCAGCAGCAACAGTTGGTTGCGGACGCGAGCCATGAACTCCGAACGCCGCTCACCTCGTTGCGCACGAACATAGAGATGCTGGCCAAATCTGAAGATATGGATCAGGTGGAGAAACAGGAGTTGCTGGCCGACGTGACGTTCGAGTTGGGCGAGTTGACCGAACTGGTATCGGAATTGGTTGAACTCGCAACGGATGCGCGGGTGGACGAGGAGGCCGTCTCCGAGGTGGATCTGGCCGATCTCGTCGAACAGGTGGTGGAGCGAGCCCGTCGAAGGACCGGTCGCACGATCGTTGTTGACGCCGCCGACACCGCCATCCAGGGCCGCCCGGCCATGCTCGAAAGAGCGATTGGCAACCTGGTCGACAATGCTCACAAGTGGAGTCCGCCCGACGCGACTATTGAGGTTTCCGTGCGAAACGGCAGAGTCGAGGTCGTTGATCAGGGTCCCGGTATCGATGCGACCGACCGGATCCGGGTCTTTGACAGGTTCTACCGAGCGCCGGAGGCTCGGGCGATGCCCGGATCAGGGCTGGGCCTGGCCATCGTCAAGCAGGTGGTCGATCTTCATGGAGGCCGGGTATGGGCCGACTCGGTACCGGGGGGTGGGGCGCGGGTCGGGTTTGACATTCCCGCCGTTTCAGACCCCGGGGAATAGCCGCTGATTCTCACCCGCTTCTTACATGGGCTTCATCCGCACTTCACCTCAGCGTCGAATGATCTATAGAGCGCACAATCGACTTGGAGACGACTATGAACCGCGACGACCAACCACGTCTCGACCCGGCTGAACCTACGGTGACTGCTCCGGTTGAGGAAACCGGCAGGCCTCCGTTGGCGGATCCCGACACCCGTGCCGATTATGACGGCAGCCAGGATGCTTTGCCGTTGTTCTCGTCTGAGGAATCACCCCTCGATACGGCGAACTTTGAAGAACCCACTGCGCCCCCCACCCCTCCTGAGCAGATTGGGTCACGGCCGTTGCCGCCGGCGCCAGGCATTTCGTCACCTCCGGGGCCATGGCCGTCCGGTCCGATTCCTCGTCCCGATCCAGTGGTCGGAGCGGTCCTAGCGCCCGTTGCTACCCCGGCTTCGGCAGGCGGGAAGCGCGGTCGGGTGCTCATCCCCATGGTCTCCGCGTTCCTGGGTGCGATTCTGGCACTGGCAGCGGTGGCGGGCGTCGGAGGTTTGGATCTGTTCGACCAATCTGCGGCTACCACGACGACTGTGGCTGTTGACCAGGCGGCGGAGGCGATAACTCCCGCATCGACTGGTTCCACCACACTTCGATTGCGCGAAGCGAATGTCGACGCCGTGGCGGTCGGCGAGGTCGTGATCCCGTCGATTGTCAGTGTGCAGATTGGCCGGAGCAGTCCAACGGGCTTTTCTGAAATCGGATCTGGTTCGGGGGTGGTGTATGACACCGAAGGCCACATCATCACCAACGACCACGTCGCTACCGGCGGATCGGTATATCAGGTCGTTTTTGCAGACGGTCGCGTATACGAGGCGAGCCTGGTCGGTACCGATGCCGCCACCGACCTGGCGGTCCTCAAGATCGACGCAGACAACCTCGTGCCGATTGAGTTCGGGTCTTCGGACGACCTGTCGGTCGGTGATCCAACGGTGGCAGTGGGGAACCCGCTCGGCCTGGCCGGCGGTCCGTCGTTGACGGTGGGTGTGCTTTCGGCTTTCGACCGCCAGGTTCAGACCAGTGTCAGTGACATCCTGCACGGGATGCTGCAGACCGATGCTCCGATCACCCAGGGTTCCAGCGGAGGAGCGCTTGTTGATGAAACGGGCCGGTTGATCGGTATCACGACCGCTGTGGGGGTTTCCTCGGTTGGTGTCGAGGGAATCGGCTTCGCAACACCCGTGGAGATCGTGGAGCGAGTCGTTGAGGAGATCATCGCCAACGGTCGAGCCGGAACCGCCTTCCTCGGCATCGTCGGTGGTACGTCCTTCGATATCGCAGCCGACGGTGCGCAGGTTCCTGCCGGAGTCGAAGTCGCATCGGTGGAGCCGACCGGGGCCGCGGCCGCCGCCGGGTTGCAGGCCGGTGACGTGATCATCTCTTTCGAGGGCACAGACCTGCAGACGATGGAGGATCTCATCATTCGCCTGCGCCGTTCGTACGTTGGCGACGAGGTCCAGTTGATGATCGATCGTGCGGGCACCGTGGAGACGATTGACCTGGTGCTGGGCGAGAACTGAACCGGTTGCCTGGTCCGAACCGGGCCGGAGCAGGCCGAGCTTTCCCCATTCATTGCCGGTGGAGTTCGGTTCGTGGAACCGGATCGGGACAGTTGGGATAGGTGACCTCACCTGGCAGAATCAATCCCATGAGTCGCGCCCTTCCCGAAACAAAAACTGAGCCGCGCCTGTCGGAAGGCGACGGTAGTCACGATCGGTTTGCGCACTTTGTGAGCAAGGCCGACATCGTCCGCAGCAATGTGGAGGGCGTACCGGTGGTCGCGCTGTGTGGCAAGAAGTGGATTCCCAACCGGGATCCGAGTCGCTACCCGACCTGCCCAACCTGCAAGGAGCTCATGGCTCGTCTCAAAGGCGCAGGCAACAACTGATCAGTCGCTCGTGGGTGCTGGTTCTTGCGCCCGATCCAGGATGAACTCGTATTGCCCCTTGGTCACCGGTTGCACCGATAGGCGGGAACGGTTGAGCAACACCATCTCCGCCAGCTCCGGGTACTCGCGCAATTCGGGGAGCGTGACCATGCGGGGCAGCTTCTCCACGAACTTCACGTCCACCATGATCCAGCGGGGGTCGTCCGGGTCGGATTTGGGATCGTGGTACTTGGACTCCGGATCAAACTGGGTGTGATCCGGGTAGGGACCGCTGCCGATCTCGGCGACGCCAACCACTCCGGGCGGCTTGGCGTTCGAGTGGTAGAACAGCACCCGGTCGCCGATCTCCATCTGATCTCGCATGAGGTTTCGGGCCTGGTAGTTGCGGACTCCGTCCCAATGCTCGGTGCCGTCTCGCTTCAGGTCGTCGATCGAGTAGTCGCCGGGTTCTGACTTCATCAACCAGTACTGCATGGAAGCATTCGTACCACACCGAACCTCGTAGATCACAACCAGCCGTCCATCGCCCCCGTCACTACGCTCACGCTATGGAAGATCGTCCGGTATCTATTGCAGCGGCCATTGCTTCACTCGAAGGGCCGTGGCAGCCCGCCGATCTCGTGTCGGTCAACGGCGCGGTCATTCGGGTTGCTCGCCTTCACGGAGAGTTCCCCTGGCATCACCACGACGAGGATGAGCTGTTCCTCTGTTGGGACGGTGAGTTCCACATCGACATGCAGGGACGCCGATTCGCTGGTGCTGCGTGCCGGGGAGTTGTTCGTCGTTCCCGCCGGCGTTGAACACCGGCCGGTCGCCGAGCAGGTCGCCCATGCCATTCTCATGGAGAAGTCGGAGACGCTCCAGTACGGGAACTGAGCACCGGCCACCCTCCGCCGGTGAACGCCGCTGCCGGACATAATCAACCCCCGACTCGAGATGACAGGCAGGAGGGGGAGAGGGCCTGCGACCGAGTCGGGGGTCGGAGTTGTTCGGGGTTCTCAGGCGGACGTATCGGTCCCGTTCACATCACTCTCGGGGGTTCCAAAGAGCCCGCCGGGTCCCGGGAAACCGTGCCCGTGACGATGAAATCGATCGCCTGGTTCGAACCTGAATCCGAATCCGGGCATGTCGCCGTTGATCATGGATTCGATCATGTCGGCGGTCCCCGCCCGGATCTCGTCGGCCCGTTCCTGGGTCAACCGCTCGTCGGCGACGAGCGCATCGAGCTTCTCGCCGAGGCTTGCGAGAGCCGTGTCGACGATGTCCTCGATGTCAACGTTGGCGCTCTCGGCGATGTCGGCGATGGACGAGCCTGCAGACAGCTGTTCATGCAGCTCGTCGGGGGTAAGGCCGAGGACTTCTGCGATGCTGTCGAGGCTGAAGCCGCCTTTGAAACCGAACCCGCCGAAGCCGCCCCGGCCATGGAAGCGGTCCATCCCAAAAAGACCGATGCCGGTCGGGTGATCCCCGTTCACCATGGCTTCAACCTGTGCAGCGAGAGCGGCGCGGACCTTCTCGGCCCTTTCCTCGGTGAGCTTGCCGTCGGCAACGGCCTCGTCGATGCGAGTTTCCTGCTCGGAGACCAAAGCGGCGATCACTTCGTCGGTCTGGTCGCCGGCTATTTCGGCGATAGTTGCACCGTCTCGCAGTTGAGCGGCCAGATCGTCAACCTCAATCTCGAGTACCCCGGCAACGGTCTGCAGATGGGGTGTCCCATCGAAGCCTTTCCCAAAACGCTCGAACTGCTCGTCAAAGGCTGCCGCGATCTTGTCGCGCTGATCCGCAGTGATCACTCCTTCGTCGACCAGGCCGTCGAGGACGTCATCAAAAGGTTGGCCGAAAACACGATTTTCGGTTTCCTGGGCCAGTGCCGAGGGCGTTTCGCCGTATGAGACGGCTACCAGCGCGATGCCGGCTACCAGCGCGACGATCGCCAGCCCTGTGATCGCTTTTCGCATGCCTACCTCCAAGAAATCTGTTTCCGTACCCGGAACGATATGGCCGCCATCTAAGAGTGGGATGAAAAACGCATGAGAAACCGACGGTGGAGGGGCTCAGCCGGAGGCTCTGGCTGCTTCGTACCGGGCGATGTATTCGTCGACGGACGTGGCGGCGATCGTCCGACCAATCAAATCCAAAGGTAGATCGTCCACTTTGCGGAACCGGACGCAAGATTTTCCGACGTCATACCGCTTCCCGGTTGCCCGATACTGCTCCTCAAAGGAAGCCTGGTTCTCCCGGGACGAATAGATCTCCATGAGGTAGACGGCCATGTGATGCTTTTGTGAGGCCAGACCCGCGTACCCCAACGGCTTCTTGTTGTACGTATCGGGGTATCTCTCGAGGGGTATTTCGTACGAGATCATCCCCCAGTTCATCGACTCCTCGTACCCGTCGGGAAGATTGGCGAGGATGACCGCCCGGACTTCCTCGAGGGCGGCTCGTCGATCGTCGGGGAGTTCTGCCAGGTATTGGTCGACGGAGGCGGCTGCAGATTGCATGGCACCGGAGCCTATCGAAAGCATCTCGTCCGTGCCGGACGCGGTTGCCCCCGGCTCTCAGACCTCGGGAGGGAGATAGGCATAGAGAGCCGGGGGCATGATCCGCCCTGTGGTTGGGTTAGGCGCTCGTGTCTACTGAGTCCGTCGTTGTGTTGTCGGAACCACTTCCCGGTCCCATGCCACGATGGCCGTTGTGGCCGAAGCCCCGCCTGGCCTCGAACTCTCCGTTGACCATCGACTCGATCCGGTCCGGAGCATCCGCCCGAATCTCGTCGGCTCGTTCGGTGGTCAGCTTGCCGTCCGCAACGGCCTCGTCCAGATTGGCGTTCATCTCGGTCACGAGCGCCGCGATGACGACTTCGGCCGACGAGTCGTTGGCAACGGCCACCTCGGCGATGGTTTGGCCGTCCCGGAGGGCGTCCGAGAGAGCTTCTACCTCGATGCCGATAGCTTCGGCGGCGGTTTCTAGGTGGAACCCACCGGCACCCCGGTGTCCGCGAAACGCTCCGGCCCGTTCTTGCAAGGCTGTGGCGATCTGGGCGGATTGGTCCTCGGTGATGACCCCGTCGGTCACCAGGTCGGCCAGGATGTCTTCGATCGTTGCGCGGCCCGTCGCTTCCTGGTCCTCAGATGTGACCTCCTGGGCGGAGGCAACGTTGGGCGACTGGACGACCAGTGCGGCGGAGAATCCGCCCAGCACAATCGCCGCGGCTGCTATTGCTGCGATGGTTTTTCGCATGTAATGCTCCTTTCGTGTTCCATCACTGGAGTCACTTTCGCCCCCGGCTTTAAGCCGGTTGTGAACGCAGATGCAGAATCACGTGAGAACCGGAAACGGTGGAATGCGTCTGGGCTTGCCCGATGCCCCGAGTAACGTCGTGTGTATGGATGGACTCAACTCTCGAGCCGAACAGCGACTGGGTGACGAACTGATCATCTGGCTCACGACGGTCACGCCGGCCGGCCTACCGCAAACCTCGCCCGTGTGGTTCTTGTGGGATGGGGCTGAATTCCTCATCTACAGCCTGCCCGGCACTGCCCGGACCCGGAACATCGAAGCCAACCCACGTGTGTCGCTGAACCTCGACGGTGACGGCCAGGGCGGCGCGGTGGTGACCATCGAAGGCCGGGCGCGTCTCGATCTGCACGCTCCGGCTTCTACCGACGTTCCTGATTATGCGGCGAAATACCGCGAGAAGATTGCATCGCACGGATGGACGCCGGCGAGCTTCGCAGCCGACTACCCGCTTCCCATCCGGATCACACCCACCAGAGCTAGATCGTGGTGACAGTCGACGGGCGGTAGCGACTCCGGCGATCGGCCGGTTGACGACCGCGACACATCACCAAACCCCAAAAGGTCACGGTCGGTAGGCTCTTCGTGATGGAAGGCGCCGCATGCAACGCCGATTGACCTCCGCTCCCAAGTGGGCGGCGGCGGTGCTGGGTCTTGCCGTCCTGGTCTTGGTGGCTCTGGCCGCATTGGGGGCTCGGGGGTTGCCGGGTAGCGAGACACGGCCCCCTCCCTTCCCGATCGATTTCGATCTGCTGGCCGTAGCCCGGATCCTGCTTGGTTTTATGGCGGCGTTTGGTGCCTTGTTGTTGATCCTGCTCCTGCTACCAGGTGGACCGCCCATCGAGCTTCCGGAGCGCAAGAAGTCGTCGCCGATGAAGTTGCTGGCCGGCATTGTCCTGCTGTTCGCGATCATGCTGCTCCTGCAGCCCTTGTTCAACCGGACGGAGGAGGAACTTCTGCCGCCTGAAACCGGAGATGCTGCTGCCTCCAGTGAAATTCCCGGCCCCCAGCCACCGGGATCTCGTTGGGGATTGGTCATCCTTGGCGGCGCGATCCTGTTGGTGGTGTTCGGGGTTGCCGCCGCAACCCGCCCGGTTCCTGAGGAGCCGGAACCCGCGGTCGCCGATACTCCCTCGTTGCTAACGGGCCTTATCGACTCGGTGCTCGCCGAACTCGAGAGGTCGACAGACCCGCGCAAGGTGGTGATCGGTGCCTATGCCCGGATGGAACGTGCGTTTACTGTGGCCGGGTTGCCGCGCCGTCGCAGCGAGGCCCCGCTCGAGTACCTTGCTCGATCGTTGCGGCAGCTCAACGTCAGCCGATCGGTGGTTGGTCGACTCACCTACCTGTTCGAGGTAGCACGCTTCAGTGACCACGAGATTCACCCCGACCTGGCAGTGGAAGCAGTTGCAGCGTTGCGCGACATCCGGGACGAATTGAGCGGGGCAGTCCGATGAGATCGGTGGTCGCAACGACGGCACTCGTGGCTGCCCTCGTGGCCGTACTGCTGCTGTGGTTCGACGGACCGGTGGAATTCACGGGTTATCAGGTGTTGTTGCTCGTTCTGGCGGCGGCAACCATGCGCAGGCTTCGACCTCCGGAGGCCGAAGAGGAAGTCGAGACACCATTCCTCATGAGGATCAAACCACCAGGACGTTCCCACCACTCGGTTCCGCCGCAGCTCGAGAAGATCGAACGGTTGGTGGCTTTCGGCGGATCCACCGCCTTTGATGCCGAGTGGCGCTTGCTTCCGTTCCTGAGGGGTATCGCCGCCGAACAGCTCGCAACTCGCCACGGTGTCGAGCTGGAAAAACGTCCCGATCTGGCCGGTCGTTTGTTGGGAGTCCCCGGTTGGGAGTTGTTGAACCCGGACCGGCCCCTTCCGGCCGACCGCATGGCACCCGGTCTCGACATGGACGCCCTCGAAGCTGCCGTGTCGGCAATTGAAGGGCTCTAGTTCGTGGGGAGATCAATGAATATCGAGAAAGTGGCGGTCCTCGGCCAGCAGCTCCTCGACGAGGTGGAGCGAGCCGTCATCGGCAAGCGGGACGTGCTGGAGCTCATGCTGATGGCGCTGCTGGCGGACGGCCACGTCCTCATTGAGGACTACCCAGGTCTGGCGAAAACGTTGATGGCCCGATCGTTTGCACAAGTCACGGACCTGCAGTTCAGCCGGGTTCAATTCACCCCGGATCTGATGCCGATGGACGTAACGGGATCTCCCGTGCTCGATCCGGCTACCTCCTCTCTGTCCTTTCGTCCTGGACCGATCTTCAGCAACTTGCTCCTGGCGGACGAGGTAAACCGGGCGCCTGCCAAGACCCAGGCGGCACTGCTGGAGGCCATGCAGGAGCGGCAGGTGACCATCGATGGAACCACCCACCGGTTGGATCGTCCTTTCCTGGTGGTAGCCACTCAGAATCCCATCGAATACGAGGGCACCTATCCGCTGCCGGAGGCGCAGCTCGATCGGTTCATCGTCCGGATCGGGGTGGGATACCCCGCTCCTGACGACGAGTGGATGGTTCTGGCGCGAAGGTTGGAACGTCGCATCGACGAGGTTGACCTCAACGTGATTGTCGACGGCACGACCCTGCGGTCAATGCAGGCTGCCGTCGAGGATGTACATGTCTCGGAATCGGTGGGCCGCTATATCGTCGACCTGGTGGGTGCCACCCGGCATCGCAACCGGGTGTTGGTCGGAGCCAGTCCTCGAGGGTCGTTGGCCGTGATGAAGGTGGCTCGCGCCAGGGCGACGTTGCGGGGTCGTGACTTCGTGACTCCAGACGATGTCAAAGCCGTTGCCGTGCCTGCGTTGGCCCACCGGTTGATCTTGCGCCCGGAACTCTGGGTGCAGGACATTCAGGGTGAAGACATCGTGCGTGAGTGCCTGGATCTGGTGCCAACGCCTCCTGCGGTACCGGAGGGCTGATGGTCCTTCTGGAGCAGGAGTGACCCGGTCTGTCACACCCAGGCTGCGCACGTTTGCGGTAATTGCCGTCCTCGGACTGGTTGGCGGGTTGGCAGCGGGGCGCCCGGAGCTGGCGGCGGTGGCAGCCCCTTTTGTGGTCTTGCTTGGCGTCGGCTTGATGGCCTCCCATGATCTCGAAGTGCATACCGCCGTGCGTCTGGACCGAGACCGGGTGGTGGAAGGCGAGGAGATCGTCATGGTGATCTCTTCAGGCACAGAACCCCGGGTGTCCCGGCTGGACTTCGAAATCGACGTGCCGAACGGGGTCGTGATCTTGGAAGCTTCGAGTGAGAGTGGTCGGCGCCTAGAGGTGGTTGAACGAATGGTGGTTGGATTCAGGCCGGGCGGAGCTGTTCCCAACGGTCTAACCCTTCGCTTGCTGTGTAAGCGGTGGGGTGCTCATCAGATCTCGGATATTCGGATCCGGAGTCGCGATGCCTGGGGCCTCTTCACGTATTACTACGAACTTCAGCTCGACCTGGGGTTCAAAGTCTTTCCGGAGACGGCCACCCTTCGGCGACTTCTGCAACCCGCCGAAACCAGGCTTGGTTTTGGCGATCTTGTCTCCCGCCACAAGGGAGACGGCATGGAGTTTGCGGATCTGCGCCCTCTCGGGCACGGAGACGATCCCCGGCAGATCAACTGGCGGGTCACCGCCCGGGGTCATGGGGTTTGGGTGAATGATCGGCATCCGGAGCGAAACAGCGACGTGGTGCTTCTCGTAGACACCCTGTCCGAGCCGCGCCGCGGTGTTGAGGTAACGCTCGATCTGGCCGTGCGAGCGGCGGCCGGGTTGGCGGCCGGCCATCTCCGGCGCAACGACCGAGTAGGCCTCATCTCTTTCGGCGAGCCGCTCCGCTGGTTGCAGCCCGGGATGGGCGATGTTCAGCGCTATCGGATCCTCGACACGCTCATGGAGAGTCGCTCCAGGAGACAGATGTTATGGCGAGGGGTCAACGCCGTACCCCGGCGGGCTCTGCCGGCCAAGGCACTCATCATCGGATTGAGTCCGCTCCTCGACGAACGAGCGATCAACGCGTTTGCCGATCTGCGCGGTCGGGGATTCGATCTCGCCGTCATTGAAATACCCGCAGAGCCGTTCGTGGACCAGCCGGCCAGCCCGGCGGAAGAGCTGGCTCGTCGCATCTGGAAACTGCAACGTGCAGCTACTCGCGACCGATTCCTGCGGCACGGGATAGCGGTGGTGCGTTGGAACCCAGAAGAACCCTTTCAACGCCCGATGGCGGAGGTGGAAGCATTTCGACGAAACGCGATGCGCGCGCTGGTCTGATCCTGTCTGTGGTGGCGGTTGGTCTGGCGACGGGGTTGGCGCTCTACCCCCGGGCCGAGCTGGAGCCGATCAGCCGGCTGGTTCAGAGTATCGGGCTGGTGGGCGCCATCTTCATGATCTCGGCAATGGTGACCGGTGCCCCCTGGGTTGTCGGGTGGGCGACCGCGACGTTGGTGACCGGATACGGGTTGTCGCTCGTGGCCCGTCCGGCCGTTGATCCCTTGGCACCGGTTTATGCCGCAGCGCTGTTTCTCATGGTTGAAGCGGCCTATGCGGCGTTGGAGCGCCGGGCCCGTATGGCCGGATTGTCCGGCCGGGCCCTCCGAGAGGGCGGGAGGATGATGGTCTTTGGTCTGGGCGCCTTCGCTATTGCTGCCCTCGTCCTCACGCTCGCATCTGTGCCGGTGGCTTACGGCCTCCTGATGCAGGTATCCGGCGTTGCGGCAGCAGCCGCGGTGCTCGCCACGCTCGTCCTGTTGATCCGCCAGCGCGCCTAGCTGTTGCTTTTCAAACCACGCCGTCCGCATCCGGGCGAAGCTGGGAGGTGGCGGCACAAAGGCCGGACGAGCGCCTCACCACCAAACCAGGAGAAGGAGTCAGCCTTCCGTTGGCTCAGCGACATTGCTGAGCTTGGTCCGATCCTTCACCACGATATGGCGGTATCCGGTTTCTACAGCTCCGTTGTGGCGCAGTTCCGAGAGAGCTTCGTTGACGGTCTGGCGGCTGGCTCCGAGCAACGTGGCGATGGCCGTCTGTGAAAGGTGAACTCCGCCTTTGCCGTCTGCTTCGTCGAGCAGCAGTTCTGCTACTTGTTCCTTGACGGTCTTGCTCATCAGGCGCAACACGCGCCTCTGCGTGGCTTCGAGCTGGCTGAGACCGGCCACGAGCCACCTGAGGGTGATGACCGGATGGTCGATCAACACCGGCAGGAGCTTGTCGCGGTCGAAACGGAATGCGCTCACCGGTCCAATGGCTCGCGCCGACGAGATGTACGGTTCGCCACGGAACATGGCTATGTCGCCCAGCACATTGCCCTCACCGGCCCGGGCGACCACGCGCCGGGATCCGTTCATCGTTCGGTAGAGCTCGACTTCGCCCTTCTCGATGACATAGGCGTGAGTGGCTTCGTCCCCTTCCCGAAAGAGGTGGGTCCCCTGGTACTTATCGATGAAGCTTCCGGTGTGCGAGAGGGCCGCCATGTCGGCGGGACTCAGGGGGAGATAGTCGGTCCTACCAAATGTCCTGGCCAGCCATGTGAAGTGCTGTTGGTCGGTGGTCGTCAGAGTGATCCTTCCATGCCCCATCTCAACCCCGAGCCCCGTCATCCTGTTCCGGCTGCGGTCGAAGAAAGTCGGATATCCGACAGTTCGGATTGTCGTACGAACGACAAGCTCTCCTGAGACATTGTCGGGAAGTGGACATTCGTGAATGTCGCAAAGGTTGGAGCCGTTGACCTGGAAGACCAAGGAGATACGCATATCTAGACAAACAACTGCCCGGCCATCTCGCCGGGTGATCATCGGGGTATTCGTCGCGATGTTGGCAGTGGTTGCGGCGCTGGCCGTGGCGCTCCCGGGCTCCGATCGGCCGGTCTCTGCCGGTCCAAGCGCCGACCCTGCTCCAACCGCGACCTTTGCTCTCTTCGATGGCTCGTCGGCAACGCTGGCCGACTATCGCGGCAAACCCTTGGTATTGAATTTCTGGGCAGCCTGGTGTCCGGCTTGTGTTGCGGAGATGCCGTCATTCCAGGAGGTCCACGAGAGTCTCGGCGGCGAGGTCATCTTTCTCGGTCTCGACGTGCAGGACACGCGCTCGGCTGCAGACGCCTTGATAGAACGAAGTGGCGTCACGTACCTGCTCGGCGAAGATCCCGACGGGGCGATTCTGTCCTCCTTCGACGGGATTGCGATGCCGACCACCATCTTCATTGATGCTGAGGGGAATGTGGTTGGGCGGCACAGCGGCACCATCTTCGAAGAAGACCTCCGCCGGTTGATCGGTGAGTTGTTCGGCGTATGACGGCGACCGGGAGGTGCCGGCGGAACTCTGGTCATGGCAATGGGCGTCCCCGATCCTGGCCTTCGGGCCGTTGGCCGGAGTTGTGGCGATGCGACGGTTCGGTCGTTCAGTATCGGGCGGGTCTTGTCGTGTGATGTCCGGCTGAGGCAAGCAGCCTTTGGGCAGATATGGGGTCGGCTCATCACAAACGGGTATCACCAGCCAACTAATCGCGACACTCGTGGAGGGCTGAGCATGCCCTCAGGCGGCGGCCATGCGCTCGCTCTCTCTTTGGAGGCCTTTCGTCAAACCGCCGATTCCTTTGCGTAATTGCGTGTCGGTAGAGCGCCGGAATAGACGTCCGAGCAGGTTAGGCGTGTAGCTGTAGTGAAGGGTCAACATCGTGCCGTCGGCGTGCGGGGCCATGTTGAAATCCGCCACAGCACTCGAAATCGGCAGCTTGAACGTCTCATAGAGATGTACCGTCAGGCGCTCATGTGGCTGATGTCGTTCGATGCGCTCGTGGACGCCGCCGAACGGAGCGAAGTCGCAGCGGCGGGTCGACCCTTCGCCCACCGGGCCTTCCGAGGTCAGCTGGGATTCGGTGACTCCGGGGCTCCATCTCTGGATGTCGCCGAAGTCGTGGAGGACCTCCCAGACTGTTTCAACGGGGGCGTTGATCTCGCGTGTGATCGTGAATTCTGACAATGAAGCATCCCTTGTCCTCTGTGTCATGGGTAACGCAACTCGTTGGACGGGGATTCCAGTCCGCTGGTTTGATGTCTGGTTGTTCAGCCCATCGAGTCGCCGGCTGCTGCCAATCTGAGGTGGGCGTCTTCAATGATCAATCGGCGCGACATCGCGTCGATGCCCGTCAAGGTGCCCTGCACCGTGACCTGACTTCCGATGGCGAGTCCCCCGGGTGGCCGACCGGATATGAAAGCCGTCGCTTCGACTTCGACTGATCCGAAGAGCTCGTGTCGGGTGGTGGCGATCAACAACGTCACCCGGGTGGGGTTGTTTGGGCCGATTCCCGTGATAACCGACCGCACCTCACCCGGCCAATTGATCTCGCGCCCCTGGTATTGCTCCTCAAAACGCCTGGCAATTTGGAAGCTGAGACCCTTCTTGGAGAAGAGGGCGGCGGCGATTTCCTCGGCTGTGCCACTCGCAAGATCCGGCCCGGCGGCCGCCGTTTCCGGTGCTATTCGGACCGGTTCGGGTGGGATAGTCCTTCGAGGATTCGGTTCGGGTAGTGGCCCGACGTTGAACGGATCCGGTGGGAGGATCCGAGGCGGAGGAGGTATGGGCCGGCGCACCGGCAGCGACGTGGTTGTCGGGCGCAGGGTTCCGGTCGACGCGCCCTGCAGCATAAGGGCTGCGGCCATGAGGCGCTGGGCGGTGGTCGTCAAGGTACCGGCGTTCTTCTCGATGCCGCTCTTCTCATAGCTGAGCTGTTCATCGGTGATCTTGACAGATCGGTAGTCGCCGACCAGGTCCAGCAAGGTGCGCCTGGTGGTGGACGACAGGCGGGAGGAGAGCCGGTCCGGGTCGGAAGTCTTGATGGAGAAGGCATTGTCGAACTCGGCATCGCCAATCTTGGTGTCGCTCATCCCGAACAGGGCTGCTGCCTTGCCCAACCCGGTCTCGCGGCTCATCCGCAGGCCCAGCCCGAGTGGCGGGTATCCGATTCGATATCTGGTCCGTACCGAGTTCGATGAACTACTCGAGGAGGACGACACATCGATCTTGACGGTCAGGCCGCCGACCTCTCCAGCGAGTTTGGGACGGGAGAACAAGCGACCGGGTTGGTATCCGAGCTGTAGTCGTTCGGCGGCCGCCTTCCATTGCGCCTCGTAGCGTCGAGAACTGGTCGAGGCCGCCACCGCAATCAGCACGATCAATCCGAAGACCACAGGGATGATGAGTCCTTCCATGCCCAGAGTCTACGAAGCGATCGGAAGGCCTACCGGTTCATTTGGGCTCCGGCCTGGTGATGATGGAAACTACCGCAGCGCGGTTGTGCACATGCCGGGCCCGTAACACCGCGATCGGAACCGCGATGACCGCCAGCAGCACCAAGGCGGACGTGAAGGGGCTGCCGCTGATGGAGGTGGTCAGCGTGGCGGATAGCCGATCGACGAATCGAACCAGAGCGTTGTCACCGAGTGCGCCGGCGCCGAACCGGAGGATGGTGGCCCAGTACCAAACGATGAAGGCACCCGCGATGATCATGACGACCCCGGAGATCTTGTTGATGTAGGGGGCCGTGCCGCGCAGTCTTCGAACCAGGGTGTCCTTTCCAAGGGCCAGGGCAACCGTTATCCCGATCAGGACCATGGACATCCCTAATCCGTAGGAGATGAAGGCGGCCAAACCGGCCAGGAACGTCGTCTGCGTGAACGTTGTCGCCACCAACGACAGGAAGATGGGAAGCGTGCACGACAGCGAAGCGAAGGCGTAGGAAATTCCGAACACAAAAAGCGAACCGTTGGTCCGATCATTCTTGCCGCGAATGGACGGCAGGCGAATCGTCAGATAGCGGCCCCGCAGCAAAGCGATTCCCAGGCCGACCAGTCCGACCCCGACGACCAGAGCGACCCAGGGAAGGACGGTGATGATTGAACGGACCCCGGCAACGATGACGGCTCCGGCGACTCCAAATACCAGAAGGAATCCCGAAGATACGACTGCGCCGGTTCTGAGGGCATGACCAACCGCCGTGACGGGTGTTTGTTCATCCGCTTGTTCGATTCCGAGGAAGTAGCCCAGATAGGCGGGGAGCATTGCGAAACCACAGGGGTTCACGGTGGCAACGAGTCCGGCCGTGAATGCGGTGAGCAAGATTGGGATCATGCCCTTTGTAACCCCTTGAGGGCAGCATTACGGCTGAGAATGTCGGATGGCCGACACTGCCTTGGCTGCAGGCAGGGCCGGCAAATGGTGACCCGGCTAACCCTTGCGAAGCGCCTTGGCCAGTTTGCGCTGTCTCCGGCGCCGCCGCCACATGTACCCGGCGATTTGGTCAAGGACGATGAAGAGCGCCGCCGTCACCAGCAGCACGGTGATCCGGGAGGTTTGGAAGGTCCAGGTGAGGAATTCTACCTCGATGACTTCAGTGTTCTGGACGGCGAAGACCGCAAACAACACCAGCAGCACGATGCCGATGGCCAGGCTGATCGAGAGGCCGGCCCTGGCCGGTTGAGCAGGTTCGGCGGCCGGTACAGCAGCGCCGTCGGTTTCTCGTCCATCAGTCATGGCATTCCTCTCCGGCCTGATAACGAGACACTACCGGAGTCTGTTACGAGAAGGCTTCAATCAACGTCACCAGGGCGACCACCATGAACAGCCAACCAAGACCGTGAATAAGGGGAACCTCTTTGACCCGTTTCGAGAGTTGCGGTCCGAGCTGGCCGCCGATGATGACGCCTGGAACGGTGAACACTACGAGGCGAACGACGGTATCGATCTCCTGTCCTCCACCGTTCATGAAGTCGACGAGGTGTGTGAGGGAGGCAGCGAGCGCCGTAGCGGCAACGACAACCACGCTGGTCGCCACGGTCACCCGGCTAGGGACCCGACACCGTTTTACGAGCGCGTAGGTGTTGAGTTCGCCGAGCCCGGTGGAGATCAGCCCGACAAACGCTCCGCCAACCCCTGCGAAGAGGCGCCCCTCAGTTCGTCTACACACGTGATATCGGTATTCGTGGCCGTCTCGGGAGACGATGAGCCGTTCTACTGAAGGCTCGACCACCCCCTCACCGCGAGCAATCGATTCGTCCTCGGCCCCATGCGGGCGATGGCGCACGAAGGAGAAAGCGATGATGAGCAACCCGACTCCGAGAATCGTCTTCAGGACGCGCTCGGGGGCAAAACCACCGACCAGCGATCCAATCACTGCCATCGGGACGGACGCGACAAGCAGCATACGAACGACACTCCAGTCGATGGTGCGGGCGCGGTAGTGGGCAGTGACGCCCGAGGCGAACCCGAATACCTCGGTTACGAGGGCAGTTCCGATCGCGATTTTCGGCTCCAGGCCGAGGGCGATGACGAAGAGTGGCGAGAAGAACGTAGCACCACCAATTCCGGCGCCGTTGGCGATGGCGGCGATGATGATCGCAACCGGAAAGAGGTACCAGTAGGTGTAATCCAAACCTGCCCCTCTCCCGTCTCTCCCCACGGTACCGGTAACGGTCGTCGAACGGGGGAGTAAGGCTCGAGTGTTCTACGCTATGGGATCAGGAGGTCACCGTTGACAATCCGGGTGCTGACAATCGAAGGTGGTGGCGTGCGGGGCATCATCCCCACGCGGCTGCTAACTGCTCTCGAGTCCCTCTCAGGTACGGCGATCTCGGACATGTTCGATGTGCTGGTTGGTACCTCGACCGGGGGCATGCTGGCACTCGGTTTGGTGACGCCCGGCGAGGAAGGGCGCCCCGCATATCCCGCCAGCAGCGTGGGCGACATATACACGTCCCACGGCCACTCCATCTTCCCAAAACCGGCCTCGTCGCTACCCCGCAGTCTCCAGGAAGCTCGCGAGTGGTGGGCATCGGCAAGCTCGAATGCCGCCATATTCGGCTACAACCCTGACGCCGGCAACGCCCGGTACTCACCGGAGGGGATCGAAGAAGCCTTCGAGTTGTACTTCGGGGATCACCTGCTGTCCGAGGCATTGGTGGATGTGGTCGTCACCAGCTACGACTTGCAGACTAAGAGCCCGGTGCTATTCCGGTCCCGCGACGCCAAACTCGATTCGGATAATGATCTCCTGATGCGCGATGCTGCGAGAGCTACGTCCGCGGCCCCCACCTATTTTCCCCCGTTGGAAATGGCCTGGGAGGGTGTCGACGATCGGTTGCTGGTCGACGGCGGCGTGTTTGCCAAGAATCCGGCCATGATCGGCTACATCGAGGGTGTAGCCCGGGCGCGCGAGCAGGGCCTTCGTGACTCGGATGTGATCGTGGTGTCACTGGGCACCGGGCGCCCCAAGCGAACCCAGGCATTGACCTACAAAGAGTTCGTCAGCAGGAGCTGGCTGAGATTGGCCGAGGACGTGTTCCGGGCGGCAGAGGATGGGCAGGCCGCCCTGCACGACCAGGTATTGACGACGCTGATCGGCGATCACTATTGGCGGTTCCAGACGGTCCTCGCCGAAGGTGCCAGCTACGCCATGGATGATGTCAGTGACGAGAATGTCGAGGCATTACAACACCTGGGCGATCAGCTGGTTGGGGAGCGTCTGCCCGATCTGAATGCGTTGGCGAAGAAGTTGGTTGAGTAGTCGCCTGGTTGCCGGCTACCGATCCAGAAAGATGTCGAGCTGCAACTCCCCGGCCTCCCCGTAGCCGTACTGCTCAAAGTCCGAAACGCCTGCCTCGGCCAGCACCTCTTCGTCGATGTAGAAGTTGCCCGTGTTGGTCCTGGCGTCCTTGACGAAGATCTCGTAGGCGGCGTCGGCAACGATTTCCGGTCGGCGCGATTGGGCCATGGCCTGATCGCCGCCCAGCAGATTCTGGACCGCCGCGGTGGCGATGATGGTTTTTGGCCAGAGGCAATTGGCGGCCACCCCATCGTCCGCTAGCTCTTCGGATAGACCGAGTGTCACCATGCTCATGCCGTACTTGGCGATGGTGTACGCCACGTGGTTCTTGAACCAATGGGGGGCGAGGTTCAGCGGAGGGCTCAGCGTGAGGATATGACCGTTCTCGCTCTCCTGCAGGTACGGGATACAGGTCTTGGAAACGACAAAGGTGCCACGGGTGTTGATGTTCTGCATGAGGTCGTAGCGTTTCATCGGCAGCGACTGCGTGTTGGCCAGGTTGATGGCGCTGGCGTTGTTGACGCAGAAATCGATCCCGCCGAACATCTCAACGGCGGCCTCGACGGCGGCGACGACCTGGTCATCGTTACGAATGTCCCCGACGATCGGCAAAGCCCGACCTCCGGCCTCCTCAATTTCGGCGGCGGCGGTGTAGACGGTTCCCGGTAGAGCCGGGTGCGGATCGGCCGTCTTGGCGATGAATGCAACGTTGGCTCCGTCGCGGGCGACCCGTTTGGCGATGGCTAATCCAATGCCACGGCTGCCGCCTGAGATGAACATGGTTTTGCCTGTCAGTGACGGCATGTGAACTCCCCACCTCGTGATGACGTGAGCCTAACGGTGCGCCGGCCACTCACCGCCGCGGCGGAACGAAGGCATCGCTGACGGCATCGAGCGCGCGATTGATGCCGCTCTTGAGTCGGCTCAATGCCATCCGAACGCCCAGGATGGTTGACGCGCTGAATACCGTCAACGTCGAGAGAGCGAGAGCGATGGTGGCGGGTTCGAGCGGGCCGCCGAAAGCGACCGACCCGATCCCGACGGCTCCAACGGTCGCTATGGCGCCGGTGGCCAGCAAGGTCTGACCGGTTCTGCGGAGGCCGGCTGTGCTGGCTTCGATCGATACCAGTTGCTCGCCTTCCTTGACCTCGCGGATCCGGTGGGTCACCCCGCGGGTATCCCGCAGAGCTCCCGTGCCCTGACCCAACTTCAGTCCCATACGGATGGAAGTGATGGGATGGGAGTCCTTCTCCCAGAGGATGCCGTCTTCGTAGTGGCGGCGCGGGCGAAGTCCTTCATGGTTCTGGAACCAGGTTTCGGCGGCGGCCTCTACCCTGCTGTTGGTTCCCCTGATGACTCGTGTGGCTATCACCTTGTCCGGGGCGAGCAGCTTCTGCCAGACGGTGTCCATGCGATCGTCGAGCGAAACGCCTGCGTGGTGTTCTGCCAGAGCTCGCAGCAAGAAATCGGGTTCCACGTTCAATTCGCCCGCCATGCGAATGAGCCGATCTCGATTGATGGGTTCAACGCTGCTCGTCGATTCATGTGTTTGCAGCTCGATGGCGCGTCGCAAGATCTTGTCGGCCTGATCTGCCGGGACCGGTTCCTCTCCGGGCAGGCGATCGATGCCGCCGGACATGTGTTCAGGCCGCGGCCGGTGCGGTTCGAATCGTTGCGTCATTGTTGTACCAGTATGGCGCGAGCGGGAGGTGGGCCGCTCAGATTTGCGAGATTGAACGCAGCGCCGTCTTCGGACCATATTTTGGAGCGTGAACTCCACCTGCTTTGAGAAGGCGGATGACCCGCCCGCGATGCCCGCGGTACGGTTCGAGAAGTTCGAGCATGCGCGGGTCGTCGGCGCGCGGCTCTCCTGCCAGGCCCCACGCCACCATGTTGGGGATGTGATAATCGCCGACCGGTACGGCATCGGGGTCCCCCAAGGCCGAACCCATGACGAGCGCCGCCGTCCATGGGCCGATGCCCGGAAATGCAGTAAGCCGGGAGAAGGCTTCTTCCCTGGTCATGCCCGCTATCTCCTCGAGTCTTCTGGAACGTTTCGCGACGAACCGCAGCAGGTCGGCCCGCTTCCGCTCGATTCCCAATTCGTGCATCTGCCAGTAGGGGACCTCGGCCAAGACTTCTACGGCGACCGGCAGCATCAAGTCGAGGGGTCCAGGGGCCGGTTCGGAAAACGTCCGGGTCAAAGCCCGCTCGTTCCGATGTGCTTCTTTCGTCGCGATCTTCTGGCCGAGAATGGCGGGAACGATGGACTCGAAGACACGGTCCGATCGGCCGATCCGCAGGCCGCGCTTGCGCATGTTCAGATCTCGCAGCAACCGGTGCGCCGGAACGAAGCCCCCCGGGTTGTCGTCGAGGCCGAGCAGCCTGGGTGTTTGATCGAGAATCCAGTCGGCGCCATCGCCCCAGGCGGTTGCGTCGATCGTGAGCCCGTGCCGCTCGATGACGACGGTGGCCGGGCCATCCGGGGTCCGGGTTGCCCACCAGGCACGCGAGGCACTGGGATCAGAGCTTCGGCTCCCGAGGGTCAGCCGGAGATCGAGATGCTCCGGTCCTTCGATACTTCGTTTCTTCACGGTCGCGGCTTCGCTCCAACTGCTGTGCGGTTCGCCCGGAGCACCCGGATGCCGTCCTTGCGTCCGATCTCCGCTGTGGCGGTTGAAGGCTTGAGGGTACCGGTTCGTCGGTCGGACGGAGCTGTGACACGACTGAACTTTTGGTGAAACGAACTACAGCGCTCGCTGTAGTTCGTGGTCGGTGATGGCGCCCTCGTCAACCAACCGGCGTTCGGCACGCCCATAGAAATGCTGGCCGATCTCGAGCGCCCCGCTCGTGTAGATATCGGGCCGGTAGACGGACAGCACCGCGGCCAGCAACCGTATCTGAAAGCGCGTTTCCACACATGCATCGACGGTTCTGGTGGCGAGGACTGAGTCGATCATCTCGTCGAACAGGGACTCGAGGTTGTCGAGGTGGTTGACGCGATCCAATAACTCGTCGCGTTTTGCCAGAAGTTCATCCTCGACATGGTGGGAATCCTGCCGGGTCATCCGGAGAAGCATGCGAAGTTCGCGTCCAAACACCTCGTGGCGGGGATCGTCGTCGTCCAGAGGCGGCGGTGGGGTCCGGCGGGCGTCGCGAACAGCAGCCAGCATGGTGTGCGTCCGATCAAGCGTGATCGTGACATCGCCTCGATCATCAATCGAGACATCCAACTGGCTTTCCCTTACGCGCGAGTCCTCCCGACCGCCCTGAGCTGCGCTCATGGAGTCATCGTATCGTGTTCAAGCCTTGATCGGGAAGAACTGCCGGGGCCATTCTTCACAATGTCAATCGAGCCAGCCCACCCGGCACCAGGATCGACGTTCGCAGGAAGGGCAACTCATCCATCGGTTGTACTTGATCAGAGGCACCCACAGGGTCAGTCGGAGTATCCGGGCTACCGCTTCACCCGCCTGGATTCGTTTGTGCTCACCGCACGATGAGCATTCGACGACCACCGTTCCGGGAAGCGGTGTGGCCGTCGAGAAGAGAGCCTGACGACCCGGCGGGGCGGCCTTGTGGCTGGTTGGGGCAGGGGCGCTGTCGAACAAAGCGCGCTTGCCTTGCGGGTCGCTGCTATTCACGTGTTCTCCAGGGTCTGGGCCAGGGCCCGGTAGGCCTCGGCCGCCGTGGAACGCCGGGCGTGCTGCAGCACGGACATCCCCCGGGCCGGAGCCTCGGCGACGCGGACCGTCTTGGGGATTGGTGGTTCGAGGACCGTGATGCCGTACCGTTTGGGGAGGTCTTCCATCACCTCGTGGGCGAGGCGGGTGCGCGAGTCGAACATGGTGGCGACGGCGCCGAGCACCTTGATCTTGCTGTTCGTAAAGGTGCGTACATCGTCGATGGTCTCCAACAATTGGCCGACCCCCCGGTAACTGAGCGTCTCCGGTTGCAGGGGGATCAGCACCTCCCGAACTGCAGTGAGACCATTAATAGTGAGGATCCCGAGCGAGGGTGGGCAGTCGATCATGACGACGTCATAGGTGCTGATGACCGGCTGGAGCGCTTTGGCGAGAACGTACTCGCGACCGGTCTTGGTCAAAAGGTGGAGTTCAGCGCCGGCGAGGTCAATGGTGGAGGGCAGGAGGGAAAGGTCGCCTGCGACAACGATGGCCTTGGCAGCGGTGGTCCGGCCGAGCATGACATCGTGGATCGAGATCTCTAGACCCTCGGATTCGATCCCCATCGAGTAGGTGAGGCATGCTTGTGGATCGAGATCGACGAGCAGGACGTTGCGACCCAACTCCGCGAAAGCCGACCCCAACGACTGGACCGTGGTGGTCTTGGCCACTCCGCCTTTCTGGTTGGCTACGGCGATAACCCGGGTCATGACCGCGATTGTAGGGCGAGGAGTTGTGCGCCGATCGTTGTTCGGAGGATCAGTCGGCAGGATCCAGATCGAGCGCTGCGGAATTGATGCAGTAGCGCAGGCCAGACGGTTGGGGGCCATCATCGAAAACATGTCCGAGGTGGGAGTCGCATCGGGCGCAGCGAACCTCGGTCCTGGTCATGCCGTGGCTGGTGTCAACCACCGTCGTGACCCGGTCGTCGGCCGTTGGCTCCCAGAAGCTCGGCCAGCCGGACCTCGAGTCGTACTTCGTGTCCGAGGAGAAGAGTTCGGCGCCGCACGCCACGCAGCGGAAGGTTCCGTCGTCCTTGGTGTGGACGTAGGTGCCCGAGAATGGTGGCTCGGTTGCACCCTGCCGGGTGACGGCGAATTGCTGGGGCGTCAAACGCTGGCGCCATCCCTCATCTGTGGTGGGAAGTTGGTCGTCGGGGATCTCATTGGTCATGGTCGCTCCTCACGGTCTTGAAGCTTCAACACCCGCGTAGCCGTTCTCGTTCCATTCTCTGCCCATGGCTATCAAGAAGCCGGTAGCTCGTTCTGCTCGTGGGTACCGATCAACCAAGGCTTGGAAGGCATCTCCATGGCCCGGCTCGCGAAGGTGTGCGAGCTCGTGGACTATGAGGTAGTCCAATACCCAGTCCGGGAAACCCGCCACACGGCTGGAGATGCGGATCGTCCGGTTCTCCGGGGTGCACGACCCCCATCGGCTTGTTTGGTTCTCAACCCACCGGATCGAATCCGGTAACGGGAGGTCATAGAGGCGCGACAGCCGCCTGGCCCGCTTGGTCAGCTCGATCGGCTCGGCGGCGGCCCGCAGCTCGAACTTCGACTTCATCAAACCCACCCAATGACGCTCCTCCGAGCGGCTCATGGTTGCGGGAATGGCAACCCGGAGGACATCGCCGACAAGGCGAGCTTGCACCGTTTTCTTACGGCGGTCACTGCGAATCACTTCGATGTTCACGATCGGCGATGCTACCGGTCACGGGTGACAAGCGGTGGGCGAGCGTTCCGGCCACGGTCTTCACGCGCAAACCAAGATTTGCAGTATGCTAACAATTGCAAGCACAGGAGCTGCGATGCAATCCACCGATCTCCCCCAACTGACTCCGGTTGAACTGACTCTGCCGAACGGCACGGTCGTTTCTCTGCGTCCGCTCGGCCCGGATGATCGGGAGACGGCTCGCCGTCGGCTTCGAACGGCTCTCGGCGGAGAGCCGCTACCGGCGTTTCATGACACCGACCCCCCGTCTCTCCGCCGGCGAGCTGAACTACTTCAGCAAGATCGATTATCGGAACCACTTCGCCTGGGGCGTACAGGTGGTGAAGCCGGACGGGCTGGATGGTGCGGGGGTCGCTCGATTCGTTCGCCTGGCCGGACAAGAAGATGCGGCCGATACCGCATACACGGTGCTCGATGAGTACCAGGGAATCGGGATCGGACAGGTGCTCTTCCGGGCACTGGCGATTGCCGGTCACGTGAATGATGTTCGGCAATTCCACTTTGACGTTCTGTCCGACAACCGGCCGATGCTCGGGGTTCTCAAGAAGTTCGGGGTCCCGGTGGATTCGGTGTCGGCCGGTATCGTCCACGCCGTTCTCGATGTGGACTCGTTTGTGGCGGGGTTGGGTTCGTGGCCACCCGCCAAGGCGCTTTCCGAACTAGCCAGAGCGGTTCGAACCCTGCCAAATTCCTCATAACGGACGCCCTACCTACCCGGCCCGTTAACATCGTGACGCACAGCGGCTCATGGCGGACTTCCGAGTGCGCCGGACGGCTGTGGCAGCGGACCGCGCCGGTCAGTTTGGTGTTACCTCGCCTGTGCGGTTTCACGATGCATGTTCACGAAGAGAGGTTTTGACAATGGTTGACGAGCGCAAATGGGTATACGGTTTTGACGAGGTCGAGGCCGCCGAGTCTTACATGGGAGGCTCCTGGGACGGCGTCCGTGGATTGATGGGGGGCAAGGGCGCCAACCTCGCCGAGATGACCAGGGTCGGGGTGCCGGTTCCGCCCGGTTTCACCGTCACTACCGAGGCCTGCAACGCCTACCTCGAAGCCGGGGCGCAGTTCCCGGGAGCGATGTGGGATCAGGCCCTCAGTGCTCTGAAGCACGTTGAGGAACAGACCGGGAAGACCTTCGGCGATGCGTCGAACCCTCTGCTCGTGTCGTGCCGTTCCGGTGCCAAGTTCTCCATGCCCGGGATGATGGACACGGTGCTGAATATCGGCCTCAATGATGAGGTCGCGGTTGGAATGGTGAAACTGATCGGCGACGAACGGTTTGTGTACGACTCGTACCGCCGTCTCGTCCAGATGTTCGGAACCGTGGTGCTCGGTCTCGAAACCGAGCCATTCGAAGAGGTTCTCGCCGAATATCGAAAGCAGCACGGCGTGGACAACGATGCGGCACTTCCGCCTGAGGCTTTGAAAGAAGTCGTCGAACGTTTCAAGGTCCTGGCCCCGGCCTTTCCGCAGGATCCGATCGATCAACTCCGATTGGCCACAGAGGCGGTTTTCAAGTCGTGGAATGGCAAGCGGGCCTTCGACTATCGGAATGCCGCCAAGATCGCTCACGACCTCGGGACGGCCGTGAACATCCAGACGATGGTGTTCGGCAACATGGGTATGGACTCGGCGACCGGCGTCGCGATGACCCGGGATGCAACGACGGGGGTCGATCACATCGAAGGCGACTTCCTGGTCAACGCCCAGGGTGAGGACGTGGTGGCGGGAACGCCGCCCGACCAAGGCGATGGATGACATGGCCGTCGAAATGCCCGAGCTGTACGAAGAGTTCCGGGCGATCGCCAAAAACCTCGAGCATCACTATCGCGAAATGCAGGACATGGAGTTCACCGTCGAGCGCGGGAAACTGTGGATTCTGCAGACTCGCGACGGGAAACGGACCGCACAAGCGGCGGTCCGGATCGCCGTCGATCTAGCCGAGGAAGGCCTGATCACCAAAGAGAAAGCGGTGATGAAGGTCACTCCCGACCAGGTCGACTTCTTCCTGCATCCCCAGTTCTCCGTGGAAGCCAAGACGGCGGCGGTTGAGGCCGGGTCGCAGATCGCCACCGGGCTCAACGTTTCGCCGGGAGCCGCGGTCGGCGTGATCGCTTTCGATGCTGATCTCGCTGAGAAGTGGGCGAAAGAGGAAGGCAAGAAAGTCATCATGGTGCGGCCGGAGACGAAACCGGACGACGTGCACGGAATGCTGGCCGCCGAGGGGATTCTCACCAAACTGGGTGGTCGGACGAGTCACGCAGCGTTGGTCGCCCGCCAGTTCGGGAAGCCGGCGGTGGTCGGCGTTGCCGCCCTGGACATCGACATGGCCAACCGGCAGATGACCGTGGACGGCAAAGTCGTCAAAGAAGGAGATTGGATCTCGATAGACGGGACCATCGGTGAAGTCTTCCTCGGAGCTCTCGATACCGTGATCCCCGACCTGTCAGATCCGTGGCTGAGCAAACTCCTCGGTTGGGCAGACGAGTTCCGGACTCTGGGAGTTTGGGCCAACGCCGACTATCCACTCGACGCCCAGCGCGCCCGCCAGAACGGCGCGGAAGGTATCGGTCTGTGCCGGACCGAGCATATGTTCTTCGAGCCCGAGCGCATACCGGTCGTGCAGAAGATGATCACGACAGAATCGGACGAGGAACGGCGCGAGGCGCTCGATACGCTGCTCCCTCTGCAGCGTGAGGACTTCGCAGGCCTGTTTCGGGCTATGGACGGGTACCCGGTGATCATTCGGTTGATCGACCCGCCGCTGCATGAGTTCCTACCCGCGTTTGAGGATCTGACCGCAGAACTGGCCGATCTCCGGATCAAAGCTGCGGCCGGCGACGATGTCGCCGCAGAGATAGCCGAGACCAAGGTCATGCTGGGGCGGGTTGAAGCTCTTCGTGAAGCCAATCCGATGTTGGGCACCCGCGGCGTGCGCCTCGGGATCATGATGCCGGACCTGACCAAGATGCAGGTCCGGGCCATCATCGAGGCCGCCTGTATCGTCACCAAGGAGGGTGTCGATGTACACCCCGAGGTGATGATCCCGCTCACCAGCCATGTCAACGAGCTCAAGCGGCAGCAGACGGTGCTCGAGGCGGAAGCCAAGGTGGTGATGCAGGAGCAGGGGACCGAAGTCGACTACAAGTTCGGCACCATGATCGAGATCCCCCGGGCGGCCCTGACGGCCGGGGAGATCGCCGAATACGCCCAGTTCTTCTCGTTCGGGACCAACGACCTGACCCAGACCACGTTCGGTATCAGCCGCGACGATGCGGAATCTGGGTTCCTCATCGACTATCTCAGCGAGGGGATCCTGGCCGAGAATCCGTTTGCTTCGATCGACGAGCCGGGTGTCGGAAGACTCATGCAGATGGCTGTGGAAGAGGGTCGGGCCGCCCGCCCGGGCCTCGAGGTTGGCATCTGCGGTGAGCACGGAGGGGATCCGAAGTCGATCGACCTCTGTCATCGGCTGGGACTCAACTACGTGAGCTGCTCACCCTTCCGGGTGCCGATCGCCAGATTGGCCGCAGCCCAGTCGGCCATCAACCACAAGTAATACCGTTCTTGCGTGAGTTTCCTGCCCTATGCGCAGGTTTCTCACGCAAGTTCAGGGATTTACCAACCGGTCGACACGCCGATCGCCGTGAGGGCTACCACCATCAACCCGAAGACCATTTGGGTCCAGCCGACCGTCTTGGCCGGGACCGGTGGTCTGGCCAGGCCGTAGAAGGCACCCAGAGCGAGTATCAAGATGGCCAGGGCTGAAAGCAACGGAACGATGGCCAGGGCGGCCGCCAGACTGACGATGAGCACCGCTGCCACCTGAGCGGCGTAGACGCCCGACCGATCGTGCGGCTGCTGCTTGGCTCTCCGCACCTGGGCGTGGGCGAAGATGATCGCGGCAAACGAGCGAGCGGCCAGCACCAGCCAGAGGCCAAAGGCTGCAGCCCAGTCCCAATCTGCCGCCATGGCGATCGCGGCGGCGGCCGAACCCATGGCGATGCCTCCGGTCAGCTCGGGTAGCAGTGCGCGGTTGCGGCTCTGGGCGTCGGCTCGCAGGGAGATGGTCGCCAACGGCACGGCGGCCGCGAGCGGCCACCAGAACGGCCCGTCCGCCGTCGCCAAAGCCAGGACGAGCCCCGCCAGTGCCAGACCGCCGTATCCCAGCGCGAACCAGAGCGCCACGCGAGTGCGGGGCACTCGTCGCTTGCGAACCAGATCGGTCGTGACGAGCTTGACCGGACGCCGGGCCAGGAATGCGGAGGCGGTGGCCAGCGCCAGTCCGAATCCCGCGCGCGTTGGAGCAACCAGGAGTCCCAACAAGATGGGTTCCAGCGTGAATCCCCAACCTCCATGCTCGGTTGGGAGCGCAATCGATCGCAGCCGCACCGGGGTCGGCGTCGTCATGGTCGTTGCATCTTTTGCCGAGCCTCTTCGGCAAGCGGCCGAACAGCGCAGCCGACGACGTGGTCGTTGACTAGTCCCATCGCTTGCATGAAGGCGTATACCGTGGTGGGACCAACGAACCGCCAACCCCGCCGCTTGAGATCTTTGCTCATTGCGGTGGATTCTGGCGTGATCGATGGCAGGTCGGTGGGAGGTTCCGACCGGTCGGGTGCATGGCTCCAGGCGTACGAAGCGAACGACCCGTACTCGTCGGTCAACTCCAGCGTCCGTCGGGCGTTGTTGATCGTGGCTTCGATCTTGCCGCGGTGGCGAACGATTCCGGCATCGTTGAGTAGTCGGGCGACATCCGCCTCTTCGAACCCGGCCACCCGGTGGATGTCGAATCCGGCAAAGGCCAACCGAAAGTTCTCGCGTTTGCGGAGGATGGTCAGCCAGGAGAGGCCGGCCTGAAATCCTTCCAGGCTCAGCTTCTCGAACAGGCGAACGTCGTCGGTAACGGGGAATCCCCACTCCCCGTCGTGATAGTCCGCGTAGAGGGGATCGGTGCCCGCCCACCAGCATCGAACAATGCCGTCGTCACCGTTCCGTACAACCTGGTCCGCCATAGACCTAGATGCTACGACGACAAGATCAGGGCCGGAACCGACGAGCCGTCGGGTACGTTGTGGCCATTTATGCCACCGGCGCCTCAACCGGGTGAGATTGGGCGAGGGGTGGGCCGACAACCTCCATCCAATTGTTCGCAGCGATCTCCCGGTAGACATCAGGATCCACCGGTCCGGCTGGTATTTGGGCGTGCTGCTCGAAAAACCGCTCCATCCCGGCCGGTGTGAACATCACGAGGATCGTGGACGGTTCGGTTCCGAGGTTCTGAAAGCAATGCGCGGTTCCGCGGGGGACGAAGACAAATGAACCCTTTGGTGCATCAAAAAGCTGGCCATCGGCCAGGAATCGAAAATGGCCCTCGAGGATGAACCACATCTCGTCTTCGCGAGCGTGTATGTGCTGGGAAGGTCCGTCCTGTGGCCCTATGGTGACCTCCAGGAACGCGAAGGTTCCGCCTGTGTTCACGGTACCGGCCTTGATGGTTGCCGGTCCTCCGGCCGGTCCCCTGACGGTTTTGCCGCCGTCTCTTGCCACCACAAAAGCGCCTGTCTCTTGAGCCACGGCAACCCCACTTCTGCGACTCGCGACCCTCGCGATAGTGCTGCAGGAGTCTATGTTGACCGTGGGGGAAAGGCCGCCTCTCTTCGTCACGAATCTTGCCGGGCCACTAGCGTCTGTGCCACGGAGGGAGCGGGTTGGAAACCATCGTCCTGGCACTGGTGTTCGTGGGCTTTCCCGCCCTGGCGGTCTACGGCGCCAACCGCAACAAAGCCCTGGAGTGGCTGAGCCCGGTCGTCCTCTGCTACCTGTTCGGTATTTTCCTCGGCAACCTCCCCGGCTGGACCCCGGATACTGAGTTGGCCAACACGGTCACCGAAATCACCGTGTTGCTGGCCATTCCGCTGTCGCCGTTTTCGACCGACTTCCCCAAGTGGCTGCGGACGGCGCCCAGGGCGGTCTTGTCGTTCGGCCTGGCCGACTCTGGCGGTCATGGTGGTTGCGGCGGGTACCACCGTGATCTTGAGCAGCCAGGATCCGGAGACGCTGGAAGATGGCCGGAATGACAGTGGGGGTCTACACGGGTGGTACTCCCAACATGAGTGCGATCGGTCTCGCCCTCGAGGTGACCGACGAAAAGTTCGTGTTGGTCAACGGTGCCGATGTGGTGCTATCGGCGGTCTACCTGTTGTTTCTGATGACCATTGCTCAGCGGGTGCTGCTCAAGTTCCTGCCCGCCTTCCAACGGACCGGTACCGGGGACGAGCCCCACACTTCGGGCATGGAGGCTTATCCGGTGCAGGTGCTGAAACCCCGTCCCAAGGATGTGGCCGCAGCGATCGGCCTCTCGGCGCTGATCGCCGGCCTCACCATTGGGCCGCGTCAATCTTCGACGGTTCGCCCCGATCGCCCTTGTCATCCTCAGCGTCAGAACGCTCGGCATTGCCCTGTCCTTTGTGCCTGGATCCGCAGCCGGCCGGCGCATACGAGACTGGAGCAGTACCTGCTGCTGATCTTCGCTGTCGCCATTGGAACTCTGGCGACATCAGCGAAATGGCCGAAGCCTTCTCAACGGTATTCGTGTTCGTAGCGATCGTGCTGGGAGCGTCGATCCGTTGCACTACCTGGTGGTCGTCTACTTCCGGATCGACGCCGATACGGCGCCGATCACCTTGACGGCCGCCGGGGTCTGGCCCAGCCTTCGTCGGGCCTATTGCCGCCGATTCTGAAGAACCGCGAGATCGTTGTGTCGGGGCTAGCAACCGGAGTGGTCGGCT
>CAVRAP010000019.1:0-126053 GCA_963718995.1 uncultured Actinomycetota bacterium
CCATTGAGGTGAAGAAGATCTTCATGGACGAGTGGACCGGCCAGGAAGACGAGGTGGCGGTGGTGAGCATGCTCGAGGTGCTGCGGGCCGCGATTCCCGGCCTGCTGGACGAGGTGGGCGGATCCGTCTAATCGGGTTCAGTGATCGGTCAAATCTGCCAGATTGAGGCCTTGCCGTACCTGCTCGATGCGGTAATGCGTATCGGGTAGGTCGAGATACGACGGCCGCAAAGGGGGCGGGGTCAGGATTTGCCGCCGGAGCAGTTCTTCGATGATCGGAGCGTGCTCGGCGGCCATCTTGCCGACGAACAGGGTTTCGAGCCGCCCCCCTGCCTTGAGGTAGTCCATTACCTTGAGAAGTCCTCGCAGGTAGACCGCATCTTTGATGAACCCGCCACCACGATGCACGCGCATCGAGATCATGTACGCAGTGCGCGCCGAGAAACCGTGGTCGTCCCGCAGCAAGGAGAAGGTGTCCATGAAGGCGGCGCCGTCGATGACGGTTCGAGCAGCCAGTACCCGTCCCGCCAGCGTTCTGAGGCGGGCGGGGGTGAGCCCCCCGACCAGGTATTCCGCGAAAACCGCCAAACCTTCCTGCAGTTCGTCGTGGTGGGCGAGGCCGCTGGCCAGCAGCCGGAAAGGCTGAGCGCGACCGTTCCAGTAGGTGACCACGTGCGTTCCCGCCTCGTGCTGGATGAGCGGCTCCACCCGCCCGGCCGGAAAACTCATTCCAGATCCGACCAGGAGATCGCCGGACGACACCATCAGAGAAACGATGTCGTCGCGGACGATCACTCTGCCCGTCATCGCCGGGTTGATCGCTCGATATGCCTCGAATTCTGATTCGGCCCTCGCCGCGAACGCAGCTGCGTTGACCTTGCGTCCGCGGTTGCCTGATGACCGCCCGTCCAGGAGTGCCGTTATCGAACCCGCCAGTTCGACCAGTTGCGAGTCAACGTCGCCATACAGGGCAATGCTGGTCGGCAGAAAGCGGGGACGTTCCCGCTCTCCGATCAACGTGATCTTGAGGTCCAGTTCACGCTGCTTCTCCCGAAAGACATACTCGAGGGTTGGGTCTTCGATCCGTTCGATCTTGGCGTTGTAGATGGCCCTTTTGAGAAGGGCGGGGTCTATCGTGCGCGGCCGGTAGCGGAACCGGGGCGGTTTCGTGTAGCGGGATCTCTGCAGGGCGCCAAAAGCTTCCTGGGCATTGACCGGGGTGACCGTCATCAGCAGATCGAACGACTCCGCCACCGCGCTGAGCGCATTGTCCACGTCAACGACCGCCCGCACGAAGGTGCGGCGGCCGAGCGCTTGGAAGTGGAGTGGCCGGTGCGCGGTTTCCGACCGGGCGAACTCGAAGGCGGTTCGGCGGAACACGGTGTCCATCTTGCGGGCCAGCGAGCTTTGCAGAAGGGGGAATATCTCGCCGGTTGCGGCATCGCGATAGATCGGTGCCACCTCGATGCCCACATACCGGGTCGACAGCTCGTGAGCACGCTGCGGAGCAAGCAGCGGAGGCAAGCCGGGTGGAGACGGACGTCCTCCTGGTTCGATCGAAACCTTTGCATTGCGTTTCGTGACCCGGACCCCGGTGAGCGAGGAGGAGAGACGCTCAACGGTCGTCGAATCCGCCCAGTTCTTGTCGACCAGTACCCGAAAGGATGCCGGTTGCGGGTCGGGTGCCTCGCCCCCATCGTCGGCACCCCAGATCTCAACGATCAAAAAGCCACCGAAGACGCCGCTGAGCAATTCGGAGATTCGCTCAACCAACCGGCTGGTCCAACCACGCGCCCGCACGCGAGCGGGAGCGATCAGATAAGAGGCTTCACCGGCTACGAGCCCGGCGATGACCGGATCGATGGACGTGCCCGATGGGCGGTATACGAAGAGAAAGGGGAGTTGCCGGTCGATGTGGATCCGTCCGCCGGGAGGCAGCGTCCTGCGGACTTGCCTGCCACTGGCGATCCGATCGGCAATGTCTTCGATCAGTTGGTCGGTGAGGCGGGTTGGTGGGGTGGCGGCCATCGATCATCCCGGCGATTGTGGTTCAACGGCAGTGTAGGGACGGGCGGGGTGGATACCGTCCCTCAACCGTTCCCGGTGCCGCCGCTTCTGCCGGTCTGGCGGGCAGCCCGCTGGTGCGCCAGCGATTTCCGTAGGCCGACAATCGGCCCGATCCCCAAGGCGGCAATTGCTGCTCCCAGAAGTGCGGCAATGGCGAATCCATCACCGACCGCCCGGGCGGTCTCACCCGCCGCCGTGCCACCGACCCCCGCCAGCAGACGCTGCACCTCGTCGACGCTACCAACCCGGCGGGCTACCACCAGCAGAATGAGGGCGCCGCCCAGGGCCGGTCCGACCGCGAAGCCCTGACTCCGGGCGAATTGGTGAGCGGCGGTGGCTCGACCGAAGGATTGGTCCGGGGTAGCCGCCCGCAACAACGTCAGGCCTGCATTGGTTGCCGTCCCCACCCCCGAGCCGGCGAGGACCAACAGGGTGAAGACAACCCAGAGCGGAGCCGCAGCTGAGGCGGCGGCCGCCAACCCGATCAAACTCGGAATTGTCACCAGGAAGCCGGACAGGGTCAGCGATGTTTCCGGCACCCGGTCCGACAACCGTCCGGCCACGTTGGCACCCAGGGTCCAACCCACCGTGAAGAACAGCACCGACCAGGCCGTAAGGGCGGGACCGGCGCCGCGGGCTGCCCGTACATAGAGGGGAACGTAGGTCTCGGCAGCGATGGCGCCGGCTAACAGCAAACCGATCCCGAGTCCCAGACCGAGGTATGGCTGCCGGGCCAGATGCTCCAGGCGCAGGACCGGTGTCTCGGTCCTTTGAGCATGCCGCCAATAGAGGTATCCGACCGCCGCCATCAGAGCCCCGGCTGCTGCCGACCAGATGTCGAGCCGGTCGACGCCGACCACCATGGCGATGGAAAACACGGTCAGCAGGAGTACGCCCCGGCCGTCGACCTTGATCTGCCGTTCGCCCGCTGGTCCGGGCAGGACCTTCCACCCGGCTACCAGCGCCGCCAGGCCGAGCGGGACACTTACGAGGAAAATCCATCGCCAGTTGAGGGCGGTCAGCAGGAGGGCCGCGATTCCCGGGCCGGCCACGCCCATCGCCCCCCAGACCGTGGCGTTGGCGGCGAAGGCCCGGCCGACCAAACGGGCGGGATACACAAGACCGACGGCAGCCAGACCGACCGCCGAGATCAGTCCCGCCCCGGCCCCCTGCACGATCCGGGCCATGATCAGCAGCGGCATTGTCGATGCCGCGGCGGCACCGACGCTGGCGGCCACGAAGATCGCGACCGCCCACCTGAAGATGATGCGCGCTCCGATCCCGTCGACGAGAGGTCCTGCAATCACCGTCGAAACACTCGAGGTCACGATGTATCCGGTGATGACCCAGGGCAGCAGAGCCACTTGCCCCAGATCGGCGGCGAGTTCCGGGATGGCGGCCGTAACTGCCAGCGCCTCGAACGCCACCAGGGCGGTCGTGGTGAAGATGGCCATCGAAGCGGGCAAGAGCTGGCGGGATAGCACACCGATCGGACGAGAACTCACCGGAGCAGCTTACGCCCGTTGGGTCGCGTCACCGAGAGCCAGGCTCACCGATCTCGTTCGACATCTCCCACCTGCCACAATGCCGCCATGCTCTTCACGACCGCAGACCTGTGCGACCAACATGGAGACGCCGTGCGTGTCGCCGAGTCGGCCTTCCGCGATTTCGGTTTACGCAAAGCGTTCTTCGGACCGGTGACCACGGTACTGGCACCCGGCGATAACAGCCTGGTGGCTGCCGCCCTCGACGAGACCGGGGCAAGCAGAGTGCTCGTCATCGACGGTGGAGCGGCCTCCGACTGTGCGCTCCTCGGTGATCGCCTGGCGTTTCTTGCGTACCAGCACAACTGGTCGGGCGTGGTTGTGAACGGATCGGTGCGCGACTTCGGTGAGTTGCAGTCCATCGACATCGGAATCAAGGCTCTCGGTACCTATCCGCGCCGGAGTGCCAAGATGGGCCAGGGTCAACGCGACATCCCGGTTACCTTTGCCGGCGTGCTGTTCCGGCCGGGAGACTGGGTGTACGCCGACCAGGATGGCCTCATCGTTGCGGATGCGAAGCTGACCTGATTGCCCTCCGGTTTTTGGGAAGTAGCAGCTAGGTCGCACGCCATTCCTCGAGGGTGGCCTCGATGTCGCCCTTCACCGCCTGCAGTACCGCCCGCCGGTCCTCGTCCGGGCTGCGCGGGATCGGGTCACCAAAACGCATCCGCACGGTGGTGCCGAAGGGAACCGGGTACGCCTTGTGGCGGAGCAGCTCCCACGATCCGTCGACGGTGGCGGGAACCACTTCCAAATCGGGAGCGGCTTCCATGAGTTCCAGCGCTCCGCCGTACTTGAAGCGTTTGAGCCGACCGTCGCGCGATCGGGTTCCTTCCGGGTAGATGACAACCGCGACCTTGCGCCGCTGGGCCGCTTCGCCAAGTTCGTGGATCGCCCGTTTGGCCTGCTCCGGGTCGCGCCGGTCGATGAGTGCGTTGCCACCATGGGTCAGGTTGAAGGAGATGCTGGGGATCCACCTTCCGAGTTCCTTCTTGGATACGTATTTGGGGTAATTGCTGAACAGCAGGCCGCCGACGATCGGGATGTCGAACAGGCTCTGATGGTTCGAAACGATGAGATACCCGGTCCGCGGCTTGATGGCCGGCGACCGTTCAACCTGCAGCCGGGTGCCGCAGATGCGAAAGACCCCCAACAGGACCCACTGCATGACACCCATGGTGATTTCCATCGGCCGGAGACCGAAGAGCCGTGTGAGACGGGCGATTGGCTCAAAGATTGCCAGGGTCAAACCAAAAGCAATCAGGAACGGGACGGTGAAGATCCAGTCGACGATACGTTTCATGACGTTCGTCCACTGTACCGGTTGGGTGGCCTTCGGTTAGGATCGGCAGCCGTGTGAGCTCAGGCGCAAAATCCACTTCATCCAGATTGCCTGAAGTTCCGTAGAAGGTTCATCAACCGGGAGAGATACATCATGGCATCGACTGTAGAAGTAACCGACGCGACCTTTTCGCGTCTCCGCCGCTGGAATTGGGTGATGGGGGCGCTTCACGCAATTCAGGGAGCGGCGGTGGTGGCTCTGGCCACCGATTTCACCCTTCCGGTCACCGCAGCCTTCCCCGCAGGCCCTCCCGGGACCCCGGCGGAGGTATCGACCCTGTTCGAGATCTCCATCGCCTGGGGAGTGGCGGGTTTTCTCTTTCTATCGGCCTTTTTCCACTTCCTGATTGCCAGTGTGGGTGCCGGACGGTATCGCGACCAGCTTTCTCGCGGGCAGAACCACTTCCGCTGGGTCGAGTATTCGATTTCCTCCTCGATCATGATCGTGTTGATCGCCATGCTGACCGGCATTTCGAGTATCGCCGCTTTGATTGCTCTGTTCGGAGTGAACGCCGGGATGATCTTCTTCGGCTCGGTCCAGGAGCGTTATGAAGAACCTGGTGGTTCCCTGTGGCCGTTCTGGATGGGCAGCGTGCTCGGTATCGTGCCGTGGATTGCGATCGGCATCTATCTGGCCTCCCCCGGGAGCGAGGCCCAGCCACCCGGTTTCGTGTACGGCATCTTCTTCTCGCTCTTCGTGTTCTTCAACAGCTTCGCCTTGACTCAATGGGCTCAGTACAAGCAGGTCCGTCGGTGGAAGAACTACCTCACCGGCGAACGGACCTACATCCTGCTCAGCCTGCTTGCCAAGTCGGCCCTGGCCTGGCAGGTATTTGGAGGGACGCTGGCCCCTACGGGCTGATTGAATCTGGTTGAGGGGGCCGCCCGTAGGCTGAGAAGATGCAGTTCCTTGTCGAAGCCATCCTTTTCGACAACGACGGTGTCCTGGTCGACTCGCACGATCTGGTCGAAGCAGCGTGGCGTCTCCTCGCCGAAGAATTCGATCTACGGATTGAAGTTCTCCTCGGTGAACTGGCCGGAGTTCGGGCGGCCGACACCCTTGGCGGACACCTGGACCCGGAGCAGGCCCGAGCAGCCGTCGCCCGCCTGGAAGATATCGAGGTTGACCTGGCGGCCCAGACGCCCCTCAAGGCCGGGGCAAGCGAATTGACCGTTCGTCTGCACCCAACCTCCTGGGCCATCGTTACCTCAGCCAGCCGCCGGCTGGCGGAAGCCCGCTGGAGTGGTGCCGGTCTCGCGACACCCCCGGTGACCGTAACGGCGGACGACGTCGAGAAGGGCAAGCCGAGCTCCGAACCGTTTCTGACCGGAGCACACCTGCTCGGAGTTCCTCCAGGCCGGTGCGTTGTGTTTGAGGATTCGGCCAGTGGGGGAATGGCCGCGCGGTCGGCAGGCACCATACCGATCGCCGTCGGCAGTCAGGTCTGGCCGTTTGCGCCCGCCGCCCGCATTGACGATCTCACGTCCGTGTCCGTGGCGGTACCTTCGACCGGTGGCGTTGCACTCACCCTGTCTGGCTAGCAGTTACGGCACATGGCCCACCCGGGAGGGGTTGCCGCCTTATCATTGCCCAGGAGTCGAGAAGAGGGCGAGGTTTTCGGGATGGAGGATATTCCCTTGGCTGCCCTCGCCCCGGTGTTGGTGCTTCTGGCTGGATTTGTTATCTATTGCCTGGTTGATCTATCTCGATCTGACGTTCAGCACCTCCCCAAGTGGGCGTGGGCAGTGATCTGCGTGATTTCGGTGCCGGTGGGTGGCATCCTGTATCTAACGGTTGGCCGGGTGCCGCACGTCACATGATCGTTCGTACGCACCAGCTGCGAAAGGACTACGGATCGACGGTTGCCCTTCGGAACGTTGACCTGGAAGTCCCCTCCGGCTCGGTGTATGGACTGGTCGGTCCCAACGGAGCAGGCAAGACCACGTTGCTCGCCATCCTCGCAGGACTGCGGAAGCCGACCTCCGGATCCGTTGAGGTTCACGTGGAGTGGTCCAGGGTGGCCGTCCTACCCGATACCCCTCAGTTCGATTCGTGGCTGACCGGCCGGGAAGTCGTCGACCTGGCCCGTTCCTTGACCGATCCATCCGTGCCTTCCCAACGGGTCGACGAAGTGCTCGAGCAAGCCGGTCTTGCCGACGCGGCGCGCCGGGTCGTCGGGGGCTACTCGCGCGGCATGTTGCAGAGATTGGGGGTGGCTTCCACGGTCGTGGGGCGCCCGGCGTTGCTGATGTTGGATGAGCCGTCTTCGGCCCTCGATCCGGCCGGTCGGAGAGAAGTGCTCGATCTGGTCGCCCGCCTACGTGGCGAAGCAACGGTGATCTTCAGCAGCCACCTCCTCGGCGACGTGCAGGAGGTATGTGACACGGTCGGCATTCTGCGAGCGGGGGAGTTGTTGTTTCAGGGGCCGCTCACCGAATTACTCGTCGGCAGTGCGGTTCCCGCGTATCGACTTCGCGTGCGACCGCCAGGCGACGAGGCCGTTGAAGCGCTTCGCCGGGCTTCGTGGGTGCGGTCCGTCGAAGAGGTCAGCCCGGACGAGCTGCGGATCCTGGTCGAGACGGTCGAAGCCGCCGAGCAGAACCTCGCCACGACCCTGGCCGGGACCGGCGTCCGGATCGTGTCGTTTGGTCCGGAGGCCGCCACCCTCGAACAGGTCTTCCTGGAGTTGACCTCATGAACCTGTGGAGGCTGGAGTGGTTGCGCCTGGTCCGAACGAAGCGATGGATCGCGCTGGTCGGGATCTACGTCTTCTTCGGTCTGCTCGGGCCGCTCTCGGCGCGCTACCTGGGTGAGATCGTCGAACGCTTCGGTGGTGGGGTCCAGGTGACGTTCCCACCCCCGATCCCGTCCGACGGAATGATCCAGTACGTGTCCAATGTCTCTCAGATCGGCCTCCTGGTCGCCGTTGTCATTGCCGCCGGTGCGCTGGCCTTTGACGCCAAACCCGAGATGGGGGTGTTCCTGCGAACGCGCGTATCGCGGGTTTGGGACATCCTCGTGCCTCGCCTCGTGGTCACGTTTCTGGCCATTGGCGGCTCTTTTGTGCTCGGGGCTCTGGCGGCGTGGTACGAGACGGTCGTGCTGATCGGCAGTCTTCCGGTTGGGGGGACGCTGGCCGGAATCGGTTACGGGTTGCTGTACCTGGCGCTGGTCGTTGCCATCGTCGCCGTTGTCGCGAGCCGCGCCAGGAACGTCCTCGGGGCCGTCATGATCACGATCGTTGTGCTGCTGGCGATGCCCATCATCGGGATCGTCGAGGCCGTCGGTGAGTGGCTTCCCAGCCATCTGGTCGGGGCTCTTGCGGGCATTCCGGGCGGTACCGCCATCGATGCCTACCTGCCCGCCGCCGCCGTGACGGTGGTCTTGATCGGACTCTCTTCGTGGCTGGCCGTTCGCTGGACGGAATCTCGGGAGCTCTGAGACAGTGGGCGGTCAGCGTTTCCAGGTACGGACGGCAGCCTCCAGTTCCTGAGGTCGCCGCGAGCCGATCAGAACCCTGCGTCCATCGTTGAGCAGTAACTGGAGGCCCTCGTTGCCGTCGACGATGTAGGCCTTGCCCTCCCGTCCCCAGCGGATACCTCGTCCCCCGTACTCACGGATGGCCCGATAGGTCCTTGTTTGAAACGAAGCGATGGTTTCGTAGGGGATAGGTTTCCACCGGAAGGGGAAGAAGCGGATGTAGAGCCCGTCCGAGCGGACCTCAGTGATCAAGCGGGCAGACAGTATGAAGGCGACCATTCCCACTACCAGGACGGCCGTACCGATTCCAGTGGCCAGCAGCCCCTCATCAGACATGGGGCGGTCCCCCCACGGTGTGCCTTCGATCAACTGCACGTAGATGCCGTATCCGAACAGACCGACCGTGCCCAGGGCGCTTATCAATAGCAGCGTCCAGAGCCACCATTGCCGAAAACCTTGCACCTCACGAAAACTGGCCGATCCACCGTCCACGTTTTGAGCATATCGTGTTCAGGGCGCGAGAAGACCCGGAGACACTTCATCGTTTCCGATGCCGTGAGAGGACCAGCTCACGGGTCTCCAGGTCTCGGTGGTCCGGATTCGAGTCGCCACCTCATCCCGTTCGGGGAAGGCGACGCTATGGCCGCCTTAGCGTCCGGCCACCTCCAGAGTCCTACAAGAACTTTCAGACAATGCGGACCACCTCCTTTCTCTGGTAGGGGCATTTTTGCACACCCACCGCATAATCCAAGGGGATTTCTTGCGGCCACCCATTGGGAGGCGTCGGAAGCATCGACGTGAAGGTCGATCGGATCGAGTCGCTCGTCGGTTTTCCGCCCGTCCCGGCTTCGGGTCGAGCCTCATGCCTCCGTGACGATCGCCCGGGCCGCGTTGGCGCCCGTAAACTCATCAGCATGTGGTTCTTCGAAGACGACCACCTTCGCATTGGCAGGCTGGTGGTCGGCTCGCTCGAAAACAACGTCTACCTGGTGGCCGATCCCGACGGTGCAGCGGTGATCATCGACGCTGCCGATGAAAGCGCCAGGATCCTCGACGCCGTCTCCGGCCTCGCCGTGACTGCAGTGCTCACCACCCACGGCCATGCCGACCACATTCAGGCGGTTGCCGACATCACCGCACGGCTCCGAATACCCATCCACATCCATGCCTACGACCAACCGCTCGCCGGGATGACGGATGCCGTACCCATCGCCGATGGCGAGGTCTTCGACATCGGCGCTCTCCGGCTCGAAGCTATCCACACGCCCGGCCACACGCCGGGGTCGACCTGCTTCAGGATTGGATCGCACCTGTTCAGCGGGGACACCCTCTTTCCCGGCGGCCCGGGCGCCACACGATTTCCCTATTCGGACTTCGATCAGATCATGGAGTCCCTCGAAACTCGCCTCTTTTCGCTCCCCGATATCACCAACGTCTACCCCGGACACGGTGCCTTCACCACGATCGGGAGCGAACGGGACTCAATCCCCGAATGGAAAGCCCGGCGCTGGTAACCGCCGGTTCGCAGAACATCGACTGCGATCAAGTTTGGCGGTCAGCTCAACTGCAGTCCGGCGACCCATTCGGCCGTGGAAGCCAGGGCCGCGTGGCGGGTGAGGTCGACCTGCATGGGAGTCACGGAAACTCTCCGCTGGGCAATCGCGTAGAAGTCGGTCCCAGGCCCGGCGTCCTGTTCCGGTCCGGCCGGTCCCACCCAGAAAATGGTCCGGCCGCGAGGGTCTTTGCTGCGGACGACGCCCTCGGCCTTGTGGCGGTGGCCGAGGCGGGTTACCTCGATCCCATCGAGATCCTCGAAGGGGATGTCGGGAACGTTGACGTTCAATATGGTGTCGGTCGGGATCGGACTGCCGGCGATATCGCCCAGGAGAATGCGGGTGACCCGCGCCGCCGTCTCGAAATGGCGGCCCCGATCGAGTACCAGGGAGATGGCCAAAGCGGGAAGTCCGAGAAAACGACCCTCCATGGCGGCGGCAACGGTGCCCGAGTAGATGACGTCGTCACCCAGGTTGGCACCGGCGTTGACTCCGGCCACGACAACATCGGGTTCTTCGACCAGCAATCCGGTGAGCGCGAGATGGACGCAATCGGTCGGGGTGCCGTCGACGAAGTAGCCCCCTTCTATGCGGGTGGCCCGGATCGGATTGTCGAGCGTGAGCGAATTGCTGGCGCCGCTACGGTTGCGCTCCGGGGCGACAATCGTGATCTCGGCCATGTCCGAGAGTTCCTTTGCCAACGTCACAATGCCGCGTGCTCGATATCCGTCATCGTTGCTGATCAAGATCTTCATCAGCGCAGGCTATCGCGCTGTTTACGTGATCGGGAGAAACACCCCTCGCAAACGTATGGCGTAGGGCCGGCCACCGGATGCCCGGTCCAGCCAGGCGATGAGTCGTTGGCCGGATGGGAAGCCACCTAGGACGTTCCGCGGCGCCGGGAACCTGGGGGTGCGTGTCCCAATGTTCTGCTCGTAGCGAGCTGCTTGTTTGGGGTCGCTCACCGACGGTTGTGGAGGGGCGGGTCTCCCCGCGGGGAATACGGACGATCCTGTCGGTCTGAAACGGGTCGTCGGTTTGGAGACGATCCAGGGTGGTGGGGCACGTCCGCTGGACCCTGGCGAGCCGTTGGTTGGCTGGAATCGCTACGGTTGCGCGGTCGGTTCCTTGATGGAGGTCAGCACGATGTCCAAGCCCCCCGCGCTTCCCTGGACAGAGAACGAGGATGCCAACCGTTTGTTGGCCGAGGATCCCCTGGCTTTGCTGCTCGGGATGATGCTCGACCAGCAGTTCCCGATGGAGCGTGCTTTCCTGGGTCCCCATGTGCTTCGAGAGCGCCTCGGTCGGGAACTCGAAGCCGCCGACATCGCCGGAATCGATCCCGATGCTTTGGCGGAAGTGTTTCGGGGGCCTCCGGCCATCCATCGATTTCCGGGCTCGATGGCCAAACGTGCCCAAGCCCTGTGTGCGTTCTTGATAGAGCGATACCGCGGCGATGCCGCTCGCATATGGGCCGAGGCGGATGCTGCCGAAGTGCTCAAACGTCTCGAGGAGCTTCCCGGCTACGGGAAGGAGAAATCGCGGATCTTCCTGGGGATTCTCGGCAAGCGGATGGGAATCCAACCTGCAGGTTGGGAGGAGCTGGCCGCTGATTGGCCATCCATTGCCGACGTTGCTGCGTGGGACGACATCTTTGTGCTCCGGGAGAAGAAGCGCCTGATGAAAGATGCGAAAAAGGGCCACAAGTAGCCCCCGGGAGGCTCGCAGCCGGTTCTTGCGTGAGAAAGCGCGACTATGGAGCGGAAACTCACGCCGGAACGGGATACCACCTCACGCCCAGCGGAACTCCGGGATTCCTAGGGGCGCTTCGCCCGGGACACCGTGCTTGATCAGGGTGAAACACAGCAGCGCCGCCGCCAGCGGAATCGGGTGGTCGGCGACCATGGAGAACCTGCCGAACGTGGCGAGGTCGGTTTCGTGCTCCCGGAGTGTCCACGACCTCGTTCTTGCCCCGGAAACACTCGACGGGTACAAGTCGTAGGCAAAATCGCGACCATTGATGTGATAGGACCGTTTTCCGTAGGGTGAACCGATGGCCAGTTTCCCGGTCGGGCTGGTCACGATCGGTTCGATGTAGGGCCCTACTCCGACGGCTGCTATCCGCCACCTGCTGCCGTCGGGAAGTTCGACCTTCTGGCCCCTGGCCAAGAACACGCGGAACCAGCCGTCTCGTCCCAACCTGGCGAGGACCTTGTCCTGGGAGGTGCCGTCGTCGAGTGCGAAGACGGAGGCCGGAAAACCCACCAGCCTGGTTCGCCGAATCGATGCCCGTCCGCGCACGTGCTCCATGCTTCGAACCCTACGCCGGAGTCCTGTTCTGGCGTGAGAAAGCGCGACTATGTCCGGGAAATCACGCCGGAACGGGGTTTTAGAAGGCGGAGCCGGCTAGTTCGTTGAGAGCGTCCCACAGTCCCTGGCGGTCCCCGGGAGCTTCGACAGTGCTCTTCAGGCGGTGGGTGGGCCGGGGACGGCGGTCGAGCCAGAACTTGCCACTCGTTTGGGCCGCCTCCTCGGACGCGGCCAACCAGACGATGGTGTCGGCGCCTTGCTCCGGTGTGCGCAGGAAGGGTCCAACGACTTTGCGGAACAGCGGGAGTGATTTCTCGACGCCTGGTGTGTCTGCCCAGCCGGGGTGCATGACATGAACCACGACGCCATCGTCCGCCAATCGGTCGGCCCACAGCTCGGTGAGGATCACCTGGCCGCGTTTGGCGCGGGCATACGCGATCGACCCTTTGTAGTCCCCGCGGGTGCTCTGGAGATCCCGGACCCGGATGCGCTGGGTGTACATCCCGCCGGAGGAGACATTGATGATGCGGGCCGGAGCCGATGCTGCCAGCCGGGGAAGCAGAAGGTTGGTGAGCAGGAAGTGGCTGAGCAGATTGGTAGCAAGCGTCAACTCGAGGCCGTCCGCCGTTTCGCGCCGTTTCGTGATCAAGGCGCCGGCATTGTTGATCAGCACATCGATCCGGGACTCACGTGCGAGGAGATCTTCCGCAACGGCCCGGATCTGCTGCATGCTCGAGAAGTCGGCAACGTAGGCGCTCAGGTTGTCGTTCCCGGTCGCTTCGGCGATTTCCCGTCGGGTGTTGTCGAGTTTGACCTGTGAGCGCCCGACGAGTCGCACGCCCGCCCCCATCCGGGCGAGTCGCTCGGCAGCAGCGCGTCCCAAACCGGAGGTGGCCCCGGTGACGATCACGTTCTTGCCGTCCAGTGAAGGCAGGTCGACGTGCCAACCAGTACTCCGTACTTTGTGACCAATATTGGTGAAGCTTCCGATCACCGTGCGATCGAGCAGGTTGTCCAGGGCACCCGTCAGAGAGGTTGACATCGTCTACGCCTTGAACCACGCAACGACCGGGTCCGCCTCGGACTGGGGCACACCACCTGCTGCTTCCTGGGTGATGACGAAGCCCTGTAACCCGTTGGGATCGATATGGAACGGCACGAGCACGGGTTGATGGCCGAGCACGCCCGCCGAGATGACCTTGTCGTCGACAACCGCCCACAGCTGGTAGGTGGCGTCGGTTCGGAGAGCGTCGAGGTTGCTCTGGTAGACGTATCCGGTCCCGTCGGGGAGCATCACGATCATCGTTGTTTGGTTTGAACCTTCGGCGGTCAGGCTGGCTATTTGAGCCGCCGGATCGGCCAGGGCAGCCGCTACGGCCTGTTCAAGGGGATCAGCCGCGAGGGTTGCGGCGAGCGCAGTGAGCTGGCGGTCTTGTTCGGTGATCTCGGATGTGAGATCACCGATGCGTTGCGATTGGGTGACGAGGCCCGCACTCAGTCCTATCACGACGGCCGCGGCTACGGCCGCAGCTACGGTCGCAACCCGGCGGGTCGCAGTCAGGAAAGGAGCCTTTCGCTTTTCCTCGAGCGAAAGGACGGGTGCTAATTCTTCAAGCGGTCCGGTTGCATTGATCTTGCTGATAATGCCGTCCCAGACATGCTGTGGCGCCTCAACGACTTCTCCGGCTAGGAGGGCGGCTACCTCGCGATGCTCTTCTACCTCGTTGCGGCAGAAGGAGCATCGGGACAAGTGGTCCTCGACCAGTCGTCGCTCATCGTCATCGACTGCGTCGAGGGCGTAGACGCCGAGAAGCTCTTCGATCGTGTCGTGGGGTTGTTCTTGTATCATGCGTGGCTCACACCCGTTGCGGTCAATTCGACCCGAAGGCGTTTCATTCCAGATCGGATCCGGCTTTTCACGGTGCCTTCTGGCTCGCCTAAGAGGTCGGCGACCTCCCGGTACGTGTGTCCTCCGAAGTAGGCCAGCTCAATGGCTTTCCGCTCGCCTTCGATGAGTGAGGACAGGGCCTGTTTGATTTGTTCGGCGAGCGCCATGTCCCAAACCTCGTCTTCAACGCTTTGACTCTCCCCGACAGCGAGTCGGGCGTCCTTGTCCTCTCTTGTACGGCGCGCGGACTCAGACCGGATGAAGTCAACGCTTCGCCCGTGGGTGTGGGCCAGGAGAAAGGAACGTAACGACCCCCGCTCGGCATCGAATTTCTCCGGGTTGTTCCACAGCCGCAGGAAGACCTCCTGGGTGATTTCCTCGGCCAGCGTTTCGTCGCGCAAGATGCGACGGGCGAGACCATGCACGGCGCCGGAGTGACGGCTGTACGCCTCCGCGAGTGCCTCTTGCGATGACCCGGCGACGGCCGCGACGAGAGCGGCGTCATCCATGGTCGACCATTCCACTAAGCCCATTTCGGGTTGCCCTTCCGGACAGGAACCACCTGTCCCGCCATCTTTTTAACGAAAAATACCATCCAAGTCCACCTGCACCTCCGTAGAGGGCTCGTAAGCAGCCCGGAAGCGGGCCCCTCGATAAGGAGAAAACGACATGCGAACTCTCGGACGCATCTTCCTGGTGGCAGTCATGCTGCTGGCCCTTCCGGCCGGCGCAGTACTTGCCCAGAGCACCGACGGCACGGTCACCGTGTTGCACGGCATTCCCGGTGACGGCGGATTCCCCGTCGACATCTACGTTGACGGCGATTACACCGCTCCGTTCATCCCCGGCCTGACTTTCACTGAGTTTGCCGGCCCGGTCACGCTGCCGGCCGCCGACTACTCAATTGAGATCTACGCTGCGGGTGCAGACCCGGCCGCCACCGATCCGGCCCTGGGCCCGCTGCCCGTGACCCTGCCGGCCGGCGCCAACGCCACTATCGAGGCTCACCTCGACGAGGCCGGCGCGGCGACTGCTTCGGTCTTCGTCAATGACATCTCGGAGATTGCAGCAGGCGAAACTCGCCTGACCGTTCGTCACACGGCTTCTGCCCCTACGGTGGACGTTCTGGCCAACGACGGTGTTCTGTTCTCTGCACTCAGCAACCCGAATCAGGCCAGTGGTGACGTTCCGGCTGCCACCTACAACGCCAAAGTGGTTCCGACCGGTGCAACCGAGCCCGTAGTCTTCGAGGCGGATCTCGCCCTGGCTGAAGGCACGTCGACCATTGTCTATGCGATCGGCTCGCTGGATGACGGCAACTTCACGGTTGCTGTTCAGACCATCACCGGCCTGGGCGCTGCCCCCGCCGGAGTCCCCACCGGGACGGCCGGATTGGCCACCGACGGCTTCCCGATCGCCCTGGCGATCGCCGGGGCCCTGGCTCTGGTTGGAATGGCCGGATCTGGCGTGGCTCTGTCCCGTCGCTCCAGCAACTAGCAAGGACCGTCTATCACTCGAACCCGGGGAGGCCGATTGGCTTCCCCGGGTTCTTACCATGTGACGTCATATGTCCCGTAACGCCCTCAAAGTCATCTTCGCGATCAGCATTGTCACACTGATCGCGGCTATCGCGTCCTACCTCATCGCCACAGAGTCGGCCACCGTTGGAGATGTGAGGTCGATTGAGGCTTCTCTGAGCGAGCCCTCACGTCCGACGAAGTCTGCCCCTGATCCGCAACCGACCGTGGTGTCGCCTCCCGATGCCGGAGACGGAAGTCCGTCGGTACCGGTCTCACCCGGGCTCCTCCCTGACCTCCCGGCCGATGACCCGGTGATTCCCGTTGGCCTCAAGCTCGGATCCCTCGGGGTCGATGCTCCGGTCGTTCCAACTGGAGTCAACCAGCGGACCGGGCAGATGGCCGTACCCAGCAACGTGCGGGACGTTGCCTGGTATCAGTTCGGATCCGTGCCCGGCGAACGGGGATCAGCCGTGCTGGCTGCGCATGTTGACCTGAAGAGCCAGGGTCCCGGCGTGTTCTTCGACCTGCGTACGGTCGACGAGGGGGACGTTGTCGAGGTTGCATTCAGCGACGGGACGGTGAGGTCCTTTCGGGTCGAGGCCCGGACCGTCTACCAGAAGGATGAACTCCCGCTCGATACGATCTTTGCCAGAGAGGGTTCTCCGGTATTGACCCTGATCACGTGCGGCGGCGGTTTCAGCGAGTCATCAGGCAGCTACGACAGCAACGTGGTCGTGTATGCCGTGCCGGTTGCTGATCGAGATCTCGGGTCGGCCGGATAACCGGCCGGCGGCTCGGCGGTAGCCCGTTGTGAGGGCGAGAGGCCAGCGTCACAAGGGCAACCCGATACGTTGACGGTGAGACGTTCTGTTTGTGGTCGATGTCGAGGGCGATGGCATGTGGAGGGCGTTCACCGGGTGGTACATGCTGCAGTCGGCATCGCTCACCTCTGGGAGGAGCCGGCCTAAAGGAGTTTCAGGCCGCGCCCCGACCTGCCGATTCACCATGAATGGAAACCAGTTTCCAGGTCATGTTCCTGGTGACGGTCGTTGCAGTGTCGACCGTTTTCGCCTTCTATCTGGACATACGGCGCCAAGCCGAGTTCGGCCGGTTTGTCGAATGGCTGAAGACCGAGAGGAAGGCCGACTGGCAAGCCCTGACCCGTTCGGACCGGTTCCTGACCATCAGAGCGGTTGAGATATTGCGGCGCGGCACTTTGGCCGACGACCTGGAGTTCGACATCGGCTATCAGCGGACGAGGCCCGGCAGACGATTCGTGATCGCAATGATCGTTTCGGGAGCTGCCATCGCTCTCTTGATTCTGGGCACCACGCTCTTCGAGTGGAACTGGTAGCCGGCCCTTCTAGGACCTTGTCGAGGGTTGGTTCGCTTTAAGCGCTTCGGCAAGGCCCGCGACGGCGTTCCGGCCAACGTTCTTGAGGACTCCGCCGAGAAGGGGAGCAACGAAGCGCATGACACCCCGGAAGGTCAGGTCGGCGGTGTAGGTGATGGCCGTGCCTTGCGGTACTTCTGCGAACGTGATCTCGTCGATCGCGGTGAGGGTTGACCCTTCGCCAACCAGCACGATCCGGTTGGGTGGATCGAATTCGGTGATGGTGTACACCATTGGTACCTCGCGGCTCCCGAAAGTGGCCACCACGTTGAACTGGGTGCCGATCCCGATCGGATCGGCACCGATCCGGGCAGAGGCGGCGATTCCCGGGTCCCACTGCTCGAGGTTGTCGAAATCGGCCGTGTAGGAGAACGCCGCCTCGATGGGGGCCTTCGTGATGATCTGTTCGTGCAGCCGGGTCATGGGGTTACCTCCAGGTGATGGTTCGTTAGGTATACGAGGCCCCGGGCATTTCAGATCATTTGGAGTTCCGGGCCCGGGCGGCCTCGTAGGCGGCGATGGTCTCCAGCCGGGAAGCACCATGATCAACCAAAGGACCCGGGTACGTGACGCCGAGCGTTATCCCGTGTTCGGCCAACTCGAGTCCGCCTGCTTCCCACGGCGCATGGATCAGACCGGTCGGGAGTGGGGCCAATTCTGGAACAAAACGCCTGATGTACGCGCCTTCCGGGTCGAACTTGCGGCTCTGGGTGACGGGATTGAAGACCCGGAAATACGGCGCCGCGTCGGCGCCTGTGCCTGCGACCCACTGCCAATTACCTGCGTTCTGGGCCGGATCGGCGTCGAGCAGCAAATTGCGGAAATGTTGCTCGCCCCACCGCCAATCGATCAGCAGATCCTTGACGAGAAACGACGCCGTGATCATCCGCACCCGGTTGTGCATCCACCCGGTTTCGAGCAGCTGTCGCATGCCGGCATCCACCAGCGGATAGCCGGTGTGGCCCGACTGCCACGCGGCGAACTCGTCAGGATCGTTGCGCCATTCGATGCCGTCGTATTCCGGTCGGAGATTGGCATTCGCCATATCGGGGTATGCCATCAGCAGGTGCGCGTAGAAGTCTCGCCACGCCAGCTGACGAATGAATGGTTCGGCCCGGCGGCCTTCCAGCAACCGCATGATGGTGCGGGGGCTGATGGTTCCGAACTTCAGGTCGACGGAAAGATACGAGGTACCCGCCACGTCTGGTCGATCCCGGGTCGCATCGTAGGATTCCACCTGGAAGTCCTGGAGACGGTCCAGGGCGCCCTGCTCGCCGGGCTCGAGGTACGGGTCCTGGGTGAGTTCCGGGATGCCTTCTCCCGGATCATTGGCGATGGCAGCGTTTCCCGGTTGCGGCCAGGGGTGCAGATCGGTAGCCGACCAGGTGCGCCAGAAGGGCGTGAACACGCGGTACGGATCACCCTTGCCGGTGAGGATGGTTCCCGGCGGGTGAACCAGGGAGCCCCAGTAGGTGACGGTTTCGACCTTCTCGCCAACCGCCAGGTCCCGGCTGCGGGCGAACGGCGAAACGTCCTCGTTCCAATAGACGGCGGCCGCACCGGCGGCCTCGGCGGGGACGATCGCCACCGGGTCCCCGGTCAAGACTTTCAAGCGTCCTCCCGCCTCGATCAATTGTCGATCGAGCGCCTGCAGGTTTGCTGTGAGTTGCGCCAGCCGATGGCCCTTTGCCCGCTCCCAGAGCCGGGGGTCGATCACAAACAGGGCGAGGACGGTGTCGTGGTCGGAGGTGGCCGCCGCCCATGCCGGGTTGTCGGTGAGCCGGAGATCCTTCCGAAACCACACGAGACCCGAACTCATTGAAGAGGCTCCTGGTGGTTCTGCTGCTCGATCCAGATGTCGATCCGGTCCCAGATGTCGTAGAGCCAGGTGATCTGATCGCTCCGTTCGGCCGGCAGGTCACGGCGCGGGATCCTCCAGAATTCCACCTTGACGGTCGTATTGACCATGGCGCCGGACCAGATGTCGCGCAGGTGGGCAAACCCGTCCAAACCGTGGTGGGCGAGGATGACGACATCGGCGGGGGGAGTGGCCTCGAGCAGTGCCAGGGTTCCGCCGGGGCGTGGCGGGAGGAGGTGTGTCAGACGTTGTGCTCTGCCATAGATCGCCGGATCGCCTTGCCGCAGCTTCTCCAGGGCCCTGCTGCGTTTCTCTTCGGTGAACCGGGTGCCTTCCGGGTAGATCAACACGCCGTCTTCCGGCCCGAGTCCCTCAGCCAGTCGGCGAATAGCCCCTAGTTCACGGTCGGTGTCGTTCGAACCGCGTTCTACGAAGTAGTTGGGCAGGCGATTGCCGGCCACATCCAGGCAGGGGTCGCTGAGCAGTTCTCGTTTGAGCACGTAACGAAGGCGAATGCCGTGAGGGGTGCTGACCAGGTTGGCCGGGAGCAGGTTGTCGACAATCGAGGTATGCCGGGCGAGCAGCAGGATCGGTCCGGGAGCCACCATCTCCCCGCCTGATACTTCGAACCGCATGCCGAAGATGCCCCGAACCGCAGCGAAGAGCGTTGCCGCCCATGCCTGCTGAATGGTGAAGGTCATGTTCAACAACGGGCTTCGCAGCTTCCCGAAGCCGGCTCCCATCCATGCCGTGCCGAGAGCTATCAGACCACCGATTTCTGCCGTCAGGTACACGACCCCGAAGAGATACAGCCGCACTCCCATCCAGTGGCGGCGCCGGACCAGCCAGCGGACGAAGTCGGCGAGCGCAATGGCCGGAAGGAGCAGGGGAGCCAGGGCGAGCATGAGGACCAGGCCACCGGCGAAGGCGGGGACGGTCCGGAGTCGCCGGCGCAATGATCCTGAAGACATGGGTTCTTTCTAGCGCACCTCGAAGCTTCGGGAGCGGCGCCATACTGTCTACGGAGCCGGATGCTGTCCGGATGGCGCGCAAGGTCGACTCCCGATAACGTGGCCGGTAGCCGACCGAAACGACGTGCATCATGTTCAAGGGGCCCGAACACCTGGAGCTGCCGGAAGGCGGGGGTCCACTGGTCATCGGGGTGGCGGGCGGTTCGGGATCGGGCAAAACCACCATCTCGAGTGCGATCGTCGATCAAATCGGGCGGGACCAGGTTGCGTTCATCGAGCATGACGCCTACTACCGCGAGTACGGATCCCTTCCACTCGAGGAACGGGCCAAGGTCAACTTCGATCATCCCGATTCCCTGGAAACCGAACTGTTGATAGAGCATCTGCGGACGTTGATCGCCGGCCAGCCCATCGAGAAACCGGTCTACGACTTCACTACCCATTCCCGGCTCGCTCAAACGGTCACCGTCGAGCCGAAACCGACCATCGTGGTCGACGGCATCCTCGTGTTCACCGAGAAGGAGCTCCGCCGGATCTGATGGACCTCAAGATCTACGTGGACACCGACTCCGACCTGCGGATCCTCCGGCGTCTGCAGCGCGACATCGAAGAGCGGCAGCGCACCGTCGATTCGGTGATAACCCAGTACTTGTCCACCGTCCGGCCCATGCATCTGCAGTTCGTCGAGCCGAGCAAGCGCTACGCCGACATCATCATTCCCGAGGGCTACAACCGGCGCGCCGTGGCAACGGTCATGGCGATGGTCCGCGAGTACCTCCGACAGGGTTGAGTCCCGACGCCTCGAGCCATCTCCATATACTGCACCCATGCATTCAACGGTCGCAGTGCTCGGCGTAGGGGCAATGGGCGAAGCCCTGGTTTCCGGACTCCTCCGGGCCGGATGGGAGCCGGGCGAGATCTCGATGGCGGTGCGACGCGAAGAGCGCAGGCGCGAACTCGTCGAGCGGACCGGATGTGCCGTCTACCTCAATCCAGTCGATGCTTTGGAGGGCAAGGAAGTGGTCGTCGTCGCCGTCAAGCCGCGCGACGTGCCCCCGTTGCTCTCCCAGATACAGGGCCGGTACCGACCCGGACAGATCATTCTCTCGCTCGCGGCCGGGGTACCCACGCGACTCTACGAAGCGACGCTCGGTGAGGCACCCGTGGTGCGAGCCATGCCGAATACGCCGGCGCTGGTTGATGAGGGAATCGCCGGTCTGTCCGCAGGTCGGTTTGCCGGAGAAGAGGCTCTTTCTCGAACCGAGTTATTGCTATCGGCGGTCGGCCAGGTTGTGCGGATGGAGGAGAGCCTGCTCGATGCAGTGACCGCCGTCTCGGGTACCGGGCCTGCCTATGCGTTCCTCCTGGCGGAGGCCTTGACCGAAGCAGCCGTTCGCGAGGGCCTGCCCCGGCAGATCGCCGAGAAGCTGGTGCATCAGACCATCAAGGGGGCGGGCGCGCTTCTCGTCGAGACGGGCTTGAGCCCTTTTGAGCTCAGAGCGCAGGTCACCTCGCCGGGGGGCACCACGGCCGCGGCCGTGCATGTGCTCGAGGAACGCGGGTTTCGCGCCCTGGTCGAGGATGCGGTTCGGGCGGCCGGGGAGCGATCGCGAGAAATGGGAGCCAGTGCTGAAGAGAACGGAGACCGTTAGTGCCTGATGTGTCGTCCCTCTACCGCCGGGGCATGCTGGGAATCACCGAAAGGACCTGGGTCAATCGCCTGTTCACCGAACATCCGGTCGGCCGCCGGCTCGCCACGCGGTTCGTCGCAGGAGAGAGCCTGGATGACGCCGTATCCGTGGCGCAGACTCTGAACCGGCAAGGTATCTCGGTCTCGATGGATCATCTGGGCGAACACGTACACGACGCCGGATCGGCGGAAGCCGCCCTTCTGGACTACATGGCCTGTCTCGACCGTATTGAGTCAGAACAGCTCGACGCGAATGTGTCGGTGAAGCTGACCCAGCTCGGTTTGGCCGTCGATCCATCGATCGCCTCCAGCGCCCTCGAGACGCTGGCGAAGCGGGCGGCAGAGGTGGGAACCACCGTGACGGTTGACATGGAGGAATCAACCTGGACTGAGGCAACGATCGAGTTGTACGAAGGTCTCCAGCAACGTTTTGGCAACCTGGGCATCGCCGTTCAGGCCTACCTGCACCGGACCGCCGACGATCTCCTGAGGATCATGCCGTTGGGCGGGCACATCCGTCTCTGCAAGGGTGCCTATGTCGAACCTGCCGATGTCGCCGTCCAGGAGAAGGCACAGGTCGATGCCCGGTTTCGCCACCTGCTGGCGATGCTGATGGCCGAGCCCGCCACCTATCCCGCCATCGCCACCCATGACGACGCCCTGATCAAGGACACCTACACCCATGCGGGAGTTCGCCAAGAGCCGTTCGAGTTTCAGATGCTGTACGGGGTCCGAGCAGCTCTGCAGGAGGAGATCGTCCAGCGGGGCCACCGGCTTCGGGTCTACGTCCCTTACGGGTCCCAGTGGTATCCCTATCTCACCCGACGGATGGCCGAGCGGCCCGCCAACCTGGCCCTGTTCCTCCGAGCAGTGGTGGGGAAGTAGCTCGCAGCTCGACGCGTTGCCAGTTTCCAGTTTCCAGTTTCCAGTTTCCAGTTTCCAGTTCGCGAGAATGGTATGCCTTTCACTGATTACTGGTTACTGATTACTGGATGACTGACGCTGACTGGCTACTGGCTACTGGCTCCGTACGAGACCTGGCAGAAACCGTGGTTGCAGTAGCCGCCCGGGTTCTTGGCGAGGTACTGCTGGTGGTAGTTCTCGGCGTAGTAGAACGTTGGGCGCTGAGTCGATCTCGGTGGTGATCGGGCCGTAGCCACGCTCGTTGAGCAGCGCCTGGTAGTGATCGCGTGATCGCTTGGCAACATCGAGTTGCTCGTCGCTGAACGTGTAGATCGCCGACCGGTATTGGGTGCCGTGATCGTTGCCCTGGCCCATGAATTGGGTGGGGTCGTGTTGTTCCCAGAACTCCTGGAGCAATCGCTCATAGGTGACCTGCCCGGGGTCGTACACGACGAGCGCCGCTTCGGTGTGCCCGGTCCGGCCGGTGCAGAGCCTCCTCGTAGGTGGGATTGGGCGTATACCCGCCGGCATAACCAACTGCGGTTGTATGAACGCCGGGAATCTGCCAGAAGATACGTTCAGCTCCCCAGAAGCAACCCATACCGAAGATGGCCTGTTCGGTGTTTTCCGGGAACGGCGGGTGAATCGACGTGCCGTTCACGAAGTGCGGGTCCGACTTCGGCATCGACTCGCTTCGGCCCGGAAGGGCTTTCTCCGGGGAAACCATTTCAGTCTTGGATCGGAACATTGCAGGAACCTCCTGACAGGGGTAACACCATCGGGGACCGGTTCGTTCCCTGAGGTCGGGACCTTCTTGGTGCTTCTCGGCTTTGCATTCTGTACGGTGTACTTCGTATTTCGTATGAATCCGGCAAGCAACCAGGAGATGCTGTATGGCCGTCGATGTTGGAGAGAAGATCCCGAACTTCACGCTTGCGGACGACTCCGGCAAGCCGGTCTCTCTGAGCAGCTTTGCGGGTTCGCGGTTGATCATGTTCTTCTACCCGAAAGCGATGACGCCGGGATGCACAACCGAAGCGTGTGACTTCCGCGACAACTACGACGGTTTCCTCGAGGCGGGGTTCGCCGTTGTCGGTGTGAGCCCGGACCCTCCTGCGGCCAACGCCCGATTCAAAGAGAACGAGGGTTTGAAGTTCCCGCTCTTGTCCGACGAGGATCACTCGTTGGCCGAGCAATTGGGTGCGTGGGGGGTCAAGAAGAACTACGGCAAGGAGTACGAGGGTCTGATCCGTTCGACCTTCGTCGTCGGACCGCAGGGAACCCTCGAGGTGGCCTACCGCAACGTTCGGGCCACCGGGCACGTGGCCCGGGTCGTGCGCGAACTTCTCGAAGTCGACTGATCTTCGCCGACCCGGTGCTCAATTCGGACTCTTCGACCTGCTGGAATGCGTATCGTCGGGTATGAATCGAAGGAGCCCATCATGGAACAAGCCCGCCGCCTCACCAGGTCGGTCGAAGACGCCCAAATTGCAGGTGTCTGCGCCGGCATCGCCAAGTACATGGGGTGGGATGTAGCACTCGTTCGAGTCGGCTACGTCCTGCTGTCGATCGCCTCGATCGGGTTTCCCGGCCTGCTGGTCTACATCATCATGTGGATCGTCGTTCCCGAGGAGTAACCCGGAGGGGAGTTGGTTGAGCCGATCTCCGGCCCCGATGCGGACCGGTAGGCTGGTCGTATGCACCGATTCACCGTTTTCTTTTTGCTTGTGCTGACCGCGCTGATGGTGCCGGCCGCACCCGCTTGGGCCGCCGATCCCGTCGATGTTGCCGATGAGGTCGATCCACGCGGCTATTACATCGAGCCGGGCTCCGGAGTCGATTTCGAGGCCATGGAGGATCTGGTCGCCCGGGTGGCCAACTCGGAAACCAGGTTCTATTTCGTTGCGCTGGCAGACGATCCGACTGAGGGCGCCGACGAGTTCGCCGAGGGAGTACTTGCGCTCCTCGACGAGGGGGCGACGGTGGTGGTCATTTCGCCCGGAGAAATCGGTGCTCGCAGTGACGATTTCTCCAGCTCGCAACTGGATCGGGCTGCCGATGAGGCGGTAGGCGACGCCGACCGTACCTTCGAAGCGACTTCCGGGTGTTTGCCGAGTCTCTGATCGGGGTCTCGGCCGGACGACTGCGGGCAACGCAGACCAGCGGCGGTTCGTCGCGGAGGAAGCTCCGGGAGTGGCGGGAGCGGGGTCTTCATCTTTCTTGCCGTTGTGGTCGGTCTGATCGGGCTTGTGTTCTTCATGACCCGTCGGTCGGCCAAACAGGCCAGACAGGCAGCTGGTCGGCGACTCGAGGAAGCGAAGCAAGAAATCCGGGAGCAGCTCGACGTGATCGCCAACGAGATTCTCGACCTGGCCGACAAAGTGACTCTTTCTGAGCAAGACCAGGCTGAGGAGTACTTCCGGACGGCCAGCGCCACGTTCCAGACGGCTCAAGAGCAGCTGGACCAGGCAACAACGCTCGCAGAACTGGAACGTCTTTCGGACCAGTTGGACACGACCCGGTGGCAGCTCGAGGCCGCCGAAGCCGTCGTCGAAGGGCGTCCCGTCCCTCCGGAGCCGGACGATCGTCCCAACTCGTGTTTCTTCGATCCCACCCACCGGGCCGGGGTTGAAGAAGCGAAGATCGAAACGGCCGCCGGAACCAAGACGGTGAGCGTCTGCCCGGAATGCGCCGGGAAACTGCGTCGCGGAGAACAGCCAAAACCGCGCGACATCCTGGTGGGTGGACGCCGGGTGCCTGCCCCGATGGCGCCCCGCTCCCACGGGGGCGGCGGGTTCGATTGGATGGGGGCGGTGGCCGTGATTCTCTCCGGCATGGCGCAAGGTTCTTCCTACGACTTCGGGCGGCGGCCTCGTCGATCATCCGGGCTCGGCGGGTTGATCTTCCCTTCCTCGAGCGGCTCGCGCCGTTCGTCGACGGGGACCCGGTCCGGCTCCGTTCGGCCGGTCGAGTTCCCGTTCGACCCCGCGGTCGAGTGGCTCTTCATCGCGGGGAGCGGGTCGAACCCGTCGCAAGCGCTAGCGCCCACAGCCGCCCGTCAATCCTGGCTCAGACCTTGTCGAGAATCCGTATGATGGGGGACACACCGGGTAATCAACACTGGAGGACAGCAGGTGAGTTTTTTCAAGCGCGTATGGGGATACCTCAAGACGCTTTTCCGCACCACAGCCGAACGAGCCATGGATCCCGAAATCGAGATCGAGCAGGCAATCCAGGAGGCGCGCTCTCAGGATCAAAAGCTGCGTAACCAGGCGGCAAAGATCATTGCCCACCGCACCCAGATCGAGGCGAAGATCGAACGGGCCGCGGACGATGTCGGCGAAGCGCGGGAGATGGCCAAGCAGTCGCTCATGAAAGCGGAAAGCTCCAAGAACTCCGGCGACACGGAGGGCATGGAGAAGTGGACCAGGGCTGCACAAAGCCTGGCCATGAAACTGCAGGCGGCCGAAAACAACCTCAGTGGCTTCAAGGAGCAGTACGGGATCGCCGTAACCCAGGCCGAGAGCGCCAAAACCGCAGTCGAGCAAAACGCGATGCGTCTTCAGGAACTGGCCGCCAAGCGCATGGAACTGGTCGGTCGGCTCGAGCAGGCCAAGATGCAGGAAGCCGTCAACAAAGCGGTCGAGTCGATCGGTGCTTCGATGGAGCTCGAAACACCCAGCCTGGACAAGGTCCAGGACAAGATCGACGTGCGCCTGGCAGATGCCAAAGCCCGGGCGGAGCTGCGCGAAGCAACCCCCGAAGGCGCCGAGACGGAACTGCGCGAAGCGATCTCGGTCGCGCAAGCCGATGCCAAGCTCGACGAGCTGAAAGCCGAGCTGGGACTCTAGGGCACACCCATCCAACCCATGCGGGGCGGTTGCGGCCGCCCCGCATCTTTTCTGCATTCGGGTATCGCTCGGCGCTTTCGCACGCAAGAATGTGAACGGCAGACGGGCCGGTACCTCTTCAGGTTCACCGGCCGGCCGTTCGAGCCAGCCGACGATGGGAAGTAGGACATGTCCGGACCGCAGGTCATCGTGACGAGGTCGAGCGGATGGTCGAAGGCGGTCTCGCTGTTGGCCGTCGCCGTGCTGGCCGCCGCGCTGGTCTTCTTCGTCACCCACGACGACAACACGTCATCGTCGCTCGTGACCGTTGATCAGATTCGCAATATTGCTCGCATATCGACCGTGGAGTACCACGTCTCCGAGTTCTATCGCGGGGAGGTAGGTCGAGGCAGCGTCGAAGGTGCCATCTACATCAGTGCAGTCGTCACCGGCAGTGTTGACATCGATCGGGCCAGGATCGAGATCGACTCGGATCCCGACCAGCCGCGGGCGACCATCACGATTCCCAAAGGCGCCGTGCACATCAGCGACCCGGAGACCTGCCCCGACTGCTCGGAACTGGTGCAGCTCACGAGGCCCATCCTCAGGGCTCGCATTTCGGATGAGGAGTGGACGGCCCTGACCAAGGAAGCCCTCGTCGTGATTAACCAGAGGGTCAGGGAGGCAGGCATCGAATGTCAGACTGCGGCGCGGCTCCAGACGGTACTGACCGATTTCCTGGCGGCTTTCGGTGTTGAAAGCCGGGTTGTCTTCGAGGACAACTTCGATTTCTCCCGATGCTCATCGGATGCCTGACAGCAGTTCCCCGGGACGGGTCATCGCCGGCAACGCGGGAACTGGCCACCTGGTTGCTGGTTCTCTGCTTGCTCGCAGCTCGCAGGTCGTAGCTTTTAGCTAGCACTCGCGCTATCTAGACTCGGGTTCGTCGGACTTCCGGAAGGAAACAGGATGGAGCCTCGTCGCCGCCTCACCGCCAGTGGAGTTCTCTTTGTCCTCGCCGTGACAGCCTTCTTCGGGACCTTGCTGTTTTGGTGGCTGGGGTCTTTGCCGGGGCATTTCATCCCCGAGGTCGGAAGGGAAGTTTTCGGCAACATCTCTCCTGCCCTGCAAGCCCTCTTCTACATTGGCATCGCGGCCTTTCTTCCCCTGACGCTCTACCTTTTCTCGCTGCGAGCGAGGAACTGGGAACGGGGAACAGGGGAAGACCGGACCGGTCGCTGGGCCGAACGCCTCAAGGCCGCCGGGGCCGGACTGGCGATGAAGACCCTCCTGCGCGACCGGGCGGCCGGGTTTGATGCACGCCATGATCTATTACGGGTTCATCGTCCTGTTCCTGGGCACGGTCACTCTGGAGATCGACCATCTGCTTCCCACCGGAGCTCAAGTTCCTGGAGGGCAACACCTACAAGATCTATTCGGCCATTCTCGATCTGGCAGCGGTGGTGTTCGTCATTGGGATTGTGTGGGCCGTTGTCCGCCGGTACGGCCAGAAGCCGTGGCGCTTGCGTTTGAAAACCAAAGCTGAGGACGCATGGATCCTGCTCACCCTCGGGTTTATCGGCGTTTCCGGCGTCGCCACCGAGGCCGCGCGTATTTCGATGCAAAACCGACCCGACTACGAAGTGTGGTCATTTGTCGGCTACCCGCTCAGCTACCTGTTCCCGCAGTCCGTGGCGACTGGCTGGCATCGGGCCTTCTGGATCGCCCATGCCGCAGCCTTCGTTGCCTTCCTGGTGCTGCTCCCCACCACCAAGCTCCGCCACATGTTCACCTCGCCGGCCAACATGTTCCTGGCTCCGAAAGACCGGCCCAAGGGCGCGATGAAGGCGATTCCCAATCTGATGGAGGCGACCGATATCGAGTCGATCGGCGCTTCGGTTATCGGGGAGTTCACCTGGAAGCAGCTGCTCGACACCGATGCCTGCACCATTTGCGGCCGCTGCACGTCGGTTTGCCCTGCCAACCTGACCGGCAAGCCGCTCGACCCTCGGGAGATCGTGCTCAAACTGGGAGAGGTCGCGGCCCTATCCGGAGTTCCGGCGGTGTCGCCACCGGTCGGCATGGATGAGGCGATCACCGTCGTCGCCGACCGGGTGTTCGAGCGTATCCAACCCGAAGAACTGTGGGCGTGTACGACCTGTCGTGCGTGTGACGAGATCTGTCCGGTCAATATCGAGATACTCGACAAGATCCTGGATATGCGCCGCTATCTGTCCCTGATGGAATCGAACTTCCCGGCCGAGCTCGGGAAGTCCTACGTAGCCATGGAGAACCAGGGCAACCCGTGGGGCCTGAGCCAGGCTTCCCGGGCCGATTGGGCGAAAGCGCTCGACATTGACGTGAGGATCCTGGGCGAGGACGGCGTCGACTCCGCCGAATATCTCTACTGGGTCGGTTGCGCCGGTTCTTTTGACGATCGCAACGTCAAGGTGACGCAGTCGATTGCCCGGCTGCTGACCGAGGCAGGCATCGACTATGCGATCCTCGGACCCAAGGAGCAGTGCACCGGCGACCCGGCTCGACGGTCCGGAAACGAGTACCTCTTCCAGCAACTGGCTCTCACCAATATCGAGACGCTCGATGATCTCGGAGTGAAGAAGGTGATCACCCAGTGTCCCGCATTGCTTCAACACCCTGAAGAACGAGTACCCGCAACTCGGTGGCGAATACGAGGTTCTCCATCACAGCCAACTGCTGATGTCTCTCGTCAACGACGGCCGGCTTGCAGCCGACGGTAACGGCGATAGGAAGAAGATCACCTATCACGATCCGTGTTATCTGGGCAGGCACAACGATGTCTTTGTCGCTCCGCGCACGGTTATCGCTTCGATTGGCGGTGTCGATCTGGTTGAGATGAAACGATGCGGCAACGATTCGTTCTGTTGCGGGGCCGGCGGTGCCCAGTTCTGGATGGAAGAACAGGTGGGCAAGAAGGTCGGTACCGAGCGAGCCGGCGAGGCCGTCGGGACCGGCGCCGATGAAGTGGCCGTCGCCTGTCCGTTCTGTTACATCATGATCGACGATGGTGTCAAAGAACTCGGCCGGGGCGACGATGTCAGGGTTCGCGACATTGCGGAGATCCTCGCCGAGCAGGTGTTTGAGACGGACTGACCGGCGCCTTTCCCCCGGTGCGAGTCAAGACCAGGTCTGACTAGTTACGTCATGTGTTTCCTCAATTGACGCCCTTCGCGGCATGGTGAACGCTTACAGTGGCGGTAGGGTTTGATGAGTAACGGCTGGGAGGCTCAATGGCTCGCTATGTGAATTGTAAGAAAGGTCTTCACAACTACTCACCCGTCGGGGGGGTAGGCGGAGGGATCGCCAGGCGAAGCTGTTTTGTCTGCGGCAACGTGCAAATCGATCTCAACGATGTGCCCGTGGTCACCGAAACCGACCTCTTCACGGAAACCAAACTGGCGTCGATCTTCGAGGTTGAGGCTCTTCTGGCCAACTTGGGCAATGTCCCGGTCCAACCAACACAAACCTTCGGTGTTGCACCCGCCAAGCGTCGCCGCCCGGCCCAGGGCAACCGGATAGCCGGCCGCCGTTGCGCGCGGCATGCGGACCTCCCGACCGAACTTTCGAGGCGGGTAGTCGTCCCTTCAGGGCTTGCCAATGATCTCGGAATCCCCTGCCCAGACCAGGCTGATCTCCTCCAAACACCGATGGCAGAGCCGGCGGTGGTCGTCGCTGTTGCTCGGGTCCGTCAGTTTTCTCATTCCGATCATTGCCGCCGTACTGGCGGGGCTCCTCATCGTTCAGGTTCTGCCGGCGCCGGCCAATGGCCTGGGAGTAGCCGGCTGGTGGCTGGCCTTGATCGGCGGCAGCTTGCTGGCGATGAAGGTGTTCGATCGTGCTGCCCGTCGGTTGCTGCCACTGGCATGGCTGCTGCGCATGACTATGGCTTTTCCGGACGCGGCTCCATCCCGGATGCGGGTGTTGTTGAAGTCCGGAACCGCCGCTGAGCTTCGAGCCCGGATGCAAACAGCGCAGGATCTGGGTGATCGGAACCAGGCCGTCGCCGCCGGGAACATACTTGCTCTGGCGACCGCCATCAACAATCACGATCGGACCACCCGGGCACATTCCGAACGAGTTCAGGCATACACGGATCTGATCGGCAGGGAGCTTGGTCCGGCGGATCCCGATCGGGATCGGTTGCGGTGGGCGGCTTTGCTGCACGATGTCGGCAAGCTGGCCGTTCCCGCCGAAATTCTCAACAAAGAAGGGAAGCCGACCGAAGCCGAATGGGCCGTTATCCGGACCCACCCGCAAGTCGGCATGGAGATAGCGAGTCCGCTGGTGCCCTGGTTGGGACCGTGGGCGCAAACGATCGAGCACCACCATGAGTGGTATGACGGCAGCGGGTATCCCTACGGCCGGGTCGGCGACGAAATAGCGCTGGGAGCTCGCGTCGTTGCAGTGGCCGACGCCTACGACACCATCACTTCATATCGTTCGTACAAGAAGCCATTGAGCGCCGAGACCGCCCGCCGCGAGTTGGAGAAGCAGGCCGGAGCCCATTTTGACCCCAAGGTGGTTCGAGCCCTGTTCAACGTTTCGCTGGGCAAACTGCGCCGGGTGATCGGCCCCGCCTCCTGGTTGGCCCAGCTCCCGTTTGTCGGCCGGCCTCGAGCGGCTCGGTCGGGACGCCGCAGTCCTGAGCGCCACCCTGCTGGCCTTCTTGGCCTTGTTCGTCGGCGGCGTATTTGCTGCACCTCAGGCCGATCGCGAGACGGCTCGACGGCCCCGGTGGTGGCGGCAGACGACCCATCGTATGCTCCGCCGGCAGTTGAAGCGTTCAGCCCGGGTCCCCGACGGCCCGGTTGATGGTCCCCAGCCCGAAGCGGCGCGATCACGCCTGCGATCACGTGAAGACCTGCCGCCGGCACCCGTCGTTCCCGAGTCTTCACCCACGACGATCCCGGCACCACCCGTAACCGCACCGCCTGCAGCCACTCCACCGGTGGTGACCACCCCGGCGCCGATGCCTGCCAATCGGGGCCCGACGCTTGCCGACCGGGTGGTTTCGGTCGAGGAGGACACCACGATCGTCTGGGCCCCCGGGGGATCCGACCCGGACGGCGATCGGATCTCGTGCCTGGTTCTGATGGGACCCGACCACGGTTCGGCCGTGATCGCCACAGACTGCAGTTCTGTTACCTATACCCCAGCCCTCGACTACGCCGGACCGGATACCTTCACGATCCTGGCCAGCGACGGTGCCGTCGCCACCAGCGCCACGGTGACGGTCACTCGTGGTGCCGGTGGAAGACATCCCGGTGGCCGTAGGCGACATGACGACGACGCTGCCCGGCAACGGGGTCCACATCGATGTGGCGGCCAACGATCGCGACGCTGAGTCCGGGGCCTTGATCGTTGTCGCTGTTTCGACTCCAGCCAATGGGTCGGCCGTGGTGAACACGTCCGGCACGGTCACCTACACACCGGCACCCGGGTTTACCGGCGATTGATACCTTCTCGTATGAGGTTTGCGACCCGACCGGGTCGTGTGCAACGGGAGTCGTTGAGGTAACGGTTCAATGACTCCGCCCCGTGCGGGGGTTAGGGAACCGTTCCCCAGACTGCACCAGATCTTGGCTGCAAGGTCAGGTGCATCCACTCACCTTCGGTCTTGATCCGACCGGCTCCCCAGAGGGCTTTGAAACCATCGTTGAGGTTGGGTTGATGGACGGAAGCCGAGATGGCCTCCTCGCCTGCGTTGACACCAATGAGCAGTTGTTCTTGAGCGGTTTCGCGATAGAAGAGGTAGAGGTCCGAACCGGCTTGAGAAGGCAATCGTCGGTAGGAACCGTGCCGTAGCGCAGGGTGGGCATGTCGCAGTGCGATCAGCGTCCGGAAGGCCTGCAGAATCGATTGGTTCCATGAAGCTCGGATCGTCCCAGGGGAAGGCGCCCCGCGAGGCCGGGTCTTTGCCTCCCGTCATGCCAATCTCATCGCCGTAGTACACGCATGGCGCACCCGGGTGGGTGAACATCAGCAATGCTGCCAACACGACCGAGTCGACATCGCCGTCTGCCACCGTCAACGGGCGGGCCGTGTCGTGCGATCCAAGCAGATTGAAGGTTGAACGAGTCAAGTGCTCGGGATAGAGCGACAGGAGCTCAGTGATGGCATCGCCGTACTCGGCGGCGTCGATGGCCGGCGTTATCGGGTAGTCGACTCCGTCGGCCAGTTCGGGGTCGACGCGCTCACCGGCTACGAAGGCCAGCGTCTTGCCTGTGAAGACATAGTTCATGGCAGCGTCGAATCGGTCCCCCCGGCCGAGCCAGGCTGAAGCGTCGTCCCAGATCTCGCCGACGAGGTAGGCCTCGGGATTCAAGGCGCGGACGCGAGCCCGAAACTCTTCCCAGAAACCCGGGGTCGTGATCTCGGCGGGAACGTCGAGCCGCCAACCGTCGATCCCCTGGGCGGTCCAATGCTCGGCAACGCCCATCAGGTATTCGCGGACGTCCGGATGGTCGGTGTTGAATTTCGGGCAGAGCCGGGTTGTCCCCACCAGGCGTGATAGTTGGGAGGAACTCCCTGCCGGTATGGATTGAGCGGCAAACCGGTGACCGTGAACCACTCAATCCAGGGTGATTCGAGGCCGTTCTCGAGGATGTCATTGAAGGGGAAGAAGCCACGACTCGCATGATTGAAGACTCCGTCGAGGATGACCCGGATCCCGCGGTTGTGACAACCGTCCAGCAACGTTCGAAGGCTTCGTTTCCGCCGAGCAGGGGATCGACCTGGAGGTAGTCGTGGGTGTGGTAACGGTGATTGGAGGCGGATTGAAAGATCGGATTGAAATAGATGGCGTTGATGCCGAGGTCGCTCAGCCAGTCCAATCGTTCGAACACGCCGAGGAGGTCTCCGCCTTTGTAACCGTGACTCGTCGGCGGCGAATCCCACGGCTCGAGGTTCGTCGGTTGTGGGACCTTGCGCGAACGGGCGAACCGATCGGGGAAGATCTGATAGAAGACGGCATCAGCTACCCAGTCGGGCGGTCGATCGAAGGCAGTTCGGGTATCGGACACCGGCCAGACTCTATCCGTTCGCCGGTGTCAGGTGGGTCGTTCGGCGACGGTCTGCGCTCTGGTCGGCTGCTTTACGCCTCGGACGGAGAAATCTGTCCCCGGACCCGCGGAAAACGAACCGGAGTGTGTTGGCGGCAGGTGGGCCGGGAGTTATACGTGGACAGCCGTGTTCCGCAGTCCTCTTGCGAGCACACCCGACCGGTCGGGTACGTGCCGGGTTTGCGAACGTAGCCCCCTGCTTTCCTGGCTTTCATGATGTCGCTCATGCTTTGTCCTTTCCGATCCTCCATCGTCCGATGAGACGGTGAGAATCACGTGAATGGTTTCTGAGAATTGCCTAAGAATCGAGCGAAGCTAGCGGTTCGTCGACATCGCATGCCTGCTTGCCTGCTCCTGGCAGGATCCATTGACCGGATGGCTTTTCTCCGCCGGTGGATGGTTCGGGTCGGTAGATTCCGAGATCAGGTAGGAGGGAGGGAAAACTGAGCGGCAGGGCAAAGCTCGACATCTCGGTCCTGGGTGAACTCGAGGTTCGGATCGGTCGACATGACCGCACGCCGCCAGGGCGGTTGCCGCAGGCCGTGTTCTCCGTCCTCGTTGGCAGGCTGGGGAAGGCATTCAGCGCTGATAGCTTGATCGACACGGTCTGGAACGGTTCTCCCCCGAGGTCGGCGCGCTCAGCCTTGCGGGTGCACATCTCCCGGATCCGCCAGGCCATCGGCCTCCCCGGTCTTCTGGTTACGACTGACCATGGGTACCGGCTCCAGACCGATCCTGAGACGGTTGATGCGTATCGCTTCGAACATGGCGTCCGGGAAGGGAGACGGCTCCTCGAGGCCGGCGCCCACAGCCGAGCACAGCAGGCGCTTCGGCTTGCGATGGATGAATGGCGAGGTGACCCATACCTGGGCGCCGCGCACGTTCTGGCGCTGCAGTCGGAGGCCGCTCGTCTCGTGGCTCTGAAGAGGGAGGCCGACGTGGACCTGTCGGCCGCAGATATGGAGCTGGCCGGATCCGCTCCCGACACCACTGCCATCGAGGCGTTGGTACATGCCGATCCTCTGGACGAGCGGCGCTGGGCATTGCTGATGAAGGCCCTCTATCGCAGCGGCCGCCAGGCGGACGCCCTCAACGCCTATCAGCGGGCGTCGCGATTGCTCGGGGAGCAACTAGGACTCGAGCCTGGTCCCGAACTGAAAGAGCTGGAAGAGCGGATCCTTCTCCATGACCCGAATCTGCGGCCTGCAGGCACATCTCCGGTTGTTGCTTTGCCCGGGTTCGCCACGTCGATGGTGGGACGCTCGGAGCAGGTCGCGACGCTGGCCAAGCGCCTCGGCGAGCATCGTCTCATGACCGTGACCGGTCTTGGCGGTGTTGGCAAGACACGGCTCGCCGTGGCAGCCGCTCACGCCGCCGTCGTTGACTTCCCCGATGGTGCCGTGTTCATTCCACTCGACCCTGTCTCCGACGCCGGACTCGTGGCGGATGCGATCACAAGTCACCTCGATATTGCACCGTCGGTAGATCCGGTCGACGCGCTGGTTCATCACCTCGCCGACCGGCAGATTGTGCTCGTACTCGACAATTGTGAACACGTGGTCGACGAGGTTGCCCGGTTGGTCAGTCGGATCTTGACCAGCAGCCCGGGCACCGGACTGCTGTGCACGAGTCGAATGCCCATCGGCGTGACGGGAGAGACTTCGTTTCCTGTGGGGCCACTACCGGTGCCGCCCCCCGGACAGGAGTTCACCACCCCGGACAACCTGCTCCGCTACGAGTCGATCGCCCTCTTCTGCGATCGAGCACGGCTGGCTCGCCCCGAATTCACATTCGATGCCGAGAGCGCTCCGGTGATCGCGGAGATAGTTCGCCGTCTGGCCGGCATCCCGCTGTCGATCGAGATTGCCGCGGCGAACAGCGACCTGCTCAATCCGGCCGACATCCTCGATCGCATCGAGGCTGCGCCGCAGCTTCTGGTGGCCGAGGAACGAGACCGGGCCGATCGCCACCAGAGCATGGCCGAAGCGGTGGCGTGGAGCCTCGACCTTCTCGACGAGCCGGCCCGAGAGCTGTTCAAGAGGATGTCGGTGTTTCACTCGCCGGTGGACGCGGAGACACTTGAGGCAGTGTGTCGGGATGATGTGCTCGATTCGGGGGCGATCTACGGATCTCTGGCGGCTCTGGTGAGATCGTCTTTGGTACCGGTCGACTTCGACACCGCTCGGGCCCGCTATGTCCAGTTGCCGCCGATTCGAGGGGTTGCTCTCGATCTGCTCGGTAGTGACGAGCCGAGCGTCCGACAGCGCCACCTCGATCACTTCGCGGCGCTGGCATCCGCGGAGGTCGACAGTATCGGCGGACCAGGGGAGGCTGCGTCGTTCGAACGACTGACCTCCGTGATCGATGAGCTCCGATCCGCGCTCCACTTTGCCATCACCAATCGGCCGGAGATTGGCCGCCAGATGTGCGTTGATCTCGGCACATATTGGCTGCGTTCGGGGCGGACCAAGGAGGCCCGCGCTTGGGTCGGGCAGTTCACCGATAGCGAATTGGACGTTCCCAATATCACGGCGTCGCTGTCGCACCTGGCCGGATCCCTCGCTCTCGTGGAACACGACCTCGAGGCGGCCGACGAGGCGCTCACCGCCGCGCTTCAGCTCCGTCGGGATCTCGGTTTGCGGCGGGAGCTCGGGATGACGCTCAGCAACCTGGGTGGGCTCGCCAACAGCCGGAAGGACTACGGGAGAGCGGAGTCCCTCTTCCGGGAAGCCCTCGAGGTGTTCGGCAAGGAGAAGTACGAGAGGGGAGGGGCCGCCGCCCGGTTGAATCTGGGACTCGCGTTGCTCAATCGGGGCGAGATCGAAGCCGCTGCCCAGGAGATACAGTTCGCCGTCGATGGGTTCCGTCGCCTTGGTGATCGCGGTGAGGAGGCACACGCCCTCAGTCGGCTCGGGTTTGCACACGCGGCGCTGGGTGATCTGGCTCGTGCCGAGGCCTGCCGGCTCGCCGGCCACCGGATCGCTCAGAACCTGGGCCGGGTCCCGGACCTGGCTTTCAGTCATATGAACCTGGCCGCCCACTACCTCGAGATCTCAGACCTGGATCTCGCCAAGGAGCATGCGGCCTCGTCTGCCAAGCTGGTTGTCGAGGAGGACCTCGAACGATGGTGGATTCCGAATCTTGTGGAACTTGCCGCCGGGATCGAAGCTGATGCGGGAGACCCGGAGGAAGGTGCCCGATTCTTGGGATGTGCGGCCGCGTACCGGCGTGCGTATGACTTGCCTGTCTTGGATGCAGGGAAAGCGTTCCACAACGAGATGCGGCAACGGATCGAGGCTTCGCTGGGCAACAAGCAGTTCTTGATCGAGATGGAAGTAGGTGGAACCCGTACCCTCCTCGACGGTGTGCGGGCAGTCGCAGCCTGGTCGTGAGCGTTCGTTAATCAACCTTTTGCGCGCCCCTGGCATCGTTGCACGGAGCCAGGAGGCTTATTTTGCGTCATCTCATCTTCATGCTGTGCCTTGCCCTTGCCATAGCCGCCTGCGGAGGCGACCCGGCCGGCACAGACGATGGCAGTGGAGCAGAGCCATCTTCTTCCCCGCCCTCAGCATTGAGCAGCGAACCGTCCACCCCGGACGACTCCGACGAGACGGCCGCGTCCGGCAGCGGCCCGGAGGGGGATCTCCCGTTTGAGAACGGAGAGGGTTTCTTCACCATCGACGGGGAGCGATTCGATCCCGAGTTCGTTGTGAGTTGCATCCCCTTCGATGCGTCTGAGTTCGGTGGCCGGGCGGGCCATCCAGACGACGTGGCGATCAACGCCATCAAGGACGGCACGGCGCTCGAAGTCCAGGTCGCATACGAGGAGGGAGCGGGCGCCGGCGGAGACAAGGTCTACGACGCCGTTTTCGTGAGTCCGATCTTCTTGCGACCCGGAGAAGATGGTCAGGAGTCTTTCGAGGCAAGCTTCCTCACCGATCCGGAAGGTGTGTGGTACTCCGCGGAGACGGACAGCACCATCCAACTGTCGATGGGGAATGCCGCGGGCGCCCCATTGGACGATGCGCCGATGATCCGACAAGACAACCGCATCACGGGCACGGTCACCCTGCCGCAAACCTGGCCTGATGGCGCCTCCGGATCTGTCGCCGTGTCGTACGACCTGTCGTTCGCCTCAGAGCAATTCGACTGCAGCACGCGATGACCAGTGCCAGCGTCCGAACAACGAATGGAGTTGGGAGGATGATCGTGCACAGATTCATCTTGACCACCTGCATGGCGCTGGTGGTGGCTGCCTGTGGGGACGGCACCGATGGCCCTGCGGGGAATGGGGCCGGCAACATGGGAGAGACGGCATTCGAGGGCAGCGAAGCCACCACAGGCGGATCCGATGGCAGTTCGTCCCCGGACGACGGCAGTGACCCGGCCGACGGCGGCACGGGCGCGGCCAGGGCGACACTGGTCGTCGGTGACGAGACCTACACCTGGGAAGGCAATCAGTGGACCTACTGCGAGATTGGCGGGCTCTTCCCGGCCAATGCCGAGTTCCAGACCGAACCGGACAAACGATCCGGCAACTGGGTGCAATTCATTGATCGGAGAGACGGCGGCATCAACTTCAGCGCAATCCTCGGCGGTCGGGAGTTCGGGGGGACCGGCTCCGGTGAGGCCGACGAGATCACTTCCAACGGCTTCACCTTCACCGGATCTCTGAACAACTCGGGCACGGTGTATGACGCCCGGCTCGAGGTGAGCTGCGGATGACGGTTCGAACCGAACAACGAGGAACTAGGAGAACATCATGAAGAAACTCGTTCTGATGGTGGCGATGGTGCTGGTTGCGGCGGCGTGCGGCGGCGGTGAGGCAGGCTCCGACGACACTCCGGCCGACGACGGATCATCCGTGACAACGGCGGCCGGCTCGCCCGAGACGAGTGCTCCGGAGACCGGCGACGACGGTGAGTCGACCGACCCCGCTCCGTCCGACCTTTCCGGTATCGGGGAGGGAACGGTCACTCTCAACGGCGAGACTTACTTGTTCGGAGAAGCCGGTTTCCCCGCTCTGCAGTGCGAGCCAGACATGTTCGGCGTGTTCTTCGTGGTGCTCCAGCAGGTGGATGCGTCTGGGGGAGAAGTCCCCGGCGGCCTCCTCGCCTTGACCCTGCTCCTGGAGGGCACTGATCCCGCGGTGGTGGGTCAGGACAACACTGCCCGCCTGACGATCGGCGGCGAGGACTGGATCGCAGAACCCGAGGACATCGCTGAGCGAGGACTGGATCCCGGCACCAGTCAGGTCGACTCGTACGCCATCGATGGGAACTCGGTGTCGGGCACGGCGACCCTATATGAGGAGGAGAGCTACTACGCCACCACCGGCGGATCGACGGACCCGATCGTGACGGCCCAAGGGACGTTCGAGGTGACGTGCAGCGGTGAGTAGCTGATGGCCGAGGTGCCCCGGGGACGGCATCTTCGGCGAGATCGAAGACGTTCTCCTCCCGGGGCTGTCGACCAAAAAGTAGATGGCAGTTTGCGGGGCGATCTCGATTGCGAAGCGGTTCGCGATCCGTCAACGACGGCGACGGGGAAGTGATGTCGTATGAGGTTCGACGGACCCGATCGTGCCGACCCAAGGGACATTCGAGGCGCCTTGTCGCGGTCGACGACCTCGGCGCAGAAAAGCCGGGGAGCGGTTGCAGACTATGGCCGACGAGGCTTCCGAGGACATGGAAGCCGTTGCGGCGACCTGTTGCCCGGGAAGCGTGCGGTTGTGACTCTCGAGGTCGTGTACGACCGGAGGTCCAACGAGACTACTGAGTCGCTCGAATACCGGCTACCGGCTACCGGCTACCGGCTACTAATGTCCGCGCCATGTTGATCGGTTTTCAGGGTGAGCAGTACTCCTACAGCGACCGGGCATCCCGGGAGATGTTTCCGGACGGTGAGCTGATCGGGTACCCGAGTTTTGTGGCAGCCTTCGCGGCGTTGGCGGACGGGGCCGTCGAACGGCTGGTGCTCCCGATCGAGAATTCGACGACCGGAAGCGTCTTGCCCGTACTCGATCGATTGGTGGATGCTCCCTCCGGATCGTCGCGGAACACCAGGTCGAGGTCCGCCATGCACTGCTCGGATTGGCGGGCACTTCGCTCGATGACATCAAACAGGTCCGTTCTCACCCCGAGGCACTCGCGCAGGCCGAGGCGATTATCCAGGCACGTGGATGGCAGCCCATCCCGACGCACGACACCGCAGGCGCAGTACGGGAGACGGCCGCTCGCCAGAATCCGGCGGAAGCGGCTCTGGCACCGCCCGAAGCGGCTCGTCCGCACAATCTCGAGGTCTTGATGTCGGATGTTGTCGATCGAGCACACAACACGACGAGGTTCGTTGTCCTGGCCGGTGGGGAGCCGACCATTGCGGAAGACGCCAACAAGTCGAGCATGGCATTCGAGACCCAGCACCGTCCCGGGGCGCTGGCCCTCGCCCTGACGGAGCTCGGTTTGCGTGGGGCCAATCTGACTCGCATTGAGTCGCGTCCGACCGACACCCCCTGGAGATACCGCATGTTCGTCGATCTGATCCACCGGCCGGGCCCGGAAGGATTCGCAGAGGTCTTCAGCCCACGGCCGGGTTCGATGGCCGAACTCCATCACCTGGGTACCTACCGGGCCGAGGTCTAGGCGACGCCCTCTCCCCGTTGCGTATGGGCGGCCACGAGAGGATTCAGTCGAGACCGACCGGAGCCAAGTGGTGAAGCGGCTCGAGCAGCTTGACGAGCTGTGGAGATGGAGGGCCGGCGACCCGGGCGGCATCGTGAATCTCGGGGAGGTGGGGTAGCAAGATGGCCGGTTCGAGGCCGAGCCAATGGCGGGCGGCGCGGACGGCATCTTCCCGACTGTCGGCCGGAACCCGGTTGAGGACCAGATGAGGGAGGGGGGCCGCCCAGGTCTCAACGGTACGTGCCGCTCTGACCAGACCTTTTGGCGTTGCTTCGCAGGTGAGGATTCGTGAAGCGGCCCGATACAGCAACGGGTCGTCCGGTTCACTGACGCCGAGGTCGACCACGACTCGCGCAAACGTCCCCTCAGCTGCCTGGATAACCTCGTTCACCAGTGCGGAGCTGAGGGGACCGGATCGGCGGATGGGCGGACCGGCCAGGAGCGAAAGTGGGCCGATCCGGCGGACATCGGGTGGGAAGGCACCGGACAGCATGATCTCATCCGCAGCGAACGCAACGTCCGGCGCGGGCAGCACCCCCAGCCTGACCGAGAGCGAAGGGCCCTGGCGGTCCAGATCGATCAGCAAGGTGGCTCGTTGCCCGGCGAGTCCCCAGGCCAGGCTGAGGGCGACTTCGGAGATGCCGGGTGCGCCCCGACTGCCGGTAACGGCGATCAAAGCCCCCGCTTCAACCGGGGCCTGGGCCGGTCGCTGCATGGTCCGGACGATCTGGAGCAGCCGCTCCGGCGGGGTCGAGTCGGGGAGTACCTCGTCGGCGCCGCCCATGGTGAGCAGTCGATGGGCCGGTTGATCGTTCGGTGGATGTAGACCCAGCACGCCCGGCCCGCGACTTCTCCAGCTTCTGATGACGGTGGGGGTGACCCAGGCGGTCTCGGCTCCCGCCACAATCACGTCGAGCCCGCCGTTATGCCTGTCGAGGTCGGCAGGTTGATAGGCGCGGGCAACGAGTCTCACCAGACTGGTTGCCCGGGCCAGGTGTGCGAAGCTCGACTCCCACTCGCGGGCCGAGAGAACCGTGGCAACCCTGGTCCTGGTCATGGGTTGACGGACCGGATAACGACGATGTGCAACAGGGCAATGCAGGCGGCCGCGCCGCTTGTCTCCAGTACTACATGATCCACGCCAACGCCGCCAACGGTTCCGGATCGGTCCCTGCCGTCGATACACGTGATGTGGACGGATTCGTTCCGATCCTCGGCATCGAGCAATCGATCGCGAATAGTGCTGCGTCTTCGCAGGGTGATGGCGGCCGCCTCCTGTTCGGCTTCGAGCACCTGGGAAAGCTGGAGTCGGAGCCGGCGCGAAATCTCGATGAGATCGGGGTGTCTGAGCGGGTCCATCGTACCTGGCCTATTGTCGAATATCGTAAAACAACGATAATTGCGGACGGACGGTCGGACAACCGATTTGATTGCATTTGTTTCGCGCCCTACACCCCTTGCTCGCGAGCCCCGGTTCTCATAGCCTGGGGTCACATGGAGTGGATTGAAGTCAACGTTCCCAAAGAGTGGCTGTCCGTTGCCGACATCTGTGAGTACATGGATGTCTCCACCTTTGTGGTCACCAGCGTGCTGCGCAGCGGTCAACTGCCTGCAGTGAAATTTGGCCGCGGAATTGGCGCGTGGCCAGGCAAGACTTCGAGGTCTGGATCAACGAAGCGCGCGCTCGTGCCGTGAGCGTTGAGGAGCCTCAGCGCTGAATCCCGGGAGTAACGTGGGCGGCGATGACAACGACGCCGCGCCGGGACGAACTTGGGGACACGCAGGTCGATGTGGATCGTCCCTGGAATGTCGTAGTTTGGAACGACCCGGTGAATCTCATGACGTACGTGGTGTATGTGTTCAGGAAACTGTTCGGATTCCCCAAAGAAAAGGCGAACCTCCTGATGCTGCAAGTCCACAACGAAGGGCGGGCAATCGTCGCCACCGGTCCGCGCGAGAAAATGGAGATGGATTGCTTCCGGCTCCATCATCACGGTTTGTGGGCCACCATGGAACGAGCATGAGCAACCCCTTCCGGCTTGTCGCAGGCCACATACAGCTGACCATGGATCCGCGAGAGGCCGACGCTCTGCTGGTGGTTCCCGACCTTCTCGCATCGGTTGGCGCCACGTACTCGGACCCGATGACCGATCGGCTCAATCAGACGCCGTATCCGGACGACCGCGAGGCAGCCATGGAGTTCGAGCGGTTGATGGCCGAAGAGATGGCGCAGTCCCGGGCGGCAGATCGCTCTGCCTTCTCGCTCACCGTCGAGCAGTCCCCGCACGGGGTGAGCATGTCGGTCGGCGAAGGGGAAGCCTGGCTGCGAGTCCTGGCCGAGGCTCGATTGGTCCTGGCGGGGCGATTGGGGATCACGAACGATGGGTGGGAGGACGATCTGTCCGAGGAGGATCCCTCCGTTGCGCTCCTTCACTATCTGGGGTGGCTGCAGCAATCATTGGCTGAGACCCTCGAGGCCAACCTCTCGTGATGGACCAAATGCTGGAGATTGATGTGCACGATATGGCTCACGGCGGCGAGGCCGTCGGCCGCCACGACGGGAAAGCCATCTTCGTTGCGGAGCAATCCCCGGTGAACGGGTTCGGGTTTCGATCATTGCCGAGAAGAGCGCCTGGGCTCGCTCCCGGCTGGAAGAAGTAATCACCCCTGCACCTACCCGGGTTACGCCCCCTTGTCCGCATTTCGTTGAGTGTGGGGGGTGCCAATGGCAGCACATGGCTTACGACGAGCAGCTGAAATGGAAGTCTTCGATTGTGGCGGGTCAGCTCCGCCATCTCGGCGGAGTCTCCGAGCCTGATATCGCCCCGATTGTGGTGCCCGGCGCCCCCTACGGGTACCGCAACCGGATGACCTTTCACGTGGTGGGCGGCCGGGCCGGTCTGTACCGGCTCCGGAGCAAGGAGCAGATTCCCGTATCCGCCTGCCTGCTGCTGGCACCGGAGTTGGCGGACCTCTACGGGCGGCTCGGGCCGCTGACGGGAGTCCATGAGGTGACCCTCCGTCTGGGCGTCATGACCGGAGAACGTGCCGCGTTGATTCGCGGGAGAGCACCCGACCATGCCGGCGAATGGGGAGCGTCGGTTATTCGTCTGGCCGGGCGGAGATTTGAGCCTGTGGTCGGGCCGCCTCTCATCCACGAGGAAGTGGGAGGCGTTCGCTTCCGGATTACCGGACCTGCCTTTTTCCAGGTCAACACGGCTGGAGCCCGGTCGCTTGTCGACCTGGTGAAGGATGCCCTGCAACCTTCCGGTTCAGACACCCTTCTCGATGCGTACGCCGGCGTCGGGTTGTTTGCTGCCACGGTCGGTAGGTCCGCCGGTCGGGTGATCGCCGTGGAGTCGAGCGGGGTTGCCCTGGCCGATCTGCGTCACAACCTGGAGGAGGCCGGGGTAGCGAACCATCAGGTTGTTCGAGGGCGGTTTGAGGAAGTTGCGCCCGCTACGTCGTGGAGTCTGGCCGTGTGCGATCCGCCCAGGACCGGGCTCGGAGAACGGGGGGTTACGTCTCTGGTATCGGGAGGGCCGCGGCGTATCGCCTATGTCTCGTGCGATCCGGCCAGCCTGGCGCGGGACACCCGGCTGCTCGATAGTGCCGGGTACCGCCTCGTAAGGGCAACTCCCGTAGACCTCTTTCCCCAAACCTTCCACGTTGAGACCGTGGCGGAGTTCGAGCTCAAGTAGGCCGTCTACGGCAACGTGCATCCGAGCGCGTCGGATGGTGTCTCCCGCCAGGTTCCGGGTCTGGGGATGAATGAGTCGGCCAGGGCCGGGTCGAACGCAAATCCGGCGACGGCCGAGGTGCTGGGGGGCCGGAAGTGGATCTCCAACCGGTTGCTGGAGGCATCCTTGTTCCCGTACATGGCCCCGTAGATGGTCGTTTGCTGGCTGGCGCTGAACGTGCCGCCTGCATAGATGAGATGGTGGACCTGACCTTCGATCGAGTTGGAGCTGTTGCTGAGGGTGATGTCGCTGGTCGGTTCGACTCCGGCGATCACCACGGTGACCGGGGCCAGGGCCGGGTTGGTCACCCCGTTGGGGGTCCCCTTTAGTTCCAGATCGCCCTTGAAAGCCAGGATGAAGTCGCCGCTCAGCTTCGTGCCGCCCATGTCAAGGGTGTAGGCGGCGGTGCCGCTCACAAAGTGAGCGCCTTTCAGGGAGTTCTTGTTGGTGTTGTACCAGGTGGTGAATTGTGCCCAGCCGGCATGGTTGTACACGGTCAGACCCTCGTCAATGTACTTGTTTGGGTCCCACACAAAGGCGGGCAAACTGATTTGCGGTACGGGCTGCAATCCGGTGGCGTTCCACACGTACGCAGCTGCCGACGGCGGGTCCGATACGGTTGAGGATGGACCAACCACCTGCAGGTTGCGTCCCACTGAAGCCTTGTTCTTCTTGAACGTCGATTTGGGCAACGAGGAGAGTGAGGTGTCGTTGAGGATGATCAGGTCGTTGCCGGCCGTGCCGAGGGCGCTGCCTGAATCGTCCTTGACGAACCCGTTGACCTTCACCTCACCGGCGATATCCACGTTGGCGCCGCCGCCGACCAGGAGGTCCCGGTAGACGAGCACCTGGCCGGTGCCAGGAGCGCCATCATCATTCGCGTACACCCGGGTGAAGTTGCCGATCGCCAGGTCGTCTCCCGAATAGGCGTCACCGTAGATCTCTTTGCGGTTCCCGGCGGTCAGGCCACCGTCTGCGGCGAACAAGGCGTAGTAGAACCCTCCGCCGATCGGCACCAGCTCGACCTCGATCATGACCTTCTTCGAAACGGCCTGGTGGGCCGTGTGATGAGGAGCCCATCCCCACGATTCGATGAGATAGGACCTGGCCTTGGCGAGCGGAACGGCCCGAACCCAGTACTCGCCCTGGGTCTCGCTGACGCCATCCACCACGGTTTCGAGAGTGTCGAGATCACACTGGGTACCGGTGATGCCCGTCGTTGCTTCGCCACCGTTTGCTGTATCCCGGAAGCCCCCTTCATTCGAGGCGAGCAGGTACATCGCTTCACGGGCACCTGCTTCGGCGACATTGAGGGCCGTGGCGAGGTGCCGGTCGTACCCGACTTCTTCGAGTTCATGGACGGAGACCGAATACCAGGTGGCTCCGAGGATGAAGATAACGACTGCAACTGAGAGAGCAGACGCGATGCCAATACCTTGGTCTTGGTCATGCAGTGCGCCGAGTAGGCGTTTCATGTGGTACATATCGGGATCTTGGCTCCGATTCTGGAGAGGTACGTGTGGATCATGGGCAGTTGGCCGAGTTGGGTGTCCAGATGTTGCGGCCCGAAATCTCCGTGGTGCCGAGCCGGGCACTTATCCGGTCGTTGGTGTTCCCATCGACCCAGATCCGGACGGTGATGACCTTGCCCTGGGAGGGGAGTGCCGAGGCAACTCCACCCTGATTAGTGAAGACGGGGACACCGGCCGTTCCCAGAGCGCGCCCGACCTTGGTGTTGTACACGTCGTCGACATAGGTTTCATTCTGGACTCCACTGATGATGGTTCTCCAGGTGACCCCATCGTCCGCCGATCGCTGCAAATCTGTGGCAACCCCGTCGCCGTCCGTGTCGCGAAGGTCGTAGATGAGATCGTCGTATCCGACGGCACTGGTCGTTGCCGTGTAGCCGCGGGTCCGGAACTCCAGTCGATTCGATTCGAAACCGGGGAGCGGTTCGCACACTTTCTCGGCGCTGCGGAAGTCGCGGTCCATTTGTTGCAGGGCCAGGCGGACGTCGTCGTTGGAGCGCGCCGTACCTTCGAGGTCCCTGGTGGCCGACATCGTGGTCTGCAGGAGGGACAGGAAGACGGCCGCCACGATGGCCATCAGCATCATGGACACCATGAGCTCAGTCAGAGAAAGCCCTCGATCCGAGTGGTGCAGGCGTCTCATCAGCTTGCATCCGGATCAATATAGAGAGCGGTGACTCCGACACCGCCCAGGTCGAAGGTGAGTACGACGTTGTACAGAGTGCCGTCCAGGAGGGGATCCGCGTCGATGACCGTGTCGACCACCCGGTAGGAGATCGTCCCGGTGACCATCCCCGTTGCCTGGACTCGAGATTCGGAAACATCCAGGTTGGTGTCTTCGGTGTACGAGCGGCACGGCTTCCGTATCAGAATCGATCCCTGGACTTCGTAATGCAATTGCGGGTCACCGGTCGGGGTGATATCCCAGGTGCGAGGTCCTCCGGCGCCGTCGTCGACGGTGATCAGATCGGGTGACGGCAGAGCCGAGCAACTTCCGGTGGCGCCGAAACCCGAATACACCGTGACGTATTTGGTTGTACCGGGATCCCAGAGCTTCACGATCACATTGCCCGTTGTGGACAGGTTGGGTGGGCGAGCGGCGTTCTCGCCTGCGGCCAGGTCGGTGCCGAAGACGCTAGGGGTCTCGATGATGACCCAGCCTTGGAAGGTGCTTTTTGCCAGCGGGCCAACCGAGTCCGGGAACAGGTACAGCGGTTCGGCCGCCCAGCTGTAGTCGACGCGGACCTGCCGGTCGGTGGAAGGAGAAGGAGCGTCGTATCGGTCGGCGTTGGCCGAATAGGTCAGGGCGGGCCCAACCGAATCGTGTCCGCGGGCAAAGAAGGCGAACTCGTAGAACGGCGCATCCAGCGTGTCCCCCAGTTTGGCCTCGTACAGTGTCCGGACGGCCGCGGTCCGCATACTCTGTGAAGCCACCGTTGGTACGGTCGGCCGACTCCAGCCCGAACGAGGCATAGGGGAGACCGTCAACTTTCGGGTTCAACGAGGTCGGGTTGTATTCGGTCCACAGTTCTGCCCAGTACTTGGTTGGCTGCGCGGCCAGGAGATTGCTCAGGTCGGCCACGCTGAAGTCGTTGGGATGCGCCCCGCTGATCTGAAAGGCGGGTAGGAGGGATGTCAAGATGGCGTTGGAGTCATCGAGAGGAGCCACCGAGACCGCATCGTCATCGGCCGACCTCAGGACGTCGATCGGTTCGGGGCGGATCAGTACATCGTCGGCGGTGTCGAACAAACCGTCCGGGCCCGCATATTTGGCATCTCCCGATGTGGCTGAACTGCGTGCGATCTCGGAGGAGACGTAGTCGCTGGTGGCCGAAACGAAACCGTCGGAGAAGACGAGATTCGCCTGGAACAGGTCCCGTGGAGCGAGAACCCAGGCGCGGGTGCCGCGCACGGTGGTGAGCAGCGGATTGCCGACCCCGTCCGTGAATACCGGCGAGGGCTTGCCGTCGCCGGTCACGGTCAGATAGCCACCGTCCAGGGTCACTTCACCATGGATGAGGGGCTGGGATGGCTCGGTGAATGGGGAGACCAGCGTTGAGAGGCGCACCTCCCGCGGGAACCCGCCGGGAGGAGTCCAGGCGACGACCGCGGTGATGCGACGGTACTTCTCGGTGGCCGGGTCGAGCGGATCTGTTCGCACCGACGTGACGAAAAGGTACCGATCAAATGGTGTGTTGTCGCGTTCCTGCTGGTCGTGAAACGACAGGAAGGGGTCGAAGGTCGCCCCGTTGACGAAGACGAGCTCCTCTCCGCCGAAATCCCAGTTGCCGGATAACGGGTTGAGGGTGAGGTCCGTCCCGAAGACTCCGGTGGTCGGGTCGCTGAAGGTCGTGCACCCTACCTCGGTGGGGCACGTGGTTCCGTTGGCCAGCGATGTCAGACCCATGTGATTCCACTCGAGTGATCGAGAGCGCTCGAGCAACTCCGAGGCAAAGGCGGTTGCTGCCGCCTGCCGCTTCGTTTCGACGATGACTCGCGTGCCCGTGTCCATCGTTCGAAGCAGCACAACCACCAGGGCGAACACGATGGTGAGGGCCACGACGGACTCGACGATCGTAAAGCCTGACTGATCCCTCAGGCGCGCCGTATTTTTGCTCCCAATCATGGTTTGTCTATCGGCTGTTTGTTACCGAGTCTGGACCGGAATGTCTGCCTAAATCGCTCAGTGCGGAAGGGGCTCCAGGTCGATCGGGAGGCCTGCCTGATGCCAGGCGATGATGCCGCCGGCCAGGTTGAAAACATTGTCCATGCCGGCCTCGCGAATGAGGGCCGCGGTGGCCATGGCCGAACGGTTTCCCGACCGGCACTGCAGTATCACGGGGCGGTCGCGCGGTAACGCTTCGAACCAATCGTTGATTTCCGAGAGAGGCTTGAACTCGGCTCCCGGAATCCGCACTTCTTCCCATTCGTCGGCTTCGCGGATATCCACCATCAGGGCTCCGGCGGCGATCAGATCGGCGGCGTTGTGCGGATTGGTTTCGGGCACCCCGCCAAAAAGGTCAGTCATATCGGGCACGTTAGCCGGGAGCGAACCGTGACCGGTTTTCAGCGAGATGTCACCGGAGGGCCCAACTCCCCGGTAACCTTACGTTGGTGACCTTCCTGACCCACCACTCCACGCCCCTGGCACGCCGGCATCCGGCCGTAAGGAGACGGACCGGCCTGCTGGTGGTTGCCACCCTGTTGATTACCGTGCTTGCCGGGATAGAACCGGTAGCGGCGATCGGCTCGGCCGACCGGAGGGTTCTGACGATTGGCGAAGTGGGCGGGATGTCCGCCGAGGTCGAGGCCACCATCACCTCCGCCGCGGAACGGTTTGGCGCCCGCTGGGCGACCTTCCATCGGGGCACGCTGCGGCTCACCTCCGTTGAGCGGGGTGACGAGACGGTGCAGAAGGCACCCGGCGGCTTCTTCTATCCGATGTCGACAACCGCGGTCGATGCGACCCAAGCTGCACCGCTGCTGGGGGACGCTGCAGCCGCAGTGCTCAGGAATGGTGATCTGGTGATGGGCGAAACGTCTGCGGGGTTGCGCGGAGCCGTTGCTGGGGACCTAGTGAATCTGGTTGGCTGGAACGGCCGTTCGTATCAGTTCACCATTGGAGCGGTGGTTCCCGATGAACTGATTGGCTGGGCGGAACTGGTGCTGGACGAGAACGTGGCTGCGGAGATCGGGTTCAACCGGGCTGCGTTTGTAGCCATTTGGGATTACGAACCCGCCGATGAGCTGCTGCTGGCCATGTGGTCTCGGCTGCCGGATGCCCTGCTGACGATCAACGCGTACTTCGACCCAGACGATCCGGACGCCGTCTTGCCGACCGTCCTGGTCAAGGAACGGTTCGGCGAATTTTCCTATCGCCCGACCAGCGGGGATCAGATCATCCTGGACTCGGAGTGGCGGCGCACCAATATCGTCGATGTCAACCTTCCCTATCTGGGTCCCTTTCGCTGTCACAAAGATGTCGTGCCTCTCCTTGAAGGCGCCCTCGCGGAGATCAAAGCGGACGGCCTGGCCTGGATGATCAACTACCAGGACTTCCAAATCGCCGGCGGCTGTTACAACGCCCGTCTCATTCGCGGCGGCGACAAGGGCGGGGCAGTTTCCCGGCATACCTGGGGAATCGCCATCGACATCAACCCCAGCGAAAACCCCTACGGCGGTCGGGTCGGTATGGACCGGCGCATCGGCGAGATCTTCCGGAAGTGGGGCTTTGCCTGGGGAGCGGGTTGGCGCTTCACCGACGGAGGTCATTTCGAGTGGACACACGACGTCGCTTGATGGTGAGGTCGAAGTTTTCCTACCACGGCGATCGGACGCCGTGTAGTGTCAAAACTGAGTGAGGTACTGTACGAAGTCTGACGTTTGGCTGCGGTCCTCCCGCCTTGCGCTCGTTGTGACACGGCGCACGCGAGCCGCTTCCCCTGTGATCTTCCCGATGTTCTGCTGTGCACAATCGTCATCCGCGGCCTCTGGCTGACGGAGGAAGGAGACTCATGCAGGTCGACCAGATCCGGCAATTCACCAACTCCACCTTTCCGGTGCTGTCTGTGTACCTCAACCGGGTCGGCACCCCCCGCGACAGGACGTCGACCGGGGCCCGGCTCACCGAGTTGCTCCGACCGGTTCGCGAGGCGGTAGAAACTGGCGGGCTGAGTCATGATGCGGCGATGTCGTTGCGGGCGGATGTCAAGACGGTCCAAGGTCTCGCCGATCGGATCGATGCTGATCCTGCCTCGGCAGCCGTCTTTCTGTGTCACGGTGCAGACTGGTTTCACTACGTTTCGGTCAATCGGCCAGTCTGGGATGTAGCCCGAATCGGCAACCGGGCATATCTTCGGCCCCTGCGAGCCGCCGAGGCCGAGGTCCGATCGGCGGCGGTCATCTTCGATCCCCGGCGCTCGGTGGTATTCGTCAAACACGGCGATGAGCTCCGGGAGTACGGAGAAGTCGTGGAAGAAGCCGTCAGGAAATCCAATTATGGAGGCTTCGCGGGGTACGAGGAGCGCGGAGTTCGCAGCCATGCGGACGCGGTGGTGCAGCGCCAATTCAAAGAGACGGCCGACCTGGTGTTTCGCCTCTTCCAGACAGAAGGATTCGATTTCCTGTTCCTCGGCGGGCATCAGGAATCGATCGACGAGGGATCGAAACTCCTCCATCCGTACGTGAAGGCGCATGTTGGGGGAGCTTTCGTCATCGATACCCACACCATGACCCCGGCCCTGGTCAAGGAACAGCTGATCGGCCTCGAGGAGGCCGCCGTTGCGGAGCACGAGGTCGCCCGTATCCAGGAGCTGCTCGATACCGCAGGGGCGGGCGGCCCGGCCGTGCTCGGCATCGCCGATGTGCTCGCCGCCGTCAACGCCAAGGCCATCGATCGGTTGATCGTTTCGGGGAGTTTCACCAAGACGGGTGCCGTCTGCGAATCGTGCGGCTGGCTCTCTCGCAACGGCACCAGCTGCCCGGTCTGCGGGTCGGCAACCCGACCGACCGAAGACGTCGTGGACGAGATCATCGAGGCGACCATTGGCGAGAGCGGAGAGGTGCTGCAGGTGTCGGTTGCTTCCGCGCTCGACCAGAAGGCGATCGGAGCGTTGCTTCGGTTTCAACTGCCGGCCGGTCTCACCTAACCGGTGCCCGTGCATGCCGAGGGAATCGTCGTCCGATAACGTGGGGTCATGACAGACCAACTGGCTCGACTCAGGCAGTGGAAACTCGACGGCAAGGATGTGGCGGTTGCCACCGTGGTGCGTGTGCAGGGGTCGGCTCCACGACCAGAAGGGGCGTGTCTGCTGGTGTCCTCTGCGGAGGAGCTCGACGGGTCCGTTAGCGGAGGTTGTGTCGAGAACGACGTGGCGCTGCATGCTCTCCAGGTACTCGAGGCCGGAGTCCCGCGGTTGGTGACCTATGGCATTGCCGACGAGGATGCTTTCGAGGTCGGTCTCGCCTGCGGAGGGACCATCCAGGTCTATATCGAGCCTGCTGAAGCTGATGAGATCACCGAAGCAGTTGAGCAGCTCATCCTGGCCCGGCGCCTCGGGGCGAGAGTAAGGGCGGTGGCCGGCGGGGACTGGAAGGCGGTCATCGACGCCAAGCAAGGCGTGGTGGCCGGCACCATCCCTGGTTCCCTGGTCGACGATGTTCTTGCTGATGCACAACAACTGATGGGTGACGAGCAGAGCCGGACACTCACCTACGACGGAGTCGATGTCTTCATTGATTCGATCGTCCCTCCGCCCCGGTTGTTGATCTTTGGGGCGGGGCCTTTTGCCGAGCCGCTTTGCGCGATCGGGGCCCGGGTCGGGTACGAGGTCACCCTGATTGATCCGCGTCCGGCCTTTGCCCGGCCGGAGTTGTTCCCCGATGCGCATGAGGTGATCGTCGCCTGGCCGGAGACCGTCCTGGATGCGCAACCCTGGGAGGGGAGTTTTGTGGTCGTCTTGAACCACAACCAACGTCTCGAGGATCCGGTGATCCGGAGAGCGCTCGCCGAGCCGATCGCGTACATCGGGGTGATGGGGAGCAGGCGCACCCATGCCGATCGTCTGGTGCGACTACAGACGGACGGATGGTCGGTGGCCGATCAGGAGCGGATTCACGGTCCGATCGGGTTGGATATTGGCGCCGAGACCCCGGCGGAAGTTGCGCTGTCGATCCTCGCCGAGATGACCACGCTGCGGTACGGAAGCGGTGGAGGCGACTCTTTGAAGGGGACCCGGGGGAGGATCCATCCGCAACGGAAGGATGACTCCGGAGACGTATAGTGGACCTGCGTCACCAACCACCCGGTCCATTCATGAGCACAACTGCCCTCGTTCTCGCCGCCGGCCCGTCGACTCGTCTTGGCCGGGCAAAACAACTCCTCCCGTGGGGAGGTCCGACGCTTCTGGAGAAGGTCGTCCAGCAGACGTTGACCTGGCCGGTTGATGCCGTCTGGGTGGTCCTCGGGAGCCGGTACGAGGAAATCCTGGACACGGTCGACTTTGGTGATGCCGGTGTCATTGAGAACCCCGAATGGGAGGAAGGGATGGCTTCTTCGATGCGTGTCGGTCTCGACGCGGCCGGTCGCGATCCATCTGCCGAAGCAGCCTTCATCGTGATGGGTGATCAACCGGGGATCGATCCGGCCGTGGTAGCTGCCCTGCTCGATCACCGCCGCTCGAGTGATGCCCTCGCCATCGTTCCGAAGTACCGGTACGTGCGCGGCCATCCGGTCCTGGTCGCCCGGGCGTTATGGGCCCGCCTGATGAGCCTGGAAGGCGACCAAGGGGGACGCAACCTCCTGCAAGCCCATCCGGACTGGGTCGAAGAGGTCTTCTTCGAGCAACTGGCTCCCCGCGACGTCGATACCACGGACGACGTGACGGATCTGCAACCGCGCGGGTAGGCATCAGTCACCTCGGTCATCAGGACGATGGCAAATGGGTGGTCTCAATGGGTCACGCTGTCCCTGAGAGAAATATGGCCCTCTTACAGGGGTTCTTATTGACTTTCGATAAGGGCAAGATTATCGTTCTTCGATATGAACACACACAACCAATCTCTGAGCGGAAGAGGCCTGCGGGCGCTGGATCTTGGTCTCAAGGTCGCCCGGTTTCTTCTCATAGTTGCGACCGGCATCACCATTCCATTGGCGATCCTCGCCCTGTCCGGCCGAGGTGACATGTTCATCTCAGCGACGCTTGATGAGCCCTACGGGGTCGAGTTCGCGGACGGGCGACGGGTCGATGTTTCCGGCGGTGTGCGCTCCTACTCGAACTTTGAAATCGGAAGGGAACGCGATTCGATTGCAGACGTACCGGTCATCCAGCTCCTCTTGAAGATCCAACGAACCGACCTGGCCAGCCGAGGGGTCTTCCTCGCCTTTGTGGCCGGTCTGCTGGCGGCTGCCTGGGTCGGGCTCGTCAATCTCGGCCGCATCGTGCAATCAACGATCGCCGGCCGGCCGTTCGCCGATGAGAATCCCGGAAGGCTGCGATGGCTGGGGGGCGCCATACTGGCCCTTCCGGCGATCGACCTGATGCGTACGGCACTGCTCGACCGAACGCTGGATGTCGATCTGCCCGTATCGGTTTCGACGCTCGGCCCCGTCTGGGCGCTGCTGTTGGTCGGGATAGGCATGTTCGCCCTGGCCGAGGTCTTTGTGGAGGCAGCCCGACTGCGCCGGTTCGAGGAAGACACGATCTGAGATGACGATCACCGTTCATCTCGACGAGGTCCTCGATCAACGGGGGATGACGCTGACCCAGTTGTCCGAGGAGGTCGGCATCACGCTCGCCAACCTTTCGATCCTCAAGACGGGAAAGGCCAAAGCGATCCGTTTCTCGACTTTGGAGTCGATCTGCGCGGCGCTCGAATGTCAACCGGGGGACATCCTTCGTTGGGCTCGATGACGGCAGGGGGTCTTCGCTATTCCGCGTGGCATGCCGATGAGGTCGCTGGCTAGGCTGACCGATGGGCCGGCCGCGCTGCGGAGGCTGTCGGAGTACAGGGAAGGATTGCGATGGCCACGATCGATACGATTGCGGGACTTGATCCCAAATCTGCCACCAGGTTCCGCAAATCGAGGGTGCGCACGACGGAAGCTCTCCTCAAGCGAGGTGCAACCAGGCGAGGTCGTAAGGACCTTGCGGTAGCCACGAGACTTGACGAGAAGCAGATACTCGTGTGGCTGAACCGAGCCGACCTCATGCGGGTCAAGGGGATCGGCTCGGAGTACTCCGATCTTCTGGAGGCTGCCGGAGTGGACACCATCAAGGAACTGCGCCGGCGCAACCCGGCTTCTCTGACCAAGAAGATGATGCAGATCAATGAGTCGCGAAAACTCGTCCAGAGGCTCCCTACCGAAGGAATGGTCGAACGCTGGGTTGCGCACGCCTCACAACTCGACCCGATCATCACGTACTAGAGCGTTGTGTCAAGAATGACGAGGGGGCCCCGATGGGGCCCCCTCGCTCTTCCGTGATGTCCGGACCGCTCAGGAGGTGGTGGTTACCTTCTTGGCGGCCGGTTTCCTGGCGGTGGTGGTGGTCGCCTTCTTGGCCACCGGCTTCTTGGCGGCCGGTTTGCGGGCGGCAGCGGCGGTCTTGGCCGCAGGCTTCTTGGCGGCCGGCTTCCGGGCGGCCGTTGCGGTCTTCGCCACAGGCTTGGCAGCCGGCTTGGCCACAGGCTTGGCAGCCGGCTTCTCGGTAGCGGGCCGGAAGGAAGTACGCCAGTTGCTCAACATGTCGTCGAGCTGCTCACGAAGCTTTCCAACCTGCTCCTGGATCTGGTCGAAGTCCATCTTTGCGCCGAGGTCCTCGACGAAGTCCTCGACCGCCTTGCGGTCTGCGACCTTGTTGACGACCTTCTCGCCTTCGACGGCCCACACGTCATAGTCCTTGTTGAGCTTGCCGCTCATCTCGGTGACCCGCTCTGAAAGCTTGCGGGCGGTTACGACGGGGACGCCTACGGCTGCGTAGAGCACCTTCTTGGTCGTATCGACAATCATTCCATTTCCTCCTTTGCTCCCGATTGAACGAATGTTCGGTAGATATCGAGGAGCACTTGCTTCTGTCGTTGGTTCAATTGCTGGTCCGTCTCTACCGCCTCGACGACGGTCGGCGGATTAAATCCGTCTTCCAGCAGTCCGGCCCTCGAGTAGAGGGACTCGGCCTGGATGGATAGGCCCCGGGCGATCGACTTGAGAATCTCGGCGGACGGCTTGCGTAAGCCTCGCTCGATCTGACTCAGGTAGGGATTTGAGATCCCCGCCTTGTCGGCCAGCTTCCTGAGCGAGATATTGGCTCGCTCCCGTTGCTGCCTGATAAACGCACCGAGGTCGGCGCCCTTCTTCTCAGCTGTCGTGTCGTCTTTAGCCACCCTTAGCAGTATATTGCGGAGTGCTAACTATTGCAAGCAGAGTCCCGTTCTTGCGTGAGAAACCGGCACATAGTGGCGAAAAGCCACGCAAGAACGGGTTGGATCGATCAGTCCTGATCGAACGCTTGGGCCAGGTCGGCCAGGAAATCCTGCTCCTGACCTGAATGCTGATCGAGGATGAGGTCGCTCGATATCGTCCAGGCGTGCAGGCACCAGGGGCAGAAGTGTTCGCCGCTTTCGAGACGGACCGTGTCACGGGCCGCGCAGTGCGGGCAATCGTTAGCAATGGGCACTTCGGTAGATTCTGCCCGATGGGACCCGCCCGATGCGAACTAGAAGATACTGGTCCGTTCACTGAGCATGATGTCGAGGGCTTTCTGCACCCGGGCGCGAACGGCTTCTGAGATCTCCAACACTGCAAGTCGATCCGGGCGGTCGGTGGCCGGACCAACGTCAATCGGCTCGAGGAAACGAATGTGCCATCGGACCGGCAGGGGGATGGGGTTGAGCCATACGGCCATCTCATCGACACGCTGCTGGGGAAATACCAGTCGCACGAGCTGGGCCAGCCGTTTGGATGTGAAGAGCGCCGGGTGCACATCCTCCGAACCCATGATGGCGACGGGAACGATGGGTGCCCCGGCCCGCATCGCCAGTTTGACGAATCCCCCGCGACCAAATGGCTTCAGCCGGTATGCATCGGAACCTGATTTCTGGAAACCTTGCACACCTTCGGGAAAGACCCCGAGGAGGTGACCGTTCTCGAGCACCCACATCGCATCCTCTTTTGCGGCATAGGCGGCTCCCGATTTGCGATAGAGATGTGAGTACGTAGGGATCATGTTGAAGATTTCGGTGCCGATCACCCGCACCCGGCGCGGAGCGGGGGCCTCGTTCGTGACCGCCATTTGCAACATGAGCGCGTCATAGGGGATGGCAGCCCCACCGTGATTAGCGGCGAGGACGGCAGCTCCATCCATGGGCACGTGCTCCAGCCCGGTCGTTTCGACCCGGAAGTAGTCGAAGTAGACATAGTTGCCCAGGTGCCACAACATCTCGGCAACCACCGGGTCCAACCCGAGAGCGTCGATGTCGTAGCTCGCCATTTGCAGGTGGCGCAGTAGCGCCGGCCAGGAGTCGAATCCCAGGGCACCCGTGGCGGGGATGGCCAGATCGGAGAAGTTGGTCCCACCGTGGAGAGCGCACCGGTCCTGGTTGACAATCGGGGGGAGGCCGCACAGGAACCCTTCGATGGTGGCGAACTCGCAGGTCCGATCCCGATCGACCAGGGATGCCAATCGTGCGCGAGTTTCCCTCCGGCGTCCCTCGCCGCGTATCCCGGCTCGCCGCACGCTCGCTTGCGAAGATGCGCCGGGCTGCTCCTCGCTTGCCTTGAGTCCGGCTGCCACCGATTGCACCAGCGCAGGTTTGTTCATCGAGGATCGGCCGCTGATGTCCAATGCCCTCGCCAAAGCCCGGAGTTCGGACGCACTGAGGCGGTTGAGGATCTCTTCCATCTTCGCTAACCGGACATCTGGGCGGGAAGTCGCCCGTAGGTGGCCAGCACCAGTCGGCGGCAGTTCAGACTCGGTGTGAACCCCAGGGTTTCGTTCATGAGGTGGGTATCGATCACCCGCCCGTACTTGATGAGGCTCCCGAGATGTCGCGGGAGGGAGGCACCAAACGGTCGCAGGACCTTCATGGCCATGTCGAACTGGCGCGCCGGGAGCCTTTGGTTGATCCGGTTCCCGAGCCGGAGAATCCGACTGAGGTAGAGCTGCCCGTCGCTACTGATATTGAACGTTCCGCCCGTCGGATGGTCGATCGAGTGTTCCAACGCCGCTACTGCGTCATCTTCGTGGACGAACTGGAGTCGCGGATCACTTCCCAGCAGCGTGGGAACGACCGGTAGCCGGAGGTAGAGACTGAGCTGGTTCCCGATCGTCGGTCCCACAATGGGATTGAAACGCAATACCGTGAACGTGATCTTCGGCAGCTCGTCTGCGAGTTGGGAAACCGCCGACTCGACGTCCCGCAGGCTGCGCTCGTAGCTGGTGAGGCGCGCCGGCGTCGACGTCGATTCGCGAACAACCGACGGATTGCGAGGCCCCGATCCGTACACGGCTGCGTCGGACTTGACGATCACATTCTTGACGCCGGGAAGGCGTCCTATGGCCCCGAACAGTGCCTGGGCGCCGAGGACGACACTCGATCGGGAGTGCTCGGGACCGAGGAGTGCCGACCGGTCGAGGGTCTGAAGGTGGACAACGGTGGTCGGTTTGACCGAAAGCACGTGCTCGGCCAGCTCGAGAACATCAAGGCTGGACAGGTGAAAATACGACGAGAACGCAACCGCGGGTTCGACTTCGTCCACTGCAAACACTTCGGTTTCAGTCCGGGACTCGAGGCTCCGGATCAAGTGCCCGCCGACCCACGATGATGCTCCCGTCACCAGGATCCTGTGCATGGACGAAGTGTAGGCCGGGCGTGATCGGCGTCCTCCGGCGGGCGGTGGCGCCAACCCGGGTCTGGTGTAGCGGATTCGTTCCGGGGGAGAGCACGTGCCGATCCGCCCTCGGGGAAGCTGCATGGAGGTACCATCTGCCACATGGAAGCGCTGTTGCTCGAGTTTGGCGGAGACACCCCTCCCCAGTGGATGGTGGAGCTGGCCGATGAGCTTGTCGAAGATCCCCGCTGCCGGCTTGTCTTGATGGGCTCGGATCAGAGGGGGGTCGTCCTGGTTACCATCTGGGACGCGGAGACGATCGGCGAAGTAGAGGCGGGACTGGCCGGCTTCGCCGATGATGGTGTTCGGATCCGGAGGCTTTCGCTGGTTGATCCGGGTAATCCGGCTGGACTCTCCTGAACCTGTGGAGGACGACGACATGATGGCCCGGCGCGAGACGGTGAGATGAGTTCGATGATCATTGTGATGAAACCCGATGCTGTGCAAGCGGACGTTGATCAGGTCCTCGCCCGTTTGGCCTCGATCGACTCGGAGGCTCACGTTTCGGTTGGGCAGAAGCACACGGTGATTGGGGTGATCGGTGATCGCGATCGCATTCAGCAATTGCCGTGGGAGGCGATGTCCGGCGTCGAACGAGCCGTACCCGTGCTGAAGCCGTTCAAGTTCGTCAGTCGGGACTTTCAGGACGCCGACACGGTGATCGAGGTACGGGGGGCGCGGATCGGCGGTGGTTCATTTGCCGTGGTGGCCGGTCCCTGTGCCGTTGAGAGTCGCGACCAGCTGTTCCGCGCCGCCGAGGCTGTTCAACAGGCGGGAGCCCACATCTTGCGGGGAGACGCGTTCAAACCGAGGACTTCGCCGTATGCCTTCCAGGGCTTGGGCGAAAAGGGTCTGGAGCTCCTGGCCGAGGCTCGCGAAGAGTTCGACATGCCGTTTGTTGCTGAGGTTCTGGATCCCCGTGATGTTGAGCTGGTGGCTTCCTATGCCGACATCCTCCGGGTTGGCACTCGCAATATGGCCAACTTCACGCTGCTGACCGAGGTCGGCAAGCAGGCCCGGCCCGTGCAGCTCAAGCGAGGCTTCACGGCGACCGTCGAGGAGTGGCTGAACGCTGCGGAATACATCTACAAAGAGGGCAACCATCAGATCATCATGATCGAGCGAGGCATCAGGACCTTCGAGACCTCGACCCGCAACACGCTCGACATCAGCGCCGTTCCCGTGGTCAAAGGTTTGTCCCACCTCCCGGTGATGGTTGACCCTTCTCACTCCGGGGGGCATCGCTATCTGGTGGCTCCCCTCGCCCGGGCTGCCATCGCCGTCGGTGCCGACGGTTTCATGGTCGACGTCCATCACGCACCCGATACGGCTCTGGTTGACGGCCCCCAGGCCATCCTCCCATCCGACTTTGCCGCGCTGATGGATGACATCAGACGGCTCGCGTCTGCCCTCAACCTTCAGATCTGATTTCGTGCCGACTGCCGCCATCATCGGAACCGGGCTGATCGGAACCTCGGTTGGGCTCGGCTTGCGGGCGTCGGGGTGGCTCGTTACCGGATGGGATCCCGACCCGGCTGCGGTTCAGGTGGCTCTGGAACTGGCAGCCATCGATGAGCAGGCGGTCGGCGCTGCTGAGGCGATGCAGTCGGCCGATCTCGTTGTGCTGGCCGGCCCGCCGGCAGCCGTAATCAGTGAGCTGGCCGGGTTGGCTACCGACGCCCTCGTAACGGACGTGGCCGGCATCAAAGCACCGGTTGTTGCGGCGGCCGGGCATCTGAGACATTTCGTCGGAGGCCATCCCATGGCCGGTCGGGAGCATGCCGGTCCCCGGGCTGCATCCGCAGCGCTTTTTCGGGGCGCGACCTGGATCCTCTGCTCAGACGGCGCCTCCGCGGCAGATCTGCAACGGACCAGGGAGGTGGTCATGAGTCTCGGGGCCGTGCCGGTCACGATGACGGCTGCAGAACACGATGCGGCGGTCGCCGCGATCAGCCATCTTCCTCAGGTGCTCGCCTCGGCCCTCGTCCAGGTAGCGGCCGACGACCCGCATGCTTTGGATCTGGCGGCCGGGAGTTTTCGTGATCTGACCAGGGTGGCGCTCAGCGAGCCCGCCTGGTGGGCGGAGCTACTGGTCATCAACCAGAGCGAGCTCCGCCGTGTTGTTGGGGCGCTCATCGAGGCGCTGCGCGGCTGGTCTGCCGCCCTCGAGGAAGGAGCGGTCGATCGGCTCGCCACCGACCTTCAGGAGGCACGTCGGGTCCGTCAGGCGATGGCACCGCCGGTTGTTGCGGTAGGGGTGGTCATGCAGGATCGCCCGGGTGAGTTGGGAGCGGTCGGCCGATCGCTGGCCGCCAGCGGTGTGGATGTACGCGACCTCCAGCTTCGTCATGGACCCCACGGTGGTGGCGGAGTGTTGACCCTGTCCGTGCGACCCGGGGAGGCAGAAACCCTCCGGGCGGCGCTCACTGCAGAGGGTTTCCAGCTCGAGGAGTGAGGCGATCTCCGGGGACAAAAGACCCGGAGGCGCATCGCAATGCGCCCCCGGACCGTCCTCTGGTTTCCTCTCCTCACGGGCCCGGTAGCACATCCACGATCACGTCCTGGTTGGCCGCGATCTCCTCAGGAAGTACTTTGTCGGCCGTCAGAAACAGCGAGGCGTTGCCGTGACAGGAGTCACACGACGCGTTCTGCGGGGTGTTCTTCTGGATGTTGTGGGGCGTGGCAGGCGCAAACGTCGGCCGGGCATCGAACTCAGGCAGCAGATTCGTCCCGTAGAACGAGAAGCTTTCCGGATCGATCGGCACATGGCGCACCACCGTGTAGCTCCAGGGCCGTTGCTCGGTTTGCTCGACGTTCTTGCCGATATAGAACGCCATCTGCGAAGGTTCGATCTTGTAGTAGGGCGTCCCTTCGTCCGATGTCTGCACGTGGCAGCTGTAGCAGTTCTTGTAGTCAACCGAGTGGCAGACCTGACACGACAGGTTCTCCGAGTGGAGCGAGTGCTGCTGGTTACCGTCGGCGCCGCCTTCGACGTCGGGGTGGCAGTCGATGCACTCCACGGCCGTTTCGTCGTAGCGGTGCGTCTGGGCCGGTCCCTCACCGTGCATTTCCGCGTCACCATGACAGTCGAAACAAGCCATGCCGCCGGGGTTGAAATGAACGTCGGCCGGGTACATGCCACCGTCTGCTGTCACATTCTTCCCCTTGTACTCGTCGTTGACCCGGCTGCCGTGACAGCCCGTGCAGGTCAGGTTCATCGGCGGCGGGTTCTTGAACGAGTGTCCGTCGAGCAATCCACCACCGGCACTGGTCGGCCGGCTCACATGGCATTGTCCACACGACGTGTGGCAGTCGGCGCAATGATTCTCGAAGGCCAACTCCAACCCGGGAGAGAGCTCCTCGCTGCCGGTCCTTTCGGCAAATACGGTCATGTAACCGTCGAGCGTCGAGTGCAAACTCATTGCATTGGTCGTGCTGATGTCGTTGTGGCAGCTCGAACATGTCTCGATCGCGTCCGGATCGCGCACCATGCCGGTGTGGGCCGCTTCTATCCCATTGGCCTGGCCGTCGCCGCCGTGGCAGGCAATGCAGCCGAGTGCCCCGTGGGTTGTTTCAAAGAACTCGTCGTCGCTGACAAAGACCTGTTCCCATGCCTCTAACTGAGGCACTGAGCCTCCTCAGCCTTCACCTTCGCTGAGGGTTTCGGTGGCAATAGGTTCGACGGCCATGGCCTGCAACGTGGCCTGGTCCGTGTGACAGGCCACACAACTGGCATCCGCGGCTGCGGATGGGTCGGTGGTGGTCGTCGTCGCGACCACCGTGGTCGTGGTTGTCTGCGGCACGGTCGTCTCGCTCGACGTCGTCGTGTCATCGGCACCACTGGTGCATCCGACCGCCAGGAGGGCGAAAAGCGCACTACCGATCAGCAATTGGATCGTCTTCTTCATCTCACCTCCTCGGGTCGAGCGGGGCGCCGGGAGCCGGCGCCCCGCTGGGTCGGAGAGTTATCCGGTGACGGTCGGGTAGTCGGGTGCCGTCGTGAACGGGGTGGTGCCGACCACGTCGGGGTCGTCGCTCCATCCCATCATCCCGAACTTCATGTTGATGACGTCGTAGCCGAGCAGCTTCAGCGCCGTGGCGGCCGCCTGGCCGGTGTGGCCGGTGTAGCAGTACACCATGATCGGCTGATCGGTGGGCAGCATCGCCATATTGGCCGGGTCGGCGACGGCCTTCCAGCCGATGTTGATGGCACCCTCGACATGCCCGAGGGCATACACATCAGGCAGCCCGGACGCTCACGACGAAGTAATCGTTGGAATCGTCACCGTCGGCCATGTTGTCGAACAGTTCCGACGCGCCCGTAACCGGCGTCCAGTCGGCCAGCATGGCCCGGGCCGCGGCAAGAGCGATGTCCGAAGCCTCGGTCTCCCCGGTAGCCAGCACCGGCAAGTCGTAGGTTTCGGTGGCAACGGTTGCCTCGGTGACGGTCGGATAGCCCGGCGAAGTCGTGAATGGGGTCGTCGCAACGACGTCGAGGTCGTTGGTCCAGCCCATCATTCCGAACTTCAGGTTGCTGACGTCATAGCCGAGGACCTTGAGCAGCGTTGCCGCCACCTGGCCGGTGTGGCCCGTGTAGCAATAGACGACGATCGGCTGATCGGTCGGCAGCATGGCCAGGCTGGCCTCGTCGACGATGCTCTTCCAGGGGATGTTGATGGCCCCTTCGATATGACCGAGGGCGTAGTGCTCAGGAGCCCGAACACTGACGATGAACGGGTCGTTCGACTCGTCACCGTCGGTCAGGTTCTCGTACAGGTCATTTGCCGAGATAACCGGTGTCCACTCGGCGAACTGCGCAGTGATCTGCCCGGCCAGCACCAACTCCTCGTCGACCATGACGGCGGTGGTGGTCGTGGCTTCGGCCGTTGTGGTGGTGGCTTCGGTTGTGGTGGTGGCTTCGGTTGTGGCCACCGCAGTCGTGGTGGTCTCTTCAGCCGCGTCGTCGGCACAGCCGGCGAGCACGATCATGCTGAATACGGTCAGGACCGCCAGCAGTTTGAAGAACTTGGTTCTCCGGTACATCAGGTTGCTCCTTGTGAATCAATTCACAACCTCCCTCGAACGCAATGATACAGGGGTGGATTCGCCGAAAGGCCCGGATGCGGGGGAATGAGGCACATCAAGAGAGGTACTTCGACCCTATGCGCTTCAGCGCATTTGTTCAGGTATCGAGCAGGTCCGCTGGGAGATGCCGTGGGGTGCTCGTGGCGGATCGAACCATGCAACCAACGGATTCCAGACGGTCCTTGGTTGTCCGTTGTTCGGTGTACGACTGAGGCAGACGGTTGGAGCATCACCAGGTGGTCAACGCCGGGCATGGCACCCGGGAACCAATGAACCAAGTGAAGGCCGCCTAGCTCCAATCGCAGGCCATCAAACGCAGCATGGCCGTGGTCCCCGCCACGATGCCCGTTTCGATGGCAGCTTCGTCGATGTCGAACCAGGCGGAGTGCAGGTCGGTTTTACGGTCGGGTAGTTGCGTGCCGAGCCGGAAGAGGGCGCCCGGGATTTCCTGGAGGAAGTAGGAGAAGTCCTCGGCTCCGAGGCTGGCGTGCGTCAACGCTACGGCGTGGGTTCCCAGCACGCTTGACACTGCATACTCCACTTCGGCGACCACGAACTGGTCGTTGATCACCGGGGGGATCCCGATTTCGTAATTGATCGTGGCGGTCGCTCCGAGCGGCGCGACAATCTCATGGACGAGCCTTTCGATGAGTTTGGGCATCTGTTCCCAGGTGTCGTGGTCGAGCGACCTGCAGGTTCCACTCAACTCGACCGAGGCGGGGATCACGTTGCCGGCGATGCCGCCCTGCACACGCCCGAAGACCAGCGAGAGCGGCATGCGGGCGTCGACGAGACGGTCCAGGAAGGCCGGGAGCTGGGTGATGACCTGGCCGGCGGCGAAGATCGTGTCGACCGAGTCATGCGGCCGGGCCGTATGGCCACCGGGGCCGTCGACCGTGATGAGGAACCTATCCGATGAGCTGGTGATCGCGCCGGTCTTGAACCCGATCTGGCCGGGGGGGAGCGTTGGATCAACATGGAAGGCGATGATCGCTTGCAACCCCGTCGATGGCGCCCTCGCGCAACAAGTCGTCGGCTCCGCCGGGGAAGAGCTCCTCGGCCGGCTGGAAGAGGAATCTCACACGACCGGGGAGCGGGCCCAGCTCCTTGAGGGCCAGGGCGATGCCGACGGCAATAGCGGTATGGGCATCATGCCCACACGCATGCATGAGGCCGGGGAGTTCTGAAGCGAAGGGGAGGCCGGTTTGCTCATGAATCGGAAGTGCGTCCAGGTCTGCGCGAAACCCCACCAGGGAACCATGCTCCCCAAGCTCGGCGATCAGGCCGGTGTCGGCCGTCCTGACCTGGCTCGTGATACCGGCCCCGGCCAGCGCCCGGACCACCAGTTGGGTGGTCGCGAATTCCTGGCGTCCGAGTTCCGGGCGGCGGTGGATCGCCCGGCGCAACTCCACGGCGCGGGGTGCCACCCGCGTCCGCAATGGCTCGAACGTCATCGAGGTCGAATTCCATATCGGTAGGGGTACTTCCTGAACGCGAGTTTGGTTGGGTGCATGCTATCTCGTCGGGCAGACGGCCGGTAGTGGACCAGCAGGTTCAGTCCTTATAGAAGCTTTGCTCAACGAGTTTTCGAGCCCGTCTCGTGAGCCTCCGGTACTCCTCGCGGACCGAAGAACGCGGAGCATCGAATCGACCCAGAGAAAGGGCCAGGCGGGTCAATTCGTCCTGGTCGGTTGGAAGCGAATCGACCGGGCGGCCGAACTGAAGGAACAATCGGTTGCGCAGCATGCCGCAAAACCGGTACGCCGCACTGAGGTCCCGGGCCGCCTCTGGCGATAGATGTCCGGCATCAATCAGCCCTGCAAGGGCTGTCTCGGTCCCCGGTGTTTGCAGGCCGGGGTTTCGGCTGCCGAAGCGCATCTGGTGCAACTGGACGAGAAACTCGATGTCGTTCATGGCGCCTCGACCGAGCTTGAGGTGGAAATCCGGGTCCTCACCGGGGCCGAGCCGCTCCCGTTCGATGCGGGCTTTCATGGTGCGGATGGAGCGGATGGCGTCGGGGTTGAGGGTGTCGGGGTAGACGTGGGGGGAAATGAGTTGGGTGAAGCGTTGTCCGAGGTTGGGGTCGCCGGCGGCCGGGCGGGCTTTGATGAGCGATTGGAACTCCCAGGTTTGGGCCCATTTGTCGTAGTAGCCGGCGTACCCGTCCAGTGACCGGGCCAGGGGACCGTTCTTGCCTTCGGGGCGGAGGTCGGCGTCGACCCGGAAGGCGGCGCCTTCTGGGGTGACTTTGCCGAGGGCGGCCATGAACTCGGCTGCGATCTTGTTGGCGTACTGGCGGGCCGGTTCGGGGTCGACGTTGGGGGGCGTGTCGTAGACGAAGAGCAGGTCGATGTCGGAGGAGTAGTTGAGTTCTTGTCCGCCCCATTTGCCCATGGCGATCACCGTGAAGGGGATGGGGGGCAGGTCCGCGAAGAGAGGAGCGCGGCGGGTTTCCTGGTCGACGGCGGCCAGGGCGGCGGCGGCGGCTGCGTCGGCGGTGTCGGCCAGGTCCCGACCTACTTCGGGCATGGACACGTGACCCAACAGGTCCCGTACCGCAATCCACAACAACCGCCTCCGCACAAACCGCCGCACCGCCCGGAATTGCTCGGCATAGCTGGAGCGGAGCAGCACGTGGTGGGTGGCACTCTCGATGAGGGCCTCCTTGTCCGGGAGGGTGGCCAGGGCCCGGTCGTCGCCCAAACGGGAAAGGAACTCGGGGATTCGATCGAGCATCTGTCCGAGTAGACGACTCGTTCCCAGCAACCTGCAGAGACGCTCCGCGGCAACCGGTACATCACGGAGCGTTCCGATCAGGGCGGCGTTGTCCGGGATGGAAGTCACCAGGAGTCGCAACTGCTCGAGCCCGAGATCCGGGTGGGGGGCGTCCGACAGCCAGTCCATCATCAGCGGCAACATCTGCTGCATGAGTCGCGAGCGTCTCGACAAGCCTGTGGTCAGCTCGGCCAATGCCCGTTTTGCTGCAGCGGCGTCCTGGAAACCCAGCGCCGCGAGTTGCCTCGCCGCTCCTTCCGGTGAAAGGTTGACTGCCGGGGAAGCTGCGAACACTTCGAGCAGGGGTCGGTAGAAGAGGCGCTCGTGGATAGTGCGAATGGTTGCCCGATGGTGGACGAGTTCCTTCTCAAATTGATCGAGGGCGTTCTGCTGGTCGTCGTCGCGGAATCCCATGCTCTTTGCCAGACGGGTTCGGGAGGCCTGATCACCCGGCAGCGTGTGGGTCTGTTGCAGGTCGTACAACTGGATGCGATGTTCGAGGTTGCGCAACCACTGGTAGGACGTGGCCAGATCCTGGGCATCATCGTCGCGGACGTAGTCGTGTTCTCCCAGGGTCACGAGCACGTCGAGCGTATTGGGTGATCGCAGTCCGTCGTCGAATCGGCCGTGCACGAGTTGCAGCAACTGCACGGCAAACTCCACGTCCCGGATGCCGCCGAATCCCCGCTTGATCTCGGAATGCGAAACCCCGCTCTCCTCGGCACGACCTTCGATGCGGGCTTTCATGGTGCGGATGGAGCGGATGGCGTCGGGGTTGAGGGTGTCGGGGTAGACGTGGGGGGAAATGAGTTGGGTGAAGCGTTGTCCGAGGTTGGGGTCGCCGGCGGCCGGGCGGGCTTTGATGAGCGATTGGAACTCCCAGGTTTGGGCCCATTTGTCGTAGTAGCCGGCGTACCCGTCCAGTGACCGGGCCAGGGGACCGTTCTTGCCTTCGGGGCGGAGGTCGGCGTCGACCCGGAAGGCGGCGCCTTCTGGGGTGACTTTGCCGAGGGCGGCCATGAACTCGGTTGCGATCTTGTTGGCGTACTGGCGGGCCGGTTCGGGGTCGACGTTGGGGGGCGTGTCGTAGACGAAGAGCAGGTCGATGTCGGAGGAGTAGTTGAGTTCTTGTCCGCCCCATTTGCCCATGGCGATCACCGTGAAGGGGATGGGGGGCAGGTCCGCGAAGAGAGGAGCGCGGCGGGTTTCCTGGTCGACGGCGGCCAGGGCGGCGGCGGCGGCTGCGTCGGCGGTGTCGGCCAGGTCCCGACCTACTTCGGGCATGGACACGTGACCCAACAGGTCCCGTACCGCAATCCACAACAACCGCCTCCGCACAAACCGCCGCACCGCCATCAGTCGGTCGGATGGCGAACAGTCTGCCGCGAGGGTCTCGAGCTTGGGCTCCTCGAACGGTCGGAACCAATCGGGTTTGGCTCGAATGGTTGCCGACAACGCCCGGCTCGAGCCGGCGATGGCCACCAGGGCCCGGCCGACGTCGAGGTCGGAGAGAGCCCGCCCGGCGAGGACGGGCCCGGCCTCGAGGATGGTGATGATCCGTTCCAGAGTGGGGAGGGGCTCCGGTCCGCTGCGAACCGTCCGAAGCAATTCCAGGGCCGGTTGAGCTACCAGGCCATCGTCGCCGATCCACCCGACCGCCGCGAAACGGGGGCGGAGCAGCTCGGAGATCCCCAGCCGGGTCGGCGAAGCGTCCGTGGTCATGGGGCCAGGCTAGGCCACCATGCTGTGCCGTTCTTCTGTCGATAGCGATCAGCAGGACTCGGTAGGTGGCGCCGGGCCGTTGTTGGGGCATACCGCACGCGATTGGAGCGTGTCCGACCTTCTAGGCTTTCGGCATGGACTTCCTACGCGTGGCCGGAGCCCAGCTGAACCTGGTGGTCGGTGACCTCGAGGGCAACCATGACCGAATTGCCGAGGCGATGGCTTGGGCCGAACAACAGCATGCAGATGTTCTCCTGCTTCCCGAACTGGCGGTCACGGGATACCCACCCGAAGACTTGTTGATCCGCCCGGCGTTCGTCCGGGCCAACCTGGACGTGCTCCGGCGGTTGGCGGCAGTCTCCGGCAACGTGGTGACGGTGGTGGGGTTCGCCGACCGGGTAGGGCCTATCGTCGATCCTCTCGAAGATGCAGCCGTGCGTAGCGTGGCCAACGCCGCCGCTCTGCTCTATCGAGGAGAAATTCGGGGGGTGTACCACAAGGTATTGCTGCCCAATTACGGAGTGTTCGACGAGGATCGGTACTTCGTCCCGGGGCGCGAGCCGGCCCGGGTCTGGGATGTCGGCGGGGTGCCGGTCGGCGTTTCGATCTGCGAGGACATCTGGATTCCCGACGGTCCCCCCACCCATCAGGCGGGAGCCGGTGCGCGGGTGCTCCTCAATATCAATGCGTCGCCCTATCACACCAACAAGGCGGAAGAACGGGCCAACCTGTTGGCCGGCCAGGCTTCGCGGTCCGGTGTTCCGGTGGTGTACGTCAACCTCGTCGGTGGCCAGGACGAGCTGGTCTTTGAGGGAGACAGCATGGTCTTCGACGCTTCAGGCCGGTTGCTGTATCGAGCTGCCGAATTCAAGGAAGAGCGGTTTGTCGTGGACACACCCCTGGCGACCGTGCGAGCCCCCGGCGGCGCCGTCGTGACGGTCCGCCAGGAGCCTCTGGTCGATCGCCCCACCCGGCCCATTCCTGAGTCGGTTCCTCGCCTCGAGCCGGAGGAAGCGGAGGTGTACCAGGCCCTTGTCACCGGTCTGCGCGACTACATCCACAAGAACGGGTTCAGCGAGGTTGTGATCGGGCTATCCGGCGGCATCGACTCTGCCCTCTCAGCCGCAGTCGCGGTGGATGCCCTCGGCGCCGGGGCCGTGTGGGGAGTCGCGATGCCGACTCGATTCTCGTCGAAGGGATCCGTGCTCGACGCGGGGGATTTGGCCGAACGTCTGGGAATTCGATTCGAGATCATCCCGATCGACGACACGTTCGCGGAGTTCCTGGCTGCCCTGGAGCCGGCCTTCGCCGGCACCGAATTCGGCGTCGCCGAGGAGAACGTTCAGGCTCGTATTCGGGGAGCCATCCTCATGGCGCTTTCGAACAAATTCGGGCACATGGTGGTGACCACCGGTAACAAATCGGAAGTCGCGGTCGGATACGCCACTCTGTATGGCGACATGGCAGGTGGCTATTCCGTGCTCAAGGATGTCTTCAAGACGCTTGTCTACCGGTTGGCGGAGTGGCGGAATAGAGAGACCGAGGTGATTCCCCGATCCATCATCGACAAGCCACCGTCGGCGGAGCTGCGACCAGATCAGAAGGACAGCGACAGCCTGCCGGCGTACGATCTCCTTGATCAGGTCCTGGTCCGGTACGTTGAGCAGGATCGTTCCGTCCAGGAGATCATCGGTGACGGCTTCGACACAGACCTCGTGCATCGCATCGCCGGTCTGATCGACCGCAACGAGTACAAGCGCCGCCAGGCAGCCCCCGGGGTGAGGATCACCCGCAAAGCATTCGGGAAGGATCGCCGCCTCCCGATCACCAATCGATATCGGGAGGGATGAGGTCGGGTCCGGGTGCCGGGCTCATGACGGCTTCGCCACTATCCTCTTGGCGATGCGAGTACTGATCGACGGCCGTCCGGTCGACCCCCAACAAGCAATGATCTCCGTCTTCGACTGGGGACTGTTACGCGGTGACGGCATCTTCGAGGCCATCCGCTGCTACCGGGGCCGCCTCTTCCAATTCGACGCGCATCTCGCCCGCCTCCAGCGAAGTGCCGCCCTCATGAACCTTGATCTGCCGGAACTTTCGGAGATCACGCGCTGGGCGAAAGCGGTCGGGGAGGACGGCCAGGATTGCTCGATCCGGATCCTCGTTACCCGCGGCGGGTCCGATCCGGACGTCGAGAGCCCCAGTCGCGTTGTGGTGTTGTGGGAACCGATTCCCGATATCCCCGAGGCTATCTCAATGCGGCCGACTGCGGCACCCTGGCAGTCCGGGGGCATCCCCTGGGAACTCATGGGGGCGAAAACCCTCTCCTACGCCCCCAACATGTCCGCTTGGCGGACGGCCCGGGCGGAAGGATTCAGCGATGCGCTGCTGATCTCTCGGGACGACTACGTGCTCGAAGGCCCCACCTTCTCCATCGGTTGGGCAATCAACGGGAAGGTCGAGACGCCATCGCTCGACCTCGGCATACTGGCGTCGATTACCCGGATGGTGACCCTGGAGGTGGCCGCCGACCTAGGGCTGCACGTCACCGAGGGTCGTTTCCATCTCGATCGTGTCCTGGAGGCGGACGAAGTCTTTGCCCTGTCCACCCTCAAGGAGGTCAAGACGGTCGACCGCGTCGGGTCAACCCGGTTTGAGGCCGGCCCCATCACCGGCAAGCTGGCGGCCGCCTACACCGCTCGCGTTGAAGCGGAGATGTCCTGACCCAAGAAAACCAGGGAACTCTCGGGGACCCGCATCCGTTTGAGAAATAGCTACAAAGGTAGAGTGACAACCATGCGACGTTCTGTAATCCTCATCCTGGCTCTCGCCCTCGTCGTGACTGCCTGCAGTCGGGGCGACGACACCGAATTGACCACCACCACCACCGATAGCAGTGTTCTGCAGACCACCTCTACGACCGTGTCCGGTAATGGAACCGACGGCGAGACCACCACCACGGTGGCCGGCACCGAGCCTCCGGAATACGAAATCATTGCGGGGAGCACCGGAGAAGGGGAGTATGTCGTCCTCATCGATCCCGGCACATACACCGAACAGGACCTCCGCAACCTCATGGTGGGGTTCGTTGACGATTACGCGCCCGTCACGGCCCACCTGATCGATTCCGAAGATGCCCGTGAGTTGGTGCTCCTGGACCAGGTCACCGAAGCCGAGCAAGCGATCCTCGATGCGCACTACTTTGCTCGGATCGTCGACGGAATCACGCTCGAGTTCCTCGGCCCGTACGCAGACCTCGAACCGGTGTACATCGGTTCCTGAGCCAGCTCAATTTTTCCACCTCTTCGGTCGATACACCGGGTAAGACCCGAGGTGGAGGTTTCTGCTGGAACCACGTGTATTGCTCGTTGATCCGGATCCTGTGGCGAGGACCGTCACCGCGAACGTCCTGTCCTCGGCCCGCTTGGAAGTAGTCGGTGAGGCTGCCAGCGGCGAACAGGCTCTCGCACTCGCGCGTACCACGCATCCGACGGTGGCCGTTATCGATGCCGGGTTGTCCGGAATCGGACCGGCCAACACCGCCCGCCGGTTGCGCGAAGAAGCCGACCGCCGGATGGAAATTGTGGCCGTTGCCTCGTTCGAGAACATCGGCCGGATCGGAGACATGGTCGCGGCAGGTGCCGCTGCGTATGTCGTCAAGGGCAAACCGGCCGAACTGATCGCGGCAGTTCGATCGGTTTCGATTGGTTCGGGGCTGCTCTCCGCTGAGGCCAGTCGCCCGGTGCTCGAAGAAGTCTCTCGCCTCTACGATCGGGAACGGGTTCGCAACGTCGAACTCGAGAAGATGGTGTCCCGTCTTCAGGCCCTGTCGGTAACCGACTCCCTGACCGGTCTCAAGAACCATGGCTTCTTCTTCGATCGGCTGGCTGAGGAACTCGAACGGGGAGGGCGTTACGGGCGCCCGGTTGCGGTGATCATCGCTGATGTCGACAACTTCAAGCTGGTCAACGACGCATACGGGCATGCTGCGGGAGACGCGGTGCTCAGGACGCTGGGAGATGTCTTCCGGACGCAGCTCCGCGAGGTCGATTTGGCCTGTCGAATCGGCGGTGAGGAGTTCGGGTTTGTTTTGCCCGAGACCGATGAAGAGGGCGGGATGCGGGCGGCCGAGAGGATCCGGACGGCCGTGGAGACGCACAACGTTCCTGAGGTCGGCAACGTCACCGTCAGCCTCGGAGTGGCCGTGTTCCCCCATCACGCCACCGAGCGAGATGAGCTCCTCGAGTCGGCCGATACGGCCCTGTACCAGGCCAAGCATGAGGGCAAGAACTGCTCGAGGCTGGCCGGCAGTTCATCCATGACCGTGCAGCTCACCAGGGCCCGGCCAACCACCGGCCCGGTCGTCGGCGCGCTCCTCGCAGCACTGCGGATGCGAGTGCCGTACCTGGCCGAGCACTCGGTGCGAGTGGCAGAACTGGCTCCCGAAATCGGGGAAGGGCTCGGCTTGTCCGTCGCCCGCTTGGGGCGGCTGCGGTTGGCAGCTCTCCTCCACGACGTCGGCATGTTGGGAGTTCCGGATTCCATCCTGGTCAAGCCCGGGCCGCTGGAACCCGCTGAGTGGGACGTCGTGCGCGACCATCCCCAAAACGGCTTCGACCTGGTCGTCGATGCGGTGCACGTTGAGGTGGCGGAAGCGGTGCTTTGTCATCATGAGCGGATAGACGGGACCGGCTATCCCCGCGGGCTGGCCGGCGGAGAAGTCCCGCTGCTTGCGAGGATCTTGCTGGTTGCAGACGCCTTCGATGCAATGACGATGCCCAGGTCCTATCAGCGATCGCTCACTCGCGCCGACGCTCTCGCCGAACTCCGCCGGAACGTCGGCACACAATTCGACGCTAAAGTCGTCGACGTTCTCGCGACCCATGTGACCACCAGCGGAGCTTCCAACGTGCTCGAATTCCCGCGCCGCGGCCACACCGGCTGACCAAAACCCCGTTCTTGCGTGAGTTTCCCGCGTATATTCGCGGTTTCTCACGCAAGAACGGGGTTTTCCGGGCTTGTCGGACCCTCCTGGCATGGTGCCCTGATGAGCACCTATCGCAAGCTGGCAGAGGTTGCCGAGTCGCAGCACGGTGTCGTTTCGCTCGAGCAAGCCCGCGACGTTGGGTTCACGGACAATCAGATCCGTTGGCTCGTCGATGGGGGTCGACTGGCACGGCCCGAACGGGGGGCGTTCTTGATCGCAGGATGCCCGGCAACCTGGGAGCGGACCGTCATGGTCGCAGTGGCCGCGGCCGGCGACGCAGCGCTGGCCTCACACCAAACGGCCGCTTACCTCTGGGATCTGACCGGCTTCCGGCCGGATCGAATCGAAGTTGTGATGCCGCGCTGGGATCGTTCAATTCGGGCCTGTGTGGTTCACGAATCCAAAGACCTGGTTCCGGAAGATGCCGATCGGGTGAACGGCATACCGGTCACGTCCCCTGTGCGAACGGTTGTTGACCTAGGGGCCACCGCGCCCTGGCTGGTCGAAACGGCCCTCGAACGAGGGATCCGACAGGGAGTATTCCAGCTTGCCGACGTCGCATGGTTCGTGGCGCGGGTGGGGCGACGGGGTCGCAGGGGGGTCGGGGTTATCAGGCCCCTCTTGGACCAGCGAGCGCAATGGGACACCGCCACCGAGAGCGAGCTCGAGGACCTCTTCAGGAAGGCATGGTGCGCTCCCGGACGTCCTGAACCAGAGACTCAGTTCCGAATCAAGGACTCGACCGGATGTATTGTCTGCAGGGCGGACTTCGCATTTGCCGATGCCATGTTGCGGATCGAACTCGATTCCGAGGCCTATCACATGGACCGGCCCACTTTTCGAAAAGACCGGTCCATCCAGAACCGAACCGAACTACTTGGATGGCGGACTCTCCGGTACACGTGGTGGGATCTCACCACGCGCCCGGCGGAGGTGGTGCGCGAGGTGGCCAAGGCGCTGGGGATTTCGAATACCGTTCTTGCGTGAGTTTCCTGCGCATATTCGCGGTTTCTCACGCAAGAACGGGCTGGCTAGAGGAGGGCGGCCGCGACCAGGAGGAAGCCGCCGAAGCCGACCAGGTCGGTGATCAGCGTGAGGAAGATACTCGACGCCTGAGCCGGGTCGGCTCCGATTTTGCGGAGTATGAGCGGGATGCTGGCTCCGGCCAGGCCCGCTATCGACACGTTCCCGAAAGCTGCGAGTGCCACGACGGCCGCGACTTCCAGGGGCGGGGCTACCGACGAAAAGATTCCGGAATCGAGGAGCAGTGCCGCGAGCCCGGCGGCCAGGATTCCCAGGACTAGACCGTTGAGCAGGCCGACGGAGAATTGCCGCCCGATCACTTGTCCGACCTGACTGCGCGGGACGTCGTCCGTTGCCAGCGAGCGGATGACCACGGCGAGACTCTGGAATCCGCCGTTCCCACCGAGCAGTGCGATGACCGGCATCAAGGCGGCGAGGACGGGCTCATCGCTGATGATCCCGGTCTGCCGCTCGATCACGAAGGCCACGAATAACGCCATGATGAGGTTCAGGCTGAGCCAGGGGAGCCGCATCCGCACCGATCCCAATACCGGTGTGAAGATCGTCTCGCCGGCGCCTGCCCCGGTGGCGACGGCGAAGTCTTCGCTGGCTTCAGCCTGGATGGCCTCGATCAGTTCGTCATTGGTGACCATGCCCAGCAGCCGGTTACGAGCGTCGACGACGGGAATGCTGAACAGGTGGTACCGCTGGGTGAGATCGGCAGCCTCTTCCCGATCCGCGTAGGCATTGACCGAAACCGGGTTGGCGATCATCGCTTCTTCCAGTCCCACTCCGGGACGCTTGAAGACCAGGTCGCGGAACGACAACACCCCGACCAGGGAGTCCTCGTCGTCAACGATGTAGACGTACGAGAGATCTTCGAGTTCCTCGTTCATCTGCCTGACCCGCTCGATGGCCTCGCCGGCCGTCATGCCGACAGGGAGTCTGGCAACCTCGGTGGTCATCAAACCGCCGGCCGAGTCGGGTGGATAGGCGAGCAGCCTGCGGACGTTGGCTTCCGCGGGGTCGCTCATTGCATTGAGAATCTCGTCGCGCGCTTCCGGTTCCAGGGCCGCGACAAGGTCTGCGGCTTCGTCGGCCGGCATCCCTTCGAGGAAGTCGGCAGCCGTTTCCAGGTCGAGTTCTTCGAGGATGTCCGCAGCCAGGTCGTCCTGCATTTCCTCGAGAACTTCCGCGGCTTGATCCGGGTGCAGGTCGGCGAGGAGATCAGTCGCTGCGTCCTCGCCCAACTCTTCGAGGATGTCGGCGGCGTCGTGGGGGTCGGCCTCGGCGATGGCCGTCCACTCCTCGGAGTGGGTGTCCAGGTACTCCTCGACCTCACGCGGCGCGTGGCGGGCGCGACGGCGCAGCAGTTGGGCAACCTCGCGCGGTCGACGCGGTCGCAACTTCATGATGCCCGAATGTTCAGCACGGAAACCTCCACCTGCCCGACAAGCGCCGTGAGGCGTGGTTCAGGCTAATGCCTTCAGGTTGGCCGGCTCGTTACCTCAGGGCTTCGGCCGGGTGCCGGGATCAGCCTTCAAAGGGTCGAATGGCGGTGACGGTCATCGAGAAGGTGCCGCCCGGGGCCTCATACGACACCTCGTCGTTGATGCGGGCTCCGAGCAGTGCCTTTCCGAGAGGCCCGCCTGGAGAGGCGAGGAGGAAGTCGGGAACCCTGTTCTCGGCGGGGGCGACGAAGTATTCGGAGATTTCACCGTCGGGGTCGGTAACGGTGACGATCGAGCCGATCTCCACCCGGCCGGTGTCTTCCACGTCCCGAACCTCTGCACTGTCGAGGAGGTGTCGGATCTGTCTGATCCGCGCCTCCATCATGCCTTGCTCGTTCTTGGCGGCGTCGTAGTCTGCGTTCTCGCGGATGTCTCCGTGCGAACGGGCTTCCGCGATGCGTTCAGATATCTCATGCCGGGCGTCACCCTGCAGGTGGGCAAGTTCTTCCTGCAGTTTTTGGTGAGCAGTCGGCGTGAGCCAGGTGGTCTCGTCGGTCATGACCGGGCAGGATAGCTCTATGCGCGAGAAATCGAACGAACGATTGGGGTCCGCAGTCGGACTGGCCATCTTCGCGGCCGTTTTGTGGGGAGTGAGCGGGGCGGTCGCGGCCGACGCTTTCGAGGAGGTAGCTCCAACCAGGGTTGCGCAGGTGCGGTCGTTGGTGGCCCTCGCTTTTCTCGTTCCCTATGCGTGGCGCCGGGGTTTGTTGCGAACTCAAGGGGCCGGACGCCAGCTCGTTGCGTTCGGATTGATTCTCGCCACGGTGCACGTCACCTACTACTGGGCGCTGCAGCGACTGGGGGTGGGGCCCGGCGTCACCGTCCAGTTCCTGGGACCGATCCTGGTGCTGATTTGGATGACTGTGGTCCAGAAACGGCCCGTTCCCCGGCCCCTCTGGGTGGCCGGGCTGGCGGCTCTGGCCGGCACGATCATGGTCACCAGGGCGTGGGATTTCGCCGCGCTGGATCTCCTCGGAGTCGGCGCCGGGCTGGCTTCTGCGATCACGTTTGGTGCATATCTCTTGACGGGCGAACACCTCACCCGGCGGTTGTCTCCGGTGACGTTGTTGACCTATGGGTTTCTGGTTGCGGCCCTCTTCTGGTTGGTAGCGCAGCCACTGTGGGACTTTCCGACGGACCTCTCGTCGAAGGCTTGGATCGAATTGCTGTGGGTCGGGGTGGTGGGAACCCTGATCCCCTTCCTGGCCACCATGGCCGCGCTGAAACGGGCCTCAGCCGGGACCGTCGGGGTGGTCGCCTCCATCGAACCGGTTGTCGCGGCCGTCGCCGCCTGGTTGCTCCTGGCCCAATCGCTGGTGGCCGTCCAAATCGCCGGCGGGTTGCTGGTCGTTGGGGCCGTCGCCGTCGTTCAACGGTGGGGCGTGCCCGAGGTCGAAGTGGTGCCTCTCGACTCGGTCCGGTGAAAGGCGCTTCAGGAGGTTCGGTCTGTGACTTCAGTTGATCACATCCAACTTCGTCCTCTGGCGGGCGACGACCACGATCACATCACGTGGGCCCTGTACGCCGCGATCGGCTGGGATCGAGAGGGCCAACTGCCACCTCATGACATAGTTCTCAGCCATCCGGACGTGACCAGGTATCACGAAGGCTGGGGCCGCTCCGGCGACATCGGTATGGTGGCAGAGGCTGACGGGGTTTTCGCTGGGATCGCCTTTTGCCGACTATTCACGGCCGCCGACCACGGCTACGGCTATGTCGATGATGCCACTCCAGAGTTGGCGGTGGCCGTCGAGGAGGATTGGCGCGGACGCGGGGTCGGGACCTTGCTCTTGAACGGCCTCGCTACCGAAGTCCGCCGGGCCGGGTTTGGTGCCCTCAGCCTGAGCGTCGACCCGGCCAATCCGGCACGGCGCTTGTACGAGCGGTTGGGTTACCGGGAGGTAGCGGTCGACGAACCGGGGGTTCGCATGCTCCTCGAGCTCCGGGAGGCTAGCCGGGAGTAGATCCCCCCAGTGCTCTGCTGAGCACAGCCAGACGTTCGGGAACGGCCCGGTAGTAGACCCACCTTCCCCGTTTCTCCCTCTCGACGAGACCTGCCTCGAACAGCACCTTGAGATGGTGGCTGACCGTTGGTTGGGAGACGCCGATCGGTTCGACCAGATCGCACGCGGCGCACGCTTCGCCCAGGTTGGCGATGACACTGAGCAGGCGGAGTCGGGCCGGGTCCCCCAGGACCCGGAACCATCCGGCCAAGTGGGTGGCCTGGCCCTTTTCGAGTGGTTCTTCAACCAAAGGTGCACAGCATTCGACGATGGGTTGCATGCTCCGATGATCTCACATATCGATGATCATCGCTATGAATCGGCCGGTCTCGGAGGGGGATGTGGGAGACTGCCGGTCGGAAAGGAGGTGCATGGTGGCGGTGAAACTGACCGAGTTTTCGCACGGCAGCGGTTGAGCTTGCAAGCTCGGCCCTGACGAGCTGGCGCAGGTCTTGCGCCCCTTGCACAACCATCCAACCACGGTCCACCCCGACCTGGTCGTCGGCCTCAATACCGGCGACGACGCCGGGGTCCTGCGCTTGCCCGACGGACGTCTCATGGTGCAGACGGTGGACTACTTCACTCCTGTGGTCGACGATCCCAACGATTGGGGACGGATCGCTGCGGCCAATGCACTTTCGGATATCTACGCCATGGGCGCCACCCCGAGCACCGCTTTGCAGCTCATCGGCTGGCCGCGCGACAAGCTCTCCTTCGAGCTACTCGGCGAGGTGATCGTGGGCGGGATCGGCACATTGGAAGAGGCCGGCTGTCTGTTGATCGGCGGTCACTCGATCGACGCTCCCGAACCGACGTACGGGTTTGCCGTCACCGGGTTCGTCGACCCGGACCAACTCACGTCCAACGGTGGAGCCCGTCCCGGCGATCGGCTGGTCCTCACCAAACCGATCGGGACGGGCATCATCTCAACGGCGGTCAAGAACGGCCGCGCCGATCCGGCGGTCATCGCCGAGGCCATCGAGGTGATGGCGGAACTCAACGCCGGTGCGGCTCGCGCCATGGCCGCCGTCGGCGTTCATGCGGCGACCGATGTGACCGGCTTCGGTCTCCTCGGCCACCTGGGGGAGATGCTGATGGCGAGTGGGGTGGCCGCGGTCGTCGAGCACCATGCCGTGCCGCTCATCGAAGGTACACGGGAACTGGCCGAGGCCGGTGTCGTGCCAGGAGGGACGGGCCGAAACCTGATTGCGGCTGAGCGGTTCACCGACTTCGGCGGACTCGATGCTGCCGATCGGCTCATCCTGGCCGACGCCCAGACGAGTGGCGGCTTGCTGATTGCGGTTGCCGCCGCCAAGGCTCTCGAACTGACTGAAGCACTCGCGGCTGAGCACACCCGCGCCGCGGCCATCGTTGGTGAGATCGTCGAGGATCGACCCGGCACTATCGACGTCCGCTAGGCGACCGATGGCCGACGAATCGAAACAGGGGTTTGGAAGACAGACCTGGGCACTGACCGTGGCGATCGCCTTCGTGATGACCGGGGTGAGCCTGGTCGCCCCGATTCTCCCCCTGTACGCCCTCGAATTCGACGTCAGCTACACAGCCGCGGGTGCGCTGATCACCGGGTTCGCCATGGCGCGTTTGATGTTCAGTCTGCTGGGTGGTGTAGCCGGTGACCGGTTCGGCGCTCGCCGGATAGCCGTCGGGGGAGCCCTCCTGCTCACCGTTTCGAGCGTGACCGCGGCCCTCGCCCCTTCGTACGGCGTTTTGCTGGCGTCACGCTTCGTCGAGGGCATGGGATCGGCGATCCTCGCCACGACGGCCTCTCAATATCTGGTGCAGACGACACCGAAGGCGCGCCTGGGACGGACGATGGCCCTCTATCAGACCGGCCTGTTGATCGGGGTAGCGATCGGTCCCTTCATCGGCGGCCGGCTTGCCGAGGCGGGGGACTTCCGAACCCCTTTCTGGGCGTATTCGGTGCTGGGTCTGGTGGTTGCGGTGCTGGTGGTCCTTTTCATCACCGACTTGCCCCCGTCGGGTAAGACCGTCGGTGAGTCGTTTCGCGCCACGGGCCAGATCCTCAAAATGCCGTCGTTCCGGGTCCTGCTGTTCGTGGCTTTCTCTCTGTTCGTGATGAGAGGGGGAGCGAGGATCACCCTCATTCCGCTGTTCGGCGCCGAGGTGGTTGGCCTGACTCCCGCGCAGATTGGCGACGTCTTGTCGCTGTCGGCAGTCACCAACCTGTTGATCGTCAATCCGGGAGGTCAGTTGGTCGACCGGATAGGGCGCAAACCGGTGGCCGTCTGGGGTTTGATCCTCGCTGGTTTGACCACTGCCGCGTACGGTTTCTTCGATACCTATGGTTCTCTGCTGGCCGTTTCGGCGGTGTTCGGGCTCGCCTCGGGCCTGGCGTCGATCCCACCTCCGACCATGGTGGGAGATCTGGCTCCATCCGGGGCGGAAGGTTCGGCGGTCGGCCTCTATCGAACGTCTGGCGACCTGGGGTTCATCGTTGGGCCGCTGGTCATGGGCGCCGTTGCCGATGCCGGGGCCTTCTCGAGCGGATTCATTGTGAGCGGTGTTCTTCTGGGTGTTGCCGCGCTGGTCGTTTCGAGGATTCCCGAGACCCGCCAGGGGGCGGGTACCGTACGTGGCAAATGACCGACCGCGACCGTTTGGACAAGATCGCCGCCGCCCTGTCGATAGGTGTCGCCCCGCGTCACATATTCCTCTGCGCCCAGCAGTCGACGCCTCGCTGCTCGACGGCCGTGCAAAGCGCTGAAGTCTGGACCTTCCTGAAGAACCGGCTCAAGGAGCTGGACCTCACGAGTCCTCCGCCACGGTGGAGGGGAGACTTTTCGATGGAAGCACCGGCGCCGGCGGTTGGGAACGGCATCGTACTGAGGAGCAAGGTGGACTGTTTTCGAGTCTGTGAACAGGGCCCCATCGCGGTCGTCTATCCGGACGGCGTGTGGTACCACTCGGTCGACGTCGATGTGATGGAACGCATCATCGAGGAGCACCTCATCGGTGGGGAACCGGTGGCCGAGTACGTATTTGCGACCGGCCAAATGGATTTCTGAATTGAGGAGATCGGCATGAGCAAGTTCTGGAAGTGGACGCTCGGAGTAGCCGCCTTTTGGAGGCTCTTCGGCCCCGAGCTGGGACACCGGTACACCGCCAAGCAGGAGCACCCGCTCCGGGTGCCCGGCCGCACCGTGTTTGTCGGAGACCGGGAATTCTTTCTCCGGGAAACGGGCCCCGGCGACGGTCCGATCCTGATCCTGATTCATGGACTTGGGAACAACTCGCTGGAGAACTGGTACGAGTTGATCAAACGGCTTCAGCATCGCTACCGGATCGTTTCCGTCGATATGCGCAATCACGGCAAGAGCGACAAACCGCGCGAACGCTTCGAGATAGGACGGATGGCCGACGAAGTGGCAGGCATGATGGACGCGGTCGGCATCGACCGGGCGGCGGTGGCCGGGTTCTCGATGGGTGGCATGATTGCCCAGGAACTGGCTCATCGTCATCCGCACCGGGTGTCACGAATGGTGCTGATGGGGACAACCTCCCATCACAGCGACAAGGTCAAAGTGGTGAGATGGTTCGGCTTCGTACTTGGTCGGGCTTTGGAGCGTCTGACCGGCAAGTCGCTCTCCCTGTTCACCTACCGGTACATGATGCTGACGGGGGCGGTCCCCGCCCGGTACGACCGGTGGTATCGCGAAAAGACCCTGGATCGGGACGCCGACCTCTACTTCGAGGCAGCCTTTGCCGTTATCAACTTCGATAGCCGCGAGTGGGTGGGGCGACTGGACATCCCTGCATTGGTCATTATCTCGGTGAAGGATCAGCTCGTGCCCGTCTCGTGGCAGTACGACCTGGCCGGAAGGCTGAAGGACGCCGAAGTCGTCGAATTGGTCGACGGTGGCCACGAACATCCGTGGACGCACGCGGATCGGATTGCTGCGGCGATGGACCACTTCATCGGCGGACCAAACCTGCGGGTCGTCGAAGCGTCGTAGTCAGCGTCAGTTGTCAGTTGTCAGCCGTCGAGCAGCAACTGGTAACTGATCACTGGTTCCCACGATGTTGGGGCATCCCCTGCCATCATGGGCTCATGACCGCTCCACCGGCCATCCAGGACACGTATCCGGAGGATGTGGCGCACTGTTACGGATGCGGCCGCCTCAACGCGCACGGTTACCGGATCAAGACCCGGGCCCACGGGGAGGGAACCCTCACCGAGTTCGCTCCGGAGAGTTTCCATACGGCCATACCCGGGTACATGTACGGTGGGCTCATCGCCAGTCTCATCGACTGCCATTCCACCGGTTCGGCTGCCATCTTCTCCATGCAGGATGCCGGCGTTGAAGTCGGCAGTGCGCCTTCTCCGCGGTTTCTCACCGCGCACCTCGAAGTCGACTACCTGGAACCAACTCCGCTCGATCGGGTGACGCTGATCGGCAAAGCTGTCGAGGTCCGGGACCGCAAAGTCATTGTTGTTTCCGAATTCGTCGTCGGCGGCGAAGTTACGGCGCGTGGCTACGCCGTTCTGGTCAAGATGCCCGAGGGCATGATTGAGGCCCTTTCCGACTGACCGGGGCTGGTCGGTCCGCTACGGTCAGGGGATGGACTTGCCTCCCGTGCTGCTCTCCCAGGACGAGATCGCTGATCGGGTCGGTCACCTCGCCGCCGAGATCGATGCGGCGTACGCAGGTGCGGAACAGTTGGTGCTGATCGGGGTACTCAAGGGTTCGTTCATCTTTCTCTCGGATCTGGCCAGAAAAATCACGATCCCCCACCGGGTCGAGTTCATTGCCGTTTCCAGCTACGGCGCCAAGGAGAGCGAAGCAGCCGATCCGGTGCGTCTCATCATGGATGTGCGCCATGCCATCGACGGCGAGCACGTCCTGATCGTCGAAGACATCGTCGATACCGGTCACACGCTGGCCTACCTGCGCCGGCTCTTTGAGGTGCGCAGCCCGGCTTCCCTCAAGATCTGCACGCTGTTGCACAAGCCGGACCGCACCGAACAAGAGATTGCACTGGACTTCCTCGGCTTCACCATCCCGGATGTTTGGGTGGTCGGTTACGGCCTCGATTACGCCGAGCGTTACCGGACCCTGCCCTTCATCGGCCGGCTTCCACCCGAGATGCGTTGACCCGGCGGAACCGCCGTCTCAATGGGTTCCCCGGCCCGATCAGCTCTCCATCCTTCTATCCTGTTGGGACATGAGCACGTATAGCGCCCCCCTTCGCGACATCGCCTTCACGCTCGAACATCTGGCCGGCCTGCCTGAACTCGCCACCTGGGAGCAGTTCTCGCATGCCGATCCCGCGACGCTTTTCGGAGCGCTCGACGAAGCGGGCCGGTTTGTGTCCGAGGTCATCGCTCCTACCAACGTCGCCGGTGACCAGACGGGCAGCACCCTCAACGAAGACGGCACCGTGACAACCGCGCCCGGGTTCAAGGAGGCCTACGCCAGTTTTGTTGAGTCCGGTTGGGGCACGCTCCCGTTCCCCAGCGCCTTCGGCGGACAGGATCTGCCGTGGGTAGTGGGGATCGCGATCGTGGAGATGATCAAGTCGGCCAACATGGCCTGGTCGCTCTGTCCGATGCTCACCCAGAGTGCGATCGACGCCTTGATCCATCACGGGAGCCCGGACCAACAAGCGACGTATCTCGAGAAGCTGGTCACCGGAGCGTGGACCGGGACGATGCTGTTGACCGAGCCGGAGGCCGGATCAGACGTGGGAGCGTTGCGGGCCAAAGCGGTGCCGGCCGGGGACGGCACGTGGCGGATCACCGGGTCGAAGATCTTCATCACCTGGGGGGAACACGACGTTGCCGAGAACATCATCCACATGGTTCTCGCTCGGACGCCGGGGGCACCGCCGGGAACTCGTGGGATTTCCCTCTTCATCGTCCCCAAATACCTCGTCAACCCCGATGGAAGCCTGGGGGAGCGCAACGACATCAAAGCTGTTTCCCTCGAACATAAGATCGGGATTCATGGCAGCCCGACCTGCGTCATGGCGATGGGCGACGAAGGCGAAGGGGCCGTTGGATACCTGATCGGCGAAGAGCACCGTGGCATGGCCTACATGTTCACGATGATGAACAACGCCCGTCTCTCCGTTGGTGTCGAAGGACTGTCGCTTTCTGAGCGTGCCTATCAGCAGGCGCTCGAGTTTGCCCAGGTCCGCCGGCAAGGGCGAGCGATCGGTGTCGCCAAGACGGAGAGTTCGTTGATCATCGAACACCCGGATATTCGCCGCATGCTCATGACGATGAGGGCAAACATCGAAGCGATGCGGGGGATGCTCTATCTGACCGCAGCTTCGATCGACCGGTCGCGGCATCATCCCATCGAAGCAGAACAGCGGCGGCACGCCGAGTTGCTGGCCCTGCTGACTCCGGTCGCCAAAGCCTGGCCGACTGATCGAGGGGTCGAGATGACCTCCCTCGGTATCCAGATTCACGGCGGCATGGGTTACGTCGAAGAAACGGGAGCCGCCCAGCACTGGCGTGACTCACGCATCGCTCCGATCTACGAAGGAACCAACGGAATTCAGGCCATCGACCTGGTTCTCCGGAAGATATCCCTGCACAAAGGTGAGGTCGCCCGCGGCTTCTTCGCAGACATGGAGGCGCTCGATGCCCAGCTCGAGGGAGCGGGCGATCGCTTCTCGTTGATCCGGGCCGGCCTCACGGAAGGACTCGTCGCTCTCCGCGGTGCAACCGAATGGCTTCTGGTTTGTGAGGACCCGAACGATGCCCTCGCCGGAGCGACTCCCTACCTGGAGCTGTTCGGGACCGTGACCGGCGGCTGGCTGCTGGCGAAGGGGGCTCTCGCCGCCGCCCGGAAGCTCGAAGAAGCCGACGATCCATTTCTGCGGGCCAAGATCGCCACGGCGCATTTCTACTGCACCCAGATGCTGCCCCGTGCAACCGCCCTCGCACCGTCCGTCATGGCCGGCGCAGGCGACCTGTATGAGATCGAGGCGATGCCCGGCGCCTAGGGCGCTCCGCGGGTCCTTTCCTTCCGGTGGCGCACCGGGGCAGGCATACCCGTGTTTCATGGAAGCTGCCAGGCCCTTCGTGGAGCGTGGCGCAACCGGCTCTAGGTCCTGGCCGCGATGTTGTCCGCAATGAAACGGGCGTCCTCGTCGATGCCGTGGAGGATTCCTGATTTGCGTGTGTGCAGCCACGGAAAACCGAGGAAGTACAGCCCGGGAACGGGGGAGACCCCTCTCTGGTGTATGGGCCGTCCGTTGTCGTCCGTTACGCCGGCACGGATCCAACCGAAGTCGGCTGTGAATCCGGTGCACCAGATGACCGACCCGACACCGGCTTCCCTGAGGTCAAGTTCCGTGATCCCCGACTCAGCGACTTCCGGGCCGGCGGGCTCATCGTTGGGATCATCCTCGATCGGCTCCACGCTGACGCCGTTGGCGACGATCCAATCCTCGATCGTTCTGGTGAACTCGGCCGAGCGCTCGTCGGCGAAGGCAATGTGCTCCGCCAGGGAGTCGTCCGTTGTCAGGACGCCGTCTTCCACGTCGCTGAGACGGCCCATCAGCTGCACTCCGTCCCGGGCCATCGACTGCAGGCTGAGGGTGCTCCCGAGCCGCCCGACTCCGGACACCTGCGGCTGTGCGGCGAACTGCATCGCGGGATCCGGAAGCTCTTCGATTGCAGCATCCCAGAACCCGATGTCTTCGCCCCATGCCACGATGTCCCGTTGTCGATACCTCCGGCGGAACCGTCCCACCTTGCTGGTGCAGAGGTAGACGTCCCGGCCGGCGTGGACCAGGTCTTCGGCTATCTGACATCCCGACTGCCCTGCGCCGATCACAACGACCGCTCCAGGCGGCAGATTCTCCGGTGACCGATAGTCGGAGGCGTGGAGTTGGAGGAGCGACTCGGGGAACCGCTCCCGAATCCCCGGGATCTTGGGTGCCTGCATCATCCCGGAGGCGACGACGATATTCGTAGCGGCGACGGTGTCGACCGTGCCCGCCGCGTCTTCGTAGGTGACATGGAAACCGTCGCCGGTGGCGTTGACGGCGGTCACCGTGACTCCCGCCTTCAACGGAAGCTCGAACTTGTCGACGTAGTGCTCGAAGTAGCCGATGAGTTCGTCGCGGTGATAGAAGCCGTCGGGTTTGTCACCTTCGTACGGGTCGCCGGGAAGCCCATTCGCCCAGTTCGGCGTGTTGACCGCAAACGAATCCCAGCGTTGACTCCGCCAGGTCTCACCGACCCGACCGCGCTCGAAGATGACGAACTTCCTGCCGGCTGCTCGCAGGTAGTAACCGATGCCCAGACCGGCTTGTCCGCCGCCGATGACGACAACATCGAAATGGTTCAAACGGGTTGCCTCCAGTGCAACGAGAACGATTCGCTTGAAGCTAGCGATCGGAGCCCACTCGTGACGGGCGCAACCTGCAGGGATCTCCAGGCGGTGAAGGCTCGCGGGGGTTCGGGAGGCGTCCGGCACCAGCCGGACAGATCCGCCGGGCGGTCTCAACCCGTTGAGACGAGCGCTACCGCCCCGAGGGCCAGCGCCAGGCCGGTGATTCGGCGCGGCGTGAGCGTTTCGTGGAAGACGAGTCTGGCGAGCAGCACCGTCGCGGCCGGGAACATCGCCGCAACCACCGTTGCCACGGCGAGCGATTCGAGCCCGGCGGCGATGACGAAGAACCCGTTCCCAACGGCCGTCAGCGACCCGGCCGCGATTCCCGGTTTCATGGCATCGCGAGGGAGTACGAGGCTCTTGCCGAGCCAGAGACCCACGACGGCGATCAAGATCCCTCCCGCGATCCGCGCCGGAAACAGTGCCCAGATGCTCGAACCCTCGGAGGTGAAGCTGAGGAATATCAGCTGAGCTCCAAAGCCGAGCCCGGAGATCAGCCCAAAACGAAGCCCGTCACGATCGCCGGCGAGAACCTGTCTGCCCCCACCGCTCACCAACCAGATCGCCGCGATCCCGGTGACGATTCCGGCGACGACCAGCCCCGTGGGGGTTTCTCCGAAGAGGACGCTCCACACAACCGGCCACGTGGCGGAACCCACCGCAGCGATAGGCGAGACCACTGCGATGTCGCTGCGCGTGAATCCGGTGTAGAGGCCCATCACGCCGATCGCGCCGCCGACGCCGGCCAGTGATCCCCAGAGGATGAGTTCCCCGCTGAGACTGCCGTCGAGGAAAGGCGCAATGGCCAGCACGGTGATGGCCCCGGCCACGTGATTCCACGTACCAACAGCCCACGTGTCGGCCCGCCGACTCGCCAACCCGCCGAGGAAGTCTCCGGTACCCGCAAATGTGGCGGCCAGAGCCGCAAGAACTACACCCATCGGGCCACGCTACCGGGAACGACGAGTGGTGTCTCCCACTCGAAACCTATGCACCCATACATCTCATGAGGTTTGGTCCCGCCGCAATCGCCTCGGACGGACGGCAAACCCACCTTGTCCGGGCGAACCAGGGCTTCCTACTGCTCCGCTGCTTGCTTGAGCCGAGCGAGGCCTTTCTCGAAGTCGGGGCCGATCATCTTGTCCATGCTCTTGAAGATGCCCATCACCCTGGTCATGAGGGTCATCGGACCGGTCATCGTCCACGTCACGCGGGTCGCCTGGCCCTCGGGGGCCAGGTCGAACATCGTCGTGCTGCTGGACTTGAACGGTTTCAGGAAGTTCGAGCGCGATCGTCACCCGGGAGGGCTCGACTGCGTCGGTTATCTCCATGCGTCCCTCGCCGGCCTTGCGATTCCCCGACCAGACGTAGGTTGACCCCGGACCCGAGTCCGGCCCCGAGTAGGTCCGCTGCATGTCCGGGTCGAGACCCTCCCACGGGGACCAGGCGATCCATCGGTGAAAGTCGTTGATCCGCCCGTAGATGGACTCGGCCGGAGCTTGAATGGTCGTTGCGCGGATAACGGTGTAGGTGTTGGGCATTGATCGAGATTACACGACCGCGACCGGCGGAGTCGGGGAAGTGGAGTAGGTGGGCAAACCGCCGATAGAGTGGGCCGGTGGCGCACCGATGAGCAGGGTTGGCCAAATCTCCGCTTCCAGGCGGAGGGTCCTGGACCAACCCGGAGAAGAGAGAGCAGGATGGACCGCAAAGAGATCGTGCGCCAATACCGCGAGACTCCTCGCCCCGCCGGTATCTACCGCGTGGCTCACCGACCGACCGGGCGAACCCTGCTGGGATCCAGCGTCGACGCACCGGCCATGCTCAACCGGATTCGAACGCAGCTGGGCATGCAGCGTATCCGACGGGAGAGGCCGCGTTTGCGTTCGAGGTACTCGATCGGCTCGCGCCGCCGGACGATCCGAGCCGGGACATGAGCGAAGACCTCGAGACCCTCCACGATCTCTGGCGGGAGAAGCTCCAGGTCGAAACGGGCCCCACCTACTGAAGGCGCTCGGGGCGCCCTTTCGTGACCGGATGGAGCATGCGCCTGATCGGTTGGGTCCGGAGCAGGCCGGAGCCTCGATGTTCCCGGTTGGTAGTGTCCACTCCGGTTTCAGTTTCGATACGAGCTAGCGGCGCGTGGTGCGCTCGAGGAGATGGATTGTGTATGGATTGATCGGAAAGATCGTGACGGTTGGCGGCAAACGGGCTGAGCTCGCGTCCATGTTGAGCGGTATGGATGCCATGCCGGGTTGCTCGAGCTACATCGTTGCCGCCGATGCTGCCGATCCTGACGCCCTCTGGGTGACTGAGGTCTGGGACAGTCAGGAGGCGCATGCCGCTTCCTTGGAACTGCCCGTCGTTCAGGCCGCGATCGCTCGAGGCCGCCACCTCATCATCGACTTTGCGAGCCAGGTGGAAACCGAACCGTTGGGCGGTATCGGCCTCGCCTGACCGGTCGCGGTGCTCCCGGCGCGCTTAGCCCGAGCACGAGCTGCCCCACATTGGGTAAGTTGGGACGGATGATCGAGAGGAAACCGATGGTTATTCGTTGGCCTGCCGGCTTCATCGTCGTCATTGCCTTGGCCCTGGCTGCTTGCGGGGGTGGGGACACCGCGGACGACACCACAACCACAGCACCGGTCGCCACGACTGCGACAACAACCGATTCGGGAGCTGGCACCAGCCAACCTGGAGCGGTTGTGCCTGAATTGATCGGCACGAATTGGAGGGTGGTGACCTACAGCATTCCCGGGAGCATGACGAACCCCTGGCCGGGTACCGAACTCACGTTGCGCTTCGGCGATGACGGAACCGTTTCGGGCTCGACCGGGTGCAACGAATACAGTGCGACGTTCGAGGTCGAGGGTCCGTACGACGAGTTCATTGAAGGCCAGCGCGACGAAAACGACGGCCAGGCTATCCGCTTCGGCGCCCTCACCATCACCGAGAGGGCTTGCGCCGAGTCCACCTATATGGAGCAAGAGGCAGAGTTCGTCGACGTCCTCGAGAAGGTCGGGCAATGGTTCATCGCCCGGGGGAACCTCACCCTGCGGGAATCTGACGGCTCCTTCCTGACGGAGGCGGAGCCGATTGATTAGACACCTTTCGGCTGTGGTACCCGGTCGCCTCGCAAGGAGAAACCCAGGAGCTCGTCGCTAGGGTCGCGGCGTTAGCCGGAACGAGGGTTCCATCCGGACAGGAGAAGAGCACGTGCACCAATCTGAGTGGGAGAAGGTTATTGAGGCGGCCATTGGTCCGGCCACCCGGTACCTCCAGTCGTTACCCGACCGACCCGTGTATCGGCCGGCCGACCCGGCCGAGATCCGGGCGCTGATCGGCGGTCCCCTCCCCGAAACGGGGACGAGCCCGGAGGAGGTCGTTGCGGCTCTTGCCCGGGACCTCGAACCGTTCGTTGCCGCTCATGCTTCCGGCCGCTACTTCGGGTTCGTCATCGGAGGCCTGCACCCCGCCTCCTACGGTGCCGAGTTGCTCGCTTCCACATGGGATCAGAACGCCGGTCTGTACGCGGTCGCCCCGGGGGTGGCCGTGGCCGAAGAGGTAGCGGCCGGATGGGTCCTGGATCTCCTCGACCTGCCCGGGGAAGCTGCGGTCGGTTTTGTGACCGGAGGCCAGATGGCCACGTTCACGTGTCTGGCGGCCGCTCGCCATCACGTACTCCGGGAGGCGGGATGGGATGTCGAAGCCGACGGACTGCAAGGCGCACCAAGAGTCAATGTGGTCGTCAAGTCTGAATGGCACTCGACCGTGCCCCGGGCCATGCGCTTTCTCGGTTTGGGCGACTCGACCGCGGTGGTGATTCCTTCCGACGACCAGTCGCGGATCGACCCCGATGCGTTGGAGCGGGCTTTGGCCGAACTGGCAGGGCCGACCATCGTGTGCGTCGAGTCCGCCAACGTCAACACCGGATCGTTCGACCCGTTCGAGAAGGTGGCCGATCTCGCCGAGCACCATCGGGAGCGGGGGAATCCCACCTGGGTCCATGTCGACGGGGCAGTCGGCCTGTGGGCCAGGGCTTCCGCCGGCCACCGCGATCTCACCGCCGGTCTGGAGCGACTCGACTCCTGGTCGACCGATGCCCACAAACTGCTCAACGTGTCCTATGACTCGGGGATCGCCATCAGCCGGCATCCGGCCGCCCACCGGGCCGCCATGAGCGTGCATGCCTCGTATCTGATTCAATCCGACGGTGCTGCCCGCGACCAGATGGACTGGAACCCGGAGTTCTCCCGCCGGGCGCGTGGCCTGGCCGTGTACGCCACGCTGCGCTCTTTAGGCCGGAGGGGAGTCGCCGACATGGTCGATCGCACCTGTTCGCTGGCGAGACGGTTTGCCGATCGGTTGTCGGCGAGCGGCCGGGCCGAGGTGATGAACGAGGTGGCGTTCAACCAGGTGCTGATTCGATGGCTCGCTCCCGACGGCGATCACGACGCCTTCAACGACCGGGTGATTGCAGCCATCCAGGCCGATGGGACCGCCTTTTTCAGCGGCACGACCTGGGGCGGGATGCGGCTCATGCGGATCTCCGTTTCTGACTGGGCAACCGATGAAGGCGATGTCGATCGGGCGGTCGAAGCATTGCTTCGTTGCGCCGGGTGACCGTGCCGCAAGACGGACGCGGATAGGTGTTGCGGAGGGTTCGGGCATCGGGCAGAATATGGCGGTCGAGGGGGAGTAGCCCCCGGGATCGGCCGTCAGTCCGGCAGCTTGCTGCCCGGTTCCCCGGCTCACCCATCCGGGTGAGAGCAAGACCTTCGACTGTCCGTGTAGTGATGGTCGAAAGGATGCTCAATTGATACTGGCCGCGGCCGGAAGCGACCGTTCGAGTTTTGTCGATCTCGACGTCCCGATCTGGGCCTGGATCCTCTTGCTGGTGTTGATCGTCGCCCTGCTGGCGATCGACCTGTACCGGCACCGCGACGCCCACGCTCCTTCCCCCAAAGAAGCGCTCTACGAATCGCTCGTGTGGGTGGCGTGCGGCCTGACCTTCTCAGTCTTCATAGCTTTCACCTTCGGTTCCGACGCCTTCGGTGAGTACATCAGCGGGTACTTGATCGAGAAATCCCTCAGCATCGACAATGTCTTTGTCTGGTCGATGCTGTTCTCCACTCTGGCGATCCCATTGAAGTATCAGCATCGGGTGCTGTTCTGGGGCATCTTCGGCGCTCTCGCTCTGCGAGCGATCTTCATTCTGCTGGGGACCGCCCTCATCAGCCGTTTCTGGTGGCTGCTGCTCGTGTTCGGGGTTTTCCTTGTCTATACCGGCGTCAAAATCATCCGCCACCGGGCCGACGAGGGCGCCAAAGAAGCCACCCGGGGCCTCGGGCTGTTGCACAAGATCATGCCAGTCACCGACCAGCTCGACGGACAGAAATTCTTCACCAGACTCAACGGGAGGCGCGCCGCCACCCCTCTCCTGTCCGCCTTGTTCGTCGTCGAGATCACCGACATCATCTTCGCCGTCGATTCGGTCCCCGCCATCCTGGCCGTGTCGAACGAGCCCTACCTCGTCTTCGCCTCCAATGCTTTCGCCATCCTGGGTTTGCGGGCCATGTATTTCTTGCTCGCCAACGCCAAGGAGCGCTTCCACTTCCTTTCCCACGCGCTCGGCGGCATCTTGATCTTCGTTGGCATCAAGATGGCCGTCTCGCACTGGTACCACATGAACACCTACCTCTCGCTGGCGATCATCGTCACCATGCTGGTCGCCGCCATCGTGTTCAGCATGCGCCGCGCCAAGCGTTTCCTCCCTCTCGAAACGACGTCACCCGCCGGTCCCGGAGCATGATCGTGACCGACCGATGACCAGTATCGGGGCCATGATCCGGCGCGACGTACCACCCGGCGAAGTGGTCGATCACGCCGGGCTCATCCAGAACGGCTTCGATGAACTCTGGGTTGTGGAGGACCTTCCGTATGCCGGAGGCATCAGTCAGGCCGGCGCAGTCCTTGCCGGGACCCGGGATGTGGTCGTCGGCCACGGCATCGCTCCGGCACCGTTCCGCAATCCCGCCGCTCTGGCCATGGAATGGGCGACCTTGGCCGGGATGTATCCGGGCCGTCTGGCTGCCGGTGTTGGCCACGGGGTGCAGGATTGGATGACGCAGATCGGAGAAAAGGTCGCCTCACCGCTCACGTTGCTGACCGAAACCATCGAGGCCATCCGCCGATTGCTGGCAGGCGAACTCGTTTCGATGGATGGGCGTTACGTTCACCTCGACCAGGTCCGCCTGCAGTTCCCGCCGGTCCCCGTTCCGCTCGTCTCCGCCGGCGTTACCGGACCAAAATCACTGAGAGCCTCTGGCGCAGTGGCCGACGGCACGATCCTCTCCGAAGGAAACGGACCCGCCGAGGTCGAGCGGGCCCGGACGCTCATCGATCAAGGCCGGGCCGATGCCGGGCGAACCGAGAGGCACCGGCTCACGGTATTTGCCGGCTTTTGTGCCGGGGACCTGCGCGAACTCGGACCGCCCCCTCCCGACGCCCTCCCCGGATGGGACGCGATCGCACCGGACCCCGGGGTGGTCGCAGGCCGGCTCCAGTCGCTCATCGACGCCGGGGCGGACGCGGTGGTCCTGGTCCCGTTCGGTTCCGATTTCGTTGGGCAGTTGCAGCTGGCATCCACCGAGATCGTGCTGCAACTCAAGACGTAGTTGCAGCGGGCCGACAACCTCCGATCTGGTCGGGCTGCAAGAGGCGTACTGTTGAACGTGACCCTCTCGATAGGAGCGTTTCCGTGTCGAAGTTCGATGAAGTGATAGCTGCCGGGCGTGACGCGATCACGGTGCGGCGCGTGTTCGGCGACCCGTATGAGAAGGATGGCGTGACGTTCATCCCGGCTGCTGCGGTCAAGGGCGGTGGCGGTGGTGGTGAAGGCGAAGGTGGAGACGAGACCGGGTCCGGTGCGGGAGGCGGATACGGGGTCTCCGCCCGGCCGGTCGGTGCGTACCAAATCAAAGGCGGCGAGGTCAGCTGGGTTCCCGCGGCCGACACCACCCGGGTGATCATCATGTCCGAGGTCGTCGCCGTGGTTGCTCTGTTGGTCATCCGATCAATCTTCCGGTCCCGCAGGCGTCGTTCCTGACAGTCTCCGTCTGGGAAGTCCGGCGGTGTGACCTGCCCCCTCCGGCTCGGCTGCGCCGATCCACCTCCCCCACCTGAAGTGGGGGAGGACGTTAAGGAGAGGTTCCTGTTCGCAGGGTTCTGTGTGTCCTTTTTCGTCCTCCCTTGGCGGAGCCGGGGGAGGTGGTTCTCGCCGGTGGCGAGAAGCGGAGGGGGCAGTTCTTTTTTTTGCCCTTCTCGCGGGGTGTTTCTTCTTTCGTCCTCCCTCGGCTGTGCCGGGGGAGGTGGTTCTCGCTGGAGGCGAGTAGCGGGCGGGGCGGCTCTGGCGCCTACTCGTTTCCGAGCGCGGTGCGGATGGATTGGATCTGGCCGCGATGTTCTGCCTCGTGCTGGCGGAGATGGTGCAACACCCACTCCGGAGTGGTGATCCCGCCCTCTACTCCTCGCTCGGTTTGGTAGTCGGCGTCGGTGAGGTCCGCGAGGTCCTCGAGGAGGTACCTGCGGACCGTCGCGAGCCGTTCCAGGTGTTGGGCAACGGTGAACCCGGGGACGGGGGTCAGGCGACCGTCCTCTTCTCGAACGTCCATAGGGAACCAGTCGCCCATCCAGGCCGGGTAGGCGACCTGGAGGATATCGGCGTACAACCAGTCGGCTTCGATCGCGGCGACGTGATAGAGCAGCGAACCGACCGAGTTATCGAGGCCGTCGGGGATCCGATCCACGTCGGCATCGGTGAGATCTTCGACGGCCTCGCGGGTTCGACGCCGAGTGTCGGCCAGCATCCAGAGGGCCGTCCCGACGGCCGGCGGGAATCCTGGAACGGGGTGCACCAGGAGATCATGGTCTTGCATGGTGCACCCCTAGCGGATCGTCAGTAGCGAGCGGGGGGTTGCTTCGCTGATGCGTCAGTGGGACTGTCCGCTGTCGATCTTGATGAGCCCGGCTTGTTTGGCAGCGAAAACAGCGATACCAACGACGAGCAGAATGAGCAGGAACTTCTTCATGGTGGCCTTCCTAGGGGTTCGCCGTTAATCCTATGCGCTTCGGGGACCTTTGTGTGTTTACCCGGAGGGCAACAGGCGCAGATGCCCGTCGGCGTTAGCCTCGATCGCCGGCCGGTCCCAGCGGAGCGGTTGTGTCTCGTTGACGACCCATAGGTCCGCCATGTCGATGTAGTGCTTGTTGAAGGCATGCCCGGATTGGCCGGTGGTGTGGACAGCTCGCGAGCGGGACAGGTCATCGAGGTCGACGATCATCCGCATGGACGGAAGCGCGATCACCTCGTACCCCTCGGCGGCGTTCCAGGTTGTGGCGTTGACAAGGTCGCCGCTGCCCGATGCTTCAAAGGGTCCCCGATTGAAAAGCCATTCGATGGGGGCTATTCCCGATTGGCCGAGACTGGCATTGCGGAAGGTGGCGGTGTGCAGGTCGCCCCATCTCCATTCGCTCGGCTGGCTGCCCAGGGTGTCCACCATCTCATTCCATGCTTCGAGCATGGCAGTTTCGAGGATGGCGTCGCGTTCTTCGATGTTGCTCGTCGACTGACTATCCCACCATTCACTGGTGGGGTCATCCAGGATGGGCCGGAGCACCTGGAAGAAGTTGTCACGACCAATCGGCCAGTAGTCCTCCGGGAGGTCATCGTGGAACGCCGCCGCCAGGAGGTGTTTCCAAACCGCCGCGTAGAGCGCTCCGTGCGGGGAGTCGGCGTCTTGCTGGAAAGGCTCGGCTTGCGAGCCCCACTCGGCGAGCAACCCCTGGGCCGACTGCACCTCGGGCAGCGCGCTCTCCACCGCGGTCAGGTAGGGGATGATCTCTTCGGCCATGAGGTTGAAATTGTCCCGCTGCATGTCCTCGACCATCGCAACGGTGATCGGACCGTCGGATTCCTCGATCATGTCGACGATGCGCTGGGCGCGGGTGCCGTACGACCACTCGCGAGCCAGTAAGTAGGGATAGGAATCGTCCACCACGGCATTGTTGGCGGTGACGATGTAGCCCTCCGGCGGGTTGTACCGGTTAGGGAGATCGTCGAACGGGATGAAGCCGGTCCATTCGTACTGGTTGGTCCAGCCGGGCACCGGGATGCGCCCGTCACCGTCGGCCCGGATGGGGATCCGGCCGGGCATCTGGTAGCCGATGTTGCCGTCGACGTCGGCGTAGATGAAGTTCTGCGACGGGACGTCCCACAGGCTCAGTGCCTGGCGGAACTCCTCCCAGTTCCCCGCCTGATTGATCCCGAGGATGGCTTCGACCATTCGGGTTGGTTCGAGGGCCGTCCACTTCAAGGCGATGGCATAGTCGTCGGGGAGGTCAAGCACGGTCGCTTCGTCGAAATCTTCCAGGGCGCCGTACGAGTCGGAGATGATCGGTCCGTGCCGGGTGACCCGCACGTCGATATCGGTCTTCCTACCGCTGTAGATCAGCGTCTCGGTGTAGATGTCCATATCGACCCACCGGCCGTTGACCTCGTACTGGTCGGGGTTGTCGGGATTGATCTTCTCGATGTAGAGGTCCTGGACGTCGGCCGCCAGGTTGGTGACCCCCCAGGCAATCCGGTCGTTGTGTCCGAGGACCACTGCGGGGATGCCGAGCAAGGAGAACCCGGCAACCTCGAGGTCACAACCGGGACCGATCGGGGCGCAATGCAGACCAACTTCGTACCAGATGGACGGCATCTGGATGCCCAGGTGGGGGTCGTTGGCCAAGATGGGCTGGCCGGTGTCCGTGAGTTCCCCGGACACGACCCAGTTGTTGGATCCAATATCTGCACCGGAGATACCCAGCAGATCGTCGAGGTTTCCTGCTCGTTCGGCCACGGTGGCCAGCAAGTCCGCTACGTCGCCTGCGATTGTTTGGATATCGGCCGACGTGCTCAATCCGCCGCTACCGGGGACGGTTACCGGTCGGTCATCCGGATAGGCGGGGAAGAAGTCGTCGACCCGATCGGCGCCCACTGCTTTCGAGATCACGGCCCGCGAGATCTCAACGTCCATGTTGCTGCGGAGATCCCAGGCCATTGCTTTGGCCCACACCAGCGTGTCGGCCGGTTCCCAGGGCAGCGGCTTGTAGGAAGCGTTGTTCAGCTTGAGCACCGAGTATTCGAGACCAAGGCGGATCGGGGTCCGCTCATCGAGGTAGGCGTTGACTCCAGCGGCATAGGCGGTGAGGACGTCCTGAGCCTCCTGGGGCATCGCCGCAAACTCTTCATCGGCGGTGCGCGACCACCCGAGGGTCCGAAGGAAGGTATCGGTGCCGATCTCTGATTCGCCGAACAGCTGGGCAAGGCGGCCGTGCCCGATGGCTCTCTGGAAGTCCATCTGCCAGAAACGGTCCTGAGCGTGGACATAACCCTGCGCCACGAACAGATCGTGGGTGGTTTCGGCGTAGATGTGCGGGATCCCGTTCTCGTCCCGGTAGACGTCGACCGGTCCATCCAGCCCGGCCTTCTCGAGGATGGTTTCTCCGTTGGTGCGCGGAAAAGCCAAACGGCTGAGGGTGAACGTGGCCGCTCCGACAACCAGGACCAGGATCAAGAGGATGACGAGGATGACCTTGAAGAACGATCGAAGAACTTGCATGGTCGGCAGGCTAGGGCCTCAAAGGGCAGTCCACCACCCCGGATCTCCGGCCAGCGACTAGTTACCGGGGGTGAGCCTCACCCAACGGAAGACCGAAGGTCCGTGGTCTATGCCCTCGTGAAGCCCGAAGGGGAGTTATTGCCCTCAGTCTTCGCTTCGCTCAGACAGCCCCCCCGTCTGCGTCGGGGGGCACGTGGTTTGGGCCAAGGTGCTCGCATGGTGAACTTCTTCTTGCGGGTGGTGCCGGCTATCCGACCCTCTCCGCATCGCCGCCTTCGGCGGCGCCGCGCCTCTCCCGCCAGCGGGAGAGGCCAAGAAACGGCGGGCGGGCGGAGGAACGAAAGCAGCGGAGCGGAGGCGCCTCGGGGTTCTTCTAGATCAGGCTGTCTGCCACTTCGGAGCGATAGGCGAACAGACCCGACCAGCCACCCGTATGCACAAAGAGCACCGTGTCGTCCTCTGTGAAACGACCGGAACGGATCAACCCGATCAAGCCGGCGGCTGCTTTGCCTGAGTACACCGGATCGAGGATCAACCCTTCGAGTTTCCCGAACATCGAAATCGCTTCCAGCACCTCCGGGGTGATGGCGCCGTAGGACGGGCCGGCGTAGCCGCCCACGACCTCAACTCGATCACTGAGGTTGGTTTGCTCCAGTTCCAGGCGATCTGTCAACGGATCGAGCAACGCCCGCACGTCGGCGGCCACCCGTTCGGGCGCAGCATCAACGTCGATACCGATGATCTGGGTGTCGGGGAGGTAGGCGGCGGCGCCCGCCACGGTGCCGGCCTGGGTTCCGGCCGAACCGCTCGCATGGATGATCGCCGTCGGGGCCTCCATCTGATCGGCGACTTCGCGCACGGCCCGCACGTAACCCAGCGCACCGGTCACCGAAGAGATCCCGTAGGGGATCACGAACGGCCGCTTTCCCTGTGATCGCAACCCCGCCGCGATGCCTTCGATGACCTCTGCCTGGTCGTCGGAGGCGGCGCAGGGGTGAACGGCCGCTCCGAACAGGCGGGTCAGGAAGTAGTTGCCGCCTTCCCGGTAGTCGGGCGAATCGATGCCGAAGCGGTCGACGATCACCGCACAGTGACATTCGAGTCCTAACGAAGCAGCGGTCCCGGCGAGTTGCCGCATCGCGTTGGATTGCGTGACGCCGATCGAAACAACCGAGTCGGCCCCCGCAGCAACGGCTTCGGCCAGCACGTACTCGAGCTTGCGGACCTTGTTTCCGCCACCGCCGGCGCCGGTCAGATCGTCCCGCTTCACGAAGATGCGGGGGCCGCCGAGATGGCCCGTCAGCCTCCGGCAGAACTGGACCGGCGTCGGGAGGACGGCCAATTCGAGGCGGTCGATGGTGTCGAGGTCGATCATCGTTGAGCCTCCCGTTTGACCAGGGTGGCGATGTCCGCCAGCGTCGGGACGCCGTTGGCGCGCCCCCGCCCGGCGAGGAGTGCCCCGGCTGCGGCCGCCATGTTGAGCATGTGATCCGGGTCCCATTCCGAAGCCAGTCCGTAGGCGCACATCGCGGCGAACACATCCCCGGCGCCCGTCCCGTCGACCGGGCTGACCCTTGGCGGAGCCGTCCGGTAGGTCTGATCACCCCACCACATCTCAATGTCACCCGGACCGCCGGTCAGCACGACCGGATGTCCCTCGGCCGCCAAGCGGCCGGCGGCTTGCTCATCCGGGTGCTCGTGGCGCGACCACACCACCAGTGACGAGACCCCGGCGGTAGCCTCGCCGGCATCCAACCCGACGACCGGGATGCCGCGCCGCCCGGCCTCAGTGGCGACGGCCGCTCCGGCCTCTCCGGCGTACCCGTCGACGAGCACGACCTCGACGCCGTCCCAGGTCCGCTCCGGTACCTCTTGCCAGCGGGCGTCGTGGTATCCGGTGGAGAGAATGGTGCGATCCCCATCCGGGGTGATCATCACCACGCAGTGAGGGGTCCGGACGGCCTCCTCCTGGTGGACCTCACCGAGGTCGAGGTGGGGCCGAGCCATGGTCTTGAGCAGCCAGTCGCCCATCGGGTCGGATCCCAGAGCGTGGCCGATCAAGACGGTCTCAGCTTCCCAGGTCGCCAAGGCGACCGCCGCGTTGCCGGCGCCCCCGCCGTAGAGCATCTCCCATCCGTTTGACAAGAGGTCTTCGCCCGGAGCCGGCAACTTCGTGACGCGGTGGATGAGGTCCGGATTCAATGAGCCGTAACACAGCGCTTTGACCATGAGCCTCAGGCTAGAACGATCGTCACGCCGACCTCGGCCCGGGAACCTCGTCTTCGACACCCGGGCGAGGTGCGTTAAACCGTGTGGCCTGATTACCCTCTCGGGCTATGTCGCGATGGATGCCCCTTTTCCTGGTGATGGCCGTGCTCGTCGGCGCGTGCACGGACAACGGAGTCGACCCCACCACGACGACCATCGCGGAGGTTACGACGACCACAGCATCCACCACCACGACGCTTCCCGATGGGACGGATATCACGGCGGCACCGACGACCACAGCATCCACCACCACGACGACGGCCGGTCCGGTCGTCACCGTGGTCGAGATCGTGGTGGCGGGCGGGACGGTTGGCCGGGTCGAGCGTTTTGAGGTGCCGCTCGATGGGGCGGTTCGGTTGGTGGTTACGGCCGACATCTCCGATGAGATCCACCTGCACGGATACGACCTCCACGCCGATGTCACGCCCGGAGCAGGAAGCGGTCCTCGAGTTCGAAGCCACCATCCCCGGCGTCTTCGAGATCGAGCTGGAAGGTGCAGGCGTGCTGATCGGCGAACTGCAGGTAGCTCCGTGATCCGACGGACCGGTTTCGTGGCGATGATCGCCACCCTCATCTCCGCCATTCCGGCCCCGGCGCTCGCCCACGGCATCGGAGGCCGGGCAGATCTGCCCGTTCCGATCGAGTTCTTCCTCTACGGCGCCGCGGTCGTGCTGATCGTCTCGTTTATCGCGCTGGCGCTGCTCTGGCCGGAACCCCGGCTGCAGGGCGGCCCGCTCGAAAAGGTGGTGACCGCCGGGCCGATCGGATGGCCGGGCCGTGTCCTGGCCGGGGTGGGCGTGGTCGGGTTGCTGGTGGTCGTCGCCGCCGGCCTCGTTGGCGTGCAGAACAGTTCGCGCAACGTGGCACCCGTGCTGGTGTGGGTGGTCTTCTGGCTGGTGGTCCCGTTCCTGGCGGCTCTGGTCGGCAACCTGTACACGTACCTGAACCCGTGGCGGGTCCTGGGGTCGCTGGTCGGCAGCGAGGAACGCCCGGCCCTGCTCGAACGCCTGGGGGTCTATCCCGCCGCGTTCGCCCTGTTGCTGTTCACCTGGATGGAATTGATCGCCCCGGAGGGTGGCCAACCAAGCACGGTGGCCGTCGCCGCCCTTGTCTATACCGCCTACCTGATCGGTCTGATGGTGTGGGCCGGTCGCTCCACCGGGCTGCAGATCGGTGATGCTTTCACGACCTACAACCGGCTGATCAGCGCCATCTCCCCATGGGGACGTGACGCAGAAGGCCGGTTGGTGCGCCGGGGTTGGATCCGGGCCCTTCCGGTGCTGCCGCGCTGGCCGGGTCTCACTTTGTTCGTGGTGCTGATGATCGGAACCGTCAGCTACGACGGCCTGTCGAGCACCCAGTGGTGGCGTGATCTCCTGGGCACGAAGGCCGGGACGATGCTGTGGGAGACCCTCGGTTTCGTCGCCGTCTCGGCAGTGATCGGCGCTGCCTACTGGACGGCTTCGTGGGCGGCCGTCAAGCTGGCCGAGGACGTCCGGAGCCCCGCCCAGGTGGCGGCCTCGTTCGCTCACACACTCGTCCCGATTGCCCTGGCCTACGCCTTTGCCCACTATTTCACGCTGATTCTGTTCGAAGGCCAGTTGCTGGTCTCCACGGCCAGTGATCCCTTCGGCCAGGGTTGGGATCTGTTCGGAACCGCCGAGCGGGCCATCAACTACTGGATGTCCCCCCGGGTCGTCTGGTACGTCCAGGTCGTCGCCATCGTGGCGGGCCACGTCACCGGGGTGATCCTCGCCCACGACCGAGCGCTGGCCGAGTTCCCGCCGGTTCGTGCCGTCCGTTCCCAATATGCGATGCTGGTGCTCATGGTCGCCTTGACGGCTCTTGGTCTCACGATCCTGGCAGCGGGATGACGGAGCTCACCTGGATTCTGGCCCACCAGGGCGGCTGGGACGAAGCTCTCTACGTCGCCGTCCCCGCCCTGGCTCTCCTCTATGCGTTGCGGAAAGCCGAGAAGCGGGCCCGCGCCAACGCCGAAGCCAGAGAAGCCGCCCAAGCCACCTCCGACCAGGACACCCTCGGAACCTAAGACTGCGAGAGCCCCCTCCGTCCTCGCTGCGCTCGGCCACCTCCCCCACGTGGCAGCGGGGGAGGTCGTGGTTGGGGGGTTCCCTTGATTGAGGGTCCTGTGTTCTCTTCGTCCTCCCTCGCCGAAGGCGGGGGAGGTGCTTCTCGCCGGAGGCGAGAAGCGGAGGGGGGACTATCTGGACTATTCCGGTATGAACAGTCCTGGAGGGCTCGGGTTTGAACATAGTCCCCCTTCCAGGGGGAAAGTACCGCCGCCGAAGGCGGGGGTAGGGGGTCGTCTTCCTGCCCAGACCGCCTAGCCCTGCTCTGGCCAGATCGGGTTGTATCTCGCTGATAGCTGATAGCTGATAGCTGATAGCTGAAAGCTGACAGTTGACACCCGGCTCTCGTGGAACGGTGGGCGTGGCTGCTCTATGATTGCGCTTCATATGTCTGACGCATTGATTGCTGCCGCAACCGAAGCCATCGGGGGAGTCCCCGCTGAACTGCTTCGTCGCTCCGCGCAGGCGCGGGCTCAGGCTCAAGGCGTCAGTTTGGATGAGATCCTGCAATCGTGGACGGGTGGGGCCCCGATGCCGGCGGCGGCTCCCGCTCCGGTCGAGACGGCTCCCGTTGAGGTGGTCGCGACTCCGGAGCCCGAACCAGTAGCCCCGCCTGTCGCCGCTGAGCCCGCCGCGGAAGCCGCTCCGGCGCCGGTGGCAACTGCCGTGCAGGTCCTCGAACCTGTCGTTGCGCTCGAACCTGCGCCGCTCGGCGATCGGGTTCGCTTCGCGGCCGGCATTGGGGCGGTCATGGGGCTGATCCTCGGCGTGGTGCTGGCCCTCGCCGCTTCGCCACTGGTTGTGGACCGGGCGACCATCATCGGTGAAGATCCCTATCGAGCAGGCGTTGAGGTCACGCTCACCTGGTTCATCGTCTTGACGGCTATTGCCTCGGCCGTTTTTGGAGCACTCATCGCCTCGGCTTCCCGTTTGATGCCGGCCTGGTTCCATCCGGAGATGATGTTGCGAGGATCGGTCCGTGCGACCTCCTCGATGGGGGCCATCATCGGCGCCGTCTTCGGCACGATCGGTGCTGCGCTGGCGAGTGGTCTGGTTGGGGAAACTGTGGAGGCAGGAGCGGGTGGCGTCCCTGGCGAAACCGTGCAGACGGCAGTTGTTCTGTCCGTGGGCGGGACCTTCCTGGCTCTCCTGATTGGCGGTGCGATACTCGGAGCGCTGGTCGCGGCCGTCGTCCAACTGCTGGGCGAACCGACCGTGTTGCCCGCCGACATCGAGGCTGAGGCCAACGTGGTGAAACGGCGGTTGGCCGGATCAATCTTGATCCCTCTGGCCGGATTGACCGCCATTGCGCTCATCGTCCTGCCGCTGGCCCTGCTCTTTTTGGAGTTCCCCGTTGGCGCAACAGCATTGGCGATCGTCGCTTCCGCCGGCATCCTGATGTTCGCGTTTCTGGCCGCGTACAAGCCGGGTCTGCGCATCACCCGGAACGAGTTCATCCTTGCCGCCGTCGGCATCGGCATCGTGCTGCTGTTCATCGCCCTGGCGGTTTTCAACTATGGACCGGCGGAAGAGGCACAGACCGAAGAGGCCGGGGCCCTGCTGCGCCTTCTTCTTACCTGACCGGTCATGAGAAAGACCCCGGCCGGATGGCCGGGGTCTCTTTCTTCATCGCAGTGCCGCTTCAGTCATCGAAGCCATCGTCGTCATCACTGTCATCGGAGTGACCAGAACCGTCGTCGTCTGAGTCATCATCCGAGCCGTCATCGTCCGAGGAGTCGTCATAGCTGTCGTCGTCCAATTCGTTTGAGTCGTTCGAGTCGTCCGAGGAGTCGTGATAGCTGTCGTCGTTCGATGAGTCCTCGTAGCTGTCGTCACTGGAATCGTCGTCGGTTGAACTGCTGGTCCCAACGCTGCTGCCGGCAGTGTCGTCTCCGAGCTCAGTTTGCTCGGCGATCCCCTGCTCGCGGTCGACGATCTCGACGGCGTCTTCCCCGCCGGACGCTGCGTCGTCGGTTGACGTCTGAAAAACGTCGGTCGCGCCCGTTGTCGAGGTCGTCGAAGTGGACGAGTCGCCCGGACTCGCCCACGCGAACCCGGCGATGAGCAGGGTTGCCAGCACGGCGGTGCTGATGATCGAAATGCGTTTGATCATGATGGATCTCCTTTGTCGCGTATTGACTGTCGCCATCGTGGCGGGGGTTTGGCAACGGCCACACCATGGGAGAGATAACACGAGGCAAAACTTCCTCGGGCGGAGTCAAACCTCGATGAACACTACGAAGAAGGGCACCTGATAGGGTTGGCTTGCGGTCAGTCAAGGGCGGGACGCACATATGAGCGACGGCGAGTGGGTGACACTGCCGATGGGCAAGGCCCGCCGCGAAGAGTCCGGCATTGTCTACGTGCTGATCGAGACCCACACGCCGGCACCCGGCGATGATCGGGTTCAGGCATCGGTTGAGCTCATTGACAGGATGAAGGCCGAGCTCGTGCCAGATGGCCGGGCTCCCATGTTGATCGATGCGGTCCGGACTCGAGTGGCTCGAGCGCAGCTCCCGCCAGGTGGTCACGAACTCCGATCATGCCTCGGCCCGGGCCATCATTGCCCGGTCGACGCCCGCCCGGGCCACGGCCGGCGCGATGGCCACCGTCGATCGACCGTCGGTTCCCACCAAGGTCTTCTCGAACGAGACCGAGGCTCGCGCCTGGCTCGAACAGTTCCTGTAGAACCGGGCGTCTTTCGAGGACCTGATTCCGGGTGGTGCCCCCTCAGTCCTCGCTGCGCTCGGACAGCTCCCCCGTCTGCGCCGGGGGAGCACGAAAAAAGATTCTCACGTCCTCCCTCGCCGAAGGTGGGGGAGGTGGGTCGGCTCGGAAGAGCCGAGCCGGAGGGGGCTTACCCCAACCCTGAACAGCTAGGAACTTCTCAGTTCCTTTTCCATAGCTTCCCAGCGTTGCTCTTCGTTGTACCAGCGGAACCAGATCACGGCGATGATCGCCCATAGGTACAGGCCGGCAACCAGCTTCATGATGAGGCCGGCCACCGTCTGGTCGGTGATCGTGTCGAAGCCCCACAGCTTGGGGAAGGTCTCGTAGATCTTGTAGATGGGTTTGGTTCCGAAGGTCAGGAACGAGGCGGGCACGGTGGGGATGATCGAATGGAGGAACAGATAGAACGCCTGGGCCGGGGGAGTGAGGCGGGGCACGGCCGGGAGCGGGCTGAGCACGGGCATCCACATGAACATCGCCGAGATGAAGAACACGGCATGGATGAGGAAATGGGCGACGTCCGAGGTGACCATCAACTCGTTGATAGTCGGCCAGTGGATGCCGACCAGGATGAGGGAGTAGAAGAAGAAGGCGGGGACCGGGCGGCTCAGCCGTTGCACGAGGCGCAGCACCCGGGGGTTCTCCACCACCAGCTCCGCCAACCAGCGGGGGGTGCCCAGCAGCAGCAGCGGGGGGACCACCAGGCCGATGAGGAGATGTTCGATCATGTGGAAGGTGAACATCGACTCTTCCGCCAGGTCGTGGATCGGCCACCAGGCCGCCACGAACAACGCGGCGACTCCGCCGAAGAACCAGGCGATCTGCTTGGGAGTGGCGGCGGGTGTGCCCTTGGGGACCTTGTAGGGGCCGATCCGGCGCACCGCGTATACGTAGCCAACAACCGAGGCAACCACCAGGATGAGCACGTCGGGGTGCCAGTTGAACGGGGCTATCTCGGTCAGGGTGAGAGAGGGCGCAGGTTGCACCGGAGCCGTCCTATCCGAAGCGGGGAATGATCAGGAAGGAGACCAGCAACACTGCGTAGATCAATCCCGCCAGGATGAAGCCGGCGCCGAAGAGCCCGGTCAGCAACCGCTTCTCGTATTTGAGGTGCATGTAGTAGCCGACCACCACACCGAATTTGATGGCCGCCAGCAGCAGCAGGGCGGGGGTCACCAGCTTCCCGAACGTCGGTTCGGTGTAGTACAAGCCGACCTCGATGCCCGTCAGCACGGCCAGCAGTAACGCAATCTGCACGTACTGGCGCGGGGTGGGATGGTGATGCCCCCCGGTTGTTGCTGTCTCGCTCCCGGTTGTTGCAGTCTCGCTCATGTCGATGTCCTAAGGAATCAGGTAGACGACGGTGAAGATCACGATCCAGATGATGTCCACGAAGTGCCAGTAGAGACCGACCAGCTCCAGGTTGAGGCCCTTTGCCTCGGAGAGGCCATCCTGGCGGCGCGATATCCCGAACAGGGAGAGCAGCATGATGATCCCGATCACCACGTGGGTCCCGTGGAAGCCGGTGAGCAGATAGAAGGCGGAGGCAGCCGCGTTGGTCTTCATCGTCATGCCTTCGTGAATGAACGTGGAGAACTCGAAGACCTGGCCGGCGATGAACACCATTCCGAGGAGCGCCGTGGCCAGCAGCCAGGAGCGGGTGGCCGGCTGGTCTTTGCGGCTCAACGCATTGTGAGCCAGCACCATCGTCAACGAGCTCATGAGCAGCACGAACGAACTGACCGACGTGAACGGGATGTCGTACAGCTCGCGGGGCATCGGTTGAGGCAGTCCCTCCCTGCCTTTGAAGAGCAGGTAGGTGGAGATGAGCGCCCCAAAGAACATGAACTCGGAGGACAGGAAGACCCACATGGCCAGCTTGCGGTTGTCGACCCCGAGGCCTTCGTGTTCGTCGTGGTGACCGAGGTCGTGCGCGAGGTCGGCCATCAGTGATCCCCTCCCGGCGGTTCTTCGCCCGGCTCTTCTGAGGGTTCCTGAGCCCAGCCGATGAACGAGGTAATCGTGGCCAGCACGCCAAGCGCCAGCAGGGCTACTCCCCACACCTCACCGTGGTAGATGATGCCGTACCCGACCACCGGAAGGGACAGACCCATCGCGATCGGGAAGTACGACGGAGCCGGCAGGTGGATCGGCTTGTCGGGGTTGCGACCCTTGCGGTCCAGTTCGGCAACCAGCGCATCGGCAGTGTCTCGCCGGACGGGCCGTTCTTCTTCGTCCTCGGAGTATTTCTTGTGCCAGAAGTCGTCGAGGGAAGTGACGGTGGGGATCTCGGCGAAGTTGTACTCGGGGGGCGGCGAGGGGATGGTCCACTCGAGCGTCCTGGCGTCCCAGGGGTCGATGCCGGCCTCGGGGCCGCGCCGCTTGGAGACGATCCAGTTCCACATGAAGACCAGGATCGACGTGGCGATGACGAACGCCCCGATGGTGACGACCATGTTCCATGGGCCGAGATTGGTGTCGGCGGCGTACTGCCAGGTGCGGCGCACCATGCCCTGCAGGCCCAGCCAGTGCATCGGTGCGAAGGTCAGGTTGAATCCCAGGAACATCAGCCAGAAATGCCACTTGCCGAGCCGCTCGGAGTACATGCGCCCGGTCAGTTTGGGGAACCAGTAGTACAGCCCGGAGAAGATTCCGAAGATGGCGCCGCCGAACAGCACGTAGTGGAAGTGGGCAACGATGTAGTAGGTGTCGGTCTGCTGCCAGTCGGCGGGGACGACCGAGTGGGTGACCCCCGACAATCCGCCGATGGTGAACATGGCCACGAAGCCGATCGAGAACAGCATCGGGGTGGTGAAACGTAATCGGCCCATCCACATCGTGCCCAGCCAGTTGAAGATCTTGATTCCGGTCGGGATGGCGATGGTCATGGTCGATAAGCCGAACGCCGCCTGGGCCACCGTCCCGATCCCCGACGAGAACATGTGGTGGGCCCACACGCCGAACCCGAGGAAACCGATGGCGGCGCCGGCGAACACGACGGCGGCGTAACCGAACAGCGGCTTGCGGGAGAACACGGGCAGCACTTCCGAGACGATGCCCATGGCCGGCAGGATGAGGATGTAGACCTCGGGATGGCCGAACAACCAGAAAAGATGCTGCCAGAGGATCGGGTCGCCGCCCCCGGCCGCCTGGAAGAACTGGGATCCGAACTGGCGATCGAAGGTGATCATCCACAGCGCCACGGCGATGATCGGCAGCGAGAACGCCAGCAGGAAGTTGACGACCAGCGACATCCACACGAAGACCGGCATGCGGAGCAGACGCATCCCCTTGGCGCGCAAGTTGAAGATCGTGGTGATCAAGTTGATCGACGACAGCAGCGAGGCCAGCCCCAGTATCTGCAGTCCGATCGCCCAATAGTCCAGGACCGTCCCGACTGAGAACTGCGGCTCCGTGTTGGGCGCGTACCCGAACCAACCGGCATTCGGGGCCGATCCCAGGCGGCTCACTTCATCGGCCAGGAACCCGCCGGCCGGGGCGCCGGTGGTGCCGAAAAGGAACGTCGAGTAGAGGAACAGGCCACCAAACAGGAAGATCCAGTAGCTGAGGGCGTTGAGCCTCGGGAAGGCCACGTCGCGAGCGCCGATCATCAACGGCAGCAGGTAGTTCATGAAGGCGGCGCTCATCGGCATGATCACCAGGAACACCATCGTCGTGCCGTGCATGGTGAACATGGCGTTGTACTCGGCCTGAGACAGCAACTGGCCTTCCGGTCCGGCCAACTGGAGACGCAGCAACAGCGCTTCGAGCCCGCCGATGAGCAGGAACGCGAACGCCGTGTAGCCGTACATGACGCCGATCTTTTTGTGGTCGACGCTCGTTATCCAACTCCAGAAGCCTTTGGTGGCCGTTGGGCGTCGGAAGATGGTGGACCGGGAAGCAGTAGTCGTCACTCGAGCGTCTCCAGGTAGGCAATGAGGGCGGTGATCTCTTCATCGTTCAAAGCGAGGTTGGGCATGAACGAGCCGTCCTTCATAGCGGGCGGGTTGGCCAGCCACGAGCGGAGGTTGGCCTCGTTGAACTCGAACGAAGCTCCGGCGAACATGCTCCGGCTGGCGACGTGGGTCAGGTCGGGGGCGGGCGGCTGGCGGGCCACATCTTCCCAGACTCCCTCGATGACGTGACAACGTGTGCAGCCCGCATTGAGGAAGACTTCCAGGCCTTCGTGAGCGAGGGAGTCTTCGGCGGGTTCGGCGGCCGGTTGTTGCTGATCGGACACCCACTGATCGAAATCGGATTCGTCGAGGGCGACGACGCGGGCCCGCATCAAGGCATGGCTGAGCCCGCAGAACTCGGCGCACTGGCCCCAGTACTCACCCGGTTCGTTGGCCTCGAGGTTCAAGTAGGTTTCCTGCCCGGTTACCAGATAGCGCTTCCCGGCCAGCTGGGGAACCCAGAAATTGTGGAGGACATCCTCGGAGGTCATGATCAGCTCGACCGGCTGCCCGGCCGGGATCACGAGGGTGCTGGCAGTGGTGATGTCGTAGTCGGGATAGACGTACTCGAACCACCACTGGTGGCCGATCACTTCGATGGTGAGAGCATCGGCCGGCCGCTCGGTGAGCTCGAAGATCGTCTGGACGGTCGGCACGGCGATACCGGCCAGGATGAGGGCCGGGATGGCGGTCCACAGCACTTCGAGTTTGTTGTTGCCGTGGATCTGCTTCGGTTCCTTGCGGCCGTCCTTGTCGCGGAACACGAACGAAATGATGAGGATGGCGCCCTGGACGAGCACGAAGACGGCGGCGGCGATCCAGAACACCAGCCACCACAGTCCGTCGATTTTCTCGGCGATGGGTCCGGCCGGGTCGAGCGAGTCGAGCGGGGCGTCGGCGATGCAGGCGCTGAGCAGCAACAGGAGACCGGTAAGCGGACCGAACCGCCACCATCTGCTGAGAACCCGCGTGCGTTTGATCTTCCGGTCCTCTCGTTCGAGTCGCTGCCCTGCCCCTCCGGATGGCCGCGTTGAACGCCGCATGGGCGTGTACCCGACAACCTCCCCGAGTGGTGCCGCATCATAAGGTGACAGCGCGTCGGATTCAAACGTTCTTTTTAGCTTGTGTTTAGGACGGCGTTAAACGTGAAGGGATTCCGACACCTTCTGGCCCTTCATGCGTAGCGCCCGCCTATGGGTAAGTTCTCCTCGTACAGAACAACTGTCGGTTTTCCCGACATCCGTCGACATGATTCGTTTATGGTGCATGAGCCCGTACGAATCGGCGGGAAGATATTTGAGGGAGGAAGTCAATGAAATCAACCAAGTACCTAGCGTTGCTCATGGTGATTCTGGCCGTGGCGCTGGCTGCCTGTTCGGGCGGCGGAGCATCGACCGACATCGAGGTGGACATGAAAGAATTCATGTTCGATCCGGAGTCGTGGGAGATCCCGGCCGGCGAAGAGATCACGATCACACTGACCAACTCGGGCACGATTGCCCACGAGTGGGTCCTGCTGAAGCCGGGCGTAACGATCGACAGCGAAGCAGATCTGCCGGACACCGAGGAAGTGCTGCTGGCTGATTTCGTGTACTGGGAAGAGGAAGTCGATCCGGGTGACACGGCAACCTTCACCTTCACCGCACCGGCCGAAGGCACCTACCAGATCATCTGCGCCATCGAAGGTCACTTCGGCGGCGGCATGGAAGGCTCTCTGACCGTCGTTCCCGCTGAGGCCTAAACCAACCAAACCCAACCAGAAGAGCCCCGCCGAGTGCGGGGCTCTTCTCGTTGCCCCGTCCCGCCGGGGGAGTTCTGGGTTAGGGGGAGAGTGGAAGGCCAGGGTGGGCGACCACCCTCTCCGCATCACCGCCTGACGGCGGCGCCGCGCCTCTCCCGCCAGACGGGAGAGGCAAGACACTCGCGCCATGTTTCCCCCTCCTGGGAGCGGGAGGGGGTTAGGGGGAGGGTGGAAGGCCCAGGGCGGCGAACACACTCGCGATCATCGTGCCGGAGAGGCCGGTCGCTGGTCTCCGGTTCAGGGTTAACCTACGGGGCCGTGGATGAAGAACTCTCGTATGCAGGTGAAGATCACCGATCCGAACGCCCCTCCTGCGAGTGGTTGGGCTGGGCTCGGCGCGTACGTGGCGCTCACCAAGCCGCGCATCATCGAATTGCTGCTGATCACCACGGTGCCGTCGATGGTTCTGGCGCAGGGTGGCTGGCCGGGCACCTGGCTGGTCATCGCCACGCTGATCGGCGGGACCCTCTCCGCCGGGGGCGCCAACGCCATCAACAACTACTTCGATCGCGACATCGACGTGGTGATGCGCCGCACGTCGCGCCGCCCCCTGCCCCGCGACGCCATCTCACCGACCAACGCACTGTGGTTCGGGATTGCCCTCGGCGTGCTCGGTTTCGTCTGGTTGTGGCTGTTCGCCAATCTGCTGGCCGGAGCCTTGGCCACTGGCGCGCTCCTCTTCTACGTTTTCGTCTACACGATGGGGCTGAAGCGCAGCACCCCGCAGAACATTGTCATCGGAGGAGCGGCAGGTGCTGCCCCGGTGCTGGTCGGATGGGCAGCTGTGACCGGCAGTCTGGCTCCGGCCGCCTGGCTCCTTTTCGGGATCGTCTTCTGCTGGACGCCCCCGCACTTCTGGGCTCTGGCCATGCGCTACAAAGACGACTACGCCAGCGCCGGCGTGCCGATGCTGCCCGTAGTGGTTGGTGAGCAGCGCACCACCTGGCACATCTTCGCCTATTCGCTCCTTCTGACCGCCTTCAGTCTCCTGTTGTGGCCGATCGCCCCGACCGGGGTGCTCTACCCGATCGCCGCCCTGATCCTCGGGGTCCTTTTCATCGTCGAAGCCGCCCGCCTGATCCGTAGCCCCGGAACGTTCGATGGCCCTTTTCCGCTACTCCACCATCTACCTGGCCGTCCTCTTCGCCATGATCTGGGTCGACACCGCCTTCGGTTAGCCCCACGTGGCCGAGCGCAGCGGGGTAGGGGGTCGGCACCGACCGAAGAACCTTGATCTCGCTTCCCTGCGCTTACCGACGACGCTCCCGTAGGGTGGCGATCGAAGGGAGGTCATCGTGACGCAGACCGTCTATCCGACGCTTCGCTACCGGGATCCGGAGGCCGCCATCTACTGGCTGGAGCGGGCTCTCGGGTTCATCCTCGAGATGGAACACCGCGATGACAACGAGGAGATCGATCACGCCCAGATGACGTTCCGGGGTAACCGGATCATGCTCGGTCCGGTCGGGTCTGCCGATTTACCTCCCTCCGGCCCCGCCTGGACGTACCTGGTGGCCGACGACGTCGATGGTCTCCACGGCCAGGCAGTCGAGCACGGCGCCGAGGTCGTCATCCCTCTGACCGACATGGACTACGGCTCCCGCGAGTTCACCGTCAAAGACAGCGACGGCCACCTATGGAGCATCGGCACCTACCAACCCAACACGGACTAGCCACAGTCGGCCAGGTGTCTCATTCCGAGGTGGTTCTCGCCAAAGGCGAAAAACGGAGGGCTGTTCGGTATAGAGGGCCCCAGCGCTGGTGAAGCCCCGGGCCGGAAAGCCCGTTACGCAGCGGCGTGGGCGGCGGCGTCGGGAATGAGACCCCGGATAAGTTTGCGGCCCAAGGTGGCCGCGACGGTTCCCAAGCCGAGTGAAACGAAGGCCAATCCGATGTGCACTACCCGGAAGGCCAGTTCCTCGTCGGGAGCGGCGATTCGCTCGATCACCTCGGGCATCCAGGAGATCGCCATCCACACCCCGAAGGTGAGCAGGACGTACCCGGCGAAGCGCGGAGCCGACAGCCGCTTCAGCAAACACGCCAGCCCGATCCACAGCATCAGCAAGGCGAACGCCAGTGAGATCCCGATACGAGCCCAGACAACCGAGGAGGCGGCATCAACGCCGTCGAGGTTGATGATCCGGGTGATCCACACGTACGCGGTCCAGGCTGTGATCGCCAGGACGACCAAACCGATGCGGCGGGATAGGGAAGTGATATGACGTTCCATAGACACTCAGTAGGGAAGTTTGCACGCAAAGTGCAGGACTATTGGTAGCGCGATGCGGGTGCTACCTGCAAACCACCAGACTTGATATTTACCTTCCGGCGATGCGCAGGTGTGTGAAGTGCCACAGCCGTCTGCGAAAGAGCGTACAAGCTGATGAGTCATTACCGAAGCTGCGCCCTACCTATGTTGGATGGACCTACCGCTCTTCCCAGCTGAAGAACCGTACCGCCAGCGGGGGGATCAGTAGTGCCCAGCCGATCAGGATGACGGCGTGGGCGGCGACGAAATCGGCCTGGCCGACCGCCGCCCGGAACAAGCCGGCCAGCGGGGCGGCGGGCATGACCTGACCCAGGCGGACCACGGCGTCGGGGAGGCTTTCGAGGGGGAAGATCACATCCCCGACCAGCAGGAAGATGACGTAGAGCCCGTTGGCGAGGGCCAGGGTGGCCTCGGCGCGCAGGGTGCCGGCCATCAGCATCGCAATCCCGGAGAAGGCGGCGGTGCCTAGCAGCAGGGCACCGGTCAGCAGCCACCAGTCGATGTCGGCTCGCCATCCGAAGAACAGGGCGGCCACGGCCAGGAGCAAGCCGACCTGGATGATCTCCAGCGCCAGGACGGAGATGGCTTTGGCGACGAACAGGACCGAGCGGGGCAGCGGGGTGGCACCGAGCCGTTTGAGGACCAGGTACTTGCGTTCGTACCCGGTGGCGATGCTGAGGCTGACCAGCGAGGAGGACAGCACCGCCAGGGCGAGCAGGCCGGGAGTGATGAACTCGACGGTCACCGCGAACAGTTCTGTGGTGCCGAAGAAGACCAGCAGCCCGACCGGAATGATCAAGGTGAGCAGCACCGCCTCGCCGCGCCGCAGGGTGAGGATCAGCTCGAGCTTCGTTTGGGCTCGCAGGGCCCGGGCGGTCATTCCGACTCCTGTTCGGTGAGAGCCAGGAAGATCTCCTCCAGGCCGGCCGCTCCGAGGCGGAGTTCTCGCAACAAGGTTTTGTGCTCGGCCAGCCAGGCCGTGAGGTTGGCCACCTGGGTGGGGGTCGGGTCCTGGAGGTCAACGACGTAACGGCCCGGGCTGGCTTCCCGGACAGGCGCCTGCAGGCGGGTTTGAAGCTGCTCGACGGGGAGTCCCGGGCCGGCCAGGAAGGACAACCCACCGGTGCCCCGGACCAGATCGGCGGGTGGGCCCTCGGCGACCAGGTGACCCCGGTGGATGATGCCCACCCGGTCTGCCAGATGCTCGGCCTCGTCCATGAAGTGGGTGGTGAGCAGGATCGTGACCCCGTCCTCTTTGAGGCGTTCGATGGTCTGCCAGGTGGCTCGCCGTCCGCCCGGGTCGAGACCGGCGGTCGGCTCATCCAGGAACACCAGTTGGGGTCGGCCAACCAGGGCCATGGCCAGGGAGAGCCGCTGCTTCTCGCCACCGGACAAGCGCCGGCAGAGGGTCCGGGCTTGCCCGGTCAACCCGACCAGGTCGAGCAGTTCGTCGGGGGAGCGGGGGTTATCGAAAAAAGCGGCCAGCAGGGTGAGGATCTCCTTGGCCCGGGCGCCCGGGTTGGCGCCACCTTCCTGCAGCATCACCCCGATCTGCGGTTGGAGACGCTCGCGGTCGGCGGTCGGGTCGAGACCCAGCACCGACACCGTGCCACCGGTGGGGCGGCGAAGACCTTCGAGTATCTCGACGGTTGTGGTTTTGCCCGCCCCGTTGGGACCGAGGAGGGCATACGTTTCGCCCCGGGCCACTTCGAGGGAGACCCCGTTCACGGCGGTCAGCTCGCCGTAGCGCTTCTCGAGACGCTCAATAGTGATGGCAGGTGGCACGAGACGAGATGGTAGTGAGGTTTCGACATCGCTACTCTCTGGAGCGCCCCTTTGGTCCGAGTTGCCCCCTCCGGCTCTCGCCTGTCGGCGAGACCCACCTCCCCCGGCTGAACGCCGGGGGAGGACGCGGCTTTTTGCCTCTCCCGCTGGCGGGAGAGGCGCGTAGCTGCCGTAGGCGGCGGAGCGGAGAGGGTGGGAGACGGGGTCTAGGCCGCCCAGCGTGCGACAATGGTGTATGGCTGCCTTTCGGTGGCCGGCCTGGAGGCACTGATGGCGAGCAAGGACAAGGGTGGCAGAAGCAGCAAGAAAGCGGCTGCCAAAGATCTCAAGCAGAAGCGCCTCGACAAGAAGGCGAAGAAGGCCGAGAGCGAGAAGAAAAAGGTCGTTTGACCGGTCGCTCCGTCGCCTTCCCGGCGTCATCGGACGTCGATCGCCTAGATACCACCCGCAGCCAACTAGCCGTTCGCCCCAACTGTGATCGCTAAACCGTTGCGCGTCGCCATGCTCGCTCCGATCTCGTGGCGGGTCCCGCCCCGGCACTACGGGCCGTGGGAGCAGTTCGTGTCGCTGCTCACCGAAGGGCTCGTTGCTCGCGGGGTCGACGTGACGCTCTTTGCCACGGCCGACTCGGTAACCTCCGCCCGGTTGGTCGGCTCGGCACCCACCGGGTACTCTGAGGACCCCACCCTCGATGCGAAGGTCTGGGAAGCCCTCCACATCGCCTCCGTTTTCGAACGAGCCGGGGAATTCGACTTGATCCACAACAGCTTCGACTTTCTGCCGCTCACCTACAGCGGCCTGGTCGACACGCCGGTAGTCACCACCATTCACGGGTTTTCGTCCGAGCGGATCGTGCCCGTCTTCGAGCAATACAACGACCGCGGCTACTACGTAGCGATCAGCGACGCAGACCGGCACGACCAACTCGACTACGTGGCAACCATCCACCACGGCATCGATATGGGGTCATTCACCGTGCGGGGCGAGCCGGGCGATTACCTGCTGTTCTTCGGGAGGATCCATCCCCACAAGGGGACCGTCGAAGCTATCGAAGTGGCCGACCAGGCCGGTCTACCGTTGAAGATCGCCGGGATCGTCCAGGATGAGGACTACTTCAATCGGTTCGTCGAGCCAAGGCTGGACGGCGAACAAGTTTGTTATATCGGCCCGGTCGGCCCGGACGAGCGTGGGGAACTGCTCGGCGGCGCCAGGGCACTCCTCCACCTGATCAGCTTCGACGAGCCGTTCGGCTTCAGTGTCGTTGAAGCAATGGCATGCGGGACGCCGGTGATTGCCCACCGGCGAGGGTCAATGCCCGAGCTGATTACCGACGGGGCGAACGGCTTCCTGGTGGAATCCATCGAAGACGCCGTCGCCGCCGTGCACGCTTCACAGCGAGTGGACCGGATGGCGGTGCGTGCCTCGGTCGAGCAGCGCTTCGACCGGGACCGGATGGTCGACGAGTACCTCGCCGTCTACCACCGCATCGTCGACAATCACGCGACCAGACGAGCTGCCGCCATCGGGGATCACTGAACCAGCGCTCCGGGAGGCCCGGCGGGCCGAACGGATGAAGCGCGATTAGCTCTCGGTAAGGCGGGTGAGGAGATCGTCGAGTGGCACCGTGGCGATGCGTGCCCCCACATCCGAAAACCCGTACGGGAGCACGAGGTGGTTGCCGTGGATCATGCTGCCGCACGAATACACAACGTTGGGCACATACCCGTCCCGTTCGTCCGCATTTGGTTCCAGTAATGGTTCGTTGAGGTGGCCGATGACCCGGCACGGGTCCTCGATGTCGAGGAGAATCGCTCCCAGGGTGTAGCGGCGCATCGCTCCCACTCCATGAGTGATGACCAACCAACCCGCTTCGGTCTCTAGCGGCGAACCGCAATTCCCGAGCTGGACGAGTTCCCAGGGGCGGACAGGCTCCTGGATCTTCTCGGTTTCGTGCCAGAACCGGACATTTTCAGAGTGCATCAGGTAGTTGTTCTCGTTGTCCTGGCGGGACAGGGCCGCAAAGCGGCCGTCGATCTTGCGGGGGAACAGGGCAATACCCTTGTTCTGAGCGGCGGGTCCGTTGAGGGTGGCGACCCGGAACGAGACGAAATCCCGTGTTTCTATGAGCTGGGGGAGGATCTGGATCCCATCGAATGCGGTGTAGGTCGCGAAGTAGACCACCTTCCCGTTGTCATGGGTGAAACGGACGAAACGGGCGTCCTCCATGCCGTGGCTCTCCGTGGGACCCATGGGGAACATGACTCGTTCCGAGATCTCGGAGTCCTCCGGGAAGGCGCTCGCGTAGTTCGAAGACGCCAGCCAATGGATGACCTTGACGGTCTGCAGAGACGCCGAGCGAGGGATGCCATGGCGATCGAGATCCGCAATGGCTTCTTCGAGTTGCGCGAATGTGAACCTGTCGGGCAGGGGATCGAGACACATGCGGGTGATGTCGTTGAACGCCCCCAGTTCCTCCAGCTTGGCCGACAACACGGGTTTGTCGTAGATCGGCGATCGGTGGGCTGGGGTCGTCGCATACGGACTGGACGCGTCCAGGCTGACGTTCCCGTCGGCATCGATGACTCCCGAGCGGAACTCGATAGACGAGATGTGGCCCTCACCGATAGCCCGCAGGCTCATGATGAACCGTTGTTCCCCTGGATTCAGGCCAGCCTGATCGGGAGCCGGGACGACCGAAGGATTGCTGAGGGAGGCCGCCTCGATCGAGTACTCGTGCGTGAAGTAGGCCCCGATGAGAAGACGGCGCTCCCCAGGGAGATCCTTCGGGTTCTCAATGTGCCTGGAAACCAGAGCGAAGTTGCTCTCGAAAGTGCTGCTGAGGTCTTCGTGGCGGCCTTTGAACCGGTCCTGTGTGGCTGCCAGCGTCAAAGCTACTTCGGCATCCGACATCGCCAGGATCCGCTTGATGATGAGCTCCGCGTGTGACTTCCCGTCCGGGAAAAAGCGGCCCCCCGGCAGGAAGGGTTTGATGATCACGCGATGGGGATCGGAAGTCAGGCGCACCGGTGTTCGCGTGACACGGATTGGGGTCATGTGTTGATCGCCTTCTTCTGCCCGTCCGCGTCGTTGGTTCAGCACAGGATGCGAAGACCAAGGCTAGGCGACCGGTGCGCTCAGGCCACGGACCTGGTGCGCCGCTGCGCTTCGGAGCGATCGATCATCTCAGCCTGCTGGAGCACGGCCAGCGCGGCCAGCGTCGACTCGGCCCCCTGATTCAGGTTGGTGTAGTCGGGACCGAGGCCATCCCCGCAACCCCCGGTGTGCCGGTCGTAGAGAGCCGCCCCGGTGTCATTGGCGCCGAGGAACCACTGAGCGGCCCGCTCGACCAGGTCCTTCCACATGCTGTCTCCCGTCACCGTCCAGGCGCGGGCGCAGGCATCGGCCATGGCGGCTGCCTCGACCGGCTGCTGGTCAAAACCCGGCCGGGTCTCACCCGGCGCCCACCCCGCGGCGGGCGTGAAGCTGAAATGGCCGCCACGAAACTCCGTCGCAGCCAGCCACTCGAGGAGGCGGAGGCCCGAGTCGATGAGACGGTCGTCGGTCAGGAGCGCTCCCGCAACCAGAAGGGCCTCGGGGATGCGGGCGTTGTCATAGGCCAGGCGATCCTCAGGCCAGGGCCACCGGGCATTGTCCCGCGCGAAGAGGTGTTCGACGCCTCTCTGCAAGGTGTCCCAGGCGGGCGCATGGTCGGGTGATGAAAGAAGAATCTCGGACGCACCCAGCACCGCGAAGGCGTTCGCTCGTGGCGACGGCGAGCGGAAATCCCGTTGCTGGTCGAACATCTCCAACCCGGCATCGCGCATCCAGGAGGTTGGACCCTGGCCGGCCACCGTCCCGAGTGCCCAGTTGGCTCGCCCCTGAGAGTCGTCCGATCCCACTGCATCCTCCCAGGACCCGTCGGAGCTGCGACGATTGTGGAAGCCACCCTCCGGGAGCCGGGCATCTCGCAGGAACGCCAGGTAGATGCCGGCCATCTTCACGAGCGCGGGGGACGGATCCGTCTGGCGGCTCACGACAATGAGCGCCCGGGCGTTGTCGTCGGTGCAATAGCCATGGTCGATCCGCGGGGTGGTGAACTCAGCGTGCTCCCAGATACCCAGGCGATCGGTCATCCGTCGCAGATGGTCGAAGCGGGGCTCCGGGAGAGGGCCGATGAGACTCCCGCCGGCCGAACGGAACGGCCGGACGGAGACGTCGCTCAATGCACGAAGACCGGGCCGGGCTTCAACCGACCTGGGCGAAGGCATCAAAGGCTTTCTCGGGATGCTGAGCGTTGGGCAGAACGCGGGCTGCTTCGTGTCGGGCGACCAGCTTCGTGGCGAGGCGGTCGTAGCGGCGGGCGATGGCGGGCCAGTACAGCGTCGAGCCGATCTGCCGTGCTTCCCCTGCCATGCGGGCTGCGAGAGATTGATCCGTCAGCACGCTCCGGAGGGCGGCTGCCATCTCGATGGGATCGTCGTGGCCGACCACAGTGCCTGCACCGTTGCCCAACAGTTCGACGGCGTGGGGGAAGGCGGTGGCGATGACTGGCTTCCCGGCTGCGAGAGCTTCAACCAGCACTCCCGACGTGACCTGCTCGGTTGATTCGTAAGGAAGCACAACCATGTCCGCTCGGCGAACGGCAAGCGCCAGTGCGTCGATGTCGAGATACCGGTCGTCGAACTCGACAACATCGTCGAGCCCGAGATCATGCACCCGGGCCCTCAGACCCTCGAGGTAGGCATCGCCCTGGGAAGCCTGGACCTTGGGATGGGTCTTGCCGAGAATGATGTAGCGGGGAAGGGGAACCAGGTCCCGTAGGGCGGCGAAGGCGTCGATCGCCATCTCCAGACCCTTGCCCGGTCCGATGAGGCCCCACGTGAGCACGACGGGGCGGGTCCCGTTCGCCAAAGATGGGCCACCCAGGCCGACTCTGGCTCCGTGCGGAACCATGCGAACTTTGCCCGGGTCGATCCGGTAGCCCTCGACCAGGCGCCGTTTGGCCGTATCGCTCATCACGATGGTCCGTTCGGCCAGAGCAACCACATCCTCCAGGATCGATTGCTGGCTGGGGCTGGGCCGGCTGAGCACCGTGTGCAGGGTGACGACCGCCGGAACCTCGAGGCCGGACAGCAGATCGAGGACTTCGCGTCCATCGGGCCCGCCGTAGATTCCGTACTCGTGTTGGATAGAAACGGCGTCGAAGGAATTGAGCGTTTCGATCGTCTCGCGAACGGAGGTTGCGTTGCCGTTGAGATGTTCGAGTACGACTTCCGGTCGGTGCCCACCGATTCGGTCGTCTACCAGGCTCACGACGCCCAGACCGTCGTCCGAGCCCCGGCCGCCGGCGACGGCATTGCGCAGGGCGGCCGTGAACGTCGCCAACCCGCACGATGTGGGCGGGTAGGTACTCAGAAATGCAATGGAAGGATGTCGCGTGGTGTGCCTCATATTCAATGTCCATTCTCTCGAACTGTTGCCAGGTGGCGCCGGTTCGTTGATGCGACAGCGATCACTCATGCGAGGAGGGTGAACTCGAAAGAACGCCGCGAGGCAATGAGGAGCTGAGGCTAGGGCCGCCTTGAATAGTCAAGTATACAGGGAAACCCGCGGTATTTGGGATCTCAGGGTCTTCTTCGTCCGCCCCCACCTGTGGTGGGGGCGGACGTGGGGTTGGCCTCTCCTGCTGGCGGGAGAGGCGCTGCGCCGCTGAAGGCGGCGATGCGGGGAGGGTGGATCAACATAGGAAGGTTCCACCCTCCTCCTAACCCCCTCCCGCTCCCGGGACGGGGAAAAGAAACGACCGGCCGGGTCTTGCCTCGCCCGCTGGCGGGAGAGGCGCTGCGCTGCCGAAGGCAGCGGTGCGGAGAGGGTGGGACCTACCGGGACTTCTTTCCGCTCTGCTCCGGCTGAGCGCGAGGTGTTGGGCTGCGGTCTTGTTGGTGTGGTTGTGTTGCCGTTGGGACTTGCCCCCTCCGGCTCTCGCCTTTTGGCGAGACCCACCTCCCCCACCTGCGGCGGGGGAGGGCGCGGGGTTGGCCTCTCCCGCTGGCGGGAGAGGCGCGTAGCTGCCGGAGGCGGCGGAGCGGAGAGGGTGGGACCTATCGCGGACTGCTTGCCGTTTACAGGTGGTCGCGCCACGTGTAGTCGGGTTCGTAGCCCAGCATTTCCCGGGCCTTGTCGATCGACAGGAGGGTCTCGAATTCGCCCAGGTCCTTGCGGATAGCGACGGTCGGGTAGACCTCTTCCATCAGACCCTGGCTGGAGCGGTTCATGACCGTGTCGTTGGCGGCGACGATGTACTGCTCGGATCCGGGCACGTCGAGTTCCAGCGCCAGCCGGACTGCCTGGGCGACGTCGCGGGCGTCGACGTAGCCCCACAGGTTCCACTTGCGGAGGGCCGGGTCGTCCCAGAAGCTGGGGAACTTGGCGTACTCGTCGGGTTCCATGATGTTGGAGATCCGTAGCCCCGCGAACGGCAGGCCGAAGCGGCGGCTGAACTGTGCGGCCATCTGCTCGCCCAGCAGTTTGGAGAGGGCGTAACTCGACTCCGGGTACGGCGTTTGCTGTTCGTCGATGGGGGCGTAGTCGGGGAGTTCCTTCTCGAAGGGAAGTCCCAGGACGGTTTCGCTCGATGCCCACACCACCTTCTGCAAGCTGAGGTCCGCCGCGGCGGAGAACACGTTGTAGGTGCTGAGAATGTTGTTACGGAACGTCTCCTGTTCGGGGCGCATCTCCGGGGCGGGCACGGCGGCGAGGTGCACCACCGCATCGGCACCCTGAAGGGCTTCGATCGTTTGGCCGAGGTCGGTCAGGTCGACGGCCAGCGCCCACCCCCACGAGGCCGGCGGGATCGTCTGGTCGACGTTGAGGGTCTGGTACCCGCGAGCGTTGAGTTCATTGACGACGGCCCGTCCGGCTTTGCCGCTGCCGCCGGTTACCACGACCTTCTTCATGCCTTCTCCTTGATGTGGATCTTTTCCGAAACGTAGTACTCGAAGATTGCGGTGGCGATTTGACCGGAACAGGTTCCGGGCGGCGTACCATATGCGGTCATGCGCAGATTTATCGGAAGAGCCGCGATCGGGGCCGGCGTTGTGTATGCCATTCCCGGGTTGCTCAAGAAGGCCTTCGCCCCACCCCAGCGAGACGCGACGAAGACCCCGGCCGACGTTGGATTACCGGAAGAGCAGGTCTGGCTCGAATCGGTCAACGGGACAGGCCTCCACGCCTGGTTCATCCCCGCCCTGGACGGCCCGGCGCCGACCGTCGTGGTCTTGCACGGGTGGGGTGCGAACGCGTCGCTGCTGCTGCCCATCGCCCCTTTCCTGCACGAAGCCGGGTACCACACGCTCTTTCTCGACGCTCGCAACCACGGGCTCAGCGACCACGACGATTTCGCCTCGCTGCCCCGCTTCGCCGAAGATCTCGAAGTGGGAATCGACTGGCTCCGGGAACGGGATGATGTCACGACCATCGGAGTCGCCGGTCACTCGGTCGGAGGCGGAGCCGCCATCCTGGCCGCCTCCCGGGATCCGGAGATCGCCGCCGTCGTCTCCATGTCGGCGTTCGCTCATCCGCGCGAGATGATGGCCAATCAGCTGCGCCTCGACCGGCTCCCCGGGCGGGTGGCCGAAGGGATGCTGTGGCCGATGGAGAAGCTGATCGGGCACCGGTTCGACGATTTCGCTCCGCTGCGGCGCATTGCCGATGTCGAGTGTCCGGTGCTGATCGTCCACGGTGACGCCGACAAGGTGATCCCGGTCAAAGACGCGTTCCGGCTGTTCGAAGCGGCTCCCAACGGGCAGATCATGATCGTGCCCGATGGGGGACACGCCTCCCTGGAGCCGTTCGTGCCGCACATGCCCGACATGATCAAGTTCCTCGACCGGTACTTGAAGGCCTAAGCGCCCACCAGCCTGGCCAAATCGGCCGGAGTCGTAACGATTTGGCCGGCGCCTGCCGTGGTGAGTTCTTCGAGACTGCCGAAACCCCAGGTGACTCCGATCGATTCGATGCCGTTGATGCGGGCGGCGGCGATGTCGTGATGGCGGTCGCCGATCATGACGAACCGCTCCCTGTCGATTCCGTGGTTGAGGAGCCGCAAGGCCCGGGCGAGGGTTTCGGGCTTCGGTTCGATCTCCTCGAGGCTGGGGCCTTCGATCACCTCCATGAACCGGGCGAACCCGAGGGTCTCCAGGATGGGGCGGGCGTACGCTGCAGGCTTGGACGTGACCACGCCCAGGCGGTTCACCGGGTGCAGTTGATCGAGCAGCTTCGGGATGCCCTCATAGGCCCGCGCCATCGCGACCGACGCGACGGCATAGTGGGTGCGGAACGACTCGATCAGCGGTCCGACCAGGTCGAGGTCTTTCTTTCGATCGTCGAGAAGCACGGTCAGCGATTCGCGGAGCGGTGGACCGACATGGTTGGAGAGGTCCTGATCGCGAATCGGTGCCAGGGCATGGTCGCCAAGCGCCGCGTTGAGGGCGGTCAGAATCGGCTCTCGCGAGTCAACCAGCGTGCCATCGAGATCAAAAAGGCAGACAAGCGACATGGGAGAAGAGGGTAGTGGGGTCGTTGGGAGTGCGGCCGCTGCCCCTGCCCCCTCCGGCCGATTGCTGTTCGCAATCGGCCACCTCCCCCACCTGTGGCGGGGGAGGACGTTGTTTTTGCCTCGCCCGCTGGCGGGAGAGGCGCGGCGCCGCCGAAGGCGGCGATGCGGAGAGGGTGGGGCGAGCCCCTACGCCTGAACGCGGCGGTGCTTTCCCCCTGAAAGCGGGACTATCGCGAAGATGTTGCGTGTCCTGGCCTCGCCCGCTGGCGGGAGAGGCGCGGCGCCGCCGAAGGCGGCGATGCGGAGAGGGTGGGTCTTTGCTGTGATCAGGGATCCATTGCCCCCGCCCCCTCCGGCTCTCGCCTTGCGGCGAGACCCACCTCCCCCACCTGGCGGCGGGGGAGGGCGTTGGTGCGGACTCCTTCCGGTGCGCCCCCCTACCCCTTCCTTTGGCGGCGGTACTCTCCCCCCAGAGGGGGGACTATTTCGAGAAGAGGTCAATTGGTGTGCCTCTCCTTCCGTCGGGCAGAGAGGACGTGCTTGGCGAGGGGATTAGGCTCGGGCTATCGGGCTCTGGGAGGGGAACGTGCATTCTGATCGGTCGGCCATGGTGGCCGGGACCGGGTAAGCGGTCATGACCGCACCTCGCGACACGGCTCCCGTTCGCGCCGAAGAGCGGTTCGACGAGCAGAAGCTCGCCACCTACCTGCGCGGACACCTCGCCCAGTTCGCCGGCGATGAACCGATCGAGTTTGAGCAGTTCCCCGGCGGGCACGCCAATCTCACCTATCTGGCTCGGGTCGATGGCCGCGAATATGTGCTGCGCCGACCGCCCCTCGGCCCGGTGGCACCTCGCAGTCACGACATGGTGCGCGAGTACACGGTGCTGCATGCGGTCAGCCGGGTCCTTCCCCAAGCCCCGGCGGCCCTCCACCTCTGCACCGATGAGACCGTGCTTGGCAAACCATTCTTCGTGATGGAACGCCGCAAGGGTTTTATCATCCGGAACCGCTGGCCGAAAGGTCTTCCCGATGAAACCAACATCCGCAAGCGCATCAGCGAACGGTTTGTCGACACGCTGGTCGACCTCCACCGGGTGGATTACGACTCGATCGGTTTGAGCGAACTGGGCAAACCGGAGGGTTTCGCCGAAAGGCAGGTACGGGGCTGGGCGGGACGCTGGGAGAAGGCCAAAACCCGCGACGTCGAGCCTATGGAGCAACTGGCCGAGTGGCTGGCCGGGGATATACCAGCGCCGCAAGCTGCTTCCCTGCTGCACAACGACTACAAACTCGACAACGTCATGGTCGACGGCGCCGGCGAGGTGGTCGCCGTATTCGACTGGGATATGGCAACGTTGGGTGATCCGCTCTTCGACCTCGGAACCACCCTCGCCTACTGGTCACAACCCACCGATCTTCCCTACCGGGTCTTCATGGACAACCCGCTCCTGCACGGCGGGTTCTTCACCAGAGCCGGGATCGTCGACCGCTACCGGGCGGGGACCGGGTTCGACCTGTCCCGTCTCCGCTGGTACGAGGTGTTCGCGTTCTTCAAGATCTCCGTGATCGTCGAACAGATCTTTTCGCGCTTCGTCGCCGGTCAAACCACCGATGAGCGTTTCGCCGACTTCGGGACCCGCGTCGAGCGCTTAGCGGAAGCGGCCTTGGCGCTAGCCGAGTCGTAAGAGAGTTATCAGCTTCCGGTTGTGCGGACGTCCTCCCCCACCTTTGGCGGGGAAGGACGCAGGATTCTTGCCTCTCCTGCTGGCGGGAGAGGCGCGGAGCTGCCGGAGGCGGCGGAGCGGAGAGGGTGGGGAGCCTTGTCATTGGGAGCGATCCTGGCTAACTTCCCTATGCACATGCAGCACGTCTATTACGCCGACTTCGCATTTACCGGGCCCGCAGGCCGGGTTGAAGGAACGCGCAACTAGACCAGAGCTACCAGCACGATTCTGAAACCCGGAGCCAGCGCTCCGGGTCTTTTGTTGCCGGAGCAGGCTCACCACCCAGGAGCAGCCACCCATGACTGAACGAAAAGCACACCGTAAAGCGGTAGGTTCGATCAACACGATCGTCAACGTGTGTGGTGTGCGCTTCGGCCACGACCCGTTTCCCGTGATCGCCGGCCCGGCCAGTGTCGAATCGGAATCTCAGGTCATGCTGGCTGCCGAGATCGTCGCCGACCGGGGCGCATCGTTGTTACGGGGCGGCACCTTCCGGTCCCAGTCCTCGCCGTACGCCTACGCGGGGATGGGTCGAGCCGGGTTGGCTCTGTTGGAAAAGGCCGGCAAGGCGGTCGGTCTCCCCATTCTGACCGAAGTTGGAGAAATCGCCGATGCCGAACTGGCCGCCGGGCAGGCCGACATGCTGGAGATCGGTCCTGCCAACATGCAGAACTTCGAGTTGCTGCGGGCCGTCGGCCGGAGCGGTCTACCGGTGCTCCTCAACCGGGGACCGTCCGCAACCATCGACGAGTGGTTGTGGTCTGCTGAGTACCTCCTCGCTGAAGGCAACGACCAGATCGTGATGTGTGAGCGGGGCATCCGCACGTTCGAGCACAGCACCCAGAACACGCTTGACATCAGCGCCGTCCCGGTAGTCAAGGAGAAGTCCCACTTGCCGGTGATCGTCGACCCTTCCCACGCCGCCGGGCACCGCAGCCTGGTCACTCCGTTGGCTCTGGCCGCCCAGGGGGTCGGCGCCGACGGTCTGGCGGTCGAAGTGCACCCGGCCCCGGATGATGCGCTCTCCGACCAGTTACAGCAGCTCGACGGGATCGGGTTCGGGGCCCTCATGGACGCGTTAGGCATCTCCCGGATGCGCCAGGCCGTCGATATCGTCGACCGTGAGATTGTCCGGTTGTTCGCCCGGCGCCGCGGCCTCTCTTTGGCTATCGGGCGGGTCAAAGCCGTTCGGGGGATGCCGGTTCAGATCCCCGATCGGGAAGAAGAACTCATGGCGGTCATTCGCGAAGAAGCCTTGCTCCAGGGACTCGACCCGGCCTACATGGAGCGTATCTTCAAAGAGATCCTGGCCGAGTCTCGCGCCGCCCAATGGGAGGAACGCAAAGGCCGCCCGGCGCTGCCTTAGGCGATCGCGCTAGAAACTCGATACCACGAAGGCAACGTAGACGGCGAGTAAGGCAAAACCTTCCCAGCGGACCAGTCTGTTGCCGGTGGCCGTGAGGATGCCGGCGAATGCAGCGACGCCCAGCATGAACAGCAAGCCCGTCCTGAATCCTGTGACCAGAGTTCCGCCACCAACCACGGCCGCTCCGCCGGCAACGGCCAGTGAGTTGAACAGGTTGGACCCCAGAAGATTGCCGATCACCAGGTCGTTTTCGTTGCGTCGGGCAGCCGCCAGGACCGTGGCCAGCTCGGGGAGGCTAGTACCTAGCGCCACCAGGGTGAGGCCGATGAACCCTTCCGACAGATCGAGGCGGGTCGCGATCTCCTGTGCTCCCCGCACCAGCATCTCCGCGCCGCCCAGGGTGGCCAGTAAAGCCACGATACCGACGATGATCTCAAAACGAGGATTGGGCCTTCCCGAGTCGTAGGTCATCTCGTCGAGTTCCGCCGTCACCGTCCCGGCCCCTTCGACGTCCCCGCGAGCCCAGCGGATCAGCACCATCGCGGCCAGGCCCATCGCGACGAGGAGAATGATGCCCTCGGCGACGGTGAGCGACTGATTCCAGACCACGATGGCCAGCAGGGCAACGGCGCCGAACATCAGGAAACCCTCCCGGCGCAGGGTCTGGACATGACCGGCCATCGGGGCGACGAGGGCGGTTGCGCCGAGGACCAGGCTGAGGTTGGCGATATTGGAGCCGATGACGTTGCCGACCGCAAGATCGATCCTGCCGCCGGCCGCCGCTACCACGCTGACCAGGAATTCGGGGGCCGAGGTCCCCATGCCGACCACCAGCGCACCGATCAGGATCGGGGAGAGCCCCCACACCCGCGAAAGCCGGGCCGCGGCCAGCACGAACCGATCAGCCCCGCCCGTCAGCAAGACGAGGCCACCCAGGACGAGCGCTACGGCACCAAGCACAGAGGACCCTTCTTAACTAGGAAGCGTTCAGCTCGTCCCGCCAGGCCACCCAGTCCTTGACGGCGGACAGGTCATAGTCCGGTCCGTTGAAACCGAGGGTGACCTGCTGAGCTCCGCTTGCGAGAACTTCGGGGGCCAGCTCGAACTTGGCGGGATCCACCCCGACCGACCGTTCGATGGCGGCCGGGTCGCGTCCCACCTTGGCGCACCATTCATCGAGCACCCGGTTCTTGCGGGCAAACATGTCTGGCTCCTTGGTGCTGTAGAAACCGTGCCAGATGTCGGCGTGTTCGGCCACGATCCGCAACGTCACCTTCTCACCGCCGCCGCCGATCAGGATGGGGATGTCCCGCACTGGTGCCGGGTTCAGCTTGGCGAGACGTTCCGTGATGAGCGGCAGGTTGGCGTCGAGTTGCCGGAGGCGGCCACCCGCCGTTCCGAACTCGTAGCCGTACTCGGTGTAGTCCCGCTCGAACCAACCCGATCCGATGCCGAGGATCAGCCGGCCATCAGAGATGTGATCGACGGTGCGAGCCATATCGGCGAGGAGTTGGGGGTTGCGGTACGAGTTGCAGGTCACCAGGGGGCCGATCTCGA
>CAVRAP010000020.1:0-160000 GCA_963718995.1 uncultured Actinomycetota bacterium
CCCGCTGACACGTGTAGTCGACCGTCCCTGTGGTAGGTGATCGAGACGCCGAGTTCTTGATAGACGGCTCGGCAGTCTTCGGGGTCGGAGCCGGCAGGCTGTCGAGGATCAACAGGCATGTAGACATATCTGTCTACTTTTGCGTATACTCCACCTATGAGTACCACCATCAGAGTGAGTGAGAGCACCAGGGATCGGTTTGCACGGCTGGCCGATTCCACCGGACGTCCCATGACGCAGCTGTTGGATGAGGCAGCCGATGCACTGGAACGTCGCCTCTTCTTCGATCAAGATGACCGAGCGGTTCGACGCACTCCGGCATGATGAGGCGGCGTGGGCCGAAATCGAGACGGAGCGGGACGTAGAGCACGGCGCTGCCAGTGATCGGTCCTGATGGCGCCGCGGCGAGGCGAGATCTGGCTGGTTGACTTCGGGGAGCCGGTTGGGAGGGAGCAGTCGGGCCGTCGCCCGGCCGTGGTGGTTTCGGCAGACGCGCTCAATGAGAGTCCGGCCGGAGTGATCATGGTCGTCCCTTGCACAACCACCCATCGGGACCTCCCGTCCCACATCGAGATCGACCCCGCAGATTCCGGATTGGAAGCGGTGAGCTACGCCAAGTGTGAGGACCTCAAGTCGGTTTCCGAACGGCGGATGATCGCTCGTCTCGGACAGGTCGGCCCTCAGGTGGCCTTCGAGATCGGTCGGGTACTCCGTTTTCTGCTCGAACTCTGACGGGCATGCGGCGTGACCTGATGGATCACAAGCGCAGGCCTGAGGAACCTCAACATCTTGGCTTGGGTGAGCGTCAGGCGACTGTGGCGAGCGCGAAGATGTTGCCTTCACTGTCTTTGAACCAGGCGGCCTTCTGGCCGTCGGGCGTGGCAATAACGCCGTCCACAGTTGCTCCCATCTCGCCAAAGTCGACATGCAGGAATGCCACACCCTTCGAGCGGAGATACGCCACTACTTCGTCGAAGTTCTCAAGCTTGAATCCGGCAGCGGTCGCCTGATTGGTCCCTGCCAATTCGGATTGATAGAGCAGAAATCCCACTCCTCCTGACTCGTACTCAAGATCTCCAAACGGACTCACTGCGATCGGGTCTAGACCTAGCTTCTCCGAATACCACTGTCGTGCTCGTTCGATATCGGCTGCCGGCAGAACGGGACGGATCGGTACGGTCGCCATCGTCACAGGAACTCCCTCGCTAGCTACAACTCCCGCGGTTGGGGCTGTGCTCATTGCTTGACCGTTCAGAACCTTGGCGCAGCGTCGAGGCGATGTCAACACATCCCTACCCGTATCCGGCAGTTCCGAGCAAACGACTGATCACGGTACGTAGCGGACTCGGCGGCAAAGGCCGCACACCTACTTGCCGGTATGGGCGGGAGCGGACTGTGGCAAAATGGCGTGAATCTCACCTGGGCTAAGGATGGAATTGTGAAGCTGAAGCTGTTCTCCGTGAAGACAGGCAATAGGAAAGCAAAGTTCGCCACTCTTGAGGCGGATGTGAATGCTTGGCTCGCCGATCATCCAGACATCGTCATCGAGAGCACGAACGACCTATCTCAACCGAACATGAGTTGGACGCATCTTGCACTAGCCGTCTGGTACACAGAGACGTAGGCCTTCCACAGTCAACGAGACCGCCCAGAACCGGCAGTTCCGAGCGCTCATGTCAGCGAAACTCCATGGTCGAGTTCTCCGACCGTCGTACTGGGTTGGCCGCAGTTGTCGAAGGCTGTGTCATGGCATCACGGTGTGTCCCGTCCCATGACTGCGAGATGGTTAACACCGTCATTGCCGAGATGCTGGGCAACCTGGACCCTGACTTGGAATTCGAGATTCGAGATGCCGGAATGCATCTGCACGGCCCGGCAGTGCGTCGAAGCCTGCCGATGGTGCGCTCAACGATAAACCTCCCCGTAGCCAATCCCCTGGGTTCAGAACTGACGGTAATTAGCGGCGCAAGGCGGATGGCGAAGGAATGCCCTCCCTGGCTCTTCTCGTGAACCGCCCCAGCGTGTAACCCCGGATCCCTAGTTCCTCGACGCTGTTCAGAGCGTTACCCCAAGTGCCTGATCGCACCTCGTCGGCCCTGGCCGCCATCGCGATCAGTGCCGCCACATGCACGTCGACACCGGCCGTCAGTCGACCAGGAGCACCGCCTTTCCGTTGACGTGCCGCTCCGCAAGAGCCGCAAAGGCCGTCGTGGCCTCCGTCCAGCTCACCTCTAAGCCAACATGGGGATTGAGTTCGCCGCGAGCGACCATGTCGGCGAGACGCTGGAGATCCGCACCGAAGCTGGGTGGCTGAGCGCTCGAGTAGACGAAGAACCCTTCGAGTCTGGCACCTGGGCGGCCGACAAAATCGCCAAAGCTGATCTCGGCGGCTCCACCGGATGAGTTGCCGAACACAATCACGGCACCCTGGGGAGCGACGAGGCGGACGGCGCCGGCGAGCGACGCGCCCCCTACCGATTCGAGGATGACATCAAATGGCCCCTCGGCCTCGGCGATGTCAAAGACAACCCGATCGGCCCCCACGAGATCGAGGCCCTCCGCGTGGGCAGCGTCACGGGCAACCGCCGTCACCGAAGCACCACCCCGGGCGGCCAGCTCGACGGCAAACCTCCCGACGCCGCCCGACGCCCCCGTGACCAGCACGCGACGGCCGAGGAGCTCGCCGCCCACACGCAGTGCTCGCAGGGCGGTCATGCCCGCGACCGGTAGGGTCGCCGCTGCCCCAAACGAGATACCTTCCGCAAGAACGGCCACCCGGTCGACAGATGCGCAGACGCGCTCCGCCCAGCCACCCTGGTCCACCCAAGCAACCACCCGGGTTCCCGGCGAAGGGCCCGATCCGTCCGCTGCGGCTTCCCGGACGACTCCAGCCACATCCTGACCGGGCCTCCACCCCTCGGGTCGGGCGGCGAGAAGCCGGAGCTCCCCACGGTTGATCGACACGGCCGCCACGTCCACAACCAGCTCGAATGGCATCGGGTCGGGTTCGGATACCTCGGCCAAATCGATACCCAGCCCGCTGTCACCCCCGTTGACAAGTGCACGCATTCTTCCTCCTCTTCACTTTCCGCAATCACCCTAGATGGGCCGAGATGACCGAATCCCAAGTGGTGCAGAACTGATCTACCACGATGCCGTTCGAGCCTTGGGCAGCCAAAGATCTGGACCGATTGCCGGTCGTGGCAGAGCCGGTTAGCGTCAGCGGATCTTGGACAGCCGATCTGCCGATCTTGAGGGTTCAAAACCAACCCTGAGGGGGTGGCTGCATGCAGTGATGTTCCCTGTTGCGGTTCTCGCAGGGATCGTCATTGTCTCGACTGCTCCTACGCAACCCGGTCGTATCGCTTCTGCGGTTTTCGCCGTAACTGCAGCTCTCCTGTTCGGCACAAGCGCGCTGACTTCATCGTGGCTCGTGGTCGCCTCGCGTTGAGGGACTCCTCCGACGCATGGACCACTCCAACATCTATCTGATCATTGCTGGTACGTACACGCCATTCGCCGTTTTAGCGTTGCCTCCTGGCAAGGGGCGAACGTTGCTTCTGATCGTGTGGATCGGCGCGTTAGCTGGAGTGGTGTTCAGAGTGTTTTGGATTGGGGCTCCCAGGTGGTTGTACACGACGTTGTACGTCGTTATCGGGTGGGTGGCAGTCTTCTTCTTGCCCGACTTGATTGACGGCGGTGGTGTTACAGCGGTCGTGCTGATCGTGGTTGGGGGTGTCTTGTACAGCCTCGGAGCCGTTGTCTATGGCATGAAACGTCCAAACCCCGCGCCCCGTTGGTTCGGATTTCATGAGGTCTTCCACACCCTGACCGCCGTTGCGTTCATAGCTCACTATGTGGCAGTGTGGCTCGTCGTCCACGCGATCACCTGACGGCTACCTATGCAATCCTCAGTCGGCCACCTTGCGGGTAGGGCCGAAGGCGTCTGCCTTCTCACGGCTGAACTCTGATGGATTGCCCCCATGTCGAGGGGTCGGCACAACGAGCATCTGGTTTCTGTCGGTGTGGAAAGGTACAGTCGAACATATGTTCGATAGAGAAGAGATTCCGCCGAGTTTGGATCAGATGGAGCCGGGTCCGTTCCTGGCCGCCATCCTCGCAAACACCGATGTTGACCGGCTGTCGGGGCACGACCGGATCGTGGTCTTGCGGGCTCGCCAGCGGATGGCGTCTCATTACCTGGCGCACGTGTATGCGGACATGGCTGCCGTGGCCGACGCCGTAGAAGATCTTGAGGGTGGTGAGGACCCAGAGCTCGTGGCCGAGGGTGCGGCGGCCGAGATCCGGGCCGCGCTTGCGTCTGACCCGTCGCGCAGCAGACCTGGAGCTGGATCTCGCTTTGGAACTCCGTCAACGCTTGCCCCGTCTGTGGCAAGCCTTCGCAGCCGGGGACGTCGATGTGCGTCGGGTCCGGACGATGGTCGGCAGCACCGGCCATCTCGATCGCGACACCGCCCGCATGGTGGTCGATCAGGTCATCGACCGTGCCCCGCAACAGACGACTGGCCAACTGAAAGCGCATCTGCAGCGGCTCTGTATCGAAATCGACCCCCACGCTGCCGCGGCCCGCTACGACGAGGCAGTGACCCAGCGGAGGGTGATTGCAGACCTTTCCGATGACGGGACCGCTCAGCTCATGGGCTTGGCGCTATCCCCGGACCGTGTGGCCTCGGCCACCACCCGTATCGACCAGCTCGCCCGTCGACTCAAGCGAGCCGGCGAAACACGCACGATGGACCAACTTCGTGCCGATGTCTTCTTGGACCTTCTCGAAGGTCGGCATCACCATCGATCCAAGCGCAGCAGCGGGGTTGAGCTGCGGGTCGATCTCGACACGCTCGCCGAGCTCTCAAACGCGCCGGGCGAGCTGGCCGGGTTCGGGCCGGTTATCGCGGATATCGCCAGGCAGGTAGCCGAGCGGCAACGAGACGGTAGTTCGTGGCGGTATGTCGTCACCGATCCCCATACCGGGATGCCGCTCCAGCACGGCACCACACGGCGGCGTCCAACCGCTACGCAACGACGCCATGTTGAGAACCGTGAGCCCCGGTGCATCTTTCCTGGTTGCCGGATGCCGTCGCAAGCTTGCGACCTGGATCATCGGATCGCTTGGGCACAGAGCCGGCGGACGGCCATCAAAGACCTGGCTCCGGTTTGTCGGCACGACCACGTGATCCGTCACCGTCATCTTTGGACCTACCGGCCGCTGGCGGGCGGCGACTACCTCTGGACCAGCCGACTCGGCCATACCTACACGACCAGCGGGCAACCGCCGTAGAGGTGGGTCTGGCCCGCTACTTCTGGGAGCCCGGCCCGTAGTGGCCGGGGTAGGGGAGGTTGTGGCTTCTGAGCTGGGCAGTCGCAGCCTGCAGCGCCGAAATCGACGTACGAGCGACATCCGCCAACGTTCGTTCGGGCCTTCCGTGATCGAGCCACTGGAGCGGTGTGGAGCCTCCCAGATCCGGATGAGGGCGGACGAACCAGTCGGAGATCACTGCGCCGGTCACATCGTGTTGAAGCATCAGTTGGGTGATGCCTGCGATGTCTCCGCGTACTTGATGATGCTCGAACTGAAAAGCGGGATATACCTCCTGGGACAATCGGGCACCGATGCGAAGAACGTCACAGCGATCGAGGAGACACGTACCGCTACAGCCGAGATCATGGGCTGTTTGGGAACGGGTCCAGAATGGCCCGACCAGGACAATCTCGGAGGCCGCGCTCGTCGCTTCAATCGCCTTACCCACGATACGCCTCGATCCATCGATCAATGTGACCGTCGAGGAAAGCCTTATCGACGGGCGCCAGGCGGATGAACGCCCGGAAGAACAATGGGGCGAGGAGATCTTCTGTCATCTGGTCGGCGTTGAGATCCGCCGGCAGGTCTCCCGAGTTTGCAGCCAACTCCACGATGGAACGGATCCGTCCAAACCGAGCGCTGGTAAACCGCTCGTAGACGGCCGCCATCTGGGGGTCGCGTCGCGCCTCAGCAATGAGCGAGATCATCATCGGACCCATCGCGGGAGATCCCAGCCGATCCGCCAGCTCACCCAACACGGTGGACAAATCCTGGCGGAGATTACCGCTGGTCGGCGCGTGTATCTGGGCGATCTTGCAGTTGATGGCATCCGTGAGAAGCTCGACACGATCCGACCAGTGGCGGTAGATCGTCGAGCGGGCGACTCCTGATCGCTCGGCGATGGCTTCAATCGATGTGCGTCCGAACCCGACCTCGCCGACCAGGGCCGCGGCTGCTTCCAGCACCACGTTGTGGGTTCGTTCTACTCGCGGATCAACCGCAGTTGTACTCATGACCTCAGTCTAATCGAGACATAGATGTTGCGCTACACAACATCTATGTTCTATAGTGCAACACTCATGTCCTATATCTTTGGGAGGGAAGGCGATGCGAATTTCACCTGAACAGAAATACCGGCGGCGCTGGTGGACCCTGGGAGTCCTCAGCCTGAGCCTGGTCATCATCGGACTCGACAACACCATCCTCAACGTCGCTCTTCCGACGTTGCAACAAGAGCTGTCGGCTTCTGCGTCTGAGCTGCAATGGATGGTCGACTCCTATGTCCTGGTTTTCGCCGGGTTGCTTCTCACCATGGGCGCCGTCGGTGACCGTTTCGGACGCGCCAAGGCCCTGGTGATAGGACGGTGATCGAGGAGCGCCTGCACCGTCTCCACCGGGCTGCTGTCGCCAGGTTCGGGGTAGCCAGGGCATGCTTGCCGTCCGGGATCGGCCAGGGGCTTTCGACCTTCGGGACACGACGATGACCAGACTCTCCACCTCGCAGGCTGCATCGGCCGTGGTCCGCTGGTAGGTTGCTGGTGTCACCAGCCACGCAACATCCGGGAGTTTGCCGATTGGAGAGGGGACCAGTCTCGATGTCCAGAAAGCTGTTTCTTGTCACGTTGGGCCTCGTTGTCATGAGCTTGATAGCCGCCGGGTGCGGCGATGCAACGAGCACGGAAACCACTGAGCCTGCAGGTGGGGACGGGACTGCCTTGGCCGTGTTCGGCGCCTACGCCACGGCGATAGAAGAGCCATGGGATGGCGTGATCCACGCTGCATTGACGGCTGAAGAGGCAAATGGATCGATCACCTACGACTACACAGACGACATCGGCTACGCCGGTGATATGGAACGGGTGCTGCGTGAAGTAGCCGAGCAGCAGAACCCGGACATCATCTTCGGTGACGCGTTCGGCAACGAAGAAGCGGTCCGGCGGGTCGCCGCCGACTTCCCGGACATTGCCTTCGTGTTCGGGTCGGGTGGCGGGCCGGCCAACCCGAACTTCTCAGTGTTCGACAACTGGATTCACGAACCGGCCTACCTCAGTGGGATGCTGGCCGGGGGGTTGACGACCACCGACATCGTCGGGGTCGTCGGCGGTCTCCCGGTTCCTGAGGTCAACCGGATCGTGAACGCCTTCATCGCCGGCGCCGAGTCGGTCAATCCGGAGGTCACGGTGAAGGTGGCCTTCATCAACAGCTGGTTCGACCCGGCGGCCGCCAAAGAAGCCGCCTTGGCGCAGGTCGATGCCGGTGCCGACGTACTGTTCGCCGAGCGGTTCGGCGTGATTGAAGCTGCTGCGGAGAACGGTCTCTATTCCTTCGGCAACATGAGTGATCAGAAGGAACTGGCTCCGGAATCTGTGGTCAGTGGCCCCGTATGGCATATGGAGCCAACCGTCGAGTACATCATCAGCCAGGTCGCCGGCGACACCTACACCGCCCAGGATCTGAAGGACTTCAGCATGGCGGGGAAAGGTGGCGCAACGCTCGCCCCGATCAACACGGAGGTCACCGGGGGAATCCCTGCAGACCTGATCGCCTCAGTTGAGGCAAAGGAGCAGGAGATACTCAGCGGGCTCTTCCGGGTGGATATCACCGAGTCCCAACCGGCCGCTTCGTCGAAGTAAGGGTATGGGGCCCGCACCGTTGGTGCGGGCCCCAAGGCTCACATGGCCACAGAGACCACCGCGGCGGCGGTCAGGATGGAGGACATCCACAAGAGCTTCGGGACGCTCGCCGCCAACAAGGGAATCAACTTCACACTCGAGCAGGGCGAAATCCACGCCCTGCTCGGAGAGAACGGTGCAGGCAAGACGACCCTCATGAGGGTCCTGTACGGTCTCTACCAGCCGGATTCGGGGCGCATTCTGGTCGGCGGTGAGGAGACCAGGATCCGCTCTCCTCGCGACGCCATAGCTTCCGGCATCGGAATGGTCACCCAACACTTCGCGCTCGTACCGCCGCTGACCGTCACCGAGAACATCATTCTCGGCAACACCCGGGGGATCCGCCTCAATATGGACGAAGCCCACGAGAGAGTTGCCGCTGCTTCTGAACGGTTCGGGGTGCCCGTCCAGCCCACCGCCCTCGTGAAGGACCTCTCGGTCGGCGAGAGACAGCGGGTCGAGATTCTCAAAGCGCTGTTCCACGACGCCAGCGTGCTGATCCTGGACGAACCAACCGCCGTGTTGGTACCCCAGGAGGTGGATCGTTTGTTTGAGACTCTGCGAAACCTGGTCGCCGATCAACTGTCGGTGGTGTTCATCAGTCACAAGCTGCATGAGGTGACCACCCTGACCGATCGCGTCACGGTACTTCGGGCCGGTGAGCTGATCGGGACCGTGGACACGGGCGACACGTCACAGGGGGATCTCGCCAAGATGATGGTCGGTCGAGAGACGATGGGTGTCGAGAACCCGGGCGCCGCTAGGACCGGCCCGGTAGTGCTCGAGGTGGATGGTGTTGTTGCGGTCGACAACAAGGGCCTGCCCGCCCTGCAAGGGATCTCGCTCGAAGGTGCACTCCGGGGAGATCGTCGGACTCGCCGGCGTTTCGGGGAACGGTCAGAGCGAACTCGCTCAGGTATTGGAGGGCACCCGCAGGGTCACCGAGGGTCGAGTGGTAGTCGGGGGCCACGACCTGACCAATGCCGATCCGACCGAGGTCATGGCGGCGGGAGTCGGGCGCATCCCGGAAGACCGTCACGCCAGCTTGGTTGGGGAGCTCAGCGTGGCGCAAAACCTGGCTCTCGAGCACCTCGATGACTACACGGACCGGGGCATGTTGGATCGTTCGCTGATCCGCCAACATGCCGTCGAACAGATCGAGCGCTACCAGATCAAAGCTCGACCCGATGACCGGACGCGGACGCTTTCCGGCGGGAACATGCAGAAGGTAGTCCTGGCGAGGGTGCTCGAGCGAGACCCGGCCTTCATTGTGGTTTCCCAACCCACCCGTGGTCTCGACGTCGGCGCTACGGAATATGTGCGCGCCAAATTGCTCGAGCAACGAGACAGAGGCGCAGCCATCCTGCTCATCTCCGAAGACCTCGATGAGATTCTTAGCCTTTCCGATCGGATTGCGGTCATTTACGAGGGCAGAATCCTGGGAGTTCTGCCCGCGCACGAAGCCAACCCCGAAAGGTTGGGCCTGCTGATGTCCGGGGTCGGAGCATGAGGCTCATTGGGCGACCGAGAGAAGGCCCGGTCGCATGCGGGTGAAGATCGAACGAATCCCCGCACCCTCCTGGATGCGTCCGCTGATACCGGTCGCCGCCGTTCTCATGACGTTTGCCTTGACGGCGGTTCTCGTTGTGCTGGTCGGAGCAGATCCATTCCGGGCTTACTACTACTTCCTCATCGCTCCGCTCTCCAGCCAGAGCGGAGCCCTCGAGGTGCTGGTGAAGGCCACGCCCTTGCTGCTGACCGGCGCGGCGGTTGCCTTCGCGTTCACCGGCGGGTACTGGAACATCGGCGCCGAAGGCCAGCTCTACGCGGGCGCCACGGCGGCGACTGCGATCGGCCTGCAGATGCACGGAGTGTCGTCGTGGCTGGCCATACCGCTGATGATCCTGGGCGGGTTCGCCGCGGGGATGCTGTGGGCACTCGCCCCGGCCCTCATGAAGGTCAAACTATCGATTGATGAAGTTGTAACCACGCTGCTGCTCAACTCGGTCGCGATCTTCATCGTCAGCGCCTTGCTCAACGGGCCGTGGCGCGACCCCATTTCCCAGTGGCCGCAGTCGCCCGAGATTGCTCCTTCGGCGGTCTTCCCGCGTCTCGTTGCCAGGTCGAGGCTGCATCTTGGATTCGTCCTGGCGGTCGTCACGATCCTCGTTCTTTGGTTTGTGCTGACCCGAACGAGGTTTGGGCTTCGGATGCGAGCCACAGGGCTGAGCATGCCCGCGGCGCGATTCGCCGGAGTTCGGGTGGAGCGCACACTGTTGACGTCCGCTCTCGTTTCCGGTGGCATTGCTGGTCTGGCCGGGGTGAGCGAGGTTGCCGGAATCCAGTATCACCTCATCGACGCCATCTCGCCCGGCTACGGGTACACGGGCATCATCGTGGCGACGCTGGGAGGGCTCACTGCATGGGGTGTTGGACTGGCGGCGATCTTCATCGGACTCATCGACACGGGGGCGCAAACCGTGAGCCGGGTGCTGGGCGTGCCCGTCTACCTCGGTGAGGTCATCCAAGCGACGCTGCTGCTGGTCACGCTCGGCATGATGCTGCTCCAGGGCTACCGGATCAGCCTCAAAGGACGTGACCCGTGAACGATGTGACCGTCCTGGCGTTTGTGATCAGCCTCCTCGGGGCGACCCTGCGGGTCGCAACTCCGCTCGTCTTCGCCACCATTGGCGAGCTCTATACCGAGCGGTCGGGAGTCCTCAACCTGGGAATCGAAGGCATCATGTTCCTCGGTGGTTTCGCCGGCTTTGCTGTGGCGTTCGGTGTGAACGAAGCAGGTTTCGGTGGCTACCTGTGGGTGGGTCTTCTCGGGGCGATGGTCGCCGGCATCATCATGGGACTCTTGATGGCGTTCCTGAGTGTGACGCTTGGCGTCAATCAACACGTCTCGGGGTTGGGGATCACGCTGCTGAGCATCGGACTGTCTCTCTTCGGATTCCGCATGGTGTTCGGGGAGCGTCAGGTGCTTCCCGCCGTGGAACCATTTGCCCGACTATCACCCTTCCGGGGGATCGAGAGCATCGAGCCGATCTTCGAGCAATATGCACTCACCTACATTGCCTTCCTGGTGCTCGTGCCGTTGGCCTGGTGGGTCCTCTTCCGAACGACGTTCGGCCTGCAACTCCGCGCCGTTGGGGAGAACCCGGAAGCGGCCGACGCGGCCGGCGTCAATGTGTTCCGGACCCGGTACATAACCCTGGCCGCCGGCGGAGCCCTGATGGCCATCGGGGGTGCGTTCCTATCGATCGCGCAGTTAGGGGCGTTCTCGCCGGGGCTCATTGCCGGTCGAGGCTGGGTGAGCATCGCCCTGGTGATCTTTGCCCGTTGGCATCCGGTCCGGGCCATGTGGGGAGCGTTGCTGTTCGGCGGGGTCTTCGCGTTGCAGCTCCGACTACAAACGATGGGCTTCGATCTGCCGTTCGAGTTGTTCCTGGCGCTTCCGTATCTCGTGACGATCGCTGCCCTCGCCATCGCCGGCCGGAACGCCAACTACCCGGGCGCCTACCTCAAGCCCTACCGGCGGGAATGAAAACGGCGAATCTATAGCCAACCGCTGCGCCGAAAGAGCCCGTAAAGGCTTCCTGCCACGACGGCCATGATTCCGACCACGACCGGGAAGCCCCAACCGGAGTCGATTCCCGGCATTCTCTGGAAGTTCATTCCCCAGATGCCGGCGATGAGGGTCGGTACCACCGCAACCGCTACCCACGCCGAGATCTTGCGCATATCTTCGTTTTGGCGCACGCTCACCTGGGTGAGGTTCGCCTCCAGCACGCTCGTTAGGAGATCCCGGTAAGCGGCAACCTGATCCGACAATCGGAGGACGTGGTCGTAGATGTCGCGGAAGTATTCCTTCATGTCTTCGGGGATCACGTCAAAAAAACCTCGTCCCAGCCGATTGAGGGGCTCGGAGAGCGACGTGACTGCTTGTTGGAACTCGAGAACTTCACGTTTGAGGAAATAGATTCGCTCGGCGGGGTTGGCCCACTCCGAGGAGAACACTTCCTTCTCGACCTCCTGGATGTCTTTGCCAAGCCCATCTGCGACCGGGACATAGTCGTCCACTACCCGGTCCATGACCCGGTGGAGCACGGCGCTCGGTCCCATCTTCAGCAAATCGGGGAGACGCTCCAAGCTGCGGCGTGCTTCGACCAAACCGGAGGCCTCTCCGTGGCGAACGACGACCGCGAATCTTTCTCCTACGAAAAGGAGAATCTCCCCAAACTCAATCTCTTCCTCAAGATCGATGTAGCGAGCGCTCTTCAAGACCATGAAGAGGGTGTCGTCATAGATCTCCAGTTTGGGTCGCTGATGCGCCTTCATAGCGTCCTCGACGGCAAGTTCGTGAAGGTCGAACTCGTCGCGTACCGCAGCGAACTCTTCTGCGGTAGGTTCGAACAGGCCGATCCAGACAAAGGCATCGGACTGGTCGGCGGCGGCGAGTGCACCGGCAATCGGCAGGTGCCCGGGACGCCGGATGCCGTTGTCGTAGATTGCACAGTCGATGATCACGGTGTCATTGTGCCAGGGCTTTGTCCCAGTCGGCGTCTCTTCAGGAGCCCCGATCCATCTCCAGGACCAACTCGATCTCGGCTTGCAGGCGGTCGAGTTCGGCGAACGCCTCCGCAAAGCTTCCAATTTGCCCGCTGCGCGGAGGGCACTCGAAAAAGGCCTCTTCGGCTATCTCGATCCACTGCGTGACGGCGTCATCGATCGCCAGGTCGGGGGTTGGGAACAGATCCGCCCGGTTGTTTCTGAGGTATGCCAGGGTCTCGGTGCAGACAGGTAGCGACGGGTCACCGATTCCGATGGCCGCCTCGCTGGGAAGAGCGACCGTGACACGATCCCAGACAGGTTCCCATTCCGCCACGGTCGGGCGTGCCTCGCTGCACGACGACCCCACGAAGATGATCACCGCTAGCAGAGCGGTCATCGCGAAACGTCCTGGGAATCCGGATGGTCTGGTCATCACCCAAAATGCTAACCGGCCAACCCCTGAACCAATCGCATGCCCACGGCACGACGAAGGCGGCACAGTTCTGTCAGACCAGGCCGCAGCTGACGCAACCTCTGCAGAGTCCAGCCACGAACACCCCGCAACGGCGTTGAGTCCCACTGCGGAAATGCCAATCGTCACTGCTGGGTTGTCCGCAATCCGCCGGCCGGCAATTCCGACACTACGCCGGGTCGCCCGTGGTCAGCCGGTCTTGTTGCTGACCACGCGACCGTGGATCTCGGTAGTGAGCTGTTCAATCTGTTGGGTGAGCCGGGTGTTCAACTCGAGCAGTTCCTGCAAATGGGCGGCCTGTTGTCCGGCGATCTCCTCGCGCTGGACGGCGGCGGCCGCCAGGGCTTCGCGGTGGCTGACATCGGCTTCGGCGAGAGCTTTGTCACGGTCCGCCTGGCGGGTCTGCGCCAGAAGGATCAGCGGTGCTGCATAAGCAGCCTGGAGCGAGAACATCAGGTTCAACAGGATGAACGGATAGGGATCCCAGCGCAACGAGAGGGCGAGACCGTTGAGGGCGATCCAGATCGCCACCAGCACGGTCTGGCCGATGAGGAACCGGGGGGTCCCAAAGAAGCGGGCGAAGCTCTCAGCCCTGTGACCGAAATTGTCCGTTCCGAAAGCGCCGTGCAGGTGAGTGGCTATGTCGCGGAAGTTGGGGGGCGGTTTGCTCATCTCGGGCCTTTCGTTCGTGATTCAGTTGGGCGGAGTCACTTAACCGGGATAGCCGCTCGATTTCGGCAGCATCTTTGCTCGTCGTTGACTAGCTCCTCACCGCTCGTCGAAGACGGTGATGACACCCGAATAGCTGGAGACCCAGACCCGGCGGGTGGCGTCGTCGACCGTAATACCGATCGGATGGTGCGCAACCTGCAGGGTCTGGAGAACCGCCATGTCCCCGGTGGCCACTTTGGCGACCGTATCTGAGTTGTAGTTGACCACATAGAGGGCGGTCCCGTCGCCGGAGATGGCCATGCTGCGCGGGGCGCTGCCGGTCTCCACCCGGGCGGTGACCTCACCGGTATCCAGGTCGATCTTGATCACCCTTCCTTCGCCGTTCAGGGTTGCGTACAGAAATCGTCCGGAAGGGTCCATGACCAGATGGCGCGGGTTGGCCCCAACGCCTTCGAGCCATAGAACGGAGAGATCGGAGAGATCGAGGACGGCAATCCGACTGGATCCCATGACCGCCACGTAGGCAGTGGTCGAATCTGGATCGAAAGCAATACCACGGGGGTGTCTGCCAACTTCCACCCTGGCGACTTCTTGGCCGTTCTTGATATCGATCACACTGACGTCGTAACTGCACCAATTAGCAACTAACAGGTAGGTGTCGTCGGGGGTCACGGCGAGGTACTTGGGTACCGCCCCGACCGGGATGATCTGGTCGATCTTCAGGGTCTGGGTAGCGATCCGATAGACATAGCTCTCGTCCCAGCCGGCCGGTCCGCAGCCGTCGCCACCCGGCCGGCTGAAACCAGGGCCGTACATCTGGTAATTGGAGACATATCCATAGGTCCCGTCCCCGGTGAACGCGGCTTCGACCGGTGCCCCCCGGTAGTCGCCCTCGAATCCGAACCCGGTCAGATCGACCGTGTCGGAAATGGTCTCGACCAATTGGAGCGTCCGGTTGTACACCGTCACCGTGTGCCGGTACATCATGTTCTGGGCGAAGAACAGACCGTTGCCGGAGTGGACGATCGACTTCGGGGAAAGGTCACCCGTGATCGTTCCAACCTGCTCGAGGGTTAGGGCGGCGGCCTCCGGCAGCGGGACGCCTGTGGTTGTTGTGGTCGTGCTGGTCGTGGTCGAAGGCGACGGAACGGTGGTGACCGTGGTGGTGACGGGTTTGGTGGTTGTGGTCGCCGTTGCGGTTGTGGTCGCGGTTGGTTCTTCGGCGCTCGTGGCCGTGCAAGCGCCGAGGAAGAGCAAGGCGGCGAGGGCGAAGCGAGAGAGACGTGGCTGTTTCATGCGATGCCGGGCAGCGTAGACGTCCCCGGTCGCTGTGGCGGTCATCGGTTCAGATCGTCACGGGGCTGGCACGAAATAGACGTCCGTCGGCTTCAGCTTGCTGTTGCGGAGGAACCGGGGCTGCACCTGCATCCCGATCCAGTCGATCGAGGCGTCGTCGGGGTCAACCCCCATCATCCGGCTGAGAAACAGCGTGTCTACACCGTCGTATTCGATGAGGGCCAGGACATAGGGGGTCTCCGGGAGAAACTCCTCAGAACCGAAGTGGCACACCGTGAAAGCATGAATCCGGGCAGGCCGATCGGTGATATCGACCCAATTCGTTTCTTCGCCCGAGTACATGTCGTGGCCGCGCGGGGTTGCGTAGGTGTACCCGGACCCGGGGGCTTCGCTGGCCAGCAGGCGCCGGTTGGACGCCCCGGCGAACCAGGGGCTGTCTTGACCGTACGAATGAAGATAGGTGATGGAGTAACTCTGCTCGATCTGGATCGGAGCGACTCGCTTCAGGAAAGCCAGCGAATCCGGGTCGGTGTCGACCGGGAACGGGACGCCATGGACCACGAACCCACCCAGGGTCTCTTCCTTGCGGTCGGGGAGCTTGGCCACTTCAGTCCTCCTTCCGAAGAATGCTGACCGTGACGTACGTGCCGGTCCCGGCATGGGAGTGAATCGCCCCCTGCCGGGCATCCTGCACCTGGAGCGTTGGGTCGCCGAAATGCTTGTTCACCGTGCCTTGCAGCTGCCAGATGGCGAACACCCCCTGCATCAGACCGGTGGCTCCCACCGGGTGGCCACAGGCAATCAACCCCCCGGACGGGTTCACCGGGAGCACAGGAGATTCCGGCAGGTCGAGCCCGTAGTCGATGCCGGGCATGAACGCCTTTCCCGACGCAGCGAACGGGCCGCCCTCCCCGTACCGGCAGAGTCCAAGGTCCTCATAGGTCTGGATTTCGCTCGAGGTGTACGCATCGTGCAGCTCAACGAAGTCGAGGTCGGCGAGTGGATCGGCGATCCCGGCCCGGCGATACGCGAGGTTTCCCGCCGTTCGGCCGGCCCGGAAAGAGTGAACGCCCGGGTACCTGGTTCCCTTCTTCCACAGCCCCTGGTAGTAGGTACGGGTTGCATCACTATCCCGTTCTAGGGGCGTGGCGTAGTCACGCATGAACGTGTCGTAGTCGACGTGGGGCCGATCCGACATTCTCATCGCATCGGTACCGCGCCCGATTCCAGCCACTTTCACTAGTGGCCGGGGAATGGTGGCCCCAGCCTTCTCCAACCGTTCCAGGCCCTCCTCGGAAACGAAGATGACCGCTGCGGCGCCGTCGGACATCACGCAGATGTCGAGCCGGGTGAGTGGCCAGGCCACCATGGGTGAGGACCGCACGTCCTCGATCGAATAGCGGTTGCGTTTCTGGGCGTACGGATTGTGGTAGGCGTTGATGTGGTTCTTGACGGAGACATGGGCCATCTGCTCGACCGTCGTGCCGTATTCCTTCATATGCCGGGTGACCATCATGGCGTAGTAGCCCGAGTAGAAACCGCCGACCGGGTAGTCCCACGAAACGTCGGAGGCGAGGGCGATGAACTCGTTGCCCTTCCAGGTTTCCACGTGGCTCATGGTTTCGAAGCCGTAGGCGACGCACACGTCCATGTCGCCGGAAGCCACCGATTTCCACGCTTCCTGAAAACAGAGGCCACCCGTGGCGCCGCCCCCTTCCACCCGGTGGCCGGGTTTTGGAATCAGGCCCAGGTAGTCCTGGGCCATGATGCCCGCCATCAGTTGGCGTGAGAAATGGTCGGAGAAGTAGGAAGCGACCGAACCGTCTACCGCCGTAGTGAAGGTGGGCTGATCGATGCCCAGATCCGTGATGGCATAGTCGTAGGCCTCTTTGATGATGGCTTGGAACGTCTTGTCGGGTCGCGCTTTGGCAAACTTCGACACGCCTCCCGAGATGGCATAGACCGGTCGCACGATGCAGTCCTCTCCGCCGGCAGCTTCAACCATGCTACGCGGTGAGAATCCGGCCGCGCGGCGGTTGAGAGATCGTACGAATCACCCCTAGACCCGTGGGGCCGGGAGGCGTACGGTGGAACCCATAAGGCCCTCCGCTCGTGCGGAAACCTGGCCGGGGGAGGGGGTGACGCAATGGCAGTCGCCGTACTCGACAAGCATGCTATCGGGGCGATGCTCGACGGGTTCTTTGAGGCTTACAACCGCCACGATATCGACGGGGTGCTCACTCGGTGCACGGAAGATATCGTCTGGGAGGACCCGACGGCCGGGGTCTTGCACGGAAAAGATGAGGTCCGCAAGGCCCTCGGCAACGTCTTCCGGGCATTTCCCGACATGAGGTTCGGCAAAGACGATAAGGCGTATTACCTGTCCTTCGACGGAACGAGCGCCGCATCAAGCTGGCACCTCCTGGGCACCATGAAAGGTGCCCTCGACCCACCCGGATACGCCCCAACCAACCAACCGATCGAAATCAAGGGCGTGTGCCTGTACGAGCTTCGAGACGGGCTCCTCTCGCACCACACCATCATCTTCGACATGATCCCCCTGGGGAGGCAGATGGATGCTCTTCCTCCTGCCGGGAGCCTGATGGACAGGATGGTCGTCCGTCTGCAGAGGATGAAGGCAGGTAGGAAGCATCGCTGAACTGCTTTGGGCGTGGCTCAAGCCGGGCTGCGCCCAAAGCCCACCCTCCAGCCGGTAGCGTCTGATCGTGGTCAGCGCCGGAATTCTTCTCTATCGCCGTCGGGTGGAAGCCGTTGAAGTGTTGCTCGCCCACCCGGGTGGACCGTTCTGGGCGAATCGAGACGAGGGGGCCTGGAGCCTCCCCAAAGGTGAAGCGGGCGAGGACGAGGATTACCTCGAGGTCGCCCGCCGCGAGTTCGAGGAAGAGATCGGCGTCGCGTTGCGGTGTGATGACCCGCTTTCCCTCGGCTCGGTTACGCAGAAATCCGGCAAGGTTGTGTTCGGCTGGGCATGTGAGGGTGACCTGGATCCCGTCCGCCAACGCTCCAATACCTTCACCATGGAGTGGCCGCCCCGTTCGGGGCGCAGCCAGGAATTCCCGGAGGTTGATCGGGTCGCATGGTTTTCCGTCTCGATCGCCCGGCGCAAACTGAACCCGGCTCAAGCCGCCTTTGTTGACCGGTTGGTTGAGCTTCTCGCCGAGTCGTGAAGGACTGCCGCATGTGGGACAATTGGGTGACATGCTCAGTCGCCTGGCGCTCTGGTGGGTTCGTCTGACCGGGTGGAAGGTCGAAGGACGGCTTCCTCCCGAGCCCAAACTCATCGTGATCGGGGCACCTCACACCACCAACTGGGACTTCGTCCACATGCTGGCCACCATGGCTTCGTTCGGCGTCAAAGCTTCGTTCATGGGCAAAGACAGTCTCTTCAAGGGCCCATTCGGGGGGATCATGCGGCGCCTGGGCGGAATCTCGATTCGGCGCGGGGTGAGCGAGAGCGTCGTCGAGCAGATGGCAGCTGCTTTCGCTGCGGCGACTTCGCTGGTGTTGGTTATCGCTCCCGCCGGAACCCGGCACCACTCCGACCATTGGAAATCGGGCTTCTATCACATCTCCCGGAGCGCCCGGGTACCCATCGTGCCCGCCCGGATCGACTACCAGCGAAAGACCGTCACCCTCGGCCCGCCACTCCAGGCCGGAAGCGACGTGAAAGCGGACATGGACGTGCTGCGGGACTTCTTCGCTTCCGGCCGGGGAAAGTTCCCCGATCAGGGCTCGCTAATTCGTCTCGCCGAAGAGGAGCGGGGCCCGGACGGGTCCCAAGCAACGTGACCATGGACCCTACGCGTCGGCCGCTCACCGCGAGGACAATGGCGGCGTTCGTAGAGGGAGCCTGCAATCGCACACGAATTCATTGACGGGTCAACGGCCATCGTGCGCGGCGCCCTCGCCGCCGGATGCGACTTCTTTGCCGGGTACCCGATTACCCCCGCTTCCCCGATCCTGCAGATGATGATGACCGAGTTGCCTGCCCGCGGCGGGGTCGCCATCCAGGGCGAAGACGAGATCGCTTCGATCGGCATGTGCATCGGTGCCACGCTGGGCGGGGCCAGGGCGTTCACGGCGACGAGCGGTCCCGGAATCAGCCTGTACAGCGAGAACATCGGCCTCGCCATCATCGGTGAAGTACCGCTGGTAATCGTCGACGTTCAGCGCTTGGGGCCGGCCACCGGAGGGGCGACCACAGTCGGGCAGGGAGATGTCCAGTTCGTGCGCTGGGGTACGGCCGGTGGGTATCCCATCATCGCCCTGGCCCCGTCCAATGTTGAGGAGTGTTACACCCTGACAATGCGAGCGTTTGACCTGGCCGAGCGTTTTCGCTGCCCGGTGTTCCTGCTGACCGACAAGGACTTGAACATGACGATGCGGACCGTCGATCCGGACGCCCTCACCGATCAGACCGTTCGAGCAAGGACCTTGCGCCGGGGTGACGAAGGGCCCCAGTACCGGTACCAGCCACCGGGCGGGGTTCCCCCGATCGGCCGGTACGGCGATGAAATCATGCGATTCACGGGATCGTCCCACACCGAAGATGCCGTGATCACCAAGAACCCCGCCACGGTCGGAGCCTTGAACGAACACCTGGCGGCCAAGATCGAAGAGCATCTCGACGAGATTGAAATGGTGACCCACGATCCACAAGATGGGGCTACGACTCTGATCCTCACGTACGGGGTTACGGCGGGCGCGGCCCGGGCGGCGGTCAAGCAGCACCGGGCCGAAGGCAAAGAAGTCTCGCTGCTGGTCGTGCAAAGTCTGTGGCCGGTTCCGGAAGCGGCCATCGGAGCCGCCCTCGAGCATGTCGAGCGGGTGGTGGTTCCCGAGCTCAACCTGGGGCAGTACCGGCGGGAGGTCGAACGACTGGCCGCCGGGCGCCGCGTGGTTGGGGTCAACCGGGTGGATGGAAAGCTCATCACCCCTGAACAGATCATGGAGGCGCTGACGTGAGCACCACCATTGTTCCCCTGGCCACCTACCGCAACGACACGGCCTATCCGTTCTGTCCGGGCTGCGGACACAGCTCAATCCTCGACCAGCTCAACGCGGCGCTCGTTCGTCTGGATCGCGACCCGAAACAGGTAGTGCTGGTCACCGACATCGGCTGCTCCGGTCTGTCAGATCAGTACTTCGCGACCAGCGCCTTCCACGGGTTGCACGGCCGCAGCCTCACGTATGCCGCCGGGATCAAGCTGGCCCGTCCCGAACTCGAGGTCATCGTCGTCATGGGCGACGGGGGAACCGGGATCGGCGGTGCTCATTTCCTCAACGCCGCCCGCCGCAACATCGGGATGACGCTCCTGGTGTTCAACAACCTCAACTTCGGTATGACCGGCGGCCAGCACTCGACCACCACCCCGACGGGAGCGATCACTTCGACCACCCCGGGAGGCAACTTGGAGCGCCCCCTCGACATTTGCGCAACCGCGGCCGTCAACGGAGCCGCCTACGTGTACCGGGGCACCAATTTCGATGCCGACCTCACCGATCGCATCGTCGAAGCAATCGAGACGCCCGGATTCGCGATGCTCGACATCTGGGAGCTTTGTACCGCGTACTTCGTGCCGTCGAACAAGTTCGGGAAACGTTCGCTGGAAGAGACCCAAACGCGTCTCGGCCTGGGGACCGGGATCCTCGAACGGCGAGAGGTCGCCGAATATGCGACCGCCTATCGCCGGGAAGCGGCCAAACGCGGCCCCAGCCCGTGGCTCGAACCGCGCCCCCTGGAATTGCAGTTCGCCTCAAACCTGGAGTTGCCCTGCCGCTTGCTCGTGATGGGTTCAGCAGGCGGGAAGGTGCGCTCGGCGGCTCGACTGGTCGCCGAAGCTGCCATCCGATCGGGGCTTCACGCCACGCAATCGGACGACTACCCGATCACCGTCAAGACCGGTCACAGCATCGCCGAGTTGATCTTCAGCCCCGACCCCATCGACTTCACCGGCATCGATAGTCCTGACCTGATGGTGATTCTCAGCGAGGACGGACTGGCCAAGGCCGGACCGTACCTGGCGGCCATGCCGGCCACCGGCCGGGTGGTGATGGTCCCCGGATTGGGGGACGTGGACACCCGGGCCACGGTTGAGGTGCTTGAACTCGACCGGTTGCCGAACCGGGTCGGCAAGAGCGAACTGGCCCTCGTCGCCCTCACCGCCGCCGTGATCGGCGGAAACGTCCTGTCGGCCGACGCCCTGACGGCCGCTGCAGGCGAGGGACGCTATGCAGACAAGAACCTGGCGGCGATAGCAGCCGGACTCGAACTAAGTCGCTGACAGGGCGCTCTCGACGATCTCCCGTACTTCGATGGCCAGCGTTCGGCAGCGCTCGATCAAACGCGTTGCCGCCGACTCTGTGCTGTTCACCCAGGCGGCGTCGGTCAGCGAGCCGAGGTTGATGCGCACGTTGAGAGCAGCCCCTTCGCCTGCAGCCAACGCGCAAGCCCCGGCCACGCCGGCGTCGGTGACGGCACTGGGATTCCCATCCCTCGCAACCACCAGGGCCAACTCCAGCGCCTCGACCGAGTGTTCGAGCACTTCGAGGGGGACCCGGGTTGCCTCCTGGTTGGCCGATTGCAGCGCTTGGTTACGGTCGGCCACCTCCTCATCGGTGGCTTTGGGGAGCCGCATCGCGGCCAGGACCTGATTGAAAGCGTCTGTGTCTCGATCCACGGCGAGCAAGAACCAATCCTTGAGCGTCTGGGCTTTTCGTCCGAGGTCTTCCATCGTCTCCCGACGGCCCTCCATGCCCTTCTTGGCAAAGGTGAGGGCGGCGATCATCGCCGAAAGCCCTGCCGATAGGGACCCGCAGAGGGCAGCCACACTGCCACCGCCCGGTGCAGGCGAAGCGGACGACAGCTCGTCGACGAAGCCGCTCACGGGCCTGGCGACCAATCCCGAAGGGGCACCGGCGTAGCGGTATTCGATGACCTTGGCAGCCGGATCGAATGGTCCAAGATCGTCCAGACCAAGAGACAGCACGGCAGTGTGGATTCGCTCGGATTCGGGAACCCCGATCGTTGCTCCCTGGCGGGCGAGGTAGTGGTCACCGGCGGCCAGGAGGGCTTCACGGGGCACCAGTCCGACGAGTTCGCTTCCCGTCACCCGCAGACCCCGCTTCTCCGCTTCCCGGCAGGCGGCGTCGAAGACCTCGTGGATGGGGGTCACCTTGTAGTTAGTGAGATTGAACGAGAGTTGCGCACGCCCGTACTCCTCGATGTACCAACCGACGCCGCGCAACTCCTTGAATACTCCTGCGTCCCGAAGCGCGGTCCCGTCGGCATCCCGGACAATGGCGCCGGTTGCGTCCCGCCGGGGCCGGCCGGTCTCCCGAAGCACCCCGGCGATCTCATTGGCCAATCTCCGATCCCTGGTGTTGAGGTTGATGTTGTAGGCGATGAGGAACTCCCGGGCCCCGATGGCGGTGGCCCCGCTGCGGGGGTTGAACTCGATAGGTCCGAAGTCCGGAGCGTCGCTTCTATCGGGCAGGCCTTCATACTCCCCTTGACGGACAACAGCCAGAGACGAGCGTTCCCCGTCGGTGGCGGCTGCCTCATACAGGAACACCGGGATTCCCAAGTCCTCGCCGACGCGTCGGCCCAGCCGGCGGGCCACGGCGACGCATTCCTCCATAGTGACGTCTTGGAGCGGGACGAACGGGCAGACGTCCGTGGCGCCCATGCGGGGATGCTCACCGTGGTGTTTGGTCATGTCGATCAGGGCTGCCGCCGTTTTGATGGACTGGAACGCTGCCTCTTCTACCGCCTCCGGAGAACCGACAAAGGTGACCACCGTCCGATGGGTCGCCGACCCCGGGTCAACGTCGAGCAGCACGGCTCCATCGGTCGCCGTGATGGCGCCGGTGATGGCATCGATAATGGAAAGGTCACGTCCCTCGCTGAAATTGGGAACGCACTCGATCAGCTTCACGAATCCTCCGAGTCTGACGGGTCGTAGCGGACACTACTGGAAGCACCGGAAGTGTCGCTAGGGAAGCCGGACGGGGCACAATGGGTGTGTGATGAGGAGTACCAAGCCATGAGACCGCCAGGCTTCGTTCGTATCGTGACCGCCCTCATCCTGGTCACTGCCGCGTGTACCACCAACGGACTAGCTCCCTCCGACACCGAAGCGTCACCGCCGACGACTCCTTCGAGCACCACGACCAGCGCTTCCACCACGACGACCACGCTGCCGGCCGTGCCGGACGTTCCGGCTCAACCTGCCCCCGATCCAACCCCACCCGCCGCCGACCTGGTTCCACCAGCCGGAACCAGGGGAGTAGCGATCGTGGCCGCGGGGGGAGCGGACCTCAGCCAGGAACGATCAGCACCCCCATTTGTCAGAGCCCGGGAGGGATTGGTGATGGCGGTTACAGCCCGTGAGGGAGACTGGTTCCTCGTGCGCACCATGTGCGACACACAGGCCTGGGCACAGGCGGCACAACTCGAGTTCAGCCCGGCGGCCGACCCGATTGAGACAGGGGAGGGAACCAGCTTCAGCGAAGCGGTTGTCGTCCTCGATCCCGGACACGGTGGAGCAAATCATGGAGCCCGGGGACCAACCGGCCTTCGCGAGGAGGTGGTCAATCTGGACATCGCTCGCCGGGCGCGAGATCTCCTGGAGGAACCCCATATCGTCGATTGGGCGACGGGGATCGTGTACCCGGGCCAGGACATCCCACCGGTCGGCCGCGTGTGGGTGACCCGTGTCGCCGGACCGCCGGACGCCGACTACGAGGCCGGCCTGTTGTTTCGGGCGACTCTGGCCGGAAGTGCGGGGGCGAACGCGTTGATTGCGATCCACAACAATGCGTCCCCCGACGGCCCCTTCGAAGGGCCGGGCAGTGAGACGTTCTACATGTTCAAAGATCCAGACTCGCGCCGGTTGGGTGGGTTGCTCGTCGAGGAGATGCGCCGATCGTTCAGCGAATTCGACATCGCCTGGGTGGGTGACGAGGACGCAGGTGCCAAGTATCGGCTCCAGGAGGATGGCGAGACCGACTACTACGGCATTCTTCGCCGGGCGCTGGTGCCTTCGGTCATCAGCGAAGGGGCCTTCATCTCGAGCGAATCGGAGGAAGCCCTCCTCGCGACTCCTGAGTTCAGGCAGGCTTACGCCGAAGCCATCTATCGGGCCCTGGTGCGGTTCGTCACCACCGACGATCCGGGTTCGGGTTTCACGACCCCGTATCTACGAACGACCGACGTTGGCAGCGGCGACGCCCGGCCGGCCTGTCAGATTCCGTCGCAACCCTGAGCTATCGCGGCGGAAACCCGGCTCTGGACAGGAATCGAGCGCGATCGACAACCACTCTCGTGTGCGTGCCACCCGCCACGACCTGGTCGGCTTCGTAAGCCCGCACGTCGAACTCGATCCGGGTGCCGACCGCCGCACGCACTTCGGCGACTGCCCGTACATCGGTTCCCACCAGGGTGGGGGCACTGTGGTCGATGGAGATGTGGATACCAACACTGGTGGCACCTTCGGGAAGGTCGAGGGAAGCAACTGCGGCCGCCTCCATCCAGGCAATCACTCGCGGTGTCGCGAGGACCGGCACGTCGCCGCTCCCCATCTGGATCGCGGTGTCCTCGATTGAAACGGTCGCATGATGGGTCCCCGTGGCTCCGACTGCTACCGGCTTCATTGTGGCGTCCTCCCCATGTCGCGACCTTGCTCGTAGAACGTTTGCAGGGGCTCGCGGCCGAGCAGAACGTGAACCGCCTGGTGTTCCCATTCTTCGTACCGCTCCTCACAGCGCGTGGAGCAGAAATTCGAGCCCTTGATCAACGTACCTCCGTCCCACAAACACCGGTTGTGCAGGCGCTTGAGCCAGGGTGGATCGTAGAGAGGGATGGGGTGCGCAACGACCAGTTTCGAAGCGTCACGAAGCGGATCCGCTTCGGACCGGTCCGTAGTGCCATCGGCTGGGGGAGTGACCATGGGATACCTTCGTTGTGCTGCACGTTAACGAAGGGAATCCGACCACTCTGCGCCTGGCAGGCGGGGAGGGGTTGGTGGGGCGGGCCCGGGACCTACTTGATTCGGAAACCGTCGTGCTCGTTGGTCAGGATCCAGGCGGCGACCGTGCCGATCTGGATCTCCTCCTGAACGTAGGCCTCCTGGCTGACCGCCGCCGATCCGCGCAGTGCTTTGCCGCCGCGCGCCTCTCGCATTGCGGTGAACCGTTTCTGCCAAACGGCGAAGTTCTCCGGGCGAAGGTCGATCCAACCCTTCTCCGCCCAGGCGTCGCGTTCGTCTGCGCCCATCGCCACAGTCGCCCGGCCCGCCACCTCGGGAATCCGCACAGACGGGCCGCGGGTCAAGCTGCGGCCGTCGGCAGCGAGGATGGGTAGTCCCAGTGAGGTGATGGTGTTGGCGAGATCTGCTCGCGCTTGCAACCAGATCGGTGATGGTGGCGGAGATCTCCGAGGGGGTCGCAGCGAGCACCTTCGGCAGGGAGTGGTACGTCAGCTTGAGCAACTCGGCTTCCCAGAGGAGTTTTGAAAGCTCCGGCGGTCCGAGCTGCCCGAGCGCAACGCTGTGGGTGCCGGTCTCGGCCTCCAGCCGTTCCAGATGTTCGGTGGCTCCCGAGCGCAAGACTCCCGCCCGGTAGGAGGAACCCATGAGGGAGCCGTCGACTGCTGCGATGACGTCTCGACCTGTGTTGCCGCCCAGTATTTCCTGCATGCAGGTGTGCGCGACCTCTTCGGGAGTTACGAACTCCATTTGGCCGATAGCGGTGATCGCTTCGAACTCCCCCTTCGTGAAGACCCCGTTTTCGCCGGTATCGACGACCGGAAGCTGGAGGTCGGTGAGGCGTTCGAAGCTGCTCAGGGCGAGTTTGAGTTCCAGGCGGCTGTCCAGGGGCACCGTTTGAGCGGCATACAGGTGGACGGGCTCGCCATGTTCGAGAACCGTGCGGTGGTCGACACCCGAGAAGCCGATCAACGCAGCAGGCTTTACCTCTTTGACGACCGGCTCGCCGTGGGTGCGGGCCATCAGGAATAGCAGCCCGGTGTGGGCGAAGGCAACCGAGGTCTTGGTCATGAGCTTGGCAGACGGCCGGTCCTCGCTGTGGGTATAGGGGATGTTCAGTCCCATGCCGCCGGTTCCCGTTGTCCCCACCTTCAAGTAGAGGCGGGTCCCCGTGTCGTGCATGGCCCGGCTGAGGATCAGAACATGTCTGATGAGTTGTGGCACAGACTGGGACAGGATCAACGCCTCCACATCGTGGGTGGTGCGCGCCTGTAATTCAGGCGAATGGTCGCCGGCTGGAATCTCGCTGATCGTTTGCTTGGCGACGATGGACGTGGTGTACACGTCCTGGTAGCTGATGGCTGTCGCAGTGTTGATGCAGTCGATGATGACATCGGGGCGGTGGCGGAGGATCAGTCGGGCCAGACTGGACCGCTCGTAGGCGTCGTCGAGGGGTCCAAGCAGATCGGCGAAGATCCCTTCTCGCGCCTCTGCGTCTTCGAGGAGGTCATTGCGATGGCGCCGTGAGAAGTCCTCCCGGAGGAACATGTCTCCCCACTCGCCGACGATTTCTGTGGGTGAATCGGGGAACACACTCCGGAGGTCGGCAACCGCCCGTTCGGCACCGCCCTGATCCAACGATCCGATGACAACCCGGCGGGGTGCCAGATCGCCGATGATCCGGCGGGCAACCTGGGTTCCTACCAGGCCTGCTCCACCTAAAAGCAGGAAGATCTCGTCTCGCACTCTCTGAAACCTACCCGGTCGCCGCTGTCGATGGTTGGCATCACCCGGCGGTTTCCGGCTGGATGCGAGAACTTCTCTACACTTCCGGCTTATGAGCCCGGACCCGGCCTACAAGAAAAGCCCTTCCTATACCCAGCACTTGGGCAGCAACCGTCAGTACCTGCGAGACATCATTCTGGGTGTCAACGATGGGTTGGTGTCGATGTTTCTCCTCGTGGCCGGGGTCGTCGGCGGCGGGATGACCACTCGCAACGTCCTGCTCACGGGAGTAGCCGGAGCCATCGCCGGGGCGATCTCCATGGCGTCGGGAGAGTACATAGCCACGAAGACCCAGGAAGAGGTGTTCGAGGGCGAACTCGCCCTCGAGAAGGAGCATATTCGCGATTTTCGCGAAGACGAACTGCATGAGTTGGGCGACCTGCTGGAGGACATTGGCCTGCAAGGTCCGCTTCGCGATGAGGTGGTGGTTCATTTCGGAGAAGACGATGAAGCTCTGCTCAAGGTTATGAGCGCCCTGGAATTTGGTGTCGTCGCCACGGAGCGGAGATCGCCCTACTCGGGCGATGTTCATGTCCGGCGGGTTGTTCCTGGCGGGATCCCTGCCCTCGGTGCTCCCGTTTGCCTTTGTGTCTCTCCCAACGACCGGGCTCTGGATTGCCACCATCGGAGCGGTCCTCGGGCTGTTGCTGGTGGGTGCCGTCAAGACCTGGGCAACACGAGGGGATCCGCTGCGGGCCGCTCTCGAGAACCTGTTGGTGGCGGCCGGGGGCGGAAGTCTTGCCTACGGCGTAGGTGTCCTTTTCGCTGCGGTCGTGAACTGAGCAACTATCCGTTGCGAGAGCTACGGATGCGGTCGGCCAGGCCAAAGCGGGGAGGCCGGAGGTCAATCAGAGCGTTGGTGGCTTCCGCAAATCCAGTTGGGTCTTCCGGAGTGACCACCATCGGGTCACCTTCCACCACGACCCGGAATCGGAACGGTGAGAGGCGCTCGATCTGCACCTCCTCGAGGGGCCAGGAGCCGAGCCGGTTCGCTCCCGCCCAGATCCGGATGCGTCCACGCTCAATCTGGATGTGGATCGGCAGACCCCGGGCCGAGTCTCCCTGATTCTGAATACGAGCTTCGAATTCGCCGATGATGTCCCCCAAGTCGTCACATCCTAATGGCTCCACGTGTTGATGGTGCAGCGACCCGAATCGGGAACCATGGTCCAAAGTCGGGTTTCAGATTCACACCCTCACCGCCGATAAGGAAAGTGAAGCCAACGTATGTGAGGAGACCGAGAGCAGTGTTCACCTTCCAATGCACCAGGTGCAGGAAGAAGCCGGCCATCATCACCAGGGGACGACGCGTCTTTCTCTGTCCTGATTGCGCGACCGGATCACTGTGGTACGACATGGTCGGCTCGCTGATGGACCCGAACGCACCAAGCGGTGTAGTACCCGACGACGCCACGGTAGGTGACGAGGCCGGCGAGGAGTGGGCCGAGGGTCCGATCGATCCCTGGCAAGCGTCTGCCTGATATCTGAACGCCCGGCTCGATCAGGTCCGGCGACCCCTGCACATAGGCACAAAGTCCCTGCTCTGAGACCTCGGATCAAGGGAGACTGGACGGATGCATGCGACCGGCGGCGGAGGGTTGTTCGAGGTTCTCGAAGCCAAGAATCTGGCACCCGACGTCCGGTATCTCAAGGTCAGAGCACCGAAGATCGCACGGCGTCGCAGGCCGGGCCAGTTCGTCATTGTCCGTGCTTCCGTTCGACGGCGAGCGGATTCCGCTCACCATCGCCGACGCCGACCCGGGCGATGGATGGATTGCCCTCATCTGCCAGGGCGTCGGCAAAACCACACACCAGCTGAATCAAGCCGTCGCCGGTGACCACATCCCCGACGTGGCCGGTCCTCTCGGGATGCCTTCAGAGATCAGAATGTACGGCAATGTCGTCGCCATCGGGGGTGGGGTAGGGACGGCTATCGCCTACCCGACGGCGGCAGCTCTCAAGGAAGCAGGGAATCGGGTGGTCGCGATCATCGGGGGTCGCACCCGTGAGTACGTCATCCTGGAAGACGAAATGCGGCAGGCAGTCGACGAGGTGTATCCAACCACCGACGACGGCTCCTACGGGTACCACGGTTTCGTGACCGGCCGGCTGGCCGATCTGATCGACTCGGGACCGCCGATCGATCTCGTCCTCGCGATCGGGCCCATTCCGATGATGAAGGCTGTGGCGGAGCTCACGAGACCGCACGGCATCGAGACGGTGGTCAGCCTCAACCCGATCATGGTCGACGGGACCGGTATGTGTGGTGGCTGCCGGGTCGAGGTCGGCGGTGAAACCAGATTCGCGTGTGTCGACGGGCCGGAATTCGACGCTCACCTCGTCGATTTCGACCTCGTCACGAGGCGCAATCGGGCCTACCGGGACTTCGAGAAACGACGCCTGGAGGAATGGGGCGAGAGCCGGCCCGACCGGACCGGGGTGCCGTCGTGAACGAGTTGACCCGCAAGGAACGGATGGCGATGACCAGAGTCGCCATGCCCGAGCAGGCCTCCGGACGAACGGAGCCAGACGTTCACCGAGGTCAACCTCGGCTTGACCCCCGACCTCGCGATGGCGGAAGCCAGTCGCTGCCTCATGTGCAGACGACCTGTCTGCATCGATGGTTGCCCGGTTGGGATCCGGATCACCGACTTCATCGATCTGGTGGCGAACGGGGAATTCGACGAGGCCGCCAAAGTAATCAAGCAGGACAACTCACTTCCGGCCATCTGCGGAAGGGTCTGTCCGCAAGAAAACCAGTGTGAAGGCGCGTGCGTCCTGGCCCGAAAGGACAAGGCCATCGCCATCGGTGCGCTCGAGCGTTTCGTCGCAGATTTCGAACGAGACAACGAGTTGATGACCGTCGTAACGCCCGCCGAACGAACGGATAAGAGGGTCGCGGTCGTGGGGAGCGGACCGTCTGGTCTGGCCTGTGCGACGGATCTGGCCAGGCTCGGGCACGACGTGACCGTTTTTGAGGCCCTGCACGAGCTGGGGGGTGTGCTCGTCTACGGCATCCCGGAGTTCCGACTCCCGAAGGAGATCGTCCGCGCCGAGATCGCGCAACTCGAAGCAATGGGAGTCGAATTCGTGACGAACGCCGTCATCGGCATGATCGATTCAATCGACGACCTCCTCGGTGAGGAGGGCTACGACGCTGTGTTCCTCGGGGTCGGGGCGGGTCTGCCCGCGATTCCCACAGATCCCGGGCGAGAATCTCATCGGGGTGTATTCCGCCAACGAATTTCTCACGCGCGTGAACCTCATGAAGGCCTACCGGGCGGATTCCGATACGCCGTTGCTCGATCTGCGGGACCGATCCGTGGCTGTGTTCGGCGGCGGAAACACCGCCATGGACGCGGTACGAACTGCGGTCCGATTGGGAGCCGCACAGGCCTCGATCATCTACCGACGGTCGGATGAAGAGATGCCGGCCCGGCGGGAAGAGGTCCATCATGCCCGCCAGGAGGGGGTGCGTTTCCAGATGCTGGCGACCCCGACAGAGTTCGCCGGAAACCCGGACGGCTTTCTCGAAACGGTGCGCCTACAACGCATGGAGCTCGGCGAACCGGATGAAGGCGGCCGGCGGCGACCTGTCCCGGTCCCGGGAAGCGAGTGGGTAGAGCATGTCGATGTGGCGGTCGTCGCGATCGGAAACAGCCCGAATCCACTCCTGGCCAAGACAACGCCGGACCTCCGTCAGACCCGGTGGGGGACGGTTGTGACCGACGAACGCACGGGCCGTACCGGTAAGCGGGGCGTCTTCGCCGGAGGCGACATTGTGACGGGCGGAGCGACCGTCATTCTGGCAATGGGAGCCGGACGGGTCGCCGCAGCTTCCATCGATGAGTACCTGCGTACCGGCGCCTGGGACCCACCGGTCGATCCCACTGAATCGTGAGTCCGCAGTAACGTCTATCCCGTGTATCGACGTGGCGGCATTGCCGTGATCCTGGCCGGCCTCGGGCTCGGAATGCTATTCCTCTTCTGGCCGCTTCAGTACCAGACCGGGTGGGTCCGTTCTCGGGCAGAGGTGACCAAGGTCTACGTCGCGTGCGGCACCCCCTCCTCGATCCTGGCCAGTCGTGAGTTCAGTGACGAGGCTCGGACGCCATGGATCCAGGAACAGTGTGTCCGCGCGGCGAGAACCCGGGTGGTGAACATCGTCGTCTTCTCCATTCCTCTGCTCATCCTCGGCGGTGCCGGGTTCGGCCGCGGCCGGTACCGCCGGGTCCCCCTTACCGACGTGCTCCGGCCGTTGCCCAAGCTGCACTGGTGGCGACGCCGCCCGAGCTGGGAAGTCCGTTCACCCGACCTCGCCGAGGCGGATGATGCTCTCCAGGTCGAGGCCAACCGGGAGCGTCCCGAACGCCCGACCCCATCCTGAACCGAACCGCGAGGCCAGGAAAGCGTCGGCGGTTGCCGGCGATCCGTACCGCACCACCAGGGAACCCTGCAATGTCAGGGCAAGCGCTTCTACCAGTCGCCGGGCTTGTGACTCCACGTGGGTGAGATCCCCAACGGCATCCTTGAGATGATTGATGGCGGCGTCGAGTCGGTCGTCGGCTCCGGCCGCCTGTTCAATCTCGGCCAGCACGGCTTCGAGGGAATCGGGCGCCCTATTGAGCGCCCGGACCACGTCGAGGGCGATGACATTCCCGGAACCTTCCCACACCGAGTTGACGGGGCTTTCGCGATAGAGGCGGGGCAGGTTCGATTCCTCCACATATCCGTTCCCGCCCAGGCATTCCAGGGCTTCGCCCGCCAGCATCGGCGTTCGTTTGCACACCCAGTACTTCCCCAGGGAGGTGGCCAACCGCAAGAACGACGCCTCGAACGGGTCCGCTCTCCGGTCGAAAGATCCGGCCAGTCGCATCATCAGGAGCGTGGCCGCTTCCGATTCGACCACGAGGTCGGCCAGCACGTTTTGCATCAGCGGTTGATGCATCAGTAAGGCCCCGAACGCGCTGCGATGGCGGCTGTGGTGCACGGCCTGGGTGACCGCCTGGCGCATGATGGCGGCCGATCCGATCACGCAATCGAGCCGCGTATGGTTGATCATCTCGATGATGGTGCGAACGCCGCGTCCCTCCTCACCGACCATACGAGCCCAGGCTCGCTCGAACTCAATCTCGCTCGAGGCGTTGGAGCGATTGCCGAGCTTGTCTTTCAGCCGCACGATGGAGATGGGGTTCGGTTCGTTGGCGGGGGTCCAGCGGGGGAGGAGGAAGCACGAGAGGCCACCCGGGGCCTGGGCCAGGACGAGGAACGCGTCGCTCATGGGAGCCGAACAGAACCATTTGTGTCCGGTCAGCGCATATTCGCCTCCCGGCCCTCCGCCGTTGATCGGCAGTGCGGTTGACAGGTTCGCTCTCACATCGGAGCCGCCCTGCTTTTCGGTCAGAGCCATACCGAGTAAAACCCCCGACTTGCTCGCCCGCGGAGCGAACGTCGGGTCATACGTGCGTGAGAGGACGTCCGGTTCCCATTCTGCGGCGAGGTCGGGCTGCAAGCGGAGGCTGGGAATCACCGATGTGGTCATCGAGATAGGACAGCCGTGTCCCTGCTCGATCTGGCTCATGACGAAGAAGCCGGCCGCCCGGGCCGCATAGCCGCCTCCGCTGCGACCCTCCCAAGGCAAGGAATGCAGACCCTGGGCGACGGACAGATCCATCAGTGCATGCCAGGCCGGGTGGAATTCGACGCGATCGATCCGGTGGCCGTAGGGATCGTGTGTGACGAGACGCGGCACGTTGGCGTTGGCGAGGAAACCCCATTCGATCACTTCAGCCGATCCGGCTACGGCACCAAAAGAAACAAGATCATCATGTGCCCAGGATCCGCCCTCGCGCTGGAGGGCGCTTTGCAGTGTTTGGTCTCCAAGGTAGGGGTTGTAATCGATCAGTGGGGGCGGCTGGTTGACGACGGAATGGGTGGCCAAGGAATGCACCTCCGTTTCCGTCAACGCTACCCGTCAACAGACCCCGTCACCGCGTCGCTTGGCTTGTCCTGGTGGTGGCCCTGCACGGCTTCCGCATGCCACACCGTCGTTGAGATCAGGAATAGGGCAAACGCAACGATCAGTACAGGTCCGACTCGGACAATGGTCAGGAGGCCGATTTGGTCGGCCATGGCTGTGCCGAACAGGGCGCCGAACGGCAGCGTTCCCCACGCAATGGCCCGGGCCGTGGCCGTCACCCGACCGAGCAGATGCGCCGGTGTATACAACTGACGCATGGTCGTCATGGAAACGTTCACCCAAACCAGTCCCATGAACGCTCCAACCAGGACGGCAGCCACCATGGCCAAACCCGTTGCGAACGTCATCGAGAAGAGTCCCGTGCCGAACAGAGTCAATCCGGCGATGAACGCTCGCCCGATCCCGATGACCCGGATCACGTAGGCGGCCGTGAAAGCTCCGAGCAAACCTCCGGCACCCATGCCAACCACGAAAAGGCCCAACTGGGCAGGATCGTCGGTTCCCAGAATCTTGGCACCGATCAATACCAGGGCGGCCTCGATGAACCCGGTCACGAAGTTACCCAACGAACCGGCCAAGGTGGTCAATCTGATCCGGGTGTCTTGCCAGAGGTAGAGCCATCCCTCGACCACTTCTGCAACGAGGCTCCCCTCGGGCGGGAGGTTGCGGTCGACCGGGGAGCGGACAAACAAGAACGATGTAGCCGAAACAACAAAGGTGATGGCGTTGAAGGTGAAGGCGGCGGCGAATCCGAGCGACGCCACGATGAGACCGCCGGTGAGCGGTCCCAGCAAGAACGCCAATTGCTGGGAGAGTGAGAGGCGGCTGTTGGCGGAGGCGAGCAATCTTGGAGCCACAACCGCGGGCACAAACGACTGCAAACCGGCGTTGAACGATGCCGCCAGGCTTCCGACGAGAAAGGAAAACGGGAGCAGCATCCAGACCTGGAAGTCCGCGTTCGTCGACAGGATCGCGAGAACGATGAACGCCGCGGCGCGCAGGAGATCACCGACGACCAGGATCGGCCTGAGTCGAAACCGGTCGAGGAGTACGCCGCCGAGAAATCCGAACAACAAGGTAGGGATGTTTTCGGCGGCCGCGATCAATCCGAAGTCGAACGCCCGCTTGCTGAGCTCGTTCAAGAACAGCGGAATGGTCAGGTAGGCGATGTAGTCGCCGAAGAGCGAGATGGTCTGGCCGACCCACACGGCGGTGAAATCGTCCCCCAAGCCGACTTCTCGATGCTTACCGCGTTGTGCCATGGCGCCAATACCCTAACCCCGGAGGGTGCCGATCATGATCGACGATCCTGTGGTGGTAGCCTCACGGAGTCCAGACCGAGAGAACCAAACATGAGCAACATAAGCGAAATACCCCAGCTGGCCGGCGAACTCGTTGAACTATCCAAGGAGTACCTCCGCCAGGAGACCCTTGAACCGGCCAAGCGGCTCGGAAAAGTAGCGGGAATGAGCGTTGGGGCCGGGGTCCTGGTGGCCATCGGGGTCATCCTGCTGGCGACGGCCGGGATGCGGTTGCTGATCGAAGTGTTTCCCGAGGGTGGTTTGTGGACTGCGCTCGCTTTGTTCTCGTCGGCTCTCGTCTCGGCCGGGGTGGCCGGACTTATCGTTTGGAGGGCAACTCGCTGATGGTGGAACGAGCTGACATCGAAGCAAAGGCTCGCCAGATCGAGCAGGCGCTTGTCGAAACCAAAGAGAGCGCCCAGGACAAAGCCGTTGTGGTTGCGGTCGCGGTAGTCGCCATCATTCTGGTGGCTTTCCTCCTCGGCCGCCGGCGCGGCAAGAAGGGCGCAGCCATCATCGAGGTCTTCAAGGCTTGATCGGACCGATCAGGCGTCGGTAACTCCGCGTTTCGTCAGCCGGATCGTCACTGCGTCTCCCGGTCGAAGCTTCTTCCTGTAAACGCGAGCTGCCGTGGGTTTCGACGAACGCCACCAGACAATGAGCAGCATGGCAGCGCCGAGCGCAAAGAGGTTTGCATCACCGGTCCGTAATCCACGGAAGCTGTTCGTCAGGCCGCGTTGCAGCAGGTTCATGCAAATGAGGATAGGCGACTTAAAGTATGGACACATGCGCAACAAAAATTTTGTGAGGATCGTCGTCTGGTTGGTCGTCGTCTCCATGGTGCTCACCCTGGTGATCAGCTTTGGAGCGCTGCTGTTCTCTTGAAGGTCATACTTCGGCATCCCAAACGAGAAGTCAGCGTGGAGGGCCCGAAACTTGTCCGTGAGCTACTGGATCACCTGGAGATCGTGCCCGAGTCTGTGTTGGTGATCCGGGGGAACGAACTACTCACCCGCAGCGACAAGGTAGAAGCGGACGACACGATCGAGCTACGCCCGGTGATCTCCGGCGGGGCCTGAGCGATGAATTGCAGAGTCTGTAAACAGCGCGCGGCCGTTGAGGTACGGCGCCACAACGCCGCTTTCTGTCCGGATCATTTCATCGATCACGTGCAGCGCCAGGTGGCCCGCACGATTCATGACTTCGAGATGTTCGGGCCGGACGATCGGTTGTTGCTGGGGGTATCCGGCGGAAAGGACAGCCTGGCATTGTGGGATATTCTGACCGTCCTTGGCTATTCGGTCGACGGGGTGTACCTGCATCTGGGCATCGGTGAGTACAGCTCCGAAAGTCTGCTGTTGACGGAGAAGTTCGCGACGGACCGGGGCCTGGCGCTGCGGGTGGTCGACGTGCCGCTCGAATACGGCTTTTCCATACCGCAGGCGGCATCGACGCAGGGCCGGAATGCCTGCTCGGTGTGCGGATTGTCCAAGCGCTACCTTCTCAACGAAGCGGCCGGTGACTCTGATGTTCTGGTCATGGGGCACAACCTCGATGACGAGGCTGCGACCCTTCTGGGCAACGTCCTGAATTGGAATACGGAGTATCTGGGCCGTCAGGCCCCGGTGTTGCCTGCAGTCCCCGGCCTGGCGCGCAAGGTCAAGCCGTTGATTCGGGTGGCAGAGCGCGAAACGGCAGCATATGCCGTGCTGCGGGGCATCGAATATGAGGTCGAGGAGTGCCCGATGGTCGCCGGGAACACGGTGAATCGTTTAAAAGAACGGATGAACCTGCTCGAGGGCACATCCCCAGGCGTCAAACAGAAGTTCCTCTTCGGGTTTCTCGAGCGAGGCGCCGCCCACTTCGACGAAGGGGACAAAGCAAACCTGGTTTCCTGTCGTTCGTGTGGCAGCCCAACCACCGGTGAGGTGTGTGCCTTTTGCCGGGTGCGGGAGCGGGCAACCAGGCCACGGCCCGAGGGTGAATCATGACCAGGCTTATGGCCCCCGGCGACGATTGCCTGCTCATCGATGCCAAGGGCCGGTACTACCTCATCCGTCTCACTGAGGGTGGCGAGTTCCATTCGCATCTGGGGAAATTGCCTCATGCCGACATCATCGGCGTTCCCGAGGGCAGCTCGGTCCAATCGGAGAAGGGGAGTCGGCTCGTGGCGCTGCGCCCCCGCTTCTTCGACTACGTCCTGAAGATGAAACGAGGTGCGCAGGTCGTCTACCCAAAAGACATCGGACCGATCCTCGTCTACGCCGACATCGCACCCGGATCGCTGGTCCTCGAAGCCGGCACCGGTTCTGGCGCCTTGACGATGGCTCTGGTGAGAGCGGTTGGTCCCGGCGGGCGGGTCGTAAGCATCGAACGTCGCGAGGATCACGCCGAGCACGCTCAGAACGCTATTGCCCGCTTCTTCGGAGAACTGCCGGGCAATCTGGAACTGCGCATCGGTGACGTGGAGGACATGGTGGCCGACGTCCAACCGGACCGAATCGTCTTGGATCTTCCGCAGCCGTGGGACGTGGTGGATGCCGCCGTCGAGTCGCTGCAAGGCGGGGGAGTCTTCTGCTCCTACGTGCCGACCGTCCCTCAAATGCAGCAGACCGTTGAAACCCTCCGGGCGAGCGGATCCTTCATTGAGCTGGCATCTTTCGAAACCTTCTTGCGGACCTGGAACGTCGACGGCCGCTCGGTCCGACCGGACCACCGCATGGTCGGACATACCGGTTTCATAACCGTGGCGCGGGAAGATCCTGACTGCGGAGACATAATGATCGAAGCCGGACTTACGGTTCGATGAAGATGCATTCTCCCGGGCATTCCTCGGCGGACTCAATCGTCAAGTCCTCTTGACCGGCGGGAACGACCGCCACTCCGGCAGACCCCTCCTCGTTTCCTTCTGAGGCGGCGAAGATCTTGGCCCCTTCACGCACGTAGGCCAAGCCGTCGTCGAGCAGCACAAAGACGTCGGGCGCGATTTCCTCGCAGAGCCCATCTCCTGTGCAGAGGTCCTGATCGATCCATACCTTCATGGTCTGCTCCTGGTAGCCAATGGTTGTGAGCGCGACGCTGGATCTTAGCGACAGGGTGATTATGCACGCGATTTCCGGCAGCCTTGAAGACTCGGGAGAAGTCTCGCGCTCTTCGTATACTGAAAAGGACTGACGTCGAGGTGAGTAATGAACCCAGGGACCGAAGACCCGAGACAAGCAGAAGAGATATCGGCGCTACGGGCAACCGCGCGCTCGCTGCAGGAAGAACTGGTCGTCTTGCGCCGTCGTCTTCAGGACGCTCCGACCAGGATGCGCATGCTGGAGGAACGGCTTACCGAGACAAAAGGCCGTCTGGCGCAGGCCATAGCTCAGAACGACAAGTTGTCGGCCGTGCTCGAGGAAGCCCGGCAGCAATTGGCCGTGCTCCGGGAAGAGGTCGAGAAGCTGTCCGCACCCCCGAACGCTTTCGGGGCCATCCTGGGTATCAACGAGGATGGGACCGTCGATGTCATGATGGGCGGCCGAAAGCTCCGGGTCAATGCCCAGCCGAACATCGAAGTGAAGCAACTCCAGGTCGGCCAGGAAGTCCTGCTCAACGAATCCATGAACCTCATCGATGTGCGCGATTTCGAGCCGACCGGTGAAGTGGCAGCCGTCAAGGAAAACCTGGGCGACGGGCGCCTGCTCGTGTTGGCCCACGCCGACGAGGAGCGGGTGGTCGAATTGGCCGACTCGATGGCCGGACAGCCGCTTCGGGCCGGCGATCACGTACGGATCGACTCGCGATCCGGCCTGGTGCTGGAGAGAATCAACAGACCAGAAGTCGAGGAACTGGTCCTGGAAGAAGTGCCGGACGTCACCTACGAGCAGGTGGGCGGTTTGCGAGGTCAGATCGAGACCATTCGCGACGCCGTTGAGTTGCCCTATGTGCACAAGGAAAGATTTGATCGCTACGGGCTGGAAGCCCCCAAGGGGGTGCTCCTCTACGGGCCCCCCGGGTGCGGCAAAACGCTCATTGCCAAGGCCGTTGCCAACAGCCTGGCGAAGGCGGTCGCCAACCGGATGGGCAGTGATGACGCCAAGTCGTACTTCCTGAATATCAAGGGACCGGAGTTGCTCAACAAGTACGTTGGCGAGACCGAACGCCAGATCCGCTTGATCTTCCAGCGGGCCAAAGAGAAATCCGACGAAGGGGTGCCCGTCATCGTGTTCTTCGATGAGATGGACTCCCTGTTTCGGACCCGGGGGACCGGTATTTCATCGGATGTCGAGTCGACCATCGTCCCGCAGTTGCTTTCTGAACTCGACGGTGTCGAGAGCCTCAAGAACGTGATCGTGATCGGTGCATCCAACCGGGAGGACCTCATCGACCCGGCCATCCTCCGTCCTGGCAGGCTGGACGTGAAGATCAAGATCAGCCGCCCCGATGCGGATGCTGCCCGGCAGATCTTCGGCATTTATCTCGGAGGCGGACATACCGCTCGACGAAGGCGAGGTTGCGGCTGCGGGCATCAGCGATCTGTTGGTCGCCAAGATGATCGACAATACGGTCGAGTTGATGTACTCGACGGAACCCGAGAATCGTTTCCTGGAGGTCACCTATGCCAACGGGGACCGGGAGGTGCTCTTCTTCAAGGACTTTTCGAGCGGTGCCATGATCGAGAACATCGTCCGGCGCGCCAAGAAGGACGCCATCAAGCGGGAGATCGCGGCAGGGCCGAGCGGGTTGCGGGTCACGGATCTGCTGGCAGCCATCAAACAAGAGTTCGCCGAACACGAAGACCTTCCCAACACAACCAATCCGGACGACTGGGCGAAGATCTCGGGCAAGAAAGGCGAGCGGATCGTCTACGTTCGCACGCTGATCGAGGGTGAAGCTGAAGGTAAGTCGATCGAAGCTATCTCCACCGGCCAGTACCTCTGATTGTGACCGTCCACAAAGTCTGCGGGATCGAGACTGAATACGGCAGTCTCGGTTCGCAACCAGGCGGATTTCAATCCGGCGATCGCCTCCGGGTTGGTAGTGAATTCCTACGCAGGAACCCGAGCGCGGGTGCAGTGGTCGTTCGAGGAAGAGTCACCGGGTCGGGACGCTCGCGGATTCGGGGTTGAGGGGGCAGTTGTCGCCGACTACGACAGCGCTCTCGTCAATGTGGTCCTATCCAACGGTGCCCGGCTGTACGTCGATCATGCCCACCCCGAGTACGCAACGCCAGAGTGTTTCGATCCGCTCGAAGCCGCTCTCCACGACAAGGCTGGAGAGGTGGTCATGGCCAGGGCGGGGATCTCAGCGGGTGCGCTCCTGGAACCCGGACAACGAATGGGTCTGTACAAGAACAACAGCGATGGAAAGGGCAATTCGTACGGGACCCACGAGAACTACTTGCTCTCCCGTGAGTTGCCGTTTGCCGACGTCATTCAATACTTCACGACCTTCCTGGTGAGCCGGCAGCTCTACACCGGATCAGGAAAAGTCGGGTCTGAGAACGGTCGCCCGGCCGTCCCGTTTCAGTTGACCCAACGGGCGGACTTCTTCGAGGAACGAGTCGGGCTCGAAACAACTCTGAAAAGGCCCATCATCAACACCCGCGACGAACCGCACGGAGACCCGACGAAATACCGGCGCCTCCACGTGATCATCGGTGACGCGAACCTCTCCGAGATCCAGACGTTCGTCAAGCTCGGGACGGCATCGCTGTTCCTGGCAGCCCTCGAGGATGGGGCTCTGCCGGATCCGGTTGAGCTGGAGGATCCGGTGGCCGCCACCTGGCAGGTCAGCCACGACCTTGGCTTGCAGCTTCCCCTGTCGCTCGCGGAAGGTGGGTCGGCGACGGCCCTCGAGCTGTCCTGGCAATACCTGGAATGGCTGACGAAGTATGCGGAACAGGTGGCCCCGAACCCGATCTATGAACGCGTCTTGAGCTTATGGGAGGGGATCCTGACCGACCTCGAGACGAGACCCGGTCCTTCTCGCGGACCGGTTGGATTGGGCGGCCAAACTTCGAATTTTGGAAGGCTTCCGGGCGCGGGACGACCTGGCGTGGGATGATCCGAAGCTGCAGGCCCTGGATCTTCAGTACCACGATGTCGATCCGGAGCGCGGCCTCTACTACCGGCTGGCCGGGCGGGGTTCGATGCAGCGCCTCTTCACCGACGACGAGATCGAGGCGGCAGTTGCCGAGCCGCCCGAACGCACCCGGGCGTACTTTCGAGGTCGCTGCGTTGCGAGGTTCTCCCCATCGCTGGTCGCGGCCAACTGGGATTCGTTGGTGTTCGAAGTGGGGGAAGATACGCTGAAGCGGGTGCCTATGATGGAACCGCTGCGGGGGACGAAAGAACATGTTGATACCGTGCTGGAACGGGCGGCTGATGCGGCCGAATTGGTTCGAGCACTAGGAGGTAGCAATGGCCGAACAGGAACGGAAGAAGGTCCAGCGGAAGGGAACTGAAGCTGAGTCCGAGGCCGTGCAACCTGTCTCTGGCGAGACGGCTGCCGAGACGACCGAAAAGATCGACGAGTTGCTTGACGAGATAGATGAGGTCCTCGAGGAGAACGCCGAGGAGTTCGTCAAGAACTACGTCCAAAAGGGCGGGCAATGAGCGTCGACCGATTCACCGGCGGATTGCCCGCCGGTGCTCCGGCGCCGGGTACCAGCTTCACCGACCTCCTTCGATCATTGGATCTTGCCCCGGAATGGAAAGGAGCCGCCACCATCGGCTCCGTTCCAGCTCCGGAAGGCACCACGGTGCTGGCTCTTCGATATGCAGACGGGGTCGTGATGGTCGGTGACCGCCAGGCCACCGAGGGTCACCAGGTCGCCCATCGCAGGATTCAGAAAGTCTTCCAAGCCGACGCCTACTCAGCCGTTGCGATTTCGGGAACGGCCGGCTTGGCGATCGAAATGGTGCGTCTGTTCCAGACGGAACTGGAGCACTACGAGAAACTCGAAGGAGCCAGACTCAGCCTCGAGGGCAAGGCCACGTATCTGGCCCGGATGGTCCGTGCGCAGCTTCCGATGGTCTTCCAGGGTTTGGTGGTCGTGCCGCTCTTCGCAGGCTTCGATGAGTCCGCCCAGGAAGGACGCCTCTACACCTTCGACGTTGTCGGAGGGCGTTACGAGGAGCACGACTTCGGGGCAACCGGCTCAGGCGGCCGGGACGCCAAATCGTACTTGCGGGGTGCCTTTGCGGAAGGTCTCGACGAAGGCGCAGCCCTCGATGTCGCTCTGGGGGCCCTGGTCGCTGCCGCCGAAGAAGACACGGCTACCGGCGGCCCGGACGTTCAGCGCGGGATCTTCCCGAATGTTGTGACGGTCACCGCGGCAGGGTTTCGGGAAATCCCTGAGGAACGAGTTGCCTCGATAGCAGCGGTGGCGATGGAGGCAACGCGATGAGCATGCCGTTCTACGTTCCGCCGGAGCAGCTGGTCAAGGATCGTGCGGAGTACGCCAGGAAGGGTATTGCCCGCGGCCGGTCCATCGTTGCGATGGAATACGTTGACGGGGTGCTGCTCCTCGCTGAGAACCCCAGCCGGACCCTGTACAAGATCAGTGAGATCTACGATCGGATCGCGTTCGCCGGTGTCGGCAAATACAACGAATTCGAAGCTCTCCGGGTAGCCGGTATCAGGCATGCTGATCTCAAGGGTTACATGTACGGCCGGCCCGACGTCGCTGCGAAAGGGCTCGCCAACGCATTCTCCCAAACACTGGGAAACATCTTCACTCACGAAATCAAGCCGTATGAAGTCGAGATACTCGTTACTGAAGTCGGGAGAGATGGGGCGGACAACAAGCTCTTCAAGGTTACCTACGACGGCACGCTCTACGACGAACGAGGCTTCTGTGCCATCGGCGGCCAGGCGGACATCCTGACGACGACCCTGGCCGAGCTTTACGAAGCGCCGGGTTCTCTGAACGAGACGGTGCACATGGTGGCCGATGCCTTCGCGCAAGTCGAACAACGAGAGATCGATGGTTGGGAAGCGGCGGTCCTCGACGGTACCGGCGAACGTCGCACCTTCCGACGACTCACCCAGGAAGAGATCACCAGCGCGCTCGCCTAACCGAGCGGTCCCGGTTCAGAACTAGGCGCCCAGCACCCGCGCGTAGCCAAAAACGGCGATCAGCACCGCCGCCACCAGCCACCATATCCACGAGCGCAGGGGAGAGGTCGATAGCCCCGGGCCGATGGTGTCCACGTCGGCAACGATGGCGTCGACGTCGGCAGCCAGAAGAATGAGGCGGGCTTCGTCCATGCGATCGGGCGGGATCCAGATTTCGGTCACCGCCATGGCTCCGATGTTGAGGCGGTACGGGCCGAGAGCTTCGCCGCGCACCCGGGCGTCGATCCCTTCCGAATCCAGGCGGGCTCTGAGCAGCATGGCCTGGTTCGGATCACTGACTTTTGCGAGGAGCACAAAACTCGATTCCATCCTCGCCATTCTGAGGCATCCCGGTAGTTAGCACAGGTCCGTGGCGATGAACCGGGCCGGGGTACCCTGACGTGGTGCATCGACGGATCTTCGGTATCGAAAACGAATACGGTGTGACCTGCACGTTGCGCGGCCAGCGGCGGCTCAGCCCCGACGAAGTGGCCCGTTATCTCTTCCGGCGGGTGGTCAGCTGGGGGCGCTCCTCGAACGTCTTCCTGGAGAACGGCGCCCGTCTCTATCTCGACGTGGGGAGCCACCCCGAATACGCCACGCCCGAATGTGACAACGTGCTCGATGTGGTCGCCCACGATAAGGCGGGCGAGCGGATCCTGGAGGAATTGGTCGTTTCGGCTGAAGAGCGCCTGGCCGAAGAAGGCATACGCGGGGAAATCTTCCTCTTCAAGAACAACACCGACTCGGCCGGCAACTCGTACGGGTGCCATGAGAACTACCTGGTTGGGAGGCACGGTGACTTCCAGAAAATGGTGGACACGCTGATCCCGTTCCTGGTTACGCGTCAGATCTTCATCGGGGCAGGAAAACTGCTCCAAACGGCGCGTGGGACCGTGTACAGCGTTGCGCAACGGGCCGAGCACATCTGGGAAGGCGTTTCGTCGGCGACCACGCGAAGTCGGCCCATCATCAACACCAGGGATGAGCCCCATGCAGACGCCGAACGCTATCGCCGTTTGCATGTCATCGCCGGCGATTCGAACATGTCGGAATACGCAACCTACGTGAAGATGGGGACGGTTGCCGCTCTGCTGCAAATGCTCGAAGATGACGTGGTCTTTCGGGACCTGAGCCTCGAGAATCCGATCCGGGCGATCAGAGAAATCAGTCACGACACAACCTGCCGGCGCAAAGTTCGCTTGAGTAACGGTCGGGAGTTGTCCGCCCTCGATATCCAATGGGAGTACCTCGACCGGGCGATTCGATACAGCCGCAGCCCGGGGTTTCCGGCACCTGTGCAGCGCGCCATCGAGATGTGGGAGCACCTGTTGACCGGCTTGGAGAAGGACCCGATGACGCTGGAACGCGAGGTCGACTGGGTGGCGAAGTACCAGCTCATCGAACGCTACCGGGCCCGCTGGGACCTGTCGCTGTCCGACCCGAAGATTGCACTGGTCGACCTTTCGTATCACGATGTCAACCGGCAGCGAGGCTTGTTCTACTTGCTGCAACGCAAAGGCATGGTGGACAGGGTGGTCACCGACGACGCCATCGATGACGCCATGGTCCGGCCTCCCCAGACAACCCGGGCCCGGTTGCGGGGCGAATTCATCAAGGCAGCCAAGGCCAAGAAGCGGGACTTCACCGTCGACTGGGTCCACTTGAAGCTGAACGATCAAGCCCAGCGCACCGTCTTGTGCAAAGACCCTTTCAAGGCGACCGATGAACGGGTCGAGAAGCTGATCAGCAGTCTGTGAGTGATGAGGTATCAGTCACCAGATACATGATCCTTCCCCGCTGAAGTCGGCGCCCATACACTGGTTCTCGCAATGAAACGTGTGATCGAACGCCTGCTCAACCTCTTGGCCTTCTTGCTAACAACCGGACGGCCGGTCTCGGCGGACGAAATCCGCTCGACGGTTGCCGGCTACGACCAGGAAAACGACGAAGCGTTCCGGCGTATGTTCGAGCGGGACAAAGATTTGCTCCGCAACATGGGCATACCGCTCGAATTGCGGCCGACGGACGTGTGGGAAGTTGAATTTGGATACGTCGTTCCGCGTGATGAGTACGAGCTCCCCGATCCCGGGTTGACCGATGAAGAACGCGCTGCGCTATGGCTGTCCGCTCAGGTAGTGCGCCTGGGTGGGCAACCGTCAGGACCCGAGGCCTTACTGAAGCTGGGCGGTGGCGCAATGTCCGGAGCAGGGGAGCCGCTGGCAGCCGACCTCGGCCAGTCGGCTGCGTCGCTGGCAGTGGTTTTCCAGGCCGTGACGGACCGCCGGGTCTTGAGCTTCGCCTATCGCAGCCGTGCCCGGCAGGTCCACCCGTATGGTCTTGTGCACCAGCGAGGCCATTGGTATCTCGTTGCTGCCGAAAGCGGCGAGGTGCGGGCGTACCGGATAGACCGGGGCTCGGAATACGCGGCGGAGGGTTCATCGGGAGCGTTCGACCGGCCGGCGGGCTTCCGACTTCGCGAGGCTCTCCCTTCTCTGCCGTGGCAGGCGGGTGAGGAAGACCTGGAAGCGATCGTGCGGTTCGATCCTGAGGTCGCCTGGTGGGCCAGGCGTCAGTTGGCCGAACCGGCATCTGAGCTAGCGGACGGAGGGCTCGAAGCGCGGATACACGTAGCCAATCCTGCCGCATTCATCGGCTGGCTGCTGGCCTTCGAGGATCATGCCGAAATCATGAGTCCAGCGATTCTCCGCACCCAGTTGCTCGATCTGGTGAGGGGTGATCGTGATGAGTAGGACCGCTCGCCGGCTCACCAGGATCCTGTCGATGGTTCCGTGGGTGATCGCCCATCAAGGAGCGAGTGTGAGCGACGTGTGCGGGAGGTTTGGCTACACCGAACGTGAACTACTCGAAGATCTCAACCTGGTGTTCGTGTGCGGCCTGCCCGGGTACGGACCCGGTGATCTCATGGTGGCCTACGTTGAGAACGATGAAGTGATCGTCGACATGGCCGAGTACTTCTCCCGTCCGTTTCGCCTCACTCCGGCCGAGGCCCTGGGCTTGCTGGCTTCGGGCTCGGCGCTCGTGAGCACCTCGCAGGCACCCGAAGTTCTCGAGAAAGCGGTCGGCAAGCTGGCATCTGCTCTCGGTATCGATCCCGACGAGGCTGTGGTCGTCGACCTGGCGGGTGAGTCGGAGCTGGTCACGATACTCCGCCAGAGCGTGAGCGAGAGGCGAGTCGTCTCGCTCACGTACACGTCGCTCGGCAAGGGCGAAACCCGGGAGCGACTGGTTGAACCGTGGTCGGTGTTCTCGACGCTCGGCAACTGGTACCTGTCGGGCTTCTGCCGGACGGCAGGGGCCGAAAGGGTGTTCCGCGTCGATCGGATCCAGCAGGCGCACCTCGCCGATGAGACCTTCACGCCACCGCAGGAACCGCCCCCGCCGGAGGTTCGCTATACGCCCTCTGAGGACGATGTGCGGGCCACCATCGAACTCGGGGACCGGGCCCGATGGGTGGCCGAGTACTACCCGGTTGAGGTGCTGTCGGATTCAGGTTCGACCATGGTTATTGAGTTCTCAGCAGCGGACGCTTCCGTTGCCGCCCGCCTGTTGCTCCGGCTGGGACCCGACGCCCGGCTGGTTAAAGGGCCAGAAACGGAAGCCGCTCTCCACGATCTGCGGAGGCGCATTCTCGCCCGCTACGAAGGCCGTTGAGCGCATCCCGCCTGGTCCTGGTTCCCTGTCGAACCCGGTCCGTTACTAGTGCGGTAGGACTATTTCCCAATAGCCCCTTCAGCCCGACGCCCGTCCGGCCGATAACCCGTGTGTACGAAACGGTTAGCGGAGAAGACCGAATGACCACCATCAAGACGACATGCGAACGGTGCGGAGACGTTGAGCTAGAACCCGACGATCTCGCCCTCGAACTCGATCCCACCCAGGAGTCAGGCGTCTACGTTTTCACATGCCCGTCTTGTGTCGCCGTGCAACGGCGACCCGCCAACCCCCGGGTGGTCAACGTGCTCCTCGCCACAGGCGTCAGCTACGAGGTTGTGGCTCCCTCGCCGTTCGAGGACCCGATCACGGAAGCTGAGATCGAAGCCTTTTCGAGCCGGCTTTACGGGGAAGAAGATCTCCTCCGGCTGCTCACTTCCTAAAAGAGCGATCGGCTTCACGGTCCTCAGAGTCTCGAAGTGCAGCACACCGTGTGGCACTAGCATGCCGCCCGCGTCATGTTCGACTCAATCAGCTTCACCGAACTCATCACGATTCTGCTGATCGCCCTGATCGTGTTCGGGCCTGAGCGGCTCCCCGAACTCGCCAGAAAAGCCGGCACGTGGGCCAGAGAGATCCGTCGGACGGCCAGTGAGTTTCGCCGTGGGTTGGACCAAGAGGTCGGTGACCTCAAGCAACCATTCACAGAGATCAAGACCGATCTTGACAAAGCTCGCGGTGAGCTGAAGGCGGCCGGGGACGAGGTCAAGAAATCTGTTGAGTGGATCGGTCCGCCCCCCCTGGTTGGTCCGTCACCCGACGAAGCGGCCGCCGACCAGCCGGTCGACCCGCCCGAGTTGCCGGAGGCCGGCGAGTGACGGAAGAAGAGCGGCGCCAACCGATCCTCGAACATCTCAACGAACTTCGCTGGCGTCTCGTGAAGTCCGCCGTGGCGCTGACCGTTGGGGCGGTCGTCGCCTTCTTCTTCCGGGACTGGCTATTTGATCTCCTCGAGAGCCCGTACCGCCTGGCCATCGACAACACAGATGCCCTCGCTCAATTTCAGGTGACGGAAGGCTTCTCGGTTGCCATGCGCCTGGCGCTCTTCGGTGGGACGCTGTTGGCCAGTCCGGTTTTGCTCTATCAGATCTGGGCGTTCGTCAACCCGGCCCTCACACCTCGGGAACGCAAGTGGACGATTCCGATTGTCATCGCACTGGCTGTTCTGTTCAGCGGGGGCGTGATTTTTGGATACATCATCCTGCCGCGAGGTCTCGAGTTTCTGCTGGGAATCCAGAGCGGTCTGGAGCCCATCATCGGTGTGAGCAGCTATATCTCCCTGGCCCTGCGGTTCTTGCTGGTTTTCGGACTCGCGTTCGAGTTTCCCGTGTTCTTGTTCGCGGCTTCGGCCGTCGGGTTGGTGTCATCGGACCAACTCGCTCGGGGACGGCGGTGGGCCGTGCTGACCATCGTTGTGGTTGGGGCCGTTGTCACCCCGACCGGAGATCCCCTCACCCTTCTGGCTCTTTCCGTCCCGCTCTACCTGCTGTATGAGTTGACCATCCTGCTGGTCAAAGTGATCCTGCGGAAATGAGCGTCTCGGACTTCTTTGCGAACCAGCCGTTTCGTCCGGACGCATTTCAGGAGGTCGCGGCCGAAGCTATCGAGAGTGGAGCGTCGGTCGTGGTCGCCGCCCCAACCGGGTCCGGCAAGACACTGGTAGCAGAGGTGGCGGTGCACCTGGCTCTGGCCCGTGGTCGGCGGGCCTTCTACACAACACCGATCAAGGCGCTGTCGAACCAGAAATTCGCCGATTTTCGGACTTCCTATGGCGACGAGCGGGTGGGTCTGCTGACCGGCGACAACTCCATCAACGGAGACGCCCCCATCGTGGTCATGACCACCGAGGTGCTCCGCAACATGATCTACTCGGATCCACAAGCCCTCGACGATCTCGATACCGTGATCCTCGACGAGGTTCACTACTTGCAGGATCGGTTCCGCGGCGCTGTTTGGGAGGAGGTCATCATCCATGCCCCCACCCATATTCAACTCGTCTGTCTATCCGCAACGGTATCTAACGCCGATGAGTTCACCGACTGGGTACGCACCAGACGCGGACCAACCACGCTGGTCATCGAAGACACTCGTCCGGTTCCGCTGGAAAGCCTGTACGCGCTGAAGGACCGGTTTTCGGACAACGGCCTGATCATCGAGCCAATGCTGGTGCGGCGCAAGGGTCGGCCAGAGGCGAACCCGGACATCGTAAGAATGCTGGCGCGAAAGCGAAGCAGCAGGCGATTCGCCACCCCGCGCCGGGGTGAGGTCGTGGCAGCGCTGGCGGCCCAGAACATGCTCCCGGCCATCTACTTCATTTTCAGCCGGGCCGGCTGCGAAGACGCCGCCGGACGCCTCATGGAATCGGGGATTCGTCTCACTACGACCGACGAACGCGCGGCGATCCGGCTGCACGCCGAACAGCGGACCAGTCACCTGGGTGAGGAAGATCTTGCCGTCCTCGGGTACGACCGGTGGGTCTCACTTCTGCAATCAGGGCTGGCGGCGCACCATGCAGGACTGGTCCCCGCCTTCAAGGAGACGGTGGAAGAGTTGTTCCTGCGCGGTCTCATCCGGGTGGTGTTCGCTACCGAGACGCTGGCCCTCGGCATCAACATGCCGGCGAAGACGGTCGTGCTGGAAAACCTCTCGCGTTTCACCGGAGAAACCCACGAGGTGCTCCGGCCCGGTGACTACACCCAGCTCACGGGTCGGGCCGGAAGGCGCGGCATCGACACGCAGGGTTACGGAGTGGTGCTCCATTCGCGCTTCATCCAGTTCGACCGGGTAGCCGGCATTGCTTCTGCGGGCTCGCATGCCCTACGTTCCAGCTTCCGGCCGACCTACAACATGGCAGCCAACCTGGTTGCCAACTATCCGCAGGCACAGGCGGAGAAGCTACTGAATGCCTCGTACGGGCAATATCAGCGCAAGAAAAGCGTCACCTCGTTGCGCCGGTCGCTCGAACCAAAAGAAGAGCGGCTCGCCGCTCTCCACAAGGACGCACAGTGCGAAAAGGGCGACGTGGGTGAATACCTGAGGCTGCTCAAGGTGGTCGACGGGGCCGGCCAGAAGCGGGCCGCCGGCGACTTCATCCGCACCCTACAACCGGGTCAGGTTCTCGAGATCCCGGGGGGGAAACGCTCGGGTCGATACGTGGTCGTCAAGCAGTGGCGCGGGGCGGACCCTCCGCCGCGTCGTGGTGCTCTCGGAACAAGGAAACGTGGCCCAGTTCCGTTCGGTGGACCTCAGCCCGGGAACCGCCCGGCTGGGCCCCCTCGCACTTCCCAAGCCGTATCGCCCTCGAGATCCCCGATTCCAGCAGCTCGCTGCCCGCGCGCTAAGGAACTTCCAATCGACCAGGGCGGAACCCATGGTGCGGCCCGCAGCCGATCCCGTCGCAGAACACCCGGTAGCCGACTGCCCGGAGCGTGCCAAGCACGTCAAGGCAGCCCGTCTCGTCGAGCGAGCGGGTAGAGAAGTGGACCGCCTCCGCCACCAGCTCAACTTCGAGGGTGAGGGACTCGTCGAGGAGTTTCACGCCATTCTCGGGCTGCTATCCGACTGGGGATATGTCGACGGTTGGGGGTTGACGCCTGCCGGCGAACGGCTGCGGTTCATCTACAACGAACTCGATCTGCTCCTCGCCGATACGGTGGCGCGCGGTGTGTTCGACGATCTCGACCCTGCCGAAACTGCCTCGCTCGGTTCGTGTTTTGTTTACGAACCGCGCGCAGAGCAAACCGATGGGCAGATGCCGACGGCCCGCCTGGCGGAACGTTGGAGTACGGTCGTCGACCGTGGCACTGCTCTGAACCAGGCGGAACGCCAAAGACGTCTTCCGGAAACCCGCTCTCCCCACCCCGGGTTCTCTGAGCTCGCCTTTGCCTGGGCGCACGGCGAGGATCTCGAATCGCTCCTCGAGGATGACGACCTGGCAGCCGGTGACTTCGTGCGCACCTGCCGGCAACTGCTGGATCTATTGCGACAGATTCGAGACGCCGAGCCGGGGCTGCGTAAGCAGATCTCCGACGCGATCCGTATGCTCGACCGAGGTGTTGTCGCAGCGGGAGGTTCGGTTTGAACGACTGGCTCGTCATCGCAAACCCGTACGCGGGCCGGCGACGAGAGATCGAGCAGCGAACCCGCAAGGCCCTGGAGGCTCAGCGGATTGAGGCGGACATTGTCGCTCCGTACGGGGAAGCGGAGGTACAAGCCTGCATCGATGAAGCGGTGGCGGCCGGTCGGGACCGGGTAGTTGCCGTCGGCGGGGACGGGACCATCAACCTGGTGGTCGATGCACTGATGCAACATCGTTGGGAGCATCCGCCAACGCTCGGTGTCCTGCCTGCCGGTTCGGGCTCCGACTTCGTACGAACATTTGGAATCTCGCAACGTCTCGAGGATGCCGCCGGTCATTTGAGCGGGGATCAGGTCTACCCGTCTGATGTCGGTCTCCTGCGGGGAGCCTGGGGAGAGCGGCACTTCATCAACATTGGCGATGCTGGAGTCCTGGCTGCGCTCGTGAGACGGGCCGAGCGGCTCCCACGCTGGCTCGGCTCCGTTCGGTACCACGTTGCGCTTCCGCTCGTCTATCCCCGATTCCCGCAGGCGGAGATCAGGTTGGTCGCGGGGAAGCGAACCTACGAAGGGCCCGCCTTGTTGGTCGTCTTCGCCAACGCCCAGTTCTTCGGCGGAGGATGGAATATCGCGCCCCGGGCGACTGTGACCGACGGGCTGTTCGACATGCAGGTATTCAGCGGTTCGAAGCGAGACATTCCTCGGCTATGGTTGCGCGCCAAGAGCGGGGACCACCTACGCGACAAGAAAGTGCAGAGGTTCTCGGCAGACCGATTCACGCTCGAGACCGACCCGGAGTGGCCGGTCGAGGCGGACGGAGAGTTTTTCGGGTCCGGCAGGGTGGAGGGCGAGATCCTGACGGGAGCGATCAACGTAAAGATTTAGGAAAGCGCCGCGAGTCACGAGTGAACCGCGAGGACGGTATATACTCCCGCCGCTTTTGGAACCGGAGGAGACATGGCCCGCAAGCCCAAGGTGCTCGACGAATCCGATGGTGGAGTCGACGACGCGGACATTGGCGCAGATGAAGAGACTGATGCAGACGAGCTTGATGAAACAGAGCTCGATGTCGACGACCTGGACGACGTTGTCGACGACGTCGAAGCGGAGGTCGTCGAGACGATGACGATGCCGACGTCACGGACGATGACGATGACGATGACGATGCCGACGACGAAGCTGATGAGGCCCTCGAGGAACTCGAGGCGGAGGAACTCGAGCTCCTGGCGGAAGAGGCAGCCGATTCGTTGTTGGTCGACGAGGCGACGGAGCTGAGAGAGATCCGCCGGGCAGAACTCGGCCTCAACATTGGAGCCCAGGCGGCCCGCGTCGACGAGTTTGTCTGCTCCTCGTGTTTCCTGGTGAAGCGCACCAGCCAGCTGGCCAACAAACGGAAACTCATCTGTCGCGACTGCGTATAGCGGCCCGGATACCTCGATGCGCGCCGATGAGGTCACGGTCGTAGTACCCACCTACAACGAGCGTGAGAACCTTGAAGCACTGGTGAAGGCCATTCTGCCGAATGGCTTCCGGGTCTTGGTCGTCGATGACGGTTCCCCGGACGGAACCGGGACCCTGGCCGACGAACTGGCCGCCTCATACGAGCTGGTTGCGGTGCTCCACCGCCCGGCAAAGGAAGGACTCGGGCCTGCCTATGCAGCCGGATTCGGACACGCGTTGGCGCATGGGGCCCGGGTGGTTTGCGAGATGGACGCCGACTTCTCCCACGATCCGAACGATCTCCCGCGCCTGATCGAGGTCGTTACGTCTGGCAGTGCCGACCTGGCCATCGGCAGCCGGTACGTACCCGGTGGCTCGACCCCCGACTGGCCGATGCACCGGCGGCTCCTCTCTCAGGGCGGCAACTTCTACGCCCGTATCATGCTCGGTCTGGCGGTACGCGATGTCACGGCCGGATTCCGGGCTTATCGCGCCGGTGGTCTAGCTCAGCTCCACGCGGACACCTGCCAGGCGTCCGGCTACGGGTTCCAGGTTGAACTGGCCTGGCGGGCCAGTCGCGCGGGGCTACGGATTGTTGAGGTACCGATCATCTTTCGCGACCGGGTCTACGGTGAGTCGAAGATGAAAGGCAAGATCGTGATCGAAGCTATGTGGCTGGTGACCAAGTGGGGATTCGGACGGCGGACCGGTAGGGGCGGCGCAGAACGATGATCGTCGAGGCGCGACGGGCCGCGGCAGCGGATCTTCCCGAACTGGTTCGGCTGTACCTGCTCCTGGCGGATGAGATGGGCGAGTACCACCGAATGTGGGAGCTAGCCGATGGGTTGCCGGAACCGGTCGAGGGAGCGCTCCAAGCAGCTCTGCATGATGAGCACACCGCCATATACCTGGGCCTGATCGACGGTGTCGTCTTCGGGTTCATTCTGGGGAGATCCGAACCTTTGCTGGCTCAGGCCCGGGGCCAGCGTATCGGTTCGATCAGATTCGTTTTCACAGAACAGGACGCCCGCGAAGTCGGGGTAGGTGAGGCGATGCGTGAAGCGCTGCTCGAAGACCTGAGGGCTCGCGGACTGCGCCTTTTCGATGCTCACGTGCTCCCCGGACACCGGCTGGTCAAGAACTTCTTCGAGTCCGGAGGATTCTCGGCACGCACGATCGTCATGCACCACCGCGATGACTAACCCCAGGCCGATTCCCGGCGTGGGTATCGCCGTGATCAACGGTGATGATCTCCTTCTGGTCAAACGGGGGAGAGGCCCCAACGCCGGCTTGTGGGCTGTTCCAGGGGGGAAAGTGGATTACGGAGAGTCCATGGTGGATGCCGCAGTTCGGGAACTTCGAGAGGAAACCGGCATCGAGGCCGAACTCGAGGGAGTGGTTTGGGTTGGTGACGCCATCGGACCCGGCGACCCGCCCGAATGGCACTTCACGTTGGTTGACTATCGAGCCAGGATGACCGGGGGGACGCTCGAAGCAGCCGATGACGCCGCGGAAGCTGCGTGGGTTCCGCTCGATCGGGTGCTCGACCTTCCGTTGACGTCGACGATGCCGGGTCTGATTTCCGTTCTTCTCACCGCCCGCAAAGGAGATCGCCCGGATGACGACGGGTGAGATTGCCGAACTCCTCCAGGAACTGATTCGCAACGCCTGCGTCAACGACGGGACGCCTGAGAGTGGCCACGAGGAACGTTCCGTGGCGACGCTGCGCGACTATTTCGGGCAATCCGGTCGCGAATTCGAGCCGCTCCCGGGACGGACCTCGGTTCTCTACGATCTGCCCGCCACCGATCGGAAAGAGCCAAAACTCCTGCTGATGGGGCACCTCGATGTGGTCCCGGCCAACCCGGATGGCTGGCGTCACGATCCGTTCGGAGGCGAACAGATCGACGGGTTCCTATGGGGTCGGGGAGCCGTCGACATGCTCAACCTGACTGCGGCCATGGCTGCCGTTTTCAAGGGCTTTCTCGACGGGGTTGCGACGCCGCCGCCCGGAGGGCTGGCGTTTCTGGCTGTGGCCGACGAGGAGGCAGGCGGCCGGTGGGGCGCTCACTACCTGACCGAGCACCATTGGGACGAGGTCGCTTGTGACTATCTGCTGACCGAGATTGCCTACCCGCCGATCCGGACCCGCACCGGCCCGGCCTACCCGGTGTGTGTGGGGGAGAAAGGCCCATTTTGGCGTCGGGTGAGAACCACCGGCACTCCCGGGCACGCCAGTCAGCCATATGGAACGGAGAATGCTCTCGTGCCGGTTGTCCGGGCGCTCACGAAACTGGTCGAGGCCGCTTCGCCGGTCGTCATGAGCCCCGAATGGACCGCGTTCGTGGAAGGCCTCGAGTTACCCGCGAGCCTGGCTGCAGACCTCACCGACCCCGACCGGATCGACCTGGCCATCGAGGCCCTCTCTGGTGATCGGCCGGGTTTCGCACGGTATGTGCACGCCTGCACCCACCTGACCGTGACGCCTACCGTGCTTCGGGCCGGGACCAAGACCAACACGATCCCCGACGCCGCCGTGGCCGAGATCGACGTGCGGGCCCTTCCCGGTCAGGATGCCCGGACGGTAGATGACCATTTCCGCAAGGCCACCGGACCGGACTACGAGCAACTCGAGATCGAACCGATCGCCGACTTCCCGGCATCGGCAACTGCTCCGACCGGCCCGCTGTGGGCCGCCATCGTGGACGCAATCGAGGGGCTTACCGGATCGCGCCGCGTGCTTCCCACCCTGACCCCGGCGACCACGGATGCCCGGTTTTTCCGGGCGCGGGGCACCCTCGCCTACGGCCTCGGGCTCTTCGACGAACGAGTAGATTTCGACGAATTCCTGGGGATGTTCCACGGTAACAACGAGCGGGTAAGTATCGACTCCCTTGGCATGACGGCCAACGTGCTGGCCCGGACGATCACCGCGTCTGTGAGTCGGTTGCCCGGCCGCCTCAGGACTCGTCTTCGAAGCTCCTCATCACAAGACCCGAGCGCGGTTTTGGAACGAAAAAGGTGCTCTTCTGAGGGAAACGCAGACGGGCTGCGGTTGCCGCGCTGATGGCCGCTTCTGGGACGGTCGCCATCAGGGCGACGGCTCCTTGCGGTTGCCCGTTTCCGACTTGGAGAGCCTCGAGCGGGTCGGCGAAATAGACGGCCTGGCTCTCCTCGACGTCGAGGAGCGGGTAGAGCAACTCGCGAGCCACGGCCGGACTGGCGAGCCGCCACGGTTCCGGCAACGTTTCCAACACTTCGGGCCGGGCCGTGAGCGTGATCGGGCCGGAAGCGTGCCCTGTGCCTGCGGCAAGGACGATCGTGCCCGGCACGTCGGGTGGGGTAGGGTCGCTGGTTTCGATCGTGAACCGTTCCCCCAGTCGGGTGGGGTCGAAAGACACACGGGGAAAGACCCTATGCGTAGGTCCGATGGTCAGGCCGCTGCCCTGGGCGGGGACGAGGAAGGTCATGATGGCGTCCCAGGGGCCGGGTCCCGACTGTCCCGACTGGTAGGCCAGGCCGGTTGTGTAACGGTGGTGGCCATCGGCGATGGCCACCGGATGAGCGGCTACTGCCGACGAGATCGCAGTGATGACGTCGGGATCGTCGATGTCGTAGAGGCTGTGTTCAACGCCCTCGATCTCGAAGGACAACCTGGGAGCTCCCGGCGCATGCAGGAAATCCGGGAACTCGGACGAGGGCGTGAGAGCAATGATGAGATCGAGATTGGCCCGGGTGGCGGCCAGCACCGCCAGTCGATCTGCCTTGGTCTTCGGCATCGTCTCCTCGTGGGGAAGAACTTTCTCACCGAGCGGTAACAGCTGCAAAGCGCCGATGATGCCTGCCGCCGTTCGCTCGATGCCGGCCTGGTCGACGTAGCGCATGTGGTAGAGATAGAAGCGTCGCCCGGGGTCGGTGCGGACCGTGCCTTCGCTGCGCCATTGGGTGAGCAAGCGTGCCGCTTCCCGGTAGGTAGGATCGCCGGGTCCGCCCAGCAGCAATCTGACCACGTTGTGGTCTGAGCTATTCCGGTACCGTTGCTCGGCGGCCTCGTTGATAACGTCATACGGTGGGCAGGTCGCCGACGGAATATCAAGAATCCGGGCCGGGTCGAAAAGCGAGCCACGAAATGGTGCGAAGAACATGACGGACCCAGTTGTAGCCGGGCGGCGGGCAATCGGCAATGTTGTCTGCGATCTCGACGGTGTCGTCTATCTGCTCGGGACACCGGTTCCCGGAGCCGGGCAAGCACTTATGGACCTCGAAGCGGCCGGATTCGCGATCCTCTTCGTTACGAATAACTCAACCCGGACCCCTGAGGTGACCGCAGCCCGGATCGGGAGCCTCACCGGCTACCACGCTGAGCCCCGGCAGGTCATCGGTTCCGCCCAGGCAGCCGTGTCGTTACTGGCTGCCGGGGCGGGGCCGGTCCTCGTGGTTGGAGGCGCCGGGATACGACAGGCTCTGGCGGACGGTGGCTTCATCGAGACGGAAGATCCGAAGGCTGCGGCGGCGGTGATCGTCGGCCTGGACACCAGCATCTCGTACGAGAAACTGCGGGACGCCGTGGTAGCGGTTCGGAGCGGTGCGCGGTTCGTCGCAACGAATACCGACGCCACCTACCCGACTCCGGATGGTCTCTGGCCGGGAGCCGGATCGATGGTTGCCGCGATTGCGGTTGCCTCAGGGACCCAGCCGGAGATCGCCGGGAAGCCCCACGCGCCGATCCGCGAGCTGATTCACCGGCGTCTCGAGCCCGGACCCGTTTGGGTGGTCGGTGATCGTCTGGAGACGGATCTGGCGATGGCGCAGGCGGAAGGCTGGACCTCGGTGCTGGTGTTGACCGGTGTCGTCCGAACGGCGGAAGAATTGGCCGACGAGCACCGCCCGGACCTGATCCTTGCCTCTCTCGCTGAACTACCCGAAGCTCTGCAGGCCTGAGTGTTGACGCGTCAGCCTTTGTTGATGGGCTGCAACACGCCGCAACAACGGTCCGCGCAGGATGAAGGCCACTGCTGCCCCAAACAAGAATCCCCCGACGTGTGCTTGCCAGGCAATGCCGGTGGCGTCGCCGATCAGGGCGAACTGACCGGCAAACCACAGTATGAGGAAGATCGAAGCAGGAACGGCCACCGGAATGAAGAAGAAGATCGGGAAGACCGATACGACGCGTGCCCGGGGGAAGAGAACCAGGTAGGCGCCCATTACCCCTGATATCGCGCCGGACGCCCCAACCAGAGGAGTCACTTCTCCCGGGTTGGTCAAGACGAAAGCCGCAGTCGCAGCCAGCCCCGATGCCAGATAGAGGAGCAGATACCCGCCCGATCCGAACGCATCCTCCACGTTGTTGCCGAAAATCCAGAGGCTCCAGAGGTTCCCGAGCAAGTGGGCCAGGTTGGCATGCAGGAACATCGAGATGATGGTGCTGGCCAGGAGGTTCTTCGCCGGGTAGAAGGGCGTTCCCACGTCCTCAGCGTTGCAGGCCTGTACGTCGCCGGAATCGAGGGGTGACAAGGTGGTGAGCTCACACGGAACGGCCGCGTACTCGTACAAGAAACTGCCGAACGCGTCCTCACCACTCGGTTGGATAGCGAAGAAGACATAGGCGCAGGCGGCGATGATCAGCCAGGTGATCACGGGCCGGGTCAGCGAGGGATTGGCATCACGGATTGGTATCAAAGACTGGTTCCAGTCGGCGTTGCGGTGATAATAGGACTATGGATACTACGGAACTCGAAGAAGCAATCGCCGAACTCGCTGAGATGGATCCGGCGGATGCGCCGGATCCGGCCGATCAGATCGCCGAAACGCTCGCGGCTCAGCTCGAAGCATCAGAGGAACCCGATACGCCCCGGGTGGGGTGAGCGCCCGTGGCCTTCCGCGCGATGACCTAGCTCATGTCGCAACCCGCCCGACGCCGCCTCGATCTCGAGCTGGTTCGTCGGCACCTCTTCGACAGCAGGACCGAAGCCCAGAATGCCGTCGAGGCCGGTCGCGTGGTTGTTGGTGGAGTTCCTGCACCCAAGTCGTCGACCCTGGTCGACGGATCCGTTTCCATCCGGGTAACGGGTTCACCCGGTCGCTACGTGTCGCGTGGGGGAGAGAAACTTGCCGGGGCTCTGCACGGATTTGGCGTGGTGATTCGAGATCGCCGGGCCCTGGATGCCGGAGCGTCCACCGGCGGCTTCACCGACTGCCTCTTGCAGGAAGGCGCAGCTTCCGTGACGGCTGTTGATGTCGGGTACGGTCAACTCGACTGGTCGTTGCGGAATGACCGACGGGTGGTAGTCCGGGAACGTCTCAATATTCGCTACGCCGACGTCACGGCGCTGGGTGGACCTTTCGATGTGATCGTCGCCGATCTGTCGTTCATTTCGATCTGCACGGTCGCGTCAAAACTGTCCGGATTCGCCGCCGCAGACTGCGATGTGATGCTCCTGGTCAAGCCCCAGTTTGAAGTTGGGAAGGGACAGGTTGGCAAAGGTGGGATCGTGCGCGACCCTGACAAACACAGAGCCGTGCTGGTGCAAGTTATCGAATGCCTCGCTGCAGAAGGTTTGGGGACGGTCGGGGTGATCGTGTCGCCCATCAAGGGAGCGAAGGGGAACCGCGAGTTCTTTGTCTGGGCCAGGAAAGGAGCTACAACGGTGCAGGACGTTGATCTCGACAAGGTGGTGCGACTGTGACGGTCGAAACGATTGCGGTAGTGGTGCACGGCGCTCGGCCCGCGGCACTCGAGCTCGCCGAGCGTCTCTCCGATCTGGCCGGCTCCCGGGGTATGCGGGTGGTCGAGGTGGGGGACGACCCACCGGCTGTCGGCGACGTCGTCGTCGCGATCGGTGGAGACGGGACGGTCCTACGAGCGGCCCGAACGGCACTCGAAGCAGATCTCCCCCTGCTCGGTATCAACGTTGGACGGAAAGGCTTCTTGGCCGACGTCGAACCTGCCGGGTTGGAAGATGCCCTTGATGCTCTGGCATCGGGTGCTTGGATCGAATCACCGAGGATGACCATCGAAGCGGTTATCAACGGGGGGGCAGCCGTGACCGGTATCAACGATGTCGTCATTGAGAAAGTGCTCAGCCAGCGGCTCATCTCGATCGAGGTCTCTCTCGACGCCGAGCGTTTCATTACCTTTCACGCCGACGGTCTGATCCTCGCGACCCCGACCGGGTCGACTGCGTACAACCTTTCGGCGGGTGGCCCGTTGGTTGCGCCCGAGGTCGAGGCCCTCCTTTTGTCACCGGTAGCTCCCCACTCGCTGTTCTCCAAGAGCCTGGTCCTCCATCCGGCAACCGAGATTCTCTGCACCGTCGTGCAGGACCGCTCGGCCGGTGTCAGTGTGGATGGCTACGATCTCGGCACCGTGGGTCCTGGCGATGAGATCCGCGTTCGGAGAGGCAAGGGCTTGATCCGGTTCATTGAGATATCCGGGAGGTCGTTTGGGGCGCGCGTCAAGGAGAAGTTCCATCTGCGAGAAGACCTTCGTTTCTACGGGAGTACCTGAGTTTTGCTCGACGAACTCATAGTCGAGAATCTGGGCATCATCGAGCGCGCCCACCTGCGCCCGGGTTCCGGTCTGGTGGCGTTCACCGGCGAGACCGGAGCCGGCAAGACCATGCTGTTAGGAGCGTTGCGTCTGCTCCTGGGAGGCCCGGCTCGCGGGGATCTCGTCGGGCCGTACGGCGACGAGGCTCTGGTGGAAGGGAGGTTCGTCCGGAAAGAGGGCGACGAGCACGTGATCGCCCGGTCTATCGCCCGGGGACGCAGTCGCGCCTACCTGAACGGCAGATTGGCCACGGCTGCCGCACTCGAGGAGCTGGGGACCGGATTGGTCGAGATGGTTGCCCAACACGAGAAGCACGGACTCAGCAAACCTGCCGAAGTGAAAGCGTTGATCGACCGTGTTCTGCCGGCGGAAGGCAGAGAGATGCTGGGGGAGTACCGGCTTGCCTGGGACCGGCTGGCAGGTTTTCGGGCCGATCGTGACCGACTCGGCGGAGACCGTCGCTCCCTGGAACGCGAACTGGATCTGGTCGGATACCAGGCCGATGAGATCAGCGCTGCCGGGTTCTCCCCTGGAGAAGACGAAGCATTGGCGATTGCGGCTTCTCGCGCCCGGCATGCAGAAGAGCTGACGACCCGTCTTGGGGAGGCTCGCTCGGCCATTGACGATGCGGCCGACCAGGCCGGGATCGCAGCCTCGCAACTCGGTAGAGCGGCGGGTCTCGACGCCAGTCTGGCGGATCTGGCCGAACAGGCTTCGGCAGCCCTGGCAGTTCTGGGCGAATTGGGATCTGATCTCCGCGTCGCGTTCGAGGCGGTCGTCACCGATCCGGCCGAGGCGGAAGCAACCGAGCAGCGCCTTGCTCAGCTCGGCGATCTTCGCCGGAAATACGGAGACACACTGGAAGAAGTCCTCGAATTCGCCGAAGGGGCCAACCGCCGCCGGGCGGAGCTTGCGGGTCTTCTGGCGGGTGCCGAGCGGCTCGAGGCCGACCTGGAGTTGGCCGAACGTGAGGTAGCCGAAGCAGGGGGCCGCCTCCTCGCAGCGCGCACGGCCGCGGCCGACCGGATCGCCAAGGCGGCGACCACCCATCTCCAGGACCTCGGGCTCCCCGACCCGATCATCCGACTCGTGGTCGAACCGGCCGTCCCGGGGCGACCGGCGCAGACAAGGTAGGTCTGTTGTTCGCCTCCGACAGCCGCCTCGAACCCGGGCCCGTCGGTCGGGTCGCTTCGGGTGGAGAACTCAGCCGGTTGGTGCTCTCGTTGCGTCTCGCCGGCGGGTCGGGCCAGACGCCCATCCTGGCGTTCGATGAAATCGATGCAGGAGTGGGTGGCAAGACTGCGCTCGAGTTGGGACGGAAGCTGGCATCTCTGGCGAGGGACCGCCAGGTCCTGTGTGTCACCCACCTGCCCCAGGTGGCCGCGTTCGCCGATCACCACTTCGTGATCGCCCGGACCGGAACGACGGTGGAAGTGTCGGCGGTCGACCAGGACTCGCGCATCGAAGAGCTATCTCGAATGCTGGCCGGACTGCCCGACAGCGAGCAGGGTCGGAACCATGCGGAGGAACTCATCGCGATGGCCGTCCGCGAGCAGGAACTGATCGATCGGGGCTCCTCACAGCGGTCGTCGCGTGCGAGTCCTTCTTGCCCGTCGGGTTGACTGCTACCATGACCTCCCGTGGCGAAGTATGTGTTCGTAACGGGTGGTGTGGTCTCCAGTCTTGGGAAGGGGATCACGGCCTCATCTCTTGGCAGACTCCTCAAAGCTCGCGGCTTGAAAGTCGTCAATCAGAAGCTCGACCCATACATCAACGTTGATCCCGGAACGATGAACCCCTTCCAACATGGTGAGGTGTTCGTGACCGACGACGGGGGTGAAACCGACCTCGATCTGGGTCACTACGAACGGTTCACCGGCGAAAACTTGCGCCGTGATTCCAACGTCACGACCGGATCCGTGTATCAAACTGTCATTCAGAAAGAACGGCGCGGTGACTACCTGGGTGACACGGTCCAGGTCATTCCCCACGTTACGAACGAGATCAAAGCACGGATCCGCCGGCTCGGGGCCCACGAGGACGTAGACGTCGTCATCACTGAAGTCGGCGGAACGGTCGGCGACATTGAGAGCTTGCCGTTTCTCGAGGCCATTCGCCAGATTCGCAAAGACGTTGGCCGGTCAAACACGGTCTACCTGCACGTGACCCTGGTTCCCTACATCGCCTCGAGCGAGGAGATGAAGACCAAACCTACCCAGCACTCGGTGGCGGAGCTGCGGAGCCGGGGCATCCACCCGGATGTGATCGTGGTGAGGTCCGACCGGCCGGTCGACGATGCGGCCGTACGAAAGATCAGCTTGTTCTGCGATGTCGATGCGGATGCCGTGATCAACGCCACCGATGTAGCGGACGTCTATGCGGTGCCCTTGATGCTGCATCGGGGTGGACTCGACGATGTCGTATGCAGGATTCTCGAGTTGGAAACAGAACGGCCCGATCTCGACACTTGGGAGGCGATGGTCGAACGCGCCGAACGCGCTTCGGAGAATGTGACGATCGGCCTGGTCGGCAAGTACGTAGATCTTCCGGATGCCTACCTGTCCGTTGTTGAGAGCCTCCGACACGGCGCTCTCGACAACGACGTGAAACTCGATCTGCGTTGGATCCCCAGCGACGATATGGACGGCCTGCTGGCAGCCGACCATCTGGTTGGTCTCGATGGGATAGTCGTGCCCGGAGGGTTCGGTATTCGCGGTATTGAAGGGAAAATTGCTGCGGCCCGACATGCACGAGAAAACGGAATCCCGTACCTGGGGTTGTGCCTGGGACTGCAGTGTGCCGTCATCGAGTTCTCTCGATCGCAACTGGGTCTGGCCGGGGCGAATAGCGCCGAGTTTGATCCAACCTGCCCGCATCCAGTCATCGATCTGATGGAGAGTCAGCAAGACGTCTCCGATATGGGCGGAACCATGAGGCTGGGAATCTATGCGGCCAAGCTGCAGGAGGGATCACTGGCCAGGACCCTCTACGGGAAAGAACTCATTTACGAACGGCACCGACATCGATACGAGGTCAACAACCGCTACCGGAAGGATCTCGAAGCTGCCGGTATGCGCCTGTCGGGGACCTCCCCCGATGACAACCTCGTAGAAATCGTTGAGATACCATCGCATCCGTTCTTCGTGGCCAGCCAGTTCCATCCGGAGTTCAAGTCGCGACCGGATGCTCCCCATCCGCTGTTCGCAGGGTTCATGGCCGCCGCGGCGCGGCACCGGGAAGGGCTGCAACCGGTGGAGGATCGCGTCGGCCAACCGACTGCGGTCGGCGACCTGCCCCATCGGTGAATCGCGACCTCCGATATCTCGGAGAGCGGCACATTGCCACCACGTCGTTCTATGGAGATCGTTCGGCGTTTCTACGTCGCTCCGGATGGTCGCTTGGCCAAGCGGGAGATCATTCGCCATCCCGGAGCTGTGGCGGTTGTTCCTGTGATCGACGGAGATGTGGTGCTGATCTCCCAACACAGGGTGGCCATCGATTCCGATCTGCTCGAGATCCCGGCGGGGAAATGCGACATCCCGGGCGAAGACCCGGAAACGACGGCGAGAAGGGAATGTGAAGAGGAGGTGGGCTACCGGCCGAAGCGGCTGACCCTTCTGCACACGTTCTACACAACTCCGGGGTTCACGGACGAGTGCATCTGGTTGTATCTCGCAGAAGACCTTGAACCCGTTGAGTCCCGTCCGCAAGGAATCGAAGAGGAGCGGGCCGAGGTCGTGCGTATGCCAATCGATGAAGCATTGCGTAGGGTTCGAGACGGTGAGATTTTGGATGCCAAGACCCTGATTGGTCTCATGGCGATAGCGAAGGAGCAACGCTCGTGATCATTGGTGTTCCCAAGGAGATAAAGCCGGCCGAGTTCCGGGTTGCCATTACCCCGGTTGGTGTTCGCGAACTGGTTGACCACGGTCACCAGGTGATCATCGAAACCGAAGCAGGTGAAGGATCGACGATCCACGACGAGGAATACGTTACCCAGGGGGCCTCGATCGTGCCGAGTGCGGACGAGGTCTTTTCGAGCGCCAACCTCATTTTGAAGGTGAAGGAGCCGCAAGCGGTCGAGGTTCCCAAGTTGCGACCCGGCCAGCTCCTCTTCACCTACCTGCACCTGGCTGCGTACCCGAAACTGGCCGAGGGGCTGTTGAAACAAGGAATTGTCGGTATCGCCTATGAGACCGTGCAATTGCCCGACCACAGCTTGCCCTTGCTCGCTCCGATGTCGGAAGTCGCCGGCCGCATGGCTACTCAGGCGGGCGCCTACTACCTGGAGAAGGCTCATCAGGGCCGGGGTGTACTGCTGGGAGGAGTGCCGGGCGTGATGCCCGCCAAGGTTGTGGTCATCGGCGCAGGCATCGCCGGTACCAATGCCGCAGTGATGGCCATGGGACTCCAGGCGATGGTGGTTGCGCTCGACAACGACATAGCCAAATTGCGAGCTCTCGACCTGCTCTACGGTGGCCAGATTCTGACCCTGTCCTCGAACCAGCTCACGATCGAGGAGCAAGTTCGCGACGCCGACCTCGTCATCGGCTCGGTGCTGGTTCCGGGCGCCAGCGCCCCCAAACTGGTTACCGAAGAGATGGTGCGTTCTATGAAACGAGGATCCGTAATCGTCGATATCGCCATCGACCAGGGTGGGTGCTTCGAGACGAGCCGGGAAACCACGCACGAGCATCCGGTGTACGTGGTGCATGACGTAGTCCACTACGCCGTTGGGAATATTCCCGGCGCGGTGCCGCACACGTCAACTTATGCCCTTACGAACGCCACCCTCCCGTATGTGCTCACCATCGCCGACGAGGGAGTGCGGGCGGCCGTCGCCAATCATCCCGAGTTGCTGCCCGGGGTGAATGTGGTCGGAAGCGCGACCGTCAACCGGGCGGTGGCCGACAGCGTCGGGCAACCGTTCGAGGAGCCGACCAAGGCTCTGGCGGCATTTGCCGGATGACCTCATCGCTGGCGGTAGGCGTGGAGGAGTTCCTCGCATTCCTCAGCGCTGAACGCGGCTTGTCCGCGAATACCCTGGCGGCGTACCGACGTGACCTTCGCGATTACCTGGCCTACTTGGGCGACAATGATCCTTCAGCCGGCCGGGCCGTCTCCTACATCGCCCAACTCCATGCCGCCACCCTGAAACCGGCCACGATCGCTCGAAAGATTGCAACGATGCGTGGCCTCCATCGGTTCCTGGTCGCCGAACAGCTCGCTTCCGAAGACCCGACGGTTCTGCTCGACAGCCCGCGCCTGGGGGCGGCGCTGCCCAAGGCGTTGACCGTCGACGAGGTTGAGCGACTGATCACAGCTTCCGTCCAAGTGAGCCCGCTCGCGGCTCGCGACCGGGCTCTCCTGGAGTTCATGTACGCCACGGGCGTGCGAGTTACCGAGGCGGTGAATCTCGATATGGCGGCGCTCGACCTCGAGGAGCGGACGGCTCTGGTAACCGGGAAGGGGAACCGGCAGAGGATGGTGCCGGTCGGACGTCTCGCGATAGACGCCATCATCGCCTATCTGCCCTTCCGGATGACGCTCAAGGGCGACCGGATCGATGCGGGAGCGGTGTTCCTCAACGCCCGGGGTGGGCGTCTAACGAGACAAGGTGTGTGGGGCATCGTCCGCAAAGCAGCTCAGCGGGCGGGCATCGAACCTGCGAAAGTGTCTCCCCACGTGCTGCGCCATTCGGCCGCCACCCATATGGTCGAGGGAGGCGCCGACTTGAGAACCGTCCAAGAAATGCTCGGTCACGCTAACATCAGCACCACACAGGTGTACACCCGGGTATCACCCCAGCATCTCTATGAGGTGTACGTCACGTCCCACCCACGGAGCAGGTGAGCAGAGCGATGGAATCTGATGGCGTCCGCACAACCTTGGTGAACGAGCGCGAGAAGCTCATTCGCCAACTCGATGAGCTCGGCGCGACCGAGACGGGTGATTTGCGCCCGGATCTCGAATTCGGCGACGGCTTCGCCGACGCCGGTGCTGCTACGGCGGAACGGACCGAGGTGCTTGGCCTGGTCGAGTCCCTGAAGGGGCAACTCACTTCGGTCGACAAAGCCCTCATCAAGATCGACGACGGTACCTACGGCTCGTGCGACACATGCGGTAAACCGATACCGCCCGCCCGGCTGGAGGCCCGACCTTCCTCGATTCTCTGTGTTGACTGCAAGAACCAACAGAGATAACTCCCGTTGACGCTGACCGGCAACTGGATCTTGGATCCGGTCATCTTCATAGTCATATTGATCGTTTCGGTGATCCTGCACGAGGTGTCGCACGGCCTGGTTGCCCGGCGCCTTGGTGACCCGACCGCGGAGATGGCCGGCCGGCTGACGCTCAATCCGATTCCGCACATCGATCCGTTTGGATCCGTGTTGCTGCCGGCCATGCTGGCCCTGAGCGGCTCCCCGGTCTTCGGCTGGGCCCGGCCGGTACCCGTCAACCCCCAGCAGTTCAAGCGTCCCACCGAGGGCATGGCGTTGACTGCACTTGCCGGTCCGGTGTCGAACCTCGCCCTGGCGCTCGTCGCCGGAAGGGTTCTCCTGCCCGCAACATCCGGCATCGTTGCCGATCTGGTGTGGGCGTTCGGGGTCATCAATGTGGTTTTGGCGGTTTTCAATTTGCTTCCGATACCACCGCTCGACGGCAGCCGCATGCTTCCGCTTTTTCTCGGGAATCGGGGCCGGGCCGTCTATGCCAAAGTCGAGCCGTACGGATTTCTCATCCTGTTCGCGGGGTTGTTCCTCATCCCGGGAGCGACCCGTTGGTTGTCGGTGCCGATATCGACGGTATCTGCGTGGATGGGGCTGCGCTGATGGAGTTGGGTAGCTGGTCGCACCTGATAGCCCGTTTCTTTGATTTCCTGGGGGCGGACCCGCTCACCGAAGCAGAACATCGCGAGGTGGAGTCGTGGCTGGACGGTGCCGGAGAAGAAGCCATCTATTGGGAGCAACCGGTTGCGGACCAGCGGCACGGGTTGGAAGCGGCTCGCAGGGTTGCGGCTACTTGGGAGGGTCGGCGGGATCTCGTCCGGGCAGCGCTGCTGCACGACGTGGGCAAACGCCGGTCGAATCTGGGCGTTATTGCGAGGTCACTGGCGAGTCTGCTGGCCAAGCTCGGGATACCCACGCGGGGAGCCTGGCGGCTCTACCTCGAACACGGGTCGCAGGGAGCGGAGGAACTCGCCCGGTTGGGTGCAGAGCCTCTCGTGGTTGCATTCACTCATCACCACCACCATGGTCGACCGGCCGGCTTCCCGGCCGAGGAGTGGGAAGCATTGAAGAGCGCCGATAGATAATGCTGCGCTTCGGCCCTCACAGCCAATACCATGCATCGACCGCAACCAATGCAGCCATATGACCTATGAAGTCAAGACCGCCGTCTTCGAGGGCCCGCTCGACCTTCTCCTGCAATTGATTACCCGCAGGCAGGTCGAGATCACCAAGCTCAGCCTGACTGATCTCGTTTCGGAATACCTCTCGTTCCTCGATGATATGCGCGAGCTGGATCTGGAAGTCACGAGCGAATTCCTCCTGATCGCTTCAACACTGGTGCAGCTCAAAGCGCGCCATCTGCTTCCCGACGACGGCTCCGTCGATATGGACGAGGAGCTCGAACTGATGGAGGAGCGAGACCGGCTGCTTTCCCGCCTCCTCGCCTGCGTGACGTTCAAGGACGTGGCGGCCGTACTGACCCACCGGATGCAGGAAGCCACCCGGTTCGTGCCGAGGATGGTCGGGATGGACCAGGCAATTTCTCCCCGACCCCCGGATGTGACCGTCCCGGTCGACCGGCTCGGGCTGGTCGCCATAGCCGTCCGGGTTCTGGCAGCCCCGAACCGGGAGCTGGATCTCGATCATCTCGATCTCGAGCTGCCCTCCGTAGAAGCTGCCATCGGGGATCTGCGATCGAAGATCGAAAACCTGGCGGAGACAAGTTTTGATGACATGGTTGCGCACACCACCCGCAAGGTTGAGGTTGTCGCCTACTTCCTGGCCCTCCTCGAATTGGCTCGTTGGGGACTGGTCGAGGTGAGCCAGCGTGACTGGCTGGCCACCATTGAGGTTCGACGCTCGGGCGGCGAGGCACCCGAGCACCTGACCAGTGAGTGGAGCAGCGCATCGTGAACAATCGCAGCATTCTGGAAGCCATCTTGTTCGTCGCGGAACAGCCCGTGCCCGTCGAAGAACTGGCGGAAGTCCTGGAGATCCCGGTCGAGACGGTGCAGGCGGAACTGGAAGATTGGTCAAGCGAGCTGGCCGGGCGCCAGAGTGGTGTCACCCTCCGGCAGGTCGCAGGGGGCTGGCGCTGCTACAGCCACCCGGATACCTTTCCCTACCTCGAGAGGTTCGCTTCCACTGCCACCGCCAGCCGCCTCTCCAATGCCGCTCTCGAGGTGCTGGCCGTGGTTGCGTATCGCCAGCCGGTGTCCCGAAACCAGATCGCGGAGATTCGGGGCGTTGACTCGGACTCGGCCATCCGGACTCTCGAACGGCGTGGCCTCATCGAAGAGATCGGCAGACTGCCGTTGCCGGGTACCCCGACCATCTACGGCACGACCAGCCTGTTCCTCGAGAAGCTGGGTCTGCGGTCGATGGATGACCTGCCGCCGCTGGCCGACCATGTCCCGCCTGCCACCATCGTGGAGACCCTCGAGGAGACGTTCCGGGCCGACGCGTGACCGAACCGGCCCGTTTGCAGAAGTTGATCGCCCACTCCGGCATCACGTCACGGCGTGGAGCGGAGGAGATGATCAAAGCCGGTCGGGTCACCGTCGACGGAGAACCGGCCCACCTCGGGCAGAAGATCGAGCGGGAACAGGTACGCGTCGAGGTGGACGGCGTGCCGCTCCCGGTTCGGCCGGGCCTCGTCTACTACCTGATCAATAAGCCGGTCGGCGTGGTGAGTACTGCGGCCGATCCGCAAGGGCGGGCGACGGTGACCGACGTCGTCCCGCCGGATCCGCGGGTGTACCCGGTGGGGCGCCTCGACGCCGATTCCGAAGGCCTCCTCGTGCTCACGAACGATGGCGATCTGACGAATCTGATCACCCATCCGAGCCATGGAGTCACCAAAACGTACTCCGTCCTGATCGACGGGATGCCATCGACGGCACAGGTCCGGCAGCTCGTTACCGGCGTTGAACTGGACGACGGGCCCGCCCGGGCCGTTTCGGCGCGGTTGATCGACTCCTCGCGGGATCGCTCGCTCCTGGAAATGTCCATGGGGGAAGGGCGCAAACGGGAAGTCAGGCGCATGTGCGAAGCCATCGGGTTCCCGGTTCGTCGGCTCTTCCGGACCGCTATCGGCCCGCTCACGGATCCCACTCTCAAGAGCGGGGAGTGGCGGGTTCTCACGATGGAGGAGGTCCGATCTCTCTACGCGGCGGCCACGAACTCCTGAGAGCATGCCAGACTCGCCGGTGATGGGCACCCCAAACCGATTTCCAGAGAGCGTGACGATCCAGCCGATGGGTCCGGTTGACGGCACGATTCGACTACCGGGCTCGAAGAGTCTTACGAACCGGGCCCTTCTGTGCGCAACCCTGGCCGATGGCACGAGCACGTTGACCGGAGCGCTTCTGGCGGAGGACACGAGGGCGATGATGGATGCGCTCAAGCAGCTGGGCGGTTCATTCGCCGTCACCGGCGACCTGGTCGCCGTGCAAGGGACCGGCGGACGCCTGCGGGCTCCCGACGATCCCATCTACGTCGGGGCTTCGGGAACCACCGCCCGGTTCCTGACCGGCGCGGCCACTCTGGCTGATGGTCCCTCACTCATCGACGGGACTACCCGAATGCGCCAACGTCCGATCGGGGAACTCGTCAATACATTGCGCGCCCTGGGCGCACAGGTCGAGGCACTTGGCGAAGGCGGGTGTCTCCCCGTGCTGGTTAGTGGCGGAGGGCTTGCGGGCGGTCACGCCGTAATCGATGCGCGCCGGTCCAGTCAGTTCGTGTCGGCGGTCGCCCTGACCGCCCCGTACGCCCGCCGGGACGTGTCTCTCGAATATCTGGACGGGGCGCTGGTTTCCCGGCCGTATGTGGAGAGCACGGTCGAGGTGATGCGAGCGTTTGGTGGGCAGGTCGAGCATTTCCCTACGGGCCTGGCGGTGCGCAGGGGTGGGTACCGCTCGTGTGCCTTTGCGGTCGAGCCGGACGCTTCGGCGGCTACGTATCCGCTGGTCGCGGCTGCCATCACCGGCGGCCGGGTGCGGATTTCCGGATTCACCCGCGACTCCCGTCAAGCCGACCTGGGCATTCTCGACGTCCTGGTCGCTATGGGTTGTCGGGTTGTCTGGGAAGACTCGGCGATCACTCTCGAAGGTCCTGGTGGCGGGTTGCGAGGGGTCGAAATCAACATGGCCGACATGCCGGACGCAGTCCTGGCTGTGGCCGTAGCGGCTGTTTTTGCCTCCGGGCCTACGCGGATCACCCATATCGGGAACCTCCGCATCAAGGAGTCGGATCGACTCGCAGCGCTGGAGACCGAGTTGCGTAAGTTGGGTGCGGATGCCCAAGCGGGTTCAGACTGGCTGCTCGTCAGGTCCCGGGCTCTGCACGGTGCCCAGATCGACACCTACGACGATCACCGCATGGCCATGGCGTTCTCTTTGGCCGGTCTCATCCTTCCGAACCTCGTCATTCGAGATCCCGGGTGCGTCGCTAAGACGTGGCCGGGCTTCTTCGAGGACATGAGCCGGCTGTGGCCCGGTGGTGGATCGTTGGCAGAAGGGCGGAACGAGGAGGGACGGGCAATGGTTGGTCTGGTGGTGGCAATCGACGGTCCCGGCGGCGCAGGCAAGACGACGGTCAGCCGGGGAGTGGCGGACCGCCTCGGACTGCCCCATCTCGACACGGGGGCCTTCTACCGGGCGGCAGCACTGGCGGTGCTTCGAACCGGAGTCGACCTGGACGATCCGGAGGCGGCGATCGCGACCGTTCGCTCGGTCACCTTCGATTATCGCGAGGGAACCATGCTGCTGGACGGCGTGGACGTCAACGACGCGATTCGCAGTCCGTCCTTGTCGTCGAGCGCCAGCCAGGTGTCCGCCATACCTGCCGTGCGTGAGGTGCTGGTGGCTCGCCAGCAATCCTGGGTGCGGGAGCACGGGGGAGCGGCCGTGGTCGAGGGTCGCGACATCGGGACGGTGGTCTTTCCTGAGGCACCGGTCAAGATATTCTTAACGGCCCGACCGGACGTGCGAGCCGCCCGACGGGCTCGCGAACTGAGCGAAGACTCCGGGTCGTTGGAGGGTATCGCCGAGGAGTTGGCCCGCCGTGACCGGCGTGACACGACCCGGGAGGTGTCACCTCTGCGCCCCGCCCCAGACGCAGTGGAAGTCGACACCTCTGACCTGACACTCGACGAAGTGATCGCCACCATCATGCGTTTGGCTACCGGGGGCGCCGCCGCCCGCTAGGGACGAACGAGCTGCAACGCTTCCGTTGCGGTCCAATCTCGGTCGTTCTCGAGGAGTCCGGGACGTCCCGGGACCCGTGCGGTGAAGCCGCCCTCAATGGCCGCCTGCAGTGCGGTGAGGAAACCTCGCAACTGTCGGGGGAGCGGGAAGTACTCTGCTTCGTCGGTGACGCTGAAGAGCTCAAATCCATCCGATGGCCCAATACGGTCGATGACCTCCTGCACGAGGTGGTCCGGCGCCGACGCCCCGGCCGTGAGGCCGATAATCCGGGCGCCGGTGAGCCACTCGTCGCGAATGTCGCCGGCATCGTCGATCCGGTAGGCAGTAGTTCCGGCTTCTTCGGCAACACGGACGAGAGCCTGCGTGTTTGACGAGTTCTCAGACCCGACTACCAGGATCAGGTCGGCTCGCTCTGAGAGTTGCTGCACGGCTTCCTGCCGGTTGGTCGTGGCATAACAGAGGTCGCTCTTGCGAGCCGTCCACAGATCCGGGAACCGCCCTTCCGCTTCGCCGAGCACCTCCTGCCACTCGTGGATTCCGAGGGTCGTCTGCGCGAGCAGGGCCACACGGGCCGGGTCGGCCGGGTCGAATCCGGCCAGGCCGGTTTCCGGTTGGACGAGTTCGATTGCCGAAGGAGCCACCGCCACCGTTCCGATCGCCTCGTCGTGACCTTCGTGTCCCACGTAGATGATGTCGAAGCCCTGCTCGGCCATCCTTTTCACTTCATGATGGACCTTGGTGACCAGAGGACATACGGCGTCGATGACGACTCCGGCGCGGTCGCTCGCCCCTAGGACAACATCAGGTGCAGATCCATGAGCCGACAGCATGACCGGTGCCCCTTCGGGGACTTCCTCGATGTTTTCGATGAAGACAACCCCGACCTGCTCGAAGGCCTTGACGACCCATTGGTTGTGGACGATCTGGTGGTAGCAGTACACGGGGGGTTCGAAAACGCGCACCATCCAGGTAAGAGCCTTGATGGCCATCTCCACCCCGGCACAGAATCCTCGAGGCTCGGCTAGTAACACTTTGTCCGCCATGGCGCCATGGTAGAAGCAGTTCGATACTGCGGCCGCTACCCGGTGTTAGCTCCTTATGCTGGGGGCGTGAACATTCTCTTGATGATCAGATACCAATGAGCCGGCTGCCGGTGGTTGCGGTGCTGGGCCGCCCCAACGTCGGGAAGTCGACGTTGGTCAACCGCGTGCTGGGTCGCCGCGAGGCCGTCGTGCAAGAACGTCCAGGTGTCACTCGCGACCGCCGCGAGTTTCGAGCCGACTGGGCGGGTCGTGATTTCATTCTGATTGACACCGGGGGATGGGAGCTCGCTTCGGGGGTGGAGCTGACGTCCGGAATCACCGCCCAGGCCGAAGCGGCGCTGGTGGGAGCCGACGTAGTCCTGTTGGTGGTCGACGGCACCGTCGGGTTGTCGGAAGATGATGCGGCAGTAGCGAACATCCTGCGCGACACGTCTGCCACGGTCATTCTCGTTGCCAACAAGGTCGACGACGCAGCCAGAGAACTGTTGGTTCCTTCGTTGTGGAAGACGGGCATCGGCGAACCTGTTCCGGTCAGTGCTCTGCATGGGCGCGGGATCGGAGATCTGCTCGACCGACTGGTGGACGCACTGCCCGAGGCGGAAGAAGTCCACGAGGGTCGGATGCCAACCCTGGCCATCATCGGGCGGCCCAACGTTGGCAAGTCGACCCTGCTCAACCGGCTGACCGGGGAAGAGCGAGTGCTCGTTTCTTCCACCCCCGGCACGACGCGCGACCCCATCGATGTTGAGGTCACGCTCGGGGGCGTGCAGTACCGGGTCGTCGACACCGCCGGGATCCGGCGAAACCCCAAGGTCAAGGACAGCGCGGATTTCTATTCGATCATTCGTGCCAGGCAAGCACTTGATGAAGCAGACGTGGCCCTGCTCCTCGTGGACGCCACCGAGGGCGTGACCCAGCAGGATCAGCGGATAGCCGAGGAGGCAGCCGAATCGGGGGCCGGATTGATTCTGCTTCTCAACAAATGGGATCTGCCCGACCTCGAACAGCGCGAAGTTACGACGTTCGGGGTAGGCGACCGGTTGGGTTTTGTCGGGTGGGCGCCGGTGCTTCGCATCTCGGCCTTGACCGGTGCCCGTTTGCACCGGTTGCCGCCGGCGCTGCAGGTTGTCCTCGAGAACCGGGCCCGGCGCATACCCACCGGCCAGCTCAACCGGTTGATTCGGGGGTGGCAGGGAGCCCATCCGCCTCCGGTTCGGAAGGGTCGACGGCCCAAGATCCTCTACGCGGTTCAGGCTGGAGTCAACCCGCCCACGATTATCCTCTTCATCTCTGGCGGTGAAATCGGAGAAGATTACGTGCGGTATCTGGAGAACAAACTGCGGGCGGAGATAGATTTCGACGGTACCCCTATCCATTTCATGACCCGCGCCAAGGAGAGACGGGCCGGTCGTGGCTGAAGGGCGGCGAGAACGCATCCTGTCGGCAGATATCCGCTCCCGAACCGGGGGCCCGGAGAAGTACCGGGAACGATCGGCGGCCGACGGGAAGCTGTTCGTACGCGACCGCGTTGAACTGCTCTGCGATGAGGGTTCGTTCGTCGAAGATGGCCTGCTGGCCAACGCCGGCACCCCCGATCTGGCTGCCGACGGAGTCGTAACGGGACGAGGAATGGTCGATCGCCGGCCGGTATGGGTTATCGCCAACGACCCGACGGTGAAGGCCGGGAGCTGGGGGGCGCGAACCGTCGAGAAGATCGTGCGCGCTCTCGAGTCGGCCTACGACGAGATGTTGCCGGTCTTCTATCTGGTCGACTCGGCCGGCGCCCGCATAACCGATCAAGTCGATTTGTTTCCCGGGCGGCGCGGGGCCGGCCGGATCTTCTATAACCAGGTGCGTCTGTCCGGGCGGGTGCCCCAGATCTGTTGCCTGTTCGGGCCTTCAGCGGCCGGCGGCGCCTACATCCCGGCTTTCTGTGATGTCGTCGTCATGGTCGAAGGGCGGGCCTCGATGTACCTTGGTTCGCCCCGCATGGCCGAAATGGTCGTCGGGGAGACCACCACGCTCGAAGAGATGGGTGGGGCGCGGATGCACTGCACCGTGAGTGGGTGCGGGGACGCCCTCGTCGGGAGCGACGAGGAGGCTATCTCCTGGGCCCGGGCGTATTTCTCCTATGTGGCAGACAACACGAAGGTTTTCCCGCACCGGTTTGAGTCCGTTGGTCCGGACATGAGCGAGGATATCGCCAACATCGTCCCGGATGACCCTCGCCTCGTCTACGACATGAAACAGTTCATCCGGGCCCTCGTCGACGGGGGGAGCGTCTTCGAGATCAAGGAACTCTGGGCCCGCGAACTGATCACCGTCTTCGCACGAATCGACGGGCGCCCGATCGGCATTGTCGCGTCGAACCCCCAGCATTTGGGCGGGGTGCTCTTTGTCGACTCGGCAGACAAGGCAGCTCGCTTCATCTGGTTGTGCGACGCCTTCAACGTGCCGCTCATCTTCCTGGCCGACGTTCCGGGTTTCATGATCGGCTCGCAGGTCGAGCGGCAGGGAATCATCCGGGCCGGTGCCAAGATGCTGACCGCGGTCGCGGAAGCCACGGTGGCGCGGATCAGCGTGATCGTGCGCAAAGCCTACGGCGCCGGTTTGTATGCGTTTGCCGGCCCGGGACTTCGTCCGGATGCCACGCTGGCGCTTCCGACCGCGGAGATCGCAGTGATGGGTCCCGAGGCGGCCGTCAACGCCGTTTACTACAACACGATCCAGGAGATGAAAGGGGAGGAGCGAGAAGCCTTCGTGGCTGCCAAACGGCTCGAATACAGCGAAGACGTCGACCTCCTCCGTCTTGCCTCTGATCTGGTTGTCGATGCGGTGGTACAACCGGAGAACCTGCGCCACGAGCTGTCCATCCGCCTCGATTACCTCGCCGACAAGCGTCGCCACTTCTGCGATCGCCGCCATGGCGTTCCTCCGGTGTGACCGATCCACAACCCGAGAAGCGGCCCTTGTTCTTCTGGTTCATGGTGATCACCGTTGGGATCTACCTGGCGATTCGGCTGGTCGAGGGCATGCTCTGCGTGGGAGCCTGGATGGGATGGGGGAGCTGCCCCTGGAGCGGGTAGTGCACGGTCCGTCCGGTAGCCGATGGCGCGGTTAACATCTCACTCCACGGGCTGTGGCGCAGTTTGGCAGCGCGCTTGACTGGGGGTCAAGAGGTCGGGAGTTCAAATCTCCCCAGCCCGACCACCGGAATCCCCTGTATGTACAGGGGATTCTTTGTTTCAGCCAGAGAGTTCGTGCACGTTCAAGACTTAGCACGAGTCCGCGAAAATTGCGCGGGAGTCCGCAGAAGTGTCGCGTCGAGACGGTCGGAACCAGACCTCTTGGGCTACCGAGCGGGTCGAGTGTCGGTCGGAATGCTCCCCGTCTGTGTGGCTCCGGTTACAAGGACAAGCGGTGCACGGCAATTGATCTGCTATCGAGAGTGAGACACGGATCTGTCCGGGATTGGCTCCTCTCTGTCAAGTGAGAGGGGTTCGGGGTGGGCAGGTGAGGACGTCTGTTGGCGTTGAAGCCTTCCGCGTGATCAGCTTTGCGCCTCGGTGCTGATGCTTTGGTTGGGCCACACCCCGAACCTTCTTGAAGGCTAGACGGCTGCGGTTCGGGATTTCATTGGTTGTCCGTTGCGTCGGAGTGTGTTGGGTGATCGGTAGGACGGGTAGTCGCCTCGAGCGGAGGGCCAGCGGGGCCATGTCTGGTCTTGTTGCTGATCGGTTTCGCGGTCTAGTTGGAGTTGACGGTATATGGCGTCGCTGATGCGCCGTTTCAGGCACCGGAGCGCTTCTCGTCTGGTTTTGTTCTCGTTGAGTTTGCGTCGGTAGTAGGCGCGGCCTGGTGTGTCATAGCGGATCTGGGCAATGGCCGCGATGTGGCTTGCGTGGTTGAGTTGCCGGTTCCCGGACCGGCTCAACCGATGCCGGTTGTTGTCGCCTGACGACACCGCAATGGGGGCTGTGCCTGAGTAGCTGGCGAAGTGGTTCCTCGTTGGGAACCTCGACACGTCACCGACCTCTCCGAGGATCAGACCAGCGTTGAGGATCCCGACCCCGTAGATCCGGGTCAGTGTGGTGGCTGAGTCTTTGACTGCAGCGTGAATCTTCAACATGATCTGGTCGAGGCGCCGGTCGAATCGTTTGATGTCATCGATGTGATCAAGGGCGAGTTCGATCCGCATCAATCCGGCAGTGTCAGACACTTCTAACCCGTTGACCAGGGCTTCTGCACGTTCTGCGGTCAGGGCTCGTGGTGTGCCTCCAGGGATGAGCTCACGAATCAGTCGATGCAACCGGCACACCGATTGTGTCCTCGATGCGACTAACTCGTGACGCCGGTCCGACAGCAACTTCAATGCCACGTTCTCGTCATCTGGCCGCACCATCCGCAGGTGTTTGCTGTGCAACGCCGCCCGCCCGATCGCCACCGCGTCAGCCCGATCGGTCTTGTTGCCATGTCCCGTCGAGTAGATCCGAACCCGAGTCGCTAACTTGGCCGGCACATCAACCACCGTCTCACCCACAGCGACGAGCCGCTGGGCGATACTTCTCCCCACCCCGTTGGCTCCCTCGACCGCCCACACCCGGTCGGTGAACTCAGCCACCGCGTCCAACATCGCAACCATGCCCCGGGCCGTGTTATCGAATCGTTGCTCCAACTCCAACATCTCGTCCCGGTCCAACACTGCAATCGTGTTCGACGCCTTGTGCGGATCGAGACCGATAACCCATCTCAGTCATTGCCTTCTCCTCGTCCTCGCCGTATTCCTGACAGTGGACAGGACGGGCAATGCCTCTTCAAGCAGAGCAAACCGCTCTTCAGCCACACCCCATCCGAGGTCCAGGCCGCCAGCCATTCAAGAGCCACAACCCGAACACGGGATGGGCAGCCGGTTCACGAGCGAGCCATCCAGGACCTCAACCCGAAGACTCGCCGAGCCCCCGAATCACGTCCAGTTCTAACAAGAGGCCGGATATCGCGCTGTCAAACCGTGTGATTGGTGGTGTCGGCGGGCGTCGTTATGCGCTACCTGCGTTAGCTCTGCCAGATAACGGCAGAGCTAGCGCCGATTTCCGGATGTGGATGGCCGCTCGCTCATTGCGTCGAGGACCTCGGGATCGTCGATGAGCCCACCGCCCCGGACCGTTGCCCCGATCGTGAGGGCGGCCGACACCACCACGATGTTCTTGAGGATGTACTGGCCTTCAAGTGTCGGCACGAACAGTTGTGACCAGGTCACCTCAGGGAAGAGAAACAGCGGTGTCACGGCACCGAGCATCTGACCGACCAGCAGCAACAGGGTGAAGCGCATGAACTTGCCTGTGATGAGTCCGATCCCGATCGCCGTTTCGAGGATTGCCAGTAGGACGCGGGCGAGGTCTTCAGTTATCAGGCCAAAGAAGAGCAGGTCAATCGTCTCAGTGGCGAGTTGGTCGGCGGGGCTCAGACCTGGCCAAAACTTGAGCACTCCGAACCAGATGAAGATGAGCCCAATGCTGATGCGTAGGAGCGTCAGTCCGTGCTGTGCAAGCCAGTGGGTTACCCGCCGGTCGATCACGTGGAATGCCGTTTGATCCATCCGTCAACGGTATCAATGCTGGCGAAGTAGCAGCACTCGGTTCCCGGAAATGGCAGTGAGTTCTTGCTTGGCTGCACCGACGGCGCACAGATCACCAATTCGGTTGCGACAACGATCGCTCTTCAAAGGAGCGCATACCGGCACTTCGTGCGCACTTCGTGCGCTCCTGTCTCGGCCGGCGGCGAGCACCCACCGTGGCGACCGTTGTAGTGCCGGACGTCCGGTCAGGGTTCGATGCGGTGGACGGATGGCACCCGGTCGATGCTTCGGTCGTAGGAGATGATGTCGTGTATCCCTGAGGCCTCGGCCGATGCCACGAGGTAGGCCTCTGCGAAGTCGATCCGATGGGTTTCGTACACCTCGAGCGCACGGAGGAGGAGGGCCGGATCCAGCGTCCGGATGGGAAGGAACGCGATCACCGATCGCACCAGCTGGGCCACCTCGTCGACGGGTACCTCATAGAACGACTCGAGCACGTAGACGACCTCAGCAACGATGAGGTCGGGGAGGAGCAACTCGTCCGCTCCGGCCAGGAAGGCGGTGGCGCGTGCCGCCAGGTCGGGTGGGTCGCCGGTCAGATGCCTGATCAGGACGTTGGTGTCAACGAAAGCCGTCACCGACGCGCCTCGGCGCGAGCCCGCCGGGTGCTGCGCCGCACCTCATCCCATGCCACTCCTCGTTTGGCAGCCGGTACGTCTACTGCGCCGGCCAGGTCTAGGAGGTTGGGGGTCTTGGCGAGCAGGGCACGGTGCTGTTCCACCCTGAACACGATCTGATCACCTTCGGTGATGCCGAGCGCTTCCCGGACTTTCTTGGGGATGGTGATCTGGCCCTTCGACGTGACTTTGGCTGCGAGATCCACTCGGGTAGCTCCTTACTATGCAGGCGAGGTAAGGATATCATGCCTACCCGTCGATTACCAGAGACCGGCGAACGTCACCCGGGCGGAGGCAAGTACAGCCAAGGATTCACAGCCGAGGATCCAAGAGTCCGCGAAAAGTCCGCGGGAGAATGAAAAACACTGCAAAACGATGAAAGACAATGAGCAGCAAAAGCCCAGGTCAGAGGTCAGATCGCGCCGATTCACCAGGTCGTCAAAACCCCCTGATCCCGTCTGGGGGTCAAGAGGTCGAGAGAATCAATCGCCCTTGTGGAGCCCGGCACTAGCCTTCCCACATACTTGGCGCCGTAGGAGGGGACGACGATGATGCTGCTGGATATCGGAGACAAGGTCCATGTGATCGAGCGGCGCCAATTCGATTCCGATGTACGTCGCCATTTCTTTGGTGCCGTTGAGCGGGTCGACGGTTCGGCCATGCGGATTGCCGGCTACGTCTATGTGTACGATGCAGGCTCCTCGAGCTACGTGCGCGGCAGCACGCTGCGAACCAGGGTCATTCCGCTGGGGTCGGCCGGGTTCGTGATCAACGTCGCACCACCCGAGACTGTGGTTGCTGAGGTTCGATACGTTGAGCAGAACGGGCGACTAACGGTCACCGACGGCGGTTCGTTCGCTCTCGATATCAACGAATTCGGGCGCATGCGCTAGAACCGCCGGTAACGAGTTCCATCCTGGTGCCGACAATCCGTCCTCAGGTATGGCTCTCCCGACGCCGATAAAACCCGTGACATGTCACGACGCAGCTCGCTCATACGTCGATGGACCATCGGTGGCCTCTTCTTCGGATTGCTGTTTCCGGCGGCCGGATGGTTGCTGGCCGGCGGTGGGCTGGCGCTTGGTGCCATCTCCGCTGCCCACGCTGCGCAACCCGTCCTCTGGATTGTCGACCTCGCTCCGATGGTTCTCGGTATCGCAGGATGGTTGATTGGCAGGGAGTACGCGCATGTTGACGCAGCCCTACGGGCCACCGACGAAAAGGTCAAACTGCGAACCGCCGAATTGAGCCGGGCAAACGATCAGCTCGAGAGTCTGATGCGTTCCAAGGATCAGTTCGTTGCCACAGTCAGCCACGAGATTCGCAATCCGCTCACGGTAGTGCTGGGGTTCGCAGACGAGCTGCGGGACGGACTGCAGCGGAAAGGGGACCTGGATTCGGCCGAACTAGCCGAACTAGTCGGGGACCAGAGTCGTGAGATCAACAACATCATCGATGACCTGCTGGTTGCCGCTCGGGCCGAACTCGGATCGATGACTGTGGTGCCGGAAATCATCGACCTGGGCCGTGAGGTTCGCACCGTGGTGCGTGGTTGTGTTTGCGTCAAAGACGTGCGCGACGCGATCGCACTCGACCTGGAAGTGGCCCCGGTGTGGGCGGATCCGTCGCGAGTCCGCCAGATCATCAGGAACTTGCTCACCAACGCCATTCGGTATGGAGGGGACTCGATCAGCGTCGTGGTCCGATCGGAAGAAGACGTTGTGACGGCCTGTGTGTGCGACGACGGCCCGGGGATTCCGGAGGAAGACCGGGCGAATGTCTTCGAGGCATACCGCCAGGGACACACCAATACTCCGGTCTCGGGTTCGGTCGGACTCGGGCTCAACGTTTCGCGTGAGTTGGCCAGATTGATGGACGGTGACCTGGTCTATTCCTACGTGGGTGGCGTCTCAACCTTTGCGCTTACGCTGCCCAGGTCCGAATCTCCCATCGCTGAGGCCCCCCCGGCTTACCGCGCCCTGGTCGTTTAGTCGCTTTCTGGTAATACCTGGCAGGCAGGTGTTGGCGACCGCCTTACCCGGGGCTATCCTATCCTCGTTCTCTATTCAGGGTTCCACCGCAACCAGCGGTCGGGGACCGCGAGGGACCGGAAATCGAACGAAACATGGAGGGTTTGAACTGTGAGCACATCACGGAAACTCTCGAAGTGGCGTTGGCTTGCTGTAGTTGCCGTTTTGGCACTAGTAGCAGCAGCGTGCGCGGAGGGAACCACCGACACAACAGCAGCTGGAGAAACCACCACGACGGCGGCTCCTACTGACGGTGAGACCACCACGACCGCAGCGCCCACTATCGAGGGATTTACATACAAGATTGGCATTTTTAGCGACCTGACGACCGACAACTTCTGGTCCTATCTGGGGCCGGAGTCAGATGTATACAACGGGTACGTCCTGGGCAGCAGCCACCCGGCTCTGTTCACGCTGGCCTTTCCCGACATTCTGTTGGTCCCCTCCATGGCAACCGGCGATCCGATCGCGGCTGCCCAGGACGGAGACGTTTGGGCTGTCGAGCAGCCGATCCGCCAGGGTATCCTGTGGTCGGATGGCGAAGAGGTCACAGCCAACGACCTCGTGTTCACCTACGACGTTGTCAAGGAGTTCAGCCTCGGCGGAAACTGGACGTCGTACTTCTCCATGCAGGCCGACGAAGTGCTGGATGATCCGGCTACCGAAGACGTAGACGAGTCTTCACCGGCCCGCGAGGGTGTCACCAGTGTCACGGCTGTGGACGATTACACCGTGCGTGTCGAGTTCTCCGAGCAGCCCGGTCTGGCTATTTGGAACAACGGAGTCGGCTTGTCGCCGTTCATGCCCGAGCACTTCTGGGCCGACAAGGTCGAAGAAGCGCGCGGCAGCGACGATCCGTCGGCGACGTTGTATGCCTTCAGCGGTGAGGGTGAGCCTTCTGCCGGGTCGATGATCTACTCCGGTCGTGAGCCGGGCGCCTTCGCGCAGAACACCATGAACGCCGGCGACTACTACGCGGGTACCGAATACACCTTCTATTCCGATGGTTCGTTCCGTCAGAAGAACGACGCCCAGGGATTCGATGAGGTGTACAACGGCTCGGGTGAGGGCGAAGTCACGACCCAATGGACCTCCGGGCCCTATGCCAGTGACGTCCTGTATTCGATCTACTCCGACCAGAACGCGGCCATCCTCGCTCTGCGTAACGGTGAGATCGACTTCATCCTCAGCTCTCTGGGTCTCCAGGCGGGACTGAAGGACCAGATCACGTCCGCTCCGGACCTGAACCTGATCGCCAATGCGTCGAACGGGTTCCGTTATCTGGCGTTCAACACACGTAAGTCGCCAATGTCGGAGCAGAGTTTCCGGCGGGCGCTGGCGTGTATGACCGACAAAGAGTTCATGCAGACCCTGTTGCAGGGTGCGGCCATCCCGGCGTACAGCCTGGTGCCGGCCGGTAACACGTTCTGGGCCAACCCGGACGTCGAGGAGCTCTGCAAGGGCCTGGACGGCGAAGCGCGCTTCACCGAAGCCTTGAAGATCCTGACCGACGGTGGCTTCACCTACACGGTCGCTCCCGAATGGGATGCGGACAACCAGGAGCTGAAGGACGGCACCGGTACGGGTCTCAAAGACCCGAACGGCGCGACCGTTCCTGAGCTGGAGCTGCTGGCTCCCGGACCCGGCTACGACCCGCTCCGGTCGACCTACTCGGTGTGGATCGCTGAGTGGGCCTCGAACCTGGGCATCCCGGTCAAGGCCAACCCGACCGGATTCTCGGTGATCGTCGACAAGGCGTTTGCACTGGGTGACGAGGCGCTCAACTGGGATATGTACATCCTCGGTTGGGGTCTCGGCGATCCTTCCCTGCCGACCTTCCACGAGTCGTTCTTCGCCTCGTACCAGGACTCGGCAGAGGGTGGCTTCAACACCCCCGGCTACGCCAACGATCGGGTCGACGAGCTGGCTGCTGAGCTGCTCGCCGCCACCGATGTTGACACGGCCAATGCCGCAGTGAAGGAGATGGACCGGATCATCGTCGAGGAAGCCCCCTACGTGGTGCTCTTCCAGACGCCGATCCTCGAGGCCTACCGGACCACCCTGGCGTTCCCGTTCACGGATACGTTGGACGGAATCCAGAACCTGGCCGGTCTGCCTGGAGATGTCAAAGCAGTCGACTAGGACCGAGCATCGATCTCGATACAGATGGGGAGGGCTTCGGCCCTCCCCATCTTGCGCGAACGCGAGGTTCCTTTGCTAACCTGCTCCGACCGACTCCCGGGCAGCCGGAGGGCACCACATGTTGAAGTACATTGGCCGGCGGACACTGCAAAACGTGCTGGTGTTCGTTGTCTTCCTTTCGGCCACGTTCTTCTTGCTCCAGGCACAGCCGGGTGACATCAGCCAGCAATTCCTGGCGAACCCGAAAATCACTCCAGAGGTTCGGGAGCAATTCCGCCAGCAACTCGGCCTGACGGGGTCCGTTTGGTCGCAGTACCTCACCTACATGAAGAACTTCTTCACGGGCAACCTGGGTATCTCGTTTTCCGAGTACCCCCGCGAAGTCACCTCGATCATCGGTGAGCGGCTTCCCAGAACGCTCGCCCTCTTCCTCTTTGCCACCCTGATCTCGTTCTGGATGGGATTCAAATCGGGCAAGATCATCGCCTGGCGCCGCGGAACCAAGGTGGAATCGGTCATGACCACTACGGGCGTCTTCTTTCAGACCGTGTTCTACCCGTGGTTTGCGCTGATGATGATCTGGGCGTTTGCCTTCGGGCTGGGCTGGTTTCCGATCGGCAAATTCCTGACCGTGGAGACCTGGCTGGGCGCTCCGGACGGTGTCGAAGCCAACGGAGTCTTCAATCGGATGTTGATCACCACGCTGATCGTTGGGTTGGTGCTCGTTGCAGTTGAGATTTTCGGACGCCGCGCCAAAGATCGCCGGCGAGGCAAGCAGATGATCTGGGCAGGTCGGATTTTGCTTGTCGGGGGTCTGCTGATCTGGTGGACTACCGCCTGGGGCGAGCAGGTCCCCTACGCGCTCGACATCGGCTGGCACTTGATGCTGCCGACCATCACGCTGGCGCTGATCGGGTATGGGGCCACAATGCTGCTAACCCGAGCTTCGATGCTGGAGACCCTGCGAGAAGACTTCATCCTCACCGCTCGCGCCAAAGGCGTACCTGAGAAGATCATTCGCGACAAACATGCGGCGCGCAACGCGCTGCTCCCGGTCACCACCTCGCTGGTGCTCTCTCTGGCTTTCCTGATCGGCGGCGGAGTCGTTACCGAGACGGTCTTCTCGTGGCCGGGGATGGGTGCCACGCTGCTGTCGGCTGCGATTCAAGAGGATATCCCGCTCACGATTGGTGCGTTTGCCTTCATCGCAGTGCTGGCGCTGGTTGCTCACCTCATCATCGACATCATGTACATGTACCTGGATCCGCGGATCCGGGTGTAGGGGAGGAGAGCTCAGTGACCGACCGACTGCTCGATCCCGACCCGGAGGTGGCCCCGGATATCGCCGCGGTTGTCGCACAACCCTTGTGGAGGATTCGGCTCCGCTTGCTCTGGCGGGGGTTTCGAAAAGGATGGTCGAGTTTTGCCGAGAACCGAATCGGGTTGGTCGGCTTGGCCATCATTGTCCTGTTCGGACTGATGGCCCTCATCCAGCCCATCTTGATCGGGACGGTCTGGGAACCGGCGGTGTACGACCCGGTAGTCGGCTATGAAGCCATCGTCACCGAAAAGACGATCGTCCCCGATAACGAGGTCACGGATCCCGCTACACAGGTCGATTTGTTCTCCGCCAGACTCATCAACCCGCTGCTCACAGTTGGAGACACACTGGGGGTCGCCGAACAACCGGCTCGGCCGTCTTCGAGGCACTTGCTTGGTACTGATTCGCTTGGTCGAGACGTACTTTCCCAATTGATGTTCAGCAGCCGGGCAGCCTTCATGTTGGGGATCGTGGCTGCTCTGGTTTCGGTGTTCATTGCCACCACCGTCGGGGCTGTTTCCGCCTTCTTCGGCGGACCGGTCGACACGGTGTTCATGCGTTTGGCCGACCTGGTCATCCTGGTGCCGTTTCTCCCGATACTGATTGTGCTGAGCGCGTTGATCGACTTCCAGTTATTCCATCTGGCGTTACTGATCGGGGTACTGGGCGGCTTCGGAGGCACGGCCATCATCCTCAAATCCCAGGCTCTGTCCGTCTCAGTGAAGCCGTTCATCGACGCCGCCCGGATCGCCGGTGGCGGCCGTATGCACCTCATCTTTCGACACATCATCCCCAACGTGCTGCCGCTCAGCTTCCTCTTCATGATGTTCGCGGTGACCGATGCCATCGGCGCAGAAGCGACCCTCTCGTTTCTCGGGTTGCTCAACATCGATATGAGCTGGGGCATCATGATCTACCAGGCTCGGGTACAGGGCTATCTCCTCGACCCGAACTACTGGTGGTTGATCGTTCCCGCCGGGTTGGCGGTCTCGATGCTGGCCGGATCGTTCTTCCTGGTTGGTCGGGCCATGGACGAAATCATCAATCCACGATTGCGGAGACGGTAGGAACTTATGACGGCAACGTCTTCTGAGCTGAACAGCGGCGCCGTGAGCGGTGGACCGGTCCTCGATGTCGACCATCTCGTCATGCACTACCGGACCAAAGCCGGTGATGTATCGGCTGTTGAGGATGTGAGCTTCACGCTGCGACAAGGCGAAGCCCTCGGGTTGGTCGGCGAGTCGGGGTGCGGGAAGACATCTATCGCGATGACGCTGATCAGGCTGCTGGCCGACAACGCGATCATCAAAGAGGGTCGGGTCCTGCTCGACGGAGTCGACATTGCGAAGCTCAGCAATGAGGAGATGCGTAAGCACCGTTGGGCCGACATCTCCATGGTGTTCCAGGGGGCCATGAACGCCTGGAACCCGGTCTACAAAGTCGGCGACCAAATCATGGAGGCGCTGGAACAGCACTTCCCCGATATGACCGAACCCGAGGGAAGGGCACGAATCGCGGAGCTATTCGAATTGGTCGGGCTGACTCCCGCCATGATGGACCGGTATCCACATGAGTTCTCGGGTGGCATGCGGCAGCGGGCCATCATCGCCATGGCGCTTTCGTGCAATCCGAAAGTGATCATCGCCGATGAGCCGACCACCGCACTGGACGTGATTGTGCAGGATCAGATCCTCAAGGAACTGAAGAAGGTGCAGGCCGACCTCGGGATGTCGATCATCTACATCTCCCACGATGTTGCCGTGATCGCTGAAGTCAGTGATCGAATCGGCGTCATGTACGCAGGCAAGCTGGTCGAGTTGGGCCCAACCGAAGAAGTATTTCCCCGCCCGCGCCATCCCTACACCTATTTGCTCCTGTCATCGACTCCGAGCGTCAGAGGCCCGCGCCGCAAACTCGCTCCCCTCGAGGGCGAACCACCCAACCTGCTCGCCCCTCCGACCGGCTGCCGGTTCCATCCCCGCTGTCCCTTTGCGACCGAGATCTGCTCTCGAGAAGAGCCGGTCTATCAGGACGCTTCGCCGGGGCATCAGGTGGCCTGCTGGCACTGGGAGGAAGTCCCCGAACTGGGAAGGCTGGAAGCATGACGGAGCCGCTGGTCAAAGTCCAGAACCTCAAGAAGCTCTACCCCGTACAGCGCGGCCTGTTCCGCAAGCCGACCGACTTCATCCACGCCGTTGATGACATCAGCTTCGAGATCGCTCCCGGGGAGAGCCTCGGATTGGTGGGAGAGTCGGGATGCGGCAAGACCACGACCGGTCGGATGCTGGTCCGGCTCACCAGCCAGACGGAGGGCCAGATCCTGTTGCAGGACAATGGTTCGATGATCAGAGTCTCGGAGATCGATCGTGAAGATATGAAGCGTTTCCGGCGGCGGGTGCAGATGATCTTCCAAGACCCGTACGAGTCGATGAACCCGCGTCGCACGATCTACGACACGATCTCGGAACCGCTGCAGGTGCAGGGGATCGGGACGGTCTCGGAGCGCGAAGAGCGGGTAGCCGAGTTGCTGGAGCTGGTCGGGCTTCTCCCGGCGGCGACCTTCATGTTCCGATTCCCCCATGAATTGTCCGGCGGGCAACGACAGAGGGTCGCCATCGCCCGGGCGCTGGTCATCGACCCGTCCTTTGTCGTTGCCGATGAGCCGACCTCCATGCTCGATGTGAGCATTCGCATTTCGATCATGGAGCTGATGCTCAGCCTGGGCAGGGAATTCGACGTCTCTTATCTGTACATCACGCATGATCTCGCCGTGGCTCGCTACATGTGCGACCGCATTGCGGTGATGTACCTCGGCAAGATCGTGGAGATGGGCCCGACGGAAGAGCTGTTACGAAACCCGCAGCACCCGTACACGCGCGCGCTGTTGTCGGCAGTGCCGGTGCCCGATCCGAGCTATGTCCGACCGCCCGTCGAGATCGAGGGCGGCATCGGGAAGGCCATCAATCCGCTACCGGAGTGCCGATTCATCGATCGTTGTCCCTGGGTGCAGGACGTGTGCCGGTCGAGCGATCATCCCACGCTCGAAGACAAAGGGAAGGGCCACTTTGTGGCCTGTTATGTGGTCAAGGAGTCGGTCTGACCGCGGACGCCGGCCCTTTCACAATCCCCAATCTGATCTCCCTCATTCGACTGGGAGGGATTGGGGTCTTCTGGTGGCTGCTCTTCGGGCGCGACGACCCGGTGGCGGCCGGCATCCTGATACTGGTGATCGGTTGGACCGACTGGCTCGACGGTGTACTGGCACGAAAGCTGAACCAGGTTTCCGAGATCGGCAAGTTCCTGGATCCACTCGCCGACCGGCTCGCCATCGCCGCGGCCCTCATCGGCGGGATGATTGCCGACGTTGTGCCACTCTCCCTCGGGCTGGCGCTGGTCGTCAGGGAGGTCGCAGTGGCGCTGGGTGCTTTGATCCTGGGAGTGCGGCTCAAGGACAAGCTCGACGTTCGCTACATGGGCAAGGTCGCCACATTCATCTTGTACGGCGCCATCCCGTCGTTCTATCTTGCGGCGGGTGATGTGATCGGAGACCTGTTCCTTTATCTGGGGTGGTTCTTTGGTGTCATCGGGTTGATCCTCTACTACTGGGTGGCGTTTCAGTACTCGATCGATATCCGTGACAAGTTGCGTCACAGGTGACCGGCCGCGCCGGTAATCTTGGTGGCCACACGAGAGAGGATGTGTTCGGATGAACGTGCCCGACGACAGGCGATACACCGAAGAGCACGAGTGGGTGATGGTCGGCGAGGGTGGCAAGGTGCGGATGGGAATTTCGGAATATGCCCAGGATGCGCTCGGCGACGTGGTCTATATCGAACTCCCCGCCGTTGGGAAGACCGTAGCCAAGGGAGACGCCATCGCCGAGGTCGAATCAACCAAGTCGGTGGCCGACGTATACGCCCCGGTGGCCGGAGAAGTGTCAGCCGTCAACGATGCTTTATCTGCCGAGCCGGAGCTGGTTAACAGCGATCCGTACGGCGAGGGATGGTTTGTAGACATAGCGGTTAGTGATTCCGCCGGCCTGGATAGCCTTCTCTCTCCCGACGCTTATCGCACCCTGATCGGGTAACGAGGCTGAAGCCCATTACGATGACGCATATGAAATGCCCAAACTGTCACGCGGAGATCGACGAGCAGGTTGTTGCGTGTCCTTCCTGTGGAGTGGCGACGGAACACGAAGCGACTATCACCTTCGTCCCGATCTCGCCCCTCGCCCATCCAGCCCTGAGCCCGGATGAAGCTGCCCACGTGCCGGGCGTGGTCGGTTACGCGCTGGTTGTCGAGCGAGGGCCCCGGGCGGGCATGACCTGGGTGGTCAAGGAAGGCGCAACCACGGTCGGAAGACATCCCGACAGTGACATCTTTCTGGACGACATCACAGTTTCCCGTCACCACTGTCGGTTCCGCAGCGAGGGTGACGTGTTCACTGTGGAAGACTCCGGTTCAACGAACGGGACGTACGTCAACGGCGAGAGGGTAGATCAGAGTGCTTTGCAGCCGGGTGACGAAGTCATCATCGGCAAGTTTCACCTGATCGTGGCACTCGGTGATGAGTGACGGCATTTCCATCGGCGAGGTGATCAACCTTCTCAAAGACGAGTTCCCCGATGTGAGCGTCTCGAAGGTGAGGTTCCTCGAAAGCCAGGGGTTGGTCGACCCGCACCGCAGTCCATCCGGCTACCGGCAGTTCTTCGAGGAGGACCTCAAGCGCCTGCGATTCATCCTGCAACAGCAGCGAGACCATTTTCTGCCACTCAAGGTGATCAAGTCAAAGCTGACCATGTGGGAGCACGGTGAGGAAAACGTCATGCCGGCCCCATCGGGACCCCCTCCGGAGAAGCTCTTTGCACCATCGAAAGCGCCCCTCGGGCTCGATGAGCTGGCTCGCGCCAGCGGCCTCTCTCGCCGCCAGGTTGGCGAGTTGATCGACCACGGCATCCTTCGACCCGATGACGAAGAAGGCGACCAGATCTTCAGCCAGGAAGAGCTGGCCGTAGCGCCGCGAAGCACAACGCCTTTTGGCCTACGGCTTCGAGGCCCGGCATCTGCGGTCGGTGCGTATATCCACGGAACGCGATTCGGCGCTCCTCGAGCAGCTCACGACGCCCCTCCTTCGCAATCGGAGCCCCGAGGCACGTCACCGGGCCGGTGAGATCCTCGCCGGGTGTGCCGACGCAATCGGGAAGATGAGGGTTGCGATCCTCACCGAGGAGCTGCGCCGGCTACTGGAGTCCTAGTGCTGCGACGCGCCCGGTCTTCAGTTCTCCCTCGATTGGCCCTTGTGGTGCTCACCCTGACCTTCTTCGGGGGAGTTGTGGCACCGGTGGGAGCCACCGTCGCCCCGACGGGAGCGGTGCAACTACCGCCTGTGCCCGTGGACGGGTTGTTCACCGGGTCGCCTCCCGACGTCACCGCCCAGACCTGGATTCTGTACGACGCCACCTACGATCGGGTTCTGGCCGAAAAGGACGCAGATCAACGCCGTGCCATGGCATCGACCACAAAGATGATGACGGCGCTCCTCGTCGTCGACAACGGATCCCGGTTCGATCGCGTCACCATCAGTGAGACTGCCCCGGAGGTAGGCGAAGCGGAGATCGACCTCGTGGCCGGTGAAGTATGGACGGTCCAACAGCTACTCAACGCAATGTTGCTGGGTTCCGCGAACGATGCCGCTCTGGCAGTTGCCGAGCATGTCGGCGGGACCGTCGAACGGTTCGTCGATAGCATGAACGACCGGGCCGAACAGTTGGGGATGGACAACACACGATTTGCCAACCCGCACGGACTTGATGAGCCGAACCATTTCAGCTCGGCCCGCGATCTCTTGACGTTGGCTCGAGCGACGATGGCCGTTGAAGAGCTGGCCGCCATCGTGGCGATGCGGGAGGCCACGTTGCCTCCGACCGTCGACGGCGCAGAACGTAATGGTCCGCACCACCAACCGGCTGCTCTACGAGTATCAGGGGGCGAACGGAGTGAAGACCGGCTATACCGACGACGCCGGTTGGACTCTGGCGGCGTCGGCCGAGCGGGACGGGCGAACGCTCTACGCCATCGTGATGGGATCGCCAACGGTCGACCGGCGATTCGCCGACGCAGCCGCACTCCTCGACTACGGCTTCAGCGAATTCGGGGTGGTTGAGGTCATCGTCGCCGGAGTCGATTATGCGAGGCGAAGACTGCCGGACGCATCAGAGGCCGAGGCAGCGGCCACCGAGACGGTATCTCTCTTTGCCAATCGAGAGGATGCCGAGCTCATTGAGTTGACTCCTGCCTTTGCAGGTGACGGGGCGGTCGTCATAGCGTCGATCGGCGGGGAAGAGCTGGCCAGAGTTCCTCTCGAAACTGCTGCAGCTCCGGGTTTACCAGATCTGGCCGAGGCATTCTCGTGGGCGAGCAACTACTGGGATTGGCTGTTTGGCAATGCCTGATCCCACCCGTCCCGCACCCGTTCGGATGGTGCGGGCGTGACCACCAGCGCCGACTCATTTGTTGAGGTCATCACGGCCGGGGCCCTGGCCTCGAGAACCGGGGAACTGGGTGGACAGCTGACCGCGGACTATCGGGACAAGGTGCCCGTGCTGGTGGGCGTGCTGCACGGCTCGCTCCCGTTCCTCAGTGATCTCGTTCGGCAGGTGGACACTGAGCTCGAGGTCGATTTTCTCGCTCTCAGCCGCTTTGGCGAAGGGGGCAGGGTCCGGATCGCCATGGACACCGAGATCTCGCTGGAAGACCGCCACGTGGTGCTCGTCGAAGACATTGTCGACACGGGCCTGACCCTCTCGTACGTACGCCGCCTCTTGGAGACGAGAGACGTGGCCAGCCTGGCAACGGTCACGCTGATCGACAAGGCACCCCGACGGATCGTTGAGGTACCGCTCGAATACCGTGGATTTGAGGTCGGCGATGAGTTCCTGCTCGGATACGGTCTGGATTGGGAGGGCAAGTACCGGAACCTGAGATCGATCTGGATGGTCCTCGATCTGGCGACGTTGCAGTCCGATTCTGCATCACTCGGCGACAGGGTGTTCCCGGCCCACGGTGATAATCTGACCGCATGAGTGATCCAAACGGCTCAGAGAACGAAGGGATCCCGATGGATCTGATTGGGGTTCGCATCGAACTGCCGACCAATCAGCCGATCGTGCTTCTGCGGGAAACGGATGGCTCCCGGTATCTGCCTATTTGGATCGGGGCGGTTGAGGCCACTGCAATCGCGTACGCCCTCGAAGGCGTCGTTCCCCAGCGGCCCTTGACTCATGATCTCCTCAAGACCGTCTCCGAATCTTTGGGGGCGAGCGTCGCCCGGGTGGTGGTGACTGAGCTGCGGGACAGCGTGTACTACGCAGATCTCGTGTTGACCAGAGGGGGAGACGAGGTGACCGTTTCGTCCCGTCCCTCCGACGCAATTGCCCTGGCCGCCCGGATGGGAGCGCCGCTGTTCGCCACCCCGCAGGTATTGGACGATGCCGGTATTGAGATACGAGACGACGACGAGGAAGCCGAGATAGAGAAGTTCCGGGAGTTCCTCGACGACATCAGCCCGGAGGACTTCGAGGCCGGCGAGTCTCCAAGCTGATGAAAGGCCTCACCCGGCTGCGGGTCGCTGCCGTCATTCTGGGAAGCGTCATCATCGTCGGAACGATCGGTTTCCTCCTCATCGAGAAGGCTTCCGTGCTTGACGCCTTCTTCATGACCATGATCACGATTTCTACGGTCGGCTACAACGAAGTGTTCCCGCTTTCGGAGACCGGAGAACTTTTCACGGTTGGCTTGATCGTGGTGGGGGTCGGTACGCTCTTCTACACTGCCGGGGCGGCTCTCGAAGCCGCCTTCGAGAATCTCAGTGGCCGGCAAGGAATGACCAAGATGACACGGACCATCGAACAGCTGAGCGATCACTACATCATCTGCGGTTTCGGCCGGGTGGGTGGCGCAACCTGGGAGCTGATGGTCGACCGGGGTGCGGAGGTCCTGGTGATCGAGGGTGATCCGGCGGCTGCTCAGGAAGCCAGAGATGCCGGAGCGTTGGTCCTCGAGGAGGACGCAACCCACAATGAGACGTTGGTTGCTGCCGGGATCAACCGGGCTCGATCACTCATCGCCTGCGTCACGGCCGACTCGGACAACCTCGTCATCGTGCTGTCCGCCAAGGCTCTCCGTCCCGACCTGCTGGTTATCGCTCGGGCCGCCGAAAGCGAGTCGGAACGCAAGCTGTACTTAGCCGGGGCAGATCGCGTGGTTGCCCCTCAACGGGTCGGCGCACACCGGTTGGCTTCGATGGCGTTCCAACCGGAACTGGCCGACTTTGTCGACCTCGTCTTGCAAGGCAACCACGTCGAGTTCCGCGTCCAGCAGATGCAGATCCACGAGGATTGCATCCTGGCGGGCATGTCGCTGCGAGAGGCCGCTATCCGGCAACGGTCGGGGGCCATGATTCTGGCCGTCGAAGACGAATCCCGCCGGCTCTATCTGAACCCCGATCCCGACCTGGTCATTACCCCGGGTCAGGTCATGGTCGGCATCGGCACCAACGATCAGATCGAGAAATTGACCCTTCTCATGACCGGACCGAGTTGACGGTCGCTCGCCCGAGTTGTCCACAGACCGGTAGGCAGATCGAGGTTATCCACAGATACTGTTGACAACTTTGCGGCGTTCCGGGTAGGTTATAGCCCCGTAATTACGAACGTGTAAGCTACGACGGCTAACAGAGGAGCGCGGTTGTGACGGATACTGGTTATCGAGCCCCGCAAGTGTGCAATCTGGTCGGAATAACGTACCGCCAGCTTGACTACTGGGCGCGGACGGGCCTCTTGCGGCCGTCGATCCAGAGTGCGAATGGCTCCGGATCGCAACGCCGGTACTCGTTTACCGACGTCGTGCAACTCAAGGTCATCAAGCGATTGCTGGACGCAGGCATGAGCCTCAAGAAGATCCGCCAGGCAATGGAGATTCTGGTTCTGCAACTCCAGAGCGATCAGCCCCTGGTCGATGTGACGCTTCTCTCGGATGGACAGACCATCTACGCAGCCCACAGCGCCGACGAAGTGGTAGACGTGTTTCGCCGCGGTCAGGGCGTCTTCGGGATCGCCGTCGGTCCGGTCCAGGCGGAACTCGAAGGTCAAATTCACCAGTTGTTCCCCGAACTGGCCGAGACCGGTACGCCGGCCACAGTTGCGGCAACCGGGGAGGTTGGGGTCAACTGACCACGCACGACGTATTCGAGAACGGTCCGGCAGACCTCACCGAGTTTGCCCACAACAGCGAGCGGCAGTTCGCCCGGTTGCTCGACTTCTACGGGATTGCATGGGCATACGAGCCGCGCTCGTTCCCTCTGGCCTGGGACGAGGAAGGAAGACCTTCCCGCTTCTTCACACCCGACTTCTACCTCATCGAAGACGACCTGTTCATCGAGATAACCACCATGAATCAGAAGCTGGTTACCAAGAAGAACCGCAAGGTGCGGCGGCTGAAAGAGCTGTACCCGGAGGTCAGCTGCAAGGTTTTCTACCAGCGTGACTATCTCCACCTGCTCGTCAAGTACGGCCTCGAGGAACCGGACCACATGGACGAGGTTCCCGCCCCATCGAGGATCCCGGGTCCGCCGCAGGTGGTCAGAGTCCTCGATGAACGCCTGGGTGGTCAGGCAGCAGGGTAACGGGCCAAAAGGGCCTGGAAACCTGCCGTTCTCCCTCACGTCGCACTGCGCACCCTCGTCTAGTCTGCGCAGGTGATCAGTCTCCCGTGGAGAGGAGTGACGTATGGCCCAATCCCCGCTCTACGATGAGCATGTTCGTCTTGGAGCCCGTTTTGTGGACTTCGCCGGCTGGGCGATGCCGGTCCAATACGCGAGTGTCCTGGCCGAGCATGATGCCGTGCGGACCTCAGCCGGGGTCTTCGATGTGTCCCATCTCGGCCGGTTCCGCCTGGAAGGGCCGGGGAGCACGGACCTGCTTCGCTCTCTACTCTGCAACGATGTCGTCGCCATCGAACCGGGCCGTGCTCAATACACGATGGCGCTCAACGAGGCCGGTGGCGTCGAGGACGACATCATCGTCTGGAGATGGGCGGACGAGCGGTACTGGGTGGTGCCGAATGGATCAAATGACGACAAGATCCGGGCTGCGTTTGTTGCAGCAGCTAACGGAGACATCATGGTCGACAACCTGCGGGAGACGACGGTCCTGATCGCGGTGCAAGGACCGGATGCCCCGGCGGCCATCGAAGCCGTTCTGGGGAAGCGCCCCGGCCGTTTCCGGCTCTTCGAAGCAGAATTCGGCGGGTATCCGGTCTGGGTGGCAGGCACCGGTTACACCGGTGAGCGAGGCGGGGAGATCGCCGCACCGGCCGAGGGCGGCAGGCGCCCTTTTCAACGCGTTCCGGGAGGCGGGTGTGACCCCGGCCGGGCTCGGGTCGCGTGACACGCTCCGTTTGGAGATGGGCTATCCACTCTGGGGACAGGATCTCGACCCGCAGACGACTCCGCTCGAAGCCGGCTTGAGCTGGGTCGTCAATTGGGATCACGAGTTCACCGGCAAAGCGGCGTTCCTGCGCCAACGAGACGCCGGGGGCGGCAAACAACTGATTGGATTTGTGATGGAGGGCCGTCAGATTGCCCGACATGACTACCCGCTTCGGGCCGGATCCTCGAGCGGGAAGGTCACGAGCGGCAACTTCAGCCCCACGCTCAAGCAGGGGATCGGGATGGGGTATCTCCAGCCACTGCCCGGGCCTGAGGTTCAAGTAGAGGTTGAGGTTAGAGGTGGCTGGTTGCCGGTCGAACGCCGTGATCCGCCATTCATCGAGAGGAAGTGATTGTGGATTTCACACCGCACACAGAAACGGATGTTCGCGTCATGCTGGACGTGCTCGGTCTGGAAAGCCCGGCCGATCTTTTTGCCCATATACCTTCCGGGGCCCTGCTCGATCATGATCCGGGACTCCCTGAGGCGCTCTCGGAACTCGAGTTGATGCAGCTGGTGAACGAACTGGGGAGTCGCAATCGATCCGACCTGGTCTGCTTCGCCGGGGGCGGCTACTACGACCACTACCTACCACCGGTCGTAACGGCGCTGACCATGCGACCGGAGTTCGTCACCGCCTATACGCCCTACCAACCGGAGGTATCCCAGGGGGTCCTGCAGGCGCTCTTCGAGTTCCAGTCGATGGTGTGTGCCCTGACCGGAATGGATGTAGCCAACGCGTCGCTCTACGACGGTGCCACCGCGGCGGTTGAGGCCGTCAATCTGGCCGTCGCAGCCACCGGCCGCAACAGCGTGTGGGTATCGCAAGGCGCTCCATCCACGGGCCAGAGAGACCATTGCCACGTTCGCAGCCGCTCGCAACATCGCCGTGGTTGAGCACGAGTTGGTTGACGGAAGAACGGTTTGGGATGAATCCGCCCAACCGGCTCCGGCTGCTGTGATTGTGGCCCAGCCCAACTACCTCGGGATTGTTGAAGACTACGACCGGGTGGCCTCGCTTGCCCATACACTCGGGGCTCTGGCGGTTGCCTCCGTGGATCCGATGACGCTCGGTCTGCTGCGCAACCCCGGCTCCGCAGGGTTCGATCTGGTGGTCGGGGAGGGACAACCGCTCGGCAACCCGTTGTCTTTTGGCGGGCCGGTCGTCGGTCTGTTCGCGACCACGACTGCGCTGATGCGGCGGATTCCGGGCCGACTGGTCGGCGAGACGATCGACCGCGATGGCAACACCGCCTACGTCCTGACGTTGCGGGCCAGAGAACAAGACATACGAAGGGCCAAGGCATCGTCAAACATCTGCACGAATCAGACCCTCAACGCGCTGGCGTCGGCGATTCATCTCGGCTGGCTCGGTCCTGAGGGACTGCGCGAGGTTGGTGACCAATCGGCTCAGAAGGCCCACTACCTGGCCGAACGACTCGCGGAGCTGCCGGGTGTCGAACTTGTCACGACCGCAGGTTTTGTTCGGGAGTTCGCCGTCAACCTGCCGAAGGATGCCGATGAGGTCATCGCCGCCATGGCCGAGCGAGGGTTCCTGGCAGGGATCTCCCTGGGTGGCGACTATCCGACCATGCCGTATGGCATGTTGGTGGCCGTCACGGAGAAACGATCGAAGGCCGAACTCGACGGCTACGTTACGGCGCTGAAGGAGGTGCTCGCTCATGGCTGAACCTGGAGGCCGCGCTTCTTCTGCGCCACTCGTTGGGGGAGATTCGGAACCGACTCTGTCCGAGTTCTCCAGCCCCGGCAGGCGGGCCTCGTCGTTGCCTGCCCTGGACGTGCCACACCGGCCACTCGAGCTTCCCGAGGCTGCGGATCGGGTGCCCCGGCTACCGGAAGTATCTGAACACGACCTGGTCATGCACTTCACACGTCTAGCCCAGCGCAACTTCGCCGTGGATCTGGGCGCCTACCCGCTTGGGTCATGCACGATGAAGTACAACCCCAAGATATGTGATTGGGCGGGAGCCCATCCTGGCTTCGTCGGGCTGCATCCCACCACGCCGGCTCATTTGGTTCAGGGAGCGCTCGAGGTGCTTGCTCGAAACTGAACGGATCCTCTGTGACCTCACGGGGATGGCACGTGCGACATTTCAGCCGCCGGCCGGGGCGGCGGGGGAGTTGACCGGTTTGATGATCATGCGAGCCCATCATCAGGCCAACGGCGATACTCGCACCAAGATCCTGATCCCGGACTCAGCCCACGGAACCAACCCGGCTTCGGTCACGTTGTCGGGCTACGAGGCTGTTGAGGTACCCTCGAATAGCCGCGGCATGGTTGACCTCGGAGCACTCCGTGAGGCCCTGGACGATCAGGTGGCCGGCCTCATGCTCACCAATCCGAACACCCTCGGCCTGTTCGAAGAGGAGATCCTCGAGATTGCCGAGGCGGTCCATGGGGTCGGGGGCCTTCTCTACTACGACGGAGCCAACCTCAACGCCATCATGGGCATTGCCAGACCGGGCGACATGGGGTTCGACATTGTGCATTCCAACCTGCACAAGACCTTCGCTACCCCGCACGGCGGTGGAGGACCGGGCGCCGGACCGGTCGCGGTTTGTGACAATCTGGTGCGGTATCTTCCCGGCCCCCTCCCGACCCGCGACGACAACTGGCGCTATCGGCTGGGAGATGCCTGCGGCCAGCGTGGGACGGGTACACGGCCACCACGGCAACTTCCTGGTGGTGTTACGCGCCCTCGTCTACATGCGAGCCCTGGGCGGAGAAGGGCTGCGCCGGGCTCGCCGAGCGGGCCGTGCTGAACGCTCGCTACCTGGAGCATCTGCTGGGCGAACGCTATGACTTGCCGTATCCAAGTACGTGCATGCATGAGTTCGTCACCTCGGCCAAGACGATCAAGAAGGACACCGGGGTCCGGGCGATGGACATCGCCAAAGCGCTCATGGACGGCGGATACCACGCACCAACGGTCTATTTCCCGCTGATCGTCGAGGAAGCCCTCATGATCGAACCGACCGAAACGCAATCCCGGGAGACCATCGAGAATCTGGCCGCCACCCTGGTGGAGATCGCCGAGCGAGCCTACGAAGATGCCGATGCAGTGAAAGAGGCTCCGTTACGAACACCCGTCCACCGGCCCGACGACGCCCGGGCGGCGCGTGACCTTCACGTTACGTGGTCCACGAAGGAGGAGGATTGATCATGGTTGAAGCCACCGACGAAATCGGAGTCTCTGCTTCGGGCGAGCGCCAGTTGCGCAGGCACTGGTCCGGCGACGCGTCGCCGTGGGGGACTGTGTTGATCGTGCACGGCGGTGGCGAGCACAGCGCTCGCTACAACCACGTCGCCATCCAGATGGTCGAAGCGGGCCTCGACGTGCACAGCTTCGACTGGGTGGGCCATGGCGGGTCCGGGGGAAAACGCTGGCACATCGACATGTACGAGACGTACCACGACGACCTAGCCGAGCGGATCGCCAGACGCGAATCCCGAACACGCCGTTTGTGCTCTACGGGCATTCGATGGGCGGGCTCATTGCTCTCGGGTACTGCCTGACGCCGAACCGAGGTGCCCGACCTGCTGGTCGCCACCTCGCCCTGGTTGGAGACGGCGGCTCCCGGACTGCTCAAGGCGGTCGTGCCGCTGCTAGCCAGGATCGCGCCCGAATCTGCGCCTGGACGGTGGTCTGAAAGGCGAGCAACTGGCTCGCGACCCCGCCGTGGGCGAGGCCTACTTCGCCGATCCGCTGGTCGAGACGAAGATCACGGCGGCGTGGGGAGCGGCGACGTTTGCGCGAGCAGGCACAAGTGCGAGCCGGGTTGAGCAAGCTGTCGGTACCGGTATTTGTCGTGCACGGCGGAGCCGACACCATCGCCCATCCCCGCGCCAGTGCCCCCCTCGGCGAGTTGCCAGACGCAGAACGCCGGTTGTACCCATCGCTCCAGCACGAAACGCACAACGAACCAGAAGGGCCGGAAATCATTGCAGCCGTCATTGAATGGCTCCGGCAGCGGATCTCCCCCTAGACCCCGGCCATCTCGTACCCGGGGCGGATTCGTTCGGTCAGGATTCGTTCCTTGGTTGGGAGCGAGCAGAACGCCGCACGCATCGCCGTCTCGGTAACCTGCTGCAGGTCCCGGACGGCGAACTCATGATGCTCGGCTACGAGCGCAAACTCATCCGACATCGAGGTTCTGCTCATCAACCGGTTGTCGGTGTTCAGCGTTATCGCAAACCCGGCTCGATGGAGAGCACCGACCGGGTGGTCGGCGGGGGTCGGGTAATCGCCTGTGTGAAGGTTCGACGTCACGCAGATTTCCAGCGGCACCTGATGATCACGCACATACGACGCCAGTTTCCCGAGTGCCACGATCTCGCCATCCTCCAGGACACAGTCGTCGACGATGTGAACTCCGTGTCCGATGCGATGCGCGCCGCACCGCTGCAGGGCACGCCACACACTGTCCGGTCCGTCTGCTTCGCCGGCGTGGATCGTCAGAGACATGGAGGCTTCCCGCACATGGCGGCAAGCAGGCAGATGGTCGTCTGCCGGAAAGCCGCGTTCGGCTCCGGCCAGATCGAAACCGACGACACCCTGCTGCTCGAGGTCGGTGGCCAGGCGTGCCACTTCCAGGGAGTCCGTACCGGTGCGCATGGCGACCAGGATCAAACCGGTCTCGAGGTCCGTCTCTTTCCGGCCCAGGCGCAGACCGGACAGAGCTGCCTGGACCACCTGGCGCCTATCAAGGCCGGCGGCTGTGCATAGCGATGGGGCGAACCTGACCTCGGCGTACACCACGCCATCGGCTGCAAGGTCAACCACCGACTCGTAGGCCACTCGCTCGATGGCGGGCATGGTCTGCATAACCCCGACGGTATGACGGAAGGACTCGAGGTAGCGTTCCAGCGACCCGGACTCGCCCTGGTCGAACCAGTCGGCCAGCGCCATCGGATCGTCGCTGGGCAACCCGGCGTAGTTCAGGTCCCGAGCGAGGTCCACAATGGTGTCGATTCGGAGACCGCCGTCGAGGTGCTCGTGAAGCAGGGCTTTCGGTAACTGGTTGTACTGCATCGAGCCAGATTATCCCAGAAACCGGGCGGCGGGTTGATGATCCATCGATGGCGCATGGTGGGTGGCTCCCTGCCACCAGCGCCGTTCGATGATGCGCTCCCCGTAGAGAGTCACCCCGATGGTCTCACCCGGTACGAACCCGTTGGCTTCGTAGAAGCTCTCAGCTGCCTGACTGCCGAGGACGACGTCGGCGATGATCGGCAGGGGAGGGGCGAGCGATCGAATCCAGTTGAGGAGCAGTCTGCCGGCTCCGCGCCGGCGATAGTCCGGATCTGTGCAGAGAGCGCTAACCACGATCTGATCGTCCTCGATGAAGGCGTCGGCAAATGCCGCGACCACGTCATCGTCGATGGCGAGGTAGATGGGGTGGTCTTCCCAGCGTTGCCGCAGGGCCGCCGGGGAATAGGCCGCGGCCAACCATTGGGCGACCGTTTCGGTTCGGAGGAGTCCGGCGTAGGCCGCTTGCCACGATCCTGCGGCGATCGCGGCCACCTCGACGAGATCAGAAGGCTCAGCCCTGCGGATGATCACCCATCCCAAGCTAGTCCCGGTCGAGCGAGCCATGTGCACGTCGCCGGCAGGTTCTGCAACCGGCCCAAGATGCACTAACGTCGTGGGCATGCCCAGCTTTGACGTGGTTTCAGAAGTCGACACCCAGGAAGTACGGAACGCCGTCGATCAGGCCGCCCGCGAGACAAGAACGCGCTACGACTTCAAAGGTACCGACACCGAGATTCGCCTCTCTGAGGACGGGATTGTGGTCGAGTCGTCGTCGGAGGCCCGACTCGAAGCTGCAGTCGTCGTCCTGAAGGAGAAACTGGTCCGGCGCCAGGTTTCGATGAAGTCCCTGTCTGGAGGCGAGCCAAAAGAAGTTGGCAGGGCCAGGTTCCGGGCGGAGTTTTCGCTCAACCAGGGGATCGATCAGGACTCTGCCAAGGAACTCGCCAAGCAGGTGCGGGATCTCAAGATGAAGGTGCAAGCGCAAGTGCATGGCGACCGGGTGCGGATCACCGGCAAGAAGCGAGACGATCTGCAAGAAGTCATAGCGGTTTTCAAGGAACTCGACTACAAGTTGCCACTCCAATTCATCAACTTCCGGGATTAGGAGAAGGTGGGGCCCGTTCGATGGCACCTGTCCACCCATGCCCGTAACGGAGATCATCGGGTACCTGGCGTCGGCGGTCATCGTCACCTCGTTGACGATGACCTCGGTGTTGAAGCTGCGCATCATCGGATTGGTCGGCGCGACCAGCTTCGGCCTGTACGGGGTGTTGATCGGAGCGGTCCCGGTGATCATCACGAACGTGGTCATCATGGGGGTTCACGCCTTCTACCTCCGTGAGATGCTCGGCGTCAAGGAGTACTTCACGCTGCTGGAAGTCCAGGCCGGATCGGCCTATCTCCGCTACTTCATCGAGTTCCATGGTGATGAGATTCGACGTCGTCTACCCGGCTTCACACTCCGGGACTCACCGACCCATCTGCGGGTTTTCATCCTGCGCGATGCCGTGCCGGCCGGGTTGCTGATCGCCGATTGCCGACCGGACGGGTCGATGCTCATCGATCTGGACTTCGTCGTTCCCGAGTATCGAGACTTCAAGATCGCTCGATATCTCTTCACGCCAGGTTCGGGCGCCTTGGCCGGACGTGAGATTTCCCGGGTGTTCAGTCCGCCCGGTACGGAGGCAAACCAGCGCTACCTGCGCCGCATGGGGTTTGTAGAGACCCGGTCGTCGGAGCATCCGGACCATTTCGAACTCACCGTGGCCGCCGATAAGGCGCGCCCGTAAGCCGCCCGTGGCAAGATGAGTCCATGAGCGAGAATCTGACCGGCAGGCTGCTGGTTGCTGCTCCGCACATGTTCGACCCGAACTTCACCCGCGGGGTCGTCCTCGTTTGTGATGACAACGAGCAAGGGGCTTTGGGCCTGATCGTCAATCGACCGACCGACTCGGAAGTCTTCGACTACCTACCGGACTGGGCGTTCCTGGTGGCGGAACCGGCGGTCGTCTTCGAAGGGGGTCCTGTCGAGCGGGAGGTGGCGATTGGCCTTGCGACGTGTACCGATGGTCACCCACCGAACGGGTACACCAGGATCATCGAAGGCCTCGGCCTGCTGGATCTCGGGTCGGACCCGGCCGCAGCAACCGGCATCGAACTCCTGCGAATCTTCAGCGGCTACTCGGGATGGGAAGCGGGCCAGTTGGACGAGGAGATTGCGGCCGGCGGTTGGATAGTCGTGCCGTCCGAACCGGGTGACGGCTTTTCGTTGACACCGACCGGGTTATGGCACGCCACCCTGAGGCGGCAGGGCGGCCGGTTGGCGGTGTACGCGAACTTCCCACGTGACCCGAATCTGAATTGACGAATCGGTAACCGGGAACTCTGGTCGGCAAGCAGTATCCTCGCCCGGTGTCAACTACCGTGCCCCGGCTCCGCAAGTCGCTGAAGAAGCAAGCTCCCAACCTGGCCGTTGAGCGCCGCATGTGGAGCCTGGGCCATCAGGTTGTGGTCGGGGTCGACGAGGTGGGCCGTGGAGCGTGGGCCGGACCGCTCAGCGTCGGGGCGGCCGTTGTCCCACAAGATTCTCGAGTTTACAAAATTCGGGACTCAAAAGTCCTCACCGAGAAGGAACGAGAGGCCCTGTTTGACCGCGTCTCCGATTGGTGCGTTGCCTGGGCCGTTGGTCACGCCAGCCATGAGGAATGTGACGAACTGGGCATGTCGGCGGCCCAGCGACTGGCGGCCCGGCGGGCCCTTGCGGCTCTCGGTGTCCGGCCCGACCGGGTCCTGATCGACGGCAACTGGGACTTCGTCGGAGGTGGGCGAACCAGCCTGATTGTCAAAGGCGACGCAACCACCGTCTCGATCTCCGCCGCTTCGGTCCTCGCCAAGGTCACCCGGGACCGCATCATGCGGGCCGAAGCGGTGAACTATCCGGCCTTCAACTTCGAAGGCAATAAGGGGTATCCATGCCCGGTCCACAAGGCCGCTCTGCAGGCGTGGGGACCGACCACCCTGCATCGTCGATCCTGGGCTTTCATGGACGGCCTGATCTGGCCGGGGATCCGCCGCTTCCATCGCCCGGATGCCCAGGGGTCCTTGTTCAACTGATATCCGCTACATCGCGACACCCGGCCGGTACGCTCCGTGCGATATGGGATTTCGACGCCTCCTGCCCATCCTTCTCGTGGGATTGTTGCTTCCGGTCGTGGTGCCGGGAGCATCGCCCGCCGCCGGCGCCCAAACCGAGGTCGATCGTGCGGCCGAGGAGGTAGCGCGGGCGGCCGCGCAACGGGCCGACGCTCAAGCTGAGGTAGACGCGTGGGCGGTCCGGCGCGGCACAGTCGAGGATCAGGTGCTGGCCGCCCTGTTCTCGCTCCAACAAACCAACGAGGAGCTCGAAGGTGTCGCCTTCGGCGTCTTTGATCTGCGCGAAGCGGTTTTCGACGCCGAGGCCCGGGTCCGCCATTTGCGGGAGGTCACCGAGATGAGGGCCGTTGAGGCCTATATGGATGGCACAACACCCGGTGTGCTTTCTATCTGGTCGGCTTCGAATTTCGAACAGACCGCTTTGCTGGAGGAAACAGCCGCCTCGGCTCGTCGGGAGGATGCGATCGAATTGTCCAACCTGGCGGCCGAGCGGGATCACCTTGCTGGGCTGCAAGGTGCTTATGAAAGTACTCAAGACCGTCTGCGAACACTTCGAGCCGAGATTGAGAGCGAGGGCCGGGCGCTCCAGGAGTTGTTCGTGGTCGTCGATGCCAGGTTTGTCGCCTCCTACCTGGGATTGCGGCAAGCGGACGCTTCATACCTCCAGGCGGTGAGCGAGGCGGAGGCCGCTGAACGACGCCGGGCAGCCCTGGCCGGAGTCGAGACCTGGCGCCCGCTCGTGCAGCAATACTTCCCGGCAGACCTCGTCGAAGAAGCGCTGGCCGTGATGCAATGCGAGAGCGGCGGCAATCCGGATGCGGTGCACTCGGAATCTGACGCAACCGGGCTCTTCCAGTTCTTGGCGGGCACCTGGGCTTTCTCCAGTATCCAGGCTGGTTTCCCCGGAGCAAGCCGGTTTGATGCCGAGGCGAATGTGGCTGCGGCATCCTGGCTGGTGGGTTACTCCATCAGGACCGGGCACCCGCGAGGGTCGTGGGGTCACTGGGTGTGCCAGCCGTAGGTGGGCGGCCCGGCCGAGGTGCGATTACTCGTTGGAGGCGTGCACGCCTCGCTTGGCCTTGCGGAGGTTCTTCCAGCGGGTTGCCAGGTCGCCGCCGTCGATATCGTTGATATCGAATTCGTCCTCTGTCTCATCCTCGTCGGGTTCGTCTTCTTCGCCCGACGTTTCGTCGGCTGACGTTTCGTCGGCCCGTTTACTCTCGGCGGCTTCTGCTTCGTGGAGGCGGTGCAACTCCTCGAGGAGTGGCACCGGGTCGTCCTCATCCTCGTCGCCGGCGCCTGCGCCGTCCTGGTCGGTCGCTTCGCCGTCGACCGGGAGCCAGGTCGGCCCATCGGGGTCGGCCTCGGGTTCGTCTCCAGCTTCCTGCTCGATTGCTGCTGCTTCTACCGGCACAGGTTGTTCCATGTCTATGTCGATCGGGTCGTCGACCGGAGCGGCTTGGACAATGTCGTGTTCATGGTGACCGGTTGCGGCTTCGGCTACCCCGGAGAGCAGTTCGTTGGCTGCCACCGACGCATGTGAGATCTCGGTGTTGATGAACTCGATCAGTCCGCGTTGGGTGAGTTCGGCCACCTTCTTGGCGGCGGCAAATTCGAAAATCTTCAACTTCTGGGCGATCTCATCAATGGTCGTTGAAACTCCGGTTACGGCCAGCAAAGCCCAATCCCTCCGACCCAGGGTGATTTGCTCGACTTCCTGGAGGCGTGGTGCCATCCGAAACGGGGCCGTAGCCGACGGTACTACTTCAAAGACACGGGCCCAGGCCGTCGATCGGGCCGTTGACTGATTGATCATGTCCTCGACGTCGAACGAGTAGGGGATCTCGCGACGGCTCCTGATGTCAACATCAAAGCGGAAGCGGCCCTCACTGACTCGCAGCAAACGGCTCATCACCTCGACGACCATCTGTTCCAGAAAGCGGTTAAAGGCCTCCGGATTGCTCTCCAGCAGCTCGTTGAGGTCGACGACGCGGCGGTCGTCCGTCGAGCCGACGTAATCGGCACGATATTCCATATGCAGTAGGTCATCGATAGGGTCGTTCTCGTTGCGGGTCGTGGCGAAGGCAATGCGACCGTCCACGATGAAGACGCGCCCGGAAGGCGAGGCGTCTTCAACACGGAGCAAGCCGGATTTGGCAGACGAAGCGATGAGTCGAAGGACATCGGGCAACGCAACGGTGTCAAGGCTGCCATTCAGCATCGTCACGGCGGAGCTTCTCCTCGGTTGAACGACTTCTCTCTGGTTTCTATCGGCTGCTCGAGGTTCGACCTGAAGCATGTCAATGCTCAGGATCTGACCCGGCGCCGTAAGCTGGCAGGGCCGCCACCGCTGGAGGAACACAAACATGAGCGAACCGCGTACCGCCGTCGTAACCGGCGCAAGTTCCGGCATAGGTGCAGCCACCGCGCGCCGCCTGATCGAGGAAGGATTTGCTGTAGTGATGGGAGCCCGGCGCCTCGACCGCTTGGAAGCGATTGCCGCCGAGACCGGGGCCAGACCACTCCACCTTGATGTCACTGATCAGGCTTCGGTGGCTGAGTTTTGCAGGAGCGTCGAAACGTGCGATGTGCTGGTCAATAACGCGGGGGGAGCGCTGGGAGTCGATTCAATTGCCGATGCGCAAGATGATCGCTGGCAGCAGATGTACGACGTGAATGTCCTGGGCACATTGCGGATGATCCGGGGATTTCTACCCAAACTGCTCGAAAGCGGCAACGGGCATGTAGTGGTGATCGGCTCGGTAGCCTCGACCGACACCTATGTTCGAGGCGGAGGCTACAACGCCGCCAAGTTCGCGGTACGGGCTCTGCGGGAGGTTCTCCGCAAGGAGATGCTTGGCGCTCCTTTGCGAGTCACCCAGATCGATCCCGGCCTGGTCGAGACCGAATTCAGCCTGGTGCGATTCGACGGCGATGCTGCAGCGGCGGCGCGTGTCTATGAGGGCATTACTGCGTTGACTGCGGCAGATATCGCTGATTGCGTTGCATGGGCGGTGACGCGGCCACCCCACGTGAACATCGACGAGATCAAGGTACTTGCTCGTGACCAATCGACGGCCACCACGGTGTTCCGGCGGCCGGCAGACTCCTAGGCCAAGGCCGGTGCAGGTGTGAACAGGCGGCGGAACCAGATCACCGAAAAGGCGATGGCGATTCCGGTCATGACAACCGAAGCGGCGGTCTTCGAGATGACGAACACGGAGACGGGAAGCTGGAACAGCATCCAGGTCGTCACTCCGGCATTCGCCAGCATGGCCATGGCCCACAACAACGAGATCCTCATGAAGAAGTGGCGAACGAAAGGGTTGGTCAGAAATTCCGGGGAAACCGGGAGGAAATCGCGAGCCAGGCGCTGCACGAGGGGTTGGTCGGCGCTCATCGAGGCGAGGAATGCGAATCCGAGGAGGGCGGTGGCGAGGCTCGGCTGCAAGAAGTAGACGAACACGCTGCCGGTGGCCAGGGCGAGAGCGGTACGAAACGTGAGGGCCAGAGCGCTGAGAAGCACCAGACCGGGGATTGGTTGCTTGGTGACGACTCGGCGGGCGATGGCCAGGTACGACCAGGTCAGGGCGGCAATCAGGGCGCCCCACATGCCGATAGCCCACAGTGCTGCGTAAAAGATCGCGAGGGGCATGAACGTGCCTTCGATAAGTGCAGGCATGCCCTGCTTTGCCAGCGAACGCAGTCTGGGTGTTTCGAAGGTGGTCGTTGGCATCTCTACTTCGATATCGGAAAAACCGGGGGCAAAACTTGAACCACTTCTTGCCGACTTCGCGGCGGATCAATGGTCGACCGCAGAACCCTAGCCGGATCGCCCTGGTATGCAATGTATTGCATATGTTTCCGTGCGTCGATCACGCTGGAAAAAGCTCCGGGGCCGACATCTGGTTAGCCGCCCAGAACGTAGCAGGGCCCCTGGAAGTCGTAGTTGGTCGCAAGATCCGAAGCGAAGAAATCGGCAACTTTCACCAGAGCCGACACGCCGTCGTTACCCAGGCTGGCTCCCAGGCCGCCCTGCGCTTCGAACATCGCTTTGTCGGGTTTGTAGATCGCGGTAGCCCTGGTGACGGTGGCGTTGGCGTCGCCGCTGAACAGGTTGGAGGGGGAGAGCCCCCCATACGTCAAAGAGCCGATACTGCGGGCTGCAGCCACAACGCCTGCTGGGGTCATGTCGCCCATTTCCGCTGCTTGCTCAAGCACCCGTTTGGTCACGAAGAACTCGAGATACCCTTCGACCATGCCCGCGGCGGGATACCGGTTCGGGTACTTGTCTTTGAGAACCTGCAGAACCTCGGGCATCCCCTGCACATCAGCCCCCAGGGGGGCCATCAACGCCGACATGTACATGTTCGCCGCGAGATAGTCCCCAAGCGCGGTTCCCAGCAGCCGGTCGCTGAACGTTGGCATCGATACAGACCATTGTCCGGTGTAGCCCAGCTGCAGGGCGGTTCCGACCACGGTGGTCAGCGTCAGCGGATCTGCAGCCAGCCACGTGAAGTCGGCGCCACTTTGCGAAATGCCGGAAGCAACCGGCCGCAGGTCGGTGCCGGGGATGATGGTTCCGGCGCCGTTGTAGGTGATCTCGAGGCCGAGTTGTTCCGCGGCATAGGCCGCTCCGGCGTACGAGTCGAGGCCGTAGTCGTCGGGGAAGGTGGCGATCGCGAGAGTCGGCTTGCGGCCGGTCCGGGCTTCAAAATCGGAGGTGAGCCAGGAAATCGTGTTCATGGCTTCCATGCAGTAATTCGAGCCCGTTTCGAGGAGATTGGCGCCGAGCGTTGGGTCGGACCATCCGGAATACCAGGTGACCGGGACGGCCAGGTGGTTGTTGGCGACCAGCTCGGGGAGGATCCCCAGGGTGTGCGGCGATCCGGTCGAGTGAGCGATCATCACGACCTGATCGGCCATCGCTGCGTACTTCTCCGCGTGGAGGGCAGGGCTGTATCCGGTGTTCTCGATAATCAGTTCGATCTGTCGACCGGCAATGCCTCCCTCGTCGTTGACCTTGGACCAGAACGCGATCTGTGCGTCGATGACGTCGATCACCGAACCGGAGAATGGTCCTGTGAGATCAGCCAGCAGCCCCAGATAGATAGTGTCGTCCGTCACGGTGACGCCGTCCGTGGTCACGTTCGTTGGAGCCGCGGTGGTATTGACGACCAAACCGCCAGTAGTAGGAGTCGTCGACGAAAGTGGAGCGGTGGTGTTGGGCTGACTGTTGCCGGCACCCGACGTACAGGCAGTAGCCAGGAGCGCCAGGGTCAGGACCCCGATGAACGTTGCACGGACTGGTCGCGTTCGTCTTCTCATGGCCCAACCTCGAATTCGATGCGCCGGTTCTGTTCTGGAGTGGCCTCCTGATCAGGGAAGAGCTCACCGTAGGAGACGGCGACAAGCCGGTAGGAAGGCACTCCGCGGGTCAGGAGGTAGCTGCGCACCGTCCCGGCTCTTTGGCGGGCCAGGGCTTCATTGCTTTCGCTGCTTCCGGCGGCATCCGTATGGCCGGCGATCAGCACCTGCAGGCCCGGCTGGGTTTGAATGATGAGCGCTGCTTGATCGAGTACTTCCTGACCGGCCGCGGTGAGGTCGGCGGAGCCCAGTGCAAATTCCACCGGAGCTTTCGCCAGCAGGGCCTGGAGTTCGCTCCGCAAGATGGCCCCGTCGCCGCGCAGGCCGAGACGGCTCGACACCTGGTCGATACCGTCGACCGAGAGGACCGCGTTCTCGGCCATCTCCACGAACGAGAAGAAGCCGGATCCGACGATCTCGAGAGGAACCGTTCCGTTCAGTGTTGCTCGCCGGCCCTCGACGGACGCCGACACGGTCTGGACTCCCGCGGAAGCAAGCGCTGTGGCAGCGGCAGCTTCAAGCTGTTCGGCCGGCAAGGCGGGTCCGATCGGCAGGCTCCCGTCAATGGCGAGGCGGTTGTCGATCTTGTCGATCCCGTCGACACTCAGCACACTGGCTGCTGCACGGGCGCGAGCCTCCTCGGTTGGCACCGCGCCTTTGAGCACGGCAAGTCCGGATTGGACCTCGAAAGACACGTAGGCGAATTCATCGTTGACAAGGGCGGCTGCCAACGCTGCTTGAACATCAACCGGTGTGCCAACCAAGCCGATGACGAGCCGGTTGTCGAGTTGCGCGACACCGGGTACGGTCAGGATGGCGAGAGCGGCCGCGCCGAGCGAGGCTTCATCCGCCACCGTTCCACCGACCGTTACCACGTCACCGTCGACGGCGATCTGCAGATCGCCGAAACCGGCTGCGGCGAGGGCTTCCTGTATCTGGCCTTGCAGGGTGAGAGGTCCCCCGGTTTCGACGACAACGACCTGGTTGTCCACCTGGCGGATGCCTTCGACGCTCAACGCGACGGCGACCACCTGGTCGAGAGTTGTTTGTGATCCGGCCGTTCCGGCCAGCCGGGCCGTGTCTCCTTCGACACTGGCGGATACTGTGGTGAACCCGGCATTGGTCAGAGCGCTCTGAACGTCAGGTGTGGAGGAGAACAGCGAACCCATCAGACCTGACTGCCAAACGGCAAGCACGCCCAGAAGGACGATGGCCGCCAGCAACGGCGCTGTTCCCATGCGAAATCCGTTGCGTTTGGGGTGGGGACGGTGACCGAGCGAGCTCGAGGACCGGAGCGCGTTGATGTCTCCGGGCGGATCAGTTGTGAGCCAGCGGTTCGGGGCGTCGGAGCCGACCGCGGGCGGTGGTTTCGTTCCGCGCTTCCTCGGCAATGGTTCGAACGCGCCCGGTTTGCGAGCCGGCTTCTCCGTCACGGGGTCGGGTTGCGGCGCGGGCCGATCCGACGGTTGCTGGGCTTTGGCGGACGGTCCAGGCTGTTCGGCCGGGTTGGTCATGCCCAATTCTCTTTCACGCTGTAGCTCCCGCTCACGGTCACAGTTGCGTGCCCGTCCCGGGTACTGCAGCCTCCCAGGTCTATTTCGGCCGGGATTCGACTTCCTTGAGCTAGGAATTAGCGGAGCCGGCGCTCCACGGTGCGCCGCTCAGGTATTTCCATCCGTCGTCGGGCAGGAGCGCAACGGCCGTTCCGCCGTGGGTTGACAGCGTGTCGAGGGCGGCGTGAAGGATCGCTCCGGCGGAGGTGCCTGCGAATAAGCCTTCGCTACCCATGGCCGCGGCGACCGCCGAGTCGGCAGCGGCGCGGTGCACCTCGTGCCGGTCGGTCACGAGAGATAGATCGGCGATGGGGGGTTGGAACGGATCGTCCTGCGAGCGCATACCCGAAATCGGGTCGTCGACAAACGGTTCGACCGAGTGGACCCGCAGGTCCCTCCAGGCGATCTTGAGACCCCGGCTATTCCCGGTGATCGTCCCGCCGGTTCCGTAGGCGGCCAGGAAGTGGGCGGGGGGAGTCCCGAGTGGCCAATCGCGGAGAATCTCCTGCGAGGTACCGAAGAAGTGGGCGTAGGCGTTCCAGCGGTTCCCGTACTGGTAGAGCATGTGACCTTCGCCGGCTTCGACGAGTTCTCGGGCGTGAGCGATGGCTTGGTTGGGACCGCCTTCCACCACGATGAGGTCGGCCCCGTAGGCGCGCAGCAGCTTCCGTCGCTCCTCGGTAGCGGTGCTCGGAAGGCAGATCACCATCGGGTGCCGGTAGATCAGTGCCAGACGGGCGAGGCCGATGCCGGTGTTGCCCGAGGTGGCTTCGATCATCGGTTGACCGGGCCCCAGCTTGCCCGTTTGCAGGGCGTTGTGGAACATGAACCAGGCCGCCCGGTCTTTGATTGAACCGGTCGGGTTGAACCACTCCAGCTTGGCGAACAGCCGGGTACCGGAGGGTGCAAGGTTATGGAGCTCAACGAGCGGGGTATTGCCGGGTTTCATGTCGGAGGCACGGTAACCGGGTGGGGGAGTTGCGCAGCTTCAATGGAGGTAGCCTGACGGCACCGGGAGGACGAGAACCTTGCCCCAAAGCGAGAACGAGGAATACGAGCGGGTGGGTCGCGAGCTGCGCGAGCAAGTTGGCGGACAGTTCCGGCTGGCGGCAGAAGAGGACGAGTACTGGGCGATGAAGCAGGCGCGGCGGGGAGGCAACCTGTCGGAGATTGCCTATGACGCCATGAGCCGTGGAGACTTGCTCGAAGTCTGGGCGGGTGCATCCACCTTCCGTGGCTTCATCGCGCACACTCGCAACGATCTCATCGTGTTGAGGGGGAAAGCCAACGTCGATGTCAATCTGAGCGGCCCGATCATCTTGCGGATCGTCGAAGCGGCCGCAACCAAGGGGGCCGGGGTCGTGCCGCACGGGCCCGCTTCGTTTGCCGCCCGGCTGGCCGAACTGGAACAGAACCAAACCGCCGGCGAATTCATCGTTCCTTTCTCAGGCGCTCCTGTCAACGGGAAAGTGAAGATCCGCGCCCGTGACCATGTCATCGTTGAGGGGGTGGGCGGTCGGGAATGGGTCGTTCCCCTCCGGTGGCTCGCAGCCGTGGTGAACCACTAACCGTCATTCCTGGGTCGGACCTCGCGTTGGATCGGACGCAACTGCGGTGGCGTCCGAATTCAGCCACTCGACGACGTCATCTCTGAGAAAGAGATATTTGCGGGTACCCGGAAGGCGTCTCGCCGGGATCCGGCCATCCCGGGCCATGTGCTGGATCTGTTTGATGTTCGAACCGAGCATCTCGGCGACGTCGGCCGAGTCCAGCACCGGTGGATAGTCGTCAAACGACCTGTGGCTGCGGATGGCTTCACTCCTCGTGTCTGAACCCGGTAAGGATACTCAACGACAGTCCAAGGCGTGAGAGGGGCGATAAAGGGCAAGGAGGCACAGGGCACCGAACACGTTCGGTGCATGGATCGCTCCACCGACAGGGCCCTGGCATTCCGGGTAGACGTCCTTTAGGATAGGGTAAGTTGGGCGAGGTAGCTGAAGGGGATGGGTGGCAGTGGCTGGGAAGGTTGCGCCGACCACGCAACGTAGTTCATGGTCGGGAGAGGCGCTGTCCACCCGTGCGGCGCGGTTTCATGAGCCGGGTGAGCCTCGGCCACGTGATCATGATCTTGGCCGGACTGAGTGCCTTCCTCCTCGTGTTTTCGTTGTTGAGAAGCAGAGACGAGACCCACCAGATTGCGACGGCCGCGGTCGAACTGCGCGCTGGTTCGACGGTAGATGCCGGGCGTTTCCTGTACGCCGAGATCGGGGTTATCGACGAGGGCATTCTCGGAACCTTCCTCAGTCCGGAGCAAGCTGTGCGGGCTGTCGACGAAAGATGGGTGGTCACCCGCACCGTTCCTGCTGGTGATCCAGTTCGCGTGACCGACTTCCGCATCGGAGCGGATCCTTCTGACCTCCGCGCTATGAGCATTCCGATCGACCGGGGCCACGCCGTAGCCGGGGGCCTTCAGGCAGGTGACCTCGTGGACGTCATCGTGGTTCGGAAGGGCGTTGCCGGCTACGTCGCAACCGGTGTCGAAGTGCTGGATGTTGCCGGTGGAGACAATCAGTTCGCCGGCGGCTTCAGCGTTACGGTCGCGATAGATGGCGCAACAAGCCTGCGACTGGCGTCTGCGCTGCGGGACGGTGGGATCGAAATCGTGCGCGCTACCGGAGCGGCGGAAGTCGATCCCCTCGATGTCTTCGACCCGTTCGCGGATGATCCGCCGACCAACTCCGGATCAGGCTGACGGATGCCGAATCGAGAACCGGTAGTCGTCATGGCCCATTCACCACGGTCATGGGCGAGGTTGCTCAAACAGCATGTCATCGATCACGGCGGCGGCAGGATCATGGCTTCGATCATGTCGGCGGACGATGCCATGGTCGAGGGTTATGACGTCTTCATCGCCGACGATACGACGTCCTTTCTCGGTAACAGACTGGTGACGGATCTCCAGAGTCGGGGGCGAGCCGTAGTGGGCGTCTACGATCCGTCGGAGGCAGAAGGAAGCGGAAGGCAACGACTCCTCGAACTGCGAGTCGATGAGATTGTCGAGGCGGACGCCTCTCCCGCCGAATTCCTGCGCGTTCTTAGCCGGGCATCATCACGATCCATGGCCGGGGGCGACGATTTCTCGGCTCTCGTCGCAGACCTGGCGGACTCGACGCCGGCCATGCAGGCCCGGTACGAGGCGGCCGGGGGACGCCCCCACCGGGGCCGATTGATTGTCGTCACCGGAGCCTCGGGTGGGGTCGGGGCGACGGAAGTGGCCGTCGGTTTGGCGGCGCTGTTTGCCGATCGCGGGGAAGAGGTAGCTCTCGTCGATGCCGACGATGTTGGACCGTCCGTCGCCCAGCGTCTCGGGTGCGATGTTCACCCGAATCTCCGTACCGCCATCGATATGGTCAACAACGGGGCCGGGGATCTGACAGATGTGCTGATCGACATCCGCCCGGGTGGATTCTCGGTTGTGGGTGGCCTTGCCAACCGGAGGGACTGGTTCGAGCTCCGGCCGGGTGATGTCTCCACAACGGTTCTCGAACTTGCCCGAATCCGGGATGGTGTCGTCATCAATGTCTCGTCGCGCCTGGAAGACCTGCCCGCTCTCGGAGGGCCGGCTCGATACGGCGTGACACGCGCCATGCTCGCGCTGGCAGACGCAGTGGTTTTGGTCGCCGGCCCGACGCCGGTCGGCGTTGCCAGAGTGCTCGATTGGATCGCCGAGGCTAAGCCTTTGATTGAATCCACCCCGCTCTTCGTGGCATTCAACGCCATCCGCGGGGGCACGTTCAAGGCAGCGGAGATCGAATCGGAGTTGCGTGAGGTGTACCAACCGGGCGGGGTCTCATTCATCCCGCACGACAAGCACCTCATGCACGCAACATGGCAGGGCGTCCTCCCGGGGCACGGTCCCTTTTCCAGAGCATTGCAGCCCATCGGCGCCGCAGTGGCGCCGCCCACGTCGGTGGTACCCAAACACCGGAGAGCGCGATGACGACCGCAGCCGCTCTCAGCGCCTATGCAACCATTCGCAACGAAGCCCTGCTCGGTGTCGAGCGCGAGAAGCTCGACCCGCGTGCCGACGTGGATGCCGTCAACCGGGTCGTTGCTGCCATCGTTGATGACTACCAATCGCAGGCCCAGTCCGGCAACGCGCCGACCCTTCACGACCCTCGAGGCATGATCCGGCGGATTGTCCGTTCCATCACGGGCTATGGCGCGTTGAGCGAGTTGTTGGAGGATCGTACCGTTGAAGAAATCTTCATTGAAGGGCCTCACGTCACCTTCATCGACGGTTCGGGCCGGCTCCAGGTCTTGACCACGCCCACCTCTCATGAAGAGAACCGGCAGACGGTGAATCGGCTCCTCGCCGATACGGACCGCCATGTCGACACCGCCAATCCCATCGTGCAAGCGCGGGTTCTGAACGACACCGCCAGGTTGACCGCCGTGATACCGCCCATTGCCGATCACGTATCGGCGACGATCCGGAAATACACGATGCGAAAGGAGACGCTGGCTCATCTTGTCGAACTCAATTCTTTGTCTCCGCCGGCGGCCGGCTTCCTCTGGGCGGTTGCCCAAACGAGTGCCTCGGTTCTCGTGTCTGGACAACCGGGTGCCGGGAAGACATCTCTGCTATCCGCAATAATGGCTGCGGCTCCGCCCACCCACTGCGTCCGTTGCATCGAAGAAGTCCGTGAGCTTCATGTCCCATTGAGCCCGCATAGTTCGTACTACGAAGCTCGTGCTCCCGGTCTGGATGGGAGTGGTGAGGTATCAGTTCGAGCACTGGTAAAGGCCGTATTGGCCATGCGGGCCGATCGAATTGTGGTCGGCGAAGTTCGGGGAGCCGAAGCCTTCGAGCTGACTCGGGCGTCCAATGCTGGATGCGGGTTCTCGTGCACGGTGCATGCCAACTCGGCTCGTGAGGCTCTCAGCGCGATTGTCAACACGGCGCTCATGGCCGGCGAGAACGTCACCGAGCCCGTCGTCCGCAAGGTGTTTGCCAACACCATCGACTTTGTGATCCACCTCGATCGCGATCCGATCACTCGGGGAACGGAAGGGATCCGGAGGCAAGTGCTCGAGATCCTGGCGGTCGCCCCTTCCTTGACGGGCGACGACTTCACGACCGACCATATCTTCAGCCGGAAGGTCCTTGGGGCCCGACTGCAGTGGACCGGGATGATGCCACCACAATCGACCGTCGAGTTGATCGATCGTACTCTGGCAGGGACCGGGCATACGCTGCATTCCATCTGTGAAGGGCAGACCACCCCGCTATGAGGCTGCTGGCTGCTCTTCTGGCCGGGATCTCGGCGTATCTGGCCGTCGGCTACCTGACCGGTTTGGCGCCGGATCTGCGTTGGCGAGTCAACCAAGAGGTTCCGGGCGTAACGGATCGTCAGCTATGGCTGACCCAGGCGGGTGCGCAGCTCTCGTATCGCCAATTCCTGCTGTGGTCGGTTCTGCTTGGGGGCGCAGCCTTCTTCGTTGCCATCGCGGTCGAGCGGTGTCCTGTGGGTTGCACTCCCACCGGCGCTGGCCATTGCCGTACTGCCGCGCTGGTACTACGGGCGAAGGCGGCTGCGGAGGCTTGGTGCGGTGCATGAAGCCTGGCCCGACGGACTTCGTCATCTCGTTTCCTCACTGCGGACCGGCCTGAGCTTGCCCGCCGCGCTCGACGAACTTGCTCGGACCGGGCCGGGTCCATTGCGTCTTGCCTTTTCCCGATTCCCTTCACTGTCCAGGACACTCGGCGTCGATACAACGTTGGAACTGATTCGAGAGGAGTTGGCAGATCCGACGTCCGACCGGGTTATCGAAATACTGCTCGTTGCTCACGAACGGGGTGGGTCAATCGTTCCCGAGGTCCTGGCCGATCTCGCCGATGCAACGATTCGAGACCTGAGAACCGTTGAGGAGATCCGGACGAATGCCCTCGAACAAAGAATCAACGGACGGATCGTATTTGTCGTTCCGTGGATGGTGCTTCTGATGCTCACTTCTCGACCAGGTCCGTTCCGGGAGTTTTACGCTTCGGCGGCGGGTTTCATCGTCATCGTTGTTGGGGCGCTGGTCAGCTTGTTCGGGGCCTGGCTGGTGGCAAGATTGAGTCAAGACACCCTTGAGCCGCGAGTGCTCGGTGCTTCGGCAACGACCCCGGTTTCGACTCCGGGAGTGAGGTCATGAGGGACCTTGCGTTGGCGCTGCTCGCGGCGATGTCCGCAGGAGTCGCAACCGCAGCCGTAATCCACGCTCTGGTACGTCCAAGCGTCCGACTCAGCGGACGGGTTCGTCCGTACACCGCGGTGAGCCGGAGCCTTCTGGGTAGCAGCATATCGCCCTTCCAATGGGGTGGCCGGACCGGGGCGCTCGGCGATACTGCGCTTGGCCGGCTCCTGTTGCCTCCACTGTCGGCGCTTGCTCTGCGGGTCGGATCGCTCATCGACGCAACAACGGAGGAGCAGCTGGCAGTCAAGATCCGGCAGGCAGGATTGTTCGCGGGCACCGAAGATCGTCAACGAGTCCAGGAATACCGAATGCGCCAATTCGCGACCGCGATAATCGGCGCCGTGCTCGCCGCCCTGTTGGGATTCCTGCTGGCAAGACCAACGTTGATGGTTCTGGTCCTGGCGGCGACAGGTTTCGCCGGGGGAGCTGCCTACTGGCGGAGCCGTATCGACCGGGCGGTTGAGGAGCGGCGTGCTCGCATGGAGATCGAGTTATACACCATCAACCAGCAACTGGCCTTGCGGGTACGTATCGGCGGTGGCGTCGTCTCGGCTGTTCGTCAACTCGTGGAGCGCGGACGCGGGGCGGTCGTTGGCGAGCTTCGGGAAGCGATGCGGATGATCCAGGGCGGCATGCCGGCCTCACAAGCCTTCTGGCGGTTGGCGGAAATGACTCCGGAGGCCCATGCGGCGCGGATGTATCAGCTCCTTGCATCTGCCGAGGAACGGGGGTCCGATCTGGCCGACGCTCTCCTAGCGATGAGCGAGGACATTCGAGAGGATCGACGCGAGGCGCTGCGGGTGCTCGCGACGAAGCGAAGAGCGGCCATGCTCGTTCCGATCGTGGGCTTACTGGCACCCATCATGATCCTCTTCGTAGGTGCGCCCCTTCCCTGGATTGTGTTCAGAGGTTTGGGAGGGTGACGGTGGCCGTAGAGAGCAGACCAGCGATAGGAAAGGGGCAAGGATGAATAGGGCAGTGGAGACATTGTGGCCAAGGCTGCACGCGGCGTTCGCGGAGTTGACCGATGATGAAGCCGGATTCCAGACGGCCGAGGCCATTGCGATCGCCGCGGTCGGCATCATTGTCCTCGCGGCGATCCTGGCAGTGCTGCAGGTGCTCGGCGTGGACGTCATCAACTGGCTGCGGGCTCAGTTCGGTATTCCGTCCAGCGGGTAGATACATGATCGATGGTCGCATGGGGAGCGAGTCGGGGTTCACCTCGCTGCAGTTCGCCGTCATGGCGTTCTTTGCCATGTTGGTCTTTGCGGCCGCCGTAAATCTGGTCGCAATGCAGTACCAACGCGGCGCCGTGCGATTGGCGGTCGACGAAGCTGCCCGGCGGGGCGCATCTGCCGGCCACACGGAGGCCGATTGCGAGCAATTGGCTGACTCGATTTTGCGTGCCGACGGTTCGGGGCTCCTGCGAGGGGCGCTGGGCTCCGGTATCGAAATCACCTGCGCTCTGCTCGGGGAAGACATGGTGGCAACTGCCGTCGGGTCCTCCGAGTGGTGGATCGGCGGCCTCCCCGATATCGATTTTGTCGTGCGGGGGCAAGCCATTGTTGAGACGTTCGAGGAAGTGCCGTGAGCTGCACCCTGCAGCGTTCCGACCAAGGTTTCGCGGCGGCCGAATGGGTTGTGGCGCTCGGCCTCATCATGTTGCCGATGGTGATGGTGGTCGGTTCAGTCGCTCCCTGGGTCGCCCGCCAGACTATGGCGCGAGAGATCAGCCAGGAATCGGCCAGGAGACTCGTGCTTGCTGCTGACTTGGAATCCGGCCGCATCGCTGCCGAACGTCTGGCCGCCGACGTGGTTGCGAACTACGGCCTCGGTGACGACGACTTCGAGTTTGTATCGATGGGAACCGAACCCGCCGGAGCGACGCTGGCCCGCGGAACGGATGTGGTGGTCGAAGTGCGGGTGCGGATTCCGGCGCTGACGATTCCCGGGTTGGGCTCGGTGGTGGAAGTCTGGTGGAACACGAAGCATGTCGAGCACGTGGACGACTTCCGGAGCTTCCCGTGACAGATCCGGTGGTCGGCGAGAACGATGGGGGGTTCACCAGTGTTTCGTTCATGATGATGATGCTGGTGATGGTTATCGCCGTTGGCGGGATTTCTGTTGACCTCTGGCACTTGGTTGCCGAACACCGGGACGTGGCCGGCGTGGTCGACGGCGCCGCCATTGCGGCCGCAGGCGCTATCGACGAAGACGCCTTGCGGGGCGATACCCCCTTCCTCCAGATTCACGCCGAAAAGGCGGTCGCCAGAGCATGCGCTTACCTCGAGGCCAACGGAGGCGTGAGTCTCTGCCCCGGACCGGACGCCGAGGTCGTCGTGGGCACTGATACGGTTTCGGTCACCATGCGGCGCGATGTGAATCTGACGTTGCTCAGGGTCTTCGCAGGGTTCGATCCTGGCACCGACACCTCCCCGGTTGAGGTCGGTGCGACCTCAACCGCCCGCGTCGCATCACGGTGACCGAGACGCTGGCCCATCGCATGACCCTCCGAAGCTGCGCCTGGAGTCGTTTCGGCCGACCGGCTCTCTCCTAGAGCTGCGCCGGGGTTCGTCCCCTCGAGGAGACCCGCCATATCAGATGGGGGCCCCGAGGCCCCCATCTCTACCGTCGTCAGACGTGCGAATCAGTCGTCGTTGTGATCGTCATCGTGGCCGCCATAATGATCATCGTCGTGGTCGTCGTCACTGCGACTGTGGTTCTCGTCGTGGCGGTCTCCGCTGTCGTCGTCATGATCGACGCCATCGTGGTCGTCGTCGTCCGAGCGGCTGTGGTCATCGTCCGACTCGACCTCCAGCTTGGTCTGAATGAATCCGTCTTCGAGTTCTGCCTCGAATTCGATCTCCTGGTCGCCCGATCGGAACGTGATCTCGACCTCATCGTCCATCTCGATCTCGTATTGCCAGGTTGTGTCCACCCGCTTCACGACCAGGATCCCGTCCTCGATGGCAAGCCAAACGGTGCCGGCCGCGCCTGCTTCATATCCTTTTTCGCCGGTCGCGATGGCCGTCTGGACCGCCGGGGTTTGGGCGGCGGACACCGGCGGGGAAGCATCTGCAGCTGCAGCGCCGGTCGTGCTCGTGGTGCTGGTGGTGGTCGAGGTGCTGGTCGTCGTTGACGCAGGACGATCGCCGGCACTGCCAGGGTTGGTGAGGTTGCGGATCTCTTCGAGGTTGGTGGAACCATCGCCGTCGGAATCGAGAGTTTCGATAGCCGCGAAGTTCATACCATTTGCTGCCAGCGCAGACCCGTAGGCGTTGAGCGTAGGAACACTGGTGTGGCAGGTGGAACAGCTGGCCAGGGGGGTTCCCGCGACCGATGGATAGGTTGTAGTGAAATCGTCGAGGACCCCGTTGGTGGCCGAGGCGCTGTCGCTGATGGCAAAGACACCTATCGCGATTACGGCAAAGGCGATTGCAGCCAGGATTCGTCTCATCAGGTGATTCCTTTGTTCGGTTACCAGATGAATATGACCGACCGGGGGTTGTGGGTACCTCTCGAGAGGATTAAGAGATCGCTAAGCCCTATTTCGCCCGAACTCCGCCGGGCATCTAGCGTGGGAGGACGATGTCGAGGATTAGCTCTGCGATCAAGCTGGCCATGTTCATCCTGGCGGTTGTCGGACGCCAGGTTTTGCACCGGGTGGCCAACGGTCCTCTCGTGGCCTCCTGGTCGTGGTCGGTTGAACTGCGGATGGTGGCGCTGCGGGCCTTCCTCGTAGCGTCCGCCCGGGGCGGCGATCGAACGTTGCGCCGTTCACTCGAGGCGGGTCTCGATCCACCGCTGCCGCGATCGCTTCGCAACATCATGCGGCACGAGGTGGCCACCGTGAACGGGGTATCGGGGGAGTGGATCAGACGTGACCATGCGCGACAGCACGACGTCACCATGCTGTACCTCCACGGCGGCGGATACCTGGCCGGCAGTCCGGCCACCCACCGCAGGTTTGTTGCGCGTCTGACCTGGGTTACCAGGGCGACGAGTTTCGTTCCCGCCTACCGGTTGGCTCCGCAGCACAAGTTCCCCGCTGCGGTCGACGACGCCGAGAGCGCCTATGTCGGGCTGCTGGCGAGTGGCGTCGACCCCGGCCGCCTGGTCATCGCGGGCGACTCGGCGGGCGGAGGACTCGCCTGTGCGTTGCTCCAGCGTCTCCGCCAGGACGGCCACCCCCAACCCGCCGGAGCGGTGCTGTTCTCGCCGTACACCGATTTGGAACACACGGCCCCTTCTATCCAGAAGAACGCCGCCACCGACTATTTGCCCCTGGGGCCTGTCATGGCCAACACGTTCTATCTCGGGGATGCGGATCCGAAACATCCGGAGGCCTCTCCCATGTACGGGAATTACACGGCGGTAGCTCCGATGCTGGTTTTCGCAGGAGGCAGGGAGATGATCCTCGACGATGCGGTTCGGTTGGCCGAGAAAGCCCGTGCGGATGGAGCCGACGTGACGCTGCGGGTCGAAGATGACATGTTCCACGTCTGGCCGGCGCTCCTGCCCGATCACGAAGCAACCCTCCGCACCCTGACGTCGGTCGCCGAGTTCGTTCAAACGCAAACGCAGACCTGAGCCCGTCACCGGCGGGTTAACTGCCGTTTGCTCATATGATGCTCATCTTGCTCCGCCAGGATTCTTGAAACATTTCAGAGGGAGAACGTCATGAAGGAACCAAAACAGCGCGAACGCGTGCCGTGAGCGGGGCCGCTCTGGCGGTCGCCGCCGTGGCGGTCGTAGCGGCCGGAGCCGGATTGTGGTGGTTCCTTTCGGGTGAAGAACCGGACGCGGTCGACCTCGATGCCGCCGCATCGGTGCTTTCGACCACCACGACGGCGCCCGGCGAGGACCTGCTCCCGAATCCGAACCCCACCGATGCCCCCGGCGCCGGGGCCGGAGTCGACGGCACCTGGACGGTCGACGCTTCCATCGGTGAGTTTTCCTTCGAGGACGCCTCGAGTTCATTCGTGGGGTTCCGGGTAGCCGAAGAACTGGCTTCGATCGGAGCAACCGAAGCCGTCGGACGAACGCCGGAGGTAACCGGCACCATTGAGATCGAGGGAACCACGCTGGTGGGAGCGACCATCGAAGCCGACTTCACCGCGATCGTGAGCAACGACGACCGCCGTGATAACAAGATCCAGGGAGCACTCGAGACGAGCCAGTTCCCCGCCGCCACGTTTGTGCTGACCGAACCGGCGGATTTCGGAACGATTCCGGGCGAAGGAGAGTCGATTTCGGTCACGGCCAAGGGTGATTTGACCGTTCACGGCATCACCAACTCGATCGAGATGCCGTTGGAAGCTCGCCTGGTCGATGGGGTGATCGTGGTCATCGGTTCGACCGAAATCGTTTTCGCCGATTACGACGTCGCAGCGCCCTCGGCGGTGATCGTGCTATCCGTTGAGGATCGCGGGCAGATCGAAATGCAGCTGTTTTTCACCCGTTGACCGCTGGTGATGGCCGTCCTAAGTGCGGTGGCTGCGCCGCCCCAGTCCGTCCATGAGGAACTCGACGCGTTTCTTGATGATTTCCTCGAGCGTATCGAGGGGAACCTGAGCTCCATCATCGAGGGTAATCAAAGGGTTGAGATCGTCGCCGCTCGTTTCGGCCAGTTTGCGGCGCGCCTCGCGGGCTTTGCCTACGGCAAACAGCACCTTCTGCAGCCAGCGGGCTTCACTCTCACGGTGTTTGTTGATCTGGCTCTGGCGTCGAGCTTCTTCCTGCACAGGGCTCCTCAGTTTTCATAGTGTCGGCTGAATGATCATACAGCGGGTCTGCTCTCGACAACATCTGGTTGAATGCCGCGGATCCGCGACTGGTCGACCATGCCGAAAGTGGAACTCCACCTGCACCTCGAGGGTGCCATTCCCATTCCCACCCTGTGGGAGCTGATTGAGCGCCACGGGGGTGACGAAACCATCCGCACTGCGGCCGAACTGGTCGACTGGTTCACCTACCGGGATTTCGCCCACTTCATGGAGACCTGGGTGTGGATGATCGCCTTCCTGCGGACCTACGAAGACTTCACGTTCGCAGCCGAAGCCGTCGCCCGGAATCTCGCCTCTCAGAACATCTTGTATGCCGAGTCGTTCTTCTCGCCGAGCGACTTCCGGCACCATCATCTCGACCCGCAGCAGCTGGCCGTGGCCATTCGGGTCGGTCTTGATCGGGTCCCGGAGGTGGAGGTGCCACTGATCGTCGATCTGGTCCGCGACCGGGGACCGGAGGGGACGGCCCGAACCCTGGCAGCCGTCACCGAGGTGGCAGAGGAAGCGGGGGTGATCGGGATCGGCATCGGGGGCTACGAGGCGGAAAACCCGCCCGAACAGTTCGCCGACGTATACAGAAGGGCCCGCGACTCGGGTTTTCGCCTCACTGCGCACGCCGGGGAAGCAGCCGGACCGGAAAGCGTATGGGGAGCCATCAGGTCACTGCACGTTGAACGAATCGGCCACGGCGTGCGAGCCGTCGAGGATCCTGCTCTGGTCGACTACCTGGTCGAACATCAGGTTCCACTCGAGCTGTGCCCCACGTCCAATATCCGCACCGCAGTGGTGCCCGACTGGGACACACACCCGGCCCGCCGTCTGATTGCCGCCGGAGCGATGGTCACGATCAACACCGACGACCCGGCTCTGTTCCACTCGTCTCTGGCCGGCGAGTATCAGGAGCTGGAGGAACGTTTCGGCCTTGGCGAGGCTGCTATCAAGAAGATCTCCCTCGCCGCAGTAGACGCATCCTGGGCTGGTTCCGAGACCAAGGCTCGCATGGCCGGGCTGCTGAACGCCTGGTGGGACACCGGCAACTGACCTGCGTACAATCCCGCCATGTCGTTCATCACGCTCGCAACCGACTTCGGTAACCGGCAGGGGAGTCAGGCGGTCCTGCACGGGGTGATCTATCGGATCGCTCCGCATGCGGTCGTCACAGATCTCACCCACGAAATCACCCCCCAGGACCTGCGCGAAACCAACTTCGTGGTCGACAGCAACGTGTTCTTCTTTCCGCCCGGCACGGTTCATGTGATCGTGGTGGATCCGGGGGTCGGGACCGAGCGCCGGGCCCTGGCCGCCCGGATCGGCGAGCAGTACTTCGTCGCTCCCGACAACGGGGTGCTCAGTGCCTGTCTGGCCCGGGCCGAGCGCGAGAGTTGGACGGCCGAGTTCGTGCATCTCGACAAACCCGAGTACTGGCTCCCCACCGTGACCAATACCTTCCACGGAAGGGACCTGTTCGCCCCGGTGGGTGCGCATCTTGCTGCCGGGGTTCCGCTGGACGCCCTGGGAACACCGATTGACGATCCGGTCACCATCCCTCTGTGGATGGCCGCACGCGGCGAAGACGGCAGCGTCACGGGCGAAGTGATCTACATCGACGACTTCGGCAACGCCATCTGTTCGATCCTGCCGGAGGATCTCGCCCACCTTTCTCTCCCCGACGGAGTACAGGTCGAGTTGTGCGGTGCAACGATCGAAGGCATGGTCGCGACGTTCGGTGACTCCGAATACGGCACCGACACGCTGATTGCGTTGTGGGATTCGAGCGGTTACCTGCTGGTGTCGGAGAACAACGGCACCGGGGGAAAGGTGATCCAGCCGAAGCCGGGGGATCCGGTAACGGTGCGGCCTTCCGGCTAGAGCCTTCCGGCTTCGATAATCCGCTGCAGGAATTGCTGCGTCCTGGCCTCCTGCGGATCCCGGAAGATCTGGTCGGGTGAGCCTTGCTCGAGGATGACTCCGGCGTCGAGGAAGCAGACCCGGTCGGCCACGTCCCGGGCGAACCCCATTTCGTGGGTGGCGATGACCATAGTCATGCCGTCGGCTTTGAGGTTGCGGATGACGTTGAGCACTTCGGCAATCAATTCGGGATCCAAGGCGGAGGTGACCTCGTCCAGCAGGATCAACTCCGGGTCGATCGCCAGAGAACGGATGATGGCCACCCGTTGCTGCTGGCCGCCGGACAGCCGGTCCGGATACTCGTCGACCTTGTCACCGAGACCGAACTTCGTCCAGCAGTTCCCGGGCTCGGGACTCGGCGGTGGCCCGGTCGGTTCCGTGGACTTTTCGAGGACTGAGGGTGATGTTGTCGAGGACGCTCATATGTGGAAAGAGATTGAACGCCTGGAAGACGATGCCCATCCGCTGGCGTACGTGATTGGGGTTGACGCCGGGAGCGGTGATCTCGTCGCCGTCGAGGAAGATCTGTCCGCCGTCGAGCGGATACAGGAGGTTGACGCATTTGAGCAGCGTCGACTTGCCGGACCCGGAAGCCCCGATGAGGCAGATCACATCGTGGTGGCCGACCTCGAGATCGACGTCGTTCAACACTGCCTTGCCTTCAAACGCTTTTCGGGCGTTGCGGATTTCGAGTTTCGCTGTGCTCATCCCCCCACCGCCTGTTTGCGCCGTCGGTCCCGATCGGTGTACCAGTCGGTGAAGCGAGCCACCGGAACGCTGACCAGCAGGAACAGCACTGCCGCGACGACGTAGCTGGTGTAGTTGAAGGTACTGGCCGTGTAGATCTGGGCAGACCGTACTCCCTCCCTGACGCCCAGCACAAACACCAGGGCGACGTCCTTCTGCAGGCTGACGAAACCATTGAGCAGGGCCGGAATCACGTTGCGGATGGCTTGCGGCACCAGTACATACCGGAGTGTCTGGACCTGGGTGAGTCCAAGCGATTGCGCCGACATGCGCTGGCTTTCCCGGACCGACTCGATGCCGGCTCGATAGACCTCGGCGGTATAGGCGCTGTAGCTGATCACTAGGGCGGTCAGACCCCAGAAGAGCTCGCCAGTGGGAACGCCCGGCAGTTGGAGAGCAGGCACTCCGAAACCCAACAGCAGGATCAACAGAATGATCGGCACACCGCGAATCAGATCGATGAAGGTGACGGCGATCACCCGGAGGGGAAAGAACGCCGGTCCTCGCAGCGCCCGGATCATGGCGATCACCAGGGCAATCACGAGAATCAGCACTTCCGCAACCATGAACATCTTGATATCCAGCCAGAACCCGGGCAGAACCACCGGCCAGGCCTCCTGAAAGTTCGACCAGTTGAAGAACTGTTTCTGCACGGCCGGCCAGGTATCCGAGCTCAGTATGAGCCAGGCCACGACGCCGATGAAGATGACCGTGGAAGCAGCCGCAATCAGCGCCCCGCGAGCGCCTTCTTCTTTCAGGTAGGAACGACGCCGGGGTCCGAACAATCCCGGACCCCGGCCAAAGCGATCGACGGAGGTCTTCTCCGTCACATCAGCGCCTTCCCGCTCGGCTATTCGGAGATAACCGTGACGCCGGCACCTTGTTCCAGCCAATCGGCAATCAGGCCATCAATGGTGTTGTCCGCCCACAGGGCGTTGATGGCCTCGTTCACGCATTCCACCAACGGGTTGCCGTCGGCGAACAGCAGTCCGTACTCATCCGGCGCGGCGGCCGCCGCCGCAAAGCTGGCCGCAACGACCGAACCCGGAACCTGCTCCGACCCGGTTATGTAGTAGGCGGCGCCCAGGTCGACGACCAGACCTTCGATCTGGCCGGCATTCATCGCCGAGACGACGTCGAAGTTCTCGTCGTAGACGTTGGGCAGCGAATCCGGTTGGATCACCGATTCAATGAATTCGACACTCGTGGTCCCGATGGCGGCACCGAGTTTGGCGCCCTTCAACTCTTCGAGCGTGGTCACGTTCTGGTAAGGCGATCCATCCAGCACCACGAGGGCCTGGCTCGTCACGTAGTACGGGACACTGAAGTCGACCACCTCGTCCCGAGGAGCCGTGATCGAATACTGCTGCATGTTGAAGTCCCAGTCCTTGGGGCCGGCCACGATGGCCTCATCGAATCCGGTCCGTACCCACTCGACCTGGTCGTCCGAGAAGCCAAGGTATGCGGCGATCTCGTAGGCAAGCGCAGCCTCGAACCCGCTCTTGGCGGTCGGGTCGTCGTTGTATCCGCCGTCGGCGTCGGCGACCCACGGTGGAAAGGCCGGGTCGCCCGTTGCGATGGTCAAGGTCCCCGGGGTAACCAGGTTCAGGTTGTCAACCGTGCAGGCTGCCAACTCCGTGGTCGGGGTAGCTGCCTCGGTGGTGGTGGTCTCAGCGGCCGTGGTGGTGGTCTCGGCCGCGTCGTCGCCGCAGGCAGCAGCCAGCATCGCGAGAGCAACCACGAGGACGAGGAATGTGCCTAAGGGGTTCCGGTGTTTGCGCATGTTTTCTCCAAGGTGGGTCAACCACCGCGAGCATAGCCCCGGAGGAGAGCGACTACCGGGAAGGCTCAGGGGATGATCGCCAGGGCCTCTTCGAGTTCGACCGTCTCGACGTCCCGTAGGGAATTGTGCAGCAGGGCCCCGTCGAACCGACGCAACTCGCGGATCAAATGGGTGGCATAGACGTGCGGCATTTGGAAGAACGCGGCGGCGTGACCGGGAGCAAGATTGGCTGCCGTCCGGCGCATCCACGGGTCGTTGATACCAATATCGCGAAGCTGGGCCCAGAGTCCGCCCGTCAAAGCCCCCAGGGCAAGTCCGATGGCCCAGCCTGCAATACCACCGACCACGAGACCGGCCAATCCGCCCCACCAGGATCCATTGATGGCACCTTGAACGGGTGAGATGTCGCGAGTCTGGATGATCCTGGTCCGGCCGTTCGACGTCCTGGTGACGATGGCCGCGTCGGTCATCTCAACGGAATGCTTTCGGCCCAACCGGGTAGCAGCCAGGAGGGCTTCGCGCGCCTTCAACTCGTCGTCGAAGTCGATGGCCAGGACGTCGGCTGCCTTGTCATCGTGAAAAGTCGTTGGATTCTGAAATGGAAAATCGGTTTCAAGAGTCATGATGTTCCTTTTCGGTCTCGCTCATTGTTTCAGAGAGTGTTCGGAATCGCATGAGACACAGATGAGAACCAGGTGAGATTCGGGGACCATCCCCATCCTGGTCTACGTCCACGAACCGGCACGACGCAACATCGGTAAGTCGGTACGAGCTGTAGAGTGGCACATCCGGATCCGCCTTACGCACCACGTACGCGTCAGGTCCGGAATCGACGTTGGAGAGGAACCAGCATGAATGGACCGATCGTACGCGTCGAAAACGTCGTCAAGACGTTCGGGCAAACGGTACGCGCCCTCGACGACGTGAGCCTCGAGTTCGAAGCGGGCATTGTGTACGGACTGCTCGGTCCCAACGGTGCCGGCAAGACGACGCTCATCCGGGTGCTGACGACACTCCTGAAAGCCGACTCGGGATATGCCGAGGTAGCCGGCATCGATGTCCGTAAGGACCCGGTCGCGGCCCGCAACCATATTGGTCTGGCCGGACAGTTTGCCGCTGTGGACGACTACCTGACCGGTCGCGAGAACGTTGAAATGGTCGGGCGCCTCTACAACCTCTCAGCGAGCGAGGCCAGGACGCGGGCCGACGATTTGCTGAAGAGGATCCACCTCGATGAGGCCGCCGATCGGACGGTCCGAACCTATTCGGGAGGCATGCGGCGCCGTCTGGACCTGGCCGCTTCTCTCGTCGGGAGACCTCAGGTCCTGTTTCTCGATGAGCCGACGACCGGTATCGACCCCCAGAGCCGGCTCGACCTCTGGGACATGATCCGGGATCTCATCGCCGCAGGCACGACCGTGCTGCTCACTACCCAGTATCTCGACGAAGCAGACCAACTCGCCAACCGGATCGCAGTGATCGACCGGGGCAAGTTGATTGCTCAGGGCACCGGCGATGAACTGAAGGACAAGATGGGCGGATCGGTCATCGAATTGCACGTTGCCGACGAAGATCAGACCCGTACCCTCGAAGCGATGGGAGCCATCTCTGCAGAGGTCACGTTTGAGGAGGGTCGCAAGATCATCCGTCTTCCCGCTCCTGATGGATCCCAGACCCTGCTGAAAGTGGTCCGGCGTCTCGATGAGACCGGTATCACCGCCCAGGACGTTGCGCTGCACAAACCGACCCTCGACGACGTGTTCCTGACTTTGACCGGCCGCGGGGCCGCTCAAGCTGAGGCGGAACGGGAGTCGCCCAAGAAACCAGGGCGCCGGGGACGGCGAGAAAGGAGCGCAGTCTGATGACAACCGCAACGCAATCAGTGCGTCACACCAGAATCAGTGCGAGCCATGCGGTCAAGGACATCGCCGTTATCACACGACGGAACCTGCTCCGCAACATCCGGCTGCCGCAACTCTTGATCTTCGCCACCGTCCAGCCGGTGATGTTCCTGCTGCTGTTCAACTACGTGTTCGGCGGAGCGATCGGCGGGGCGATTCCCCCCATCGCCCAGGGCGAATACATCAACTGGTTGCTGCCCGGCTTGCTGATCCAGGTTGCCGCTTTCGGTGCCGGGCAAACGGCGCTCGGACTGACCGAGGACCTGTCCAAAGGGGTCATCGATCGCTTCCGGTCCCTGCCCATGGCCCGATCCGCCGTCCTGGCCGGGCGGACCCTCTCCGATGTCATCCGCAACGGTTTCGTCATCGGGTTGATGGTGGCGATGGGGTTCCTCATGGGGTTCCGGTACCAGACCAACTTCTTTGCGTTTCTGGCCGGGCTGGCGGTGGCGATGGTCTTCTCGTACGCACTTGTCGTGGATCATGGCGACCATCGGGTTGGCCGTGAAGAATCCTGAGGCTGCCCAGTCGGCCGTCTTCCTGCCGGTTTTCCCGCTGGTGTTCGCCAGTTCGGTGTTCGTGCCGACCGACACCATGCCGGCCTGGCTGCAGGCTTTTGCGGAGAATCAGCCCATCACGGTGACCGTGAACGCTTTGCGAGGTCTGATGTTGGGTCGGGAGTCGCTGGCCGACTACCTGCCGGGCATGAATGCGGACCAGCTCGCGCAGGCCGTGGCCAATGCCCCGACCGTTGCGGGTCAGGTGTTGCTGTCGCTCGGGTGGGCCGTAGCGATCATGATCGTGTTCGTCCCGCTCGCGATTCGGGTCTACCGCAAGACGGTGAGCTAGTGATGGCTCAGGTGGGTGCGAGCCTGTCGCTCGCCTCCCGGGTAACGATCCCGGTGCTCGGTCTCGGCGTTTACCGATCTCCGGCGGGTACGGCGACCCGGCAGGCCGTCGCCGCAGCGCTGGTCGCCGGCTACCGGCACATTGACACTGCGGCGATCTACCAGAACGAAGCGGACGTCGGACAAGCGGTTCGCGAGAGCGGCCTCGACCGCAGCGAGGTCTTCATCACGACCAAGCTGTGGAACGATTCGCACGGCTACGAACCGACCCTGCAAGCCTTCAAGGAGAGCAAGGCCCGGCTCGGCGTCGACCAAGTTGATCTCTACCTGATCCACTGGCCGGTTCCCGAACTCCGGCGCGACACCTGGCGAGCGATGGAACATCTCCTGGACGAGGGCGAGGTCCGGTCGATCGGGGTGAGCAACTACATGGTCCGTCACCTCGACGAATTGGCGACAACCGCCTCGCATTTGCCGGCGGTGAACCAGATTGAACTGTCGCCTTACAACTACCGGTCCCGCCTTGCGGTGGTCGACTATTGCGCACAGCGTGACGTCGTCATCGAGGCTTACAGCCCGCTCACGAAGGGCCAGAAGCTGAGCGACCGGGAACTGGGAAGCATCGGTCGCCCGTATGGCAAGACCCCCGCCCAGGTGCTGATCCGGTGGGCAATCGAGAAAGGTTTTGTGGTCCTTCCCAAATCCACCAACACCTACCGTATTTCCCAGAATGCCGACGTATTCGACTTTCAACTGTCGGCCGAGGATCTGGCCCGATTGGACGTTCTCGATGAGAACCTCGTGACCGGATGGGACCCGACCGGCGCTCCGTGACTCCCGGTCTCTCACAAGCCCCAGATGCCACCCGGCGACTCCCCGGTCGTGAGATCACTGGCTACTGTCACAGAAGGGGAAGGAGGGCCGTGGCGGACGAGCCGCTGTACGCAGCCATCGAAGCGGGCGGAACCAAATGGCGGGTCGCCGTTGGACGGTCGGCTGAAGTTGTCGCGGACACCACCATCCCCACCACAGACCCGGACACGACGATATCTGCGTGTGTCCGGTTCATTCGGGAATCGGGGTTCCCGGTTGACGGGGTGGGGATTGCCTCGTTTGGCCCGCTCGATCTGATCCCCACGTCAAAGACATTCGGATTCGTCTCCGCGACACCGAAACCGGGTTGGAGGAACATCAACGTCAAGGGCATGGTGGAAGCCGGCCTGGGAGTCCCGGCGGTCATCGACATCGATGTAGGCGGCGCGGCACTGGGGGAGTGGGTGTGGGGAGCCGGTCGCGGGTTGGACTCGATCGTATACGTGACCGTTGGGACGGGTTTCGGAGGTGCGCACCTCCAGGGTGGCCGGACCTTCCACGCCAACGGCCATCCGGAGATGGGACACGTCAGTGTGGCCCGGGAGGTGGGCGACTCATTCGCGGGGAGCTGTCCTTTTCACGGGGATTGCCTCGAAGGCATGGCAGCCGGTCCGGCCCTGCTCGGCAGGTGGGGGCGGCCAGGACCAGAGCTATGCGACCAGGAAGAGGTATGGGATCTGGAAGCCCGATACCTGGCTCAGGGAATGCAGGCCTTTCTCTACGTGCTCGCTCCGCAACGCATCATCCTGGGAGGAGGCGTCATGCAACAGCCGGGACTCCTCGGTTTGGTGCGGAAGCGCCTCGCCGAGCGGGTGGCCGGCTACGGAAACCTCCCGGCCGACTTCGAGCGCTTTTTGGTGGCGCCCGAGCTTGGCCAGGATGCCGGGCTCATTGGCGCGATTGCCCTGGCCAGACGGCATTTCGAGGGGTTATGAAAGAGCCGAAACAGGAGGATGTCGCCGGTGTCGTAGTCGAAGGCACCACCTTCACCGGTGTCAACTGGCGGAGCGTGACCGATTCGGAATTCCTCGAGTGCACCTTTGTTGATTCCGACCTCAGCGACGCTCCCATCAGCATGTCGCGCTTCATCGACTGCCGGTTCGAGCGTTGCGACCTCAGCCTCTGGAAGCCCGTCGATACGGTGTTTGGCGCATGCCTTTTTGAAGACTGCAGGATGCTGGGCATCGATTGGACGCTGGCATCGTGGCCCCAGGTGCCCCTTCACGAACCGAACAGGTTTGTCCGTTGCGATCTGAGCATGGGAACGTTCGCCGACCTCGAATTGGGTGGAGTGGCGTTCTCCGAGTGTCGCCTGCACGAGACGAGTTTTCGTTTTGCTCGCATGGGCGACTCCGACTTCGACGGATCGGACTGCCAGGTTTGCGACTTCCACGGTGCCGATCTGAGCGGTGCACGACTCGTTCGAGTGGTTGGTCTCGCCGTCGATCCGCTTTCGACCACACTGACCGGGGCGACCATCGATGCCGCAACGGGGGTAGCCATCCTCGAGTCGCTCGGTCTCAAGCTCGATACTCCTGACGAGACCGATGATCACCGGGAGGCGTGAGCCGCTCCAACACCACCGGCAAAGTGGGAGGAGGATCGGAGTCCTTCAGATCTTCCAAGCGGCGATAGATGTCGGCGGCCGCCCGGTGGAACCCGCCGGGGAGGCCGGCTGCCTCGAACGCAGCTGCTATCTCGTCCATCTCAGGGGCAAACCGCCACGCTTTCAGGCCGCTGCGGGCCACACGTTCGGACCGCTCGACCAGATCCGGAATTGAAGTCGCCCATTCGTCAAGCAGATGCGGAGCGATGCCTTCGCTCTCGGCCAGACTGCGGATAGCGAGGAGCAGTGCAGTTGTGCCCTTGGTCCAGGCAGCGAAGCAGGCCTTGACCGCCGACGCCGAGCCCGGGCGTTCATCGACTATCAGCACCTCGACGACCGTACCGGAGAAGAGTGCAGCCACCGTCTCCGCGTTCGGGCCTGAAAGGTACGAGGCGCGTGGAACCAACCGTGTGGGCCGGCGGGCCGATGATGCCGCCATCAACGAACGCAGCTCCACACGAAGTGACGTTTTCGCCGATGCGACGGGCGCTTTGTGGCGAGATTGCGTTGGCGTCGATGTACATCCCACGAAAGCCCAATCGTCCCACGGCCGTCGCCACGTCAGCCGCTGCCACCGGCGGGCATATGGAGAGAACCATCCCGGCCCCTTCGAGCGCCATCGGGAGGGACGGGGACTCCTGGAGATCTCGCATTCGCGGCCCGATCCCGGCTGGCCTGGCTCCGACCCTCGCCTACCCACTTGATCTCGTGTCCGACCGTCGTCAATGCCTTGCCGATGGAGGCTCCCATGGCTCCGGGATGAAGAAGAACGATGGTCTGCACGGACGCAGTCTCGCACGAACTTCATAGAGGCGGGCGTTCCCTACGATGCTGGTCATGTTTGATGATGGTTGGACCGTTGAAGATGTCCCGAATCAGAACGGCAGGGTGGTGGTTATCACCGGTGCCAACTCGGGGATCGGATGGGAAGCATCCCGGGTGCTGGCGCAACGGGGGGCGCGCCTCGTTCTGGCGGTTCGCCGCCCGGAGGCCGGAGACGAAGCGGCGGCACGTATTCGGGCGAAGACCTCCGGAGCGGAGGTGATCGTCGAGGAATGCGATCTGGGCAGTCTCGACTCGATTGGGCGATGTTCCTTCGGATCGGCGAGCGAGTCGGCCCCATCGATGTGCTCGTCAACAACGCCGGGATCATGGCGGTGCCGTACGGGACTACTGCCGACGGCCATGAGAGGCAATTCGGCACGAACCACCTCGGCCATTTCGCTCTCACCGGTCTCCTGCTGCCCCGGTTGCTCGAATCGGAGGCGGGTCGGGTGGTGACGGTCGTCGAGCGATGTTCATCGTTTTGGAAAGGTCGATCCCGGACAATCTCGATGGTGTGCGGTATCGCCGCTGGGGGGCTTACGGTCGATCGAAGCTCGCCAATCTGTTGTTCTCATACGAACTCGAGCGGAAAGCCCGCGGTCTGCCGGCGCAGGCCTGGTGAGCATGGCCTGTCATCCGGGATATGCAGCAACCAACCTGCAAGGGAGAGCGGCCCGTGAGCAGGGTCGATCAGAACGATTCTGGAGCATCGGCCATCGTTTCGCGCAAAGTGCCGCCGACGGGGCATTGCCAACGTTGCGGGCTGCCACAGACCCGGCAGCCATCGGTGGCTCCTATTTCGGTCCGGCCCGGCGCCAACGCGGTCCTGCCACCCTGGTGCGCTCGAGTGGACGGAGTCACGACGTCGCCACGGCAGGACGCCTATGGGACGTGTCAGAGGACTTGACGGGCATCCGTTATCGCTTTTAGGTCGGCCTGACCTTCTAGCCTGAAAACTATGCCCGTCGCAGATTGCGAACGTCTTGTTGAAGGTTGGCTGGCCCAGCCAGCCAACGCAGTGAGCAGCCTGGCCTTCGTGCTCGTCGGGTTGTCAGTTCCGATGCTCGGGCGCCTTCGCTCCGGCACTCCCGGTCTCATCGCCGGTGCCATGGGTGCTTCCCTGGTGCTGGTCGGAATCGGCAGTGTCGCTTTCCACGGTCCGGGTGGCCCGGTATCGGATTGGATACACGATGGGACGATCACCATGCTGCTGGTCCTGGTTGTGTTCCTGGAACTTGGACGTTGGGAGGAATGGACTGAGGGGCGGATAGTGGCCGGCTGGCTAGTCGTTTCGGCGGCGGCCTTGACCATGGAATTGGTCCAACCCACCCTGGGCGACATCCTCAACGCACCCCTGGCGTTCCTGGCAATACTCGGAATCACGGGACCGCTGGTGGGTTCGCCGCGCACTCGGCCACCCGACCGCCCCAGGTGGGTGCTGGCTGCTCTCGGCCTCGTAGGAGCCGGCGCAGTCATCATGTTGCTGAGCCGTACGGGCGGACCGCTGTGTTCGCCCGGTGCCGCAATTCAGGGCCATGCGGTCTGGCACCTTTTCGCCGCGGTCGGTCTTGGTGTGTATGCCGTCTCGATGGGGCCGTCGCTCACTTCTTCGGAGCTTCGCTAGAAAGCGTATCCTCGGCCCGATTGCCTTCCCCATTCTGGAGAGAGGTTCTTCTATGATCCGGGCATGAAATACCCGGATCGCTTGCTCAGCAGCGGTGAGGAAATCGCCGCGGCCTTTCGACCGCACTGGATGGCGGTCGTTCTTCCCAGCCTCGTCTCGATCGTGGCGGTCGCCGCGCTCATCGCAGTGGTTGTTTCGGTCGACGCCCCGGAGGTCTGGTACGTCGTGGGTGGCATTGTTCTTCTCTGGCTCGTCGTTGCCCTCCCGCAGTGGATCGCCTGGTGGTTCACGCACTACGTGGTTACCAGTGAACGGGTCATCGTTCGGCGCGGTTTCGTCGCCCGGCAGGGCAAAGAGATACCGCTCGAGGTGATCAACGACGTGGCTTTCTCCCAGACGGTGATTGAGCGACTCCTGCGCTCCGGCGATCTGCTTATCGAGTCCGCAGGGGAGCAGGGCCAAAGCCGGTACAGCGATATTCCCGGATCCGGAAGGCGTCCAATCCTTGATCTACCGGATGCGTGAGGCCAGGACGATCGGCCTTCAGGGCAGGCCAACCGCGGTGGAAACACTCGACATGCTCGGCAAGCTGCATCGCGATGGGGTGCTCACCGATGAAGAATTCGCCGAGAAGAAGCAGAAGCTGCTCGGCGACATCTAGCCGGAAAACCGCTTGACTCTTACGTTACGTGAGGGTCTAGGGTGTGGCCCATGCGGTACTCGGTTAGTGACGTGTCCAGGATGGCCGGTGTGACGGTACGGACGTTGCATCACTACGACGACATCGGTTTGTTGCGGCCCTCCGGGCGGAGCGCCGCCGGATACCGGGAGTACGACGCCCGGGACCTGGAACGGCTCCAGGAAGTGCTCTTCTACCGGGAGCTCGGCTTCGGGCTGGAACAGATCACCGGCTTGGTGGACATACCTACCTTCAACCGGGCGCAGATCCTGGGCCGTCAGCGACAATTGATCGAAGAACAGATTGAGCGGCTCCAATCGATGGTCGGAGCCGTTGAGGCTGCTCTCAAAGCTTTGGAGGAAGGACGCACCATGACGCAGGAAGAGATGTTCGGCACCCTGAACAAGGCGGAGATGGTCGAAGTTTTCGGCGACTTCGACCCCACGCAACACGAAAACGAGGTTCGCGAGCGGTGGGGCGAAACCGAATCATACGCTGAGTCGAGCAAACGAACGGCCCGATACACCAAGGACGACTGGAAGCAGATGGGTGAGGAGTCCGAAGCCATCAACCAGCGCCTGGCCGATCTGTTCGCGGCCGGATCCGACCCGGAAGCAGAAGAGAGCATGGATGCAGCAGAACAACACCGTTTGCACATCGACCGGTGGTTCTACCCGTGCTCCCACGAGATGCATGCCGGGCTGGGCGAGATGTACGTGGTTGATCCCCGCTTCACGAAGTTCTGGGATGACTTGCGGCCCGGTTTAGCGGTCTTCGTGCGGGACAGCTTCCTGGCCAACGGCTTGCGAACGGTTGAGTAGAACTGCTATTCGAAACCCGCGATGAGGTCGGCGAACGCCGCCAGGCCGTCACCGAGCGCGTCGGCCAGCGAGGCGAGTTCGGTTGCGGCTACGTCGATGGAAATCGGGACTGAGAGCCGGACCGGCACGTCTGTCGAGATGGGGATCACCTCGTTGATGGAAAAGGGAATCTCGAGATCGACGGGAATGTCGAGCCGAACGGGCACCGAGACCTCCAGCGGAATCTTGGTGTCGAACGGTCCGGCAATCGTGATGGTCGTTTCCACCACTTCATCTATCGGAAACGACGTCTGAATCGGGACGGTGAGCGTCCGGTCGAGGACGATGTCGGTGTCGATGGGGATGGTCTTCGTCGATGGACACCTCAAAGGAGAGTGTCGAAGAACGGAAAGACTCCAGACCGACCACGGCGTCGTTCAGGCCGGCTCCGACCTGAGGGGCAAGTTGACTCAGGCGCTGCTGAAGGCCCGTGACCTCGGACGCGAACAGTCCGGCTCCTATCTCCACGCGGGCGAGATCTTCAGTGGTCTGTTCGATCCTGGCCTCCATGGACCCGACACGCGCCAACAACACGATGTTGAGAATGAACGAGACGAGCCAGGACGGCCCCGAGGCCCATAGCTACGGCCGCGACGTTCCGTGTAACGAAGTCCTTCATGCATGCTCCTCGGGCTCGTCCGTCAATGTCGATTGGTCAGTTGGTTCAGGGTTTGTTCACGGCCCCGTAAGGGTTGCGTAGCAACCGTAATCGACGATGAGGAGGTCCAACCAGAAGGAGGAGGACTATGCGATCCCGTTTGATCGTTGTGTTGCCCTGATGGCATTATTGGCGGTGGCCGCCCCGGCTGCTGCGGAAGGAGACAACCACACATCCGACCTTGCGCACCTACGAGGTGACGCTCACGAACCGGACGACCAGCCAGCCCATCTCGCCACCGGTGCTCGTGACCCATGATCGGGACATCCGGTTCTGGCAGCGCGGGGCCGCCGCCTCGGCCGGGATCGTCGCCATCGCCGAAGATGGCAACGCGGCTGTAGCCGTGTCGATGCTCGATGGTGTCGATGGAGTGACCGACGTCGTGAATGTGGGTCAGCCACTCACCCGAAAGGGCACCACCGTTGGTGATTTCACCGATTCGGTGACGGTCACGATCCAGGCCCGGCCGGGCGATCGTTTCTCGTTCGCCGGCATGCTCATCTGCACCAACGATGGCTTCACGGGCATCGACTCGTTGCGGCTGCCCAACAACAGCCGGGCCCGGGTGGCCTACGCCGGAGGTTACGACGCCGGATCGGAGATCAACACGGAGCGGAGCGAAGACATCGTTGACGCATGCTCGCTGCTGGGCCCGGTCGTGCTCGACGGTGACGACAACGGCAACGAAAACGGAGCTGTGGATGCCAATGGACTTGTGTCCTATCACCGTGGCATCGTTGGCGAATCGGATCTCCTGTCGGCTCACAACTGGAACCGTGGAGTTGTGAAGGTCAAAGTGAAGATGATCGACGCCTAGGTCAGAAGCAACAACCACGAAGCGCCGGCCGCCTGACCAGGGGCCGGCGCTTCGTTCGTTCTAGCGGGTTGCCTCAATGGGGTCGGACGCGGCATTTTCGCGGCGTGCCAAGATCAGGAAGGGGATGGCCAGCACTTGCATGGCGGCGGCGACCGCATACGAAGCCGAGTAGCCGCTCACATCGGCGACACGACCCAGAATGGGCTGCGCTACGACGCCGCCGGCGGATCCCATGAGCGCATCGAAGGACAGGACGGTAGCCCTCTGATCGGAGGGAATGAGTCCGTTCAGATATGCCTGACGAATCGGGGTGGCGGCGGAGAACGCGAGCGCCCAGATCACCAGGAGCACGATGGCGATCCAGAAGGTCGACGTCCAGCCGATCAGTCCGAGCATCACCACACTCAGGACACCGGCCAGGATCAGAGCGTGGGTACGGCGGGAGAAGAGCCGCCGCACCAGTGGCACGATGAGGCCCCCGACGATTTGCGCGCCGGCCACAATGGCAGCTGCCAGACCTGCGACACCGTATGCATTCGGGTCGCCGTACAGCTCCAGCAAGTACGGCTGCATTGCGTAGAACGCGTAGATGCCGACCCCCATGGAGAAGGGGGCAGCCAGCATGGCCCACTTGATCGGCGGTTTGCGCCACCCGGCCTCGATCGACGACCTCAGGACGGTCCTGACTTCGTCGAGCGGACCTTTGCCTTTGGTCGGCGTGAAGCCCAGATCCCGCATCAAAAGAAGAGCCGCCAGGAGGGTGAGACCCAGAAGCACGGCCCGCAGGATGTAAGGAACACCCAGGTTGGTTGCCTGGGCGATGAAGCCCCCGGCGACGGACCCGATGAGCATCGCCCCTCCGGCCACCGACTGGCCTCTGGCGAAAACCGACTCGAGATCACCGTCGTACTTGGTGAAGGTGAGCGCGTCGACCAACCAGGCCTCGACCGCACCCGAAAAGAAGGTGAAGCCCAGTCCGATCACAGCTGAGGAAACCGCCCACCCCCAGAAAGGTGCCCTGATCTGCCACATGAGCAGGTACAGCAGGGTGGACACCAATAGGGTGATGGCACCCAGGAGGAACGAGACACGGCGCCCCTTCACGTCGGCGACCACCCCCGTTGGGACTTCGAAAAGCACCTGGCCAACGGTGAAGAAGGCATTGGCCGCAAACGCCTGCGTGTTGGTGAGGCCGGCGTCCAGGAGAAAGAGGGTATTGATACCCCAGATGAGTGAGGCTGCCAGCGTCGAGAGCAGGGTCAGCAGCAGGTACGTGCGCCGTACCCGGCGGGCAGCATCATTCATGGTGGGCGACTCTACTCCCGCCCCACCCGCTATCGCGGGGGATCGTCAGCCGGCCGCGGCGATCTGAACCAGGGTGTCGGAGTAGGCGACGCCGCCGCCCCAATCGGTGAGGGTGTCATTGGTCAGCGAATTGGCTGTGCCCTGCCCACCGTGGTCCTCGCTCCACCAACCGAACGGAACCGCCACAACCCCCGGCCGGAGCCGGTCGGTGATCCTGGCGGGCAGCCGCAGTCGCGCTCGATCGTTCCAGATGTCTACGAGCTCACCTTCGGAGATAGACCTGGCCTCAGCGTCGAACGGGTCCAACTCCACGAACGGGCCGCCTTCGACCGGCCCGTGCTTGGGTAGATGGGAGTAGCTGCTGTTGAGGAATCTCGTGTGGTGCTTGGGGGTGAGCAATGCCAGCGGAAAGCGGGCCGCCAGGGCGGGATCTCCGGCAACGCTCTCACGGGGAGGAACGAAATCGGGGAGCGGATCGTGACCGAGAGCGGCGAGCGATTCGCTGAAGAACTCGACCTTGCCGTGTGCGAGGTACCGAACCCGCCGTCCGCGTACGGCTGAAGGTCCTCCGGGACATCGAGGCGGACGAAGCCGTCGGTAGCGCAAGGTGTCTTGGTCCACGTTGGTCAGTGCCGACGAGATCAAGGACTCGTCGTCTTCGAAGAGCTCCGGTTCGTCGAAGCCCATCGCTTCGGCAAGGCGTCGCCACAGCTCGGTGTTGGGAACGGACTCTCCGCAGAGGAGCGATGGCCGGTTCGTTCCAACCCAGGTAGAGATGGCCCCACGAAGGGACGACGTCGACTTGTTCGAGTTGTGTGGTGGCCGGGAAGACCACGTCGGCATAGCGAGCGGTGTCGGTCATGAACTGTTCGCTCGACCACGGTGAAGAGATCGTCGCGCTCCAGGCCGCGCCGGATGGCGGCGGCGTTCGGCACGCGTTACCGCCGGGTTGCCGTTCCAGACGAACAGCCCTTTGACGGGGGGAGCCAGATCGGGATCGGTCAGGGCTCGGCCGAGATGGTTCATGTTGATGGTGCGCCGGGCACTCGGGTCCCGTCCAGTTGAACACAGAGTCGTCAACGTTGCCGTCGGCCCACGATCCGACGCTGCGGGCCAATCCGCCGCCCCGGTCCTTCCACGAACCGGTCAGGGCCGGCAGGCAGGCCAGGGTGCGGTAGAACATGGCTCCGTTCTCGTGGTGCTCGGCGCCGATCAGGGTGCGAATCAGCGCGGGACGGACGGTGCCGTAGGCGAGAGCCAACCGTTCGATGTCCGAGTCGGCGACACCGCACACCGCAGCGGCCCGCTCGGGAGTCCACTCGGCCACCCGCTCGGTTAGCTGCTCGAACCCCACGGTGTGGGCTTGCACATACTCGCTGATCGATCAGGTCGTCACGGATCAGCACGTGCATCATCGCCAGCATGAGGGCAATGTCGGTCCCCGGCAGAGGTTGCAGGAACCAGTCGGCAGCCTGCGCCGTGGCGGTGCGGATCGGGTCGATCACCACCACCTGAGCGCCCCTCGATGCCGGGCTTCTTCGACGAAAGGCCAGAGGTGCCGGTTGGTGAGTTTGGTATTGGTTCCCCACAACAGAACGAGCTTCGGAGAATCGAACGTTCATCGGGTCGGCGGCCAGGCCGGTGCCGTTCGTTGCGGCGGTGCCCGCTCCGGCGGTTGCCCCGCACAACGAGCCGACGAGACGTGAAGCCCCGAGACGGCCGAAGAACCGTCGATCGAGTGAGCTCATCTGAATGAGCCCCTGCGTACCGGCATCCCACCACGGCAGAATCGCCTCGCCGCCCCATTCGGCCACGATCTCGGTGATCCGTCTAGCGACGAGGTTGAGAGCCGTATCCCACGAAACCCGCTCGAATTGAGCAAGTCCTTTTGGCCCCGTGCGGACCAACGGGTACAGAAGCCGGTCGGGGCTGTAGACCCGATCCAGGAATCGGTTGACCTTCGGGCACAACTCGCCACGCGAATAGGGATGGGCCGGATTCCCCCGCAACTTCACGGCCACGCCGTTCTCGATCGTGGCGACCCACCCGCACGAGTCGGGGCAATCGTGATGACAGGTTCCCAGTACGGTCTGAGACGACATCCGAGGAGTCTACGGAGAGTTCGTGCACGACAGCGGGAAACCGCACCCGGTTCGCGCTTAACTGGTGTGCGATGCGAACGATATCTGTCGGGGAGCGACGCAGAAGACTGGGTCGGCGCCACTTTCTGAGCGAACCCGCCGGGACCATCGAGGGAGTGGCCCGCGACCTGGTTGGTCTTCATTCGAGTGACCCGGTCACCGTCTACCTATCGGCCCGAGCCCGCGTTCGGGCCCTTTCCGTTGACGATGTCGAGAAGGCGATCTACGAAAGACGATCGCTGCTGCGGATGCTCGGCATGCGGCGGACCCTGTTTGTGGTTCCCGTCCACCTGGCTCCTGAGTTGAAGGCCGCATGCTCCGACCGGTACGTGGCGTCCGAACGACGCCGGTTGGTCGGCTACCTGGAGGACCAGATCGTGGCGAGCGGCGGATCGGCGTGGCTCGACACGGTGATCGAAAAGACTTTGGTCGCTCTTCATCGACGCAGCCAAGCCACCGCCAAGGAATTGGTTGCCGACGTCCCGGAGCTCGGTTCCAAGCTTGTGTTCGGTCAAGGCACCTTCGGCCTCTCGACCCGGGTTCTCTTCTTCCTGGCCACCGAACTGCGCATTGTTCGCGCCCGTCCGATCGGAACGTGGAAGTCCTCCCAATACCGGTGGACGCCCATGGAGCGTTGGGTACCCGATGGGATGGTGGAGATCGAACCAGCGGAAGCGCGAGAACGTTTGGCACGGCGTTGGTTGCAGACGTTTGGGCCCGGCACGTTCACTGATCTCAAGTGGTGGACAGGATGGACCGTGGCCGACACCCGCACCGCCCTGGAGGCTACCGGGGCCGTTGAAGTTCAGCTGGAAGAGAGCGTCGGGTATGTTCTGCCCGACGACGTCACCGACACCGAAGAAGTGGGGGAGTGGGTCGGGTTCTTACCGGGCCTCGATCCTACGGTGATGGGCTGGAAGGATCGCACCTGGTATCTCGGCAGTCACCAGGAACAGCTGTTCGATACGAATGGCAATGCCGGACCAACCGTGTGGTGGAACGGACGGATCCTGGGTGGATGGGGACAAAACCCCGAAGGCCGGGTGGTCTTCGAGTTGCTCGAGGAAGCACCGCCCGACGTAGTCGACCGGATCCACACGGAGGCCGAACACGTTACGGACTGGTTGGACGGCGTAGTGGTGAAGCCGCGGTTCCCAACACCCCTGGAAAAGCGCCTCAGGAGCTGACTCAGCGTTTTCGCTTTCGCTTCCACTTTCGCCCCTGGGGCTTGAATTCTTTGAAAGTCTCTGCTTCGAGGGCGGTCAAGTCCTCCGTCTCCATGGTTCGTGCTTCCAGTTGGAGCAGGATGTCGTCGCGCACGGCCGCGTGGGTCTCGGTCAGCCAATCCTCTTCGATCCTGCTCAGCAGTGACCGGGTGAGGGCCAGGTCGAAGCCGTCCAGAGCGGTTCGAGCTTCTTCAAGACGCCTGCGGTTCGTTTCTTCCATTCTTGCTCGCCAGTGGCGGGCCGCTTCGAGGTGGAGTCGGGCCGCGGCTGCGAGGTCGGTGCCGAGCAGGTCGAGGAGACGGGAGGTCGCAGGATCGGCGTCGATCTCGAGCAAACTGCGATGCTCGTCGCGAATGGCATGAGCACGAATCTGGCTGGTGAGTTGTCGAGCAGCCTGCAGGTCGGAGTTTTCCATGGTGCGAAGCAGGCTACCGGTCACCGCGAACAATGGGCAGCATCAAGCGTCGGCCGTGCGGAAGGTGCTCAACGGTTGGCGCTGCGTGCCGGTCCGGTCGAAATTGTCGACTGCCAACCATGCCTGGAATGCTCTATCTAGCGAGGCCCATTCGTCATCGGTTATCGCATACCAGGCTGTGTCGCGGTTGCGACCTTTGTAGTGGGTGGCCTTGCGAAAGGTGCCTTCATACCGAAACCCCAACCGCTCGGCTGATGTGCGGGACGGTCCGTTGAGATCATCGCATTTCCACTCACATCGCCGGTATCCGAGATCGAACGCGTTCTTGATGAATAGGTAGAGCGCCTCGGTTGCCGCCCTCGTTCGCTGCAGTTCTGGCGCAAGGACAATCGATCCGATCTCGAGAACCCCGTTCGGTGGATCGATACGGAGGTACGACATGAATCCCAGGGCAACGCCTTTGACGACGATCGCATAGGGCTGCCAGTGCGGATACGCGACGATGACGTCGATGGCTTGGACCAACGCCGTCTCGGACGAGAACGGGCCTAGTCGTCATGTAGGTCCAGAGGGAATCGGGCGCATCCCGGTATGCAGCAAAAAGGTCCCGACCGTGTTGCTCGCTCTCGAGTGGCACGAGGTTGATATGGTGACCGCCGATCGCTCGCCGCGGTGGGAAATCCGGCGGTACCCAACCGCCTAATCAGGGCCGATCGGCTGACCGAATTCGTTGACCTTCGACACGATCACCTCACCAGCCCGGGTCGCCTTTGCACGCCACCAGTCTGGCAAGGGCGTAGCTACCCCGGTCGGGTGCGGAGTCTTCGATCGTTTCCTCGTAGTACAGAATTCTGAGAGCGTTGAAGGCCTCGAGCAACTCCTGAGGGGCAAGCCGGAATTCGGGCGAATGAGGACCATCCACCGCCGCGGCGGTCACGAGATGATGCTCGATGAGCAACCACCCGTTTGGGGCGAGGGCAGCAACCAGACGGGGCCACATCGGTCGGTTCACATATCGGATCACCGTTATGAGGTCGTAACGGGAGGTGCCAAGGTCCGCGTCGTCGAGGTCTGCCACGATCCACTTCACGTCGAGCCTCCGATCCTCGGCCTCAGCGCGCGCCATGTTGATAGCGGAGGTGGAGATGTCGATCGCATCGACGTGATGCCCCGCTTCGGCGAGGCGGAGAGCATTTCGCCCCGCGCCGCAAGCCACGTCGAGCGCCCGGCCGACGGGGAAGCGCTCGATCCACTCCGCGAGAAAGGGAGATGGCCACGTTCGGGGCCGGTAGTCACCATCGGTGTAGCGACGATCCCATTCCAATCGCTCTGTCTCGCTCACCGCGCGCCCTTCCTCGATGCTTCCGAGAGACCAACGTTCCCGGCCGTATAGTCGTCGGCGGACAACGTTAACGCGCTCGAGAGGAGGTTTCTCCGTGGGGATCGGCCGGTTCCTGCATATCGCGCCGCTCGACCCTGCCATCTACGTGAAGGGCGAAGCGTCCCTCCCGGCGATCATGGACGTGGCTGGGACTGGGCCACGGCCAGCCGCCAAACTGCGTGCGACGGTAGTCGGCAAAAGCCTGCTGGAGTTCTTCAGGTGTGTTCATGACGAAAGGCCCGATCTGGAATACGGGCGCCCCGATGGGACGACCCTGCAGCAAAAGAAACTCGGCGGCGGCGCCCCCGTTGGTGATCCGGGTGATACGTTCGGGATCCAGGCGAGCTCCGATACCCTTCTCGATGATCGTGCTGTCGAGCTGGGTCGCTTGCCCGTCGAAGAAGTGCAACATCCGGTTGACACCCTGCGGTGCCGGGGGGACGTTCCACGTGGCTTCGGCATCCAAACGGATCAGCCAAATAGCCATATCGGACCCGGGCTGCGAGGCCCACGAATCCGGGGGTGGTGGCGGAGCCTGAACTCCGTCGATTGCGCCGGCGATGATATCGATGAACACGCCCGGACCGGCGGCAACGGTCGGGATCTCTTCGCTCCAGAGCATTGCGAAGTGGGCGGGCACCATTTTTGATTCGGGAGGCAGGTTGAGCCAGATCTGAAATAGTTCGAGTGGATTGGGACCGTCTTGGTTTATCAGGGGGAACATCTCTGCGTGCATGATCCCGGATCCGGTGGTGAGCCACTGGGTGTCACCGCCCCCATAGCGAGCAGTCGCCCCGAGCGAATCTGAGTGGTCGACGTACCCGCGCCGGACCACCGTCACCGTCTCAAACCCGCGATGGGGGTGTTGCGGGAAGCCGGGAACCTGAGCGCCGTGATACATGCTCCATCCGTCTTTCGACGAAAAGTCCGACCCGATGGTACGACCTGCCAGAGCATCGACCGGTCCCATCCGGTCGTTTCCGGCCGGGTACCGGTCCAGGTGGTGAACGGTGAAGATAAACGGGTCAAGTCCCATCCAGGGCATACCCAGCTGGACAAGCTCCAGGATCGAATCAGTCACGAACTACTCCGGTAGTTGGGGCTCGCAATGGTACGGGCGATACGGGACAAAGTCGGGTTGTCGCCCGAGTGACCATATCGGGCTACAACGTCGGGGAGCGGCCGCCGAGCATTTGGAAGGTGGACTGCTTACTTTCCCCGGTCGCGCTCTTCGCGTTCGCGTGATTCACGCCGTTCCCGCTCGGCCTCTTCGCGTTCCGCTCGCCGTGCTAATTCGGCCTGCTCGCGTTCTTCACGACGGACCGAATCGGCGTGCTCCCGTTCAGCTCGTTCTTCGTCCCCTCGCCGCTCCTCCTCATACCGGGCGTGTTCGGACAGGCGTTCACCCTCATGGAGAGCATGGGCAGCCTTGCGTTCCTCCTCGTGCCGGGCGTGTTCGGTGTCGCGCTCCTCACGCTCCCGATCGGTGTCCGACTGTTCGCCTTCCATGGTCTTTGACCGCCTCCATCAGGATTCGATCTTCGTAGACTCAAAGTTAGCGATGGTGGCGGGAAAACGGAGACTCTGCGGCCTACTCGTGACCACGGTTCGATGCGTTACCGTGCTGGCTACCGGATAGGGAATGGCCCCAGTTCATGGACAAAGTTTCAAAGATCGCCTTCATCGGATCCCACTCGGTCAGGAAAACCAACGCAGTGCATTCGTTTGCCGGAGCGGTTGGACGCAGCGGACGCAGCGTTGAGGTCGGCCGGGAGGTCATACGGTTCAATCCGCTCGGTCTCAACGAGGGAGCCACTCCCGAAGCGCAGCTCTGGGTGATCATGGCGCAGATTCAGCAGGAACTCGAGTTGCGGAGCCGCGCAGAGGTGCTGGTCACCGACCGGGCGGTCATCGACAATTTCGCGTACTTTCTCCGCACCACCGGGGGAGAGGACCCATTCGATGTGGAGCCATTGGTGCGGAGCTGGTGCGAGACCTACGACCTTTTCGTCAGGCTCAAGCCCGATGTCCCATTGAAAGTCGATGGGGTCCGGAGTACGGTTCGATGCGTTAGCGTGCTGGCTACTGGATAGGGAATGGCCCCAGTTCATGGATAAAGTTTCGAAGATTGCCTTCATCGGATCCCACTCGGTCAGAAAAACCAACGCGGTGCATTCCTTTGCGGGAGCGGTAGGGCGGAGCGGTCGCAGTGTTGAGGTCGGCCGGGAGGTCATACGGTTCAATCCGCTCGGTCTCAACGAGGGAGCCACTCCCGAAGCGCAGCTCTGGGTCATCATGGCGCAGATTCAGCAGGAACTCGAGTTGCGGAGCCGCGCAGAGGTGCTGGTCACTGACCGGGCGGTTATCGACAATTTCGCGTACTTTCTCCGCACCACCGGGGGAGAGGACCCATTCGATGTGGAGCCGCTGGTGCGGAGCTGGTGTGAGACCTACGACCTTTTCGTCAGGCTCAAGCCCGATGTCCCATTGAAAGTCGATGGGGTCCGGAGCACCAGCGACAGCTTCCGTGATGAGATCGAGATGATTCTCAACGCGATTCTTCCGACCTATATCCCGGACGACCGCCTCATCACAATCCAGGCATCGGAGATAAGGGAGGGTTTCGACTGGGCTGCCCTGATCGACCGACTCGTCGGGGACACCGAGCCGATCGAACCCGACCGTCCGCATACGGTGACGCTCTATCCCACCCTCTGGGACTAGGAGAAGCAGGTGGCTGAAAGAGACCTGGGAGTTTGTGGCACATCAGGATGGCCGCGTCTCGAAACTGACAGTGAAAACGGCACCACGGGTCACTCGCCTTAGCGCTGGGGGGGGGGTGGGCGATTTCGTCGCCACTGGCCCGTTCCCATCTTCTCAATGGTGGTGGCAGGGAGGATAATCAGGGTGTGTTAGTCGCACCGCCGGCCCGAATTGTCGGGTCTCCGGTACGTCGAGGCCCGGCGAGTGACGCGCTGAACGTCCCTGCAGCGGCGCCGCCACCCGAGAGGTCGTTCATCGAACCGCAGGGACGAGGAGGTGACCGAGGTGGAAATGTTGGCTTGGAGAATCAGGATTGCGATCTTGTGGGTCTTCTTTGCTGTAGGCATGTCCGCCGTGGTGCTTCTCATTCTGATGGCGCCGGGGAACCTCCCTCAGATCATGGAGGGGCGCTTCGGAGACGAGGAGATCACCGCAGGAACGCTGATATTCATGGCCCTGTTCTGGCTGGTGCCCTTGATCATGGCGTTCCTCACCATGGTCTTGAAGGACCGGGTCAACCGGTACGCGAATGCGGGGATGGGTGTGGTGCTTACCGCAATGTGGACCTGGGATCTGGTCGAGCAACTGGTGGCCGCCGAGGAGTTCAGTGGCGAGCCGCTGGTCGTCGGCGCAATGATCGTGGCCGGACTAACGATCTTGTGGCACGCCTGGAAGTGGCCCACGGCACACGAGGAGCTGGAGAAGCCGTCACCGTTGGCGGACAACAACATGACCCGGGTCTCGGCTGGAACCGTTCCAATTCCGCGTTAGCCAGAATGCGACGGGAGGCCATCAAGCAGGTAGCACGATCCTGGGCTGGGGATGTACGAGAGGAGCTTCGCGTCTTGAACCGGGAGCTTTGAGTCCTGTCCGGCCATGGGCTGGTTGTCGGCGGCCAGAAGCGTGGGAACTGGCGGCTCGGGCGACACCTACACTTCTCCGATGCTCATGTCCGACGCAGCAGCCGTCCTCGCCACGCTGCTGGCCTTCGTCACCCTCATACCTCAGATCACGAAGTTGTGGCGAACCCGAAACGCCGACGGGGTCTCGGCGACCTGGGCATCGCTCGGTGCTGTCTCGAACGCTACCTGGGTTGCATACCTCACCTCACAGGGTCTGTGGCTGGCCTTGCCTTCGACCATCTTCATGTCGTTCTTCTTCGCCGTCACCGTGGGCCTGATCGGTTGGACGGGCCGTTCCAGCGTGCGTCCGGTCCTGCTCGGACTCCTGTGGGGACTCGTTCTCACCCTGGTCCGGGTCATCGGAGGCTGGGCCAGCCTCGGGGTCCTGCTCGGCGTCTCGTTCGGGGTGCAAGCAGCCCCAACCGTATACACAGCGTTCCGGACGTGGGCACCGCGTGGTATCAGTCCCGGAACCTGGCAACTCACCTTCGTCGAGGGCATTCTTTGGTTGATCTACGGACTCGGGTACCAGGACCTGGCCGTCATCATGTTCGGGATACTCTCTTCCATCACTGCGGTCCTGGTCCTGGGCCGCTACTACGCCACCCGCAGTCGATGGTTGGATTCATCCGAACAACCGCCGCTGCGCTCGGCGATATGAACATCCCGAGCCGAGCGGGGATCGCACCGCACCAATAGGGGAGGGGAGCGGCCCAAGATCCTCTTGCTCCGATGCACCGCTCGGCAACAATCTCAGGCGACCTCCCAAGCGGAGTGCGCGAGGCGGACAGTTTCCGTGATGAGATCGAGATGATTCTCAACGCGATTCTTCCGACCTATATCCCGGTCGACCGTCTCATCACAATCCAGGTATCGGAGATAAGGGAGGGTTTCGACTGGGCTGGCCTGATCGACCGACTCGTCGGGGACACCGAGCCGGTCGAACCCGACCGTCCGCATACGGTGACGCTCTATCCCGCTCTTTGGGACTAGGAGAAGCGAGTGGCTAGAAGAGGGCTGGGAGTCCCCGGCGCTTCAGGAGGGTCGGAACCTGGCTCGGTGTCAGCTACGGGCGTCGGACCGGAATTGCTTTCCCGAGAAAGCCTTACCCATCAGCGGAGCCAGCACGCAGACGTCGGTGGCCCCCGCGATGAGCGGAACGAGCCCCACAACGGCAAGAATCCATCCGGCGCCACCAATGAGCGCACCCACGACCACCAGCACGACTCCGGCGATCACCCTTGTCAGGCGACCGACATTCGTTGCGAAGAACGAGAGAAGACTCATTGCGGCACACTTTCGTCAAAGAGAACAGATTGCAGCTGAACAGTAGTGACGCTACGTACCAATGATCGAGTCGACAGGTGAGGGTCCTCGGTGGGCCTCCAGACGGCTGCGCGTCGATGTTCACCGTCGAGTTTGGGATAGCCATCGCTTAGCCTCCTCACATGCACCTCCTGAGCCTTGAAGGCATCTCCAAGTCCTTCCCGGAGAACCCAGTGCTGGCGAACGTTTCGATGGGGATATCAACCGGAGACCACATCGGGGTCATCGGGCGGAACGGGTCGGGAAAGACCACACTGCTCGAGATCATCGCCGCGATCGAAAAACCAGACCTGGGCTCGATCGTGCGAGCCCAGGGTTTGCGGATCGCCTACCTCAACCAGGACCCCGTCTTCGATGAAGGAGCCACAGTCGGCGCGATCGTCGGTTCGGATCGGAAAGCGATTGCTCTGGCGGATCGGCTGGGCCTGACCGACACCGGAGCGACCTGCTCGGACCTCTCGGGTGGGCAGCGCAAGCGACTTGCACTGGCGGTTGCTCTGAGCGCCGAATGCGATCTCCTCATTCTCGACGAACCAACCAATCACCTCGATGTCGATCTGATCGACTGGCTCGAAGACCACCTGCGTGATCGTGGCGAGGCGTTGCTCCTGGTGACCCACGATCGATTCCTCCTGGACCGCGTTGCTACCCGGGTCATCGAGGTTCACGATCGAACGCTGCATGCGCATCAGGGTACGTATGAGGATTACCTCGAGGCAGCGGCGAAGCGCGATGCGCACGAGGCAACGGTCGAGCATCGCCTGCAACAGCGAATCAAAACCGAACTCGCCTGGTTGCGAAGGTCGCCCAAGGCCCGAACCACGAAATCCCGGGCACGGGTGAACCAGGCGCACGACCTGTTGACCCAACAGCGTCAACGCGCCCGTCAGGAACTCACCATCGACCTTCCGACGCGGAGGATCGGGTCGAAAGTCGTTGAGCTCCACAACGCTGGAAAGAAGTACGGCGACCGCTGGGTGGTACGGCATATCGAGTACAAAGTTGCCCAGGACGCTCGTATCGGCATCGTCGGCCCTAATGCGGCCGGTAAGACCACCCTCCTCGGTCTCATCGCCGGCGTCATCGAACCGGACGAAGGAAAGGTCTCGGTGGGCTCGACGGTCCATGTGGGTTGGTATGGCCAGGACCCTCGGCTGATTCCACCACACACACGCGTCCATGCGGCAGTTCGTGAACATCTCGACGAGGTGCTTCTCGAAAGCGGCATCAAAGTGTCCGGCGCGCAACTGCTCGAACGCTTCCAGTTCACGCGAGATCAACAGCAATCGGAGGTGGGCGACCTTTCGGGTGGGGAGCGGCGCAGGCTGGAGTTGCTCATGAGCCTCATGGAAGCCCCCAATCTCTTGCTGCTGGATGAACCGACCAACGACCTCGATATCGACACGCTCAACATCCTGGAGGAGTACCTCGATGCGTGGAAGGGCGCACTGGTTGTCGCGAGCCACGACCGCTATTTCCTGGAGAGGACCTGTACAGACATCTTCTCCATCGAATCGGATGCATCTGTGCTTCATCATCCCGGAGGATGGGCCGCGTACCGGGCTGCCTCAGTTGCCGAGGCGTCGGGGACCTCGAGATCCGGGAATGCCAAGATTCGACCGAAACATCCGGGTCGAAAACTCACCTACAAGGATCAGCGAGAACTCGATGCTCTGACGGAAAGCATCCCGCGCCTCGAAAAGCAGAGGGATCGGTTGGCTCGGAGTCTCGACGATTCGGCAGACGACTACGAGCGATCCGTCAAACTGTCGGACGAACTGGGTACGGCGAGACAGGCGCTCGACATCGCTGAAACGCGATGGCTGGAACTCACCGAAAAGGCTGAAGGGCTCGTGGGGTAGGGGAGCGGCACTCAGTCCTCACAGAGAAACCGAACTGCTCTTGGGCTTGCGAGGCGTCAGGAGCTGAAGTCCCCGGTCCCTATCGAGGCGGCCGACTGGCCGCGCGTCTCGGCGTGGTAGATGGGCAAGTCGAATTTCCAGCCGCGAGGTGCGACGACGAAGAGGGAAGGACAGTGACCACGGTGCGGAGTGTATCCCCACGTCGTTGCACAACGAGAAGGAGCCAGGTTCTTGTCCAAAGCACGCTACTTTACATAACGAGGATTATGGGACATTCTCCTGATGGTGGCTGCTCGGGCCTCGGGATCCCCGTACAACGAGGTTCTCCAGGAGTTGTTCGGTGACGGCTGCTATCTGGCCTACCGATTGTTCGAAGACGGCTTGGTTAGCCCGGGAAGGCTGGCGAAATCCGCTGACCTTCCGAACGTACTGAAGCGCCGCGGCACGGATGTCGTCCTCGGTGGCCGGCGTTTCGGGACTTCGCAGGGTTTTGATGCTTCTACACATGCGCCGAACCTAGCTCCAGGGACGCAACATTGCCCGTGCGGCTTCCCTCCTCTCCCCGGAGCCGTATGTCCGGTGCACGACCTGAAAACGTCAGGTGACGAAAAGGTTGCATCGCAAGCCTGGGAATGTCGCGAGGCGCAGGCGGGAGCCACGAAACGACACCCGACGGGTAGCTCGCCTTTTGGACAGAGCGACATCTCGTTGCATGCGATTGTGGAACTCGGGAATGCCAGGGGCTTGCGCCGCGTTGACACGAGTGGTTGAGCAAGCATACCCCCGGGGGTATACTTCTATTTCGCATAAACGGAAACGGAGCACACGCACATGGCGACCATTGAATTGACGAAAGACAACTTCGAGCAGACCGTCCTCGAGAACGACACCGTATTTGTCGACTTCTGGGCCGAGTGGTGTGGACCATGCCGTTCCTTCGCTCCCACCTATGAGGCGGCCTCGGAGCAGCATGAAGACGTCGTGTTTGCCAAGGTCAACACCGAGCTCGAACAGGAACTGGCAGGTTACTTCCAGATCCGATCGATCCCCACGTTGATGGTCTTTCGTGAAAACGTAGTGCTGTTCTCACAGCCTGGTGCGCTCCCGGAGCCGATGCTGAATGATCTCATTGCCCAGGTCAAAGCCGTCGACATGGAAGACGTACGTCGCCAGATCGCAGAACATGAGCACGATGGCGATGAAGGTCACGACCATGAAGGTCACGATCACGAAGACGCCACCGTATAGGAGCAAAGCCTGTCCCGAAAAAGCCGTCGCGCGTACGCGACGGCTTTTTCGGCGCGGTAGCGTAGGGCGGTTCGTGTAACGAGGAGTCAAGGGTGTCGGCTGAGGATAGAGTTGGCGTTCACTTTGCCACCAAATATGACGCGGTGCCGTCGGCCAGGGTTCGTGTGCCGAGCCGGCTCAATCTCATTGGTGAGCACACCGACTACAACGATGGCTTTGTCCTGCCATGGGCGATCGATCGTGAGATGTGGATTGCTCTTCGACCCCGTAGCGACCACAAGGTGCACATCCGGTCCGAGAGTTTCACCGACGAAGTGGTCTTTGATCTCACGAGTCTGAGAAAAGGCACGGGCTGGGGCGAATACGTCAAGGGTGTTGCTTCGGCCATTACGGCGACTGGTCGCGCGGTGAGCGGATTCGACGCGTTCTTGGCAAGTGACATTCCGATGGGTGCTGGTATGTCATCTTCAGCAGCCGTTTGCATTGGCTCGGCGGTTGCATTCGCAGTTGTGTCTGGTTTCTATCTGGAAGCCCGGGAACTCGCTGAGCTGGCCCAACGAGCCGAGAACCACTGGGTTGGAGTCGAGAGCGGGATCATGGATCCCCTCGTCATGGCAGGCGGGCATCGAGGCCATGCTCAGTTGATCGATTGCCGCGAACTTCACCACCGAGGACATTGTCCTCCCGGACGAGACGGTTGCTGCGGTCTTGGACACAGGAACCCGTCGTGGTCATGTCTCCTCTGCCTACAACGAGCGCAGGCGGCAATGTGCTGAAGCCGCCCGTCACTTCGGCGTTGCATCACTTCGGGATCTCGATCTTCAAGCATTGCAGGCAAACGCGACCGGCCTTGCGGACGTGATCTACCGGCGCGCGCTTCATGTGGTGACGGAAAACCAGAGAACGCTCAACGCTGCGGAAGCCCTTCGCACCGGCGATGTTGCAAGAGTGGGACGATTGATGGTCGAGAGTCACGAGTCGCTTCGGCAGAATTACGAGGTCTCGAGCCGGCCGCTCGATGCCATGGCGACGGCCGCCACAGGAGCACCAGGATGTCTCGGTGCTCGCATGATGGGGGGTGGCTTTGGTGGCGTCGCCGTGGCACTGGTGAGACGTGACCGAACCCAGGAATTCAAGGCGGCAGTCATGGAGGCCTTTACTGACCTCACGGGTCTGGCGGCGCATGTGCACTTCGTCGAAGCAGTGGACGGCGTTATTGCCCTGCCGGGCACCGCCGATTGATCACGTGCCGCGCGGCTCAATCCAGATTGACCTGAGTGGTTGGGCACTGGTATGCAACCAGTCGTATGCATCACGGTAATCCGGCTCGAGACCGGCCTGCTTGGCTTGGTCGAGGTCGCCTTCGACATCCTCGAGAGCGGATTGCAGCCCGTACAGAAGGCCCTGGAGTTCCTCGAGGTCGCGGCGAGAGACAATCAAGTCGTCGGGCCCCAACCCGTGAGCGGTAGCCAGCTTCCGGGCCATATGCGCCTGCTGGCGGCATCCCTGTTTGCAGTAACGCCTGCGCCGCCCGGGACCCTCCTGTTTCGGCAGTTCCCCGCCGCACCACCCGCAGCGAGCCTTGGACCACGGTTTCGTCATGTGACAAAGCGTACCGCCATGGCCCGGCGCGACGGGGGATGCCGTCGGGCCGGCCGACCTCGACACTCACCTGTGATCGGGGAACCGTCAGGAAGGCGGGCCGTGCTCCCCTACCCCACCGCCCCTGCGACTTCTTCGAAGCAAAGTTGCGTATCCACCTATTCCGATCACCGCAAAAGCAAACCACTGGATCGCGTATGCCTGATGTGATCCTTCTGTCAGTTCCCGGGCGGTGACCGGGATAGGCAGCTGCCCGGCTTGCTCCGGAAACTGAGAGCCGAGGTCGACAAACACCGGGGCCAGCCGGTCGGGAATCTGCTGCTGGAGACGCGGAATGTCTACCCAATAGAGACGCTGGAGGCGGCCTTCCGGAGGATCATCGGGGCCGAGGGAGGGAGCCGACTGAGAATCTCGAACGGTGCCCGCGACCTCTACCGCTTCCATCGGAGGCAGTGCAGGCCCAACCGGTGGCTCGTCGAGATCGAGAGGCACCCATCCCCGGTTGACCAGCACGGTTACGCCGGCGTCTGAGACGAGCGGGGTAACCACATGGAATCCTGCCTCCCCGTTGTGAGTTCGGGATCGGATCAGTACCTCCTGGTCGACATCGAAGATTCCCGTTACGACGACCCTGCGGAACTCCCGTTCTGACTCTGGGACACCGGCGAGTAACGCATTGAAGCCGACGGGAGGTATCTCCATACGCGCGGCGACAGTTTCGTTCTGAGCGCGTCGTTCCTCCAACCGATCGAGTTGCCAGATGCCGAGGCGAATGAACACACCAACCACAATCACGACGATCACATGGGCGGCGAGCCAGCGCGGGGTGAGGTATTTCTGCAGCATGAGGAGTACGCATTATGGCTGCTCTGATCACCCTATTTGTCAGGCGACCGCCTCGCCGTCGCCACCGAGCAAAGTCCGAGCGAAATCCAGTGGCTCCGTTCCGTCTGCAACGGCCAGAGCGACGGGTCGTTGCATCCATGCAACCAGTGTTTCCGGACGGATACCCGCCTGCTCGACGAGGAGTTCGGCAAGATCGTCGGTCCAGAACCACGGCATGAACTACCTCCGGAGGGAGTGGGCGGGATGGGAACACCCCTACCGTACCCCCGGTGTCAAGTCTCTCTGACCAGGGGAAACGCGCGGGTACGCGCGACCTACCCAGATCCTGCCAGGGAGGTTCCGCCGGTCCGGCGAGGATCGGCAGCAGCCGTCAGTTCTCCGTGCGAGTCCCAGTATGCAGCACCGACCCCTCCGAAGAACATGTCGAGGTTCTCGTACCGGCGAAGGGGGTACTCACTGTGGTCGACGGGGATCGAACGTTCACAGGCCACTCGCCACCCGGTTTCCTCGCCACGTTCTACATGGAGGCGCGGCGCGGCGATCGCGTCGGCCAGCGACATGCCCAATTCTGTGAAGTTGATGACCGTGGCGAGAATCGCAGTCGTGATCCGGTCGGCGCCCGGCGAGCCGACCGAGAGGATGCGGCCGTCCTCGTGGCGGGCGATCGTCGGCGCCATGTTGGAAGTTAGGCGGGTCCCGGGCGCCAACGCGTGAAACCCGCGTCTGTTCAGTTCGATCTCGCCGAGACAATTATTCATCCAGATCCCGGTTCCGGGAGGCATGACGCCCGAGCCGTAACCCGATGAAATCGTGACGGAGCAGGCGGCCCCGGTCGAGTCAACCGTGGAGGTGTGCACCGTCGATGGTGACTTTGAGATTGCCGCGATGTCACCACCCTCGGCAGCGGTCAATAGCCGGAGGGCGTCCCTGGGGAGATCGTCGCTGAGCTCGAGCTGGTCGCGGCGGAATCCGAGCACGGCAATCTGGGATCGGATCAATCGGTCGTAGTCGGCGGGCGTCCACCGATCACTCTTCGGGTATCCGTTCATGAGCATGAGGAGGGCCGTCAGTGTGATGCCTCCAATAGCCGGGGCAGGATTGGTCACGATATGCCACCCGCCGATGACGGCCTCGAGCGGCCGGCGGATCAACGGCCGGTATTCCAGAAGGTCCTCTGCCGTTACCAGGCCATCGTTGGCCATCATGTCTGCTGCGATCAGCCGGGCGATCTCCCCCTCGTACATCGCCCGCGGACCTTGCTCGGCTATCGCCCGAAGGGTTTCCGGTCGATGGGCTACCTGGACCAGGCCCCCTTCCGGAATGAGCGAGCCGTCCTCTCTATGCAAAGCGGCCCTGCTCGATTCCTGCCATCCGAAGACAACGTCGTGGCTGTAACGGAGATAATTGCTCGACGGTTGGGACAGCGGGAATCCATCCCGGGCCAGTTCGTAGGCGGGCTCAACCACGATCTGCCACGGAACCCGACCGTAGCGAGCAGAAGCCAGGCCCAGGGCCGCCACCGCTCCCGGTGTGCCAACGGAGCCGTGCCCGATCGTGGTGGTGAGGCCTCCACCGTATTCCATCGAAACGTCGAAGACACCCTTCCCGAACCGGTCGCGTCCGAGCCCTCGCCCCGGCATCTCCACATACCCGTCAATGGTGACCGGCGGAACTCCAGGCGTCCAGATGGTCACGAATCCGCCACCACCGAGGGCGCAGACACCCGGTTCCGTAATCATGGAGACCAGGGCCGCGGCCACGGCCCCGTCGACGGCATTGCCGCCTTCTTCGGCGATGCGGGCCGACGCGGCTGCGGCGAGTTCCGAACTGGATGCAGTGGCAATGCGTGGCATGAGTGCGCCAGCGTAGCCGGGTGCCTCGGCCTGGTTCATCGCCGCCGGCTGGGATCATGGTGTCCCGACCGCCGCGAGATCATCAGGTCGAAGCGCAACCTGCTCTGCGACGATCTCCAGACGACTCCGGCGGCCGTCAGGATTCGACCAGAATCGGCGCTGGACCGTACCCGTCGCCCAGATCCGTTGTCCGACCTCAACGTCTGACACCAGAAACTCTTCGGGGGGTTCCCATTGCGTGACCGGGACGACGTCGACCCTGCGGCGCGGCTCATCCGCCCGCACCGTGATGAGGTACCTGATAAGTCGCAAACCCGATTCGAACACCCGCAGCTCCGGCGGCGCAGCCAGCCGGCCGGATAGCACCACCAAGTTGAGATCCATGATTACTCCTTGGTAAATCGGGGAGGAGCGGGGGGCATGATCAACGTATCGGGACCCTATGACACAGAAGGATGCCGAGGACTCATCTCTCCCCGGGTCGATTTAGAGTGGAGAGCATGGATACCAGTCGCGCGGTCCAGCTAGCAGACAAACTGTATGCGATCGATGCCTGGATGGAAGAGGGACCCGAACGGCTTTCTTGCTATCTGTTCGACACCCCCGAACGCGTGCTTGTCGAGGTCGGGCCTTCGGCGACCCTGCACCACCTGACCAGGGTCCTCGACGAGCTCGGAATCGATGACATCGCCACGATCGTGGTCACGCACATTCACATCGACCATGCAGGCGGGGCCGGGCAGTTCGCCCACCGATATCCAAACGCTCGTATTGGTGTGCACAGCTCGGGTGTCCGTCACCTTGTTTCGCCCGAGCGACTGTGGGCATCGGCAGCCGGGGTGTTTGGAGAGGAGTGGCTGGCGAACACGTGGGGTCCGATGGAGCCCATCGCAGAGGAAAGGCTGATGGTCCTCGACGAAGGCGATCGGGTGCCCCTCGGGGGCGGGCGCTTCCTCGACGTTATGCATACGCCGGGACACGCCCGACACCATATTGTCTTTCACGATGACGACACCGGGGGCATGTTTGTCGGAGACTCCGTTGGATTGTGTTACCCGCATGGCCACTTCGTTCAACCCGTGACGCCTCCACCAGACTTCGATGCGGAACTGGTCGTCGAGCAGATGCACCGGATGCTGGAGCGAGCTCCTCAGTTCCTCGGGTTTGCGCACTTCGGACCCGACTACCGGGTGGCAGAAACGCTCGGGAATGCCGAACAGCGGATCTGGGACTGGGTACGGGTCGTGGAAGCGGCCGCCCACCTCGACGATGCAGCAGCCACCGAAGAGTTGCGGCGGTGGAGCCACGCCCGTTACTTAGACCTGGGGTTCACCGAAGAGGACATCTCCAAGTACGAGGCGAAGACTTTCTGGCCGATGCAAGTGGCAGGAATCAGAAGATGGTTGGCGACCCGACCACACTGATGGGGCTGTGGGGAGCGATCCGGCGGACGGGGGCCGGCTCAAGTTGCTCCGGCTGGGGAGCCGGCGCAAGGAGATCCTCGCGGGCCATCTGCTGTCCGTAGACGAACACAGGCATACCCAACTCGAGTTCCGTGGCCAGGAAGTCCATATCGTGAAGTTCAACCCGCACGCAGCCATGTGAAGCCGGATAGGGAGGGACGCTCGACGAACCGTGGATCGCGTAGCCGCCGCGGAAGTAGTACGGACGGTATAGGCCACCGAGATACGAGATCCGCCAGCCATCAACCTGCTTGTAGAACGAGTAGTCACCTTCCGGTGTGCGGGCCCGGACGGGCGTGCCGCGCGAGCCCCGGTAGGTGTCACCATTGCCCGACGAGATCGGCAGCATCGCGGTGACCGTGTCATCCTTGACCAAGAACAAGACCTGTTTTGCCAGATCTACCTCAACCCGATCGGGGGCACCGGCCTGGATCGGGAGTTCGACGATTCCATCGAGCAGGAGCCAGTGCTCCTGGCGGAAAAGCCCGTCCCGTTCCAGATCGTGGACCTTTTGGAAAGCGTAGACCGCTCCCAGGGTGGCTTGACCGAAGGTACTGTCGTTGGCACCGGGCCGGAAACCAGCCTCTGCCAGTCGCTGCTGCAGTCGCTCGACCCACGGACCGCTGTCACCGGGCGCAATAGCCGCTGGTACCTCCCACGCCTCTCCAGGCCCGAAGACATTCGGATCATCGATGTCGATGTCCAGAGCGGCGGCCGGGACGAGCATGCCGATGGTGAGCACGAGGGTCAGGACCGTTGGACAACATCAGCCGCGTGGACTTCCGCATCGTACGACACCCTTACCCTCGACGTACCACCTCCATCGGCCGATTGAGCGCCAACCCTGAGCTATTCGGAGGCTTCTCGGGCCTTGATGGCTGCGACGAGGTCATCAAGACCTGCAAAGGCTCCACCCTCGTTCTCGATGGCGTTCAGCAGCTTGCGAGCGGTGACGGTATCCCCCAACTCGACTGCAGCCCGGGCGGCAACGTACCACTGGCGCAGGTCTTCTTCGTACGGCTCCTTGGTCAACCGCTTTGGTTCGGTGATCGCCCAGGCTGCCCGGGGATCACCCTCGTCGAGAAGGAAGGCTCCGTAGACGACCCGGCCTTCCTTCAGGGCAGCCGGGTTCGCCCCGAGTCGTTGGAGTTCGTGCCAGGTCTTGTGGACCTCTTCAGGTCTTCCCAAAGCCCGGAGAGCGTCCATCTCAACGGCCATGTGTGTCGTGTCGCCGGCCAGGCGCCGGAAGGTCCGTAGCTCGCGGAGGGCCTCCTGCCAGAGTCCGGCCCGATACGCGGAAAGTCCGAGCAATTCCCTGATCGCCGAGGCGCGCGATGAGAGAGCTTTGGCTTCGACCAATTTGTCCCGCGCGAACCTATACCGGCCATCCGCAAAGGCGTCGGCCGCGGTGTTGAGGAGATTGAAGGTCGGAATGAGCCGGTCCTTTCGGGTCACCCTTGTGATTTCGTCACGGAGCCACTTGGGCAGATTCTCGGCACCACCTTCGACGTGAAGGGCACCCCGCCGCTCCGGGTGCTCGTCGTGGCGATCGTGCCGTTTGGTACCCGACTCGCTGCGCCGGTGCGGTTGGTCGGGCTGACCCCGACTTCCGCTCCGTTTGGCGTTGGGTCGCCCGCGCCCGCCTGTTGGCGGCTTGCGCCTGCCGTCTCCGGTCCGACCTCTGCCTTGCTGGTCTGGCACTTCAGTATCTCCCCTTCGATTCATTCTGCCCGTAGATGTTTTCGCGTCGCTCCCGTGAACCCAACTATAGAAAAAGGGCCGCCCCGGCTAATCCGAGACGACCCTCCTTCTCACATATTTGTCCGGCGGTGACCTACTCTCCCAGGGGATTGCTCCCCAAGTACCATCGGCGCTGGCGGGCTTAACTTCCGTGTTCGGAATGGGAACGGGTGGTTCCCCGCCGCTATCACCACCGGAACACCGGTAAGTACTCGACTTCTCGAGCACTCCATAGCGAACACGTATGCGGTCATGGATTCAAGTCCAAGCCCTCGGCCGATTAGTACCGGTCAGCTGAACACATTGCTGTGCTTACACTTCCGGCCTATCAACCTGGTCTTCTACCAGGGGCCTTACCCGGTTAATCCGGTGGGAGGTCTCATCTCGAGGTGGGCTTCGCACTTAGATGCCTTCAGCGCTTATCCCTTCCGCACGTAGCCAACCAGCGATGCTCTTGGCAGAACAACTGGCACACCAGCGGTGCGTCCATCCCGGTCCTCTCGTACTAGGGACAGCTCCTCTCAAACCTCCTGCGCCTGCGACGGATAGGGACCGAACTGTCTCACGACGTTCTAAACCCAGCTCGCGTGCCGCTTTAACGGGCGAACAGCCCGACCCTTGGGACCTGCTCCAGCCCCAGGATGCGACGAGCCGACATCGAGGTGCCAAACACCCCCGTCGATATGGACTCTTGGGGGGTATAAGCCTGTTATCCCCGGAGTACCTTTTAGCCGATGAACCACGGCGCTTCCACACGCCACCGTGGGTTCACTAAGCCCTACTTTCGTACCTGCTCGACTTGTAGGTCTCGCAGTCAAGCTCCCTTGTGCCTTTACACTCAACGCCTGATTGCCGACCAGGCTGAGGGAACCTTTGGGCGCCTCCGTTACTCTTTAGGAGGCCACCGCCCCAGTGAAACTGCCCACCAGGCACTGTTCCTGATCCGGATAACGGATCGAGGTTAGAAGCCCGCTATGTGAAGGGTGGTATTTCAAGGGTGGCTCCACGCCAGCTGGCGCCGACGCTTCCAAGCCTCCCACCTATCCTACACATCACATGTCAGACTCCAATGCCAAGTTGCAGTAAAGGTTCCGGGGTCTTTCCGTCCTGTCGCAGGTAGTGAGCATCTTTACTCACACTGCAATTTCGCCGAGTCCCTGGTTGAGACAGTGCCCAAGTCGTTACGCCATTCGTGCAGGTCGGAACTTACCCGACAAGGAATTTCGCTACCTTAGGACCGTTATAGTTACGGCCGCCGTTTACTGGGGCTTGGGTTCAGAGCTTCGCCTTACGGCTAACCCCTCCCCTTGACCTTCCAGCACCGGGCAGGCGTCAGAGCGTATACGTCGTCTTGCGACTTTGCACGCTCCTGTGTTTTTAGTAAACAGTCGCTTGGGCCTGGTCACTGCGGCCCCCTCAGGCTTCGGACGCGAAGTCCTACACCTTACCGGGGCGCCCCTTCTCCCGAAGTTACGGGGCTAATTTGCCGAGTTCCTTAACCAGGGTTAACTCGCTCGCCTTGGTATTCTCTACCTGTCCACCTGTGTCGGTTTGGGGTACGGGCACCTGCGCACTCGCTAGAGGTTTTTCTCGATGGCATGGGCGTTCAGCGGCTTCCCCTCATGCGGGTCGGCATCGCACCTGAGGCTTCGTGGAGCCCGGATTTACCTAGGCTCCGCCCTGCGTGCTTACCCCGGGTCAACCAACGCCCGGGTCCGCTTACCCTTCCATGTCCCCCCATTGCTGGCCTAATACCAGTGGGGTCGGTAGGCCCCGAAGGGCTTTCCTTAGCACACTGGGTTCGGCCTTGACGCGCGCGAGGTGGTACGGGAATATCAACCCGTTGTCCATCGACTACGCCTTACGGCCTCGCCTTAGGTCCCGACTAACCCTGGGCGGACGAACCTTCCCCAGGAACCCTTGGACATTCGGCGGAGGAGATTCTCACTCCTCTTTCG
>CAVRAP010000020.1:162500-630663 GCA_963718995.1 uncultured Actinomycetota bacterium
CCAACGTTTACAGCGTGGACTACCAGGGTATCTAATCCTGTTTGCTCCCCACGCTTTCGCTCCTCAGCGTCGGTACCGGCCCAGAGAACCGCCTTCGCTACTGGTGTTCCTCCCGATATCTGCGCATTTCACCGCTACACCGGGAATTCCATTCTCCTCTACCGGACCCAAGCCACAACAGTATCGACCGGCGTCCCAGGGTTGAGCCCTGGGTTTTCACGATCGACTTGTTGAGCCGCCTACGAGCCCTTTACGCCCAATAAATCCGGACAACGCTTGCCCCCTACGTATTACCGCGGCTGCTGGCACGTAGTTGGCCGGGGCTTCTTCTGGAGGTACCGTCAATTTCGTCCCTCCTGAAAGAGGTTTACAACCCGAAGGCCTTCATCCCTCACGCGGCGTCGCTGTCTCAGGCTTTCGCCCATTGGACAAGATTCCCTGCTGCTGCCTCCCGTAGGAGTCTGGGCCGTGTCTCAGTCCCAGTGTGGCTGATCGTCCTCTCAGACCAGCTACCCGTCGATGCCTTGGTGAGCCGTTACCTCACCAACTAGCTGATAGGCCGCGAGTCCATCCCGAAGCACAAAGGCATTTCCTCAGCGGATCATGCGATCCAGAGAGGATATTCGGTATTAATCCGGGTTTCCCCGGGCTATCCCGATCTTCGGGGCAGGTTACTCACGTGTTACTCACCCGTTCGCCGCTCCGTCATACCCAGTGGTTACCCACCGAGTATGCGTCGCTCGACTTGCATGCATTAGGCGCGCCGCCAGCGTTCGTCCTGAGCCAGGATCAAACTCTCCAACGTACATTCATGAACCTGTTTGCGCGAACGCAAACCGGCGCCCGCTCTTTCGAGCGGATTTTCAATCCTGTCCAGAGAGTGCATTTTTTCCTTAACGCTCCTTCCCTCGTGAGAGGGTCGAAGCACCTGGAGTACGTTCCACCCCTTCCAGTCCCGAGGGACCTGCGGGGCGAACCGCTACTGGCTTTTGGCACACTGTTTAGTTGTCAAGGAGCCCGGACCGCGTCTCGCCGGATGGCAAGGGCGGCAGCTGACTGTAGCACCCAACCGTGGCATATGTCACATCGGGTGCCGGCACCAGCAGATCCGGTGGCTTGGCCACCGGGCTGCGCCACTGTAATGACTCTGGTGCACTTGTCAAGCACCAGACCTGGTAGATCTGGTACTGCTACTAATGTAGCACCGAACGGACGTTCTGCGCGATGGATTCCGTTCCACCCACCCGTCCGTGAGAGGTACTGCAATGCATTGGATGGACCGCCTGGTCGTGGCCGGGAGCCGGAGCGAACGCATCTATCCCCGCCTCTTTCCGGGAGGTTGGGGCGAACCGACGATCCTCGATGGCTACCGGGAACCGGTTCGATCAATGCTCCCATCTGCCCCGGTGGAACTCGACTGGATCCCGGTCCCGAGCCGCTCGGGACTGCTGACCTGGGAGGCTTCCTTCCCCAGTCCGTCTGTCGATCTCCCCGAAGCCGCCGGGGTCGCCCATCTGCTGAAGGTCTCTCCCGTACTCAAGCCCGATCGTATTGTTCTGCTCATGGCGGCCTTCAACGATCACGGCTACTCGACTCGCTTTGCCTTCGCCCGCCACCTGGCCCGTTTGGGTATCGCCTCGGTTCTGCTCGAGAACCCTCTCTACGGGATACGTCGTACCAACGCACACAAGCAAACGACCCGCACGGTGCTCGATTTGCTGGTCATGGGCAAAGCGGCGACGCTCGAAGGGGTCGCCGTGCTCGACGCCCTCCGTCGCAGCAGCAGAGCGAGCCTCGGCGTGAGCGGATACAGCATGGGGGGAAATATCGCGGCGCTGGTTGGATCGGTGAACCCGTTCCCGATTGCGCTGGCCCCCCTCGCTCCTCCCCATTCTCCCGGTCCTGTGTTCGCCCAGGGGGTGTTGAGCAGAACGGTCCAATGGAGATCTCTGGGCGGTCTCCACCGTCGGGAAGATCTGGGCAAGGTCCTCGGGGCCGCTTCGGCGCTCCATTTCCCCGCCCCACCTCACTCGGCCCAAGCGGTGCTGGCCGCTCCACGCGGAGACGGATACATACCGAGACAAACAATCAAGGACCTCAATCGGCACTGGCCGGGTTCTGAACTCCGCTGGTTACCCGGCGGTCATGCCAGCCTATGGATGTTCGGTAAGGCGCAACTGGCGGCTGCGGTGGAACGAGCCTTTGTGCGACTGGAGTCCGCCGCGGGGTCAGCGATCCCCGATCAGCTTGATAAAACGGCGCTTGCCGACTTGCACGGTCGCCCCGTCCAGGGTTGACCGCGGCACGGTTTCTTCGGTGATTGCTTGTCCATCCAGCTTCACGGCTCCCTGAGCAATCAACCGTCTGGCCTCGCTGGAACTCTTGACCAATTGCGCATCGCGCAGGAGGGCAGGCAGAAAGATCGGATCGTCGCCCGGCAACGAAAACTCCGGGACTTCATCGGGAGCCTCGCCGCGCCTGAAGACTTGATCGAAGGCAGCCTCCGCTTGGTCGGCTGCTTCGCTCCCCCAGTACAAGGCGACGATCTCTCTTCCCAACCTTCGTTTCGTGTCCCCGGGGTGGAGAGAACCGTCGGCGAGACCGGCCATGATGTCCCCGGTCGCCTCGACCGGGAGCTCTGTTGCCAGTTCGAAGTACTGGTGCATCAGGTGGTCGGGAATGCTCATCACTTTCCCAAACATGTCCGCCGGGTCATCATCGACGGCGATGTAGTTGCCAAGCGATTGGGACATCTTGTGTTCTCCGTCGGTACCGATCAAGAGCGGCATCGTCATGACCATTTGCCCGCGTTTGCCGTATCGCTCCTGCAGGACACGCCCCATCATGTTGTTCCAGAGCTGATCGGAGCCGCCCAACTCGATGTCCGCTTCGATCGCCACCGAATCCATCCCCTGGAGCAGCGGGTACATGAACTCCATGAGCGAGATGGGCTGGTTCTCGGTAAAACGTTTCTGAAAGTCGCCGCGTTCGAGCACCTGAGCAACCGTTACCTTTGAGGTCAACTCGAGCACATCGGCCATGTCCAATCTCGCCAGCCACTCCGAGTTGTAGCGCACTTCGAGGACCGCGTCGTCCCAGATCAACACCTTCTTGAAGCCGTCGAGCACGGAGCTCGCATAGCCACGAACCTCATCGGCACTGAGTCGTTTGCGCTGTGACTCGCGATCAGATGGATCGCCAACCTGCGCGGTGAAGTCACCGACGATGAGAACCGCCTTGTGGCCAAACTCCTGAAACTGGCGAAGTTTGCGCAGCACCACCGCCCAACCGAGGGTGACGGCGGGGGCCGTTGGGTCCAGGCCGAGTTTCACCCGCAAGGGCCGGCCGTCCGCGAGGCGATCGGCCAGTTCTTCCGCGGGTACGACCTGGTCGGTACCCCGGAGGAGAGCCTCGAGCGTTTCTTTCGCTGACGTCATGGTGAACGGCAGGTTAGTGATCCCGATACCCGGTTCCAGGTTTCCCGAGGGAAGTTCGAAGGATCTCCTTCCGAAAGGCACCACTACCGACCAGCCCACCGTTACCCTGCTGGCAGGAGATTTCGGGGCATGAAACGCTGGCTTGGGGTGGTAGCGGCACTTGGTTTGCTCGCAACCGCCTGTCAATTCCAACCTCTCGAGGATCCAGGTCTCGGTGACCGGGGGTTGACCTCTGTCGTCTACGCCTCCGACGGGTCCGTCCTGGCCGAATGGCATGCCGAAGAAGATCGGGCGTTGGTTTCCTACGCTGAACTCCCCCGCTCCTTGATCGATGCCGTAGTGGCGATCGAAGACGAACGGTATTGGGCCCACGCAGGAGTTGATCTCCAGGCTCTGGCGCGTGCCCTCATCGCCGATATCGAATCCGGCACGATTGCACAGGGCGGTTCGACCATCACCCAGCAGTACCTCAAGAACGTGGTGCTGACGCCGGAAGTGACCCTCGACCGAAAAATCGCTGAGGCTGCTCTGGCGCTTCGTCTGGAGGAGGGCTTGTCGAAAGAGGAAATCCTCGAGCGCTACGTGAACACCGTGTATCTCGGCGACGGCGCGTACGGGGTCGGAACGGCCGCAACCCACTACTTTGGAAAGGCCATCCAGGATCTGACGCTGGGAGAGTCGGCTCTCCTCGCCGGGCTCATCCAATCGCCGGGCTCAACCGACCCCTACCGTAATCCGGAAGCAGCCCTGGAACGCCGCCGGGTCGTCCTGGAACGGATGGTTCGCCTTGGCTGGATCAGTCAGGAGGAGGCGGAAACAGCCGACCAGGAACCACTGGTGTTGCAGGTGCAGCGACCCGGCGATGTTTCGCGGTTTCCGTACTTCACCGAAGAGGTGAAGCGCCGGCTCCTCGACGACCCGGCGCTCGGGGAAACCGCAACAGATCGCTATAACGCGCTCTTCCGGGGCGGCTTGCGGATCTACACCACGGTCGATCCCCTCGTTCAAGAGTCTGCCGAGGCGGCGGTCGCGTCGGTCCTCGACGGGCAAGCTCCCTACGCGGCGCTCGCGGCCGTCGATCCACGGACGGGCCATGTCCTTGGCCTGGTGGGCGGGAATGATTTCTACGACGAGCAGGACCCGGTTGCTCGCTTCAACCTGGCAACCCAGGGCGCTCGCCAGCCAGGTTCCGCCTTCAAACCGTTCGTACTTGCGGCGGCGCTCGAACAGGGCCTGACGCTGGCGAATGTCTTTGAGGGGGGAAGCTCGATCACGGTACAGACCGACTCCGGTCCATGGACCGTCGAGAACTACAACAACGCGAACTTCCCCGACCTGACGCTGTTGGAAGCGACCGTGTTCTCGGTCAACGTTGTGTATGCACAGATAGTGGATCTGATCGGACCCGAGGCGGTGGTGGATGTCGCCAAAGCAGCGGGGATCAGCAGCGATCTCCAACCGTTCCACTCGATCGCCCTGGGCGCCCAGGAGGTCTCGCCGCTCGACATGGCCTCCGCCTACGGAACCTTTGCGGCAGAAGGCATCCACGTCGATCCGATTCTCGTCACCGCCATCGAAACTCACGATGGCGTCAATATCTACGAGGCGGTTCCCGTCGTAACGGAAGCTCTCAGGCGCGAGGTCTCCCAGATCTTGACCGGCGCCCTCACCGAGGTGGTGAAACGCGGCACCGGCCAGCAAGCCAGGATCGGAAGGCCGGTCGCCGGAAAGACCGGTACGTCCCAGGACCATCACGATGCCTGGTTTGTCGGATACACCCCGGAACTGGCAGCAGCAGTCTGGGTCGGGTTTCCGGAGGGCCAGGTCACGATGGAGCCTCCCACCACTCCCTATACGATCACCGGCGGCTCCTGGCCTGCGCAGATCTGGTCACGGTTCGCGTCTGGAGCTCTGTCCGGTACCGCGTACGGCCTTCTTGCCGAAGCAGATACCTCCGGTCAGGTAGCGGTTGAGGTGGATACCTCGACCGGGTTTTTGGCCGGCCCCTTCTGTCCCCGCCAGCACGTTCACCGTATCCAGGTGCCGAGTGGCGACGCACCGAATGTGATCTGCCCCATCCACAATCCTTCCGGAGTCGTCGCAGTCGGGTCGGGCGAACTACCGGATGTGATCGGTCGGGATCTCGGGACCGCCGTGGCGGCTCTCAGTGCAGCCGGTTTCCAGGTGAAGGTCGACTATCAAGACGGTGGCTCTCTCGCCCCCGGCACGGTCTTCGGTCAAAACCCTTCTGCAGGATTCCCCGCCCAGGCGGGAAGTGCGGTGCGACTGGTGGTGGCCGGACCTGAGCCCGGCTCGGTAGTTCCGTCTGTAGTTGGCTTCCCCATCGGGCAAGCCCTGTCTGAGCTCTCCGCCATCGGGGTGACCGTCGAGGTCCTCGAAGTCGCCGAATCAAACCCGGATGATGCCACCCGTCGGGCCGGGGTCGTCTGGAAACAAGATCCGGCTCCTGGAGCCGCGGCCATCGGCACCGTCAAGCTCTGGGCGAATCCCTAGAGGATTCTTCGCCGACGCGGTGCCCCGGCTCACCGAACCAGAACGAACCGCCACGCGCGTTCTCGGGCTTTGGCAATGCCGACTCGTGGGGTCGCAACGATGCTGGGGGCTTCACCGAGGCGCGGGAGCAGCCGCACCGGACCGTCGATAATGCTCGATCCGTCGTGTGAGCCGTCGATGCCCATCGCCTGAGCCAGTTTTCCCGGTCCATCGGCAATGTGATCACGCCGGCTCCGCCGTTGCTCCATGACCGCTTCGCCCTCGAGGGGCACTCCGGCCCGCAGGAGAACCGCCCGTCCGGTTCCTTCGGGCCCGGTGCTCACGTTGGCACACCAGTGCACTCCGTACGATCGATAGACGTAGAGCGTTCCGGGTGGCCCGAACATAGACCGGTTCCGGTCCGTCGGTCCCCGGTACGCGTGACTCGCCGCGTCGTCGGAACCTCCGTAGGCCTCGACCTCGGTCAGGAGCAACTCGGTTACCCGATCCTTGATCTCGGTGCGGAGTCGCATTCCCAAGATCGACCTGGCGGCCTTCTCGACATGGCCTTCGAGCGCCGCGGGCAGAGTCACTCGAAAAGGTATACGAGGAGACCTTTGAAGCTGTGCATACGGTTCTCGGACTGGTCGTACACCCGCGAACGAGCGTGATCCATCACCTCGTCCGTTACCTCGTCCCCGCGATGGGCGGGGAGGCAATGCAGGAAGATGGCTTCCGGGTCGGCCATCGCAAACAACGGCCCATTCACCTGGAACGGGTAGAACCGCCTCGCCCTCGCCTCCGCTTCCTCTTCCTGACCCATCGAAGCCCAGACGTCCGTATACACGACGTGGGCGCCCTGCACGGCCTCAATCGGGTTGTCGGTGACCATAACGTCGCCGTGGAGACGGGCCGCTTCCAGGTACTCTTGCTGCGGTTCATAACCCTGGGGAGTTGCCACTCGCACGGTCATTCCACTCATGGCTGCTCCGACCATCAACGAGTGACAGACGTTGTTCCCATCACCGAGGTAGGCGAGGGTGGTCCCGGCCAGTGGACGGGTTTCGGCGATGGTCTGCAAATCGGCCAGAGCCTGGCACGGGTGTTCCTCATCCGAGAGAAGATTGATGACCGGGGCATTGGCGTTCGCCGCGACGGCGACCAGATCGTCATGATCGAAGACGCGCATGGCCAACACATCGAGGTAGCGATCGAGCACGCGGGCGACGTCCCGGGTTGCTTCCCGCTTACCCAACCCGACTTCCTGTTGGCCGAGGACCACCGGATGGGCTCCCAGGTCAACGCTGGCCGTTTCGGTCGATACTCGCGTCCGGGTCGAAGGCTTCATGAAGAAGAGGCCAACGTGCTTGCCTGCCAGTCGCCCTGCCACTTCTTGTGGGGCAGCTTTTACAGCCGCCGCCCGGAAAAGAATGTCGGCAAGTTGTCCGGGATCGAGGTCGGCGATACGCAAGAGATCCATTGTCACGTCCCTCCACGGAGATGGGCGTCAAGGCTGCCCTCGACACTATTGACTATGCGGTCACGATGCGGAGCCACTTCCTCGTTGGTCAGCGTATGGTCCGGGGCCCGGAACCACAGTTGAACGGCGATGCTCTTTCGTCCTTCTCCCAAAGAAGGACCCGTGAACTCGTCGAAGACGCTGACTGATTCGAGCCACTCGCCTGCGCCGTCTCTCACCTTCTCAACCAATTCCCGAGACGGCACCGCCTTGTCGAGATCGAAAGCCAGATCGAACACGACCGGCGGATAGGTGCTCGGCTCCCGGAACGCCCACCACGTGCGATGCGCGACCAGCGGCTCGAGCGCCAGCTCACCGGCGGCCACCCTGCCCTCGAGGCCATAGGAGCGAACGACGGCCGGGTGGAGTTCGCCGACGGAACCGACCACCACGCCACCGACGAGAACGTCGGCGGCCCGGCCCGGGTGGAATCCGGAGGGCGAAGCCTGTCGGAGCAAGGTGTCGGGTATGCCGAGTGTCTCCGCCACAACCCGCCAGGTTGCGGTAGCGATGTAAACATCCGCGGCCGCCTGGTCACTCTTGACGCCCGGAGGGCCGAACTCACCAAAGGCCAGAAATGCCAGGCGGTCGGGTTGATGGGGCAGCCGGGTATCGAGCGGCGATGGCTCGGCCAGAAACACTTTCCCGATCTCAAAGAGGGCCACACGGTCGGCACCGTGGGACGTATTGAAACGAGCCGCTTTCAACAAACCCGGGAGCAAGGTGGTCCGAAGCAACGGCTCGAGATCCCGAAGCGGGTTTCGCACCGCGATAGCCTGCCTCCGCAAGTCGTCCTCGGCCAGGCCAAGGTTCTCGAGATCTGCGGCACCGACGAACGACCAGCTCTGCGCTTCCGAATAGCCCAGACCCGTCAGGAGGCCCCGCAACCGCCGCTCGTTGACCTGTTCGTCGGTCCAGCCCCCACCGGTACCGACCGGCAGGGTCTCGGGAATCTTGTCGTACCCGTGGATCCTGGCTACCTCCTCCACAAGATCGGCCGGCCGACGGACGTCCGGTCGGAACGTGGGGACGGTAACGGTCAGGGGGTTCTGGCCCGAGGATTCGAAACCGATCCGGGCGAGCAGCTCGGCAACCGTGTCCCGGTCGAGCTCAATCCCAAGCAACCGGGGTATCTCCTGCAAAGGGAGCTCGACGGTCCACGGATCAATGGCCTTCGGATAATTGTCCTGGACCCCCGTCACAGCCTGTCCGCCGGCGAACTCAACCATCAACGCAGCCGCCCGAGCTGCGGCCCGACCCGGCAGGTTCGGGTCAACTCCCCGTTCGAATCGCGACGAGGCCTCGGTCCGCAGGTCGTGACGTTTGGCCGTGAACATGACGCTCGGTGGATCGAAATGGGCCGCTTCGATGAGCACGCGCCTCGTGGTATCGCCGACTTCGCTCGTCTCTCCGCCCATGACTCCGGCAAAGGCCACAACTCCCCCGCCGTCGGCTATCACCAGGTCCCACTCAGACAACTTCCGGTCAACGCCGTCGAGCGTGCGCAGGGTCTCACCTGCATTGGCCCGTCGGACAATGATCTCTTCCCCTCGTACCAAGTCGAGATCAAACCCATGCAGGGGTTGGCCGGTTTCCAGAAGCACGTAGTTGGTTATGTCAACGATGTTGTTGATGGGTCGCACCCCGGCCGAACGCAACCGGAGCTGCATCCACAGCGGACCGGGTGCCACCGTGACGTCCCGAACCTCCCTGCCCACATACCGCGGACACCCCGCCGGATCGTCGATGGTGACCTTCACCGTGGACGCCGGGCCCGCTTCGGTCACCGCCGCCTCCGGGGTGCGGACGGGAAGCCGGTAGTAGGCCCCGATGTCACGAGCGATGCCGAGCATCGACATGGCATCCGGGCGGTTCGGTGTGATCGAGAGATCGAAGACCACGTCGGGGAGCGGCACCAGGTCGGCAAAGTCGGTTCCCACTTCGACCGCCGGGTCGAGCACCATGATGCCCGTGTGGTCGTCGCCCAAACCAAGTTCGGCAGCCGAGCAGATCATCCCGTGGGACTCGATACCCCGTAGCGATCGCACGCCTACCTCCAACCCGCCGGCCAGTACGGCACCGGGGACGGAAACCGGAACGATGGCCCCGGCTTCGAAGTTCCAGGCCCCGCAAACAATATCCCGCGGGTCTCCACCGGTGGTAACCCGGCACAAACGAAGCTTGTCGGCGTTGGGGTGGGGTGAGACCTCCTCGACGCGTCCGACGATCACGCCGGAGAACTCGAGGTCCAGTATGTCGTACCCCTCAACTTCATGACCGAGGCTGCTGAATACGGCCGCCAGTTCGTCGGCGTCGTCCGTCGGCACGTCCACGTAGTCGCGCAACCAGCGCAGGGACACCTTCATGAGAACTGCCTCAAGACCCGGACGTCATTCTCAAAGAAATGCTTGATGTGGTTGATGCCGTGCCGCACCATCGCCAGGCGTTCTGCCCCGACGCCAAAGGCGAAGCCGGAATACTTCGTCGAGTCGTACCCGACGGATTCGAGAACGTGGGGATCGACAACCCCGCAACCGAGCAGTTCTATCCAGCCGGACCCGGAACAGACCCGGCAACCGGATCCATCGCAGTTGAAGCATGAAACGTGCATCTCGGCGGAAGGTTCCGTGAACGGGAAGAAATGTGGCAGCAGTCGGATGGTGCGGTCGGATCCGAGGAACTCTCGCATGAAATGCGCAAGGGTCCCCTTGAGGTCGGCCATGGTGATGTGTTCATCGACCGCCAATCCCTCGATCTGGTGAAAGACCGGAGAGTGGGTGGCGTCGAGCGTGTCGGTTCGATAGCAGCGTCCCGGCGCGACGATGTAGACGGGTGGGTCGTTTTGTTCCATGTACCGGACCTGCATGGTCGAGGTCTGGGTTCGGAGCAGGAGGTCATCGGAAGGGTCTCCGTAACCAACATACATGGTGTCTGATTCGAGCCGGGCGGGATGCGTCGGCGGGGTATTCGAGCGCGTCGAAGTTGTGCCAGGCCGTATCGACCTCTGGCCCCGTCACAACTCCGTAGCCGAGGGACACGAAGATGTCGGCGACTTCCTCGAGGGTTTGGGTGACGAGATGATGCCAACCCCGCCTGAGTTGGCGGGCCGGAAGGGTTACGTCGACCCGGTCTTCGAGGAGGAGCGCATCTTCGGCAACCAGCTCGAGTTCGTTTCGCCTCGCGGCTATCAGAGCGCTCAGCTGCTGGCTCGCTTCATGCAACTGCGCACCAACCGTCGGACGCTCTTCCGGGGCCAGAGCACCGAGCGTACGGCGAGATTCGGCGATCAGAGATTTTCGGCCGAGGAGTTCGTTTTCGAGGTCTTTGAGTGCGTCGAGATCGGATGCCGATCGAATCCGGTCGGGGGCAGCTGTGAGCAGAGTTGTGAGTTGGTCCATCGGTCGGGCAGGTTAGTCGGGACGGCGCTGGTCTTTGGCGGTCTTGGACAGCTCATAGGCAAGCAGGGATCCGGAAACGGCAGCGTTCAGGCTCTCGGTGAGGCCGGGCATAGGGATCGAGATCCGAACGTCCGCCTGCGCGACGACCTCGGGAGGAAGCCCGGCACCTTCGTCGCCAACCAGAATGGCGCATAGCGGAATCCCGGCCATCCGCTCGGGGAGGATCCCCTCCTGTAACGACCGCAGCTACGACGAGGTAGCCGCGCTCCTGGAGTGAAGCGACCGAGAGTATGGTCGGCCTTTCGATCGAGGTTCGGAAGTGGGCACCAGCCCCGGCTCGCAGCACTTTCGGTGACCAGGGATCTGCCGTGCCGGGCCCGCTCAGAAAGCCAAGCCCGAAGGCAGCCGCAGAGCGAATCAAAGTCCCGACGTTCCCGGGATCCCCCACTCCCCAGGACACGAGGAGCGATCGATCGAAGCCAGGGGCCTCTGGTGGTATGGCCATGACGGCCACCGGGCCGCGCGGGTGCTGCGTGCCCGCGATCTTCGCCATGACCGATGGACTCACGATCACGGCGTCGGCACCTAGGCCCGAAACCTTGGCCGTCATCGCCTCGTCGTCGACAGAGACGAATATCGTTTCCAGGTGAGTGCCGGCGCGGATAGCTTCGTCTATGAGGTGCGGGCCCTCGAGCAGCGTGCGGCCGGTCTCCGTCCGCCGTCGACGACGATGCAGCCGGATCGCCTCGACGACGCGCGGGTTACGCGGCGAGCGAACCGGTTCCACAAGTCAGCTCTTCGGTGAGGCCAATGTAGCCAATTGTGCGAAAGCATCGGGATCGTTCACGGCCATGTCGGCCAACATTTTCCGATCGACCTCGACTTCGGCAGCTTTGAGACCGGCAATCAGCTGAGAGTACGTTGTTCCGTTCTGGCGGGCGGCTGCGTTGATACGCTGAATCCACAAACGGCGGAACTCACCCTTGCGGGCTCGACGGTCACGATACGAATCCTGCATCGCGTGCATGACCTGCTCGTTGGCAGCGCGAAAACGCCTGCTCTTGGCTCCTTTGTAACCGCTGGCGCGATCGAGAACCTTCTTGTGCTTCTTCTTCGCGTGCACGGCGCGTTTGACTCTGGCCATGAGACATCCTCCTCTGCGGTTCGCCTCAGCGACCGATCATTCGCTTGACGTTCTTCAAATCACCCTTGACGAGCGGGGCATCACCTTTGAGCTTCCGAAAGCGCTTACGGCTTTTGGCCAATTTCAGGTGGCCCCGACCGGCCTGGGCCCGCATCACTTTTCCCGAGCCCGTCACCTTGAAGCGCTTGGCGGCTCCCTTATGGGTCTTCATCTTTGGCATCAAACGCTCCCTATGTCTCGTCGTCTACAACAGTTTCGGCTTCGGGTTCGGTGCTAGAGGTTTCCGGTCCGTCGCCGGCGGCCGGCTGATCGGCGGGCTCAAGCAACGGTTCCGTTGCCACTTCGGCCGTCTCCGTTTCGGGCACGACAGTCCCGGCCGTTTGCTCGGCATCGTCGGCGGCTCCCGCCGCTGCGACCGGAGCGTCAACTTCCTTCGTTGGTTCCTCTTCTTCTTTTTCTTCTGCTTCCTCGACGGGCTTCGGCCGATCCCGTCTGCGGACCGGACCCAGGACCATTGTCATGTTCCGGCCCTCCTGGGAGGGTGTCTGATCCACAGTTCCGTAGTCGGCCACTTCCGCTGCCAGTCGGTCGAGAATGCGAAGGCCGAGTTCGGGTCGCTGCGCTTCCCGCCCGCGAAACCAGATAGTCACTTTGACCTTGTCGCCCTCGGAGAGGAACTCAATAGTTCTGCGTTGTTTGATCAGGTAGTCGTGCTCGCCGATTTTCGGCTTGAACTTGACCTCTTTGATGACCGTTCGGGTCTGCTTCTTCCTAGCTTCGCGAGCTTTGACGGAGAGTTCGTACTTGTACTTCCCGTAGTCCATCAAACGGCAAACAGGCGGATTGGCATCCGGGGCTACTTCGACGAGGTCGAGGCCCAGCTGATCTGCCAGCCAGAGCGCCTCTCGTATCTTCTTGATCCCGATTTGACTGCCATCCGGGGCTACGACCCGGACTTCAACGGCCCGGATGTAACCATTCACACGTAACTCAGCGATGTCTCCTCCTCATTCAAAGACGTCAAAACGCAGCAAGCCAAGGCGTGCTGCGTTTTCGTAACCGCGGCGCATCGCCTCGATGGCCGGGTGGGAGCAGCGGGCCTCCTCTTGTGCTCGGTTGTGGGTCCGCATTATACGGGGGGTCGGGTCACTGTCCAACGCAGTGCTAGCCCTCGGCCGCCAGCGGCTTCAGCCGGCGCAGCGCGTCGACCGTATCGAGGGCCGCTCGAGCCGCCTCATAGCCCTTGTTTGCGTGGCCGGGAAGGCTTCGATCCCGGGCATGCGAGAACTCTCTGACGGTCAGCACTGCGTTGGCCACCGGAACCCCGGTATCGAGGGCTACACGCTGGAGACCCGCCATTGTTTGCGTCGCAACGTGGGTGTAGTGGTCTGTCTCCCCTTCGATCACCGCTCCGATGGCGATCACCGCATCCATGCCGGCGGCGATGAGTCTCTGTGCGGCTATTGGCAATTCCAGGGCACCGGGGAGTCGTACCGTGGTGACATCCGTCACCGGCTGATTCTTCCAATGCCGTCAGGGCTCCATGCCAGCAGGCCGTCGGTGATCACCGCGTTGAACGACGAAACGGCAATCCCGATTCGCAGCGGGGGTTTCCGCAGTCCTTCCCCGGTGTCTGGCTGCATCAGCGATCTCCCATGTCGAGCGTGTGGCCCAGTTTGCGAGCCTTGGTTTCGAGGTAGTGGCGGTTCTCATCGTTGGGTTCGACCAGGAGCGGAACCGTCTCGACAATGGCCAGACCGTACCCCTCGATGCCGGCGCGCTTGCGGGGGTTGTTGGTCAGGAGCCGCATCGTCGTCACGCCGAGATCAACGAGGATCTGTGCACCGACGCCGTAGTCGCGGGCATCGACCGGCAACCCGAGATCCTCATTCGCTTGGACTGTGTCTCGTCCCTGATCTTGCAGTGCATAGGCAGCAAGCTTGTGCCCGAGGCCGATCCCCCGTCCCTCCTGGCCGCGCAAGTACAGCACTACCCCGGCGCCGGCCTCACCCACCCTCCGCAACGCCTCCTGAAGTTGAACCCCGCAATCGCATCTGAGGCTTCCAAAGGTGTCCCCGGTCAAGCACTCGGAATGCACCCGGACCAAGACCCCATCGGTACCGGTGACGTCACCCATCACGAGAGCGATATGCTCGCGCCCGTCAACCAGCGATTCGTAACCGACGGCTCGAAACTCTCCCTGTTTTGTGGGGATCCGGGCCTCGCTGACCCGCTTGACCAGCATCTCTTGCTTCCGCCGGTAGGCGATGAGATCGGCGATCGAGATCATCAGGAGGTCGTGCTCCTTGGCGAAGCGCTCGAGATCGGATAATCGGGCAACCTCGCCCTCGTCGGTCACGATCTCGGCCAGCACGCCGGCGGGATACAGTCCGGCCAAACGCGCCAGGTCTACGGCCGCCTCGGTATGTCCGGCGCGACGCAGCACACCGCCGGGCTGATAGCGCAGCGGGAAGACATGCCCCGGCCTGGTGAAACTATCCGGCGAAACGCGGGGATCGATCAGGGAAGCAATGGTGGTCGCTCGGTCGGCCGCTGAGATGCCCGTGGTCGTTCCGGGTCCGTAGTCGATGGAAACGGTGAAGGCCGTACGTCGAGCATCGGTGTTGTTGGCGACCATCATCGGGATCTGCAACTCGTCGAGTCGCTCACCGAGAGCAGGCAGGCAGATGAGACCGCTCGTGTGGCGAACCATAAAGCCGACTCGAGCCGGGGTGGCGTGCTCCGCCGCGACGATCAGGTCGCCCTCGTTCTCCCGGTCCTCATCGTCAACGACAACGAGGAATTCGCCCCGCCGGAACGCTGCGATCGCCGCTTCGATCGGGGCCAACATCATGCACGCTCCTCGAGCAATCGCTCAACATATTTCGCGATGACGTCGACTTCGAGATTGACGAGATCGCCCGGTCGGCGGCTGCCCAGGACGGTGACCGCCAGCGTATGAGGTATCAGGGCAACCACGAAACCCCCCGCCACGATCGCGGCAATCGTGAGGCTCACCCCGTCCACGGTCATCGAGCCTTTCTCGACGGCGAATCGTTGCAACCGGTCCGGCATGGTGATCGTCATCCGTACGCCCTCGCCTTCCGGGGTAACGCCCGCTACCCGGCCGACGCCATCAACATGACCTTGCACGATATGACCATCAAATCGTCCGGAAGCGGGCATCGGTCGTTCCAGATCCACCGTCGATCCCGGCTCCACATCACCGAGGTTGGTCCGGTCGAGGGTCTCCTTGACAACATCTGCGGAGAACCCGGTCGGCGTTGTCGCAACTACCGTCAAACAGACGCCATTGACCGCGATCGAACCGCCCACTTCGAGACCCGCGGAGACCCGGGGACCATCCACGTCGATCCTGACTCCCTGCTCCATCTGGGACGAGTCGGGCGACCCGCCCCATTTCTTCAACGATTCCGGTGAACATCACTGCGCTCCCTTGAAGTCGATCCTCAGGTCGGGGCCAACCTGCTCGATTCCGGTGAAAGCGACCCTTCTGAGGTCGCCGATCGTGGCAAACACCCCATCACAAACGCTGCGGCCTACGCCGCCCGCGAGGGCGGCGGCCACATACACGACCCCGCGGTCGACGAGACCCTGGTCCCAGAGAGCCCCTGCCAGCCCCGGGCCCCCCTCGACGAGAAGATCAACGACGCCGCGTTCCCCGAGCGTTTCGAGCATCACCGTGAGATCAACCTTCCTGCCGTCCGGATCAGGTGCCACGACAACCTCGGCAGGGAGTTCGAGTCCGACCGGCGAGAACACGAGCGCCGTCCTCTCGAACATGCGTCGTTCGGGCGGCACAGGGCGAAGACCGGCGACGGCCACGGGCAATGGTTGCTTCCCCGTGTACCCGTCAAGGCGCACCGTCAGCTCAGGATCGTCGGCCAGCAACGTCCCCGCCCCGACCATGATGGCGTCGTGAGCAGCACGGAGATGATGGCCGTCCCGCCGAGCTTCCGGCGACGTGATCCAGCGCGACGTCCCGTCGGCTGCGGCCACTTGACCGTCCAGGGTCATCGCCACTTTCAGGGTGACGCGGGGCCGACCGGTGCTGCGCTGATGGAAATACCCGGGGTCGAGGTCGAGGGCTTCCTCGCTGCACACGCCGGTCACGACTTCGATCCCGGCGGCCCGCAGAGCGGCGAAACCCCGACCCGCCACTCGCGCATCCGGATCTTCGAGGGCCGCAACCACTCGCACCACCCCGGCCGCCATGATGGCATCCGTGCACGGCGGCGTTCGCCCGTGATGGGCGCACGGTTCGAGGGTGACATAGATCGTCGCCCCGTGTGACAGTGGGCCTGCCGCGGTCAGCGCCAGAACCTCTGCGTGCGAGGTTCCCGGCCCCTCGTGCCCGCCACGGCCAACTACGGTGCCGTCTTTGGCAACCACGACGGCGCCAACGCGCGGGTTCGGGTGAGGGAAACGATCTCCCGCTGCTGCGATGGCCGCCAGCATCATCTGCCTGTCCACGTGCTCCATCCCGTCCTCTCCGATGGGAGACACGCGCGCGGCAAAGAGCCACCCGCCTTCTCCCATCCGGACTTTCACCGTCGGCTCCGGGACACTGCCGGATCCACCCCTCGCGGGGGTCGCGGGCTTTCACCGCCGGTCGGGAATTGCACCCTGCCCTGAAGGTGGGCTGTGAGGTGATTCTACCCTGGAGGGAAGATACGATCGAACGAAGGGCCTCCCTCCTCCGCGCTCGCTGCGCTTCGCACGTTGGTGGGAACCAGCCCCCCTCCGCTTCTCGCCTCCGGCGAGAACCACCTCCCCCCTCCTCGCTCGCTGCGCTCGCAGGGGGGAGGTTATGTGACGCGGCGGTCGATCTCGTAACTCGAGCCGGTCCGTTGCTTGGCGAACTCTTTCATCTCAACTGCGATGGCCGAGGCCTCCCACTGGGTTGTCATCGTTCTGCTCAGGTTGGTGGCCACACCGAGTGAGAACGAGACGATGGGGAAGGCATGCTGTTCGCCCCGGCGGTCGGCAACTTCGATATAGCCGCGGAGAGCGTCGGCGGTGTCGTACAGGTCGAGGATGCCGTCGTCGAAGATCCTGATGACCGCCTTGCAGTACTCCTCCACGAGGTCCGTGTTGACGGTTGCGACGAAGTCGTCACCGCCGACGTGACCAACAAACGTGGTTACATCCTCGATCTCGGCTGCAGCTTCGAGCATGACATGAGCCGTGAACTTGATCACCTGGTCCCCGCGCATGAAGCCGTAGTGATCGTTGAATGCTTTGAAATTGTCCAGGTCGGCGTGAACCACGGCAAAGTGTCCGCCTTCGTTCACTCGACGTTCCAGCTCCGACGAGATGCGGAAGTTACCGGGGAGGCCGGTCAGCGGCGATACGTCGCGCATCGCTTGGGTCCGCCGCAGAACTGCCTTGACCCGAGCCATGAGCTCGTCAACGTCGAACGGCTTCGTGACATAGTCGTCCGCACCGAGTTCCAGGCCCCGAACCCGGTCCTCGGGGAGGGTCTTGGCCGTCAACAGGATCACCGACGTATTCGTCGCGGCCGGGTGCATCCGAAGGCGGCGCAGGGCGGTCAAACCGTCCATCTCCGGCATCATCACGTCGAGCAGGACCAGGTCGGGCGGCGACGCCATGACCTTGGCGATGGCTTCCTTCCCATCGTGAGCAACGTCGACCTCGAACCCTTCGAGCTCCAGGTTCACTCTGACGAACTGAAGGATATCCGGGTCATCGTCTGCTACCAGGATTCGTTCCGGCATTTCACTCCACTGCTTCGATTGCGTTCCTCAAGCGACGTACCGCCCCGACCGGGTCGGGATCCCGGAAGATTGCGGTTCCGGCTACGAAAACGTCTGCGCCGGCCCGCCTGGCCAACGGAGCCGTCTGGTCGGTTATGCCGCCGTCAATCTGTATATCGACAGGAAAGGCGTGGGAATCAATGAACTTTCTGGCGGATGCAACTTTGGGCAGAACTTCCGACATGAAGGATTGTCCGCCGAACCCGGGATGCACGGACATGATCAGCAGCAGATCGGACAATTCCACAAACGGTTCCACTGCCGCGAACGGAGTCGGAGGGCTGAGGACCAGCCCGAAATCGAGGCCCAATTCCTTCGCTCTCTTGGCCACGTTCGTCGGATTGGGGATCACCTCGATGTGCACGGTGACGAGATCAGCTCCGGCGTTCTTGAGGTCTTCGAGGTAGACGTCCGGGTTGGTAGTCATCAGGTGGCAATCGAAATACACGCCGGTCGTCTTTCGCAGAGAAGCAATCACCGGCATGCCGAAGCTGATGTTCGGGACAAAATGGCCGTCCATCACGTCGAGATGCAGCATGTCGATCTCGGACTCGATGCGCTTGACCTCTTCGCCGAGCTGGGCGAAATCAGCGGCCAACAGGGAAGGAGCTATCCGAGCGGGCTTCATGGGGCGAGTGTACCCAGCCTATCCCCGGATTCTGGTGATGAACATGCCATCAGTCCCGGTCAGGTGCGGCGCCAGCAACCAACCTCCGCCCCACGGCCGTCCGGGTAAGCCGACAACCGCCTCGGTCGGCAGGCCTTCGATGATGCCAATGGTCTCCTGCGGGGTCACCGTGCATACCGAATAGACGATCAGCCCGCCGGGTTTCACCACCCGGCGGGCTTCCGCAACCATGTAAGCCTGCACCACCGCTAGATCGGCCAGATCGGATGCGCCGACACGAAAGCGGACCTCGGGACGTCGCCGCATCGTCCCCAATCCCGAGCACGGCGCATCCACCAATACCCTATCGAAAGAATCCGAACGGTACGGAGTCATCAGAGCGTCCGCGACGCACCATCGGACCGGGCTCCCCTCCAGGCGTCGAACCGCTGATTGGACCCGCCGACGGTGACGATCGGATGCAACGACCACACCTCGCCCATCCAACCGGTCGGCCGCATGCAGGGCCTTGCCTCCCGGGGCAGCCGCCATGTCGAGGATCCGGTCGCCCGGTTGCGGATCTAAGGCCAAACCCACGGCAACGGAGGCTCCATCCTGAACCGCCATCGTGTCCAATACCGTTTCGACGGGTGGCAGAACGTAAGCATCCGGGATCCCCGCCACCGGCGCCAGGCCGTCGGGGGGTTCACCTGATCGGAGCCGAATGGTCCGAGCGGCATCGCTTTGTGACGCTTCCAGGAACTCTTCTGTCTCGGTGCGGCCCCAGGCATCGACCAGAAGGTCCCAGATCCATTCCGGTTGACCCACTCGCAGAGCGGCGCCCGCGTCACCATCGGGCAAGGGAGGTTCGCCATCGCGAGCCACTGCCCGCAGGATGGCGTTACAAAACCCGGTCGCACCCGGCTGAATCGACCGTACGACCTCTACGGTTGAGTCCACTGCTGCATGGTCCTTCGATCGGGCGAAGAGCACCTCGTTGACTCCCACGCGCAGGGTGTCCAACACATCGTCCTGGATCTTTTTGAGGGGTCGAGTGCTCACCGATTGGATGGTGCGATCGACTCGCAAGAGGTTCCGCAGGGTGTCGTAGGCCAGACGTTGTGCCAGATGAGCATCCCGGACGGGTAGGTCTCGAGTCTCGCTTCGGACCACCAGGTTGGAGTAGGCACCGGAGCGCAGAACGCGAGATACCGCTCTCCTGGCAGCGGCCCGCGCGGGAACCCCCGGTTTCACGGCAGCCATCCCAGGTCGCCCCGGCGTCCTCGCGCCCAGGCTGCTCCGCCCATTCTCCGCCCCCCGGAGGCCTGCACTTCGCGAAGGGCGATCGGATGGTCACCCGTCCCCAAACAGAGAAGCCCTCCTTCGAGGAAGAGGCGGCCCGGAGCCTCCTGGTTGAGATCCGTTGCCGTCGCTCTCCAAACTTTCAGGGCGCCCTCCCCAAACCGGGCTCCAGGCCTCGGAGAAAAGGCACGTACCGCCCGGAGCAGGGTGCTCGAGGGCCATGTCGCAGACAGGTTCGCTTCTTCGGTCGTGATGCGAGCCGCGTACGATGCACCGGCGGCCGGTTGCGGGATCGGAAACAGGCGACCGCCGACGAAGTCGTCCAGGTGACCCTTGAGTAGCTGCGCGCCGAGTTCCGCCAAGCGTGCAGTGAGCTCGCCGCTCGTCTCCGTCGCCCCAATCGAAATCACCTCGGACGCTGCTACGGGCCCGGTATCGAGTCCTTCGTCCATCACCATCAGGGAAACTCCGGTTGCCTCATCCCCGCTCAGGATCGCTCGTTCAACGGGAGCTGCGCCCCGCCAACGGGGCAGGAGCGAGAAGTGAACGTTCACGAATCCGCACGCGGGTACTGCCAGGGCGACCGGGCGGAGGATCACCCCGAAAGCGGCCACTACGCCCACGTCCACCGGAGCGGTCCCGGCGAGGCTCTCCTCGAGCTCTCCCCGGCTCGCCGGTTCGGCAACAGGAATACCCAGGGAGGCCGCGGCTTCCTTGACCGGGGAAGGACGAGCACGGCCCGACCGGCCGCGCGGCTTATCGGGCCGCGTGACGACCAAACGCAGTTCTGTCAGGGCTGCCAACGTGTGCAACGATGGGATGCTCGCCGTGGGGGTGCCGAGAAAGACGCTGGAAATCACTCGGGGGTTCCGAATCCCAACGCTGCCTCGCGCAGGTCCCGAAGAGCCTGTTTTCGGAGTTTGGGTTCTAGCTGCTCTATCAGCAACCGACCGTTGAGATGATCGACTTCATGCTGTAAGACCCGCCCGAGCAACTCCTCACCCGCGTATTCGACCGTACGGCCATCGAGGTTGAGCCCCCGTACCCGGGCGAAGGCAGGCCGACTGATCGGCCAGAAGCGACCAGGGACCGAGAGGCATCCCTCGTCGAAGGACCACTCACCTTCGGTTTCCTTGAGCTCGGGATTGATCAGCACCTGTGGTCCTTCGCCTTCGTCGAAAACAATGACTCTTCGCGAGATGCCGATCTGCGGTGCAGCCAGCCCAACCCCCGGAGCGGCGTACATCGTCTCGAGCATGTCGGCAACCAGTCGGTGTACGGTTTCGTCGATCTCGATTACCGGCTCGGCTTGGGCTCGCAGGACCGGATCTCCGAACGTTCGAATTGGGAAAATGGCCACGCCTACCTCCGGAATGGGCAGTCTAGGCCCGAGCCCCTGGGTCACACTATTTCGGTGAACCTGCAGCGGAGCTCACAAGTCGAGCGGATCTGCGTCGATACGGACGGCGGAACCGGAGTCCCGCAGACGCTGCACGGCCGGTCTCAGTTTGGTGCGAACCGCCGAGAGGCGATCGCCCTGGATCAGCCATCGCGACCCTCGCTCGGTCGACGCCGGGCCGTACACGGTTGCCTCGTTCCCAACTGCCTCTTTGATGATGGTGTCGCTCTCGGATCCGCCGTTCCTCACCTCGACGACGATGAGTTCGCCTGCCGGTGGAAAACCCATCTCCTCTCGTTTCGCGAGTTCCGACTCGAGGAACTCGATCGGATCACCTCTGCGCAATGCGGCAATGACGGGATGCTGAGGTTGGGAAGTCTGCACCATGAGACGCTTGCCCCGTCCGAAAGGTACGGATGCAGCGAGACGCGTGAGGGAACGCAACGCCTCCTCCGCCGCCCGGTAGTTTGTTCCCAGGATCAATCCGTCCGCGTCAATCGCGATCGCAAGATCAAACGTCCCTGCGGCCGCCAGATCTCGTTCGGTGCCGACCACCACCGGTCGTCCTTCCTGGACACTCCCAACGGCATCGGCACCCAGTAGGCGGCCGGCCACTTCGACGACCCGACCCACGCCTGCGCCGAGTGGTTCGAACCGAGCGCCCCCACAGGCTGTGCACGGACCCAACGTGGCACCGCAACGCGCACAGGCCAGACCCGGGTCCGGTCGGGCACCGCACTCGCCGCACCGTCGCAGGGTCCGGCACTTGGCACAGCGGGCGGCAGGTGCATAACCATGACGGTGAGTAAACAGGAAGACCTTTTCTTTTCGGGCAAGGGCATGGCGAAGGGCCGCCCTCACTCGCTCGGTGAGGACCCCGGAGCCGGGAGGATCTTCATTCCTGTCAACAACTTCAACGAGGGGCCAAATCCGATTGCGCCCGGGAGCCCGCACGATCTCCGTGCCCGCTCGCAACACCTCGGTGGTCGGTACCCGCCCGAGATAGACGACTCCGAATCGTTCGATTCGAGCCCTGGTTCTCACAATTTCCCGAGCGTGAATCGTCGGTGTCTGACGATCCTTCATACCGCGCCGTCCCTCCTGGATGATGGCGGTCAAACCCAACCCCATCACCGGCCAGAAGACGATGCGGTGGGTACCGACCAGGATCAAGCCGGGGACGGTGGCCGCCAACTGCCAGGCAGCGGTGAGTGCGCGATCCGAGAGGGCCGGGGTTGCGACGATGACCCTCGGCCCGAATGTGGCCCGGAGATCAACGGCGATCTGTTCTGCTTCGATGGCGGTTGCCACGACCACGAGCGCCGAGCGACCACCCCGGATCACGGGACCGACCATCGTCTCCACATGGTGACTCCAATCCGCGGACGCCAGGAAATAGGTGGCCGGACGGCGCCGCCCTGCGCCTGCGGCCTCTCCGACGGCAGAAAGCGGTCCGGAAGCCGTTGCGGCTACCTCGGGCCAGGTGGGGATCCCAACCCGCCTGGGCAGGTTGGGAGGCGTGGTTTTGCCGAGAATTCCGGCGAGTGGCGAGATGTAGTGATGGGCCGCCCAGCGGACCGTTTCGAGCAGCTGCTCGTCGAATACGGGTATTTCGCCGGAGACCCCGCGTAGTTCTTTGAGCCCGGCGTGCGACCCGGCCCGAACGTCGGTTACGTAGCCGCGCACCTTTCGACCGCCGAGGGGGATGCGCACCACCGAGCCGACCGAAACGTCCTGGCCTTCACCTACGGCATACGCAAATCCACCGTCTACCGAAAACGTTGGGACATCGGGAACGACCCGGGCGACGAGCGGGACGGTCAGCGTCCTGCAGCAGCGGCGAGCGTCTCCGCCACGTCCTCTGCCTCCCACGAGAACTGCGGGCGCCCGAAGTGACCGTAGGCGGACGTCTCTCGATAGATGGGCTCTTGGAGGCCGTACCGGTTGATTATCGCCAGCGGGCGGAAGTCAAACTGCTCGGCAACCAGCGTATCGAGTGTTTCGACGGGGACCGTCTCGGTCCCGAAGGTTTCCAAATGGATAGAGAATGGCTCGGCCCGGCCGATGGCATAGGAAAGCTGCAGTTCGCACCGGGCGGCCAGCCCGGCGGCCACCAGGTTGCGGGCGGCATGTCGCGCCGCGTAGGCGGCGGAACGGTCGACCTTGGTCGGATCTTTTCCTGAGAAGCAGCCACCCCCATGGCGTGCGGCTCCGCCGTAGGTATCGACAATGACCTTGCGTCCTGTCAGGCCGGTGTCCCCAACCGGACCACCGACCACGAAACGTCCCGATGGATTCACGATGAAATCGAAATCGTCGTCTGCGTCGACCATTACGGCGTCCAGGACATGCTTACGGAGGTCTCCGTCCAGAGTCGCATGGTCGACATCTTCAGCATGCTGGGTAGAAATGAGCACGCGGTGGATACCCACCGGTTTGCTTCCCTGGTAACGGACGGTGACCTGCGTCTTCCCATCCGGACCGAGGTACCCGAGCGTTCCATCCTTGCGAACGATCGCCAGTCGTTCGGCCAAACGGTGAGCAAGTTGGATGGACAAGGGCATTCGCTCGGGTGTTTCGTCGACCGCGTACCCGAACATGATTCCCTGATCCCCCGCGCCGAGACCATCCAGCGGATCCACAGAACCGTTGCGCGTCTCGAGGGACTCAAATACGCCGCCGGCGATGTCGGGACTCTGCCGCTTGACGATGACTTCAACCGCGGAAGTATCGGCGGAAAACAGGGCAGCCGGGTCGTTGTAGCCGATGTCGCGGATAGCCTGTCGTGTGGCCACTTCGATATCAATCGTGGCGGCTGCGGTGATCTCTCCTGCGACGATCACGATGTTATTGGTAACCAGCACCTCACAGGCGACCCGGCCGCGGGGATCCTTAGCGAGGACCGCGTCGAGGACGCTGTCAGAAATCCGATCGGCAATCTTGTCTGGGTGGCCTTCGGTGACAGATTCCGATGTGAAGTAACTGTTGCGCATGGGGGCGAGTATACGAGGTGCTAACCCTCGGCTTTGCGTTCCGCCATGCGCTGTGCGAGGAGGTCACACAGTCGGCGCCCCACCTCCTGCTTCGTGAGCAGCGGCCACCGGTCGACCGTTCCGTCGCTTTCGATCAGAGCAACCTGATTGGTATCGGAGCCGAAACCAGATCCTTCCGCCGAAACATCGTTCGCAACCGTAAGGTCAACGCCCTTAGAAAGTGCTTTCTGGATTGCGCCGTCGATCGATCCTGTCTCGGCAGCAAAGCCGACGAGAAACGGGCGTCGATCGAGCGCGGCCAGGCTGGCCAATATGTCCGGGGTTGGTTGGAGCCGGATCTCGGATATCCCATCCGCCCGGCGCAGTTTCTTTCCGGTGACCACGGCAGGGCGGAAGTCCGCCACTGCAGCCGCCATCACAACTATGTCCACTTTCGCAGCCAGCTCGAACACCGACGCGGCCATGTCCTCGGCGGTTTCCACCTCGATCAGCTGCGTCCCGGACGGGGTAGCGAGGCCGGCGCTCGACACGAGTGTCACATCTGCCCCCGCCGCGACCGCTGCGGAGGCGATGGCAAACCCCATCTTTCCCGAAGACCGATTGCCGATGAAACGGACCGGATCGATGGGCTCCCGGGTGCCGCCGGCGGTTACCAGCATGCGGATGCCTTTGAGAGGGCCGCTCATGAGCGACTCGAGGGCCTCAACGATCTCGTCGGGTTCTGCCATCCGGCCGGGTCCGATGTCCCCTCCCGCCAACGAACCGCTGGACGGGCCGACGATCGTATGGCCGTCGTTCGTCAATGCGGTGATATTGCGCCGGGTTGCCGCGTTTTCCCACATCTCGGTATGCATGGCCGGCGCAAACATCACCGGTGCAGTTGTCGCGAGGAGTGTCGCCGATACCAGCTCGTCGCTGAGGCCCTGCGCTGCTTTGGCGAGCGTGTTGGCGGTAGCAGGTGCAATGACCACCGCCTCGGCCCATCGGGCCAACTCTGTGTGGGGACTTATCGACCCTGGCCCAAAGAGCTCTGAGGCGACACTCTGGCCGGTAATCGCCGCGAACGTCTGGGAACCAACAAATTCGTGGGCGGAGGCCGTCATCATGACGCGGACCTCGGCGCCGCGTTCGGTGAGTCTGCGGACCAGATATGCAGCCTTATAGGCGGCTACACCCCCGGTCACTCCTACGAGGATGCGGCGCCCGCTGAGCACGCTCTACTCTTCGACGCGCTCGACCGTCACCTTGCCTTGGGCGATTTCCTCCAAGGCGATCGTGAGCGGCTTGTGACTCAACGAATGGACCTGGGGCGGCACGTAGTGGCCGATTCCTTCCCCGAGCTGGTTGAAATAGGCGTTGATCTGGCGCGCCCGGCGAGCCGCGACGACAACCAGGTCGAACCGGCCGCCCGTCTGCTCCAGGACGTCCTCGATGGGTGGGTGAATCATCTGTCAGCTTTCGTTGAAGGGGCCATCAGTATACGCAGGATGCGCTCCACTGCATCTTCAACGGAGTCATTGACGACTATGTGATCGAATCGTTCTTCAGCCACTTCGAGCTGCCATCGAGCGATGGTCAGCCGGCGAGCGATGTCTTCGTTCGAGGTGTCGCCCCGGTTTCGCAACCGTTCTTCCAGGGCGTCAATGGTCGGAGGCGTAATGAAGAGCATCAACGCGTCCGGGAACGAGGCCTTGACCTGCACGGCACCGAGGACCTCGATATCGAGCAAGACGTCATCTCCGGTCTCGATGCGTGCGAGAACCGGGGCTCGCGGAGTTCCGTACAGGTTCCCGCTGTACTCCGCCCACTCCAGCAGTTCCCCTTGGTCGCGCCTGCGGACGAATTCATCGGGATCCACGAAGTAATAGTCAACACCGTGCACCTCGCCGGGACGAGCGGTACGGGTGGTCGCTGATACCGAAAAGTGGAACGGGTACCGTTCCGCAAGAGCGGTCACCACCGTTGACTTGCCGACCCCCGACGGCCCGGATATTACGATAAGCCGCCCGGGGGCGGCACGGTCAGGAGAACTCTTGGAGGAGTGCGGCGCGTTGGCGCTGTCCGAGTCCGCGGATCCGTCTGCTGTCTGCGATGGCATGGCCCTCCATCATCCTCTTTGCCTTGACTTTGCCGGTTCCGGGCAGCGAGGACAGAACGGCGTAAACCTTCATCCCGGCCACGATGGGATCTCCATCGGCACGCTCGAGTAGCTCGGGAAACGAGATCGAGCCTGTCTTCAAGAGGTGTTTGAGCTCAGCGCGAACCCTTCTCGCTTCGGCTGCTTTCGCCAGCGCTGCAGCGCGTTGCTCGTTAGACAGTTCCGGCGGTGCCATACGCCTCCAATATCAGATGTATCGCACTCTACCAACCCTTCAGGAGGGTTCAGTCGGATCGCCCAGTTGTTCGAGGATGAACCGCAGCGCGCCGAGAGGATCGGAGGCTCGTACGACTGGCCGGCCGATCACCAGGTAGTCGGCACCACGTTCGATCGCCTCGGCCGGGCTGGCGATGCGACGTTGATCGTGGCTCTCGGTCCCCCGCAGCCTGATCCCTGGTGTCACCTTGAGGAGATCGGGAGCCACCTGGGCGATGACGCCGAGCTCGTTTGGTGAACAGATCACACCCTCGCAACCCGCCGCAGCCGCCAGCTTGGCCAGGCGGGCGGTCTGGCGGCCGGGCGTGCCGGTGACTCCCGCTTCGGCCAGATCCCCGGCAGTCATACTGGTGAGTACCGTGATGGCCAGGACGCCGGCCGGTCGCCCACCTGAACCTTCCTCGAGGCCCTCGACGGCGGACTGGAGCATCCGGCTGCCTCCTGCGGCATGGGCAGTGACCCATCGTGCCCCCAGTCGACCGAGTTGGCGGGCCGCTCGACCGACCGTGGTTGGGATGTCGTGCAGTTTGGCGTCGGCAAAGACCGGCTTGCCGAGCGTAGCCAGGGCGGAAATCACGGCCGGACCGGGACCCATCAGCAATTCGAGACCGACCTTGAAACCTCCAACGGAAGGCAGCAGCAACTTCGCCAGCCGGATTGCTTCCTCGGCATTGCCGACATCAAGCGCCACGAGGATCGGATTGGCGGGCGAGTCCTGGCCGTTGATGCTTTGGGCTGCCGTCCGCTCGTTCACCATGCTCTCATCGCGCCAATCAGGTCTGAGACTCGATCCACTCCGTATCTGCGGCAGTATGCCCGCAACTCGCGGAGAACCTGCCGACCGATCCGGGGACGCTCGAAGTGAGCCGTACCGATGGCGACGGCGCTGGCGCCCGCCAGGAGGTATTCGACAACATCGGTTCCGCGGCGCACACCACCGCAACCCACGATCTGCGCGTGGGGGAAGGCGGCCCGCACCTCGAGCACGCAACGGAGCGCAATCGGTTTGAGGGGCGGACCCGAGTACCCGCCTACCCCGCGCGTGAGCAGCGGACGTCGGGTTTCGACATCGATGGCAGCTCCCGAGATGGTGTTGGTCAAGACCAGCCAGTCTGCTCCGCCGTCCAGCGCCGCGCCGGGCAACGGCCACGATGTCCTGCGCATTCGGAGATAGCTTGGCACCGATCGGCTTGCCGACTGCAGTTCGTATTGCCCGGACGACCTTCCCGGTTGCCTCAGCGTCCACCGCCCAGATTGCCTCCCCGGCCAGATTCGGACACGACAGGTTGATCTCAATTGCCTGGACGCTGGTAGCGGCCAACCGGATGGCGACCTCAACGAATTCCTCAACCGTCTTACCGACGGCCGACCCCCACACGGGAACCGGGAGGTCCGCCAGACGAGGACCGACCTCTTCCACCCAGGCCGCCACGCCCGGGTTCTGTATGCCGATTGCGTTGAGCATCCCGGGGCCGGTGCTCGCCAGTCGCGGGGCAGGATTGCCCGGCCAGGGTATTCCGCTGACCGACTTCGCGACGGCCGCCCCGTAGGCTTCCAGGGCTCCTACTGCAGCAAAGTCAACCACCGAACCGACCGTGCCGGAGGCCGCAACCAGCGGTGAGGCCAACGACAACGGACCCAGTTCAACCGATAGATCGGTCATGGACGCGTCCGGCCGACACCGGTCACGCAGCCCGTCCGCCGGGCCCGGCCCGGTTTCACCGTTGGACCTTGCCGTCGCGATAGGTGACCTTTCCGTTGAACATCGTGACGACGACCTTTCCCTGCAGGTTTCTGCCCACAAAAGGTGAGTTCTCGGCACGCGACTGGAATACGTCGGGTGTCCACTCCGCGGTTGGGTCGAAGACAACCAGGTTCGCTTGCTTCCCGGGCTCCAGCCATTGACCGTGCCCGTCGAGCCCCGCAATCAGGGCCGGGGCAACCGACAGACAGTGGAAGAAGGCAACCGGGCTCGGCTCCATGGCTGTGTTGACCACTGCTGCGGACGTCTCCAGACCGATGATTCCGCGCGGGGCATCCTCAAATGGGACATCTTTCTCGTGGGCAGCATGCGGCGCATGGTCCGTGGCAACTGCGTCGAGTGTCCCATCGGCCAAGGCGGCCCGTACGGCTTCGACATCGGCCGGGAGGCGCAACGGCGGGTACATCTTGACATCCGGGTTCAATCGCTCGACCTCACGGTGGTCCAGCATGAGGTGGTGTGGTGTCACCTCGGCCGTGACTCTGAGGCCTTCCTCCTTGGCTCGCCGAACGAGTTCGACGGTTCCTGCTGTAGACACGTGCTGGACGTGGTACCGGACCCCCGTGAGACGCACCAGCGCAAGATCGCGGGCCACCACAGCTTCTTCGCCGATGGCGGGTAAACCGGCCATGCCCAGGCGAGACGAGACACTCCCCTCGTGCATATGTCCCCCGCGGGTGAGACCCCGGTCCTCAGGGTGTTGGGCAACGACACCGCCCAACTCGGCCAGGTACTCCATGGCCCGGCGCAGTAGTCCGGCATCTGCCACTGAGTCCCCGTCGTCCGAAAAGATCCGTACTCCAGCCGCCCACAACTCGTCGAGGTGAGCGAGTTTCGTACCCTTTCTCCCCATCGTGAGGGCACCGGCCGGGACCACATCAACCAATCCTTCTTGCCGCCCTCTGTCGAGCACGAATCGGGCCAGGTGCCCGGCGTCGATCACCGGATCTGTGTTCGGCATGGTCACGACCGCTGTAAAACCGCCGGCGGCTGCGGCCGCCGAGCCGCTGCCAATGTCTTCTTTCCATTCCTGCCCTGGCTCGCGGAAGTGCACGTGCATATCGACGAGGCCGGGACCTACGAGGCTCCCGCCACAATCGATCGTATGGCCGGAGGTTTTCAGGTCGGTCCCGACCTCGGCGACCAGTCCCTCCTTGACCAGGATGTCGTTCTCGACGACGCCGTCGGCCGTCACGAGCCTGGCATTTGTGAAGAGCGTCTCATACATCGTGGACCTCCCCACCCAGCAGCCTGAAGAGAACGGCCATCCGTACTGCGACGCCGTTGGCCACTTGCTCCAGGATCCTGGCGCGGGGATGGTCGGCTACTTCGGGGGCGATCTCAACGCCACGGTTCATCGGACCAGGATGCATGACGATGGAGTTCTCGGCCAGACGGGCAAACCGCTCCCGGGTCATGCCAAATCGGCTCACGTACTCGGGAAGCGAGGGGAACACCGATGCCCCTCCCCGCTCTGCCTGGATGCGGAGCAAATAGACCACGTCGACGTCGAGCACGTCGTCGATAGAAGCGGCCACTTTGACCGGCCACCCCTCCATATCGACCGGCAGCAAAGTGGATGGCGCCACCAGCGTCACCTCCGCGCCCAGCGTGCTGAACGTTGAGATATCGGACCGGGCGACCCGCGAGTGCCTGATATCGCCGACAATGGCTATCCGTAAGCCGTCGAGCGTCCCGAAGTGTTGGCGAATGGTGAGCGCATCGAGCAGGGCCTGGGTCGGATGCTGATGCGCTCCGTCACCGGCGTTGAGGACCGGCAATCCCGTCCAATTGGCGATTCGCCACGGGGCCCCGGTGAACTCATGTCGTACCACGAGAGCGTCGGCTCCCATCGCCTTGATCGTCAAAACGGTGTCTTTGAGACTCTCGCCCTTGCTGAGCGAAGAGGTGGATGGTGAGAAACTCATCGTGTCGGCAGAGAGCGCTTTGGCCGCCCGTTCGAACGAGATCCTGGTCCGGGTGGAGGCTTCAAAGAACAGCATGGCGACGTTCTTGCCCCGCAAAGCCGGGACCTTCGGAATTGGCCGGGCGAGTACCTCAACGAATTCGTCTGATAGATCCAGAAGTGATTCGAGGTCATCACGGGACACGTCGTCGGTGCTCAGGAAGTGTTTCATGCTTGCTCCTCGATCCAGATGCCTTCCTTGCCGTCCGTCTCCTGCAGGCGGACCATGACCCGCTCGCTCGAAGACGTGGGGAGGTTCTTGCCCACATAGTCGGGCCGGATCGGCAACTGGCGGTGCCCCCGGTCGGTCAGAACCGCCAGCTGGATCGCTTGCGGTCGGCCCAGATCTGCCATGGCATCCAGCGCCGCACGAATCGTCCGCCCGGTGTAGAGAACATCATCGACCAGAACCACGGTCCGGCCGCTCGGATCCTCAGGCATGGCGGTCACACCGAGCTCGGTTGTCGGTCTATGGTCGAGGTCGTCGCGGTACAGGCCGATATCGAGGGTGCCGACCGGCACTTTCACTTTCTCGTATTCATCGATGATGCGTCGGAGGCGCTCGGCTAGTGGCACGCCCCGAGTGTGAATCCCCACCAGGATGACGTCTTCCGCTCCCTTGTTTCGCTCCAGAATCTCGTGGGCAATCCTGCGAAGTGCGCGTTCGATCTCGTCCGGTTCCATTACTTTCGTCACGTCTGCTCCCCGGCACGGCGCACGAAAAAGGCCGCCCTACGGGCGGCACGGGTTCTGAGTCTCGGCATGTTTTCTCTCCTTTCCGGCCTCACGGGACCGGCATTAAAGGACGTTGGTCGCAGCGTAGCACTCGATCAAGAAGGCGCCGGGTTTCGTGTCCGGGCTGCCTCCTCCGGTCGCTCGAGAACGGCCAGCTTCGACAGGATCCCGTTGACGAATGCCCCACTGCGCTCGGTTGAGTACATCTTGGCTAAGCGGACTGCTTCAGAAACCACCACAGCCATGGGGGTTCCTTTCTCAAAGCGCAGTTCGTAGAGACCCAGCCGGAGGATGGCCCGATCGACCGGTGGCATACGAGACACCCGCCACCGTTCGGACACCCCATCGATGGTGATACCCAGCTCATCCAGGTGTTCTTCGACCCCCCGAACCAGGCGTGTGGCCTTGGTCGGGAAGTTCGTATCGACCTCGGCTCGTGGCAGCCGCCGCTGGTCCGCCTCATAGAGGGCGAAGAGAGCCAGGTCGCGGGGCTCAGGGCGGACTTCTGGCGGAGTAGTCACACGCGAGTCAGGTAAGTGCCACTGCGAGTGTCGACCTTGATGACATCCCCTACATCGACGAAGAGAGGAGCATGGACAACCAGGCCGGTCTGCACCGTCACCGGTTTGGTCGCCCCCGACACCCGATCTCCCTTGACCCCCGGCTCCGCTTCGATGACCTCGAGTTCGACAGAGGCGGGCAATTCGACGGAGATCGCCTTGCCGCTGTACATGTGCAACAGGGCTGTCATCCCGTCGACCAGATAGGACGCGCCGTCCCCAACATCTTCGGTCGGGATGGCGAACTGGCTATACGTCTCAAGGTCCATGAAGTGATACCCGAGATCGTCGCGGTAGAGAAACTGGTGGTCACGGCGATCGATCACGGCTTGCTCAACCGATTCGCCGGCCCGAAACGTCCGGTCGACCACGGCTCCCGAATCGAGGTTCTTGAGTTTCATCCTCACGAAGGCCTTGCCCTTGCCCGGTTTGACGTGCTGGTATTCGACGATGCTGAAGAGTCCGTCCGGAAGGTTGAGGGCCATTCCGGGGCGTGCTTCATTCGTTGAGATCATTGGGTGATTCCTTTCGACAGCCGCGAGTGTATCGCCCGGGGACTGCCTAGCCGATACCGATGCTGGACAATCCCCGATCGATCATCTCGGTGGAAACCGAAACGACGACGGGCTCGCCGATGGATCGGAGGAGCACCATTCGAGCGCCAGCCGCGTCCCGCTTCTTATCCCGATCGAGAACATCGAGAACTCTATGGCGGGACACCCCATCGACCCGAACCGGCAGGCCGAGGCTGGCAATAGCTCGTATCTGACGATCGGCAGATACGAAACCAACTGCCTCCTCAGCAATCCGGGCGGCCGCCACCATCCCGACGGCGACGGCGTCACCGTGCGATAGCCCGGCCACGATCTCAACGGCGTGACCAATGGTGTGACCGTAGTTGAGGGTCTCCCGTATGCCCGCTTCCCGAAAGTCCGCACCAACGGCTGCTGCCTTGACCTTCACCGCCCGGGGCACGATCAGGGCCACATCTGCGTCCAAGCCGGCCGACTCGAGATGCTCGAACAGGACGGGGTCGCCGATGAGTCCGGCCTTCACAATCTCCGCCATGCCCTCGCGTTTCAGGCCGACGGGTAGCTGATCGAGGACGTCGAGATCGATGACGACCCGGGTCGGGTGATGAAATGCCCCGACCAGGTTCTTCCCGCCCAGATTGACTCCGGTCTTGCCGCCGATGGCCGCATCGACCGCTCCGAGCAGCGTGGTGGGGACGTGGACGGCTTCGACCCCGCGCACATACGTGGCCGCAACGAATCCGGCGAGATCGGTTACGGAACCCCCGCCCACCCCGACGATGGTGCCATGGCGGCTCATGCCGATCTCGGCCAACCACGTGTAGGCCGCTTCCGCGACTGCCAGGGTCTTGGCGCCGTCCCGGTCCGGTAGGACCATGTGCCGTACAACCGGGGCGGAAAGATTGGCTGCAACGCCTTCGGAGATGCGGGTCGCACCTGGTTGGGTGAAGACGGCTGCCACATCGCGATCAGATCGCTCCGGCAACACGTTGCTCGCCGAGAGGCCCCGACCAATGATGATCTCTGAAATCCCGTCGATCAGGATCCGTTCCACAAACCCATCACCTCCCTTGCTACCTGGTCGGGAGTCTTGGAGGTTGTGTCCACGTGGTGATGGGCTGCATGTGCGTAGATCGCTGCCCGTTCTGACAGCAATCTCGCCAACCGATCCTCATTCGCTCCGTTGCGGAGCAGGGGCCTCACTTCGGAGCCATCCACGCGGGAGGCGAGCTCACCCGGTTCTGCCTGCAACCAGATGACGGTGCCCGTGCGACGCATGGTGGCAACGTTGTCCCGACGGAGGACCACGCCACCCCCGGTGGCCACCACACAGTCTTCTTCGCCGGCCGCGATCCGTTCGATCTGATCGGACTCCCTCACCCGGAAATCGTCCTCGCCGCCGGCTTCCCACAGGGAGGAAATGGATTGTCCGCTCGTGGACTCGACCAGCGAGTCGGTGTCGATGAGAGCCATCCCCATTCGGCCGGCGATCAGTTCTCCCACGGTCGTCTTTCCGGCCCCCATCATCCCAATCAGCCACAGGGCTCTCATCAGAAATCCAAAAGGCGTTTTCGGTACGCATCGGCGGCGCCGACCACATCGCCGACGGTGTCCCCGCCGAACTTACGCAGCACCTCACGCGCCAGGATGTACGCCACCATCTGCTCGGCCACTACACCGGCGGCCGGAACCGCACATACATCAGAACGCTCCCGGAAGGCAGCGGCCGGTTCCTTGGTGTCTACGTTGACGCTCTGCAGTGGCCGCATCAGAGTCGAGATCGGTTTCATAGCGGCCCGCATCCGCAAGGGCTGTCCGGTGCTGATCCCGCCCTCTAAGCCCCCGGCTCGGTCTGAGGAACGTGTGAATCGGCCATCTGCGAAACCAATCTCATCGTGGGCTTCGGATCCGGGGCGAGATGCCGAGGCAAAACCGTCGCCCATCTCAACCGCCTTGATGCCCTGGATCGACATCAAGGCGCCGGCCAGTTGGGTATCGAGACGCCGGTCCCAGTGGACGTGACTGCCAAGACCGGCGGGCACCCCATAGGCGAGCACCTCCACCACCCCGCCGAGCGTATCCCGGTTGGCTTTGGCCAGCTCGATCGCTGAGGTCATAGCGTCCTCTATCTCCCGATCGAAGACTCGCACCGGTGACTGATCAATGACGTCGAGATCGCCCGGACCTGGAGTTTGGCCGGCCGGAACGGTCAGCGATCCGATGGCGACCACGTGGCTCAGCACGGACATGTGCACCTGCCCGAGCAGTTGGCCGGCCGCATAACCGGCGACGGTCCTCGCCGCCGTTTCCCGGGCCGAGGCTCGCTCCAAGATGTCGCGAGCGTCGTGCGTGTCGTACTTGAGCATTCCGGCCAGATCGGCATGCCCCGGGCGAGGTGTGGTCATCAGGCGTTTCGGTTGGCCGGCCTCCGGTGACATCTCCTCGGTCCACTTCGCCCACTCACTATTGCGGATGACGATGGCCAACGGGCTCCCCAGCGTTCGGCCGTGGCGGACCCCGGCGAGAATCTCTAACTCATCTTGTTCGATCTTCATGCGGCGGCCCCGCCCGAACCCCAACCGGCGCCTGCGCAGCTGATTGGCCAGCCCCTCGGTGTTGATGTCGAGTCCGGCCGGCAGGCCCTCAATAATGGTGACCAGGCCGGGGCCGTGTGACTCGCCGGCAGTGAGAAAACGCAACATGCGGAAGAGTTTCGAGTATCAGGTCTGAACTAGCAAGTCGCTACTTCAGAATCTCTTGGCCCTCGGAGAGCTCAAAAGCATTGTCACCGTAGAGGAATACGCCGCTGTCGGGATCGAGGCTGACCACCTTGAAGTCTCCGGCAAAGGTGTCACCAACGCCCACGTCGTAGTCCGTACCGTCAACCTTGACGGTGGCTCGCAGGACTCCGGCGACGTCCCGAATCTCGACGAGCGTCACCCGGAGACCCGACGGGTCAAAACCGTTACCCGTCCCGTCGCTGGTCGTTCCCGTGGTGGAGTCTTCCGTGATCAGCGGTCGAAACGGGTCGCGAGGCTGAGACACCTGGAACGAGCCCAACACCTTCACACCTTCGATCAACTCGGAGGTAGCCGGCGCCGCCAGCGTTGATTCGGCCAGCGGACCCTCCAATACCGACTCTCCTACGCCAAATACCGATGGGGCAACGAACATCCAGGCAGCGGCGACCGCCAGGCCGATCAAGAGGATGGATACCGCTGCTGCTGTTCCGCTGTTCTTTGCGCGCATCATTCACCGTCCCCCGGCGTTGTGGTCGTTGTGGTCTCGGCTGGCACCTCGGGGATCGGCAACACCACATCACCGGTGGTGAACGTGACCGCCGAAATCGAGACGTTTTCGATGGTGAAGCCGGCGTCGTCCTCCGTCGGAGAGAGGCTCACCGCATCGATGCGGACAATCCGTTCCAGGTCGGCGATCCCGTACAGGTACCCTAGGACCTCAAAGAACTGGCCTTGCACCGACAGGCTGATCGGTATCTCGTAGTAATCCTCATCCTCCACTTCAACCGGGTTTCCATAGGTGCCGCTTTCCCACTCGACACCGGAGTCCACCGCCAGCTGAGCCAGCACGTCGATCAAGGCAGGCATTTGCGGCGTCGGCGGGATGGCCGCCTCGAGTGCGCCGATCGCAGATCGGTAGGTGAGCTCGTTTTCCTGGATCTTCTTGTAACGCATCAGCTGGGTTTGCAGCAGCACCTGGTTGTCCTGGGCCACAGCCAGTTGCTCCTCAGCTTCGGCGACCTTCGTATTGGTCGGAGAGATCACAAAGAGATACCAGAGGGCTGTGACCAACACGAGCCCCAACACGCCCATGATCAGGCCGGTTCGCTTCATGACGGAACCTCCGGGGTCCGTTCCTCAATCCGGTTTGAGCGAGCGGCGTCCAGGAGTGCAGCAACCGACGTGAAGTTGACCACCGGGGAATCTCCAATGGTCGAACGGCTCGTCGACGAGACCCATCCACCACCCAGAGCCGGCCACTCCTCGGCGTCCAGCACCCGCAGCCACGAAGAAGCATCCGGATAATCAAAAGCGACTCCGGATACGGAAACCTGGCCGAGCAGGAGCGGGTTCTCTTCGTTTTGTTGGAGACTGGCGGTCAGGCTCGTGAGCCACAAGCGATCTGGGATGATACGCGCCAGATCGTTCAGCAGTCGCCCCCAGGCGATGTCGCGGGCCAGGGCGGTGCCGAGTCGGTCGACTCCGGCATCGTAGGTGGAGCGGAGGGCCCGGACTCCGGAGAGTGACGAGATCTCCGCCTCGATCCTGGCGTTGGCCGCCAGCTGGGTGGCGAGATCGTCTTCCGCATCGGTTGCTTTGCCCTGCCACCACAGAGCCACCAAGGCCAGCAGCGCTATGTAGGCCACTGCCAGAGCTAAGAACCCGAACGTCTTGCGGCGGGCGGTGGCCCGCTGGGCTGCTTCCGGAGGGAGAAGATTGATCGTCCGCATCAGAGTTCGCCCCACATGGCCAGTCCGACGGGTACCGGAAGCACCGGCTGAGCCTGCGCCAGTTCGACATCGCTGAGCCCGAGTTTGCCTACTTGCATTTTTGCTTCGTCCAGTACCCGGACGGGTTCCACGCCGACGCCGAGCGAGCGGCCCAGCCGGTTGGCGAGATTGGGCAGGCGAGCCCCGTTGCCTGCCACGAACAATCGCTCGAGGGTGTCACTTCCCGACTGGCCCAGGAAATAGTCGACCGAACCCCGAATCTCTTCGATGAGGAGGTCTGCCTCTTCGGTCAGCACCATCCTGGCGAGACCCTCGCCTTCGGTCCCCGCAGGAGTGCCGTCGATCGCCACGCCCGTCCGGCGCTTGTATTGCTCTGCCTGCTCCGGTTCCATCGGCATGCGCTCGGCGAGGGCTTCCGTAAACGTTGTACCGCCCATGGTCAAGATCCTGAGGAACCGGATGGTTCCCGCTTTCAAGAGGATCACCTGGGTCAGACCGGCGCCGATGTTGACGATGGCTTGCACTCCCGAGTCGAGATCGAAATCGGCCCCGAGCACGGACCGGGTCAGCGCAAAAGCCTGCAGGTCGATGGCCATGACCTTGATTCCGGCATTACCGACGACTCGCAAGACATCCGCTGCCATGTCCTTGTGCGCGGCCACCACCAGGACCGAGAGCATTGGCTCACCGTTCGGGGTTGCGAACTCTTCGAGCGGGACGAAGTCGAGGATGGCTTCGTCGATGGGGATCGGTATGTACTCCTGAGCCTGAAACGGGAGGGCCTGGGCGAGTTCATCCTCGGCCATGTAGGGCAGATCGACTCGCCGAACGATCACCCGCTGGTTGGCGATGCCGACGACCACCCGTTTCTTGGGGAGCTTGGCGGTCTTCCAGAGTTGGGTGAGGGCGTCACGGACAACCGCTTCCTCGACGATCTCGCCGGCGATCACGGCACCTTCGGGGAGCGCCACCTGGCCATAACGCTGTAAGACGGGCACTCCTTTGCCCGTCTGTACAACAGCCGCACGAACAGCGCTCGTGCCTATGTCCAACCCGACGTTGATCGCCATGTTGTCTCCGCCCTGGGCCGGCCGATGTGACCGATCCCCCCTGCGTGGCCCAGCTCGACCACCACCACACCGTTAATTACAACGATGTGATTACAAGAGCGTAACAATGCGTTCGTATGGTCGCAAGCACCGGAGCGACCAAGAGAATCGGAAGCCTCCCTAGCCGAGGTACCAGTCGACGAGTTGTTGACCCCAAACCACGGCAATCCATGCTCCGACGATCAGCGGTGGACCGAACGGGATCGCATCCTTCCGCCCCTTCTTCCTCGTGATCAGCAGGAGGAGCGAAACTAGTCCGCCGATCAGGAAAGCCAGAAAGATCCCGGACCACAGGGTATCCCACGACCGGAAAGCAAGGATTGTTCCGAGCAGGAATGCCAACTTGACATCCCCCATCCCGAACCCGCCCCTGGCCGCCAGGGCGATCAGGAGGAGTATTCCGAAGTAGATGACGCCGCCCGCCCCCGCCCGCGGCACGTCGGACAAGGTGCCGTCGGCGGCCGCCCCGGCGACGAGAAGCACGACGACTGCCCCGGTGGCCGGATAGAGAATGCGGTTCGGTATACGTTTGTGGTCCAGGTCGGTGAGCACGAGGGCCACCGTGGTCGACACGAAAACGAGATAGGCGGGAAGTACCCAGACCGGGCCGATCACCAGGTACGTCCCGGCGAACAGGACCCCGGTAACAGCCTCGACCATCGGATAGCGGACGGCGATACCAGCTCCACAATCGCGACACCGCCCCCGAAGCAGCAGCCAGGAAAGAACCGGAATGTTGTCTCGCGGACGGATCGGATGATGACATTCAGGGCAGGCCGAAGGAGGAGAAACGACCGACCTGCCGAGCGGCACCCGGTACGCAACCACGTTGAGGAATGACCCGATCAGCAGCCCAAACAGGCCGACCACGGTGGCGAAGTAGGCAGTCATAGCTCCTCTCCAGGGCGGACTACATTAGCCGGGTCCTTCTTGATGTCCCGGACATACCGAGAGGGCGGCCTACAGGCCGCCCTCTCGAGGTCTCGATCGATGGGTTTGCTTACCAGCTGGTACCGTTGCACAAGGCCAAGGTATTCACCGCAGCGGCATTGGCCCCACGGGCGTACGTTGTGCCGGCTGAGGCCTCGTCGGCGATGCAGAACCATTCGCCCGACGCGCTCTCGGCGACGAAAATGATGCTCTGGTCATCAAGGCCTGCGTACACGCCTGCATCATCCCCGGCGGCCCGGTCGGGAAGGTTGTCGACCAGCTGCAGACTCGGCTCGATGGCCATCAGGTCAGCGGCCAGGGCTCCGTAGTCCTCGTTGTCGACGTAGAACACCTTGGCAGCGGTCAGACCGTTGCGCAGGTTGCTCTGAGCGGCCCGGTCCTGGGCGCTGGTACGAGCACCGAGGAAGGTCGGGATGGCGATCGCCACAAGAATGGCAATGATCAATACGACCACCATCAACTCGACCAACGTAAAGCCTTCCTCGTTTCCGAGTCGGCTGTTGATCCAACGAATCATGAGATTCCTCCTTTTGGAGAGAGCCGGCGTTCGGCCCTCATAGTTAGATATCGGCCCGACGGGGGTGAGAGTTGAGCGACAATTCACGACCGGCGGTCTATCTCAATCGGCCACAATTGACTAGTGCGCCGCCCGGTTACTAGTCGATGAGGGTGATGACGTTGAAGATCGGCAGATAGAGCGCCAGGAGCATGCCTCCGACGGTGACGCCCAGGATCACGACCAAAAGGGGCTCGATGAGGCTGGTGAGTCCCTCCACCATCGTTTTGACCTCCCGGTCGAAGAAGTCGCCGACCCTCTCCAGCATCGTGTCGAGCGCGCCGGTCTCCTCGCCGACCGCCATCATCTGCACAACCATCGGGGGGAAGACCGGATGATTCGAGAGCGGTTCGGCGATCGATTCACCCTCCTTCACCGAGGCCTGCACACTGAGCACGGCCCGGGAGACCACCGCGTTGCCGGACGTTTCGGCGACGATGTCCAAAGCCATCAGGATGGGAACACCGGTTCGGGTGAGGGCAGCCAGGGTATGGGAGAAACGGGCCAGTGCCGTTTTGTGGACCAGGTTGCCAAAGATGGGCATCTTCAGCTTGATGGCGTCGAACCGACTGCGGCCCTTATCGGTGGCAATCCACCGCTTGAAGCCAACGATCGCGGCAATCGAGCCACCGACTGCCAGATACCAATAGGTCGTGAAGATCACCGACAAACCCATGAGCATCCGGGTCGGAAGGGGAAGCTCGGCCCCGAAGTCGGCAAACATCGACTCGAACATCGGGACAACGAAGAGCAACATGGCAATCACAATGAAGACCACCAGACCGAAGACCGCGGTCGGATACATCATGGCCGACTTGACCTGAGAACGGAGTTCGACTTGAGCTTCGAGAGTCTGGGCCAGCCTCTCGAGAGTCTCGTCGAGAACACCGCCGACTTCACCGGACTTGACCATCGACGAATAGATCCTGGGGAAGACCTTCGGGTGCTTCTCGAGGGCTTGGGAAAGCGATGATCCTTTTTCTACGTCCGCCTTGACTTCGTTGATGATGTCGCGGAAGGCGCGGTTGGGCGTTTGCTCGGCCAAAATGGTCAGTGACCTCAGCAGCGACAGACCCGAGTTGATCATCGTGGCGAACTGGCGGCTGAAGATGGAAACTTCCTTGACTTTGACCCGCCCGGACAGACCGGGAATCTTGATCTCCATCTGCAGCGTCGAAGCCTTCTTCTCCTCGACGGAAACAGGTACAAACCCGCGCTCGCGTAACGCCTTGGCCACTGCCGACTGGGACGAAGCCTGCATCTCTCCGTCGTGGAGTTTGCCCGACTTGTCTTTGACCTTATAGCTGAATGTTGATGTCGCCATGTGCCCGGTCCTCCTATGCCATCCGGCCCGCGAGCCGCTGGAAATCCTCGAGGTTCATGCAGCGTTCGACGGCTACTGCATACGAGATGAGATTGCGGCGGACCAGATCTGCCAGGGCCTGATCCATGGTCTGCATGCCGTGTTTGCCACCGGCCTGCATCGCCGTTGTGATCTGATGGTTCTTCGATTCCCGGATGAGGTTCCTGATACCGGAAGTCGCGATCATTACTTCGACTGCTGGTACCCGTCCCTTTCCAGACCGCAAGGGGACGAGTTGCTGGGTCATGATGGCCTGAATGGTCGAGGCAAGCTGCACCCGCACCTGTTGCTGCTGGTGAGAAGGAAATACGTCGACCATCCGGTCGATCGTTTGGGGTGCATCCTGAGTATGCAACGTCGCGAACACGAGGTGGCCGGTCTCAGCAGCCGTTAGGGCGGTCGAGATGGTCTCAAGGTCCCGCAACTCTCCTACCAGGATCACGTCGGGGTCCTGACGGAGTGCGTGCTTCAGGGCCGGGCCAAACCCAAGGGTATCCGCACCAACCTCTCGTTGATTGACGATGGCCTGCTTGTGCACGTGGAGGAATTCGATGGGATCCTCGACGGTCAGGATGTGACAGGAGCGCTTGGTGTTCACCATGTCGATCAGGGCCGCCAGAGTCGTCGACTTACCGGAACCGGTCGGCCCGGTTACCAGGACCAGGCCGCGTTGGAGGTCGGCCAGTTCACCGACCGATGGCGGGATACCCAGTTGCTGGAGGGACATGATGTCGGTCGGAATAGCGCGAAAGGCTGCGCCGATCGAATCACGTTGGAAGTACACGTTCATGCGAAAACGACCGCGTCCCGGCACGGGGTGGGAAGCATCGAGCTCCAGGGTCTCTTCGAGCTTCTCCCGCTGTTTTTCGGTGAGGATGCTGTAGATCATGCGCCGCAACTCGGCCGGTTTCAGAATCGGGAAGTCGGTCAAGCGCTCGAGTTTCCCGTGCACGCGGATTTGCGGGGGCGAACCGGCAGTGAGGTGCAGGTCGGAACCACCACGATCCAGCTGGATGCCAAGCAGCTCATTCAAATGCAGCGTCTCGGGTTCCTTGACCGTACCCACCTGGGCCGGCATCCCGGGCTGACGAACGAGCGGAACCTGTTCGATGCCGTGGACAAATTCTATGGCCCGCTGAATGGCCGCCCGGGTGGCCAATGCCAGCGTGACGCCCACGCCGAGCGCTTTCTCCAGACGCACATGGGTCTCGGGATCAAAGGGATCTGCCACGGCCACGACGACCTTCTCGTCCTCGGTACGGACGGGAATGGCCATGAGTTGCCTGGCGGTTGCCGCATCTATCGTCCCCACCGCTTCCGGGTCGAGGAGCGCATCGTCAAGATCGATGTACAGCATGCCGACCCGGTCGGCGACGGCTCGGAGCAGATCTTCTTCGCGAACGTGTCCGCCGTCGATCAGGAGCTTGGCAATCGGGACACCCGTTGCGGTCTCCTTTTCCAGAAGGCCTTCCAGGCTGTCTTTGGAAAGCAACCTGCGATCAACGAGGAGCTCACCGAGTCTGCGTGATGCTGTGTTCATTACTCTTTCCAGTTTCCCTTCGAGGCGATTTGCCTCACATGAGTTTCGGCACCGGGTCGCTCCACCTTGAAGGTTTCTGACGGTCGGGAAACCATCCCGGGTCAATCCTCTAGATGATGACCCGCATGATCTCTTCGATCGAAGTGAACCCCATGGCGACTTTGTCCATACCGTCTTCACGGAGGGTCCGCATTCCATTGGCGATGGCCGCCTTGGTCAACCGCTCGGTCGCGGCTCGCTCGACGGTCAGCAATTCGATTTCCTCGTTGACGGTCATCAGCTCATGGACTGCCAATCGTCCTCGATAGCCGGTGTTCGAACAGTGTTTACACCCGACCGCACGGTGCAGGGTCGGCGCTACATCGTGTCCTTCCATCGGGAAGTTGGCTTCTCGGAGAGCCTCCGCCGTTGGGGTATATGCCTCCTTGCAATGGCTGCACAACCGTCGTGCGAGTCGCTGGGCCAGCACGGCATCGAGCGCCGAACCCACCAGGAATGGCTCGACCCCCATCTCAATCAACCGGCTTACGCTGGCAGGAGCGTTGTTGGTGTGGAGGGTGGAGAGCACCAGGTGGCCGGTCAGGGCCGACTCGATGGCAATATTCGCCGTCTCCTGGTCGCGGATCTCACCAACCAGCATGATGTCCGGGTCCTGACGGAGGAAAGAACGCAAGGCCGAAGCGAAATTGAGGCCGGCCTTCTTGTTGACCTGCACCTGGCTGATACCCGGCAACCGGTATTCGACCGGGTCCTCGATCGTCACAATGTTCACTTCGGGCCGGTTCAGGACGTTGAGCGTTGCATAGAGCGTGGTCGACTTGCCGGAACCGGTCGGCCCAACGCACAGGATCGTCCCGTACGGTTTGCTGAACGACTCCTCATAACGGCGCTCGTTCTCACCGAGGAACCCGAGGTCCTTGAGTTCGAGCAGCGCGGTGCTGGTATCGAGCAGTCGCATGACGACTTTCTCACCGTAAATCGTTGGCAGGCTCGATACGCGAAGGTCGAGTTGCTTGCCTCCGACTTTCAGGTTGATGCGTCCGTCCTGAGGGCGGCGCCGTTCGGCAATATCGATGTCGGCCATGATCTTCAGACGGCTGACGAGCGCATTAGAGATCGAGCGAGGGGTCCGCATGATCTCGTGAAGCACACCGTCGATCCGGAATCGGACCCTGAGATCTCGTTCGGTTGGTTCGATGTGAATGTCCGAAGCCCGATCGGCGGAAGCCCTGGTGATCAGCATGTTGACCAGCTTGACGACCGGCGCCTCATCGGCGGCCGCTTCCACGGCGCTCAGATCGTGCGCTTCGACCGAATCCTCGGCAGCCAGCTCGGCCATATCGGTGACCGAATTGTCGAGCGAGGCCAGACGAGATACTGCGGCTTCCACATCGGAACGCGTGGCCACCTTGAGGACCACCTCACGCCCGGAGATGGCCCGGATGTCGTCAATCGCCAGCACATTGGCCGGGTCAGCCATGGCAATAACGAGCTTCTCGTCCTCGAAACCGATGGGCAGGGCGGCGTAGCGCCTGGCCAGGGCTTCAGGGATTAATGCTGCGGCGGCGGGGTCGACGGCGCCCTCATCGAGATCGACGAATTCGATCCCGATGTTCTTGGCGAGTACCCGGACCAGGTCGCGTTCTTCGACCAGGTTCTCCTCTACCAGGACGCGCCCCAGGGGACGACCAGTCTCGTGGTGGAGGTCAAGGCCTTTCTTGAGAACTTCCTCGGTGACGATGCCCTCCTCGAGGAGGAGCGTCCCGAGATGTCCCGCATCTCGCTGGACCATGGCGCGATTACTCACCGGCGTCCTTGGCTTCCTGGACCCGGGCACCGAGACCACGTCTCCGGGCGATGACCGGTACGTCAGGATCCTCGCCGGATCCCACGACGTCGGACAGGGCCGACCTGAGGAGCACCTCGTCGTCCCCATCGTCTTCGGCAGGTGGATCCGCCACCGGTTCCGGCGTCACCTGCTGTGATTCATGCGGTTCTTCACCGTATCCGTACGCTGCCGGCGGTGGCATGTCGACGATTTCGAGAAGTCCGTCCCGAGCGAGTCCGGCCATGATCTGCGCCACCGTGAAGTCGGTCATTCCGAGTCGGCGGGCCACCTCTTCGATACTCCCTTCGCCCTGCAATGCCGCCAGGACCCTCCAGGTGGTCGCAGGCAGGGAGATTTCGTTGCGATCGTCGAGATCGGGAACCATGCGGAGATGGAACGTGATGGCCGGAATCACTTCCTCGATTTCCGACCATTGCGCGTCGCGTTTCTCGGCCTCGGTGATGGAGGCGTCGATGTCTACGCGAACCCCGGTGTTGTATCGGGGACCGACGGACTCGGAGAATTCGAAGTCACCATCGGTGCGGCGCATCAAGCGAAAGATGACGTCGGCAATCTGATCTGCCACGAGGTCCGTCAGTTGCTGTTCGGTTGCGTCTTCGACCAGGACTTCAACGACGTTCTTCTCGCGACGCTCGACCAGAACCCAATCCTGGGAGTCGATCAGACCTGCCCCGACGAGGTCGTCGACGAGGTCTTCCTCTCGACGGGTCGTTGCATAGGTCAGCGAACCGTCGGTGAGGTAGATCCGACCCTGCAGGTCAGATGCGTCAATTCTCAGCGTCCCGCTCTTTTCCGACCGCGCCAGAAGGCGTAGTACCTCGGGAAGCGGAAAGGCCTCGAGGGCACCTGTTAGCGACATGAAGACTCCTCCGTACCGACTCCTAGGGAGTTTCGGCGGTCCTAACCCGTCGCTTGAGCCTTTTGCAGTGCATCCCGCATCTCCGCAACCGGTGCGGTCCGACCGGTCCACAGAGTGAAAGAAGCCATGGCTTGTGCCAGCAAGAGATCGGTGCCGGACGCATGCGGCAATCCGGTGCGGCGCGCCGTCAGCACCGCCGGCGTGGTGGCGCGGGAATATGCCATATCGAGCAACCCGGCTGCTTCTTCAACAATGCGAGGTGGGAGCGACTCTTCGGCCATCCCGAGAGGGGTCGCGTTCACGACAACAGCGCCGGGGACCACGGTCCCCCACGGCAGCGGGTGCACCTCGACGTCCATGTCGTGAGCGAGACCGACCGCCACCTCGAAGCGGCGTGCCGAAACGAACACATCGTGTGCATCGACGGCGATCAACGAGGCCGCCGCCGCGCCTCCGGCTCCCAGAACCAGAACCGGTACATCATCGGGGAGGCCGGCTTCCTGCCAGGTCCGGCGGATGCCGTCGATATCCGTGCTGTGCCCGATCAAACGGGACCCTTCGACAACAATGGTGTTAACGGACCAGGCTCGCCCGGCTTCATTGGTTCGAACGTCCACCTCCGCGCAGGCCAAGCGTTTGTAGGGCATGGTGACGTTGGCGCCATGCCATCGGCCCTCGCGAAGCTCCCCACAGGCGCGCCGGAAGCCCGGTTCGTCTACTTGCACGGCCCGGTACGTCCCCGGCAATCCGAGCGCGTCGAGAGCTGCCTGTTGGATGACCGGCGAAAGAGAGTGGTCGACGGGATCGCCAAACAGGACGAGGTTCCATGGTCCCCTCATGTCGCCGGCCGTCACGGAATGAGGCCGTCGTTCACGGCTTGCCGCTTGAACGCAAGGAACTCGTCGTAGCTGGCCGTGAAAGAATGCTCGCCGGTCGCTGAGGTCAATACGTAGTAGAGATAGTCCGTCTCTGCCGGGGATGCGGCTGCTTGCAGCGATGCCCGCCCCGGCCCACCGATGGGAGTGGGCGGAAGCCCGGCGAATTTTCTGGTGTTGTACGGCGAGTCAATATCGAGATCCGAAACTGTGAGCGACTTCCCGCGTTCCCCTATTGCATAGATAACCGTCGCGTCGATCCCCAGCACCATGGGTGCATCGAGACGGTTGACAACCACGCTGGCTATCAAGGGGCGGTCCGCATCGACGCCCGCCTCCGCTTCGATCAACGACGCAATGATGATTCCGTCGTAGACCGTGAGGCCCCGCGATTCCAGCTCCGACCAATCGATAGCATCGACCCGCTGCTGCATGGTGTCGGCGAGCCGCTGCAGAATGTCCCGTGGGCCGGCATCGAGAGGGAAATCATACGTATCGGGAAAGAGCAAGCCCTCCCACGAGAGAGGGTCGGAGGCGGGGCCCGGCAGGAGTGCGGAATCCACTTCGCTCAGCGCCTGCTCAATCTGAGCGGTCTCAAAGTCGGTCTGTCTGGCGATCTCGTCAAGAATCTCGCTCATCCACAGCCCTTCGCGCACGGTCACGCGAAAGGTCTCGATGATCGGGCCGCGGAACAAGAGGTCGATCACAATGTCGTTTGCCATCCCGGTCTCCAGGTCGTAGCGACCCGCCTGCAGGCGTTCGGCTGTTTCCGTCGTGCGAACGGCCAACTCGAATTGGCCGGCCGACTCGACAACGCCGGCCTCGGCGAGCAGCACCCCGATCTGACGGGCGGCTGAGCCGGCCGGGATCTCAACCGAAACCGGTAGTCCCGGCTCCAGTCCCGGAGGCGCCGTCACATCGGAAATCCCGCCCAGTCCACCGACCCAGTCGGCCAGTTCACGGGCACCAAAGTAGGCACCGCCGAGAATCACGAGCAGCAGGGCCAGCCCACCCAATCGTCGGAGGCCGTCCCGGCGCGGTTCTTGAGGTTCACCAACCATCAGCGGCCGTCCAGATAGTGCTGCAGCATGACCGCCGCCGCCACCTTGTCGACGACCTCTTTGCGCCGCTGCCGGCTGACGTTGGCACCGATCAACGTTCGCTCGGCCGTCTTCGTTGTGAAACGTTCGTCGGCCAGCTCTATCGGTAGGCCGGTGATCTCCCCGAACGCGAGCCGCGAGCTTGCGGGCGCCTTTGGTCGATTCGGTCTCCCGCCCGGACATAGCGACCGGAAGCCCGACGACGATCAATTCGATTCCGTTGTCTTCGACAAGGTCGAGGAGCTCGCCACCCAGCCGGTGGGAGTCCGCGTCGAGCACGGCGAATGGCTGGGCGGTCAGCTGCAACGCGTCGGATATGGCGACACCAATGCGTCGCGTGCCGTAATCGAGCCCCATGACACGACCCAGAGTCACACCTCCGTCAGGGCTCGAGCTGCAGCTTCCCGGGCAGCGTCGAGAGCCTCATCCAGGCGGTCGCCTTGCGGCCCGCCGGCCTGCGCCAGTTCGGGATCCCGGCTGCCCCCACCTCCGAGGATGCGAGCGGCCGGGAGAATGATTTCGGCTGCGGACAATCCGCCTGCGACCAGATCGGTGGAAACGGCTCCCAGCAGGGCACCCTTGCCCGCATTGGTACTTCCCAGCACGACCACACTGCGACCGAGGCGTTCGCGGACTTGCAGGGCAAGGACCCGCAGTTGGTCCGGGGGCATCTCACCGGCGCCGGCAACCGCCCACCGTGCTTCGCCAATCGTCTCTGCGGTCTCCGCGATCTCGACTGCTGCCTCCGCGCGTGACTGCTGGCCGATTGCGGCCAGCTTCTCTTCGAGTTCTTTGGCCCGCTCCATGAGGGCGGCCACCCGGGCGGGCACCTCATCCGGCTGGGCACGGAGCAGGCGACCAACGTCGGTCAGGCGTCTGCGGAGCCCGGCCAGGTACTCATAGGCGTGGTCGCCGGAGTAGGCCTCGATGCGGCGGAGGTTCGATCCGATTGAGGACTCGCCCATGACTACGAGCGGGCCAACCTGGCCGACCGACGGGGTATGCGTCCCCCCGCACAGCTCTTTCGAATAGTCGCCAATCTCGACAACGCGAACAACCTCGCCGTACTTGTCACCGAAGAAGGCCAGCGCACCAAGCGCCTGGGCCTCGTCTTTGCTGGTTTCAAAAGCCCGCACACCAGCGTTGGCGATGACCCTTTCATTGGCCAGACGTTCGACCTCAGCAAACTCGTCCTGGTCCAGACCTCCGAAGTGACTGAAATCGAATCGCAAGCGGCCGTTTTGGACGAGTGAACCTGCCTGCTGCACATGCTTGCCAAGGACCCGGCGGAGGGCCCAGTGCAGGACATGGGTCCCGGTGTGGCTCTTCCGGATGCCTTCGCGCCGGGGTGAGTCGATCCTCGCCTGAGCATCCTGCCCGACCTGGATGAAACCTTTCGCCACCGTTGCCCGATGGCCGTTGAGACCGGGCACCCCGGCCTGGGTGTCCTTGACGGTGAGGCGGCCGGTTTCGGTTTCGATCAAACCGGTGTCACCAACCTGCCCACCCGCCTCCGCATAGAAGGGAGTCCGATCGAGGAAAACCTCTACCTCCTGGCCTTCCTCAGCTCGATCGATGGTCACGCCATCGCCGAGCAGCGAGAGAACCCTGCTCTGGCTCGCTTCCTGGGCGTATCCGAGAAACTCGGTCGGACCGATGTCATCGAGGAGGAGCCGGTAGGCGTCGGCCGTGGCGGCGTCCTCACCGCCCTTCCAAGCAGCCCGGGCTTTCTGGCGTTGCTCCTCCATCGCAACCTCAAAGGCCTGGTGGTCGACGTCGATGCCCCGTTCTGCTGCGATTTCCTTGGTGAGCTCGACCGGAAACCCGAACGTGTCGTGCAGTTTGAACGTTGTGTCGCCGGACAGCGCATCACCCTCCGCGATCGAATCGAGCTCGGTTTCCAGCAGGGTGTGCCCGGACCTCAGCGTCTGACGAAAGCGCCCTTCTTCACGAGTCACAACATCGGTGATGAAGTCCTGCTTACCGTGCAATTCCGGATACCCGGGCGTCATGACATCCACGGTGGCCTGCACGAGCTCGGGGGTGATGAGACCTTCGCCACCCAACCTCCAGGCGTGCCGGACGGCCCTGCGGAGGATGCGGCGCAGCACATATCCACGCCCATCGTTCGAGGGAACCACCCCGTCGCCGATGAGGAAGGTCATCGCCCGGCCGTGGTCGGCCAGGACCCGCAACGACACGTCCACCATGGGATCTTGGCCATAGGTAACTCCGGCCGACCGGGCAGCTGTGTCGAGGACATGCCGTACGACGTCGATATCGAAAATGCTGGCCGCCCCTTGCATGACGGTGGCCATCCGCTCGAGGCCCATTCCCGTGTCGATGCTCTTCGCGGGAAGATCGCCGACGACGTGGTAGGGCTCGTCCTGAATGTTCTGCATGAAAACCAGATTCCAGATCTCGACGAACCGCTCCTCGTCGACGACGGGTCCTCCTTCGGGTCCGTATGCCGAACCCCGGTCGTAGAAGATCTCGGAGCTCGGTCCGCAGGGTCCCGGCACGCCCATCTGCCAGAAGTTGTCGTGGCCGCGACGCTGCAACCGATGAGGCTCAACACCGACCGTATCGAGCCAGATCTCAGCGGCTTCATCATCGGTCTCATGAACGGTGAACCAGAGAAACTCCGGGTCGATACCGAAAGCCTCCGTGACCAGCTCATAGGCCCACGGTATGGCCTTTTCTTTGAAATAGTCACCGAAGCTGAAGTTGCCGAGCATTTCGAAGAAGCTGGCGTGGCGAGCGGTCGTCCCGATGATGTCGATATCGACCGTCCGGACACACTTCTGCGACGAGACCGCTCGCAACCAGGGCGCCTGTTCCTCACCCAGGAAATACGGCTTGAAGGGCACCATGCCGGCGTTGTTCAGCAGCAAGGTCGGGTCGACGGGGATCAGTGACGACGACGGCCGGATCGTGTGGGAACGTTCTTCGAAGAACTTCAGAAAGGTCGAGCGGAGCTGATTGGAATCCATGGATGCAACAGGTTAGTGGGCTGAGGGCCTCAGCCCTGCCCGTTTGGCGACCGCAACCTGCTGCCTGCACCTTCGAGAGCGTCGGCAACCGAAAGCACCGCACTGCGACGCAGATTGGCCGGGGTCAGGGCTTTCCTGGCCCGCGACACTCTCGCCATCGCCCAGGCCGATCCGCCCACTCCGGCGGTCAAGCCAACGGCGAACCACCAGATCCGCTTGAACATGAACAAGAGCGTAGCCCGGCACCGACCCCGGCGCGCTTCAGGCCGCCTGCGCGAACAGGCCACCACTGTACGTGGCTGCCCGCCCATGGGAGGCCTGGTCACGAATCGTGGTAGCAGCATGCGCAGAATCGCACGTGTTTGCGGACTTATGTGACCACTGAGCGTCACAAAGGGGCTTGCATTCGCAGGAGTCGCGTCTAGAGTGGGATCGGGCGGCAACCGACATCACTACTATCAGTGGTCGAGCTTTGGGAGGCGGGTCAGGTGCTGGACAAGGACGTATCGCGAGAACCTTCAGGCGGGGACTCAAGTGACTCCTCTCTCGTTGATGTGTCGGCCGGACCCAGCCTCGCCAATGGTCGTCTCCACGCAACAGTCATCACAGATGAGGGCGGCTTCTCGGCGTCTCAGCTTCACGCCTGGGATAGCTTGGCAGAGGTCCACTCGAAACCTTTCTGTAGTCCCGCCTGGGCACTGGCCTGGTGGCGGAACTGCTCCCCCGATCGAGCGAACCTCGCAGTTGTGGTCGTGGAGGATCAAGAAGGCACATTGATGGGGGTGGCGCCCTTCTACATTGACCGGCAAAAAGCCATCCCGACGATTCGGTTGTTGGGCTCCAAGGCGGCCTCGGGCGTCGATCTCTTGAGTGTCCCGGGCGAGGAGCGATCCGTGGCAGAGGCCATTGCCGGGGCTCTGCGGTCTCGAGGACGATGGACGACTGGCATCGTCTTCGATGGCGTGCCGACTACCTCGCCATGGCCCGCACTGTTGGGAGAAGTGTTCACGGATAGCAGCGTGCAGAAGCTGCCCCAGTGGCGTCAACTTGCACCGATCGTCCGTTGGTCGGGCGACAAGGAGAGTTGGGTCCAATCCCGGTCGTCCAATTTCCGCCAGCAGATGCGTCGCAAGACCCGTCAGTTCGAGAACGATGGCGGAAAGATGACGTTTCACAACCTTCCCGACGCGCCCACGATCGCCCGATTCGTTGAGCTGCATCTTGAGAATTGGAACGAACGCGGTGGTTCAGCAGTCCTCGGCCGGGGTTCCCAAGCCATGATCGCCGAGGCGGCGAGCGCACTTGGGCCGAAGGGCCGTTTTGCCCTTTGGACCATGGAAACGACTACCGAAACCGCCTGCTCGCTGGCCTTCATCAGCGCCGGTGATCGAGCCGAGTTCTGGCTGGGAGGATACGACGAAGATTGGTCCCACCTGAGCCCTACGTTGATTGGTCTGTTTGCCGCCATCCAGGGCCTAGTCGACGATGGTTTCTCCCGGGTATCGCTCGGCTCCGGACCGCAACCCTACAAGTATCGATTCACCTCAGACGACCAGGAATTGGTATGGATAGCCGTTCCGACCAGCCTCTTCGCCCGGGGAGTTGCCCCCTTCATGTTCCTCAGAGAGAGGTTGAGAAACTGGTTTGCGTCCCGCCTGTCCGACCGTTTCAAGCACCGCATCAAGGGAGTACTCCGCAAGGCATAACAGTTCTTGCCTGCTCAGCTCAAGAAACAGGGATTGCCGGTGGCGAAACTGTCCGACCTCGCTAGCTAAGCGGTGAGGAAGCCCTTCGATCGGCAGGTGCTATCTGCCGCTCCTCCCCGTGCGCCGGTCGATTTCGGCAAGTCGGGTAGAGATCTCATTTTCGGAACCCTGCTCGTTCGGATGGAACAGAATCGTCCCGGCCAATTCGTCGGGGAGGTATTGCTGGGGAACGATGTGATCGGGATGATCGTGGGGATACCGGTAGCCGTCGCCATGCCCGAGCAGGGCGGCTCCCTGATACCCGCTGGAGCGGAGGTGGATCGGGACCTCGGCACCGGACGCATCGCCGATGGCTTGGCGGGCGGCTCCCATGGCCGTCTTCACCGAGTCAGACTTTGGTGCCGTAGCGAGATACAGAGTGGCCTGGCTGAGAGCGAAGGCCGCTTCCGGCAGACCAACGTAAGCAAGGGCTTGACCGGCAGTCACGGCGATGGTCAGTGCCTGCGAGTCGGCTAAGCCGATATCTTCGGAGGCGAACACGATCATGCGCCGGACAATGAACTCAGGGTCTTCGCCTGCCTCGATCATGGTGTGCAGCCAGTACAGCGAAGCGTCTGGATCAGAACCACGCATGCTCTTGATGAACGCAGAAATCACGTCATAGTGCTGATCGCCCGTCTTGTCATAGCGGACGATGCGCCGCTGCAGCGCTTCTTCAACATGTTCGAACGTGATGTGGTTATCCGCGGACCGAGCCAGGAAGGCCGCCATCTCCAGGGCATTTAACGCCAGTCGAGCGTCTCCCCCGCATCGTTCGGCAAGCGCCGTCCTGGCCTGGTCGTCGATGCTCAGGCCGAACGCTCCCAGACCCCGCGCCGCGTCGGCCAGAGCCCGGTCGATGAGACCGATCACCGCCTCCGCTTTGAGTCCCTCCAATCGAAACAGCGTCGAACGGGAGATGAGGGGTGAGTTGACCTCAAAGAAAGGATTCTCCGTCGTCGCACCGACCAGGACCAGCGTCCCGTCCTCGACCCCGGGCAGGAGCGCGTCCTGCTGCGATTTGCTGAATCGGTGGATCTCGTCGAGGAAGAGAACCGTGCGCCGATCTTCCTCTCCCAACCGTCGGCGAGCTCCGGCGAGAACGTCGCGTACGTCTTTGACACCCGCCGATGTTGCGGAAAGTTGCACGAAGTGGGCCTCCGATTGGGCGGCCACCAGACGGGCCAACGTGGTCTTGCCGGTGCCGGGCGGTCCCCACAACATCATCGAGACCGGCCGCCCTGCTTCGATCATGGTTCGAAACGCTGAGCCCGCCGCTACGAGGTGAGTCTGTCCGGCGATTTCGTCGAGGTTACGGGGCCTCATACGGGTGGCCAGAGGGGCTATTTCGGCCTGACGCGCCTCGCGATGTGCGGCGAAGAGGTCATCCATCTTCCGGATCCGGATCCTCCGGATCAAGGCCGACGCGCAGTTCGATGCCCAGTTCGGCCAATTGCGTCGCATCTACCGCAGTGGGTGATCCGGTCATCGGATCGAGACCCGTCTGGGTCTTGGGGAAGGGAATGACATCGCGAATGCTCGTTTCCTGTTGCAGGATCGCCAGGAAGCGGTCCACCCCGAGCGCGAAGCCGGCATGCGGGGGTGTCCCAAATCGCAACGCCTTGACGAACCATCCGAACCGCCGCTCTGCTTCTTCCGCGGAGATGCCGAGTATCTCGAATACCTCTTGCTGAACAGCGGGGTCGTGGATCCGGACCGAGCCGGAACCGAGTTCGCTGCCGTTCAGAACGAGGTCGTATGCCTTGGCAATCGCCGTGCGAGGTCGTTCGCGGCATCTCGGTCAGATCGACGGGCGCCGTGAACGGATGATGGGAAGGTGCCAGGCCGCCCCCCTCCACTTCATCGAACACGGGGAAGTCGATCACCCAGAGAAAGTTCAGTTCGTCGTGGCCGGCGGGTTTGCCGAGCTGGAGGCGCAATTGCCCGAGCACGTGGGCGGCAATCGGGGCCGTATCGGCGACCAGCAGCAGGAGATCGCCCGGTTGACCAGACAGCTGCTCGATGACCCCGGCAGTTTCGGCTTCCGATAGGAACTTCGCCGTAGGGGAACGCAGCGTTCCACCATCCTCAACCACGGCCGAAACCAGCCCTTTGGCGCCCAGTTCCTTTGCCCTCGTAGCCAAGCCATCCAGCTGAGATCGGGACATGTCCTGCTGTCCGGCATTCAGTGCACGGATCACTCCCCCGGCCTCGAGCGTGGCCGAGAACGCCCGAAACTCCGTGTGCGCAAAAACGACCGAGAGATCGGAGATCTCCATGCCAAAACGGGCGTCCGGCTTGTCGGTTCCGTAGCGGAGCAAGGCTTCGGCGTAGGTCAGTCGGGCAAACGGCACGTCCAGGGTGATCCCCCGCAGCCGTTTGACGACGGCTTGCACGACAGCTTCGAATGTGTCGAAGACGCCTTCTCGACCCCAGAATGCTCCCTCAACGTCTAGTTGGGTGAATTCGAGCTGGCGATCGCTCCGGAAGTCTTCGTCGCGGTAGCACCTGGCAATTTGGTAGTACCGGTCGACGCCCCCGACCATCAGCAACTGCTTGAAGAGCTGCGGGGATTGAGGCAACGCGTAGAAGTCGCCGCGGCGGAGCCTGCTCGGCACCAGCATGTCCCGGGCGCCCTCCGGAGTGGAGCGAATCAGCGTGGGGGTTTCCACCTCCAGAAACCCGCGTTCGTGCAAAACGCTCCGCATCTCCGCCGCAGCCAGGGACCTGGCCCGGAGGTTGTTCGCCATGCGCGGTCGCCGGAGGTCCAGGTAGCGATACTCCAAACGGAGCCGCTCATCTGCTTCGGCTCGATCGTCGATGATGAACGGAAGGGGCTCTGACCTGCTCAGGACCTCGAGTTGATCGGCCGCAAGCTCGACTCGCCCGGTCGCCATATCCGGATTCTCCATACCTTCCGGGCGGAGTTGCACCGTACCTTCGACGGTGATGCAGAACTCCATCCGCAGGTCGCGAGCGTCCGGCACGTCGCCAGGGTCGATCAGTACCTGCACCAAACCGGAAGCATCGCGGAGATCGAAGAAGTACACGCCCCCCTGATCGCGGCGTCTCGCCACCCAACCGGCCAGGCGGACTCGTTCGCCTACCTTCGCCTCGGAAAGGTCGGCTGCGTATGCAGTTCGAAACGGCTGCTCGCCGCCTACAGCCGTTGGGCCCATGCTTCAACCTCCTCAGTCGAAATGATCTCTTGAACACCACTGGTCAGGTCCTTGGCGACCACCCGGTTCTCGGTCCACTCGTCGCCGACCACCAGAGCTCCAGCCGCTCCCCTGCGGTCTGCTGCCCGAAACTGGGCTTTGACAGAGCGGCCCTCAACATCCATGTCCACCCGCAACCCCCGCCGCCGCAAGTCGGAAACGAACCGTACCGCCTCGAGGTACCGCTCCCCTGCCACGACCACGAAAAGGTCGAGCGGCTTCTTTTCCTCTTCAGATTCGACCGTCAAGACAATTCGGTCCAGTCCGAGGGCGAAACCGACCCCGGGAACCCGCCGTCCCCCCAATAACTCCGCCAACCCGTCGTAGCGACCCCCACCGCCCACTGCGTTCTGAGCGGCGTCCAGGTCGGTTGCCACGTACTCAAAGGCGGTGCGTTCGTAGTAGTCGAGGCCTCTCACCAGGCGGGGGGCTGCGACAAAAGGGACCTCGAGCCGGGTGAGGATGGCCAGCACCGTTTGGTGGTGGGTAGCGCAATCGGCACAAAGATGATCTGCCGGAGCAGGCGCATCCAGGAGCAAGGGGGAACAGATCTTACAGTCGAGCACTCGCATGGGGTTAGTTTCGAGCCGGCGCAGACTGTCGTCGCACAGCACGTCGCGATGCATCTCCAGGTAGGCGGTGAGGAGTTCGAGGTACGCAGGCCGGCATTCGGCATCGCCGATCGAGTTGACCTGAACGCTCAATCCCGGCACCCCCGCGTCCATCAGGTACCGGTATCCCAGTTCGATCACTTCGGCGTCGGCGGCCGCGGCCCGCGAGCCGAGGTATTCAACGCCAACCTGATAGAACTGGCGGCGGCGTCCCGCTTGCGGTCGCTCGTATCGGAACATGGGGCCTGAGTACGCTCCTTTCAGGGTGCCCTCTGCACCGGCTTCAAGGAATGCCCTGACCACGGGGGCGGTCCCCTCGGGACGGAGCGTCAAAGACCGTCCGCCTTTGTCTTCAAAGGTGTACATCTGCTTCTCGACGACCTCGGTCCCCTCCCCAACACCTCGCGCGAATACGTCCGTGGCTTCGAAGATCGGGGTCTGTACCAGGTCGTAGCCGTAGCGGGCTGCCCAGTCTTCCCAGGACAACAACAGTTTCCGCCAGATATGGGAGGCGGGCGGAAGGAGGTCGTCGGTGCCTTTTGGTGCGCGAAACGTCATTCAGATCAACTCTTGTAGAAAAGGATTGGTGCGGCGTTCACGGGCCAGGGTAGTCGTGGGCCCGTGACCCGGATACACCTGCACCTCGTCGTCGAGTGGCAGCACTTTGCTTCGCATGCTTTCCATCAGCTTGTCGTGATTGCCACCGGGCAGGTCGGTGCGGCCGATCGATCCGGCGAAAAGATGATCGCCGGAAAACAGTACGCCCTCCTGCCGGATCAAAAAGCAACAGTGACCGGGGGTGTGGCCGGGGGTATGCAAGACCTCGAGGTCGATACCCGCCAGACTGAGGCCCTGGCCGTCGTGCAGCGACAGCCGATGGATCGGGGGCGAGAAATCGCCCGCCGGAACCATGCCGAAGAGCATGCGCAACTGTCCGAGCGGATCCAAAGTGAGGTAATCGTCATCGGGATGCACGTAGGCATCGATCCCGGTCGCGCCGACGACGATCCCCGCGCCACCGGTGTGATCGATATGTCCGTGGGTCAGCAGCAAAGCCACCGGTGTCACCCTGTGTTCAGCCAGCAGATCAAGAACGCCAGCCGGATCAGGTGGGGCGTCGATCAGAACCCCGGGTCCCCCCGCCTCGGGGGCTATGACCCAGCAGTTGGTTTCGGCCAGCCACAACGATTTGGTGGCGATCAGCAAAAGAACCCCTCCCGATGTGAAATCGGGGTCAGCGTAGTTCAGCCGGGACCGGCCCAACGGTCTCCTACGGTTTCGCCCAGTCCGGCAGCGGCAACTCGGTCCAGTCTTCGTAGGACCAGTCGTTCACGAGCAGCGGGAAGAACGGTGGGCGCAGGTACTTGAATCGCTCGTCGAAACCGTACTCGGCGTAGGGAAAGGCGCCCGAGATCGCCCCGGTGTCGCGGGTGGCGATCGACCCCTTTGTGTACAGCGTCGATCCGGACGGCGTCAGCCCATGGGCCCGCCATTTGTTGTACTGACCGAGGAGAGCGGCGTTAATGTAGAACTTCTTGTCCGCGCCGGTTGCCTCCCCGTTGATGATGACCTCATCGGACGCAATCAACCCGAGCGTATCGACCGAGTTGGGATCGTCGTACGTGGTGTCTGCATTCAGGATCAGATTCTTCTTGTCCGTCACCGATCCGGCGTAGACGGTGAGTGATCCTTTCAGAATCGCCTCGCTAAATCCGTCTCCCAGAATACGATCGTTGAAGTCACCGCTCCAGAAATTTCGATCGCCGATCACCACGTCACGGTTCGCCCACACCACACCGTTGGCGGGAACGTCTTCCGTCCAGCAACTGGCGCTGTTCCATTCGGCATCGTTGCCGTTGGTCCACCACCATGTCTCATTGTGGTTGTTGGTGTTCTTGCATATTTCAAGTTTTCCGACGCCACCGGTCACGAAGGGATGAATGCGCCATCCTTCGGCGTCCGCGTCGTCAAGGCACAACCCACCGCCACACGCTGCCGCTTTGAGGGTGTCGAGATCGTCCCAGAAGTCATTGAAATCGAGCGGCTGCGGAAAGGCGTCGCGAATGTCGTTGTACGACCCGCTGGGGGTCGTCTCCCACCCTTCGGCTCCGTCCTCCCAGTCCGGCGGACTGGTGATCTTGTCCTCTGCAAACACATCCGCGTGAGCTTCGCCGTTTGCTCCGTAGTTGACGTGACCGCCCGAATAGACCCGGCCCCAGGTCGTCCGATTCGCACCGTAATTCAGATCGTTCTCGGTAACTCGATAGAACTCGGATAGAGCGGTTGCCTGAATGGTTGCCGAGATGGCACGCCGGTGTACCCAATCGCCCCTCTTCCCGACCACCAGCACTTCGAGCGGGCCCGCGCCGGGCGGGGAGACCTCTAGCAACACTCCGATATCGTCGCGAGCGGCGGCCACAGTCCCGTCAAGAACCGGGTGGACGTACCAGTACAGATCGGGATTGCCATCTCCGTCACGGTCCGGGTCCTCGTATGTCCAAACTTCGCAATCGCTCCAAGGCCAGGCCTTGCCGGGTTGGACGGCCGGTTGACCGTACCCGGCCGAAGCGGGCTTGTCGCACACGCGGGCGTGCTCGCCTTCATCCACCCAGTGGATGAAGTACAGCGGATCTACTGTCAGCTTGGCTGCATACCGCTCCAACATGGCCTCGGCTCCCGCCACAACCACATCCTCGCGGGCCTGAAACTCAGATTGTTGCCGCTGGGTGACCGCTTGGCGCAGCAACAGGGCGGTGAACATGCTGAGCATGAGAATGGTCACCAGCACGGTGGCCAACGCCAGGCCCGAATCGTTACGAAGCCGGCGCATTACGCAACCTCACTTCTTCATGGATCTCATAGTCACCGGGGTTTTCCTTGACGCTGGGATTGACCCGGAGATCGATGACGACCAACGGGAACTTGCAGCGACTCACCGGGTCGCAAGCGGCGATCGTCGTCCGTGCCGCAGGGGTCCCCACCCAGCGCACCCCGTGAAAGAGCGGTCCGCTGGTGAGGTAGGGATCGGCCAGCACTGCGGTGAGGAGGACCTCTTGACGCTGCACATCGTTGAGCGCGTAAGTGAACAGGGGTGGCACCGAGGCCGGATCGGCTTTGACCACCGTCCGTTGCAGATCGCAGGATCCTCCGTTGTTGCCATTCGTGCAGTTGATCAACTCGTAGATGTGCTTCTCGGGAAGACCGTCGAGCGGGAGCCGGTCGCTGAAGAAAGTGAGCTTGTTCCAGGCCATTTCCAGGACGGGTACCGCCGTGGCGGCTCCGGATGGCGGAACAGCTTGTCGGAGCTCGACCACCATCTCGCGGATGACCGGGCGCACCTCGCGTTCGGCATCGCTCAAAGCCAGCTGGGTTTCAACGTTGTTGAAGAAGCCCATCAGCAGGGAGGTGAGCGAAGCCAGGGCGATGCCCATGACCACGACGGTGACCGCCAGCTCGGTGAGGGTCACGCCCCGCTGATCGTTGTGGAGGAATTTCAGCATGCGCATCATGGCGCCGGACACTTGGTTGAACTCGAGGACGACCAGAACACGGTGCCGTTGGCCGGCACGTTGATGGTCGCAGATCGAGAGAATGGATTCCCATTTCCCCGCAGCTTCACACACACTTTCTCAACGTCCCACGATCCCGGATCGACCGTCACCGACGCCTCCCCCAATGCGTTCGGGTAAACGTCGATCCAGTCGTCGGGCGCTCCTCCGGCAGGACGGTAATGGAAATACTGCACCCATCCGACGTTGCCATGGAATGTGATGAGACCGGAAGTAGCCGGAGAATTCAAAGTCACATTCAGGTACTCGACCGGATCATTGAGATTGAGGTGATTCTTGGCGCTAGGGTCGTGGAAACCCGAGTCGACTTGCCAGTCGACGGCCTCCACCGAATCGTCGAAGAAGTAGCTGGCCACTCCGGTGAGATCGGTCTGGATCGTGATGGAGGGACCACCAAGTGGCAAGAGGTCCGAAAAGGTCACATCGGCTGCGGCAACTGGGTTCCCCAGTTCATCCACGACGGTCACCAGAACTTGGGACCCCGAAGCTGGTTCCAGGCTGAACGCCTGCACATGGTGGGGGTCGAAGGGGTAATCGACCGGGACGACCACGTCGGCATCAGTCTGGGCTAAGTAACCGAACGCCGATGCGGTGAAAGTGAACGTGCCCGGCACAACCGGTGCCCCGTCGAGATTGGTAACCAGCCATCCGCTGCCATCCCATTCAGGCGAGGCCTGGGTGAAGGTTGCCGAGCCACCCCCGTCATAGTCGAGAATCAAGGTGGCGTCACCGGTGACCGGCAAGGACGTGGCATCGTCGAAGAGGCGGACCTCGATATTGGCCGGCCGGTAGATCCGCAGCGGTACGGTGGCAGTCTCGGTCGGGCCCATGTGGACCCGGTCGGTCTCGATGTCGATGTCGATCGGATGAATCCGCCAGCCGCCGGCCGCCTCGTACGATGTGAGGGTCGCTCCGAGCCGAGCGTGGTAGTAATAGTCGGTTGCGCCGGTCCCGCTGGCGGGCACACCAGCAAAGATCTGCGAGGAGGCCAGGGTCCCGCCAAAGGGGATGAAGGGAGAAGTGTCCCTGACCAGGAACACCTGGGGATATGCAACCGGGCTGGCAACCTTGCCGGCCGGCTCTTCCCTGATCAGCTCGACGATCACGTTTGCTTTCCCGTCGTGAGCGGCGATGTTGGGGGGCGCCACGATCGTTTGCATCACGACCGGCCGGATCGCTCCGGCATGGTGAGAAACGGTAACGGTCACTTCCTTGTAATTGATGCCCAAATCGGGCAGGCCCTGCACGCCGTCGCCGCCCTGCTCGATGACCTTTTCGCCTTCCCCGTTGACGCTGCCGAAGTATTTGACGTCGGTGGTGATGATGAAGTCGATGTTCTGGGCGGTCACGGTTTCACTGGCCGCCAGAATGCCCTCCGGCACCCCGAGCGGAAAACCAAGGTCCCCATATCTGAGAGAGCGAATCTCCTCGACCCGGGCTTGGGCAAGATTGGAGGCGATAGTGGCTACTTTGGCTTCGCTGAGGACGTCGAAGCCGGCCAGCACCGGGGTGATGGTGAGTACAATGGCGATGGTCAACAGTGAAACGGCCACCAGAGCTTCGACCAGGGTGAAGCCATCCTCACGTGCCAGGCGGGCAGAAATCTTCTTCATGAAGGATAGATCGGCTTTTCGAGCCCCAGACTCCATGGCTATCCGAAGAAACCCTGACTGACTAGTTATCTGCCCTTGGACGCGCACATCTGGCATGCAGAGCTTTCGGAAGACCAGCCTCGGCTCTTGATGCGCTCGTTACGTAGCGCGTGGCACCAATCGGTAGGCATCGAAGACGGAATCCACCGCTCGCAACGAAGCCACCATGGTGTCGACCTGACCGGGATCACCCAGTTCGATCTCGTAGCGAAGCATGGCGACCAGGTCTCGACCAACCGACGATGAAGAGGCGAGAATATTTCCGCCGATATCGGAGATCAGCGAGGTCACGTCACGGAGCAGTTTGGGGCGATCGAGAGCCTCCACCTGGATCCATACCGAGAAACGCCCAACTCGCTCGGGAGCCCAATCGACATCGATCATGCGCTCGGTCCGGTCGCCCATGGCCTCAATGTTGGTGCAATCCGACCGGTGGACGGAAACCCCTCGTCCGACCGTGACGAACCCGACGATGTCATCGCCCGGTACCGGCGCGCAACAACGGGCGATACGTACCCACACATCATCGAGGCCCTCAACAATCACACCGGTACCGGTATGGCTCGGCCGCTCGCGTGGCATCTCGGGGAGTACGTTTTCGTCGGCGAGGGTGTCGTCGGGTCTCGCCAATCTGGCAACCCGGCCGGCGACCGTGGCGGCTCCGATGGTTCCCTCGCCTACCGCCACGAAGACCGCATCCAGGTCTGAAAGGCCAAGTTGCTCCCCGACTCTGATCAGCAGCGCATCACGGGCTGCGGCCGTCAACCCGAGCCGTTCCTTCCGCAACGCGTTGAGCAGATGCTCGCGCCCGTCGACCAACGCCGCTTCACGGCGCTCCTTCGTGAACCACTGCCGGATCTTGGCCTTGGCCCGGGTCGTACGCACAAAACTCAGCCAGTCCTGGCTCGGTCCGGCGTCCTGGGCTTTCGAGGTCACGATCTCGACGATGTCACCCGATTCCAGACGGGTGCCAAGCGTGACCAACCGGCCGTTGACCTTGGCGCCAACGCATCGATGTCCCACCTCGGTGTGGACGGTGTAGGCGAAATCGACCGGTGTTGCCCCGCGCGGCAAGGTCTTCACATCACCACCAGGCGTGAGCACGAACACCTCGTCCTGGTAGAGATCGAGCTTTAGGCTGGCGAGGAACTCGTTGGGATCGGCGTATTCGTCCTGCAGGAACCGGAGATCTGCCATCCACGGCAGATCATCGTCGGAGATGCCCTCCTTGTAGCGCCAGTGCGCGGCGATGCCGAACTCGGCCCTCTGGTGCATTTCCTCGGTACGCATTTGCACTTCGAGCGGTTTCCCATCCGGACCGATTACCGTCGTGTGCAGGCTCTGGTACAGGTTGAACTTCGGCATCGCGATGTAGTCCTTGAAGCGGCCGTGCACGGGTGGCCACACAGAGTGGATGAGCCCCAGCGCCGCATAACAATCGCGGACGTCGTCGACAATGACCCGGATCCCGATCAGGTCGTGGATCTTCTCGAACGGCAACCCGGTTGTCACCATCTTGCGATAGATGGAGTAGTGGTGCTTCGGCCGCCCGGTGACCTCGGCGCGAATGGCAGCCTCGCGCAGCAAGGTCTTGACATGATCGACGGCCGCCCGTATCTGCGCGTCACGCTCGGGGGCCCGCTGCGCCAGAAGTGCGTCGATTTCGAGGTGCCGTTTCGGGTAAAGAATCGCGAAACAGCGATCCTCCATTTCGTGCTTGATTTCCTGGACGCCGAGCCGATGGGCCAGCGGCGCGTAGACCTCGAGCGTCTCCCTGCCGATGCGTTCCTGCTTCTCCGACGGCAGGGGGTCGATGGTCCTGAGGTTGTGCAACCGGTCGGCCAGCTTGATGAGCAGGACACGTACGTCCTGCGCCATGGCAACCACCATTTTTCGAATAGTCGCTGCTTGTGCTTCTTCTCGCGTTCCAAAGCGAATGCGATCCAGTTTGGTGACACCATCAATCATCCGGGCGACTTCTGAACCGAACGCCGCTTCAACCTCTTCGAGGGTGACGTCGGTATCTTCCACGGTGTCGTGCAACAGAGCCGCCGCCAGGGTGTCGGCATCCAGTCCGTAGTCGGCAAGGATCTGGGTTACGGCCAGGGGATGGCTGATATACGGCTCCCCAGTCTTGCGGAACTGACCAAGATGCATCTTCTGGCCGAGGGCGTAGGCCTGATGGATGGTCCCCTCGGAAGCCGCCGGATAGTGCGTTCGAAAAGCGGCCAGGATGGGCGCGAGCTCGGCCACGACTGCGTCGTCGGGTCGGATCGTCGGCTCAGCCGCCGTCATAGTTCACCAACGAGTGCAGTTCGACATCCCGCAACGCCGACTTCCCGTCGAGGAACCCCAATTCGAGGAACACCGCAACGCCGACTACTTCTGCACCCAGGCGCCGCAGGAGACGGACTGCCGCAGCGGCGGTACCGCCCGTTGCCAGGACGTCATCGACCACCAGAATCCGGTCCCCGGGATTCACGGCGTCTTCATGGATCTCCAGGGCATCGCGGCCGTACTCGAGCTCATATTCCTCGCGGACCACTTTCCACGGAAGTTTGCCCGGTTTGCGGATGGGGATGAACCCTGTGCGGAGAGCCTCAGCGACCGGGGTGGCGAGGATAAATCCGCGGGCTTCGATCCCGGCAACCTTGTCGATTCTCCCGGCGAAAGGCTCGGCCAGATCGTCGATCAAAGCGGTGAAAGCCTGACGATCGGCCAGCACGGGAGTTATGTCCTTGAACAGGATTCCGGACTCGGGGAAGTCGGGCACGTCTCGGACCAGTTCGGCGTAGGTAGGTGTATGCACCTGCAGGATTGTACTCCGAGCCGCGAATCCGGACGATCCGGCGCTTCGAGATACCTAGCGGCGACGTTTCTTGGGTGGTCGCGGCGTAGCTCCCGTTACGGTGCGGGGACGAGTCCGATCGGCAGTTGGCTGGGCCTGCGAAACCGGGCGAACGGCATCCTCTGATACGCGGGCGAGCCGTTTCCGAATCCTCACCCACTCATCTTCGCGTTCTTTCCAGTTCGCCAGCAACGGTGAGGCCACGGCGACCGACGAGTAGGTCCCGATCGCGATGCCGACGAAGAGAGCGAGCGCAAACTCGAGCAGCGTCCGGGCTCCGAGAAGGAACGAACCGACGAACAGGAGGCTGCCCACCGGAAGAAGGCTGGTCAGCGATGTATTGACCGATCGCATCAACACCTGGTTCATGGACCTGTTGACGATATCGGTGAAAGTCACCCGATCAGCGGACTCCACGTTTTCCTGCACTTTGTCGAATACGACCACGGTGTCGTACAGGCTGTAGCCGAGAATGGTCAGCACAGCAATGATCGTTGCCGGCGTCACCTCGAATCCGGTGATGGAATAGACCCCGAACGTAATGATGAGATCGTGGAAGAGTGCCACGATTCCGCTGAGAGCCATCTTCCATTCGAGCCGCCAGGACATGAACAGAATGACGGCTCCCAGAAAGACCACCAATGCCAGCACCGCCCGTTCGGCGATTTGTGCGCCAAACGTGGGCCCGACTTCGTCGACGTTCGTCTCGGAAACTTCTGTGCCAGCTACTTCCGCCACGGCCTGTACAAAGGCATCTGCTTCGTCGGGATCGAGTGCCTCCGTTTGGACCCGGAATTCCTGCCCGTCGGCGAGGACTTGAATGCGGGCATCGGAAAGGCCCAGGGGAGCAAGTGCAGCCCGCACGTCGGCCACCTCGGCGCCGGCCGGGTTCTTTGCTTCGACGGCCACCCCGCCGCGGAAATCGAGGCTGAGGTTCAGTCCCTGAATAGCCAAACTCAGGACCGAGGCAAGCACCAGGACGGCCGATATCTTGAAGAAGGTTCGACGGGCTCCAATGAAGTCATACGTGGTTTCACCCCGATAGAGGCGACCAAACACACTCATGAGGTCACCTCACGGACCTTGCGTCCGCTGGCCCCTTCAATACTGAACCATCCCCCATGTCCGAGTCGTGTGCGGGCAATGATCCAAACCGCGTTCTTGGTGAAGTAGTACGCCACGATGATGTCCAACACGGTGGCAATCCCCAGAGTCAGGGCAAAGCCTTTCACCGGTCCAACGGCGAGTAACCACAAGAGAATGGCGGCGAGCAGCGAGACCGTGTCGGCCGTAACGATGGTGTGAAAGGCGTCGAGCGAAGCCTTCTTCCACGGCTGCGTTGAGCGATCGCTTGGCCCGGATCTCTTCCTTGATACGTTCAAAGAACACGATGTATGAATCGGCGGTGATACCAATGGAGACGATGATTCCCGTCACCCCGGCCAGGGTGAGCGTGGTGCCGATGTATTGGCTCAGCACTCCAATGACCAGCAGGAGCAGTGACCCGAATACGCTCAAGCCGATCACGGTTACCAATCCAAGTGCGCGGTAGTACAGGACAACGGCCAGAGCTACCAGAATCAACCCTCCCGCGCCTGCCACGAGTCCCGCATTGAGCGAGTCGGCGCCGAGCGTGGCCGAGACGTTCTGGACTTGATCGCGCTCAAAGGACACCGGCAGCGAACCGTACCGAAGCACGACCGACAGGTCCTGCGCCTCTTGCTGCTGGTTTTCTCCGGAACCCATCGTGATAACGGCCGATCCACCGCTGATTCCAACGTTCGGGTCGACATCGTTGTTCACCTGCGGCGCCGAGACCACCTCACCATCGAGCACGATCGCGATCTGCCTCCGGACATCCCCTAACGGATACGAGGCGGCCGCTTTGGTCAACGCCTGGAACTTGTCGGCACCCTCGTTGGACAGATCGAGTTGCACCTGCCATTGAGCGATGGAACTGGTTCCGCCTGCAAAACCGGCCAGGGCGCTGTCGAGTTCGGCTCCACTGAGCTGCGATGGACCAACGTGATAGACCTGCAACACCGTCCCGTCTTCGGCGTACTCCGCCAACCATGCTTCTTGGGAGGGGTCGTCCTCGATGGTCAAACCGGTGCTGGGATCGACTCCCGGCGGCAAGGTGGTGGTCGTCGTTGGGGCAGGCTCCGTCGTCGTGGTTGTTTCACCGCCGGCGGTAGTCGTGGTGGTTTCGCCCGCTGCGGTGGTCGTGGTGGTCAACTCGGTGAGGTCGGGAATGAGGAGGGGGCTGACGAGGAAACTGGACTCGAGGACGGGCCGAAAGGACAATTCGCCCGTTTGCCCTATGGCATCCAAGGCCCGTTCGCGGTCGGTAACGCCCGGCAATTGAACGATCACGTTGTAGTCGCCCGAGATTTGGATCTCAGGTTCTTGAACGCTCCCAAAGCTCTCGATTCGCCGCTGCATAACCTCAACGGCCTTCTGGAGCACCTCAGGATCGGTGCCGTCGGGAGCCCGAAGCGTCACCGACGTGCCGCCTTTCAGGTCGAGGCCGAGCACGGGCGTCACACCGAAGGCCAGGGCGGCTGCGCCACCTCCCCAGGCTATCGCCACGATCACAAGCAGCGGAATGAGATGCTTGCGCACTTCTCAGTCCTGGTCGCTGATCTTGGACCCGATGGCTCTTCGGGAGATGCGCATCTTGCCGTCTTCGATCCGCAGAACGACCGAGTCGTCATCCATGGAATCCACGATGCCGTGCACGCCGCCAAACGTCTGCACCCTGTCCCCAATCTGCAGCGATGACGACATCTCGGCTTGTTTCTTGGCCCGCGTTCGCTGGGGGCGAATGAGCAGGAAGTAGAACATGGCCACCAGGAGGGCCAGGAAGATCAGTGATGAATACTGGTTCCCGGCCGCGGCATCTGCTTGTAAAAGAATCACGGAGAACACCCTCTTCGAAATGGCAGCCCGCGTGGCGCGGGCCGGATGACATGGTAGCCACTAACCCGGGTTGGGTGAAAGTCTGCGGGCAACGGTTGCGGCATGGAAGTCGGCAAACCGGCGACCGGCGATGGCCGATCGCGCGTCCTCCATGAGCCGCAGCGTGTAGGTGAGATTGTGCACCGTGACCAGACGGTGAACGCTGAGTTCGCGTGTGTTGAGGAGATGGCGCAGGTAGGCGCGCGTGTACGTGGAACAGGTCAGGCACGGGCACCCTTCTTGCAGAGGGAGTTCCGAGAGGCGGTGTTCGGATCGCTTCAGGTTGAAATCGCCGTCCGGGGTCAGTACCCGTCCGTGCCGGGCCAACCGGGTCGGCCAAACACAGTCGAAGAGGTCGACGCCGCGCGCCACCGCGTCGAGTACACCTTCCGAATCCCCGAGTCCCATCGTGTACCGAGGTTTGTCGGCGGGAAGTTCGCCGACCACAGCATCGATGGAGCGATTTCGGTCCTCAGCCGACTCTCCCACGGACAAACCACCGATCCCGAAACCGGCAAATCCCAAGGCCGCCGTGGCTGCGGCGCTGCGGGCGCGCAACTCATCGTCGATCCCACCCTGCACAATCCCGAACAACGCCTGGTCTGGTCTCGAGTGCGCAGCCTGCGCCCGGGCGGCCCAGCGCAGGGTTCGTTCCATTGCTGCCTCCACGTCCGGGCGGGGCGCAGGTAACCCGATACAGACATCCAGCACCATGGCAACGTCGGCGCCCAGGTTCTCCTGGATCCTGACGGCCTCCTCAGGGGTGATTTTCACCGGAGTTCCGTCGTAGGTGGAACGGAATGCAACTCCCTCTTCGTCGATGCGTGGCTCCAGAGAAAAGACCTGATAGCCGCCAGAGTCGGTGAGCATGGCTCCGTTCCAACCCATGAAGGCGTGTAGTCCACCGAGTTTGGCAACGGCGTCGGCTCCCGGTCGCAACATCAGGTGGTAGGTATTGGCCAGCACCATCTGGGCGCCGACCTCGACGAGATCCCTCGAATCGATAGCCCGCACCGCCGCCCGGGTTCCGACCGGCATGAAACTGGGTGTCGCCACGTCACCATGCGGAGTGGTGAGCGTCCCGGCGCGAGCCTTTCCATCGGTGGCCGCTATCCGATGGAAGACCGGTTCAGTCATGACTTCCGTTCCGCCAGCATCGCGTCGCCGAAAGACAGGAATCGGTAGCCCCGGCTCAGCGCGCTGACGTAGGCGGTTCGCCAAGTGGACCCCATGAAAGCCGCGAGCAGCACAACCAGCGTCGAAGCAGGGACGTGGAAATTGGTAACCAGGAGATCTACGATCCCGAAACGATAACCAGGAGTGATGAACAAGTCGGTTGCGCCATCACCGGCTGTCACCTCCCGCCCATCGAAAGCTGCTTCCAGGGTCCGCACCACGGTCGTCCCAATGGCAACGACCCGTCCGCCATGACGGCGCGTGCTCGTGATCGCAGCTGCGGTATCGACCGGCACGGAATAGCGTTCCGCGTGCATGACATGATCGGAGATCCGGTCAACGCCAATCGGCCGAAACGTGTCCAGTCCAACCTCCAATTCGACTGCACCCAGGTCGATGCCCCTTGTCTCCAAGGACCGAAGAACCCTATCCGTGAAGTGGAGGCCGGCCGTTGGCGCCGCGGCCGATCCAACTCGATCGGCGAAAAGCGTTTGATATCGCTCCGGATCCCGGAGGGGCTCGCGAATGTAGGGAGGCAAGGGCGTCTCCCCATCCCGGGCGATGACCCGGTCAATGTCAGATCCGGCCGCGACCATGAGATCAAGTGCGAAGACGCCGCCCGTGTGAGCGGCGACAACCTCGGCGGATAGTGCCCCGAGGTCGAGGATGACGCCCGGCCTGATGCGCCGGGCGGGCTTGACGAGCGCCTCCCAGTGGCTACCGGCAGTGTTTCGGAGCAACAGGATTTCGACCTCTCCCCCGCTGTCACGTTTCTTGCCGTAGAGGCGGGCTGCTCTCACTCGAGTGTTGTTGACGACGACGAGATCGCCGGGCAGGAGCAGATCGGCCAGGTCGCGAAACGTGTGGTCAGTCATATCGCGCGCATCGAGCAATCGAGCTGCGTCGCGCGGCTCGATGGGTTGCTGGGCGATCATCTCGTCCGGCAGGGAATAGGAGAAGTCGGAGGTCTGCACTGCAGGGCAGAGTAGGCGTTTAGTCGAGCAGCGTCTGCTGGGCAGTTGCCGGTGGCTCGAGACCGAGATGTATGTAAGCGGCCGGGGTGGCGACCCGCCCGCGCGGGGTTCGCTTGAGCAGACCGCTCTGAAGCAGAAACGGCTCGTAGGCGTCCTCGACCGTCTCGGGTTCTTCCCCAACGACGATGGCCAGCGTCGAAAGACCGACCGGTCCCCCACCGAATTTCACCACAATGGCATCGAGGATCTCCCGGTCGACTTTATCGAGGCCCATGGCGTCCACCTCGAAGACTTCCAGCGCGGCGTTGGCAGTCGGGCCGTCGGCGATTCCATCGGCCCGGGCGACGGCGTAATCGCGGACCCGGGCGAGTAGACGGTTGGCGATCCGGGGCGTTCCGCGCCCCCGCAAGGCAATGAGGTCGGCTCCATCGTCCGTGATCTCCACGCCGAGAATGGCGGCCGAGCGGCGCACGATTCGTCCTAGCTCGTCCTGGCTGTAGTAGTCGAGCTTGTCGACGATGCCGAACCGGTCGCGGAGCGGGGCAGCGACTTTCCCCTTTCGGGTCGTCGCCCCGACCAGGGTGAAATGCGGCAGATCCAGTCGAATCGACTGAGCCGATGGGCCCTTGCCGAGCACGATATCGAGCTGGAAGTCTTCCATCGCCGGATACAGGACCTCTTCAACGGCTCGCGGCAGACGGTGGATCTCATCAATGAAGAACACATCGCCGTCGTCGAGATTGGTCAGGATCGAAGCGACGTCGCCGGGCCGCTCCAGGGCCGGCCCCGAGGTAATCCGCAGTCGTGATCCCATCTCGTTGGCCAGAATCCCGGCCATGGTGGTCTTGCCCAATCCGGGCGGGCCCGAGAGGAGCACGTGATCGAGGGGGCGAACCAGGGTGCGCGCCGCTTCGATCGAGATGGCCAGTCGCTCTTTGAGTTTGGCTTGGCCAACGAAGTCTTCGATCGACTGGGGGCGCAGGGTGGTCTCAACGACGTCATCGTCTGGCAGTGCGGCCGGTGTGAGTAGGTCTTCTCTCATCCTCTTCCCAGACTCCGCAGCGCCTGCCGCAGTTGATCTGCAACCGGCGCATCCGGTTCGATGTGGGCCAGGACCTCGCGGATCTCGGCCGCCTGGTAACCCAATCCTTCCAGAGCTTCCCGGACCTGGGAAACGGTACTCGCCCCAACCACCGATTCGGCATCCGTTGTGGTGATTTTGGGTTTCAGCTCGAGCACCATCTTCTGCGCGCCGCGCTTGCCGATCCCGGGCACGGTGGTCAGGACATCGACATCCTCAGCGGCAATTGCCCGCCGCAAATCGTCCGGTTGCAGAGCGCCAAGGGTGGCCATCGCCACTTTGGGTCCGATCCCTGAAGCAGTCAAGAGGATCCGGAATAGGTCACGTTCGGTCTCACTGCCGAAGCCATGGACGAGCATCGCATCCTCCCGCACCACCAGGTGGGTGTGGAGCACGACTTCCTCCCCGACTCCGGGAAGATCGGCCACGGTGCGGGGGGTGACCACTACTTCGTAGCCGACCCCGCTCACGTCGAGGATTACTCCGGTTGCCCGGAGTGAGACGAGCGTCCCCCGCAAGCGGCCAATCATCGGGCGGCCGCCACTCGTTTCAGGAGAGCGGCTCCCTGGAGATGGCACAGGGCGACGGCTAGGGCGTCGGCTGCATCCGCCGGACGGGGCAACTCACTGAGCCGAAGTCGCTGGGCAACCATCTTCTGGACCTGTTCTTTTGGGGCATTGCCGTAGCCGGCCACAGCCCGTTTGACACTGGAGGGCGTGTACTCGTGGACCTGGAGGCCTGCTTGAGCAGCAACCAGCATCGCCACGCCGGAGGCACGCCCAACGTTGGCAACCGTCTGCACGTTCCGGTTCGAGAAAACCTGTTCGATGGCCACCACCGCCGGACGGTGTTCGGCCACCAGGGCGGACAAGTCGCGATATAACTCCAGAAGCCGCTGGGCAACAGGAGTCTGGGGACTGGTGCGGATGACCCCGGCCACCACGGCACGCGGACCAGGGGCAATCAATCCGTATCCCGTGATCGTGAGGCCGGGATCGATACCAAGAACGAACATATGTACGAGAGTGTAGAGGGAGAGCGAGACACGGCGGTGGTTTTTAGTCTGGCAGACCACTGCGGTGCCGAAGCGAAGACCTTCAGTCCGGAGGTCCCTCGGTTCCCGCCTGGGCGCTGTGGTCCTTTTGCATCGAGGTGGCAGCCGGTTCGCGCCTGGGAGTTGGGTGCTGCGGGGTTCGGTGCTGTGTGGTTGTGGGGTTAGTGCTTGAGGATCGGGTGCTTGAGGATCGGGTGCTTGAGGATTGGGTGCTTGGACGTTGGGTGCTTGAGGGTTGGCCTCTCCCGTTGGCGGGAGAGGCGCGGCGCTGCCGGAGGCGGCGAAGCGGAGAGGGTGGAGGCTTTGGGTTTCCGGGCTTCTGCCGGTGCAACTCATCTCGAAGGGCGGCGTAACTCGCTACCGGGCTTCTGATGACATGCCTGGGCTGGTTTGAGGGAGTTCACCCGCCGATGGTCGTGCGGTCTTTTTGCATCGAAGGAAACGGATGGGTTCCCACCTCGGAGGTTGGGTGCTGTGAAGTTGGCCTCTCCCGCTGGCGGGAGAGGCGCGGCGCTGCCGGAGGCGGCGGAGCGGAGAGGGTGGAGGCTTTGGGTTTCCGGGCTTCTGCCGGTGCAACTCATCTCTTGGGGCGGCGTAGCTCGCTGTCGGGTTTCTGATGACAAGCCCGGGCTGGTTAGGGGTTGCACCGGCCGATGGTTGTGCGGTCGTTCCTGCATCGACGGAAACGGATGGCCTCCCGCCTGGGTGTTGTGTGGTTGGCCTCTCCCGCCGGGTAGAGAGGCGCGGCGGTGCCGGAGGCGGCGACGCGGAGAGGGTGGAGGCTTTAGGTTTGCCGGGCTTGTGCGGTGCCCGGGCTAGGGGTTTCAGCCCGGGGCTTGCGGAAGCGGCTCGCTGGGGTGCGGTCTTTTTGCATCGAAGGGAAAGTTTCCCGCCGGGGTGTTGTGTGGTTGGCGTCCCGCCGCTTGTGGGGTTGTTGTGGGTTGGCCTCTCGCGTTGGGGGGAGAGGCGCGGCGGTGCCGGAGGCGGCGACGCGGAGAGGGTGGGCTTCAACAACCGGGGTTTTGGTGGTGGCCGTGTTTGGTGGTGTTGTGTAACGGTTTTTGTCATACCTGGACGATATGTTTGAGTCATGGAGACAGCACTTACCGCGATCACAACCGACCGGCTCGAACAGGTACTCGTCAAAGGCGAAACCACCGTCGCTCGAATCCGCGCCACCCAGATGCGGGTGCTCACCGAACTGGACCGACGCCAGGTTCCTTTGTTGGATGGGTCCCGGACCTTGGCCGAGTGGGCCGCCGCCCGGATGGACCTCGCTCCCGAAACCGCCCAGCAAGCTCACCCGAACCGGACGGCGGCTCGAAATCCAACCCCAACTCGGCACCGAACTAGCCGAAGGGACCGTCACCTTTGATCGGGTAGCAGAAGAATCCCGACTGGTCGCCGCCGGCGCCGACCCCGAGGTGGTGGCCCGATCCCGGGGATGGGACCTGACCGGGCTCCGGAGGATGGTGGCCCGCCACCAACGGGTCACCACAGCACGACGAGCAGCAGGTGTACCGGGAGCGGTTCTTATCGATCCAACCCACCCTCGATCAAACCTCCTACAAACTCTGGGGGCAACTCCCCAGTATCGACGGACGCCTCCTCGAACAAGCCTTAACCACCCGAGCCGACCAGTTCCCGGCCCTCCCCAACGGCACCCACCACCCCAGAACCCAACGACACGCCGACGCCCTCATCTCCATCGCCCACGACTCCCTCCACGGGACCGGACAATCAGGAAACCCGCCCGCACCGGTCGTGTCGATCTTCCTCGACGCCCAACTAGCCGCCACAACCGGTGGGGAAGCCGGCGCCACCATCGATGTCGGACCCCGCATTGGACCGTTAACCCTCGAACAGATCCTCTGTGACGGATCAGTCGAAATCCTGATGACCGCACCCAACGGGACCCCCCTGACGGTCGGACCCACCACCCGCACCATCCCCCCCAAACTCAAACGGTTCATCCTCCACCGCGACGGAGGCACCTGCACCGCCGACGGATGCCAATCCCGCTACCGGCTCCAACCCCACCACATCCAACCCAGATCACAAGGCGGAACCCACCACCCCAACAACCTCACCACCCTCTGCTGGTTCCACCACCACGTCGTCATCCACCGCAACGGGTACCGACATCGACCCCAACTAGCCCACCCCAACGACGACGATTCCTCAAACCCCAAGGACGCGCACCCACCCCAACCCAACACCCCATAACAACCACCAACCCACACCACCAAACCAATCGCACCAATCTCATACATCGCCGCCCTGTTGAGCACCAACCAGGATCTTGTCACCCAACCGGGTGGCATCTCGGGCGATCTTCGATCGCGGACTTCTGCCCCGGCCCAGAGTTGAATCCAACGCGCTAATGCCAATGCGCGGTGCGCTGCCGACTCTCCATCCGATGAGGACGATCGCCCTCGGGTTACGGTGACACCTGCGCCACAACTGCAGACCTCTCCCCCGTCGGCAATACTGACGGCATGATCAACCAGAACGTATTCGGCGCCGAACTCGAACCATGCGGGACCGACCCATTGACCGGTTTCTATCGAGACGGCTCATGCCACACCGGACAGGAGGACCTCGGCAGCCACACGGTCTGTGCCGTTGTCACGAGCGAGTTCCTGGATCATCAGCGGCGCATCGGCAATGATCTCAGCACCCCGATGCCGCACTACCAGTTCCCTGGCCTCGTGCCCGGCGACCGGTGGTGTGTAACGGCTGCGAACTGGCTGCGAGCTCACCGGGACGGAGTGGCTGCGCCGGTGGTATTGGCGGCAACGAATGAACAGGTTCTCGAGATAATCCCGCTCTCCGTGCTTGAAGAACACGCCGTCGATGTGCCCGCCGATCCGGGAATGCTCGAGAGCTAGTCCCGGGCAGCCAGGTCGGCCATGACGTCGTCGGCGATGTCGAAGTTGGAGTAGACACTCTGGACGTCGTCGAGGTCTTCCAGAGCGTCGATCAAACGGAGGACTTTGGGGGCCGTCTTCTCGTCGACCGGGACCGTAGTGCTGGGCAGTTGGGTGACTTCGGCATCTTCCAACGCCAATCCGGCCTGACGGAGGGCACCTTTGACGGTTCCGAAATCCGATGCAGCGCAAATCACCTCGAACGAGCCCATCGGACTCTCGCACGTCCTCTGCGCCGGCTTCCAGGGCGGCCAGCATCACCTCATCCTCGCTCCCACCAACCAGCAAATAGCCCTTTTGCTCGAAGAGATAGGCAACCGAACCGGGCTCTCCAAGGTTGCCGCCGTTCCGGCTGAAAGCGGCTCGCACGTCCGACGACGCCCGGTTCCGATTGTCGGTCAAGATCTGCACGTAGAGCGCTACCCCGCCGGGAGCGTACCCCTCGTAGTACATCTCCTCGTAGTTGGCCCCTTCGACCTCCCCGATTCCACGCTTGATCGCCCTCTCGATGTTGTCGTTGGGGACCGAAGCTGCCCGGGCCTTGTCAATGGCGTTTGACAACGTGGCGTTGGCGGCCGGGTCACCGCCACCCTCGCGGGCGGCCACCTCCACGATCTTGACGAGTTTGGCGAAGAGCTGGCCACGCTTAGCGTCCTTGGCACCCTTCTTGTGTTTGATCGTCGACCATTTGGAATGTCCGGACATCAGCGCTCTCCGTTAATGCGACCCCGGTTCTCAGCGGCCTGCAACACCATTGTATGGATTCGGTGGTCACCGGTCAGTTCCGGATGAAAAGAGACTGCCAGAATGTTGGCTTGCCGAATCATGACCGGGTACTCCTCCACGGCCGCAAGAACCTCCACTCCCCCGCCGGACTTTCGCCACTCGCGGGGCCCGAATGAACACGGCGTGCATAGGTTCGTCGAACCCCACAACGTCCAGGTCGACCTCGAATGACTCGTTCTGACGGCCGAAGGCGTTCCGTTCGATGATGACGTCGAGGACCCCCAGCTGGGGTTGGACGCCCTCGGTGACCCCGGCCGCCAGGAAGATCATTCCCGCACAGGTACCCAGGGTTGGCAATCCACCTGAGATTGAGCGGCGGAGAGGCTCGATGAGCCCGTATCTGGTGGCGAGTTTTCCGATGGTGGTGGATTCGCCACCGGGAATGATCAGAGCATCGATACTCTCCAGGTCTTCCGGGCGGCGCACCCGTTTCCAGACTCCGCCTATCGCCTCAATCGCGTCGGCGTGCTCCCGCACGTCGCCCTGGAGGGCGAGCACTCCGACCGTCGGCACGTTCTACCAGCCCCGAGTTTGCAGCAGCTCGGAATCTTTCAGTGTGCCCATCTCGATGCCGACCATCGCTTCACCGAGTCCAGCCGATACCTTGGCAATCGTGGCCGGCGTATCGTAGAACGTCACCGCTTCGACAATTGCCTGGGCGCGCGGTGCCGGATCGTCCGATTTGAAGATGCCCGACCCGACGAAGACCCCATCACAGCCCAGCTGCATCATCAATGCGGCATCGGACGGGGTGGCGATCCCGCCTGCGGCAAAATTCACGACGGGAAGCCGGCCGGATGCCGAGATTTCCTGGACGAGGTCAAACGGCGCCCCCATCATCTTTGCCGCGGCCATCAGCTCCCCTTGCTCCATGGTCGAAAGGGCTCGAATCTCACGATTCATCGTGCGCATGTGGCGGACCGCTTCTACGACATTGCCGGTGCCGGCCTCGCCCTTGGTGCGAATCATGGCAGCCCCCTCGCCGATCCGCCGCAAGCGCTTCGCCGAGGTTCCGGGCTCCGCACACAAACGGAGTGGTGAATGCCCACTTGTCGATGTGGTTCTCTTCGTCGGCCGGGGTGAGCACTTCGCTCTCGTCGATGTAGTCGACCCCGAGCGCCTGCAAGACCTGAGCCTCGACGAAGTGCCCGATACGGACCTTCCCCATGACCGGAATGCTTACGGAGTCGATGATCTCCTGGATCTTCTCCGGGTCGGCCATCCTTGCCACGCCACCGTCTCTGCGAATATCGGCCGGGACGCGCTCCAAAGCCATCACGGCTACGGCGCCTGCCTCTTCGGCGACCTTGGCTTGCTCGGCATTGACGACGTCCATGATGACCCCGCCCTTGAGCATCTCCGCCAGCCCGCGTTTAACTCGATCAGTTCCTGATTCCACCATGTTGCTCCTTGCTCCCCCTCAATTCTACCGCCACTCGAAGGTACGACCCTCGGGAATCAGATGAATCCAGGTGGTGCCCGGCGTCAGGCCGATTTCGTTCCCGGACTCATCGAACAGCCGGAAGAAGTCGCTAAGCCGGCCGCGTTCCCAACGCCCGGCGACCGCAACACCTTCTCGAAACACGACGGCGTCGCCGGTACCGAGAACGTCGTAGTCCGGAACGGCTGCGCCACTGGAGTCGGTACGCCCGGTTTCGAGTTGTTCGACCACCAGTACGATCACGTTGGTCGCCACGATTTGTTCGCCGGTAGCGTCCAGGTGCGGTTGCGCGCGGTGAAATCTGAGATAACCGCCATCGGTCGCCGAGTATCCGTAGGTCACCTGGTGCCTATTGGAGGAATCAATGTCGATGGTCAGGGCAGTTTCTCCCTCTGTCTGGTCGCCAAACAACAACCACGGACCGTCCGTCCCGAGAGGGTCATCGACGGTTTCGAGAGCTGCCTCCGGATCAAGCATCAGGTCGTAGGGGGCGGGACGATCGCCGGCTCTCCGATAGGCGGCCGAACCAAGCACCGGATCGCCCAAATCGGTAGCGACCCGCCTCACTGAGGCAACCACGGCGCTGTTGCCGCCGGAGTAGGCCACGAAAGCTGCGAAGGGCGCGAGCAGCTTCGGGTCGACCTCCCGAACGCTGCGGACCGGACCAATTTCGACAGGAATACGAGATTGAAAGAGAGCCAAGAACCGCGAGACCCCACCCTCGACGGGTATGTCAAAAACGACGTCCGCTAGTTCGAGCCCAGCTTGGGGTCGAGAAGTGATCGTGTTGTCGATCTTCACGGCCAGGATCGGATCGGTTGGTAGTCCTTCCCCGATGGGAAGCCCGGTCAGAGGCCACCGGTCACCGGCAAAGACTGTTGTGGTCGTTGTTGACGTCGACGTTGTCGACGAGGTGGTCGTTGACGAGGTCGTCGTGGGGGGCTCGCTCGTCGTTGTCGTCTCGACCGGTTCGTCACCGGATCCGGTCACCACAAGCAGAGCCACGATGAGCACCAGGAGAGCTGCGGCGCCACCGCCGAGCCACCAACGTTGGCGGATCGTCAAGGACGAGAGTGTGTCACGAAGCGCTTGCATAGGAAGAAGTTGAAAGGTTACTGCGCGAGACGCGCGTACAGGTCGATGTACTTCGGGAGGATGTGCCGCCAGTCGTAGATAGCTGCTTTCTCAACGGCTTGCCGCCCCCGCGTCCGGGTTCCTCCCGTATCGCGCAACGAAGCAACCAGTTCATCTGCCAGCCGTTGTGGGTTCGAAGGCGGCACGTACCTGGCAGTAGCACCGGCCACGGATCGAAAGGCAGCCAGATCTGAAACCACCGGAGCGCAACCGGCCGCCATAGCTTCGACCAGACCGATCCCAAAACTCTCGCTACCCAGGTTCGGTCCGCAGTAGATGGCTGCTTGAGCCAGGTGGCGGCGCTTCTCCTCGCCAACGGACAGACCGAGGTACCGGATGCTCTCCGCAGAACCCGCTCGATCCGCGCCCAGCACGACGAGTTCCGCGTCCGGCACCCCGACGCGCACGATGGGCCAGGCCGCCAGCAAAACGTCGAGACCCTTGCGCGGCTCATCCCTGCCAACGAACACCACCCGATGGGGTTGACGCGCCATATCGCTCGAGAATGACTCCGTGTCGACGGCGTTCGGGATGACGACGCACTCGTCGACCAGTCGCTCGACGGCCGACGCAGCCGACGGGCTGACAGCGGTCACAGCCTGCAGTCCGGCCAGAATCCTCTTGAGACCGGGACCGGCCAACCGGTACAGCTTCCTGATCGCGCCGGACGGGTCAGCGTGGAACGTCCCGACCGCCGGCGGCCGGTTCCCGAGAAAGGCGGCCGGCGAAGCAAGCGGCGCCAGGGGCTCATGAACATGAACCACATCCGCGTCCGAGACGGCACGCCGGACACGCCCGATCGTGGCGGGATGCAAGGCAATAGGTGCAACCGAGCCATTGACCTTCACCCCGACGGAGCGACCCAGCAGCTTCGCTCCCGGTGGTCCGGTGACGCCCGGAGCTACCAGCCAGGCTTCATGGCCTGCTGCCCGGATGCCATCGACAAGTCCGATGGCTTGTGCCTGAACACCGCCCGGGATTTCAATGGAATACGGGCAAACAACCGCAATCTTCACGGCGTCGCGCGATCAGACTGCCAGTTCGGTTGCAGGATGTGCCATTGCGTCGGGTCACGCCGGATCAGCCTCTCCAGGGCCTCCGCGATCCGCTGGGTTCCAACGGTCACGCGATCGACTCCTTCGGTCGGCAGCTCGACCGGCGAATCGATAACTATGCGATGACCCGCTCCAGGGGCAAAGAAGGCTGCCACCGGGAAGACCGGCACGTCGAAACGGGTCGCCAGAAGGGCCGCTCCCGCCGGCAACTCCGTTCGTTCTCCGAAAAACACAACGTTCGATCCACCGGCCCGGACGTTCCGATCCGTCACCAGAGCAACGGCAGCGCCCCTTCGCAAGCCTTCGGCAAGAGTATTCATCACTTTGGGGCTTCCATCGGCAAAAACAACATCGATGCCGAAACCTTTGCGGACCTTGGCGAACCACTCGGCCAGCCGCGGGTTGGGAAGGTCCTCCGCTACCGCGATCAGCTCGAGACCAAGGTCGCGTGCCACGCTACCGGCTACCTCCCAGTTCCCAATGTGCGGCAGCACGTAGATCATCCCGCGACCTGTGGCCTGTGCCTCCTTGATGAGGTCGAGACCTTCTACCGTGATCCTGGCCAATATGCCGGGAACCCGGTGGGGGCGAACCCACAACACTTCGGCCCAGTATCGGCCGTAGGCGGCGAACGCCTGCCGGGCCGCCTCTTCCACCTCACCCTCCGATCCCAGCACCCTGGTCATATGGCGAATCGCCATATGACGGCGGGCTCCTGCCTTCGAGTAGACGAATGAGCCGATGGCGCTCCCTACACGCCGCATCACGGGTTCGGGAAGAAGGCCAAGCACACCGGCAGCGAGGCGGTATCCGAAATACTCGAGTACTCCTCTCACGGCTCGAGCCGGCGCCAGGTTGAGACAAAACGTTGCACCACGGTCAACCAGGTCAGGACGGCCATCACCCAGAGCATGGGGCCAACGAAGCCGGCCATCACTCCGGCACAGTAAAGAATGACCCGCTCCGCTCGCCCGACCAAACCGGCCCGGCCATCCACGCCGCTTGCCTCGGCCTTGGCCCGCAGGTACGAGGTGACCAGCGAACCCCCCAGACCGACCAAGGCCAAGGTCACGAGCAACGGATCGGATGCAACCAGGTACGCGACCCCGGCAAACATGGCCGTTTCGCCGACCCGGTCGGTCACAGAGTCGAGGAAGGCTCCCCGCGGTCCGGCAACCCCCAGCTCACGAGCCAATGCTCCATCCAGGGCATCGACGAATGACCCGACGGCCACCAGTGACCCACCGATGACCAGCAGATCCCGGGCAACGAGGTAAGCACCGGCCACCGTTAGCAGAAGACCGAGGAACGTCAGATGGGCCGGTCGAAGACCAGTTGCGGCGAGTCGTCGACCTGCCGCTGCAAGTGCTCTGCCGATCCGCGGACGGACCATGGTTTCGATCACGGGTGCTCCTTGGGCACCGGAAGGTAGCACACAGGTTCGGGCCCGGTTCCGGCTCACTACAATTCGAACAAACCTGAGCGCCAGAGGAGGTTCTGTGGTTCCCGAGAAGATCAGGAATGTTGTGCTGGTCGGTCATGGAGGGAGCGGAAAGACGTCGCTCGCCGAAGCCCTCCTTTTCACCGCAGGAGCGACCACCCGGGCCGGCCGGGTCGAGGACGGTAATACGGTTACCGATTTCGAGCCCGAAGAGATCGAGCGACAGATATCCCTCGGTGTGGCGCTGGCCTCCTTCAGCTGGAAAGGCAGCAAGGTCAATCTCATCGACGCTCCCGGCTACGCCGGCTTTCTCGGTGATGCACGATCGGCCCTGCGCGCCGCCGACCTCGCCCTCTTTGTCGTATCCGGTGTCGACGGCGTCGAGGTACAGACGGAAATCCTCTGGGATATGGCCACGGAGGAAGACATCCCACGAGCGGTGTTCATCAACAAACTCGATCGGGAACGCTCCTCATACGCTCGAACCATGTCTGAACTCCAGCAAGCGTTCGGTAAACGAATCGCACCGATACACATGCCGATCGGATCCGAAAGCGAGCTGTCCGGCCTGGTCCGCATTGTCTCGAATCGTGCCCACGTCTATTCCGGCGGAAACCCGATAGGTTCCCCATCCGACCCGCCCGCCGATCTGGTAGCAACGGTCCAGGAGACGCACACCTCGCTCGTCGAGTCCGTCGTGGAGACCGACGACGAGTTGATGGAGAAGTACTTCGAAGGGGAAGAGCCGAGCCGCGAGCAGATGGTCAAGGTCATCCACGAGGGCATGCTGGAGAACGAAGTCTTCCCGGTCCTGGTCGGCTCTGCCACCAAACTGATCGGTATCGACACGCTGGCCGACTTCATCGTCGATTTCGGCCCTAACCCCCTCGAGCACGCCTCGCCACCTCTGGCCGTAGGCGATGCATTGGCAGTCGATCCAAACGGGCCGGCCGTTGCCTACGTGTTCAAAACCATTTCCGACCCCTACGTCGGACGCGTTTCGTTATTCCGGGTGTTCTCGGGGCGGATCCGGGCCGACGACGAACTGGAACAAGCCGCAGATGGCAGCAAGGTGCGTATGCACAACCTCTTCTTCATGCAGGGCAAGGACCATAACGATGCCCGGGAAGTGGTCACCGGAGATATCGCCGCGGTGGCGAAACTGGATTCCGTTGTGGCCGGGGACACTCTGCGGAGCCACGGATCAGTCGTCCAACTCGCCCGGGTTCCTTTCCCGAAACCGGTCATGAGCCTCGCCGTCTTCCCCAAGGCGGCGCAGGACGAGGAGAAACTTTCGACCGCGCTGGCGAGACTCGTCGACGAAGACCCCACCCTCGAGGTCGAACGGAGAGCGGAAACGAAAGAGACGGTGCTTTCCGGCTTGGGCGACACGCACCTCGATGTGACCGTTGCTCGTCTGGCTCGCAAATTCGGTGTTGATGTCGATACCGCCGTACCGACGGTCCCCTACCGGGAGACGATCACAGATACTGCGGAAGCCGAAGGTAAGCACAAGAAGCAAAGCGGTGGCCGGGGACAGTACGGGGTGGCCTTCGTCCGGTTTGAGCCTCTGCCCCGAGGAACCGGATATGAGTTCGTCAACGGCATAAAAGGCGGCTCGATTCCTCGTCAGTACATACCGGCAGTGGACAAAGGCATTCAGGAAGGGCTCGACCGCGGCCTCCTCGCCGGCTACCCCACTATCGATGTGCGGGCCACCGTCTACGACGGCAAATACCACGCCGTCGACTCAGACGAGTTGTCATTCCGGATGGCGGGCATCCTTGCGGTTCGGGCCGCCGCCTCCAACCTCCGCCCTGCCTTGCTGGAGCCGATCGTCAAAGCCACGATCCGGGTGCCTGAGGAGTACATGGGCGACGTAATCGGCGACCTCAACTCCAAGCGGGGACGGGTCCTGGGAATGGATTCGGACGGGCGCTTGCGGGTTGTCACAGCCGAGGTACCGCTGGCCGAAATGCAGCGTTACACCATTGATCTTCGCTCGATTACGGGCGGTCGCGGCATCTTCGAGCTGGAGTTCGATCACTACCAGGAAATGCCGCAGAACGAGGCCGACAAAGTGATCGCCGCCGCCAGACAGCGAGAAGAGGACTGAGGAGGGAGAGGCAATCGAAGCAGTTCGCCAGCATGGAGGCCCTCTCGTTGGGCCGTATGGTCGTGAACAGATGCCGGAGGAGGCACCATGGCATTGAAGGAAGCACTCGGAGCCAAGATCGACGGTTGGCGGCCGCGCACCACCCGCTTGATCAAGGAGTTCGGCGACGTCAAAGTCTCTGACGTAACCATGTCGCAAGCTATTGGAGGCGCCCGCGGTGTTCGGTGCCTTGTTACCGACATCTCCTATCTAGACCCGAACGAAGGAATCCGATTCCGCGGATACACCATTCCTGAAACCCTCGCAAAACTACCCAAGGTGCCCGGCAAGGAAATGCCCTATGTGGAGGGCCACATCTATCTGCTCCTGACCGGCGACATTCCGACGGAAGAGGACGTTGCGGAGCTCGCGGCCGACATCAAGCGCCGGGCCGGCGTGCCGGGCTACGTGTTCGATACCTTGCGGGCCATGCCGATCGACACGCATCCGATGACCATGTTCTCGGCCGGAATCCTGGCCATGCAACGCGAATCTGAATATGTGAAGGCGTACAACGCGGGTCTGGGAAAGATGGATCACTGGCAGCCGACGCTCGATGATGCCCTGAACCTTTGGGCCCGCCTTCCCGAACTCGGTGCGTTCATCTATCGCCTCAAGTACCAGGGGGATACCCCGATCGCCTCGGATCCGACCCTGGATATGGGTGGCAACTTTGCGCACATGATGGGCATCCCCGACCCGTACGATGAGGTGGCTCGCCTGTACTTCATCCTTCACTCAGATCACGAGAGCGGAAACGTGAGCGCCCACGCCGGTCACCTGGTCGGCAGCGCTCTGTCGGATGTCTACTACGCGACATCGGCGATGATCAACGGTCTGGCCGGACCCCTGCACGGTCTCGCCAACCAGGAGGTCCTGCGTTGGATCCAGTCCGTGATGGACCAGATGGGCGGTCAGGTACCTTCGGAGGAGAAGATGAAGGAGTTCGTCTGGGAGACGCTGAACTCCGGGCAAGTCATCCCGGGATTCGGCCACGCAGTCCTTCGCAAGACCGATCCGAGATACGCCGAGCAGCGCAACTTCTGCCTGAAGTACTTGCCGGATGACCCCATCTTCAAGTTCGTCGACATGCTGTATCACATCGTGCCGCCGATCCTGGAGGAGCAGGGAAAAGCCAAGAACCCGTGGCCCAACGTGGACGCTCAGTCCGGTGTCATTCAATGGCATTATGGTTTGCAGGAGTACGACTTCTACACGGTGCTGTTTGGTATTGGCCGCTCGATTGGCGTGCTTTCCAACATCATCTGGGATCGGGCCCTGGGATATCCCATCGAACGTCCCAAGTCGGTAACAACGGCGATGCTTGAAGAGGTAGCAGGAATCACCAGCGCCTAGAACCAAAAAGTCTGATCTTCAGGGGACGTCGCCGGCGTCCCCTGAAGACTGACGTACCAATCAGAGCGAGGAGAGTGTTTGATGACACAACGAGAAGATGCGGTTCTGCACGTCGGCGATCAGGAATACACCCTGCCGGTGATCGTTGGAACCGAGGGTGAGGTCGCTGTGGACATCAATCAGCTGCGCGGAATGAGCGGCCTGGTCACGTTCGATCGAGGCTTTGCGAACACCGCCGAGACCAAGAGCGCCATCACGTTCCTGGACGGAGAGAAGGGCATCCTTCGTTACCGGGGGTACCCGATCGAGCAGATCGCCGAACAGGCCACATTCCTCGAAGTAGCCCTCCTCCTCGCCAACGGCCGGCTTCCTTCCCGATCTGAGCTCGACGAATATGCCGACGAGGTAACGCACCACACCATGCTCCGGGAGGATATGAAGCATCTGTTCGAGGCATTCCCACGGGAAGCCCATCCGATGCAGATCCTCGCGTCGGCGATCTCGGCTCTGGCTACCTACTACCCGGACGCACTGGACCCTCGCGATCCCTGGGCGAAGGACATCAGCATGAAGCGCCTGCTCGCCAAGGTGCCGACGATGGTGGCCTGGTCGTACAAGTACAGCCAGAACCAACCCTATGTCTATCCGCGCAATGACCTCGACTACGTGGCCAACTTCCTCCACATGATGTTTTCCTACCCGACGGAGAACTACGAAGTCGATCCCGCCATCGCCAAGGCCTTGAATGTCCTGTTCATACTGCATGCCGACCACGAACAGAACTGCTCGGCAACTACGGTGCGGGTCGTTGGGTCGGGGCACGCCAATATCTTCTCGTCGGTGGCGGCGGGCGTTCATGCACTTTCCGGTCCGCTTCACGGCGGAGCCAACCAGGGTGTGGTCGAGATGCTCGAGGAGATCGTGGCGGCCGGCCGGGATATCGGGCCGTTTGTTGAACGCGCCAAGGACAAGGACGACCCCTTCCGCCTGATGGGATTCGGACACCGGGTCTACAAGAACTTCGATCCCCGAGCGCAAATCATCAAACGGTACGCCCAGGAGGTGCTGGCCAAACTCGGTGCCGACGACCCACTCCTCGAAGTAGCCATGCAACTCGAGGAAGTTGCGCTCGGCGACGACTACTTCGTGGAGAAAAAGCTTTACCCCAATGTGGACTTCTACTCGGGCATTATCTACCGGGCCATGGGCTTTCCCACCGACCTGTTCACCGTCCTCTTCGCGATCGGCCGTCTGCCGGGTTGGATCGCGCAGTGGCATGAGATGGAACAGGATCCCACTTCGAGAATCGGCCGCCCGCGCCAGATCTACGTGGGCGAAGGCAAACGCGATTGGGTAGCCATCGAAGACCGGAACACGTAGTCTCCTCCCTCCTCGCAAACCACATGAGCGGAGCTGGGGAAAGGTGTCAGGCGAGACAGGACTTCGGTCGCGGCGTTAGCTCCACGGCTAAGGACCGCCGACTGCTTCTTCGAAAGGCTCTCCAAGCACCTTCCCGTTGACGGCATCCACCCGCACTAAGCCGCGGGCCGATGGTGAACCTTCGGCCGCGTAGACCAGAACGTGCCAGACCGGCCGTGATCTCCAGCCTTCAAAGGTGACCGCAGCCGAGGCGTGCCCGACGGGAAACGACACCTCCCGGCTTGCCGAACTCAGGGCATCCTCGGCACTTGTCCCGAGCTCCCAGGCCGACATGAAGTGGAATACTCCGATGATCAGGAGGAAGCCGGCCAGGACGTACAGCCCGGTCGGCAACCCGAGAGCGGCAGCAAGAACCGCCAGGGCGGCTCCGAGGAGAAATACGACCCCGGAAGTCCGACGCCGGGTTGGGCTCGGAAGCTGATACGGACCGGCCACACTCGAATCGAGATCCTCGGGAACTCCTTCCGCGTCTGCCAGTTCCCGGGGGATCTCGATGCCATCCATGAACTTACTTCTGGACCAGTTCGACTGCTTCCAGGGCAGCCCGGTCGAGGACTTCGTCGCCGCGCCTTCGATGCCAGGCATCCCACAATGCCAACATCGACGGCAGAACCAACACAGAGGCCACAAGGGCGAACCCGATGGCGTACACCGTCACCTGGCCCATCTGTGCGAACGGTTTCAGCGATGAAGTCATCAGGACCCCGAACCCGGCCATGGTGGTGAAAGCCGATCCGGCCAGCGCTCCACCCGTATGGCGGGCTGTGGACCGCATCGCTTCCACCGGGTCGTCGAAGCGAATCCTGTCCTCCTGGAATCGGTGCGTGACATGGATGGTGAACGGAACGCCGATCCCGATCGCCAGGGCGGACAGCGTGGCGGTAACGGGGTTGAAGGGGATGCCGGTGGCCGCCATCATCCCGAACGTCCACAGCACAACCAGGGCGACCGGCAAAATGGTGATGACTCCGAGCAATGGTCGGCGCGACTCAAACCAGAAGTTGACGACCAGCAACAGCATCGCCGCGACCAGGGTGATGAACAGCGACCGCACCTGTGAATCCGAGAGGCTCTGGATGATGACCGACGAGATGATCTCCTGCGAGGTTGCTATCACGTCCAGACCGCTTTCGGTTACGGGTGCGAAGTCGTCCACCAGATCTGCCTGGAGGGCAACTGCCCCCGTTTCGCCGGCGCTGGTTTGGATGGTGAACTGGGCGGCAGCAAAGTCCCCCGCCGAGCCCGACAGCACCTGACCCATCTGGTCGGGTGCTGCGTCCAGCGCCGCCGCAAAGATGGCGTTCACATCAGCATCCGCAGTTACCGAGAGATCCTCCTGGAGCCCGTTGGAAAAGGCCAGCTGTGCGAACTCCGGCGAGGCGGGTTGACCCTCGGACCCTTCCGTCGGCTGCAGCAAGGTTGCAACAACAGAAACTGGAGACTGCGCCGACGCAAACCCGCCAAAAGCGGTGACGTTCTCCGTGTCGGCCAGGTTCTGCCACGCCGCAAACATCGCGTTGTAGGCCGCGGGCGTCGCAACGTCGCCCTCAATGAGCACCGCGGTCGACTCACCGAAGCCCCCTCCGAACTCCTCCGCCAGCGTGTTGAAGGTGCTCACAGCCGGTGAGTCTTCGGGGAGGAAGTCCGTAAAGCTGAACTCTGTGCTCAGCTGGGTCAGACCGAAGTATCCGACACCGCCCAGAATGAGAGCGATGACCAATGTGGGGATCGGGGCATGTTCGGCCAGCACCGCCGTGCGGGACATCAACTTGGGAAGAGCCCGCTCCGTTGCTCCGGCGGCGAGCGCTTCACTCGGGAGACGTCCGGCCCGCTCGGCGCGACGGTCGAGCAGCAACCGAACCGCCGGAACAAAGGTGAGCATCAGGATGAACGCGGCAAGGATTCCCACGGCGGCCAGGATCCCAAAGTCGGCCAACGCTGGCACGGGGTTGAAGACGTTGGTGAGAAATCCGACGGCTGTGGTCAACGTGGCCAGAATGAGGGCTACGCCAACGGTGCTGATCGCCCGCCCGGTGGCCCCGGCCACGTCGCGACCCTCGCCAAGTTCCTCTCGATAGCGGGCAGTCAGGTGGATCGCATAGTCAACGCCCAATCCGACCAGAAGGATGGGGATAATCTGACCGATTTCGTTGAATGGCCCAATGAAGTCCAGGTAGCCGGGCCCCAGCAGCACTCCGATCCCTTGTTCCCAGGTGATGGCCATGAGGATGACAGCCATGGTCAACACGATGTCCGCCCCACTCCGCCGGAGCGCCCGGGTCAGCGTCAATCGGCCCTTCGGTCGGAGGAAGTAGACGAAACCGAGGATCGCCACAATGATGACAATCGCGTAGAGGAACAGCCGCCCGACTTCCGCCAGGAAATCGGTGTCCTCGCCGAAGAGCAGGGCGAAACTAAAGGGGGACACGGTAATGCCGTCACCTGCGTCGATAGCACTCAAGTCCTTGCCCAACGCGACCTCGAGATCGATCAACTCGTTGAAAGCTTCATCGCCGTCCGCGAATTGTGATGCGTCCAGGAAGATGATGGCCAAACCGGAAGGAGCGATGGGCACGGTGAGGTCGGCATTTTGTGAGGCAAGTTGAGTGAGAAACCCTGTTTGTTCTGGAGGGGCGAATTCAGCCGACTGTTGGTAGAGCTGCTTGACTTCCGCGTCGGTGAGGTCTTCCGTCGAGATTCCTTGCTGGGCGGCGGAGCCCAGGACACCGTCGAGAAAGCTAACCACGCCGGGTCGCTGGTCTTGTACCGACAGGTAGGAACCAGCGTTGCTCTCCGCCACCACGCGGTTGATCTCCCGCACCGCTCGCAGGCCCGATGCCGAGATGACATCGTCGCCTTCGATGATGACTTGAATGACCTCTTCTGATGCACCGCTCGAAAACAAATCTCCGATCCGTTCGGAAGCTTGAATCTCGGGCGTGTCGGGTGCGAATCCTTCCTGACCGGTTGAGCGCACCATTTGCGAGTTCAGCGCCCCAAACACGGCGGTCGCGATCACCACGACCGCCACGATGAACCAGGGAGCGCGTTGAGCAGCGCCGGACAAGAAATGGACAAGTGATTTCACAGTGTTCTCCGCGGTTTGTATCGAATTGACGGCGATGGCGCGTCGACCAGCCGGCCCCTAGCTTAGGAGACTGTTAGGTATTGTCGTTCATCTCGGCGGTGCTGCTGCCTCGACCAGCGAAGCAACCGCTTCCTCAGCTTTGAGCCCCCGTCGCTCCGATTCGTCGCCGTAGAGCCTCAGCCCGACGGTGCGGTCTTCCACATCCTGGTCGCCGACCACGAGCACCGCCGGGTGTTTGTCGGTAAGTGCCCGGCGGATCTTCTCGCCGACGGTTTCTCCCGTCTCGTCGACCTCGACCCGCAATCCTGCCGCCTTGAACATCCCGGCAATTTCGGCGGCGTACTCGAGATGCCGATCCGCCACGGGAACGACGGTCGCCTGCACCGGGGCAAGCCACATCGGGAAAGCCCCGGCGTAGTGCTCAACCAGGATGCCGAAGAAACGCTCCACAGACCCGAACAACGCGCGGTGAACCATCACAGGACGTTCGCGCGCGTTGTCGGGGCTCGTGTATTCGAGGTCGAACCGTTCCGGGTTCGAGAAGTCGATCTGAATGGTCGACAGTTGCCACTTTCGCCCGATGGCATCTTTGACGTGGACGTCGATCTTTGGGCCGTAGAAGGCTCCCTCGCCATCAGCGACCTTATATTCGAGGCCGGCTTTCCTCAATGCCTCGGCCAGCGCCTCCGTCGCTTCATCCCAAAACTCCACCTCACCAACGTACTTGTCGGGTCGGGTTGACAACTCGGCTTCAAACTCGTCAAAACCGAAATCCCTCAGGACCATCAGCGTGAAATCGAGGAGGTTCTGCAATTCGTCTCCGAGTTGAGCTCGCGTGCAGAAAATGTGACTGTCGTCTTGAGTGAATCCGCGTGCCCTGAGCAAGCCGTGGACAACGCCGGACCGCTCATACCGGTAGACGGTCCCCAGCTCAAAGAACCGGAGTGGGAACTCACGGTAGGAGTGGCTCCTGCTCTTGTAGACCAGGATATGAAACGGGCAATTCATCGGCTTGACGTAGTAGCCGTCGCCGTGATCGAGTTCCATCTCCGGATACATGGCGTCCGCATAAAAATCGAGATGCCCTGAGGTCTCCCACAGATGCGCTTTGGCGACATGCGGGGTTGCAACGATCTGGTAGTCGTGGCTCAGATGGGTACGACGACTGTAGTCCTCGATGATCATCCGCATGAGGCCACCCTTGGGATGCCAAACCGCCAAACCGCTCCCCAGTTCCGGCGGGAAGGAAAAGAGGTCGAGCTCGGTGCCAAGTTTGCGGTGATCCCGTCGTTCCGCCTCTTCGAGGCGATGCAAGTACTCGGCCAGAGCCTTCTTGTCTTCCCAGGCAGTGCCGTAGATCCTCTGCAGCTGCGGGCGGTGCTCGTCGCCTCGCCAGTAGGCTCCGGCGCTCCGCAGGAGTTTCACGGCGGTCAGTCGACCGGTTGAAGGCACATGAGGCCCGCGGCACAGATCAATGAAACCGTTGTTGCTGTAAGCGCTGACCACCTGGCCCTCGTTGACTTCGCTCTCATCAACCGATTCGATGATCTCCACCTTGAAGGGTTGGTCGGCGAACACCTGGATGGCTTCGGCTTTCGACATCTCGCTGCGAACAAACGGTTGGTCGGCGGCAACGATGTCCGCCATCTTCTCCTCGATGCGTTCCAGATCTTCCGGGGTGAAAGGCCGGCCGATGTCGAAGTCGTAGTAGAAGCCATCCTCAATCGGAGGACCGATCGCAAACGAAGCCCCGTCGAAAAGACTCAGTACCGCCTGAGCCAGGACGTGGGCCGCAGAATGGCGCAGCACATGTCTACCTTCTTCAGTCTGATCCGTGATGATCTCGAGACGTCCTCCCTGTGGCAAAGGAGCTGTGACATCCAACCAGGTGCCGTCAAGCCTTACTGCTACGGCCGCTTTGGCGAGCCTCGAACCGATGCTCTCGGCGATCTGATACCCGGTGGATCCATCCGGGAAGTCGTGATGGGAACCATCGGGTAATACGATATCTATGGGCACGTTCACTCTCTCCCGTAGTCTTTGCGGGTAGCGTAATGAAGCCGAATACCAACGATACGACCATTTCGCAATCCCGGGGGCTGTTTATGCAACCTGTCGACATCGCAAAGAGACTGGCCGGAGGCGGGAAAGTTCAGGAAATCACCCGTGGCCCGAACCGCGTGTTCCGGGTCTGGCCCGAAGGTGGACCCGTTTCCCTCGTCAAGGTTTACGCCTCTCCAACCCACGAGCGGCGCGAGCGAAGGGCCCTGACCGCCCTGGCCGGCATCGAGGGCGTCCCCCAAGTTGTTGATCGCGGCACCGAGGATGACATCAGCTGGGTGAGGTTCGATGATCCCGGCACCTGGTCGCTCGCCAGTCTCCCCGAAAGTCCAGGGGCCGCACGTCGGGCCGGGCAAGTTCTGCATGCTGTGCACCGCGCAGATCAGGAGACCCTTTCGAACCTCTCCGGCGGAATGGACGCAGAATGGTTGGCCTCCGACTTCCGTGGGACCTTCGAACGCCTTGGCCGGTACCGACGAAAACTGCAGATACCGGCCGAGTTGCTTCAGAAGGCGCTCACCGTTGACCCGCCCCCGTGCGGTGAACCGCGGGTCTCCCACACCAATCCTCGTCCCGAGAGTTTCCTCGTCGATGAGTCCGGCCGGGTAACCCTGGTTGATTGGGAGTGGGCCACGCTGGCTCCCCCGGAGTGGGACTTCAGCCTGGCAACGTGGCTGCTGCGGCTCCAGGCAGGTCCCGGAGCGGCCGCCGCTCTGGCCGAGGGATACGGTGCGGCGCTCTCAGAGGTCGATCTGGACGCCTGGATCGCCTATCACGCCGGAATGATCCTGCTGCGTGAAGCAGAGACTCGCGAGGGCCGCCTCGACAGCCTGAGCTACATGGTCGACGAACTCCGGAGAGTGCTTTCGCGCTGAGGCCGCGAAATCCACCACTATCCGCGCGAGCCGCTCTAACCTGCCCGCACGGACGAGCTGGAGGACTTCCGTGTTGGAACTGTTTACCACAGCGTCGATCATCACTGCCCTGGTGTTCTTCGCCACACGCCGCATCCGCTTCCAGGGCAGCCACTTCGTGTTCGACGGCAGCGGTTGGAGTCGGGACTACATCGAAGCAGGGGACCTGCCCTGTCCCTGGTGCCAGGCGCCAACGCGCGAGACCGATCAAGCGTGCCCTTCTTGTGCACGGGTGTTCGGATCCCCGGTCGCCGGCTGAGCCGCCGCAACGGAGCGGACAAACGACCGGTCAACATGGTCTAGCTCGAATCCGAGCCGCTCGTACATGCCGGTCGCCGACCAGTTTGCGGCGTCCACGTAGAGCATGGCGCTGGTCGCCTTCCGGTGCCTATGCAGGTACCACAGGCCTTCCAGGGTTAGCCACGTCCCCAGCGACCTTCCCCGATGATCGGGGTCGACCGCTATCACGTAGATCTCACCGAGCGAACCCGGGTGGACCTTGGTCCAGCAGAAAGCGACCAACCCGCTCCCCTCCCAGGCGAGCAGAAAACCTTCGGGATCGAACCAATCCTGTCGAATTCGGTCGGCCAGGATCGACCGGGTCCAGGATCCGTTTTCCGGGTGGCCGGCAAACGCCCGGTTGTTGACCCGGATCCAGGCCTCCTCGTCGGTTCCTACCCGGAAGGGAGCGACCCGTAGACCGGTTGGCGGTACTGGAGCATGTCGGGGAGGCAGCGGTAGGCGCATCTGCAGCAACTCCCTTTCGCGGACGAAACCGAGTTCTTCGACAACTGCCGCTACGGAAGGGAGGTACACCCATAGTCGGACTCTGCCGCCTCCGGCTTCCGCGCTCAGGGCGAGAGCCGACTGAATCACGTCTCTCACAACTACTGGATCCCGGTGCCCGGGGTCTATTGCGGTCTCGATAGCCCAATCGACGTCGGCCGTTCGCGAACTGAGGTGTACATAGGCAATCAGCTCGTCTTCGACCTCAAAGACGGACCCGGTCGACATCAGAGGCTCATCGCGGATCAGGTCGAGATATTTGTGTTCGCCGATGGGCGCGTGCTGATCGACCAACCGGCATTTTGCCAGCAACCGGCGGATACCCTCCAGGTCGTCGGGATGATGGACCGGACGGATTTGCATGGAACAACCCTAGAGCCGGGTTGAGGCGGTATCCTGACGATCCGTGAGCAGAGTAGGTCTTGTACTCGGCGGTGGGGGTATCACCGGAGCCTCCTATCATCTCGCCGCCCTTCTCGCCATCAACATGGCCACGGGTTGGCATCCGAACGATGCCGAAGTCATCGTGGGGACGTCGGCGGGCTCCTTTGTCGCGTCGACCATCAGAGCCGGGGATCTCAGTATCGACTCGATCGTCCGACCCCACGAAGGGCGCGAGCAGGTCGCCGAACGGATCAATAAACAGATCTATCAGCGCCAACGCCCGGCCGGGGTGATCCGGTGGGTCCGCCGGGGCATCCTCCCCGGGTTGCGGAAACCCGGAGTCACCATGCTGCTCGGCAGTCCGGCCCTGCATCACGCCGGCGGAATCGCGGACTGGGTCGAGGACCAGACCGGAGAGATTTCTCGAGGGTGGCCAGATCGGGCGACCGTCATCGTTGCCTTCGACATTGCCAGCGGTTCCCGGGTGGCTTTTGGCACCCAGAATGCACCGGACGTTTCACTCAAGGACGCAGTTGCGGCCTCCTCTGCGGTACCGGTCATCTTCAGTCCCTATGAGATCGACGGCCGGTACTACGTCGATGGTGGGGTGGTCTCCGGCACCAATGCTGATCTTCTTCTCGGAAACTCAGAACCGCTCGACCTCGTACTCGTGCTGGCTCCGATGGCGGCCGAGGAGACGAGAGACGGGGCTCGTTTCTATGAGGGAGTCTTCGATCGGGTGGGGCGCACCGCCCTCGCCGATGAGTTGGTAACCATCGAGGCAGAATGGCCCCACGCGGATGTTCTGGTTCTGCGACCCTCCCCCATGGTGCTGGAGGTGATGCGGCCCAACCCTATGGATCCCATCGGGGCCGTTCCAACGTTTGTGAGAACTCTCGCTTCGCTGCGAAACAAACTCGCCAAGCCCGAAATCTGGAGTGTCCTCGACCACCACCTCACCGTCCCTACGTACCGGTGAGTAACGGGGGACGGGTCCCATGCCGGTGAGCATGGCCCTCATCGGGGCAGGCCAGCGCGGCACATTCGCCTACGGACCGTTCGCACTCGATGCCCCGGACGAGCTTCGCTTCGTGGCCGTTGCCGAACCGCAGTCCGACCGTCGGGACAGGTTCGCGACTCAGCACGGGATCCCGCCGGAACGTCGATTCTCATCATGGGAAGATCTGCTCGACGCCCCCCGTATGGCAGACGCAGTTCTCGTTGCTACTCCCGATCGTCTGCACCACGGCCCTGCGGTGGCCGCGCTCGAAGCGGGATACGACGTCCTGTTAGAGAAACCGATGGCCACCGAACAGAGTGACCTCAACAACCTGGTGGCCACCGCGGATCGCACCGGTCGGCTGCTTCAGGTATGCCACGTCTTGCGCTACACCCCCTTCTTCCAGACCTTGCACGAGGTCGTTGCCTCCGGTCGCCTCGGCGACATCGTTGCCGTTTCGCATCGTGAGAACTTCGTGTACTGGCATATGGCCCACAGCTACGTTCGCGGGAACTGGAGCCGAACCGAGGATGCCGCCCCGATGATCCTCGCCAAAGGCTGTCACGACTTCGACATCATTTCGTGGAACCTCTCAGATCCCGTGGTTTCACTCCAGTCCTTTGGGTCGCTGCTGCACTTCCGCTCCGAACACGCACCGGTAGGAGCGCCCCTCCGGTGCACGGACGGATGTCCGGCGGCCGCTCATTGCCCCTTTGAGGCGACCCGGTTGTACATGAATGAGAAGTTGACCGGATGGCCGGTCCATGTCATCTCGGATGACTTGAGCCCGGCGGGGCGCCTCGCAGCTCTCCGGGAAGGCCCCTACGGCCGATGCGTATACCGGTGCGACAATGACGTCGTCGACCACCAGGTCGTTGCCATGGGTCTTGCTTCAGGAGCCACGGTCTCCATGACGGTGCAGGGACACTCCCATGAGGAAGCGAGAACGATGCGGTACGACGGCACACGGGCCACGCTACGCGCCCGCTTCGGACTGAGGAGCGACATCGAGATTCACGATCACAACGGGGGTCGCGCGGCCCGCGTGCCGATTACCGCCGGCCGGAGCGGGCACGGCGGCGGTGACTTTGGCGTCTTGCGGGCGTTCCTTGCGGCCGTGCAGGGCGAAGCAGGCTCCCTCTCGACCGCCCGGGAAGTACTCGAGAGTCACCTGCTCGCCCTAGCCGCCGAACAGTCTCGGTTGACCGGCCGTCCGGTCGCCATGAGGAATATGCGAACGGACTAGTCCTTTTGTGTTGCACGGTAACCATCCTCGATGTTGGGAGGGTGATCTGCCGACATAGGTACTAGCGGCTAGGAGAACCAGCGATATGCAAGATGCCACGCGAGGGAAGCACGAACGACGCCGACGAAGCCTGTTCGCTTCACTCAACCTGGGAAAGGATGCGGCAGCTCGCAAGCTCCGCAGACTCCCGTCGATCGTGACCGGAGAACGCATTCTGGTCGGGAAAGAACGGGCCTAGGTCGAAACCCCGGCCCGAAGTTCGTCGAGTGCCTCGACCACCCGGGCGAGCTCTTCCGTTGTGTTGTAGTGCGCAAAGCCGATCCGCACCAGACCACCCGCCTCCAAGACTCCCAACCGCCGCATCACCTCTACCGCGTAGTAGTGCCCGGCCCAGACAAAGATCCCTTTGCGGCCCAATGCATGCTGGACCTCATCCGGAGTCAACCCCGTCACCTCCACAGCAAAGGTCGGTGTGCGGTTGGCACCCGTCGCGGTCGGGCCGTGCACGCTGACACCTTCGAGACCGTCTACGGCGGCCAGAAAACCTTTGGCCAAACTTGCTTCGTGGGGCGCGATGGCGCCGAATCCCGCTTCGATGGCTTTCCGCCGGCCGACTCCGGGTTCGCCTCCTTCTCCAAGCGAAGCAAGGTAGTCGACCGCTGCAGTCACGCCCGCCAAGCTCTCAAAGCTCTGCGTTCCGGTCTCCCATTTCCCGGGCGGCTCCGTGGGTGCCGGTCGAACCTTGAAGGCATCGAGTTCGGCTAGAAGCTCGTGACGTCCATAGAGAAACCCGGTGTGGGGACCGAAGAATTTGTAGGCGGAGGCAACCAGGAAATCGCATTCGAGAGCCTTGACGTCGACCAGGCCGTGGGGTGTGTAGTGCACGGCGTCAACGAAGACCTTGGCGCCGACCGCATGCGCCGCTTCGACCACCTGGGACACATCGACGATGGTGCCGAGGGCGTTGGAGGCATGGGTGACCGCTACCAGCCTCGTTTTGTCGGTCAGCAGGTCGTCGAGGGCCGCGTAGTCGAGATCGTGTCCGCGCTCGGGAAGGAAATCGAGCCACCGGACGATGACACCCCTTTCTTCGGCAGCCATGACCCACGGAGTGATATTGGCGTCGTGATCGAGCCGGGTCACAACGATCTGGTCGCCGGGTTGCCACGTGCGTGAGAGGGCCCGGCTCATCGCAAAAGTGAGGCTGGTCATGTTCTGGCCAAAGACAATCTCATAGGGCGTTGCGTTGATGAGATCGGCCACGGCCTGCCGGGCGGACATCGTGATCTCGTCGGCGTCCCGGCTCGCGACGAAACCTCCACCCAGGTTGCTGATTCCGCGCTCGAGAACACCCGCCATGGCGGAGATAACCGTTCCAGGGGTCTGCGTACCGCCTGGTCCGTCCAGGTAGGCAACCGGGACACCGTCCTGGGTACGGGCCAGAGCCGGAAAGAGGGGACGAACATCGTGGGGATTGAACACGTCGGTCTCCAGAGCGGGGACGTCAGGGTATCAGGCGCCGGTTGGCCCTCGCCCACCGACACAGAGCTGTGGTGAGCCGGCCGCTCAGCTTGCCGCTACATAGCGATCGAGTTCCTCCAGGAGCCTCTGCCGATCCTCAACCCGGAGAAAAGCAGCATCGATCGAGTTCCTGGCCAGTTTCACCACGTCATGTCGATCGAGGCCAAGCGCCTCCACTACGGCCAGGTAATTGTCGGCGACATAACCGCCGAAGTATGCCGGGTCGTCCGAATTGATCGTCACCACCAGCCCGGCATCGAGCAGCCTCTTCAGATTGTGATCTGCCATGGTCGGGAACACCCGGAGCTTCAGGTTGGATAAGGGGCACATGGTCAGAGGGATGAGCTCACCGGCCAGGCGGCGCAGCAGTTCGGGGTCTTCCTCGGACCGGACGCCGTGATCGATTCGTCGTGCGTGGAGCACATCGAGCGCAGACCAGATGTACTCCGGAGGCCCCTCCTCGCCGGCATGAGCCACAACCAGCAACCCGGCCTGCCTGGCCCGCTCGAACACTGTTTCGAAGATCTCCGGCGGGTAGCCGCTCTCGGACGAATCCAGACCGACTCCCAGGAGGAGATCCCGAAACTGAAGGGCTTGCTCCAGTGTCTCGAGCGCCGAGTCGGCGCTCAGGTGGCGAAGGAAACACATGATTGCCCCGCTCGAGATCCCGAAATCCTTCCGCCCCGCTTCCAGAGCCCGGCTGATTCCGGTAATGACGGTCTCGAATGGCACCGCGCGCTCTGTGTGGGTTTGCGGATCGAAGAAGATCTCCGCCCGCCGCACTCCGTCGCGAGCTGCCTTCTCGAGATACGCGTACGTCAGGTCAAAGAAGTCCTGCTCGGTTCGGAGCACCCCGGCGCCCTCGTAGTAGATGTCGAGGAACGACTGGAGATCCGTGAACTCGTAGGCAGCCCGCACCTCTTCGACGGATTCAAACCGCAGGGTCACCTGGTTGCGGCGGGCCATCTCAAACATCATCTCGGGTTCGAGCGTCCCCTCGATGTGCACATGCAGTTCGGCCTTCGGTAGACCCCGTATGAACGCTTCCATGGCTACTTCCTCGCGGCGTTCCCACAACTCTATGGCGCGGCGATCACCTTCGCGCAGGGGAATTGGTCACTTGGCTTGAGGCCTGAAAGCCCCGACTCGCCACCGTGAACCGATCTCTGTTGCACTAGTTTCCGGTACGAGAGCAACAAACGGAGGACCCGGGTGACAACCCTCCTGGCCAGGAACGCGACGATGTTGGTAACCATGAATGAAATCCGGGAGGAGATTCCCGGAGGGGGTTTCTTCGCCCGTGATGGATGGATCGAGCACATAGGCCCTTCCGCGTCGTTGCCCGACTCAGCCGACGAGATCCTCGACCTGACCGGTCAGATCGTTGTCCCCGGACTCATCAACACGCATCATCACTTCTATCAAACGTTGACCAGGGTCATCGCCCAGAATGCGCCTCTCTTCGAATGGTTGACGACGCTGTACCCAATCTGGGCACGCTTGACGCCGGACGACATCCGGGTTTCAACCAGGACGGCGCTGGTCGAACTGGCCATGTCGGGTTGTACGACCTCTTCGGACCATCTCTATCTCTTCCCGAACGGATCAAGACTCGAAGATGCGATCGAACCGGCGCGCGAGCTGGGCATGCGTTTTCACGCGGCGCACGGTTCGATGAGTTTGGGAGAGAGCGACGGTGGGCTCCCACCTGATTCGGTGGTGGAGTCGGCAGAGGCGATCTTGTCCGAATCCGAGCGTCTCATTCAAGCTCACCACGACCCGACCCCGGGAGCGTTGACGCGTATCGTGCTGGCGCCCTGTTCACCATTCTCCGTGACTCCCGAGGTGATGCGAGAGAGCGCGGCGCTGGCCAGACGCCACGGCGTCAGGCTGCACACCCATCTGGCTGAAACCAAAGACGAAGAAGACTTCTGTCTCCGCGAATTCGGGGCCGCTCCCTTGCAGTATGCCGAAGACCTCGACTGGGCAGGCCCGGATGTGTGGTTTGCCCACGCGGTCCATCCCGGTCGAGGAGGTGTCGCATGGATGGCCCGGACCGGAAGCGGAGTCGCTCACTGCCCGTCTTCCAACATGCGCCTTGGTTCGGGTATTGCCCCGGTCGCGGACTATCTGGCAGCCGGAGTCGCCACAGGACTCGGGGTGGACGGGTCGGCCAGCAACGACGGCGGGCACTTGCTCGGCGAGGCCCGGTTGGCCATGCTGCTGGCCCGGGTTGCCGCGTCGCCAGGCTTGATCCACCCCGATGAAACGGCGCAGATGAGCGCCAGAACCGCGCTCGAGATCGCCACCCTGGGTGGGGCGGCTGTGCTCGGCCGCGACGACATCGGGTCCCTTGAACCGGGCAAGGTTGCCGACTTCGCGACCTTCGATCTCGATCGAATCGAATTCGCAGGCGCACGACACGATCCGGTGGCCGCTTTGCTGCTGTGCTCCCCCGTGCCGGCCAAACACACGTACGTGCACGGATCAGCGGTCATCAGCAACGGCCGACCCGTGCATGTCGAGCTGGAAACACTCGTCGAGGAACACAACCGCGCCTCGGAGCGACTCATCCGCGGGTAGTGCGGCGGATGAGTTCGTCGGCCCGATCAACCAACCGACCACCATCCACTCAGAGAGCGATGTCCTCCGGCCGTACCGGCACCCTGTTGAGTGCCTTCCCGGTCGCGGCCCGGATGGCTGCGACCACCGCCGGAGCCGAACTGATCGCGGGTAATTCTGAGAACCCCTTTGCGCCGAACGGCCCCCAACTCCCCGGCTCCTCGATCAGGATGGATGTAACCGGCGGCGCGTCCACAAAAGTGGGCAGCAGGTAGTCGGTGAAGTTGGCATTCCGAACGATGCCTCGATCGAAGATCAACTCCTCCATGACCGCCAGGCCGACACCTTGCATGGTTCCACCCTCGATTTGCCCAACGACGGACTGGGGGTTGAGTACGGTGCCCACATCCTGGGCGGCGTCGACGCTGACCACCCGGACCAAACCGAGCTCGAGGTCGACATCAACCACCGCCCGGTGAGCAGCCACGCTGAAATCGACATGCACGTTGCCCTGGCCGTTCTCATCCGGTTCCTCGGTATCGGGATGCCGGAAGCGCACCTGCTCGGTAATAGGCCCCGCCGCGCAGAGGTCCTCCATCGTTGTAACGAGGCTTCCGTCGAGCCACACACCCGTCGCGTCCAGGTGATCCCCACCGCCCTGCCGTAGTGCGGTCTCGCGCACCGCCACCGCCGCGGCGTACACAGCACCACCGGCCATTTGCGTTTGACGCGATGCTGAAGTCGACCCCGCAGAGCCGATCTGCGAAGTGTCGTCGAAGAGCACGACCACATGCTCGTTGTCGAGCACCGAGCGGGCGATCTGCGCAAGGACGGTGATCATGCCCTGCCCGACCTCGATGGCGGCGGTGTGCACCTCAACTCCCTGGGGGGTGAGGTGCACACGAGCCTCGGCGTAGTCGTCGAACGCCTCGGCAAAGGCCAGATTCTTGAGACCGACCGCATACCCGACCCCGCGAGTGACACCCGCTGGTGTGGTCGTGAGGCCGGTACCGCCCGGGAGATGGAGCGGGCTATCGACAATGTCTGCCGATGGCGCCGGCAACGCCCGTAACGCCTCGATGACCTCGACAGTAGGCAGAGGTTCAGTGATCACTTGCCCGCTGGTGGGCAAGTGATCACCACGTCCCAAGGCATTCCGGAGGCGGAACTCCAGTGGATCGATCCCCAACTCTGCGGCCAGCTTGTCCATTTGAGCTTCATGCGCGAAGCAGGTCTGTACTGCCCCGAAGCCGCGCATCGCTCCGGACGGAGGGTTGTTGGTCCGGACGGCGTAACCGTCGATGACAACGGTCGGACACCGGTAGGGACCTATGGCGAAGTAGACCGCATTGGCGATGACCGCCGGCGAGGTTTCCGTGTAGGCGCCTCCGTCCAACAAGAGCTTCGCCTCAACCCTGATCAGGTTCCCGTCCCGATCGGCCTCATGCCGGTACCACATCCGGGCCGCGTGACGGTGCACGTGACCGGCGAAACTCTCTGCCCGGTCGTACACCATGCGTACCGGCCTTCCGGTGTACAAAGCAAGCAGACAAAGGTGGACCTGGAGGCTGAGGTCTTCCCGGGACCCGAACGCTCCGCCCACGCCGGCCGGATGTACCCGCACTTGTTCATCTCGCAGGCCAAGGCTCGCAACGATCTGCCCGTGGTCTTCGTGGATCCATTGCGAGGGTGCGTACAGGTCAACGCCACCTTCCCCGTCGGGAAAAGCGATACCGGCCTCGGTGCCCAGTGCCGCCTGATCCTGGGTGCCCATCTCGTAGTACCCCTCGACCACAACGTCTCCGTGGGTAGTCGAGCTCGCCGCGCCGGGAGCGGACATGCCGGAAGACTTCACCGCTTTCCTGGGCTTCGACGAGATCCGTGAGAGGATCGAGCAGCTCGTACTCGATCACGATGGCCGCGGCGGCCCTCCGGGCGGTTTCGACATCTTCGGCAGCCGTCACGGCAATTGGTTGACCCCAGTAGCGGACTTCGTCTCCGGCCAACACGGGACGGTCCGGATTGATCTGACCAACCGTCGGCCGTCCGGGAACGTCGTCGTGCGTGAGGACCGCGAACACGCCGCTGATGGCCAGGGCAGGAGCGATATCGACGCTCTTGATCCGGGCGTGACTGTGCGGCGAGCGGCGCGTTGCTCCCCACAACATCCGCCCGTCCTGGAGGTCGGAGGCGTAGGCGAAAGCGCCCTGGACTTTGGGGATCCCGTCCGGACGGGTTACCGACTGACCGATTCCGCCTTGAACTCTGGTTTCGGTGGTCGAAGTCATGAGCTCTCCTCCCCCACCAGGGATGCAACGGCCCGAAGCACAGCTCCATAACCAGTGCACCGACAGATGTTTCCGGCCAGCGCCTCCCGGATCTCGTCGGTCGTAGGTGTGGGGTTGTGCTCGAGAAGGTGCGCGGCCGAGACGATGAATCCGGGCGTACAGAACCCGCATTGCACCGCGCCGTGTTCGACAAAGGCCGCCTGAACCGGGTGCAACTCGTCTTCCGTACCGAGACCTTCAACCGTCAGCACCTCCGAACCGGCCGCGTCTGCGGCCATCACGAGACAGGAGCAGACTGGATCACCGTCGAGGAGCACCGTGCACGACCCGCACTCGCCCTGCAAACAAGCGTCTTTTGCCCCCAGCAGACCCAGGCGCTCGCGAAGGACGAAGAGAAGACTTTCCGGGCCGTGGACGTCCGCTTCGCGTTCCTCCCCGTTGATTATCAGTGTGATTTTCATGCTGCCAAACACCTTTCGAGCAACCGCCGGGAAAGCACTCCGGCCGCATGCCGCCGGTATTCCTCTGTGGAGCGGTGGTCCGTTATCGGCTTCACCTCTTCGGAAACGAGCCGCTCGAATTCGGCCAGCGTCGCCTCCGACTTCGTGGACTCTGCATTGATCATCTCCTCGGCGCCGTACGCCCGAAGCACGGTCGGCCCGACGGCCCCCAGGGCGACCCGGACCTTCCCGTCGTCGTCGACCATCACGCATGCAGAAACGGTGGCAATCACCATCGCCGACCGAACCCCGATCTTGGCAAACTCCTGGCGGTCCGGCAGAGCCTCGGGAAGAATGACCGCGGAAATCAGCTCATCATCAGCGCAGCTGTTGCGCTTCACCCCTACCAAGAACTCATCCCATCGCACGGTACGGGTCCCCCGCTGCGATTGCAGCTCGATCAGGGCGTCACACGCTGCCAGGAAGGGATGGCTATCCCCGGCCGGACTGGCCGTACCCAGGTTCCCGCCGATGGTGCCGGCCGCCCGGATTTGGGGTGATCCGACCGTGCGGGCGAGTTGGGCAAGAGCTCGAACGGGGCCATGTTCGATACGCCGGAACGTGACCCCGGCCCCCAACCTGCTGCCCTCCCAGTGCTTCAGCTCTTCGACCCGACGCAGCGCAATCACATGCTCGGGTCGTCGAGAGTGGTAGTTGACCTCGACCATCAGATCCGTGCCCCCGGCCAGCAGCGTCGCTTCCGGATGAGCAGCCAAAACCCCGAGAGCCTCCCCGAGGTCAGACGGACGTTCCATGTCCACAGCGCACCTTTCCTAGCCACTGATCAAACTAGCCGGGTTCGGACCCAGCTGACACGTACCTGAGCCGGCCTGTCAGACCACCAGGACGGCGGCGCCCCGTACGGCTCCAGACTTCACATCGGCCAGTGCTTGGTTCGCCGCAGACAGCGGGTAGGCGTCGACGACCGTCCGGATAGGCACACTGGCCGCCAGGTCCAGAAACTCGCGAGCGTCGGCCCGGGTGAAATTGGCCACACTTCTGATCTGGCGTTCCCACCAGAGTTTCTCGTAGGGGAAGCCGGGCACTTCGTCCAGGTGGATAGCGTTCACCGCAACGACCCCGCCGCGTTCCAGGGCAGTGAGAGCGGCGACGATGACCGAACCGACCGGCGCAAACGTAACGGCGGCGTGAAGCCGTACCGGTGGCGTTGTGTCATAACCACCGGCCCACGAGGCTCCCATTTCGATCGCTCGAGTCTGTTCCTCGGCCGACCTCGTAACGACAAAGATCTCGCATCCCCAATGGAGCGCCACCTGCATGGCCAGCAACGCGGAAGCACCAAATCCGTAAAGACCCAGTCGCCCTCCCGGTTCAATACCCGACACTTTGAGCGCCCGGTAGCCGATGATGCCACCACACAAGAGCGGCGCAACCTCGAGCGCACGTGCTTGCGCAGGCAGTTCCACCGCGTGGTCCGCCTTGACCGTCATGTGCGTTGCGTAGCCTCCGTCCCGATCCCAGCCGGTGAACTGGATGTGTTCACAGAGATTCTCATTGCCACGCAGACAGTGGTCACACCTACCGCACGTCGAGGCGAGCCAGCCAACGCCGGCCAGGTCACCGATCGTCCATCCGGTGACGCCTTCCCCCAGCCGGGCTACACGGCCGACGACCTGGTGCCCGGGAATGACCGGAAGAGCACGCTGCGGAAGATCTCCCTCGCAGAGCTGCAAGTCCGTTCGACAGACACCACATGCAGAAACCGTCAGCAGCAGTTCGCCAGGTGCGGGCCCCGGGTCGGGCACCTCGGAGAGCTCCAGCGGCTCGCTGTCTATCGGTCCTGGTCGTTTGAGGAGCTGCGCTTGCACGTCGCGGAGCCTACTCAGACGGGCAGAACCACGACGCGAGACAGGCGGCGATGGGACCTCAGCTGTTGGGCCATCTCCTCCGCGGCCCGGGCGCCAGAGGCCGTACTCACTTTGTTGATCGCTACGACCACCCGGGCGCCGGGTGGCACCCCTTGGAGACCACCGTTGCGGTGAGTGAGAACTGCCACACAGTGCTGGACCTCGAGCGTGTCGCCCACGTCCAACCCGGTCAGTGCTGCTGCTCGTTCGGGTCGATGGGCGACCTGTGCGATTCGCCCACCTACAGCATCGATCCCGATCAACACCACCACCGTGGTGGTCGCCGCCGGTATCACCGGTTCGTGAGGACCCGGTGCCTTCAGGGACAGACCACGTGCTCCATCGGCTTCCACGAGCACGTAGTCGACCGGTATTGCTGCGAAGAGCCCATCGAGCACCCCGGGGGGCGGTCCGGTGGCTTTGTGGTCGTCACCACCGGTGGCCAGACCTACCAGCAGGTGGGACTCGACAGCCGCCGTTACGGCGGCGATGTCGTCGGTGCGGCAGACCGCCGGAAGCCCGTCGACTTGAGACCGTCCCATTTTGGTTGTCGTCGTCACCACAACGCGTCTATCCGAGCCGGCCAGTTCACGGCGCGAGACGCAGCATCAGCGTGGACTTACCCCCGGCACCTGTAAAGGCAACGAGTTCCCGTTCGCCGATACCAAGGAGCTGTGCAACGGACGCGGTCACCCGGGTCGGTTCCCGTTGAGCCACACGAGTATGGCCTCGAGAACTCCGCCGCCGACCGCCAAAGACTTGTCGGAGATCTCAAAACAAGCGGCCGGGTCGGCTCGAGGGTCGATGTCGGCGATTTTCAATCCCGGTGACGCCGGTTGGGCGGTGTCGATGAGGCCGCGCACGACTCCGTCCAGGCTTGCCAGAATTGGTTCACCCGCCACGGTCCCGATGGCGTCACCCTTGGCGATGAGATCGCCGATGTCCACGATCCAGTCGATCGGCCCGGCTCGGGTCGACCGGACTACGCGCTCGGCGGCTTTTCCGCCAACCTGGCCCGGCACTCCGGTATTGGCGGCTGCCGAACCCGACCACAGCACCTTGCCGAGACGATGTCCTCGCATCGTCTCAATCACGGCATGGCAATCAGCTCCGGCTTCGAAACCGGGTCCGAGGGCCACAACCATCGGTGCTTGATCGATGGTTGTGTCAAGCGCCACCTTGGCTACCCGGGCATCGACCAGGACTGAGATTGCTTCGGCAAAGGGGGGGATCCTTTCGCTCACCAGTACGGGGATCGAGCCCGCGCCGGCCAGCTCGAGAGCTGCGGCCGGGGTGTTGACGAGCACCGCCCTGAGGTCCTCCACGGCGGCCGAGCCTTCTCGCACGGCCCGGGCCAAGGAAACGGTGCGGCGGATGGCCAGTGGAGTCGGCAGTTCCAGAACGACCAGTGGGAATCCGGCGCGGTGGAGGCGGGCCGCAACGCCGGTAGCCAGGTCGCCTCCGCCTCGCACGACGACCGTGTGCTCGGAGAACAGGCTCACGCCGGCTCTGGCGCGGCGAGCGTGGACCGGTTGACCTGGATAATTTCCGACAAGATGGACACTGCGATCTCTTCAAGAGTCTCGGCGTGCATCTCGATCCCGATCGGGGTGTGGACTCGTTCCACTTCCTGCGCGGTGACACCGACCTCGGCCAGTCTCGCCGCGACGGTCCTCCAGCGAGTGGTACTTCCCATGACGCCGATGTACCGGGCCGGGCTGGCCAACGCTTGAGGCAGGACCACCACGTCCTGGTCGACATTCCTCGTGACGAGGACAATTGATGCATCTTCTCCGATCGGCCCCGCTACCTCAGCCAGCGATCCGAGCACGCGTTCGTCCGCGTTCGGTAGAGCCTCGAAGGTCACCATCTCCGGGCGATCATCGACGGCAACGGTTCGATATCCGAGCCAATGAGCGAGATCGAGAACGGCCCGGCCGACGTGGCCGCATCCAACAACATAGACAGTGTGGCGTGGCATATAGGGCTCCAAGTAGATCTCGACTTCGCCTCCGCAGACCCCCGGGTCACCGCGCAGAGGGTCTACCAAAGCATATTCCAGCAGTCTGGAGCGTTGGTCGGCGAGCGCTTCGGTCGCGGCGGCAATGACTCTGGCTTCCATCTCGCCACCGCCAATGGTCCCGGAGGTCTCCCCGCCATCGAAGATCAGCATCTTGGTCCCACTGTGACGGGGAGCGGACCGGCGGGTGCCGACGACGGTTGCAAGCACCACCGGGCGGGATGCCTCAACGGCCGCGACCAGCTCGAAGAGGATCCGCCGCTCCTGACCCGGCATCAAAACCTCACCGGGACTCGCTGCAAGGCAGCCCACACGCGTTCCGGAGTGAACGGGATGTTGTCGATTCTCGCTCCGGTTGCGTTGGCGATGGCATTGCGGATCGCCGGGGCTACACCGTCCTTGGGGATCTCCGCTATTGCTTTCGCCCCGAACGGTCCGCTCTTCTCCATCGTTTGTACGAGAAAGGCCTCGATGCGAGGAATCTCATCCGATCGGTAGATCTTGTACGGTCCGAACTGAGCATTGACCATGCGGCCCATTTCGTCGTAGGCCATCTCCTCACAGTGGCCGTAACCAAGAGCCTGGATCATGCCTCCCTCAACCTGCCCGGCCGAGGTCACAGGGTTGATCGGCACACCGCAATCGACGGCCATCACCAACGACGCCACGGTCACCTGGCCCGTGCCAATATCGACTTCCACCTCGGCGAATTGGGCCGCATACGGCGGCGGGGAGTCCGGAGCGACGTACGAGGCGGTTGCCATGATTTGGTGTTGCTGGTCCTGGTGGAGCGAATGCAGCGCAACTTCGGCAAGGCTCACCGACCGACCATCTGGTGCCCAGGCGTGGCGGTCGCGCAGCCGGATGTCTCCGGGTGTGTTGACGTCCAGCATGAGCGCCGCCCGTTCAGCGATCTGGTGACGGACCTCTTCGGCAGCCTTCTTGACTGCCATCCCGGACACGTAGGTGGTACTCGACGCGTAGGCGCCCACATCGAAGGGAGTCATGTCGGTGTCTGCCGCGTAGACCACGATGTCCTCGACCGGGGTTCCGAGCACTTCGGCTGCGATCTGCGCCAGGATCGTGTCGGCACCCGTCCCAAGATCTGTCGCCCCAAAGAGCAGGTTGAATGACCCATCATCGTTGATTTTGATGCTCGCTCCACCCATATCGAGACCGGAGATGGCACTTCCGTGCATGCACATGGCGAAACCGATTCCCCGACGAATATGTGGCTGATCTGCGGGTTGCCGCCAATCGAGATCGGTCCTTCGGTGCCACCCGACCGCTCGCTGCCCCTGCGCAACGCACTCCTCCATCCCGCTCGACGTGACCACGGGAATGAACTTCATCTCGGCGGCCCCTTCTCCCAATTCAGCCGCTACATCGAGCGGATCCCCAACGTTTGTCCAGTTCATTCGCTTGAACTCGAGAACATCCATTCCGAGCTTGGCGGCCACGTCGTCCATATGGGCCTCGAGCGCGAAGAGAGCTTGCGGGGCTCCGTAGCCCCGGTAGGCGCCGGGGACCGGAATGTTGGTGTACACGACATCACAGTCGAAACGCTTGTTGGGACAGTTGTAGGAGCTCAGACCTCGCAGACCGCTGACCATCTGTACGGTCAGCCCGTGGGTGCCGTATGGCCCCGTGTTCCCGAGCGTTCGCATCTCCTGAGCGACGAGCTTTCCGTCCTGGTTCACGCCCGTCCTCATCCTGATGGTTTGCGGATGTCTGGTTCTGCTCGAGACGAATTCCTCGTGACGAGTCAACTCGAGACGAACCGGCCGCCCGGTCACCAGTGCCAGGTGACCCACGATGTCTTCTATCAGCATCTCTTGTTTCACACCAAATCCACCGCCGATGCGGGGTTTGACGACACGGATTCGACGGACGGGCAGATCGAGCAACGGGGCCAGCATGCGTCGAACGTGGAACGGCACCTGGGTTGAGGTGCGGACGATCAATCTCTCGTCGCTGTCGAGCCAGGCGATGGCGATATGCGGCTCGATCGGGGCCGGTTGGACCTGATGGACCCGGAAGGTCTTTTCGAATACGTGATCCGCCTCGGCGAATCCAGCCTCAACATCACCGACATCGGCCCGGATGTGATGAACGATGTTGCGTGAAGCGTCGAAGGCACCTTCCATGTCGGGTTCGTCGTGAATAACCGGCGCCCCATCCTTCATAGATTCACGCTCGTCAAAGATCGCAGGCAGCACGTCGTACTCGACCTCGATCAACTCGACGGCCGCCTCGGCAATCTCGAGGGTATCGGCAGCGACCACAGCAACTCGATCGCCAACATGACGGACTTTGTTGTCGAAGCTCACCTGATCGTACGGGAGCGGGTTTGGATAGCTTTGACCTCCGGAGGCATATCGGACCCGGGCCACGTTTTCATGGTGGAGGACGGCCCTGACCCCGGGCAACGCCCGGGCTTTCGTGTCGTCAATGCTCACGATTCGCGCGTGAGCGTGCGGGCTCCAGAGCATCTTTGCGTAGAGCATCCCGCGCATCTCGACATCATCGACAAAGGCCGGGTTGCCTTTTACAAGCTTCAAAGCGTCAACCTTTACCTCAGGTTTACCCACAACCCGGGTATCCGGTACCTCGGGGCTCGGCACGACTCGGGGAGCGGCCCTTGGGAGGTCGAGGGGAGGCTCGGATGAGGCAAAATCGGCGGTTCCGTCGATGTCGGCGAGGGGCCGCACCAGGACCGGTTCGAAGGTTTCGACGCCTTCTCCACGCAGGACCGCCGCCGCCCGCAGGATCGCTTCCACGGGACGGAGATAGCCCGTCTCCCGGTCAAGTATGCCGGTCAGCGCGTCGCGGATTTCAGCCTCGGTTGGACTGGGGTTCTCGTCCAGAAGGGCTTTGGCGGCCAGCACCATGGCAGGCGTCGAATAGCCGGATTGGATGGCGCCTACCGTGACGAAAGCTTCCTGGATGGGATGCATCCCGCGCCCGGGACTGAGCCCTTCAATCGTCTCGATCTCGTGTCCGTCGGCCTGCGCGGCGAGCATGATCTCGGACGACACAAGACGTCCATCAAGGAGGATGGCGTCTGCTCCGGTCTCTCCGGTCTCTGCGCCAAACCGGACGCTGAAAAAGCCTTCCCGCCGCAGCACGTGGCGCAGGCTCTCCTGGGGCTCACACTCGAATTGGCGGACGTCTCCGTTGATGGTGAGCGAAATGTTCATGTCCGGTCCCCCAGTTGCTCCATCACCCGTGTCGTGAGTGTGGCGGCGAGATGCCTGCGATAGGCAGGACTTCCTCGGAAGTCTCCGGGCGGGTCCACCTCGCCAACGGAATCGGAGTCGACCACGATCGGCGTTGCGGCCATACCGGTGAGCGCCAGAAGCACCCCGGCTCCGGTGCGGCGTCCAACTGCCGCAACGATCGAGGTATCCGACGGTGTCCTGCCGGTCCTGGCCGCCGTCGCTTGGCCATCGGTTTGGATCGTGACCGAGACGATGATGGAAGCGTCGAGGAGGGACCGATCGGCCAGCAATTCTTCGAGGGAGACGGTGGCGTTTGCACCGCCTGCCTTGGCCAGATTCACCAGCGCCTCATACACGAGGAATCCTGCAACCAGTTCGCTTTCGGGGTTCCCGGTGGCGATGGTGCCGCCAACAGTTGCGGCATTGCGGAGGGTGTTTGGTCCTTCGCGTCGGGTCAAGTCTCGCAAGAGTTCCGGAACCGCCTGGTGGGCGGCCAGATCGGCCAGCCGGGTCATAGCTCCGACTTCCACGAGCGTCCCTTCCGGGCGGATCTCGTTGTATCCGATCGCCTGCAGGTCGACCACCTCGACCGCTCGGCCGGGTGGGAAGGCGTTGAGCGAGGTTCCGCCCGCCAACACAACCGACTGTGGGCTCCCCCGTTCGAGAAGCGAAAGGGCCTCTTCGAGGCTTTCGGGCCGGTGATATCCCACGACTGCTTGCATGATTCGACCCCGATGTTCGACTGCGGCGATCACGTCACTATCAGGTAACCGCCTGCCCTCAGGATAGCCCCGGGAGCTGCTGATCAATCTTCGGTCGAGCTGGGCAGGCGAGCCTTTTCGACGGCATCGACTTTCAGATTCCAGAGTGCTTGAGTCAGGGAAACGTGATAGACGTGGGGGTTGATCAGACGCCGAACTCCAGGATCGAGCCGGTCCAGGTCGGCCCGGCGCCTTGTCCGGATTTCGTCAAGCCCGGGAAGCCGGTACACCAGCTCACCTTCACGCAGTATTTCAACTGCTAACTGCTCTATCTCGGATATTGCCGTGCGCTCGAGGGTTCGATGAGACGTATGTTCGGTGGGATGATGGAGCGCCACCCGGTCGGCGGCCAGAGGATCTTCGCCTTCAACGCCAAGCACATCGGCCGTGGCGGTCCGCCGTTGGTCGTAGAACCGCCAGGCCTCCTTTTTCCCCGGGTTGGGGATCTTGGCCCGGGCTTCTGACACCTTCAGGACCGGCACCCAGGCACCGGACTGGCGAAGAGCAACCAGTTTGTAGACACCGTCCAGGGCCGAATCACCTTGTGACGTGATCAACCGGGTGCCGACCCCGTAGGTCAGTCGCCCGATCAAGTGGGTCGGATCCACCCCGTAGCTAGGCGCCTCGTCCTCGATTTGCGAGATGATCTGCCATATGGCCAGTTCGTCGAGGTTGGATGACAGAACGATCGACACATCGGGAAACCCGGCCTCGTTGAGGCGCTGAGCGGCTTGAATGCTCAGGTAAGCCAGGTCACCGGAGTCCAAGCGGATCCCCACTGGTTCATGACCCTCCCGTCGCAGCTCTTCGAAAACGGTGATGGCGTTCGGCACCCCGCTCTTGACGGTGTCAATTGTGTCGACCAGCAACAGGCAATCATCCGGATACAGCTCGGCGTAGGCCCGGAACGCTGCCAGTTCGCCTTCACCGCGCGCCATGAAGACCTGCACGAGACTATGCGCGTGGGTTCCCTTCGAGGTTATTCCCAGTGATCGTGATACGCCCACATTTGAGGTGAAATCGGCCCCGCCGATGAGAGCGGCCCGGGATCCGGCGTTCGCTCCCCGATCGGGGGCACGCCGCATGCCGAATTCAAGTACCGGGCGACCCCGGCCCGCTTCGCTCACCCGTGAGGCTTTTGTGGCGATGAGGGTCTGGTAGTTCAGATGGTTGAGCAGGGGGGTCTCGAGGATCTGAGCCATGGCCAACGGGCCCCGCACCACGGTGAGGGGGATGTTGGGGTGAACCACTCGCCCCTCCGGGATTGCCTCCAGGCTGATCCCTTCGAACGAGCCGTGCCCGGCGAGCCAGGCGAGGAAGTCATCGTCGAATAGCCGCCTCCCGGTCGAACCGATTAGCCCGCTCAGGTAGGCAATGTCGTCATCTCGGAATCGGGCCGTTTCCATCCAATCGAGCAGCCACTCCAGACCCGCGTTGATGCAGTACCCGGCTTGATGTCTCCCGTAGTCGGGATAGCTGCGGAAGAAGTGATCGAACTGGGCCGGCTGCTCATGGATGCCAAGGCGGAAATACAGCTGCGCCATCGTCAGCTGGTAGTGGTCGGTAAACAGAATGCCGTCGGTTCCTGACCGTTTCCCGGTCGTCAATCACGACTCCAGAGTGGGTGATGTTGATGGTAACCCCGGACGGCAGGTCCCGGGGCGCGCCGCCTACGACCCAGCCAGTGGTGCCGGCCTCGCAACGCAAGGCCTCTCGCGTTGAAGCCTCCGTGGGTGACGGAGGCTTCAGACTTCGAGCGGGTCGACTCAGCCGTGCAGGACGAAATCCCCGGCTGCCACCATGAGCATGGCAAAGACGCCAAAGTAGGCGGCGAGCAGAGTGGCCTTCATCAGTTTCTTAGCGGCGACCATGGGTTCCTCCTCTGAGCACGCCGCCCCGTAGTTGGCGGGGTTTGGTTTCCTACCTGGGACTGTCTAGGAGAACAATGGGATCCGGCGTGAACGTTTTGTAATGCTTCGGAGGAATTGTCCCTTGGCTTCATCCTTACGCGTAGGGTATTTGGCCTCTATTGCTCGGGACCGGCTTCACCGCCTCCTTGGGCGGAAGCGACCCCCCAGCATCGCGGACGCCGGCGAGGCTCACGAACCCTTGGACCCCGAGTCCTGGGCAGCACCGGCGCCTACCTCCGGTCGGCATCGTGGCGAAGACGAACCACAACGGTCGCATCCACCTCCAGCAGTTCCGCCTGCCGGATGCCCTTCTTGACCGGAAGCACGAATGAGCCGGCCCGCTTGTCGGGAAAGAGCGACGTTTTCCACGTGCTGGTGCCGATCGTCGCCTCGACGGGAATGGACCCGAAACCGGCTCGTTCGCCGACAATCTCGTCAATGTCGTCGGCTACGTCGGTAGGAAGCGTGACAAAATGCCATCCGGCTTCGCCGGGATAGAGCCAAAGTTCGCTTGCGAACTCAAAGACCGTATCGTCGATCATCCACTCATCCTCCCCGCAGAGCACGACGAATTTCCAACCAAGCGAAATGTTGATCCATCCGGGCCGTCGGCCGGGTGGAATCTAGCCTTCACAATGCCGGTTCCTCTGAGAGTCGAGGATTCTCCGGGTATTCACAAACGCACTTGACCGTCAAATTGGCCACCTCTACCCTGCTCGACACCCGACACTCAGGAGGACCGCAATGGCGAAGTTTCATGGTTCTGTACACGGGCGGAATGGGAATGGAAGCAACCCCGGAGGATCAGCAGAGGATCATGGAGGAGTGGGGCGTCTGGTACGGCAAGATGGGACCCGCCGTGGTAGATGGCGGCTCTCCGTTCGCACAGGCGAAGCACATAACGGGCAGCGGCATCGAGGACGGACCCTTGGGGAATACCCCGGCTACCGGTTACACCTTGATCGAAGCGGATATCCCTCGACGCTGCGGCGGCCGCCTGCGAAGACCATCCGCACCTGAATCACGGCGGGCAGGTGCAGGTGTTCACTTGCCTTGATATGAGTCCCTCGGAATAGGCAGATGCCCGGAGCATCGAACTACGCGGGACCCAGAGAAGCGCTCGAGCAATACAAAGCGGTCGTCGAAGCCGCCTCGGGAGATGCCATCGTGAAAGGCGCCAAGAACGCCTACACGTCGCGCAATGGGCACATGTTCAGCTTCCTCGACGGAGACGGCACCATGGCGCTGCGGCTGTCCAACGAACTCGGGGACGAGTTCCGGTCGACGTACGACAGCGGTCCGGTTATTCAATACGGGAGCGTGATGCGCGGCTACGTGTCGATTCCGGCGACGCTCCTGGCCGATACCGCGAGCTGGCGGCTTGGTTCGACAAGGCATACGACTGGATCGGCACGCTGACCCCGAAGCCAACCAAGAAAAGCACGTAGCGGACCTAACGAAGAGGTCGGCGAGCCACCTGACTCGTTGGGCGCTCCTGCCATATGGTCCCGAACACCCGCGAGGCTTTCGGGCCCCTCGCGGTGAGGCGAGGCCTTCGGCTAACCCTCGAGCATGGTGAGGCGGATCTCAACCAGGCGACGTACGAGCGCCTCATCCGGGACCCAATCCACCGGGAGTCGAAGGGTCCCCTTTGACCAGTCGTAACCGTCAAGCAACTCCGGCTCGACGTGTGGGATGACAGATCCGGAGTGGGGGAAGTAGCTGCAGTGGCGTTTCGCGTGGGCGTAGCCGGCCACAGCCTTTCCGCCGACTTTGAACGACAGGGACACCGTACGAGATACCTTCCTCAGACCTCCGGAAGGATTGACGCGAGCATCGCCCGCAGCCGGTTCAGCGTGCTTCGCTGAGGCTCGGGAGCGGCATCGAGGTACTCGTCGACGGTCATGGCGCCAACTTACTCTTCGTCGACACTTCCCCGCGGTCAGTTTGGCCGCTCGACAAGGAGGGGGGCCGTCTGTCTGTGCGTCTGTTTGATACCCCACTCCATCCCCATTTCAAGAACCTGGGACTTAACATGAACAGGTGTCGGCAGGACGAACGATCAAGGCTCTCGATGAGTTGACGTGGCCGGCCTTCGCCGCCCTAATTGAGAACTGCGGTGGGTTTCCTAGCGGCTGTTGGTGTATGGGATTTCACCCCGAGGGCGTCGGGAAGGACACCACCGCAGCCATCAACCGTCAGCGCAAGCTGTCGCGAGTGCGTGGGGGAACTGCGCACGCTGCGCTGGTGTTCGATGGAGAGGCTTGCATTGGCTGGTGTCAGTTCGGTTCGCCCGACGAGTTACCGAGGATCAAGAGTCGGGCTGCATACGAGCGAACGGCCACTGTGCTGCCGGATTGGCGGATTGCCTGCTGCTATGCCGCCAGAGGGCATCGGCGCCGGGGCGTGGCAACCGCGGCGCTTACCGGTGCCCTCGATCTGATCGCCGGCCTGGGCGGAGGTGTGGTGGAGGGCTATCCAGAGGCCGCTTCCTCGGTCCCCGCCGGATTCCTCTTCAACGGAGCGCTCTCAACCTACGAGCAGCTCGGGTTCACCCGGGATCGGATGATCGGCAAACACCGCTGGGTGGTCAGGACATTCGTTGAGCCGGCCACGTAAGTTTCGGTGCCGAGCGCATCGGCAGGTCGGTGAGCGGTGACGTGATCGAGGTGGCATTATTGCGGTCATGCAAGAGAACGATCCGAACGAGGTCACGCACAGTGTGATCGATTGGCTGCTCGACGGCGACCCTGCCATCCGCTGGCAAGTGCTGGCCGACCTCGCACACGCCTCGCCCGACGACGTCGCAACCGAGCGGGCCCGAGTTGAGCTCGACGGCTGGGGCGCACAGCTCCTGGCGCTCGAAGATCCAGACGGGCTTTGGGCCGGTGGCGCCTGTTTTCCGGCGTCCTACACCGGCGGTGAACCGGGACAGCCCTGGACGGCCACGATGCACACGCTGCAGACGCTGCAGATCTTCGGGCTCGACCCGGGGTCGGCGTCCGCTCGCCGCGCGATCGATCTCATCGCAGAGAACGGACACTGGGAGCACGCCGGGCAGCGCTACTTCGACGGCGAGGTCGAGCCGTGCATCAACGGCCGGACGATCGAGACCGGAGCGTACTTCGGGGTAGATGTCGCTCCGATCGTCGAGCGGATCCTCGCTGAGCGCCTCGAGGACGGAGGCTGGAACTGCGAGGTCGAGAACGGTTCGGTCCGTTCCTCGTTCGACACCACGATCAACGTGCTCGACGGGCTGCTGGCGTTCGAGCGGGCAACCGGCGGATCTGCCGAGATACATGCCGCCCGGACCGGCGGAGAGGAGTACTTGCTCGAGCGAAGCCTGTTCCGGCGCAAGAGCACCGGCGAGGTCGCCGATCCGGGTTATCTCGAGTTCGCGTTCCCCTTCTACTGGCACTACGACGTGCTGCGAGCGCTCGACTACTTCCGCCTGTCGGGCGCCGAAAAGGATCCCCGGATGGCGGAGGCCGTGGAGGTCGTGCGGTCGAAACGCCAACCCGACGGCCGGTGGTTGCTCGACCGTATACACCCCGGTCGCGTCCACTTTGACCTCGAGGGCGGCGTTGGGACGCCGAGCCGCTGGAATACCCTCCGCGCGCTCCGGGTGCTCGACTGGTGGGACGGCGCAACCTGACGCAACGGGAGCGGAGGATGCATGCAGCTCTGAGCGGGTCCTCGGTCGAGCGCTGTTCCTTCTCCCCCCGAGCCCTGATGGTTTCTTCCTTGCGCCAGAGCGTGCCGCGATGGTGCGATCTCGCATGGTTGACGACCGATCGATACAGATACGCCCGATGGTGGTAACCACCGGCCAATTCCGGGATCGGAATGCCGCCAGACACGCGTCGGCGACAACATCGCGTGCGTCGAACGGGCCGACCAGGCCCGTTGCGAAGCGCACAAGGTCGTCTGCGTATTTGCGGTAGATCTCTTCGTCGGTCATGTCACCGATATGACGTCACCGCCCGGTCCGGAGGGTGACAGCCATTTGGAGCATCCTTCCGGTCGTGCGATGGCGAAGTCGAGCCGCGTATCAACGGCCGGAGGATCGAGACAGAGGCCTCCTGTGGGGTCCGGGCATCAGGGAACGACAACTGCCTTGCCCCGGACATGACCCTCTCCCACATAGGCCACGGCTTCCGGGGTTTCGACGAGGGTGAAGGTTCGACCGACGATGGGCCTAACCCGGCCTGCTTCGATCAGACGGACGACAGAGTTGAGGTCCTCCTTCTTCCCGAGAGATAGGAATGGCTTGAGCCGATGGCCAACGAAGGGTGAAAGCAGGCGGCGCTCCGATGATTCGGCCAACGCTGCCAAACCACGGTCCACCGTGCCCGGAGTTCGGGATGAGTGTCCCGTGCTTCGTCAATACCCGGCGCCGTTCTGACAGGGAGTGTCGATCGGCGATATCCAGGATGACATCGTATTTCGATTCACCCACGGTGAAATCCGTCGTCGTGTAATCAATGACGTGGTCGGCTCCCAGTTCTCGCACCAGCGCAATGTTCTCGGAGCTGCACACTCCGGTTACCTCGGCCCCCATGGATTTGGCAATCTGGACGGCGAAGCTCCCGATTCCCCCGGAGGCACCGTTGATGAGAACCTTCTGACCCGGCTTTACGTCGGCGACGTTACGGAGGGCTTGCAGAGCCACCATGCCGGCCATCGGAGTCGCCGCCGCCGCCTCAAAGCTCAGGCTCGGAGGTTTGAGCACCAAACCCGATTGCTTGGCGCAGACATACTCGGCGAATGCGCCATTGCACCACCCGAATACCTCGTCACCAACGCTGAACTCTGAAACTCTGTCTCCTACGGCCGCGACCACCCCGGCGACGTCGGTTCCTCTCGCCCCTGCACGTGGTCGGCGAAGGCCATATCCCAGTCGCATCAGGTAAGGCATACCGCTGACCATCGACCAGTCTGCCCAATTGACACCGGCAGCTTTCACCTCGATCAGCACCTCATTGTCAGCAGGGTCGGGAGTCGGAATGTCGTGGAGCCCCATCGCATCCGGGGTACCGTATTCGCTGTGTAGCACTGCTTTCATGGCGCCTTCCTCACGTGATCAGGGAATCGGAGACCGGTCATGTCCAGGTCCACGCGTAGTAGACGATGAGACCGTTGAAGATGAACCCGACTCCGATCAGAACGTTGTCGTAGAGACCGGGATACGGCAGACCGGCAATGTTGAACAGAACGAGAAAGGCCGCCGCCACGATGGCAGTCCAACGGATGGCCGGGTACCCAAGTGTTAACGACAGCACCACCATGGCAATCGGGATGAGCATCACAACGGCGGCCAGCAGCCACATCCATTGGGAGGCTTCATTCCCGCCGATCTCGCCGGAACGGAAATCCCCGGCGAAGATCCGTATGACGTCACCGAGCAGATAGGTAAGCATCAGCGCCACCCAAAGGCCGGCCAGGACTATCCGAACATCTTCCATGCACGTCCCCTTTCATCTCGCAGCTTTGATGCGACGCCTCATCCAGGGAATCGACTCGACGAACTCCGAGACGAGGGCGAGTGTCGCTCTCCCATGCGGTTTGGATTCCGAGCTCTGCCACATGTGGAATTGATCGGCCGTTGTCACGACGACCCTTTCGAGAGCTGACACGATGGTGGCACGACGCACAGTCACACGATCGCGAACTGACGAAACGACTGGCTAGGGGCAAAGGTCACCAGTCCACGTCCACACGGAAGGCATGTACTGCCGGGAGTGGGCGCTACAGGGATCGAACCTGTGACCTCTGCCGTGTGAAGGCAGCGCTCTCCCGCTGAGCTAAGCGCCCGTGCCGGGGCATGTTAGTACCGCCTTCGCAGGCGAATCGGTGGTTGAATGTTCCTCGTGAACCGCCAGGAGTTCGAAACGCTGGTCGATGAGGCCCTCGAGGAGATCCCCGCCGAGTTCCTCGCCCGAATCGACAACCTGGTCGTTGTGGTCGAAGATCGGCCGACGCCAGACCAGGATCCGGACGGTGACGAACTGCTGGGTCTCTATGAAGGCGTCTCCCTGGCAGAAGCGCGGGATCGACTATTACGGCGTCATGCCCGACCAGATCACCGTGTTTCGCGAGCCGCACCTTTCCCTCGGGTTGAGCAGGCCTGACCTGGTCGCCGAGATCCGCCGAACCGTCCTCCACGAAATCGCTCACCACCTCGGTATCGACGATGCGCGCCTCCACGAGTTGGGGTGGGACTGAACCAAAGGATCCGAGGGTTCTGGGTAGGATCATCCTCCAGGAAACCTGCGGAACTCTTCGAGGTCTCAGGGGTCCAAACTGGGGAACCTCCCGAAAGGAACACCATGGAAGAGTTGCTCAATATGGTCGCTGAGAAGACCGGCCTCCCGCTCGACAAGGCACAAGGCGCCATCGATGCGGTGATGGATTTCATCAAAGACAAGCTGCCTGCGCCCATCGCCAGCCAGGTCGAGAAGCTGGTCTCCGGTGGCGGAGACGCGGTCGGCGGCCTCACCGACAAAGTCGGCGACGTTACCGGTGGTCTCACCGACAAGCTGGGCGGCATGTTCGGCAAGAAGGACTGACGAACCGGTCTGATTCGGAAGAAGCGCCCCGGCATAAGTCGGGGCGCTCTGCGTGTGGGCCTACGATGAAAACGTGCCAGAAGTCCAACAATCTAAGTTCCGCCTGTTGGCTCGAGGGCTCTCGAAGCGTTGCCCGAACTGCGGGCAATCCGGCCTATTCCGGCGGTGGATCTCGATGACCGAAACCTGCCCGGGCTGCGGACACCAGTTTGAACGCGAGCAGGGCTACTGGTTGGGGGCCGTCATCATCAACACGGCGGTGACGTTCGCCCTGTTCATCGCGATCGGAATCACCCTCGTCGGCTTCACCTGGCCCGACGTTCCCTGGCAAACCCTCCTCATCGTCACCCTCATTTTCAATGGCTTGTTCCCGGTGGTCTTCTACCCCTTCTCGAAGACTATCTGGGTTGCCGGCGATCTCGCCGTCCGTCCCGTCGAAACGCCGATCGTGACTTCACCGGGCCCGGCGACCCGGGCGGAAAACCCGTGAAAGCCAGATGGGATCCCGATCAGTACGGTCGGTTCGCGGACCATCGCAGCCGCCCGGCGTTCGAATTGCTCAATCGCATCGACCACCCGCACCCCGCTCGCGTCGTTGACCTCGGTTGTGGTGCTGGAGAGATGGCCCGAACCATGCAAGCCCGATGGCCGGACGCGCAGCTGGTTGGCGTCGACTCCTCGTCCGAGATGCTGGCCGAGGCGGCCAGATCCGAGAGCCAAGTGGAGTGGCATCAAGCCGATATCGCAACCTGGTCACCGGACGAGCCGGTCGATGTGATCTACTCGAACGCTGCCTTGCACTGGGTTGCCGACCATCGAACCTTGTTCCCATCGCTCGTCTCCTTCCTGGCCCCCAACGGAGTTCTCGCCGTGCAAATGCCCCTCAGCTGGGCGGAACCGTCCCACGTCCTGATGCGGGAGGTCTTGCGCACCGGCGGACCAACCGGAAAGCCCATCGGTTCGCGCGACCTCTGGTCCCGACTGGCCCACAAGTGGGTAGACAAACCCACCGATTATCACGATCTGTTGACACCACTGGTCGGCTCTCTGGACCTGTGGACCACGCGCTACTTCCAGGTTCTGGAGGGTCACGAACCCGTCTTCGAGTGGGTCAAGGGCACCGGACTGCGGCCGGTCCTCGAGACTCTCGACGGCGCCGAGTTGGACACCTTCCTGACCGATTACCGGGAGCGGCTGCTCGACGCCTACCCGCGGCGATCCGACGGCACGACCGTCTATCCCTTCTCCCGGCTGTTCATAGTGACAACCACCCGGTCGTAGAGCGAGGCCAACACACGTTGCGCGGTGAGCGGACCCGCCAACCCCCCGTTCGCATTTTGGGAGGTCGGCAGAATCGATATCGATTCCACCTGGCCCATCAACCCGTAGCCCCATGCCAAGAACCCCCCGCAACTACGGGGGGTTCTCTGGTGGGCGCTGAGGGATTTGAACCCACGACCTCTTCCGCGTCAGGGAAGCGCTCTCCCCCTGAGCTAAGCGCCCTCAGGGACCCGGAGTGTATCAAACCACACCCGGTACCCGAGGCGACGACCGGAATCGAACCGGTGTAACGGGTTTTGCAGACCCGTGCCTAAACCACTCGGCCACGTCGCCAAGAGAGGGGCGACACGTCGCCCCTCGCGGAGCGGAAGACGGGATTCGAACCCGCGACCTCAACCTTGGCAAGGTTGCGCTCTACCAACTGAGCTACTTCCGCATGAACGGTCGACAGTGTAATGCTTCCCCGGCGGGTGCAACAACGACGGTCACCGACCCGTCGAACCAAAGCCACCTTCTCCTCGTGAGGACTCCGGAAGCTCGTCCACCTCGACGAATTCCTGTTCGACGACGGGTACCACGACGAGTTGGGCAATCCGCTCGCCCCGCTGGAGCTCCAACGGTTCTGGGCCGTGGTTGATCAAGATCACCTTGATCTCGCCCCGATATCCCGAATCGACCAGGCCGGGACCGTTGACCACGCCAACGCCGAGGCGGGCCGCCAGACCGCTGCGGGGAACCACCATCCCTGCATACCCATTCGGGATGGCCACCGCGATGCCGGTGGGCACCATCGTCCACGCTTCGGGCGCGAGTTGAACACTTTCGCGCGCATAGAGGTCGACGCCACCGTCCCCAGGATGAGCGTGGGAAGGAGTAGGTAGTTCCCTATCGAGCTTCAGGAAGCTAATCTGCGTGGGCAAGTCGTGGGGCTTTCTTGGGCGGAGGCACACCACGGAGTTGCGAGTGCCACACGCTTACTGTACAACCTGCCAAGCCACCGTCACTGTCAGCGACAATTGTTGTATCGCCGGTCACCAGATCAACGGCCCCGTCCTCACAACGACCCGCGGGCGCCATCGCGCCGCGAGCCGCTGGGAGCAACTGATCCCCGGACGAAGCGTTGCTCCCGGTCAACACCGGGCAACCCGCAGCTCAGCTCGCCCCGAGGATGCCAGACCCACACCCAATAAGGTCACTGTTGCAAAGCCGCGCCCGGCCCGTCCGGCTCCCCGGCGCGTTGAGACTCCAGTTCGCCAATCCAAGCCCGTCCCTTCTCCGCCACCGGTTCGGCCGGCGGTGCCCAGACCGACTCCAGCCTCCCAGTGGGTACAGCGGGAGTCATCCCCGCGTTCTGTGTACAGCTCAGCGATGTTGGAAATGCTCGGACTCGATGAGGACGCAGGGTTGGAACCGACCGTGACGGTAATGGCTAGCCCCCCACCAACATGGCAGGCGCCCTCCCCCGTTGCGGTGGTGGACAAGGTCGGACTCGACGAGTTTCCGGCCCTCGCCGACATGCGGATCGTGAACGACAACAACACCGACACGGGCACGCTGATCGAGCGTTTGTGGTTCGCCACCGAAGAACACGAAGCCATGCGGCCGGCTGCGAACCTGGCACCGACCGAATTCGAGAACGTTCCCGAACGGTCCTTCCGCTGGACCATCATCATCGCTGCCGGGTTCGGGCTCACCGTTGTCCTGGCACTGCTCCTGATCGGGATCGGGCAACCCGACCGGATCGCCGAACAGGCCACCGCTACGTATCGTTCCGCCGTCAGCGAAGCCCGAACGGTCCTCCCGACCGCTACCGAGGTGATGCAGTCCATCACGGATCCCGCCGTCACGACCGAGGGGCTCTCTAATGCTGCCGTGACGCTATCGCAACTCGATACGGCCGCACGCAATCTCTTCACGTACGCGTCGGAGCCGCTCTCCAGTACTCCGCCCCTCGTCTCGCGAGAGGCTCTCGATTCACTCACGCCTTTGCGATCGGACATGGCCAGGGCATCCCAGGACGGGCTCGCCGTAGAACGGCGACTCGGTGACGCCCTTACCTACCGCCTGGTGTTTGGACGGGCCTTTGTCCTCCCCGAACTCCCGGTCACTGCCGCCCCCGACGAGATCTCGGCCCTCGGGGTTGAATTGGGATTGGGATTGGCCGGAACCCTCGACGCACTCGTCGCTCTCCCCAACGATCCGGCCTTCGAGTCGCACCGAGCCCAGGCCGAGGTGCTCGCTGCTCGATACGCTGAATGGCAGATCGAATACCTCTCAGCGCTCCGGGCCGGCGACCTCACGACGGCAACGGACCTGGTCGAAGAGTTACAGGGTGCGGTCGACAGAATCGCTACCGGCCTCGCCGATCCTCTGCTGACCGTGGCCACCTGGGCAAGCGAGGAACTCGAAGCATTCGACACGACGCTCGCCCGTCTGGCCGGAAACCTCGGCTAGCGAGCAGAATCTATGGTGTCTTCGAGCGTTGCCATCTCACGTTCGAAGTCCTGCGCCCCCTGGAACTCCTTATATACGCTGGCAAATCGAAGGTAGGCCACCTGGTCGACCTCCCGAAGCCGGCCGAGCACGGCCCGTCCGATCTCATCGGAATCGACGCGGGAACCGTGGCCGCGAGCCAACGATTCAACCTCGGCAATCATCGCCTCGAGTTTCTTGCGGTTGACCGGACGGTCGGCCAGGGCGCTCTCGAAACCAGCACGAACCTTCTCTACCTGGAAAGGTTCCAATCGGCCGTCCCGTTTGCGAACGACCAGCGGGACCACACTTCGTTCGTAGGTCGTGAATCGGTTATCGCAAGCCTCGCACACGCGACGGCGACGGATAGCGGAACCGTCTTCTATCGGTCGGCTGTCGATAACACGGGTACGCGAAGAGGCGCAGAAAGGGCATTGCATGTCGCACCGAGGGTACCCGATACGACGAGGCGGTGATCCGGCCACAGGACAGTACCCTCAGGAGTCGAGTGGAACAACCAGTTGATCTCCGGTACGGATCATGCTTCCTTCCATCCGGTTCATGCGCTTGATGTCGAACACGGTCGAGCGGACGTCCGCGCCGGCGTCGGTGTGCTCGGCGGCGATCGACCAGAGGGTGTCACCGGCGCCCACGACATGGACACCGGTGGGGCGAATCTCGTTTCCGGCCCCGGCGCCGGAAGCCAGCAGGAGGAAGAAGACCACGACGACCGCGGTGAGGAGAACTACAGCTCTCGTCAGAGTGCTGGTGCGGATCATCATATCTCTTCCTCCTGCTGTACGTTTCCGGGCGGCGACTTCGCCATCTGCGGTTCACTGTACGAACCGGGTGTGACAGAAACCTGATCGAACAGGTGTTCGTGTCTCTCTCTATCTTATCGAACAGGTGTTCGCTGTCAAGAGGTAAGTCGTCGGCGCGGTCGTGCGGCTCGCACCTCCGAAGCCTAACGAACATATGTTTGATTCCGAACCCCGAAACCAGTACATTGGGAACATACGTTCGAGGAAGGCAGATCCATGGATGAGTTGAGTACCCGGCAACGAGAGATCCTCCAGCTGATCCGGACGAAGGTGGCAGAACGCGGCTACCCGCCCTCAGTGCGCGAGATCGGTGAAGTGCTCGGCCTCCGCTCCCCTTCGACCGTGCACAGCCACCTTTCCAGCCTCGTCAAGTCCGGGTACCTGAGACGTGATCCATCCAAGCCCCGGGCTATAGAAGTTGTCGATAACGGGTCGGACACCATCGAGCGAAGCCCCCACCGCGACGTGCCACTCCTCGGACGAATCGCGGCCGGATCGCCAATCCTCGCCGAGGAGCAGATCGACGAGGTCTTCACCATTCCGACCGAATTCACCGGCAGCGGGCCGGTCTTCATGCTGGCAGTGCGCGGAGACTCCATGGAAGGCGCGGGCATCCTCGATGGCGACTACGTCGTCATCCGTAGCCAGCAGGACGCCACCAACGGCGAGATCGTGGCAGCCCTGGTTGACGGCGACGAAGCAACCGTCAAACGATTCGAACGGCAGGGCAACACTGTGGTGCTCAACTCGGAGAATCCGGCCTATCCGCCCATGGTTTTCGAGGACGGCGTGCAGATCATCGGCAAGGTCGTCGCCGTGCTACGAGCCATTCGCTGACACTCGGAGCGTTACCAGCTACCGGGCATCAACCTTGTGGGAGCACGTCTCGCTGATGTAGCCGACGGCGACCTCAACGAGGAAGGCCCTGTCCCGTCGATCAGGTTGGGTCATACCAGTCCCCATCGAACACGTAGTTGGCCGGTCCGGTCAACCAGGCGCCACGCTCGTCGAGGGTTACCAGCAGGTCGCCGCCGGGTAGGCGAACGGTGGTTTTCGAACCCAACGCGACCCAGAACGGTGGGCGACGGCGGCGGCGGCAGCAGCACCCGTCCCGCACGCCAGGGTCTCGCCGACCCCGCGCTCCCATACCCGCAGTTCGATGAGGCTGTCTCCTCGCACCGCCGCAAACTCGATGTTGGCGCCATGAGGGAAGACCGGGTCGGTCCCCATGCGAAATCCGAGCTCGTCAACCGCCACGTCTGCAGGATCATCCACGAATACGACCGCATGGGGATTCCCGACGTCGATCGCTCGGGCAGCCAACCCGGCCACCTCGATCGGTTCTTCGCCCTGCAACGCTGGTGTCCCTACCTGCACCGTCACGTCCGTGCCGATCCGGGCTTCCCGATCCCCGACGGCAGTAACGACCGTGAACACGTTGCTTTCGACCCAGCCGCGATCGTGAGCCAGTCGGGCGACACACCGCAGGCCATTGCCGCACATCTCCGCCGGGGTTCCGTCGGCGTTCCAGTACTCCATCCTCACCCGATCGCCGCCCAGCGGGGTGACGACGAGGAGGCCGTCGGCACCGATCCCCCGCCGGCGATCACACCAGGCGACGACGCGGGCTGCTGAGATCTCCTGCGGACCTTCCAGCACAACGAAGTCGTTGCCCAGTCCTTCCATTTTGAGAAACTTCACGTTTCCTCCAGCAGGGATCGTTTGACTCGTTCGTACCGTTCGTTCGGATCGCTCGACCACGGTACCCACTCGATGCGGGGATCGCGACGAAAATAGGTGCGTTGACGTTTGGCCAAGCTCATGGTGGCACGCTGCGCCAGGGCGGCGCCTTGCTGCTCCGAAGTCTCGCCTCTGACAACGGGCAACAGTTGTTTGTATCCGACCGCCCCGGAAGCTGTCGGACCGAGCGCACCGGCCAGACGGGTGAGCTCATCCATGAACCCTGCCGAGAGCATGTCCTGCAGCCGCCGTTCAACCCGTTTGGTCAGCTCGGCGCCTGGATCGACGCCCACTGCCGCAAAGGGGATGACCGCCTCGTAGCGGGCAACCGCCTGTGCCTCTGGCGCAGAGGCCCGAGCGGTGGGGGTCAGGCCGGTCAGTTCATGGACCTCGAGAGCGCGCTGCACACGCCGTGGATTGGCCAGGTCCACGCCTGCTCCCGGGTCGATTTCGAGGAGTTGCTCCCGGGCCGCAGGAGCGTCGAGTGCCTCGATACGGGCCCGGACCTCGGGATCGTGGGGCGGAAACACAAGTGGGTCGACCAACGACCGGAAATGCAGGCCAGAACCACCAACGATCAGGACCGTCTCTCCCCCGGCGGTCAACTCCTGCATGACCCGGCGACCTTGACTCTGGAACTCGGCCACGCTGAACCGGACAATCGGCTCAACGAGATCGATCATGTGGTGGGGAACCCGAGCCTGGTCTCCGGCCGACGGTTTGGCCGTCCCGATGTCCATGCCGCGATACACCTGCATCGAATCGACCGAGATGATGTGAGCACCGAGCTCTGCAGCCAGACGAAGGGCCAGATTGCTCTTGCCGGCCGCCGTTGGGCCGAGCAACGCCAGTACCTGGCTCAGAGTACGGTCCCCCAGAGATGATGAGGTGCAGCTTTCACAATCCTGGCCTCCAGAAATGTCCCCGACGGGTGGTGACCGGCGACATGGACCATCTTGTTGCTTCGACTGCGGGCCGCCACTACGTCCGGGTCCTTGCGAGAGGGGCCCTCCACCAGAACCTCGAGAACTCTCCCGACTTCTGCCTGATTCGTTTCCAGTGAGATCCGATTCTGAAGCGCGATCAGACGCTCGTACCGATCCTGAGCCACATCGGGTTCAACGAAGTCGTCGGTGTATTCGGCCGCGGCGGTCCCGGGCCTCGGCGAGAAGAGAAAGGTAAAGGCCTGGTCGTACCTCGCCCCGGCAACCACTTCCAGAGTTTCCTCAAAGTCTGCTTCCGTTTCACCCGGGAACCCAACAATGATGTCCGAAGACACAGCCAGATTCGGGATGTACGACCGGGCCATGGCCAGCCGCTTGAGATAGCGAGCCACGTTGTAGCCGCGGTGCATGCGCGCCAGAACCCGGTCGCTGCCCGATTGCAGTGGGAGGTGCAGCTGTTCGCAAACGGCCGGAGTCTCGGCCATGGCGAGGGCTACGTCCTCGCGAAAGTCGGCCGGGTGCGGACTGGTGAAGCGGATCCGCCGTAGGCCTTCCACCTCGCCGACCCGGCGCAACAGGTCGGCAAAGACCGGCCGACGTTTGCCGTCGATGGCCAGATCCCGACCATAGGTATTGACGTTCTGTCCGAGCAACGTCACCTCGACCACTCCGTCGGTGGCCAGCTGTTCCACTTCCCGAATCACGTCGCCCGGACGTCTGCTGACTTCCACGCCTCGCACGGCAGGCACAATGCAGAATGTGCACGTGTTGTTGCAGCCGATCTGTATCGCTACCCATGCTGCGTGGTCGACTTCGCGGCGAACGGGCAACGACGATGGCATCGCTTCGAGCTCATCGGCGATTTCGGTGACCGCCCCCCACTCTTGGGCGTGATCCATGAGATCGAGCACCCGGTCGAGGTTGTGGGTGCCGAGCACCACATCGACCCAGGGAGCGCGTTCCCGGACCAGTTCGCGGTCTTTCTGCGCAGCGCACCCTCCCACGACGAGCAACAGATCGGGGTTCTGATCCTTGAGTTGTTTGAGATGGCCGAGGTTCCCATAGAGGCGATTGTCGGCATTCTCTCGAATGGTGCAGGTGTTGATGAACACCACGTCCGCGGATTCGTAATCCTCGGCAGGTCGCATGCCATCGGATTCGAGCATTCCGGCGATGCGCTCACTGTCATGCTCGTTCATCTGGCAGCCGAAGGTCCTGACGAAGTAGCTCTGCCCGGCTCGCGTGGGCACGCGCCGCTCTTTCCTTCGCACGGTCGGATGGCCGAGCTGCACCGTCTCCGCCACGGTCACCTGGCGTAGTCCGTCACACGGAGCTCCCGAATCACCGTCACCTGGATCTGACCGGGATATTGAAGGTCTTCTTCGAGTCGCTTGGCGATTCGCCTCGCCAGATCTGATGCTCCAAGGTCATCAACTACTCCGGGATCGACCACGACGCGCACTTCGCGTCCGGCCTGCATCGCGAAGACTTTCTCCACTCCATCGAAGTCGAGGGCCAGCTTCTCGAGACGCTCCAGACGTCGCACGTACGACTCAAGCGCCTCTCGACGCGCGCCGGGACGAGCTGCCGACACCGCATCGGCTGCCTGCACGAGAACCGCCACCAGCGTGCGGGGCTCCACCTCGTTGTGGTGGGCTTCGATACCGTGCACGATGGCCGGATCCTCGCCAAACCGGCGGGCAATCTCGGCCCCGATCAGGGCATGAGATCCCTCGACCTCGTGCGTTACCGCTTTGCCAATGTCATGCAACAGGGCAGCCCGCTTTGCCTCGAGCGGATCGATGCGCAGTTCAGCGGCCAGCATGCCGGCTATATGGGCAGCTTCGACCAGATGGTTGAGGACGTTCTGGCCATACGAGGTCCGGTACTTCAATCGACCCAGCAACGTGACCAGCTCAGGGTGGAGACGAGATATGCCCACTTCCAGGAGAGCCCACTCGCCTGCATCGCGTACGCTCTGTTCAACCTCGGCCTGGGCTTTCTCATATGCTTCTTCGATCGAGGCGGGATGGATGCGGCCATCGGCCACCAGACGTTCCAGGGCGATGCGCGCTACCTCTCGCCGTACAGGATCGAAGGAAGCCACGGAGACTGCCTCCGGAGTGTCGTCGACCACCAGGTTGACACCGGTAGTCGCTTCAAACGCCCGGATGTTCCGGCCCTCCCGGCCGATAATTCGGCCCTTCATATCGTCGGAAGGAAGCTCGACCACCGAAACGGTCGTCTCCGTGACAACTTCCGAGGCGAGCCGCTGAATCGCGGTCGTCAGGATTCTCCTGGCCCGACGGTCGGCCTCCTCGCGAGCCTTGATCTCCATATCGCGAACCAGGATCATCGCGTCGCGGCGGGCCTCGTCCTTGACCTGTTCCAGGAGCTGTTCCTTCGCCACATTGGCATCAAACCCGGCCAGGCGCTGCAGTTCGTTACGAGCCTCTTCCTTGATGCCGTCTGCCTCGGCCCGCGAATCAGACGCCTCGCGCTCGCGATGGATCAGCGTTTGCTCACGCTGCGCTAGATTACCGGCTCGTTGCTCGAGGGTTTGTTCTCGTTGATTGAGTCGTTCCTCCGAAGACTTGATCTCCAGGCGCCGATGCTCGAGCGTCGCGTCCTCCCGTTCGCGATACGCCTGGGCCTTGGCGAGCCCTTCCTCCTCGGCTCGAACCAGCATGCGTTGGGCTTCCTGCCGGGCCGACAACACGACGTCCTCGGCCGAAGTGCCGGCGTCAACATTTGAACGCCGGAGTCGGCCGCGAAATAGGAAGAAGCCGGAGATCAGGCCGATCGCTAAGGCGACGAGTCCGACGGCGATCGTGGTGATCACATCCATCGTCCCTGCTTTCCGGTGACCCTTGAAATAGGAATGCCGAACCCCCACCGGGGTCCGGCACACACATCATCCGATCGAAGCTCTGGGCTAGGCCATTCGCCTCGCTCGAAACACCTCCTGCATCCAAAGATCCCTGTTGTATTTCACGAATTCGATTCCAATTGGTTGGTCATTTTTGGTACGTATTGTGTGTGCTGTCAGCATCGTACCGCGTGAGAGACGGTTTGTAACGGGCAACTTTTTACAATTCGTCGAGAAGCCGCAGAGGATTCGACGACCGTGATCATCGATCCAAAGCATCTGACGCGGTTTTGTCGCTCTCCCGCCGGATGGTCCTTTCCAGGACGCGTTTGGCTTTGGTGGCCAACTCCACGGCGCCGAGTACGAGGCGCGCTGACGGACGGGGCGTCGACACATAGACCGCCATGATGTCCGCCTCGTCATTCCAGTAGTCGTCAATATAGGAATCGCCTGTGGTCCCGGATTCTGCTGTTTCGAGATCCGTTGCCTCGAGGAAGGACCGGATGGAGTGGACTTCGGTGGAGATTCCCGGCGAAAAGGTCCGAAAACCCGGATCGTACGCGGTCTTAAATGCAAAAAGTGTATTTCCCTGTACGAAATTGATGGTCATCCCAATCGGGTCCCCATCGACGACCATCTCAACACAAAACAGCTCCCCACGCTCGTCGTACGCGTCGATGATCTCTTCGAAGAAACGCTGACCCGTATCCGTACAGGCCAGCGCCGTACCCGCCTCTCCTTTCCACGAACGCGCCTCGAGCTTCAAGAATCGCTCTGCGAGGTCGGGCGCCGTTCCTCGATCTCGATGGAGCCGAACCTCGGCCCCATATTCGGCCGACAGCTTCCGCCAAAGGCGCCCGAAGGAACGACGCCTTCCGCGCGCGAGTCCGGCGAGGTAGGTATCGAAGGAGTCAACGCGCCGGAGCATGGAACGCGAAGTAGCGTATTTGAGCCAGACTCTCTGTTTGCGGCTCGTCGCTTCTGCACGAACCAGATCCCACACGGGCGATCGGTCAGGAAGTTGGTCGAACAAGATGATGCGCCAAGGTTGGGAACGATCGTTCATCCAGTCCCAGAGCGCCAGAAAGGCACGATCGGCGTCGTCCCGGTCGAAAACCGGATGCGAAAGGTAGCCGTGGGGCGATTTGAGGGTGGAGAGAACGGGGACCGGCACGAGAAGGTTTGGAGCGAGCACCGAGAAGGCAGCGAAACCGACCATATCCCGTTTCTCCCCTTCGTGCCGATACACAAAGACGATTTGCCAGGGCGCCATCGCCTCCCCGTACTGTCGAAGTGTGGCAAGCAACCAGGGGAATGAGATATAGATGTTCTCCTCGAGTTGGCGGGTCGAGAAGTCTTCCCATGCGGGCCGATGCTCCATCATGTCATCGGCCGAATTTGTGACGACACATTCGTATCGATAGTCCGTCATGTGTGACTCGGATCCTCTGGATTTGCTCCGCCGTCTGGGGCCGATGGAGCCACGGCGGTCGGCCCCGTACGATACACGGCGCGCCGCATCTTCGATCTACGCAACCTAGTGACGGATCGAGAATGGGTTCTCGATCCGTGCAACTTAGTGCTTGTTGGGTTTCGGATCGGGCTGTGGCTCAGTGTTCTGAGAAGTATCAACCGTTTCCGAGTCCTCGGAGTCGATCAAACCGACCGCCTCGAGCACTTTCGCCTGTAATTGAACGGCGATCTCGGGGTTCTCCCGCAAGAATCGTTTGGCGTTTTCCCGGCCCTGCCCGAGCTGATCGCTGTCGTAGGTGTACCAGGCACCACTCTTCTTCACAATCCCTTGATCCACCGCCACGTCGAGCAAGCTGCCTTCTCGAGATATGCCTTCCCCAAACATGATGTCGAACTCTGCCAGGCGGAACGGTGGGGCCAGTTTGTTCTTGACTACTTTGGCACGGACCCGGTTCCCAACGTTCTCCTGGCCGTCCTTGATGGCTTCAATCCGGCGGATGTCGATGCGAACCGTGGAGTAGAACTTGAGAGCCCTTCCCCCCGGCGTAGTCTCCGGCGATCCGAACATCACCCCAATTTTCTCTCGCAACTGGTTGATAAAGATGGCCGTTGTCTGGGATCGGTGAATGCTGCCGGTGAGTTTTCGTAAGGCTTGGGACATCAGCCGGGCCTGCAAGCCGACGTGTGTGTCGCCCATCTCGCCTTCGATCTCCGCCCTCGGAACCAGGGCAGCAACCGAATCGATCACAACAACATCTAGGGCTCCGGAGCGAATCAACATATCGGTGATCTCGAGAGCTTGCTCCCCGGTGTCCGGTTGCGAGATCAGTAGCTCATCTACATCGACGCCGAGCGCCCGGCAGTAGATCGGATCGAGCGCATGTTCGGCATCGACAAATGCGGCGATTCCGCCGTTGCGTTGTGCTTCGGCCACCACATGCAAAGCGAGGGTCGTCTTGCCGCTGCTCTCCGGGCCGTAGATCTCGACCACGCGACCACGCGGGACGCCACCGATACCCAATGCCAGGTCGAGCGACAAAGCTCCGGTCGAAATGGCCGGCATCCTCTGATGTTTGCTCTCACCAAGTTTCATGATGGCCCCGGTACCGAACTGCCGTTCGATCTGCGACATTGCCATTTCGAGCGCTTTGTCCCGTTCCACTGACTGCTCCCTTCTGGATTACTCAATCACCAAGGTAGAGATTAGGTGTGACAGAATCACACGTTTGTAATCCTATGCTTTCCTGCTTCGAGAATCTAGTCGAACATACGTTCGGAACCAAGTACTCAACTACCGACCCCCGGCTTCCCGCTACGAGCCCTGGAGAGGAAGGCTCTCGAGTTCCTCATAACGCGCTCCCCCACGGCCGAGATGACTCTGGTACACCACGAGCCGATCAACGGGAAGAGACATTCGTAGGGGCGGCACCCGCTCGATCAGAGATTGCACATCCTGGTGGGGACGGATCCGGCTGAGGGTGAGGTGGGGATGGAATGGTCGCTCCTCGGGAGCGAACCCGGCCTGTTGCGAGGCCTCCTCCGCGAGCGCCGCCAGGTTGGCCATATGTTCCGTCCCATCGTCGATTGCCAACCACAGCACGGTCGCCCGGACGAGTCGGGGGAAGGCACCCAGGCCACCCAGGGAGATCGAGAACGGCTCGCCCAGCTCAGCCTCGACCAGTGCGGCCAGCAACCGTTCGCAGGCAACCTCATCGGTGGGGCCCAGGAACCTCATCGTGAAGTGCCAGTTAGCCGGCGCGACCGGTTTGCCGGGAAGAGGCCGATCCCCGGTGGCATGCATCAGGTGAGAAGCCAGGGCCGCCCGTACCTCGTCGGGGACCGGCACGGCCACAAAGAGTCGAGCTAGGTTCGCCACCAGGAGCCTTCGACGGCCAGCCGAACCAGTTGCAGGGCCGCGGTACTCGCATAGGTCCTCACCCGCTCACGATCGCCGGGCAGTCGGAAGGTGCGCGCCGCCGTGCCTCCGGGCGTATGAACACCGACGACCATAGTTCCGGCCGATTGCTCCTGTTCGTCGGGACCCGCCGACCCCGTCACCGAGACGGCAACCTCGGCACCCAACAATCGAGCAGCTCCTACCGCCATCGCCATCGCAGTTGGTTCGGAGACGACTCCAGCCTCGAGCGTTTCGGTCGGAACTTCGAGCAAGCGGTGTTTCAGTTCCGTGGCGTACGCCACGACGCTCCCGACGAACACGCTCGAAGCTCCGGGAACCGAAGTGATACGGGTTGCAACAAGCCCACCGGTGGCCGACTCGGCGGTCGCTATCCGCCAGCCCCGATCCTCGAGCATGCGCAAGACGATGCCTTCGATGGTCTCCCCGTCGGTACCGAAAATCGCGCGACCCCAAGCGCAGCCGGACTTCCGCTTCGACCGGAGCGATGAGAGCGGAAGCCTCCTCTTCCGTGTCCGCCTTGGCCGTGATACGTACTTTGATCTCGCCACTCGATGCGAGGAAGGCCACCGACGGATTGACCGAAGCCCGAAAGAGGTCGTCGAGTAGCTCGGCGACCTGCGATTCACTCATCCCCCAGCTGCGGAGCAGACGGCTCTTGACCACGGCCGGGCCACCCGCCAGGCGACGAAGCCTTGGCATCACCTCGTCGTCGAGGAGCGCCTCCATTTCCTGCGGTACTCCCGGAAGAGCGAAAACCCAGGTGCCGTCATGCTCAAGGGCAATTCCCGGAGCCGATCCCTTCGGGTTGGGCAGGTGGACCGCCCCCTCGGGATACTCGGCCTGGCGGAGATTGCTCTCCGGCATCACTCGCCCGCTCGTCTCCCACCTGGCTCGGAGCTCGCGTGCATATTCGTCCGAGAACTCCATCGCCCTTCCGGTGGCACGGCAGATGGCTTCCCGGGTCACGTCATCTTGGGTCGGGCCGATGCCACCGGTGACGATCACGGCGTCCGCACGCCTCATCGCCGTCGCCAACGCATCTACCAATCGCTCGTCGTTATCGCCCACCACCACCTGGTAGTGGGCATCAAAGCCTTCTTCGGCGAGGCGACGCCCGATCAACGCCCCATTGCCGTTCACGATCTGCCCCAGCAGGAGTTCCGTCCCGACGGCCACCACCTCAACGATCACGTCTCCACCACTTCGGCCGCAAGATCAATCCCGTAACTGGCCGTGACCCTGGCACTGACCCACTCTCCCGGCCGTCCCCGGTCCAACGTAACCATCCCGTCGATTTCCGGGGCTTCCCGGTACGTGCGCCCGACCGGGACACCGTCCTCGACTTGATCGATGAGCACGTCAAACGTCCGGCCAACCTGGGCGCCGTTGGCCTGCTCGGTCAGATCTTCCTGGATCGTCTGGAGGTATCGCAGCCTTTCGGCGGCCGTTTCAGCATCAACGCGATCAGGAAGCAGCGCGGCGGGCGTCCCGTCCTCTGTCGAATAGGGAAAGAACCCTGCCCAATCCAGGCGCGCTTGGCTGAGGAAGTCCGCCAGAGTCTCGACATCATCATCCGTTTCCCCTGGGAAGCCAACGATGAAGCTGGAGCGCAGGGTTGCTTCGGGAACCGCGGACCTGATCTCATCGATGAGGTCGAGATAACGCCTCCCACTTCCGGGACGGCTCATCGCTCGAAGGAGGCGTTCCTCGGCATGTTGGAGACTGAGGTCGAAATATGGCGCGATCAGGGGGTTCGTCGCCATTTCTTCGATCAAAGCCGGCCGGATCTCTTTCGGATAGAGATACAACAGCCGCAGCCTGCGCAGGCCATCGATGTCGGAAACAAAGCGCAGGAGCTCGACGAGACCCCCGGAAGCGCCAATGTCTCGTCCGTAGGAAGCGAGATCCTGAGCAACCAGTACCACCTCCTGGACTCCGGCCGCCGTCAGGGCACTGATCTCGTCGTGGATGTTGGCCGGTCGCCGCGATCGTTGCTTCCCCCGGATCAACGGTATGGCGCAGAAGGTGCAAGGTTTGTCGCACCCCTCTGCAACCTTGACATAGGCATACGGGAAGGCGGGGGCCGGCCGGTTGACCGCATGGAGGATATCCATTGACGAATGGCGCAGGCCGACCGGCTGCCAGTTGGTGAGGCGATCTAACGTCCCGATCAACTCCCCGTAACGGTCGAGACCCAGCACCGCATCGGCTTCAGGCAAAGCTTCGGAGATCTCTGAGCCGAACCGCTGGGCCATGCAACCAAGGACCACGAGACCCGCACCGGAGCGTTTGGACTGCTCGAGCTCGAGGATCGTATCGATCGACTCCTCGCGGGCCGCTTCAATGAAGGCACAGGTATTCACCATCACAACATCGGCTGCGGCAGGATCAACAGCTTGGGTGTACCCGGCTTCGGCCAACATCGCCGATAGCTTGTCAGAATCGACCTGGTTCTTGGCGCAGCCGAGGGTGGTCAGCCAGACGGTGGGGGAAGTCATCGGTCGCGAGCCTCGGAGGGACGATCCGGGTTGGCCCCGGTCGTCGAGATTATGTCATCGCGCAGCAACCGGTACCTGCCGCGGTAATAGACGATCGGATCCGCCAGGTCATCCAGATCTATCTCATCGATAACGCCCGTCGTGAGCCGGTGAAATCCGGTCTCCACCGACCGCTCCAAGCGACAGTAGGCCCTGGTGCCGAGCGCTGTTACGGCCGGCCCCCACGGAGTGTCCTCGACGTCGAGGCCGGCGAACAGGCCGCCCGGGCTCGGCCGCAGACCGGCAAAGCGGTCGGAGAGCGGCCGGTCGTTGACTCCGAGAACGTGGAGCACAAATGAGCCGCTCTGCTCAATCGCAAACCACAGATCGGTCGCTTCGCCGACCAGCGCCACCACCCGGGAAGGTTCACCTTCGGCAATGAGTAGGGAAGACACAGTCAAGCCCGTTCGGCCGTCGGGTCCGCCCGAGGTCAACAACGTGACCGCCGAGCCGAGGCGGCCGCGCAATTGGCGGGCCGGATCCCGAAGGTCCGGTGGTGTCGCAAATGGGTGTTCTTCGTGGATCGAGCCGCCAGTCATGGGTGTAAACGGTAGTAGGTCGGCCGAAATGCGGGAATAGCTCAATCACGAGCGCTAAATCGCCGATTTGAGATGCATGAATCGAGACATCCTCGTGCGTTTCCGGGCCATGCGGCCGGCCCGAGCGGTGCTGTGCGTTGTCGCCCTCTTTGTTGTGGTCGCCGCTATCGACAAAGTCACCGGCCGGGAACTGTCGTTCTCTCTCTTCTACCTCTTGCCGGTTGCGCTGGTCTCGTTCCGGTGGAGAGCCAGAGCGGGACAGCTCGCGGCCGTCATCGCCGCCCTGGGATGGTTGTCGATCGACCTGTGGTCGGGCAACGCCTACAGCCATCCTCTGATTCCTTTCTGGAATGCGGCTGTGCGTTTTGGCTTCTTCAGCCTGATAGCCCTGCTCCTGGACCGCTTGCACAGTGCCGTCGAGCAGCAGACCGCCTTGGCCCGAACTGATTCGTTGACCGGCCTACCCAACCGACGCTCCTTCGAGGAACTCGCCAGGCGCGAACTAGCCCGGGCCGACCGGGTGGGCTCTCCCCTGGCTCTGGCCATGATCGATCTCGACGACTTCAAGCTCGTCAATGACCGGCAGGGACACGCCGCCGGAGATCTCGTCCTCCGCCAATTCGCGGCAACCGCCGGCCGCATATTCCGTGCGGTCGACTGCGCAGCTCGAATGGGCGGGGACGAGTTCGCTGTGTTCCTCCCCGACGTTGATGCAGATTCGGCTCTCCTAGCGCTCCACCGCTTTCAGAAGGCTCTCCTCGACCATCGCCAGGGACCCACCAGCTGTTCCATCGGCGTTGCCCACGTGCTGGGCGGAGACCTGGACGAAGCCCTTCGACATGCCGACGAGGCCCTCTACCGGGCGAAAGAATCCGGGAAGGGAACGATCGACCTCATCGAAGTGCCCGCGACCGAGTTCGAGGGTGACGGCAACCCGCCTGGACCATCCGTGCCCAACCGGGCGTTCGAACGGACGAGCAGCGTTCGGTCTCGCCCGACGATGCGGCCTTCAGACTCCTAGAGCGAGCCACCCCCGTCATCGCCGGCGTCACGCAACTGGCACACACCATCGATCGACTTTGCATCTTGCATACCCGACTTGTTCTGATGCTGCGTATGATCGTTGGCGCCGGCGCCGTCGAACGCCGCGACATCCACCTCGATCACGACGTACGGATTCTTCACCGAGTTGGTCACATGACAGATGGTGGTCTTATGGTCATCGCCGGGCGTGGCGGCCGCCGGCAGGGCGAGGGCTGTGGCGCACACAGCACCTGCTACCAGCGCCATCGTCTTGCGAAACTTCGTACTCCCGTGCATCCGTTCCCTCTTTCTCGAGCGTCCAGGCTTTGGCTTCTCTGACACTCTATGCCACTTTCCGTAGTTGTGCAGCCACATTTTGTGGTCGGCTGGAGTGTCTAGCCCGGGACCGCCCAATGTTCGCCGGAAGCATCGCTCAACTACCGAGCGGCACCCGTTCGCCCACCCGGTTCCGAAATCTCAGTCGCTCGACGTAACCCGCCTGCTGCGCAGCCTCGACAACCGCGTCGTGACCCCAGGCGGCCTCATGGGGAACATGGCCGTCTGAGGCCAGGGTGATCGGCACGCCTGCCTCGTAGAACATGCGTAAGAACACCGGCGACGGGTAGACCTCGGCTACAGGTTTGCGGAGCCCCTGGCTGGAGACTTCAACCGCCGTGCCCGAGGCGGCCGCAGCGGCGATCACAGCCTCGTAGTGGTGCAGAGGCTCGTCGGGGAGCCGATGCCCGTACTTTTTCACCAGATCGACATGCGCCAGAACGTCCACGGCTCCGGAAGCGGCCAGTTGCGTCTCGAGAGCGAAGTACTCGTCGTAGCCGCGTTGGATACCTCGTTCATCCCACTCGAAGCCGGCCTCGGAACTGTCGATCGCCCAACCCCCGATCCAATGCACCGATCCGATCAGGAAGTCCCACGGGTACGGATCGAGCAACTCGAGGACCGCTCCGATCGTTTCCGGAAAAAAGTCAACTTCGAGTCCCAGCAGTACGGGCAACCCCCGGTCCTTGGCGCCCTCTACGGCGCTGACGTACCCGTCGAGGGAAAGGTCCCGGTCGGCCGCTACGAACCCCTGCGTGTGGCGGGCCAAACGCAGGTCGGGTTCCCGTTCCCACCACGAGCCGAGTACTTCCTGAGACTCAACACATCGATACAGATGCTCCGTGAACCCGAGCTCCTGGACCCCCCTTCGGGCGGCTGCCTCGACATAGGATTCGATATGCCCGGGGGGGTATTCGCCCGGCGGTGGACCAACTTCTGAGGGTTGGTGGGGATGCAGATGCAGGTGATAGTCGCTCATCGCCGGTCAGGGTACTCGTCGGTGATCATCGCCGGAGGCGAGCCACCACGGCTTCGAGCGGACCCGGACCTACCGCCGCGTTGAGGGCAGCCAGACTCAACTCCGACAGAGAGCCGTTGCCAACGAGATCGTCGTTGGCCTGCTCAACGGCCCGCGGTAGGGCGGCGAAAGCACCGATCTGATCGAGTTCCGCGGCACGTCGGGCGGCGGAACGCGCCGCGTCGGCCCGACCCGCTTCGAGGGCGTCGAGGGCGCGCTCGGCCGCTGCCAGGGCCTTGCGTTGAGCCTGTCCATCCATCGGATGGAAGCTAGCAAGGTGATCGACCAAACCCGGCCGGCGCCGCCGATCAGTGCTCGATGAACTGCTCGTCTTCGGTTGAACCTTTCAACGCGAGCGTCGACGCATCTCCCCCGCTGATCACCGTTGCGACTTCATCGAAGTACCCGGCGCCCACCTCGCGCTGATGTTTGACACCCGAGTAACCGTCCTTCTCGATCTCGAACTCGTGTTCCTGCACACGCACGTAGGCCGTCATGCCTTCTTCTCGATATCCCTTGGCCAGGTCGAACATCGAAGCATTGAGCGAATGGAACCCGGCCAGCGTGATGAACTGGTACTTGTAACCCATCGCCCCCATCTCCTTTTGGAAAGTGGCGATGGTCGCATCGTCCAGGTTCATCTTCCAGTTGAACGAAGGCGAGCAGTTGTAGGCGAGCAACTTGCCCGGGAATTGGGCATGAATCCGCTCGGCAAACTCCCTTGCCTCGTCAAGGTCCGGATGGCTCGTCTCGCACCAGATGAGGTCTGCGTACGGTGCATACGCAAGGCCACGGGCGAGGGCCGCCTCCATGCCGTTTTGAACGTCGTAGAACCCTTCGGTCGTCCTGGTCCCCTTCACGAACTGGCGATCTCGCTCGTCGATGTCACTGGTCAGCAACGTCGCACCGAGCGAGTCGGTACGGGCCACAATGAGCGTCGGAACATCGAGCACATCGGCCGCTAATCGGGCCGCCTTCAGGGTCCGAACGTGCTGGCTGGTCGGCACGAGCACTTTGCCACCCATGTGGCCGCATTTCTTCTCGGCGGCCAGCTGATCCTCGAAATGCACGCCGGCTGCCCCGGCTTCGATGAAGGCCTTCGTCATCTCGAACACATTCAGGGCTCCGCCGAATCCGGCCTCTCCGTCGGCGACGATCGGAGCAATGAAATCGTGGTCGTGGCGGCCCTCCGACCATTCGATCTGATCGGCCCGCAGCAACGCGTTGTTGATCCTTCGCACCAACATGGGAGCGCTGTTGGACGGGTACAGGCTCTGATCGGGATAGGTCTGCATGGCGAGGTTGTTGTCGCCCGCAACCTGCCAACCACTCAGGTAGATCGCCTTCAGACCCGCCTTGACCATCTGCACGGCCTGGTTGCCCGTCATCGCTCCGAGAGCATTGACGTAATCTTCGGTTTCGAGCAGCTTCCACAGCTTGTCGGCACCATGCCTGGCGAGGGTGAAATCGATCAGCAAGGTCCCGCGCAACCGCACTACCTGCTCGGCGGTGTATTCGCGCGTTATTCCTTTCCAGCGGGGATTGGTGTCCCAATCCCGCTCCAGATCCTCCACCTCACGCCGGAACCGTTCGGCGATCTCCATCGATACCCTCCTCAGTCGATCAACTCGTATGCTTTTAAGGTCAAAAACTCGGGGAACTCGTCACTCAGCGCAACGGTCTCGAAGAGCTGGCGCGCTTCATCAAACCGGCCGCGGGCAAAGAGGTCATCTCCATAGGCTTCGCGCATCTTGTCCATTTCTTCAATAACCAGCTTGTGAACCAACTCCCTGGTCACCGGGTGCCCATCGTCCATGAGCGCGTCGTGGCGAATCCACTGCCAGATCTGTGATCGCGAGATCTCCGCGGTGGCCGCGTCCTCCATCAGGTTGAAAAGGGCGGCGGCTCCGATCCCCCGCAGCCACGACTCGAGATAGAGGATGGCGACGGAAATATTGGTGCGCAATCCTGCCTCGGTTATGGATCCCTGCTCGATCATTGTGTTGAGGAGATCGCTCCCGGCGACCTCCACATCGTCGCGGAGCACGTCGAGTTGATTGGGTTTGTCACCCAACACCGTGTCAAAAACCTCGAGCACCGGCGGAACCAGATCGGGATGGGCAACCCAGGTACCGTCGCAGCCATCGGCCGATTCCCGCTGCTTGTCCTCACGCACCCGGCGCAATGCCTCCTCGTTGATCGCAGGGTCGCGGCGACTGGGTATGAACGCAGCCATACCTCCGATCGCAAAAGCGCCCCGTTTGTGGCAGGTGCTCACCAACAGCTCGGTATACGCGCGCATGAAGGGAACCTGCATGGAAACCTGGGCGCGGTCCGGCAGCACCATGTCCGGCCGGTTGCGGAACTTCTTGATCACCGAGAAGATGTAGTCCCAGCGCCCGGCGTTCAGCCCGGCAGAGTGATCCCGCAACTCGTACAGGATCTCCTCCATCTCGAAGGCGGCCAGGATCGTTTCGATCAGCACCGTCGCTTTGATCGTGCCGATCGGAATCCCCAGCGCCTGCTGCGCATACACGAACACGTCGTTCCAGAGGCGCGCCTCGAGGTGGCTCTCCAGTTTCGGCAGGTAGAAGTAGGGCCCGGTCTCGCGTTCACGTGCCCGTTGCGCGTTATGGAAAACGTACAACCCGAAATCGAAAAGACTGGCAGAGACCGGATGACCGTCGACGAACACGTGCTTTTCGACGAGATGCCAACCGCGCGGCCGGACCATGAGGGTGGCCGGGTGCTCACCGAGTTCATAGTGCTTGCCGTCCTGGCTGGTGAACTCGATCGTCCCTGCTATCGCATCGATCAAGTTGATATGGCCCTGGATGTTGTTATCCCACGTCGGTGAATTCGAATCTTCGAAGTCGGCCATGAAGACCTTGGCGCCCGAATTCAGGGCATTGATCATCATTTTGCGCTCAACCGGACCCGTGATCTCAACCCGTCGATCCATCAGATCGGGAGGCACGGGAGCTACCTGCCATGCACCGTCGCGGACATTCTGGGTTTCGGGGAGGAATTCGGGAAGCTCACCGTGGTCGAGTCGCTCCTGGCGGATGGCTCTGGATCGAAGCAGAGCTTCGCGTCCCGGGTTGAAGCGACGATGCAGGTCGGCCACAAAGCGCAGGGCTTCCGGCGTGAGGATGAGGTTGAAATCTCCCCCAACCGAACCGATGACCTCGATTCCTTCACTCATCACGAGGGTCCTTCCTGAGATCAGCTTGCATAGCGCTAATTATTGCAAGCAGGGACGCAAGAAGCGATTCGGCACGTGGATCGAAGCCTTTACGGGGCCAGGAACAGACCCGGCTCTTCGAGGTTCTCGCGCAGGCGGGCCATGAAACGGCGACCCAGCCCTCCGTCGATGACCCGATGGTCGTAGGAAAGGGAGAGCGGCATCATGCGGGCGACGGTTACCGCGCCGTAGCGAACCATGGCTTGCGCTTCAGCCCTCCCCACCGACAGGATGGCGGTCGTCCCGAATGGGATGATGGGCGTCCCGTGCCCACCACCAACGGCTCCAATGTTGGAGACCGTGAAGGTGCCTCCGGTGAGTTCGTCCGGGGTGAGTGAGCGGGATCGAGCTGCGGCGGCCAAGCGCACGATCTCGGCGGCCAGCTCCCGCAGATCCCCCCGCTCGGCACCCTTCACCACGGGGACGATGAGCCCATCCGGCGTATCGGCGGCCACGCCGATGTCGTAACGACGCTTCAGCACTAGATGTTCTCCTTCGAGTGAAGCATTGAACTCACCGAATTCGACCAGAACCGGAATAACGGCTTTGAGTACCAGGGCTTCGATGGGAAACGGGGTGTCGTAACGGGACGACAAAGCACCACGGAGATCAAGCAGACGGTCCGCTACGACGGAGTCGAAGGTCGTAACGTGCGGGATCTCTCGCCACGACCGTTCCATGTTGCCGGCAATCGTTCGACGGAGCCTCGACAACCTGACCCGTTCCTCTCCCGCCCCCGGTACTCGCGATTTTGTCGTACTCGCCGATTGGCCGGCTCGAGCGTGCACGTCTTCACGATTGATCCGGCCACCCGGGCCGGATCCCTGCACGTCGGCCAGATCGACGCCCAGTTCTTTGGCGAGTTTGCGAATCAGCGGAAGCGCCTGGATACCACCGGCGGCCGGTTGATCGGCAGTCGGAGAGCGCGGGGCGAGGACCTCGGCTTCCTCAACAAGCGTGCCGACGATCGGGGCTGCATCGGCAGGACTCCATGATTCACCCGGCCGTCCAATGACTGTGAGAATGGCGCCCACCGGCAGGATCTTCCCTGGTTCTGCCCCGTGAAAGAGCACTACGCCGTGATGTGGTGATGTGATCTCAACCACGGCCTTGTCGGTCTCAACCTCGACGAGTGGAGCATCTTCGGCGACCTCATCCCCAACGGCTACCAACCAGCGAACGACTTCTGCTTCCGTGAGGCCCTCTCCAATGTCCGGCAACAGGAATTCGTAGGCCACTACCCCTCCAGTGTTCTGTGAGCTGCTTGTACGATTCGGTCGACGCCGGGTAGGTAGTACTCCTCCGTACGTTTGAGCGGAAAGATCGTGTCCCAACCGGTCACTCGTTGCACGGGTGCCAGCAGCGAATACAGCGCGTCTTCCTGGATCCGGGCTGCTAGCTCGGCGCCAAACCCGGCCGTTCGATGACCTTCATGGATGACCACAACCCGTCCGGTCTTCTGAACCGACCCGATCAGGGTTTCAATGTCCAGCGGAACCAGACTGCGCAGGTCGATGACCTCGACTGAAATACCCTCTTCGGCTAGTTGATCTGCCGCGTGGCGGGTCTCCCGGACCATCGACCCGTAGGCAACCAGCGTGACGTCATCCCCGCTTCTTTCGAGACGGGCTCGACCAATTGGAACGACAAAACGACCTGCAGCAACTTCCTCCTTGACGGCCCGGTACAGCCGGATCGGCTCGAGGAAAATCACGGGGTCGGGGTCCTCGATGGCAGCCAGCAGCAGGCCCTTGGCATCATGAGGGGTGGCGGGTACTACCACCTTCACTCCAGGAGTGTGGGCATAGATCGCCTCGGTCGATTCACTGTGGTGTTCGGCCGCACCGATCCCTCCCCCATAGGGCATCCGGATGACCATGGGAGCTGAGAAGCGATGCCGGGAACGGTTTCGAATCCTTCCGACGTGACTCACGATCTGATCATATGCGGGATACGAGAATCCCATGAACTGGATTTCGACCACGGGACGGAGGCCCGCCACCGCCATGCCGAAGGCCGTTCCGACAATGCCCGATTCGGCCACCGGCATGTCGACGACCCGTTCCGGGCCATGGGTTTCGAGCAAACCGTTGGTCAGGCGAAACACACCACCCGTCCGACCGACGTCTTCGCCCATCACCAGAACGCGCGGGTCGGTCGTGAGCGCGACGTCGAGTGCATCCGTGATCGCCTGCGCCAGGTTCAAAACGGTCACGACGGGTCGCTTCTTGATTCGAGAAGCCAGCGTTGCTGCTCGACCAACTCAGGCGTCATCTCGGCATACATGGCCTCGAAGATCTCCTCAGGAGCCAGCGGTGCCAGGGCTTCGGCTTCCTCGACGGCCCGGTCGATCTCCTCGTGGGCTGCGTTAGCTAGGTCAGATTCCCACTGCTCATCCCAGGAATCTGCGGTGATCAGGTACTTGCGGACCCGGTCGAGCGGATCCTTGGCCCTCCATGCTTCGACCTCACCGGCGTCCCGATACCGGGAAGGATCGTCGCTGGTCGTATGCGGGCCGAGCCGGTAGGTGAGGGCCTCGATCAACGTCGCCCCGCTACCGTCCCGGGCTCTCACCACTGCCTCTTTCGTGGCCTGGTACATGGCAAACAGATCATTGCCATCGACGAGCACACCGGGGACGCCGTATGCGTCGGCCTTCCCGGCGATGGTCTCCGATGCCGTCTGCTGTTGTCGGGACAGTGAGATGGCGTACTGGTTGTTCTGGCAAACGAAGACGACTCCGGTCCGGAATACCCCGGCGAAGTTCATCGCCTCGTGGAAATCACCTTCGGAGGTGGCGCCGTCGCCGAAATACGTGATGGCGATGCGGTCCGTTCCCAGCAATCGCTCAGCCCACGCCAACCCAACGGCGTGCACCATGTGGGCGCCGACCGTGATCGACGGGGGGAGCACCGGGACGCCATCGGGAGGAGAACCGCCGCGTTCGTCGCCCATCCTGGTGAGTAGCAAGTGAGTCCAGGGGTACCCCTGCATCCACATGGCAGCTGCGTCGCGGTAGGTGGGGACCATCCAGTCGTCGGGTCGTAGAGCTGCCGCGGAGCCGACCTGGGCGGCTTCCTGGCCTTCAAAAGGTGCGTAGGTAGCGAGGCGACCCTGCTTCTGGATCGAGGTGGCCTTTCGATCGTACTGGCGGGCCGCGACCATCGATTGGAAGAGGCGTCTCGTCAGTTCGACATCCATGGGTGGTTCACCGACCAGCTCGCCGTCCGGTGTGAGTATCTGCAGCATGCTGGCGTCAGGCTAATGGCTTGTGGGAGCGATGGGACCGGGGATTACGTGCCGAGATCACGGGGAACAAAGGTGACGTCCGGTACATCGAATCGATACCGCGAGACCGGTCCTTTCGAGGTCAAGCGCCGGACCCTGGGGAGGGCGCGCCGGGCGGTCAGGACCACATACGTTGGTACGGCCGGCATGACGAGGAGTCGCAGAAACCCCGCCATTGCTAGCTTTCGACCGTCGAATTGGCATACATCTGGGCGAGGTCTTCTTCGGTCATCAACACAGCTCTTGCCTTCGACCCTTCGGAGGGGCCAACCACGCCTTTTCGTTCGAGGATGTCCATCACTCGGCCGGCGCGAGCGAACCCGATCCGCAGTTTGCGTTGCAGCATGGAGGTGGATCCCAGCTGCGAGCGGATCACGAGGTCGGTGGCAGAGCGGACCAACTCCGCATCATCGCCCTCGTCCTCGGCGGCGGACTGCCTGACCTGCTCCGCGTTCGCTTCGATGACCTTGTCCTGGTACTTGGCTTCGCGTTGCTTCTTGACCCAATCGACGACGGTGTGAACCTCTTCCTCGGTGACCCAGGCCCCTTGAATTCTCGCGGGCCGAGGTTCTGTCGCTGTGATCACGAGCATGTCCCCCATACCGACCAGCTTCTCGGCGCCCATGCCGTCAATGATCACCCGGCTATCCGTCTGGGAGGCAACCGAGAAAGCCAAACGGCTGGGAATGTTGGCCTTGATAACTCCGGTGATGACGTCGACGGACGGACGCTGGGTGGCGATAACCAGATGGATGCCGACTGCCCGCGCCATCTGGGCGATGCGAACGATCGCCTCCTCGACTTCTCGACCCGCCACCATCATCAGATCGTTCAACTCGTCGACGATCACGACGATGTACGGGAACCGATCGAACCCGTCGGGATCGAGGGTTCCCGCATCGTACTTCTCCCGGTAACCGATGATGTCGCGCACGTGGGCGTCGGACAGGAGGTCGTATCTGCGGTCCATCTCGGCCACCGCCCACTGCAAAGCCTCGGCCGCTTTCTTGGGATTGTTGATGACTTTGGTGAGCAAGTGGGGAACACCGTTGTACTGGTTGAGTTCGACCCGTTTGGGATCGACCATCATCAAACGAACATCGTCGGGCGTGGTGCGCATCAAGATCGAAGTCACCAGCGAGTTGATGCAGGAGGATTTACCGGCACCGGTTGCTCCCGCAATGAGCACGTGTGGGAGTTCGGCCAGATTCAAGAGTTTGGGTCGCCCGGAGATGTCCATCCCTAGACCAACTTCCAACGGATGATTGGCAACCTCTGCTTCGGGGCTGCGGAGGACGTCTCCGAGCGTCACCAACCGGCGGCGGCGGTTGGGAACTTCGACACCGATGGCACTCTTACCGGGGATCGGTGCAAGCAACCGCACATCAGGAGTGGCCAGCGCGTAGGCAATGTCGTGCGCCAGCCCGGTCACCCTCGAAACTTTGACCCCGGGAGCCAATTCGATCTCGTAGCGGGTGACCGTCGGTCCTGGAACAATCTTCGTCAACCGGGCATCAACACCGTGCTGGCGAAGCGTGTCCTCGAGTTCCCGGGCCGTGTCCTCGAGCGCGCGCCGGTTGTGCGATTCGCCTCCGCCCAACCTCAGCAATTCGAGAGGCGGAAGGACGTACCCCTCTCCCGGACGCGATTTCGGCATTGGTATCTGCGTCTGACCCGGTCCGGGCCTGGCCTTGCCGGAGGGTTTCGATTTGGGAGCTTTCGGCTTCGGGCCCTGTTTCGCCACAGGAGCATTGCGAACCAGTTCGGCAGGGCGATGCTCCACAACCGGCACGGCATGCTTGCCGGGTGTGCCGGCCACCGTCTGTTTTGCCCACCGGCGAACCCCCCCGAACAGCTCTCCGGTTGCCATGGCCAGCTCGCGAACCGTGGTACGGGTCAGAATGAGGATGCCCATCCCCGTGATGGCGACCAGGATCACGAGAGCACCCCAGAAGCCCAGCATGCGCCGCAGGGGAAAAGCCACGAGCGAGCCAACGGCACCGCCCCGGTCTCTGACCATGTCGAGGCTGGCAGCGAGGGAGATTGCTCCGGTCATCAGGTGAAACATGGCCAGGGTGCCAACGAAGGTGAGGAACACCCCGATAGCCATCCGCCCGTAGTCACCGCGTGGCTTACCGACGATAAGAGCCATACCGATACCGGCTACTGCCGCGGGAACCAGATAGGACCAAACACCAAACATCAGGAAGAGTGCCGATATCGTCCAGCGGCCGACCGGCCCGGCTTGCCCGAAGAAAGCGAGGCCGAGCAAAACGGCGATCACGATGAGGATAAGTCCCCACACGTCATCCGTCTGCCGCCCCAGGCGCGCCCGGATACGGTCCTTGAAACCCGTGAGGCTCTCTCTCCAGGTCGGGGTTCGGGCCGCTCGGCTTGCGCTCGCCTTCTTGCGCGTTCCCCGGGAACGTTGAGTTGTCTTCGCCTTCGACACCCGACTCCGCCCTGTTGCCCCACGGCGGGTGGGTGTTCGATTGGCCATGTAGTCAGGACTTTACACAACCCGGTCCATGTCACCAATCATTTGCGCGCGACCGTGCGCGCGGTGCGCGCGAATGGATGGCGGCAGATGGCAAGGTGTATGCGGATCCGGCCTTCCGGCGGAGCCGGCCGACTCATACCTCCATCACGACCGGCAGCACCACGGGCTTGCGAGAGATCTCCTCCCGGATGACCCGCCGGGTGGCGTTACGTACGGCCTGCTGGACGTCGGAGATATCGCACTCGCGCTTTTTGAATGTGTCGACCAGAGCCTTCTTGACTGCTTCGGCCGCTTTGGCCAGCACCGGTCCCGGGTCGGTCGTGAGCCCGTGGCTGTCGAGCACGGGACCATAGATCAGCTCGGCCGTATGGAGCTTGACGCCAACCGTGACGATCACCACCCCTTCGTCGGCGAGATGACGGCGGTGCCGCAAGACGGTGCCGCCGATATCGCCATACTCACTCCCATCCAGGTAGACGTATCCGGCTTCGACTGCCTGACGCTCGACCCGTGCCTTTCCGTTTTCCAACACAATGGCATCGCCGTCGGCCAGAGCGAACACCTCCGGCACCCGCATCTCGATGGCCAGGTCGGCGTGCGCCCGCAAATGCCGAAACTCGCCGTGGACCGGCACGAAGGCCTGCGGCCGGACCACATTGAGGAAGGTCTTGAGCTCCTCCTGGGCACCATGTCCGGATACGTGCACCCGCGCATTGCGGCCGTGAAAGACAGTCGGGCCGGTTTTGAGCAGACGGCTAATGACCTTGGAAACGGCCGTCTCATTCCCCGGGATCGGGGTGGCGCTGATGAGTACGGTGTCGTCCGGTTGGATGTCAATGAACTTGTGTCGGCCGGAAGCGATCAGCGAAAGGGCTGCGAATGGCTCCCCCTGGCTGCCGGTGGAGATCACCATTTGTTTGTGAGGAGGCAGCTTGACGAGGTCTTCGATATCGACGAGGCGCCCGTCCGGAATGTCCAATACACCGAGGTCGCGGCCGACCTGGCTGACCCTGTGCATCGATCGACCCAGGAAGGCGACCGTCCGGTCGTCTTCAACGGCCGCGTTCACGAGCTGCTGAACGCGGTGAACGTGGCTGGCAAAACAGGCGGCCAGAACGCGGCCGGGGGCGTGGTGCACGATCTCTCGTATCGGCCTCCCCAGGGACGTCTCGGAGGGCACGAAACCTGGATTCTCTGCGTTCGTGCTGTCGGCCATCAGCAGCCGCACGCCCTGGCGTCCCAATTCGGCAAAGGTCGGCAGGTCCGTCGGACGACCATCGATCGGCGTCGGATCGAGCTTGAAGTCACCTGAGTGAACTACCAGACCTTCCGGGGTTTCGAAGGCAACCCCCGAACCGTGCGGAACGCTGTGCGAGACGGGAATCAACTTGAAACGGAAACCGCCGAACGAAACCCATTCATTGTCGGCAACGCCGCGGAAATCCGCATCTACACCCATCTCCTCGACTCTCCCGCGGGCCAGCGCCACGGAGAATTCCGTCCCAAAGACGGGAACGTTGATGTCGCGAAGGAAATAGGCCAACGAACCGACGTGATCCTCGTGCCCGTGGGTCAGGACAACACATTGAACGTCGGCGGCCCGATCAATCAGCCAGCTCCAATCCGGAAGCACGAGGTCGACGCCGAGCATGTCTTCCTCGGGGAACATGAGCCCGCAGTCGATCAACGCGATCTTGCCGTCGATTTCGAGAGCGGCACAGTTCCGTCCGATTTCACCCAATCCACCCAGAAATGTCACTCTTACCGTCATCGCTGTTGCACCGCCCCTAGAGCTTCCTTGACTTTCTGAACCGTATCCTCCGAGGCCGTGACGAGCGGCAACCGCGGTTTTCCGACCGGTTCCCACAGTGCGTTCAATGCAGCTTTGACCGGCATCGGATTAGGTTCGAGGAACAGCGCACCGGCGAGCGGGGCCAGCGCCAGGTGCAGTTCGCGCGCCGTCGCCAGATCCCCATGCAGGGCTGCTTCGACCATCGCCTTGATCTGCCTACCGGCCAGATGAGCAGCTACCGAGACCACCCCGACCGCACCAACCGCCATCATCGGCAGCGTGTTGATGTCATCGCCAGAGTAAATCGCAAAATCCTCCCCGACGGTCAGCCTCGTATTCGTGGTGAAAGTCACATCCCCAACGGCATCCTTGACCGCAACAATGCGCGGGTGCTCGGCCAGTCGGGACAGCGTGTCGAGCTCAATCCTCCGACCGGTCCGCCCCGGAATGTTGTACAGGAGCACGGGGAGGTCGCTGGCGTCGGCAACGGCTGTGAAGTGTTCGATGAGACCCCGCTGCGGCGGCCGCGAGTAGTAGGGCGTCACTGCCATGACCGCGTCGCAACCCGCTTCGGCAGCCCGGCGGGTCAATTCCACGGACTCCGCGGTGTCGTAGGTGCCGGTACCGGCCACGACGTGAGCCTTTTCGCCGACGGCTTCAACCACAGTGCGAAAGAGAGCCACTTTCTCATCATTGGAAAGCGTGGGGGATTCACCCGTCGTCCCACACACAACCAGCCCATCGGAGCCGGAGTCGATGAGGAACCTGGCAAGGCGCCAGGTCTTCTCGTAGTCCACATCTCCGTCGGCGGTGAACGGGGTGATCATTGCGGTGAGTAGGTGTCCAAAGGGCGCCATGACGCCTGCCTCCTGTATGGGCGGTCAAGCTGAATCCTAGGTCGATCTACAGCGGGGAACCTCGCACTGCGCCATCACGGGAATATCCGGGCCTGAAGTAACCTGACTGCACTATGACCATGGCTTTTGTGAAAGATGTCGACACCGCTGCGTTTCAACGAGATGTGATCGACCGGTCCAAAGAAGTCCCGGTAGTAGTGGACTTCTGGGCAGCCTGGTGCGGTCCGTGCAAGGTGCTCGGTCCGCTCTTGGAGAAGCTGGCCGGAGAATTTGCTGGAGGGTTCGAGCTGGCCAAGGTCGACGTGGACAGCAACCAGGAATTGGCCGGGCAGTTCGGAGTACAGGGTATTCCCACAGTGGTCGGCTTCAAGGATGGGGCGCCGGTCGGCCAGTTCACCGGGGCCCTTCCCGAGCACAGTGTCCTGCAATGGCTCCGCCAGATCGTTCCTTCCGAAGCCGACATGCTGGCCGCCGCCGCTGGCGACCTCTTGGACGAGGGCGAGGCATCCGCCGCCGAGCGGAGCTATCGCGAGGCACTCACCATCGATCCCCACCATGTCGATGCGGCCGTCGGATTGGCCTCGCTGCTGATCGATGCAGAGAAGAACCAGGAAGCCCTGGACCTGTTGGGTCCAGTGCCACCTACTCAGGAGGTGGAGCGGCTCCAGGCTGCAGCCCGGATGGGCACCGTCGACACCAACGCCATCCCGGATCTCGAAGCGAGGCTGGTGACCGATCCCGATGACACTGCGGCTCGAATTGAACTGGGCAGGGCGTTGGCTGCCACCCATCAATTCGAACCCGCTCTGCAGCACCTCCTGGAGGCAGTATCCCGAGGGGGCGAAACCCGTGATGAGGCGCGCCGGGCCATGCTGGACGTGTTCGAGGTGCTCGGATCCGACCATGACCTGACGATTACCTACCGGCGTCGCCTGGCCAGCGCCCTGTTCTAGCCAGATCTTCGGAAATTGCCGTCACGCCGAGGGTCTGCGACGGCGCGCAAACCAGCCTCCCGGCCCACCGCCGCAGGTCCGGTAACCTGGCCGCCATCCATCTCAGGAAAGGCGCCACATGGCCAAGCAGTATTCCGCTCCCCCCTCACTCGATATCGATCTCGCCAAGACGTACTCGGCGGCCCTCGACACCAACCACGGCGAGATCTCGATCAGCTTCTTCGCTGAGGATGCGCCGCAGACCGTCAACAACTTCGTGTTCTTGGCCAGAGAAGGCTTCTACGACGGTGTCATCTTCCACCGCGTAGTCCCGGGTTTCGTGGTGCAGGGCGGCGACCCGACCGGAACGGGGCGAAGTGGTCCCGGCTACACGTTCCGCGACGAGCTCGACAAGCCGCGTTCATACGCACGCGGCATCGTGGCCATGGCCAACGCAGGCCCAAACACGAACGGCAGCCAGTTCTTCATCTGCCTGGACAATGTCAGCCTCCCCCACTCGTACACCATTTTCGGTGAGGTAACCGACGGCATGGATGCCGTCGATGCCATCGCCGGATCCAAGCTGCGGGGTGAAAAACCTGTTGATGATGCCGTCATCCGGTCGGTGACGATTAGCGAGAGCTAACCGCCCGAGATTCGGGGCGGATCAGGGCGCGACCGTCAGATCGGCAACCTCCCAGTCGTCGTGCCCGAGATAGCGCACCGCGCAGCGGAACTCCCGGAGGGGCAGATCCGCCGGTTCGTAGTAGGAGAAGACGAAATAGACGTTCGAGCCCGGGGATAACTTCACCCGGTCACTCGGGTTGGGCGGCAGCTCGCCAAAACGAGTGCCCGCCGGCAGGTCGAGGTTGGCGATTGCGTATTCGTGGCAAACTTCCCAGGCCCGAGCCTGCGATGGTCCCTCCTCGGGCCGAATGAGAGCGTTGACAATCACGCCGGTGGCAACAACCAGGAGAATCGCGACAATCCCCGACACCAGTCGGCGCCTTCTGCTGGCATGCTCATAGAGCCGTTGATGTCGCGAGCACCGCTTGGCGCCATCTGCCTGCCAGCGCACAGGTCCGCTGCATGCGTCGGACCATCCGCGGCATTCCTGATCTGCCAGTTCGCCGGAACCCGCCTCATCGATGCCGGTCATACAAACCAAGCCTATGCGTTCGCAAGCCGACCCACGTGAGAACCGTTACAGGATCGTTACCTGCTCGTTGCCGTGGTGTGATCCGGGACCGGCAGGCTGATCACAGGCAAACGAAAGGTTCTTCATGCGGCACGGCATCTCACTCATCATCGGTTTGGCGCTTGTGGTGGCCGGCTGCGGCTCGTTAGATCTTTCGCAGGCCGAAACGACCACGACTTCTACGACGGTCGCGGCTCCTTCAACGACGGTAACTACTGCTCCCGGCGGGCCGGGCGATGGTATTGACAGTGGCGGCACCCTCGACCCGACCGATACGGCCTGGTTCCGCCAGGAGTGGTCGACGCCCGATGGAGTGGATCCGTATGACGCCGTGTGGGGTGATCCAGGAATAGTGGTCCTGGGATACCAGGTCGTCGAACCGGACGACAGTCCGACCCCCAACGGCCTTTGGTTCTCCGACGGTGAAACATGGACCGCAACCACGCTGGCCGATGTGACCATGCCCGACGAGTACGGCTTCACTCCCGTCGTCACCGACCTGGCATGGTTCGGCGGCCGTTACCTCGCATTCTTGATGGGCGACCCGACCACCACCCCCGGCCGGGCCTCCATGCTGACGTCCGACGACGGCGTCAACTGGGATCTGGAGTACCTCGGCTCAACCCCCACCGCCGCGTTGCCGGCGGGGCTCTACGCGACACCGGAATCGCCACCATGGCCGGGCACGTCTGCTATCACGAAGGCTTCCATGTACACCAACGAGATCACCGTGGTCGGCTGGACCGTTCTTGGTAGCGGCGAGAGCTTCCTCTCAGTACCGGTTGTCTGGCGTTCCACCGACGGACGGTCCTGGTCGACAAAGGCTCTCCCCAATGCCAATTTCGACAACGAATGGGCAAGTAATGTTGCAGTCGGTCCGCTCGGCTACCTCGTTGAGGTTGCCGGGCCGGTTCATCAGTCGGCCTACCTCTGGTACTCGCCCGACGGCAATAGCTGGACCTATGTGGGCGATCAATTCGACGACCAATGGCGCATGCTGGTATCGATAGCGGCAGGTGAGGAATCGTTCATCGCCGCGCTCATGGATCTCGAAGACGACGGCGGACAGGCGCTGCACCTGTGGCGATCGCTCGACGGATTGGAGTGGGAACAGATCGAGACTCCCTTCCCGCTCGAGTCTTCATCCGATGGATGGGCGAACGTGGATCTGGTCAACACCGGAACGGGCATAGTCGGCGTGGTGACCGGCGACTTCCAGTCAGATCTATGGCGGTCGACGGACGCGCGGCTGTGGGCCCGGCTCCCCTCGATCCTCCACCCTTCGACCGATCCGCTCGACGGCGTCGCCAGGATCCGGCCCTTTCCGATCCTGACCGATGGACGCCTCTCCCTCATTGCAACGATGCCCGGCAGGTTGGTGCGCTGGACCGAAGCGGCCGAAACACGTTCGGTGATCCTGGTAGCCCAAGATGATGTACTCAACACTCGCTCCGGCCCGGGGGTTGCGTACGAGGTTGTCGCCACACTCGCCCCCACGGCCACCGGCGTGGTTCTCACCGGTCGGAAGTCCCCGGTCGGCTCGTCGGTCTGGGTTGAGATCGTCACCGACGAGGGCTCTGGCTGGGTCAACGACTACTACCTGGCCGAACCGGATTCGGTGGCCAATCCTTTCTCGGAAACCGTCGGGATGGACCTGGTGGACGAACTCGCCGCGGTGTTCGCCGGCCGAGGAGATCTGACCGAATTGGCGAGTCAGCGGGGCATCTTCGTGGCCCACCATGACCGGGCACGGCCGTTCATCGACCTCGACGAGGTGCTCACCGATTCAACGATGTACGCCTGGGCGGGAACCGGTTGCTCACCCGAAGAGTGCCCGGATGAAACCCCCCAACTCACCTTTGCGGCGGCCGTGGCCGACTCATTTCTCAGTGCCTGGATCGACGAAGATCGCCGGGTACGGGTCGATGAAGTGATCCCGGGTGGCAACGGAATGGTTGACGACTTCATCGTGCCTGCGGAGTTCATCAACCTTCATTTCGTGGCCGTGCACGACCCCGGCGACAACCCCGAATACGGTGGAATCGATTGGTTCACGTGGTACGTGTACTTCACCTACGAAGCGGGCGTACCGGTAGTGCTCGGCATGTCGATCGACGAGTGGGCGCCGTGAGGGCCGGCAGGGGGTGGAGCCAGTCGGTCGGCACGTTGCCGGTAGCTACTATCCGCCGCCGTGAACGCCGAGCCTGCTTTCGAATCCCGACCGCCGGGGTGTGGTCTCGCTGCCGCCGGAGCCGGAGTATTGCTCGGTCTAGCGGCGCTCGGGTTCTGGATCGGGTTCTTCGTCTTTGATCCACCCAACTATCTGATCGTATTCGCGGCGCTGCCGGTATCGGCCTTTTTCACCGTCCTCGGAGCATTGCTGTCTTCAGCGAGTAGCGACTTCCTCCTGGCGTGGCCGGTCGACTTTGGACTCTGGCTGGCGGTTGCCTTTATGACCTCTCGATGGGCGACGCGCAAGGATCTGAAGCCGCGTGCGTACGTGACCGTCTTCCTCGTCATCGTGGTCATAGCGTTGATCTACGGGCTGGCTTTCAGCTTGCTGGTAGAACCGGCCCCCTGACCTTCCATCGGACGAGCGGCTGAAGCCGCGCTGCTCATACCCTGGCCGGTTTCAGGCAGCCATGAAGACCGGTGACGGAACGCTCACCTCGGCCGGACCGATGAATCCCAGGCCAATAATGGCCTGACCCTCGGTGAACGGCAACGCCCTTGCATCACACCAGGATGTGATCCGTGATCGTCGGTTGAGGCAAATCTTGCAGCTAGATCACTTGAGACTGAAGGGCGGGTATTCGTCGGTTACGAGCAGCGAGGCGTATGCGGACACCCGCAACCCCCAGCGGCCAACGCCGACCATGTAGTCGAAGAGAGCCCGCGGGTAACGTCCGTTGAAGAGGATGGCGAACCAGGCGATGACCCAAACAAACAGGCCAACAACGGCAAGTACGACCAGGACGATGTAGTGCGGGACGGCCAGCAGCCATTTGACCAGGGGCAGCCAGCGGTTGAGGTCGTGTTCCACGTCGGGATAGTCGATCTCGAGATGCACCGATTGTTCCTCGACCGTCGACGGGTAGCGATCGGTGAGCAGGAAGAAGTAGGCGCTGACCCTGGCGCCGAACCGTGTCAGTTCTCGGGCGAAGTCGAACCACCAGCGTGGGTAGCGCTCCCGAAAAACGATCATCAGCATTGTGGCGAGGAATAGTCCTCCGGTGATCCCTCCTCCGGTTCGTTCGATCTGTTCTCCGGTTTCCGCCACCGTCTCGTTCCCGGTTGCAGTGAGAAGGGCAAGAATGATGCCGATCGGGATAACCCAGATGATGCGGAAGAACGTCGTGAACCTGTCGAGTTTCTCGGGATAGTCGATCTCGAGGCGGGCTGCGTAGGAATCGGACGGTGTGACCATTCGTCATCTCCTCATGTCAACACGGCGTGCCGGCACGGGGTCCTTGCGCCGGTATCGGTAATGTTAGCGACCGGCCACATGCCGGTTCTTCTCCTGTTCGTAAACCTTCTGAACCTTGTTCTCCCCGAAGAAGACGGAGACGGCGTGGCCGACAACGCCCAAACCCCAGAAGAGCATCACCCAGTAGGCGAAGTCGAGGCCCAGGAAGGCCTGCTCGCCGGGGCCGACTCGCCGATCGAGAATAACCAGGAGCGTATTCACGAACGCGTAGGTCATCACGTGGTACCAGAAGTCGCGCACGCTCTTGACGTGCCTCTCCGCACGCCCGAGAGCAGGATCGTCTTGGTTCATGCATCCCCTCCGTGGCCTAGCGCCTCTCATTGGACACGGGCGGAGGAAGTCCGGCTAGAGGGCGATGGTCCTTTCGGCATGGGGGCTTTCGGCAGCGGATCGACTCCACTACAAACCCAACAAGCCCTCGATCCCGATGGTCAGTCCCGGGAGCCCGCCAATCGTGCGGACCGCCAGCAGAACTCCGGCAAGGAAGGCCGTCCGATCACTCGTATCGTGACGTACGGTCAACCACTCCCCGTCGTTGCCGAACAACACCTCCTGGTGGGCTACCAGACCGGGAAGCCGTATCGCGTGGACCGGAACGCCTCCAATGGCAGCCCCGCGCGCCCCGGCGGCCAACTCGGTCGAGGTCACCGCTCGTCGCTGATCGGGTTTGGCACGGCTGATCCGCTCTGCGGTGCTGGTCGCGGTACCACTCGGTGCATCGGCTTTGCGGTCGTGGTGGAGCTCAACGATCTCTGCCGCGGAGAAATGGGGGGCAGCCAGTTCGGCAAAACGCATCATGAGGACCGCGCCGATCGAGAAGTTCGGGGCTATCAGGCAGTTGGGCGGACCGTCGCCCCACATTTCGGCCACCTCGGCCAGTCGTTCACGCGAGAACCCGGAGGTCCCAACGACCACATGGTTGCCGAATTCGCGCCACAAACCGAGGTTGCCCATGACGGCGTCCGGATGCGTGAATTCGACTACCACATCAGATGCTGCCAACGAGGCAGGATCCGCGGAGACCGTCAACCCGGCCGGACCATCCTGACCCGCCTCCGGGTCGTACAAACCGCTCAGCTCGAGGTCGCCGGCCTCATTGATGGCGGTAGCCACGAGCTTGCCCATGCGACCGTGAGCTCCCGACACGCCCACGCGAATCATGTGAGAAACTCCTCGAATGCTTCGCCATCGAAGGGACCGACCGCCCCGATGACCTTCGTCCCGCTGAGAACCGTTTCGGCCACCGCCTGAACCTCCTCAAGAGAGACTGCCTCAATGCGCTCGATCTTCTCGTCCACCGACAGGTGTTCCATCCTGGTGAGCTCATCACGACCCAAACGGATCATCCGACTGTTCGGATCCTCGAGGGCCAAAGCCAGGCTACCCCGCATGTTGCCCCTGGCCCGTTCCAGTTCGTCGGCTGTGACACCCCCGGCGATCAATTCATTGATTTCCGCGCGGATCAACTCGAGCACCGCAACGGCCTGCGATGGGGTTGTGCCGGCATAGACACCCCAGGCTCCCGGCGTCGGCATAAGGGGCCCGGAAGCTGTACACGGCATACGCCAGACCCCTTTCCTCGCGGATGACCCGAAACAAACGAGAGGACAGCCCCCCACCCAGCACATGGTTGAGCACTTCGAACGCAAACCTTCGGTCGTCGCCCCGTTTCAAGCCGCTGCCACCGATCACCACATGCGCTTGCTCGGTGGAGCGGTTCACGACCCGCACGTGGGGACGAGGCTGCAGCGCAGCCAATTCGTGATCGACTTCGTCTCCGTCCCACGTTCCGAAGTGGCGCGAGGCCAATGCAACAACCTCTCCATGATCGACACTCCCGGCCACTGCCAGAACCGCGGATCCGGCCTGATATCGCCGTTTCCAGTAGCCGGATAGATCGTCGCGGGTCATGCGGTTGACCGATTCCCGGGTTCCAAGCACCGGACGCTCCAGTGGGTGCCCGGCGAAAACCGCCTGAAAGAACTCCTCATGAGCCAGGTCACCCGGGTCGTCCTCGTTCATGTTGATTTCTTCAATGACGACCTGCCGTTCCGAGTCGATCTCTGCGGAACGAAAAGCCGGCCGCTGCAACATCTCGGCGAGCAGCGCAAGACCTTCCTCGAGGTCATCGTCGAGGAGCCGCGCCCAGTAACAGGTGTAGTCCTTGGAAGTGAAAGCGTTCGACTGTGCTCCCATGGCATCGAAACGCTCCGAGATCTCCCGGGCGGACAGGTGTACGGACCCTTTGAAAAGTAGATGCTCGAGGAAGTGAGATGCCCCTGCTTCGGAATGTGCCTCATCGCGGGTTCCCGTGTCAACCCAACAACCAACGGCGGCCGAGCGGACCCCCGCCACCGGTTCGGTGATCACGCGCAGACCCGTCGGGAGTGTGGTGAGATCAAAGTGCATGGGCGGATGATAGAACCAGTGTCGGGTCCGGACCGCGATGAACATCCCGGCGAGCCCGATAATGTGGAGCCATGGAAGAAGCCACCGTCACGACCTGTTATCGCCATCCGGATCGAGCCACCGGTCTCTCCTGTTCGACCTGCGGGCGGCCTATCTGCGTCGAATGCTCTCGTGACACGCCCGTCGGTCAGAAGTGCCAGGACTGCGCCGAGCCGACCGGCCGGCACAAGGTCATCAATGCCCGCCAGCAGTTCAACCGCCCGACTCCGGTGACCCAGGCCATCCTCTACATCAATATCGGCATCTTTCTCGCCGGCTATCTCATGCGTGACGTCGATCTGATCGGTCAGTTTGGCCAGATCAATCAACTGGTCCTCAACGGCGAGTGGTACCGGATGCTGACCGCCACCTTCCTCCACGCCGGCGTCATGCACGTCGGCTTCAACATGTACGCTCTCTACCTGTTCGGGCCGCAGATCGAGCGCCAAATGGGCGCTCTGCCATTCGCTGCCATGTACCTTTCCGCCGCTCTGGCGGGCAGCGCCGCCTATTTGGTATCCGGGGCAGGCAACGTGGCCGTCGGAGCTTCCGGTGCCATCTTCGGGCTATTCGGGGCTTGGATCGGCGCTAGTTACAGCCAGCGCCATACGCCGGCCGGCCGTGCCCTGTTCCAACGACTGGCCATCCTGCTCGCCGTAAACCTGAGCTTGCCTTTGTTGTTTCGCGGCCTCATTGCGTGGGAGGCTCACGTGGGCGGTCTCATCGCCGGACTGCTGATCGTGGCAGCCTGGCAGCGCCTGCCGGGACGCGACCAGCGTGCTGTCGCACTCAGGACTTTGAGCGCGGTGGCGGTTGGTTTGGCCGCCGTCGTGATCGCGCTGCTGGTCATCTAACGAACCACCCGCAAAGAGCTCGGTTCTGTGGGAGACTCACTGGTTATGCGCCCGCGTGAGCAATCCATTCTCTCCGAGATTCTCCCCCCTGAAGAGCGGGCGATTGAAGCCGTGGTTGCCCGCTACCAGCGGGTGGCGCCGGCCGTCACTCGCTTTGCGCGCTCTTTGGCCAACAACGACACCCTGCGCGTGAGGCTGGGTGCTGAAGCTTCAGCTGGCGCCGACGACGTCGTGCTGGACCCGGGTCTCTTCCAGGCCGCATACTCCCGCAGTGCTCCCGTGACGCCGGAGGAAGTAGCTCTGGCTTCGGCCTTGCACGAGGTCGTGCATCTCATCTCAACCGATTTCGAGGAACGCCGCCCCATCCCGTCCTCGTGGTTGTCCAAGGAAGCCGACGCGAGCTCCGATGTTGCCGTCGATCTGTTGGACGCCATAGCCACGGCCGGTGGCCCGGCTGCGGAATCGTTGTTCTTCGCCCTCGAAGATGCTCGCCAGGAATTCTCCGGCATGAGTAGTTATCAGGGCGCCCGCTCGGTACTCGAGGATTTGTACAACGCCGCAACTCCGAGCGCGCTCGGCTCGGCCAAACCGCTTGGTCAATTTGCACTTGCGTGTTTCCTGTTGGCCGGCCGCTACTCGGATCGCGAACGATTGGAAAGGAACTCGGTCCCGCAGGTGGCCGGGGCGTTAGCCGATGCCACTCCCTTCCTCGATGAGGCCATCCAGGCAGAAGACCCCTGGGAAGTCGGGTACCTCGCTCTGCAATTGCTGGCCGTGGCGCGCCTCCACGGCCTGGTCGTCGAGGGACCACCCGACGAATCTCCCAGCCAGACGAAAGCCCGGCAGGAAGCCGAATCATCGACCATGGCCGATGCCGTCGACCGGGTTCGCCTGATCAGTCCGGTCCTCCAGGACGCAGCCGGATATGACTCGACCAAACGGGCCGCGGAAGCCCGGGCCGGAGCGGAGGGACGCAAAGCGCCCGCCGATCTCGCCGGCGACGCTTCCACCGATCAGATTCTCCGGGTCAGCCAATCCCCGATGGTGTACTTGCCAACCGGGCAGACGGGCAGGCTGATCGTCTCACAGATACCCGACCGATTCCGGACCTTCGGACGTCTCGGGCGAGAAGCGCTCGCCAGCACTGCGCAGCGATGGGGGGTGGCGCAACGCCACGTGTCCGGTGAACTGCACCCGCTCTTCGTCGCCAATCAACGGCGCGGTCTTCGATCGGGCTTCGACAACGGTGACCTGTCACCTCATTCGGCGTTGCTCATTGGTGCGGGCCTCTACCAGCGGATGTACGAGCGTCGGGACTTGCCGACCAGGAGGGCATACTCCGTCAGCCTTCTCGTCGATGGCTCGGCGAGCATGTTGCAGCCCCGCCGTCTGGACAACGGTTTGCGCTCGCCATGGGGTTTGTCGGCCGCCACGCTCGGGGCCTGGACGCTGGCCCACCTCTGTGACGAGTTGCAAGTGGATTTCGAGATTGCCCTTTTCAACCGTTCGTTCGCCGCCGCGCCGGGCGACACGGAACGGGCTTACACCGAACGCCGCCACCGGGCGATGGCCGGTCTGAAACGAACACAGGGGACGGCTGCCGAGCGCCTCACCAGCACGGTGAATCATTACCTGATCAAGACGTTCGACGAACCTTGGCGACGGGCCGAAGACGTTCTGGCAGGCTTGTTCTGGATGACCAGCGAACCCGCGCAGGCGGCCACCCGGGCTCGCAAGGCCCCGGACGAATCGCCGCCGGTTTCCATGTTCGAGAAGGCAGCCAATGTGGACGAATTCAACGTTGCGCACGCTGCTGAACGGATGCTGCAACAGCGCTCACAGGTGCGGGTGCTCGTGATCCTGGCCGACGGTATGACCAGGGGATCGGTCGAAGCCCTGGCTGCTACCGCGCATTCCATCGAACGAGGCGGAACCACCGTGCTCGGCATCGGCATCGGCGATGCAACCGTACAGGCCGCCTACAGTCGCCACCAGGTCGTCGAACAACCCGACGCCCTGACCCGGGCCATGGTCGAAGGCGTCCGCTCGGCGCTTCGCCGAAGTCTCGCCCTGTGGGGAGTCGATACCTGGTGGTCACGAGCCAGTCGTCAATCATCCGAACCAACCGAGGAGCCGATCAGTGCCTGAGAAAGTGACATTCATCGACCCGACCGAAGAGGGATCTCCGATTGAATTAGAGACCTTTGAGGTTCCGGCCGACGTGCCCGACCGCGCCCACCGCATCACCAAGATCCCCGATCCCGATCCGTTCTACGTCGACCTCGGCATGTTGTATCGCTTCGCCGCTCTCGAGCAAGTGCGCCGCGCCAGCAGCGAAGCCTTCGTACCCCTCCATATCGCGGTCCGGGGACACATGGGCACCGGCAAGGATCACGATATCGAGCAATTCGCCGCGTTGATGCGTCTCCCCTACTACCGCATTCCGCTAACGGGTGAGGTTCGCGACGTCACTCTGATCGGCTCGACCAAACTGTACGGTGACGGCAAGGGCGGAACCGAGAGCCGTTGGGAGGACGGCGACATCACCCGAGCGATACGCGGCCCTGCGGTGGTCAACCTCTCGGAACTCAATGCCGCCGGGGCAGAAACCTTGTTCGCCCTCCACGGTCTCCTCGACCGATACCGTGCCCTCGACCTGCCCAACGGTGAGTCGGTCAAGCTACAACCAGACGTCCGGCTGTTCGGGACCATGAACCCGACAGACTTACGGGACTACGCCGGTACGCAAACCCTCAACAAAGCGTTCGCCGATCGGTGGCTCATTTGGGAAAAGGACTTCCCGAGCGAGTCGCAACTCAAGGCGATGCTCGAACGCCGCTACCCCTCCATGAAGCCTGAGTTCGTAGAGGCGCTGGCCAGACTCACCGTTGAAGTCAACGAATCGTTCCGCGCTCGTGACACCGGAACCCGGGTCGAGACACCGATGAGCTTGAGATCGATTCTCGATCGAGTTCCGACCGGGCTGCAGATGTTTGCCGGGGCAACCGACCCGCTGCTCCGCTCATGGCAGGAGTTCGTATTGCCCCACATCGACCCCTACGACCGTGACCACTACGAGACGGTATGGAGTGCAGTGGTTCGCAAAGGCCCGGCCGGCCCTCCCTTCAGCTGAGTATCGAGAAAGTCGAAGGCGACAGAGCTAGGAGTCCCGGGCGGCTGCCACTACCGTGACCCCGTCCCCGACAGAGTGATTGATGCGTTCCTACGAATTCGAAGACAACAACCTCAATCGACTGATCGGCGAATTGGTCGCTGCGGCCGGTGACGGCAGCAACGCCGACCTGACCAGCGAGATCGTCACCTCGGCCATCAAGCTCTTCCGCGACAAGGCCGACCGGGGCGACATGAAACTCATCAACGCAGCCGTGAAAGAGATGCGTTATTCACTGCTGATCTTCTCGAAATACCAGCACGTGCCGAAAGTGACCATCTTTGGGTCGGCTCGAACCCTGAGCGACGACCCCAACTATCTGATGGCGGTTGAATTCGCCAGAAAAATGGTCGAGGAGCGCGGTTGGATGGTTGTGACGGGAGCCGGTCCCGGCATCATGGAAGCCGGCAACCGCGGAGCCGGCTCCGAGAACTCCATCGGGGTCAACATTCGCTTGCCTTTTGAAGATCAGGCGAACGCCTACGTTGATGCCAGCCGCACCATCAACTTCAAATATTTCTTTACCCGAAAACTCGGCTTCGTCAAGGAGTCCCACGGCTTTGCCCTGTTTCCGGGAGGGTTCGGAACTATGGATGAGACTTTCGAGCTACTCACCCTCGTCCAAACCGGGAAGAGCGACCTGCACCCCATCGTCATGCTCGAATCGGACGGAACGGGCTACTGGCAGACGTTCAACGACTTCGTGCAGAAGGATCTCCTGGGCAACGGCCTGATCGCCGAGTCCGATCTCAGCATCTACAAGGTAACCAACGACGTCGAGGAAGCCACGCACGAGATCTGCCACTTCTACTCGAACTACCAATCACAGCGGTATGTGGACGGCCGGTTGGTCTTGCGGCTCAACGAGGCGCCCGATCAGGACCAGCTGGCAGATCTGAACGATCAATTCTCCGACATCGTCGCGGCGGGTTCGATCGAAGTCATCGAGCCGACCGACGCTGAGAAAGCCGACGGTGATTCACTCAATCTGGATCGGGTTGCATTGCGCTTCAACCGACGCAGTTTCGGGCGGTTGCGGCAAATGGTGGATGTCCTCAACGACCTCATCGACACCGATGACATCGTGCACCCGCCGCGAGCGTTCCACGTCTAGACGGCTTGGAGCACCTGGTTGCAGGGGTTCTCTCACATAGCGCAAACAGGCTCTCACGACTAGCCTTTGCGGGTGCGCGAGATCCTTTCCGACCTGGTAGCCGAGCAGCAATATCAAGACCAGTTCCTGCAACGGACCAACATCCGGGACTGGAAAAAGAAGACGCCCTTCACCGGGTGGACCATCCACGATACGGTCAGCCACCTGGCCTCCTCCGAGGGCTATGCCTACAACGCTCTCGAAGACGCCGGTTCACGGCTCAATGAGGCATCCCAGTACGACACGTTTGAAAAGTTCAGCCTGGCAGGAGTGCTACCGGGACGAACGATGCGGCCCCAGGACGTCATCGAGTGGTGGCGCGAAGCTCGGGCCAAAGTGGTCGACTCGCTCTCCCGTACGTCGCCCGAGAAGCGCGTGCCATGGTTCGCCGGTGACATGAGTGCGAAGACCTTTGCAACCGCCCGACTCATGGAGACCTGGGCAAACGGTCTGGACATCCATACGACCATGGATGCCGAACCGGACGACACTCCTCGACTACGACACATCGCCTGGCTGGCCTGGAAGACGCTGCCCCACGCTTTCGAAGATGCGGGCCAGCCCTACGAAGCCCCCGTCCGGGTTGAGGTCATCGGTCCGGCCTATGCCAAGTACATCTTCGGCCCGGCAGATACCGATCAGGTGATCAAGGGAACCGCGGGCGACTGGTGCCGCGTGGCCGTCCGGAGACGATCGGCGGACGACACGAATCTCAAAGCCGAAGGGCAGGTCGCCCAGATGGCGCTCAAAGTCGTTCGCGCCTACCTGTAACGGCACCCCGTCTCATGCGGCATGGTCCACCTCGGACCGCTGCCGCTGCCCCGGCATGCCATTCACCTGGCATCTGCCGCCATCATGCCTTTTCGTCCGGCTTCGATATCTCGAATCCCGTCTTGACGAGCAACTTCAGCAGCGCCGGAGCCGGGTCTTTGAACTGAGCCGGTCGCAGGACATCTTCGAGGTCATGGAAGTATCCGAGCATGGTGCTGAAGATGTGGCTCAGTGCGATCGTGTGCAGATCGGTGGTCGGACTCCGCCCGAAAGCCACCAACCGGGTTCGAACGACTCCGGTCCCGGCGCACGACGGCACTTCCGAAAGGCCGCGCTCCTGCAGGTCCTCGACCACCTCGACGATGGGGGCACCGTACGCCCACTCCAGTCGTTGGAGGACGGAATGCAATACCTCGTGGCGAGTGATGCCCGGATTGAATTGAGCATCACCCTGTTTCACCTCACCGAGGATCACATCGATCATGTTGGGCTGCAGTTCCAAGGCCGGATCATGAATCTGCAGCATCCGGCAATCCTCATGGTCGTCTGCCGCAGCGATCTCACCCGGCAAACGGAACCCGACGATGTCGACATCGGTAACGGTTTCGTACAACCCGTTCTCGCCGCGCCGTTGGATCTCGAACTCGCTCAGCGTCAGGTAACCGTTGAGCCGGAGATACGTTTCAACCAGATTCACTGCAATATCCACAGCCCTATTCTGCCTCCTGTGGATAAATGAGTCGCACGCCTCATTGCCCTCCCCACCGGTGCGGTCTACTGTGCGTGCTTGTAACCCCACCTTGAGTGGCAACGCAGACGGAGGGATTCTGGTGATGCTGGACCAATTCATGCAGATGATGTATGAGATGGACCCCGATCTCTCCGGCCATGGATCCCGGGTGGCAACCCTGGCGGCGCCGCTCGCCGAGCATCTGGGCGTAGGTCGCGATGACCGTCGCCGGTTGCACATTGCTGCCCACCTCCACGACGTCGGCAAGATTCGCGTCGATGTGCAGGTTGTCCAGAAACCCGGCCCGTTGACTGCTTCCGAGTGGGTACAGATGCGGATGCACCCGCTCGAAGGCTTCCGGATCGTCGACGGACTGGTGCACGCTCGAATCGCCGACACGGTGATCGCCCATCACGAACGTTTCGACGGCAGCGGGTACCCGTTTGGATTGGCTGGAGACGACATCCCCTATCTGGCTCGCATCCTCCTCGTCGCCGATGCCTACGACGCGATGACCAGCGACCGGCCCTACCAGCCGGCGTTGTCCCCCGAGCATGCGTTCACCGAACTGCACCGCTGTTCGGGCACCCAGTTTGATCCCCGGGTCGTCGACGCCATGCTGGCGACCGCTCCGGCGATGTGCGACCTGGCGCTGGCCGGGTAGAAGTCGGATCGATCTACAGAAGCCGGGCCGGACGCTCGGGTTTGGCTCCCGCCGGTAGACGCGACTGTGCCAACGCCTGGATGTGTTCGGGGGCACCCGGTCGCCCGAGGAGAAACCCTTGGGCAACGTCGCAGCCAAGTTCCCGCAGCACCTCGAGTTGTTCTCCCGTCTCAACGCCTTCGGCGATGACCTCCATGCGGAGGCTATGACCCATCCTGATGATGGCAGTTGAGATCGCTGCGCCGTCCGGATTCTCTGTGATGCCATCAATGAACGAACGGTCGATCTTGAGTGCATCGATCGGGAATTGTTTGAGATAGCTGAGCGATGAGTAGCCGGTTCCGAAGTCATCGACCGAAACCCGAACCCCGACCTCCCGGAGGCGCTCCAGCGTACGGCGAGCCAGTTCGACATCCTCGATCAACGTACCTTCAGTCAGTTCCAGCTCGACCAGGCCCGGATCGAGACCAAACCGGAGCAATGCCGCCTCAACCGTCTGAATGAGGTTGCCGTAGTGGAACTGCCGGGACGAGACGTTGATCGCAACCGGCACCCCCGGCAACCCTTCGTCACGCCAACGGGCCGCCTGCGCACAGGCCTCCTCAATAACCCAGGTGCCCAACGGGATGATCAGATCAGTTTCCTCGGCCAACGGTATGAACCGGGAAGGGGGCACCAGACCGTACTCGGGGTGCTGCCAGCGCAGGAGGGCTTCGACGCCGACCAGATCGCCACTCTCGACCCCGAACTTCGGTTGATACACGAGATGGAGTTGTTCACCCGTGGCCAGGGCCCGCCGCAAGCTGTCTATCAGTTTGAGCCGTTCGGTGGTCTGAGCCCGCAACTCGGGCGTGAAGAATTGAAAGTTGTTCCGACCGGCCTCCTTGGCGGCGTACATCGCCGTATCGGCATCACGGACGAGGTCGTCGACGATGTCGCCGTCGAGTGGATAGACGACGATGCCAATCGACGCGGTCATGAAGATCTCCCGCCCGCCGATCCGGTAGGGAGCCGCCAGGGCCTCGAGAATGCTCTGGGCAACCAGTCCCGCAAACTCGGGGCGATGCTGACCCTCGAGCACGACCGTGAACTCGTCTCCTCCCAACCGGGCGACGGTGTCACTCTCACGGACCGTCCCCTCCAATCGTTCTGCCACGTTTTTGAGCAGTGCATCGCCGGTTCCGTGACCGTATTGATCATTGACTGCCTTGAAGTCGTCGAGATCCACGAACATCAGCGTGACGATCCCGCCTTCGCGCCGAGCCCGGACAATCGCGTGGTCGAGGCGGTCCCAAAGGAGCGACCGGTTGGCCAGTCCCGTCAGGGGGTCGAACTGAGCCAGGTAGTTGAGGCGCACCTGGTCATAGTTTCGTTCCACCGAATGCCTGCGTTCTCTTTCCCGCCAGCCGAGACGAATCTGCTTAGCCGCCGGCCGAAAAAGAAATAGCCCTTCGATCAGCAACAGCACGAGCATGGCCTCGAGCAGGATGATCTCGAATTTCTCCAGGCTCCTTACCCGCTCCTCGGCTTCCCGCTCGTATTCGAAAACCAGGGCTCCCATCTCAGAACGGAAGAGCCCGGCCCAGGCGTTCAGTGTTGCGGGCTGCTCCGGCGGCCCGGATTCGGCTGCGATGGCTGCCGCGGCGCCGAGCATCGACTGCAGGTGCGCTTCGACCGATTCGAGCATGGCGGTCACCCGGGGGCTGTTGTCGCCGGGCAGACCGAGGGACTCCGACCCGAGACTCAAGCCGAGATGGGTACGAACCAGATGATCCTTCGCCGACTCCAAGGCTGCGAGAAGGTCTCGCGCTCCCCGGCGCTCTCGCTGCGCACCAGGCCGGCGCCTGCCTTCTCGAGTTCAAAACTCGAGATCACCTGTCCGGCGGCCGCGTTGACAACCCGGGCATCGCTTTCCTGGCGGTTGAGCGCCCGTCCCACCACCAGGCTGCTGGTAATGGCCAGCAGGGCAATGGCAGCCAGCCCGATCACATATCGCCCGACCAGCCGGTCCGGAGATTGGTTCCCGGGGGTTTGATGGCCGGGAGCGTGATCGGTCGATCGCAACCGGCGGGCGTTCCACCGGTATGGATTCGAAACAGTCGCGTTTGTCCCCATGCATTCTCCTGGATGACCAACCCACTAGGTATCGGCGGCGTCACCTCGATAGTTGAGGCACGGCCTTTGTCGGTGCCACCTTCTAGCCTTGCCGTGTGAACCCGCTCGACGCCTTCTCCCCCGCCACCCGCGCCTGGTTCGAAGCATCGTTCGCCGCGCCGACGGCGGCGCAGGAACAAGGCTGGCCCGCCATCGCTGCCGGTACGCATACCCTCATTCACGCTCCAACCGGCTCAGGCAAAACGCTGGCGGCATTCCTATGGACGCTCGACCAGTTGTTGCACCGTCCCACCCCGGCCAGACAGGACCGGTGCCGGGTCCTGTATGTGTCCCCGATGAAGGCGCTCGCCTATGACGTCGATCGCAACCTGCGATCGCCGCTGATGGGGATCCGCCACGCAGCAGCACGCCTGGAATTGGATGAGCTTCCCGAGATCACCACATTTCTGAGAACCGGCGACACCCCGCCCGTTGACCGGAGGCGCATGCTTCGCAACCCGCCGGACATCTTGATCACTACTCCGGAATCTCTCTACCTGATGCTCACTTCTCAGGCGCACCGGGTCCTCGAGACCGTGGAGTGGGTCATCATCGACGAAGTCCATGCCGTGGCGGCCTCAAAGCGAGGCGCCCACCTGTCCCTCTCGTTGGAGCGACTCGAATGGATCACCAACCAAGCACCCCAACGAATCGGACTGTCGGCCACGCAGCGACCGCTCGACACCATCGCGAGATTCTTGGGCGGCGGAGAACCCCAAGCCGACGGTTCGTGGTCACCGCGCCCGGTCGAGATTGTCGACGTCCCCGGCGACAAGGAGATCGACGTCGAGTTGGTTGTGACCGTGGACGACATGACTTCGCCGCCCCCGCCCCCGCTCAACGACCGAACGGTAGGAATCATCGACGGCCCCGGCCAACAACCGCCGGCCCGGTCGGGAATCTGGCCCTCCATCTACCCGCGCTTGCTGGAGCTCATCGAACAGCACCGGTCGACCATCGTCTTCGCCAATAGCCGCCGGCTCGCCGAGCGAGTCTGTGCGGAGATCAATCTGCTCGCCGGCAAAGAGGTGGCCAGGGCTCATCACGGGTCGGTTTCCCGGGATCAGCGAGTGGCCATCGAAGAGCAGCTCAAACGCGGTGAGCTTCCGGCGGTCGTAGCCACCTCGTCGCTCGAGCTGGGCATCGACATGGGCGCCGTCGATCTGGTCCTCCAGGTCGAGTCACCAGCGACGGTTGCCAACGGGCTGCAACGGGTGGGACGGGCCGGGCATCAAGTGGGGGTTCCGAGTCGCGCCAAGATCTTCCCGAAATACCGGGGCGATCTCATTCAGGCAACCGTCATCGTCGACGGCATGTACAAACGATCGGTTGAGGAAACCAAGATCCCCCGCAATCCCCTCGATGTCCTGGCTCAGCAGCTCGTCGCCACGGTGGCCGATGCGACCTGGGCAGTCGACGATCTCTATGCCATGGCTCGCCGAGCCGCCCCATACGCAGAACTGGGTCGAGCCCCGTTTGAAGCCGTGCTCGACATGCTGGCCGGCCGCTATCCGTCCGATCTCTTCGCCGAACTCCGCCCTCGCGTTGTCTGGGACCGGGTCGCGCAAACAGTGACGGGCCGGGCAGGCGCCCGGATGCTGGCGGTCACCAATCCCGGGACGATTCCGGACCGCGGTCTCTATGGAGTCCACCTGCCCGACGGTGGACGGGTCGGCGAACTCGACGAGGAAATGGTCTACGAGTCGCGACCGGGCGACTCATTCATCCTCGGCTCTTCGACATGGAAGATCGTCGAGATCACCCACGACCGGGTCGAGGTGGTTCCGGCGCCCGGCGAGCCCGGTGCGACGATGCCGTTCTGGCACGGGGACATGATGGGGCGGCCCCTCGAGACGGGTCGAGCCGTCGGAGCCTTTGTGCGCGAGATCAGCTCCCTGGACGCCGGACCGGGCGGTGGTGAAGCTCCAAACCGATTATCGCCTCAACGACCTCGCCGCCAAGAACCTGGTCGCGTACCTCGCGGAGGAGCTTGCTGCGACCGGCGTACTCCCGACCGATCAGACCATCGTGTTCCAACGTTTTCGTGATGAGATCGGGGACTGGCGCCTGGTGCTGCTGTCCCCGCTCGGCGCACGAGTGCACGCTCCCTGGGCCATGGCCCTGACGCAGATGCTCAGAAATCGCTCCGGTCATGAAGTCGATGTCATCTGGGCAGACGATGGGATCGCGTTCCGTTTCCCCGATGCGGACGAGCCACCGGATGCAGGCGATCTAGCCCTCGATCCGGACGACGTCGAAGACCTCGTCGTTGAGTACCTGGGCGGATCGGCTCTTTTCTCGGCACGCTTTCGCGAAGCCTCGGCTCGCGCTCTTCTGCTCCCCCGGCGACGGCCGGGCGGGAGGACTCCCCTTTGGCTGCAACGTCGCCGCGCCGCCGATTTGCTGGCCGTAGCCAAGGACTTTGGGTCTTTCCCGATTCTCCTGGAAACCTATCGGGAGGTCCTCCAGGACGACTTCGACGTCCCGGCCCTCAAGGACGTGCTGAAGGAGATCCGATCGCGCCACATCCGGATCGCGGAGGTCGATACGACGTCGGCCAGTCCATTCGCGGCGTCACTGCTCTTCGAGTTCATCGCCACCTACCTCTATGAAGGCGACACTCCCCTGGCCGAGCGTCGAGCCGCCGCCCTCACGCTTGATCGGGAACTGCTCCGTGAGTTACTCGGGGAAGGCGAACTCCGGGAATTGCTATCGGCCGACGTAGTGCAGTCCGTCGAGCTGGAACTGCAGGCTCTTGCCTCCGACCGTCGGATCACCGGGCCGGACGCCATCCATGATCTGCTCCGACGTCTCGGTCCTCTGTCGAGCGACGAGATCGCAGCGCGTACGACGGGAGAGGATACGGCTGAGGTCCTGGCAGGACTCGAGACAGATCGTCGGGTCATCAGTGTGCGGGTGGCCGGGCGACCCCGGTGGGCAGCGGTCGAGGATGCGGCCCGACTGCGCGATGCTCTTGGCACAGCCCTCCCGCCCGGGGTGCCCGATGTCTTCCTGGAGCCCGTCCCCGATCCGCTGGGTGATGTGATCGGCCGATTTGCCCGCACGCACGGCCCGTTCACGATTGCCGATGTGATGTCCGCCTTGGGCCTCCCCAACGCCGTGGTGAGTCACCAGTTGTCAACATTGGAGACCGCCGGCCGGGTGACTCGCGGCGCATTCCGTCCAGGCGGGCGGGACCAGGAGTGGGTCGACACCGATGTGCTGCGCAGGCTGAAACGTCGGTCGCTGGCCGCCCTTCGCAAGGAGATCGAGCCGGTTGACCAGTCGGCCCTCGGCAGGTTCCTGCCGAACTGGCACGGCGTCCGCACCAGGCGCCGGCCCACGCAGCCTTCCTCGCTGACAGATTCGCTCAGGAGACTGCAGGGGGCGATCCTGCCTGCTTCAGTGCTGGAACGTGACGTGCTCGCGGATCGCCATAGCTCGGCTTCCGGACAACTTGATCAACTGATGGTTGCCGGTGAGGTGGTGTGGGTCGGACGCGGTGCGCTGGGTCCACGGGATGGTCGCGTTTCGCTCTACTTCCGCGACCATCTCCCCAACCTGCACCTCCCGCCGGACGCGGAATCCCCCGACGGCGTACTCCACCAACGGCTGCGGAGCCACCTCAACGAACGGGGGGCCAGTTTCTTCCCGGAGCTGTACGCGGCAGCCGAAGGCGGTGATCCGAGCGCGGTCCTCGACAGTCTCTGGGACCTCGTGTGGGCCGGTGAAGTCACCAATGATTCCCTGGGGCCGCTGCGGGCCTTCCTGGCCGGCCGACCGGCCCGGCGACCGGGCCGCCCCTCCGTGCCGTCTCGGTTCCCGCCGGCTGCGGCCGGTCGCTGGTACTCCGTTGCCGATCTGCTCGACCCACGCGTCGATTCCACGGTCACAGCCGCTGCGTGGGCTGAACAACTTCTTGAAAGACACGGGGTGGTTACTCGAGATGTCGTAGCCGCCGAAGGAATTCCTGGAGGATTCTCGGCTCTCTATCCGGTCCTCACTCGCATGGAGGAAACCGGCCGCATACGGCGCGGCTACTTCGTCGAAGGGCTGGGCGGAGCCCAGTTCGCTCTGCCGGGAGCCGTCGACCGGTTGCGACAGCCTGATACGTCGACAGAGACGATGCTGCTGGCCGCCACCGACCCGGCCAATCCCTATGGGACGGCTCTCCCCTGGCCGCAGCGAGCCGCCGGACGAGCGGGCCGTTCGGCAGGTGCCTACGTTCTGATGGAGAACGGTGATCTGGTCGTCTTCGTCGAACGCGGCACCAAGCGGATGCTCACGTTCACCGAGGACCAGGATCGGCTGGAGCAGCGCGGCAGTGCGGCTCGGAGAGATCGGCAGGCGCCGGAAGCGCACGACCATCGAGACGATTGACGGATTTCCGGCCCGGGAAACGGTTCTGGGCCGCCTCCTCGAACAGAACGGGTTCACGGACTCGTACAAAGGCCTGGCCTACCAGCCCTAACGGGCGCCGGTGCGACGATACCGGTCGCCATGTGCCCGATGACGATCACTCCATGAACTTGAAGCTACCGTTGCGTCGTGCCCGACTTCACCATCACGATCCGACCCGGTCATCCCGACTTCCTGGATCTCGACTGGACGCAAAACCTCGAAGATTGGGATACCCCGCGGATCGTCGATCTTCCGCGCGGCATCTCCCGGCATGTCGTGAGGTTCGTTTCCTATCGCCAGGGTCTCTACGCCGTCAAGGAACTCCCGACGGCTTTGGCACACCGCGATTACGAGGTGTTGCGCGAACTGGAATCGAAAGGTGCCCCCGCGGTCATGCCGATCGGTCTCATCGACAATCGGAATGTGGACCCAACGGCCGAGGCCTCGGCGGCTTTGATCACCAAGTACGAGGACTACTCATTCTCATTCCGCGAACTCCTCGAAGGTCCCGGTTTTGGTCAGCGCCGCAACCAGATGCTCGACGCCTTCGCGAGCCTGCTGGTCGAACTGCACACCCTGGGGTGCTTCTGGGGCGATTGCTCGCTGTCCAACACCCTGTACCGGTTCGATGCTGAGTCCATAGAAACGATCATGGTCGACGCCGAGACCGCCGCCATGTTCGAGACCCTCACCAATGGCCAGCGGGAGGAGGACCTCGAAATCATGATCATCAACGTGGCCGGAGGCATGGCCGACATCGCCGCCGAACGAGGCATCGATCTCGACTATGCGGATCTCTCGCTCGGCGAGGATATCGCCGACCGGTATCGAGGCTTGTGGGCCGAACTGACCGACTCGCCGACTATCGGCTCAGATGAGCGCTACCGGATCTCGGAAAGGGTCCAGCGCCTCAACGAACTTGGTTTCGATGTGCAGGAGATCGACCTGCAACCCAGCGAGGGCGGACAACGCGTGCAAATGAAGGTGCGGGTCGGCGGCCGAACGTACCACCGGGTCAAGCTCAAGGAACTCACCGGCGTCGACGCACTCGAGAACCAGGCGCGCCAGATCCTCGATGATCTCTACTATTTCCAGGCGAAGACGCACACCGAAGAGACCACCCTGAAAGCACTCACCTCCGTGCAGTGGCGCGTCGGAGAATTCGAACCAATGCTGCGACGTCTCGAGGAAATCGGCAACGAGATCGATCCGATCCAGGCCTATTGCGACTTACTGCACTTCCGATATGTGAAATCGGTCGAAGCCGGCCAGGACGTGGGTACTGAAGCCGCTTTTTCAGCCTGGTTGGAGTCCGGCCGACCCGGCTATCCGGTTGAGTGAGGTCGACCTGTCGACGCCCGGCGACCTGCGCCTTCATGAGAGTGACTCGACCATGTTTGCGTTTGCCGCACAAGCCTTTCTGACGATGTTCGTCATCATCGATCCGCCCGGACTGGCACCGATCTTCATCTCGGTGGCGGTGACCGCCCTCCGGAAACTGCAGCGGCATGTAGCTCGCAAGGCCATCGTGATCTCGGCGATCGTGCTCGCCATCTTTGCAGCAGGGGGTACGGCTCTTTTCGAATTCCTGGGGGTCTCACTCGAGGCGTTCTCCATTGCCGGGGGGATCCTGCTCTTCAAGATCGCCGTCGACATGGTGCTCGCGCAACGGCATCGCCAGACCGCAGAGGAAGAGGAGGAGTCCCATCACCGGGACGACGTTTCGGTGTTTCCGCTGGCGATTCCGCTGATCACCGGACCGGGAGCTTTCGCCACCATCCTGGTCCTGGTCGGACAAGCCGGCCCCGATCCCGAACGTCTGGGGCTTCTGGCGGTTGCCAGCGCCGCGGTGTTACTGATGGCCTACGCCTCGCTGCGCCTGGCCGGTCTGGTCAGCAAGTTTCTCGGTCAGACCGGGAATCAATGTCGTCACCAGAATTCTCGGCCTGATCCTCGCCGCCCTGGCGGTGCAGTACGTCGCCAACGGCGTATTGGCATTGATCTAGCGGCCCAATGAAAGACCATCACTTCCAAGAGACGCTCCTCCGCAGGCATTGGGCTGATCGTGCCGTGGCGGGTGGCGGCAGGCCTGCAACGGATGCAAGACGCCGGGTACGTTGGTCATGTCACCATTGAGGGTCGAGACGTGACGACCGGGCTGCCACGTGAGATCTCCGTGGCACTCGATCAGCTGCAACCTCCGACCGGTGGCTCCTCGAACCCCGTCCCGGCCTGAGCGATCCTTCTTACCCGAGTCCGGCCCGCGCTCCGGTTACGCCTCCGTCGATCGGCAGGGTCACGCCGGTGATCCACGAAGACGCCTCCGAGCACAGGAAGAGCACCGCACCGGTCACATCTTCTACTTCACCCAAGCGGTTGAGTGGATGCAATCCGGCCGCACCCTCTTCGTCCATCTCCCACAAGGCTCGCGAGAACCGGGTCTTGACGATGCCCGGGGCAATGGCATTGACCCGAACGGTTGGAGCCATCTCGTAGGCAAGCTGACGGGTGAGAAAGACCAGAGCAGCTTTGGACACGTTGTAGGCGCCCAGCAACGGTCCGGGCTGCAATCCACCAACGGATGCAACGTTGACAATCGATCCGCCGTGCTCCTGCATCCACTGCCGCCAGGCTTCTCGCGCAAACACCAGCGGTCCCCGCTGATTGACGGCCCAGATCTTGTCGATGGCACTCATCTCCACATCGATGATGTTTCCCGCCACGGGATTGGTAGCAGCGTTATTGACGAGGACGTCGAGTGCACCAAACCGCTCAATGGCGGCCGCAACTGCAGCAGCCGCGTGTGTGTCATCGTCGGCACCTCCGGCAACCGCCATCACCCGGTCTTCATTGCCGAGGCCGGAGACGGCCGAATCGAGGTTGGCCGATTTTCGACCGGTGATGACAACCCCGCGCACTCCGCCGGCAAGCATTTCCTCGACTATCGCCAGCCCGATACCCCGGCTCGCACCCGTGACCAAAGCAACCTTGTCATCCAACCGGATTTCCATTACTCACTCCTACGCCGCTTCCCCGGCATGGTAGGAGCGAGTCCCGACCGGTGCTTGCCTGTCGGTGAACCAGGTCCGGGAAACCAAGGAGCGGTTGCTTCTGCGCCGCAACGCACGAGCCGGTCTCAGTGACCTCCTCGTTTGACCCCTCCATACTTCATACGCGTATCGCTCATCGCCGCCACCGAACCTTCAAAGTCCGGATCGAAGCCCGCGTCGACGACCTCCCCAACGAAGAACGTATGGGTGCCGTAATCGGTCGCGCTGTGCACCCGTAACTCCATCCAAGCCACGGCCTCCTCAAAGATGGGGACACCCGTAACGCCGGAGCGGACCGGCCTGCCATTGAGCGCAAGCCCTTCGCGTTGGGCCGGTTTCGAGAACTTGACGAAGGTGCGGGTATCTTCCGCCGACCAAAGGCTGATCGAGAAGGCTCCTCCGGCCGAGATCAACCGGTGTGTGACCGACGAGTTGTCCACTCCGATACCGACGAGCACCGGTTCCATCGACACCTGGGTGATCCAGCTGGTAGTCATGGCATTCCACTCGTCACCGGACCGCGATCCGACCAGGGCCAGGGCATTGGGAATCTTCCAGGTCACCTGGTTCACCACTTCGTCTGACAGTCTCTCCCCGTCCACGTTCTCCTCCTCTTCCCACCGGTCGCTCAACATGTCCGCAATGCGTATAGCCTATTGGCGTGCACATCCTGATCGCTACTGCCGGCGTGTTGCCGACCGCCCCGGTCGCTGACTTGATCAAGACGATCCTCCCCGAGGGAGGGGTCGTTTCCGTGGTTACGGTCATTGAGGTCCCGCGCTCGTTCCTCGATGGACTCGAGTCTGAAAGCTGGCATCCCTTCAATGAGTTCAGCGAAAGAAGCGACCACGAGTCGGCCCTGGTCGATCGTTACCTGGAGGAACGGGGCCGCAAACTCATCGAACCTGTGATGGCGGCGCTTCGTTCGCGGGGCGTTGAAGCCAACAGCATCTTCGTTGAGGGAACGGACCGGGCTGCGGCTATCTGTGAGACGGCCGGACAGGTGGAGGCTGATCTCATCTTGATGGGCACCACCCGGCGCCTCTTCGGGGAAGGCACCTGGGAGAGCATCTCCAGCCAGGTCATGGGCAGAACCCATCTTCCGCTCCTACTCGTATCCGGAGCACCTCGACCGCCGGACGACGGCGATAGCGAGGACCCCGCCGTACGAGCACACGAGCCCGGCGAAGCCTAGGCTGCCGCTCCGGGTCAAGGAACTTCGATCTCGACAGTCTTTCCACAGAAACCCGCGACCGAGTCCCGGGCAACGACCGTGACCGACCCAAGCTCCGCCGGAACCTCGATACCGCCCTGGCTGCGAGTGAACGGCTGCTCTTCCACGTGCGGATGGGTGAGGATCCGTTCACCCAGGACGGTGCCGTCGGGAGCTCGAACCTCCCAAAGATCTGCGTACTTCTCCTCACCGGTGTCGGGCGAACGCACCGTGACATCGAAGCGGTACGTGCCAGAGTCCTCGCGGGTCATCGCGACATTGACGACATCGGCACATTCGCTGGGATCGGTTGCCGCAACGCCGCTACTTGACGAGGTTGTCGGATCGGAGATATCCGCCGGAGCGGCGCACCCCGAAAGCAGCATGGTTCCCGCGACTATCGCCACCGCCATCGCCGGGCGCGATCGTTTTCGCTGCATGTGACCTTCACTCCCATCGCTCCTCGACATGGAATCCACGGCGGCGAATCTCTTCCATGAAACTCACTGCGGGGACTGCTTGTTCCATCCGGTGGACACCCGGAGCAATCGACCCGGTTCCGACGAATGCTGCCATGATCGAAGCATGAAAGCCGGTAAGTCGTTCCATGGCGGCAAAACCCGAGTCGGGGTCGTAGGAATCGACCAGCTCAACGACTACCCGGGTCTCGACGCCGTCCAGCGTGCCGATCCCGATCGCCCGCATCAAACAAAGGTCGATGACCTGTGGTGTTTCGATCTGCGGTCCGAGCAGTGTATGAAAGACTTCGCGGGGACTTACGGTGGTTCCGCCAACTTCGATCGTCGCTCGTTCAAAGAGCCCCAGATCTTTGAACGCCTTGAAGGCAGCCACATGACCGGGATAGCGAAGGGTCTTGTTCTCATACACAGATAGGTGACCCTGGAGCGTATCGGGCACCGTTGACGTGCCTCCCGACGTGACGAAAGCTTCGAACATCCCGTGCTCGCCAAAGCGGATGGTCTCAACCTCTGTCAATGCCGGGACGGCCGTCACCTTTCCGTCCCGCAGAAATAGCGCATGGCCGTCGTACTCATTGGTGAGTCCGTCGATATGAAAGGCAGCCTGATAGCCCCATGGTTCCGGAGGTACCTGGGGCAGGCCACCGTCGTAGAGCCGAACCGCCGAAGGGGTTGCACCTGCGGTCTTCAAAAGATCCAGCACGTACATACCGAGGGTGTTGTTCAGGCCCGGCCCCATGCCACAGTCGGGAACGATAACCACACCACGATCAGCCGCCTCCCGATCCCTCTCGAGCTGCCAGAACACCGTCTCCGTGTGACCGCCGAGATCGACCATCGAGGTCCCGGCTTCCAACGCTGCCCTGGTACAACCCGGTATGAGTATGAATGGAACGGCGCACACGAAGACATCGAGGGGACGTAACCCACCAACCAGCGCAGCCTCGTCGGCGGCGTCGACGCTCTGCCAGTTTGCTACCGCCCGTCCGCTCAAACGATTGACTCGCGTCTGCGGAGCGTTCGGCGACGGCGCCATCCCGGTCGATCATCGTCACCGACTCCGCCCGGCCGTGCACAACGAGGTCGTAGCCCGCAGCCGTACCCTGCCGGCCTGCTCCAACAACGCCGTAGCGGATGCCGCCCATCTCGTGACTCCCTTCCGCGTCGCCTTCGGTGCGCACCATCCTGCCCACAAGCTACGTCACCCTACCCGGCGGGGTTTCTGTCACACCTCCCCGTCACACTGGTGACATGACAAAGACGACTACGACCTGTGCACACCATTCTGTCGAGATAGCGAACATCAGCGTGATGGCCTGCGAGGACTGTGGCATGGTTGATTGGACGGGCCGAACCCGCCGGCTCGACCCCTCCGAAGGGATTGCGGCGCTGTTCGGTACCTTCCGGCTGGTAGGACGATTGCCGGCGGTTCACGCTCCGGGACGGGAGGTTCTCATGTACCGCGCCCCGAACCGGATTACCCGCAAGAACTTGAACGCCTTCCCCGCCCATGTCTGGCTCCAGGTCGACACCAATCTGTGGCTCAACCATGACGGAGAACACCTGTTGTTAGTGCCGACGACACCGCTCTTGATGGAGAATCTGACCCGGGGGGCCTGAGCGATCGACCGGGCCGGTGCCCGGGTTGGCCACTTCGAGAGCCTCCCCGCTCGACAAATGTGGAGTTTCGGGCACAATGGCGTGCTCAACAATGGCAGGACCATGAAGGTCATCGATCATCTCCAAGAAGCGAAGCGGCCCCTCATCAGTTTCGAGATCATCCCACCGTTGCGGGGCGGTGATCTCGCGAGTCTGCTCAGACTCATCGATACGCTGGCGACGTACCGGCCGCCCTTCATCGATATCACCAGTCACGCCGCCGAGGTGGTGTACGACGAAACGCCGGACGGGTACCAGAAACGGATCAAACGCAAACGGCCGGGCACACTCGGAGTCTGCGCATTGATTCAGAAGAAGTTCGAGATCGACGCGGTACCCCATCTCCTCGTTCAGGGATTCACCACGCAGGAAACTGAGGACTTCCTCATCGAGCTCCACTACCTGGGAATCGACAACGTGCTGGCCATCCGTGGCGACGTCAATGGGTACGCCAAGCCGCTCGAGCACGGCCGGACCCGGCACGCTCATGCCACCGACTTGATCGCTCAAATCCAGGACATGAACAAAGGCGTCTATCTCGAGGACCTTCTCGACGCCTACCCGACCAATTTCTGTATTGGAGCCGCCGGTTACCCGGAAAAGCATTTCGAGGCTCCCAACCTGGCCTCCGACATCGCCTGGGTCAAGCGGAAAGTCGAAGCGGGCGCCGAATACATCGTGACCCAGATGTTCTTCGACAATCGTCACTACTTCTCTTTTGTCGAGCAGTGCCGCAACCAGGGCATCGGAGTCCCCATCATCCCCGGACTGAAGATCCTGACTACCCGGAAACAGTTGACCTCGCTCCCCAGCACGTTCCACTGCGAGATACCTCCCGGTCTGACCGATGCGGTCGAACGGGCCGACGACGGTGAGGTGACCGAGGCAGGCGTCAATTGGACCCTGCAGCAGGCGAATGAACTCATGGCGGCCGGGGTCCCCGCCGTCCATCTCTATGTCATGCAGCGGTCGAGAGCCATCGAGATGCTCATGGATCGTCTCGAGATTCCCTCGGGTTTGTAACTCAGCGCGGGGTGTTCGGATCTGGTTGGAAAGCCTCGCCGTGGCCGGGCACGATGACCGTGGCCAGGTTGAGGACCCGGAGACGACCGGCGTGCAGGGCCTCCGGGTCGGCCGCCAACGGGTCCTCGGCCGGGCCCGCGGCATTCCACCACAGGTGGGTACAGGCAACTATTCCATCGTCCGTTTCAATCAGAGTCGTGATGTCCTGAGGGGTGTGCCCGGGGGTTTCGATCAACGTAACGTGTGGGGATACCTCAAAACCTTCCGCCGGACGTGAGTCCCACACATCCCCGCTGTAGATAGCCCAGTGGTCGTGGAAACGGGCCCGAGGGAACAACGCGGCATTGAGCGTATGGTCCGGGTGGTGATGCGAGAACACGACATCCGTGACGTCGCCGGGGGCGATGCCCAGACCACCGAGCGGACCGAGAATTACGGACTGATCGGCCACCATGCCGGGGTCGATCACCACGACCTGTTCCCCGTCGACGACCACTGAAACGGTCGATGCCACCCGGTCGCCGACATACCCGGAAGCGAGCACATGAAACTCGACCACTAGACCTCCACAGGTTCGTTGCGGAATTGGGTTTCGTAGAGACTGGCGTAGAGCCCGCCGCGTTCGAGCAACTCCGCATGGCTGCCCGACTCGACCAGGCGGCCCTGGTTGAGCACCAGGATCAGATCGGCCGCCAGGATGGTGGACAGGCGATGGGCAATCACCAACGAGGTGCGCCCTTCCATGACTCGCTCCAACGCCTCCTGAATGAGGGCTTCGGAATGAGAGTCGAGATGGGAGGTTGCTTCATCGAGAATGAGGATGCGGGGATCCTTGAGAATCACCCTGGCGATGGCGACCCGCTGCTTCTCTCCACCGGATAGGCGGTACCCCCGCTCCCCCACCATCGTTTCGTAGCCCTCCGGCAGTGAGGCAATGAGCTCGTGAATGTTGGCGTCCCGGCACGCTTGCTCGAGCTCGGCTGGGGTGGCATCTGGTTTGGCGTACCGCAGATTGGCCCCAATCGTGTCGTGGAAGAGATAGGACTCCTGGGTCACCACGCCGATTCCCTCCCCCAGCGTGCCGAGGGTCAGATCCTTCACGTCGTAGCCATCGATCCGGACGGCACCTTCGGTCACGTCGTAGAGGCGCGGGAGTAGGTAGCTGATGGTGGTTTTGCCCGCCCCGCTGGGACCAACCAGTGCGGCGAGTTGACCCGGTCGAATCGTGAACGAAGCGTTCTCCAGGGCCCACTCCCGGGTCGAGACCTGGGTGGTCTCGGGACCGGTCGGTTCCACCGCCCGCCCCCAATGCATCCTTTTCACCTCGGTGAGACCCGGCAACGGGCCATCTGTCACGTATTTGAACGAGACCCGATCGAAGCGAACCTCGCCGGTGATGTCGGCGAGGTGCATCGCTCCGTCTCGTTCGTCGATGTCATGGGGGAGGTCAAGGACTTCGAAGACTCGTTCGAAGGAGACCATCGAGGTGGCGAATTCAACCCGTGCGTTGGAGAGTGCGGTGAGCGGAGCATAGAGCTGGGCAAGCAGCGTCGAGAACATCACGATGGTGCCGACCGTGAATGCTTCGTTGATGACGAGCACCCCACCCACCCAGAAGACGGCGGCGGTGCCGAGGGCGCTGACGACGCCCAACGCGGCAAAGAACCATCGGCCAATCACCGCTCTCCGAACTCCAAGGTCCCGCACCAGTGCAGCTTCGTCGGTGAACTTGCGGGTCTCGTCATCGGCGCGATTGAAGAGCTTGACCAGCAGCGCTCCGCTCACGTTGAACGTTTCCGTGAGAATGGAGGACATGTTGGCGTTGTGCTCCATCTGCTGTTGGGAGACTTTCCTGAGAAGTTTGCCAACCCGCCGGGCCGGGTAGATGAAGAGCGGGAGAGCCGCAACGGCTAACAGCGTGAGCCGCCATTCCGTTTGCACCATGATGATCAGAATTGCAGTGACGGTCACGATATTGGACGCGATGGTGATGAAGGTGCCGGTTATGGCGTTCTGGGCGCCGACCACATCATTGTTCAAGCGCGAGACCAGCTCCCCGGTGCGGGTCGAGGTGAAGAACCGAAGCGACATCCCTTGCAGATGTCGATAGAGCTGCCGGCGGAGGTCGAAGATGATGCCCTCTCCCGCCCGGGCCGACATCCACCTTTGGATCGTACCGACCACCGTATTCACAATGGGCACGGCCACCATGCCGAGGCCGAGGAAGGTCAGCAAACGAATGTTCTTCTCGGGGATGGCCCGGTCGATGAGCTCCCGCATCAGGAGCGGCGGAATGAGGGTCAGCAGGGAAACGACCAGAATCGTGCCGAGGACCACGACGAGGTCGCGACGGTAGGGCCGGCCGTAGGCCAGAACCCGGGCAAGGAGAGCGCGGTCGACGTGCGGGCGATCCTGCTCCTCGTCATAGCGCAGGTATGCGAACCAGTTCCCACCGTGAAAGATGCGTCATCCTTGCTGAGCGACGACTCAGCCTATCGCCGGGCAGCGACAACCTCAGGAGCCGGCTGCAGCGGCCGGCGGCTCGCTCTCCTTCCCGGCCGGCGTGCCGGCCGGTGCGTCTGCCCCGGCCAGCACCGATTGGACCGGTGTCAGTTCCTTGCACGAACCGGCCATGCGCGCGAGAAGATCGGGAGCGTCGGCATTCCGGACGAAGAGATCGTAGGTGTATCCGCGCTCGGACCACACGAGCCGCCAACCGTCGGTCAGATCCAGCGACCAGGCCGGACAACCATCCTCGAGCACCAGCTTGGTGCACTCCTCGACCGTACTGTCCACCAAATCCCGACACTGCTCGTCGTCGGCCGGACTTTCGGGTACACCGATGGTGTCGGGCACCACCGGCTCGAGAGCGGGTTCGTCGAGGGAAACCATCATGACTGCCAGTTGGGAAACACTCCTGCTCTTCGTGTATGGCTTGTCAGACCAGAAGCCGAAAGCAGCCACAGCTTCAGAACCCAACGTGCCAGTTGCCGGGTTGAAGACCAGCTGGCTGGTCACATACGCAACGTGCTCAGGAATCAGTTCTGGAATCTCAACGGCGGGCAAAGCAGCCATGATCTCCGAGCGGCTGGCCTGGACGTAGCGATCCTCTCGGTTGCTGCGGGACCACACGAGCCCGACAATCTCTTCCGGAGAACTGGTCGTTGGCACCGGTAGGGAGCCCAGATCGTCGTTGACCCATTCAATTGTCGCTCCACCATTCGTGGCAAGCAATCCGACGGGAGCTGCGACGGCCGGGAGCGTTGTGGTCGTCGTCGGATCGGGAGCCGCTGCGATCCAACGCTCGGTCAAGTGGCCCATACCGGCGAGCGGCGCGTCTGTTCCACAACCCGCCAGCAGAGATGTGGTGAGAACCAGCCCGAACCCGATGCCCAACCGAAACCTGCCCAACCCGAACCCCTTATTCACGGCTCAGACGCCTTTCTATCAATGAGACGTTGCCGACCCTGGTTTAGTTCCAACATATCGCATCCGAGGCGGCCCGGTGCCTGGTTTGACATACTGTCACCATGCCCATCCGGCTCTTGACCGAGCAGTATCCCGATCGGCCGGCCTTTGACACGGCGGTATCGCACGCCCTCTTGCGAGGTGTTGCTGCAGGCGAGGTTGTAGAGAGCCTTCGCCTGCACCAACCCGGGGCTATCGTCGCCTTCGGACGGCAAGACGTTGTCAGCCGCGGATATCCGTCGGCCGTCGAGGCAACGAGATCAGCGGGCTATGCGGCGATTGAACGGCTGGCCGGTGGGCGGGCGGCGGTTTTTCACTCAGGGACCATTGCCTTCGCCTGGACGATTCCGTCCCGGAACCCACGCGAAACGATCAAGCCACGTTTTGACGCCCTTGCTTCTACGTTGCTGGCTGCGTTTCAGGCACTCGGAGCCGACGCCCGGATCGGTGAGGTTCCCGGCGAGTACTGTCCCGGTGCCTACAGCATCAATGTCTCGGGCCGTCACAAGATCATGGGCACCGGGCAGCGCATCATCGGCCGGGCCGCCCATGTCGGCGGCGTAATCGTGGTTGAAGGCGGAGATCGGATCGCCGAGGTGCTGCTCCCCGTCTACCGCGCCCTCGAACTCCCCTGGGATCCAACCACCTCTGGAGATCTTGCCGGAGCCGTCCCCGGCATCACCCGGCAGGATGTGATGGCGGCCGTGGTCTCCGAGTTCGACCACCGCTACGGGCTCGAGCCAGGAACCATCGACGCAGCAACCCTCGAACAGGCCCACGGTCTCGAAACCGCCCACCTCTCGCCCGACCGGTAGATCATTTCCCGACGTAACTGGTGAACTCAAAAAGGACTTTGTGTCCGAAGTCGTCCCTGGCCTTCACCTCGAAAGCGTCGCCGTAGGGTGCAGTCTCGAAGAACACCTTCACATACCACTCACCATTGCCGGCCGCCGTGGCCGAACCGGATCCGAAGGCGGACGTGATGGACACCTTGGTGCCGGGTTTAGCCATCCCGTAGAACTCGTCGAACGGAGGGCTCTCGGAACATGATCCGTACTTCTGGACTGCGGTGAAATCCACCGGAGGCGGTTCCTCCTTGGGTGGTTCGGCTACCTCGTAGGTCACAGAAACGGATGCTTCAGCCGTGTTGCCGGCCGGATCGGTAGCCGTGAAAGAGGCTAGATTGCCGCCCGGGTTGAGCAGCAGGACGATCGACCAACGACCTTCTTGGTCGACGTCGGCCTGATACGGGCCGGCCGCCACGACGGCCCCCGGCTCGGTCGTGCCCTCAAATCGCAGAGACTTCTCGGTAACTTTGGCGCCGTTCTCCGGGATGGTGATGACCAGGGGGGGTGCTATGTCGTCGACGGCGAAGGTCGACGAGGTCGTTTCCGGCGGAGCCGTGATCGGCAGGGTATCCGCCGCAGTGGTCGGCGTCTGCGTTGTTGGCGTCACCTTTGTCGTCACGGTATTGACCGGGAACGTATCGCTGGTCGTCGCCGTCTCACGCTGAGGCGAGAAGAGATCGACCTGAACCACCGCGAGGCCAACCAGGAGCGCAACCGCCGCGAATGCACCGGCGAACACGAGCACCCGTGATTGGCGATCGCGGGTTCGAGCCGCAGGAACTGCATGTTCCATGAGCATCAGCGGCGCCTCATCGACCTTCTGCGTGAGGTTCTGTGCCGCCCGGCGGCCGCGCTCGTCGAGGGTCATGATTCGTCTCCCGGGGTGGTCCCGAGCCGTTCGGCCAGCCGTTTCCGACCCTTGTGGAGATGAACTTTGGCCGTTGACGGTGAACAATCGAGGATGTCGGCCACCTCGGCAACCGGTCGATCCTCGAGATAGTGGAGCGCAATGGCCTGAGCCTGCCGTTTGGGCAGAGCCCGGACCGCTGCCCAGAACTCATCATTCTCAACTTCGAGCGCGGGGAGCGCTTCTTGACGGCGTACGGCGATCCGGGCTATTGCCCGGGCTTCCGACGCTCGTTTCCGGTAGAGCGACACGGCCATGTTGGCTACCACCCTCCTGACCCACGCACCGGGCGATTCATACACCCCGATACGATCCCACGTTCGGTGGGCCGCAATGAACGCCTCCTGGGCAAGATCCTCGGCGGCCCAACGACTGCCTGAAAGGGCATAGGCCAGGCCAACGACGGACCTGAACTCGCGCTGGTAGAAGCTCTCGAAACGCTCGGGAAGCGTGACGATTCCTCGGTCTGCACCTTGCATCCAGCTCTCCAAGAGGCCCTTCGGGCTTTCCCAGCCATCTCGCCTAGTTACTCGTATCGGCGGCCGGGAAGGTTTACCTGAGGTTTGCGGAGAGGCTCTGCCAACCCGATCGTTGGGACGATCTGAACTCGGTCGATAGCCTGAGGGAATGCAATCACCCTTCCGCTGTCCTGGTTGTCAACGGACCCAACCTCAACCTGCTCGGCACCCGCCAACCAGACATCTATGGAACAACGACGCTTGCCGATCTCGATGCCGCGTGCCGTTCCTGGGGTGTGGATCTGGGTGCCTCGGTGGAAACCTTTCCAATCGAACCACGAAGGAGCCATCATCGACCGGCTCCACCGGGCGCGGGGAGGCACGGATGCCATCATCATCAACCCCGGCGCGTATACCCATTACTCGTACGCGATCTTTGACGCCCTCGAGGCCGTCGATCTGCCCGTGGTCGAGGTGCACATCTCCGACATCACCCGGCGTGAAGCCTGGCGGAGCGAATCGGTCATCGCCCCGGCTTGTGTCGCAACCATCTATGGGAGAGGCACCGACGGATACCGCCACGCCCTCCGCCACCTCGTCCTTCGATCCGAGATGCCACCGACCTCCCTTCCCTACGGTCCACACCCCGATCAGGTTGGGGATCTCCGGATCCCCACAGGGTCCGGCCCGCACGCCGTAGCCATGCTCGTCCATGGCGGCTTCTGGCGCGGGCCATGGCGCCGTGACCTCATGGACGGTCTGGCGATTGATCTGGCCAAGCGCGGTGTCGCCACCTGGAATGTCGAGTACCGGCGCAGTCCCAACGGGTGGCACCAGGCGCTGTTGGATATTGCGACCGCCGTCGATCACCTGGCCAACCTCGCCGCGGAGTTTCCCGTTGATGTGGATCGTGTGGCGGTTGCCGGCCATTCGGCCGGGGCTCAGCTGGCATTGTGGGCGGCCGGGCGAGCCCGGCTGCCTGCCGATTCTCCGTGGGCCGCTCCGGTGGTTTCCCCCCGGTTGGCCGTAGCCCTGGCCGGGGTCGTAGACCTCAATCAAGCTGCCGAGGACCACCTTGGCGACGACGCCGTCGAAGAGTTCTTCGGGGGCCGTCCAGCGGCCAACATCTCACCGTCGGACTCGCTGCCAGTCGGGGTACCCCTGCTGGTCGCCCACGGCACTGCGGACGACCGGGTTCCGGTGGAATACAGCCGGGGGTTCGTTGCTCGAGCCCGGGCAGCAGGCGATGCCGTTGAGTACCTCGAATTCGATCAAGCAGACCACTTCGTGTTCACCGATCACCACTCCGCCGAGTGGGATTCCATCGCAGCGCAGGCCATCGAGAGCCTCGGGAAATCCTGATCGTGGCGTGGTTCTTCGTGGCGGTGACCGCCGTCGGCCTCATCATCACGCTTTACGGCGAACAACGCGGTATCCCCCTGCGGTTGGTGGCCAAACCGATTGCCTCCGCAGGCTTCCTCGGACTGGCCGTTACCCTCGGAGCGACCGGTTCGCTCTATGGATGGTTGATCCTCATCGGCTTGGTCTTCGGGTTCGTAGGCGATGTTGCCCTCCTCGGAACGGCCCGCAGTTGGTTCATCACGGGCCTCGGGGCCTTCTTGATCGGACATCTCCTGTACGTGGTCGCCTTCTTGCTGGCAGGGATCGCCGCCGTGCCTTTAGTCCTGGCTGCGACTGTGGCCGCAGGAGCAGCCGTTGTCATCTTCCGCTGGCTCCGCCCGCACCTTCCGACGGCCATGACCGGTCCGGTTATTGCCTATGTGGTGATCATCTCAGCCATGGTGGCCACGGCCGTTGGGGCTACCGCTGCGGGAGCTACCGGACTGATCCTGACCGGCGCCATTGCCTTTTACTTGTCCGACCTAGCCGTCGCTCGCAACCGTTTTATCGCCCCCGGGGCCGTCAATCGCTACTGGGGACTGCCCCTGTACTACCTCGCACAGTTGCTCCTCGCCTGGTCGGTGAGCTGAACAACCGCTCTGCTACTCCGCACCCGGCACCCGGGTTCCCAGTTCCCTGTCCAAGAGCAAGAGGGCCGCTCCGTTGTCTCCGGCCATGGCGATCTGCTCGATCAGCTCCGACACGGTTGCCTCTTCCTCTACCTGCTCGTTGATGAACCAGTGGAGCAACGGGAGGCTCTCGTAGTCCTTCTCGTCGGTGGCTTGTCCGTACAAATCGTGGATGGAACGCGTGACCTTGCGCTCGTGAGCCAAGGAAGCTTCGAAGACCGAAAACGTTGAGGTGTAGTCGCTCGAGGGGGCTGCGATCGTGCGCAGTTCGACCTGATTGCCACGGTCGAGCACAAAGTCGAAGAACTTCATAGCGTGGAGCCGTTCTTCCTCAGCCTGCTGTCGCATCCAGTTCGAGAATCCCGGAAGGTTGGCATCGTCGAAGAAGGCCGCCATCTGCAGGTAGGCGTACGAGGATGCGAACTCGAGCGTGATCTGGTCGTTGTACTTGTCTTGGAGCTGAGGGCTCATGGCCACGGTCGTCCCTTTCGTTGCCGTTCTCAAGTCATGTTATCGGGATGGTGCGACCCGGCCGTCCAAAGGTGGCCGGTTACCAGGACCGGCTCCTACGGCTCGATGCGGTAGACACGGCCTTCGCCCGGCGCCAGGCCTTCCAACCGATGGAAGAGGCCGTTGCCTTCGATCCGGCGATCGACCTCACGAACATGACCAATCGTCGAGAACTCCGCCACGAGGACCACCTCCGGTTCGAGGGCCGGTATCCCGAAGTACCCGGAGTTCGTCGTCGGGTCGTAGTTCACAACAAACACGTGTCGGGCGGCGCCCTGTTGGGTCCATGCCGCGGTTCCGCGTTGCGCGCTGGCGTCGGGGGGAAGCAACCAGCGGGTCGAGGTACCTGCCAGGTCAGGAAGGATGTCGTCGGCATACGAGCGGAGCGCGGTCAGTCGGTCGAAGAGTGCCTGGTTCTCTCCCCAAACGAAGTCATTGCCGCGACGCGCTTTGGATGGGAAAACATTCGATTCGCCCCGCTCCCGAAACACGAAGAGTTTGGTGTAGCGCTCGTTCTCGACCGGTTCGTCATGGATGTCCCGCACCTCGTAGCCGAGTGCCGTGTACGACGGCATGTCGGGCAAGAACAAGGCGGTGAAGAGCCGAGCCTCGTTCCCGGCTCTGTACAAGTCGTCGAAACGGGGATCATCCTTGTCGGCAGTCATGACCGTGAAAGCAGGAGCGGTCCGCCGGGTCGCTAGATAGTCGAGGTAGCGACGGAACCGGCCCAAATAGTCGGCGCTGCCCACTTTGCTCGATTGCAGATCCCCGAGGGTCGCGTCGGCCGACGACGCCTCGAGATGATCGAGCTCCTCGCCGTATTGGAAGGTGTCGCGGGGAGGCAGGAACGACTCGGCGAAATAGGCGAACCACGGTGCTGCCGCCTGCTGCTGGATGTGGGCCTTGACGGCTCCCAGGATGTCGTAGTACCGGTCGATGAGCTGGGGAACGCCGTCCGGTCGCATTTGCACGTGGGACATGTCGCCGCGCATGAAATCGAAGTTGCCGATGTGCTGCGTGTGGGCGAAATGTCCACACACGTACTCCCACACGTGCGGCCGGGGTTTCGTGAAGTCAATCTCCCAGTTGGCGTTGTCATCGAGCCGCCCGTAGAGCTTAAATCGGGCCAGCGGGGAGAACACCCGGGACATACCTTCCGGCCGGTTCATAACGAAGTCGGGCCATTCCAAACCGTATTGATCAGGCGTAACGCTTCCGGCTGCGGGATCAACCATGATGCCGCGATAGGGCACCCCCATCGTGGCCGGAACCGGCTCAAGACCCTGGCTCTTGAGATGGTTGATCAGATCCACCCGCCGCCCGGTCCGCCCGGTCACGTCGGCCGGATCGCCGAACAATACGGCCAGACGTTCCGCTTCCGGGGCTCCAAATAGTGCCGACCGGTCGGACGGAATCGGAAGCAACGGGGTGGCGGTTCCTACTCCACGAAGCCAGGCAAAGACCGACCCCTCAACAACCTCATGCAACCCCTCAGAATGATCGACGATCGTACGATCGCGCACCTCCATCCACTCGAACAGGTCGGGACTGCCGACCGTCGCCTCAGAGAAACGATCGGTATGCGGGATGACATCCATGCCAACGGTCTTGCCCATCAGGTGCAGCAGGTTGCCCATCGCCCGAAGTTGTCGTTCGACCGTGTCGAGATGGGGAGCAACCTTCCGCAGCTCGTCGGAAAAGAACTCCTGGTTGAGGTTCCAACCGGCGATGCCGTACAAGCTCTCAACGACGCCGGGCTCCCAGATCGGGAGCAAGTGAATCGAATCGAACGCTTCAGGCAAGGTGAGGGCGTACTTCACCACGCCGGCGAGGTCGCGAACCGTGCGGACATTGATGCCAACCATGTTGGTCGTCTTGAGCCACGAAGGATCGGATTCGGTGGCTCGGGGAGACTTGACCTCAACCGGCAGCTCACTGAGTGGCAGCTCGAGATCGATGGCAGGGCCAGACAACGCGAGGTCGACGGCTTCACCTAATCGACGACGGAGCACCTCGAGTACCGCCTCCAGCGGCAGGGCGATCGCCTCCTGAGGTCTGAGTCCGGCGAGGAAGGAGCGCCGGCCGGCGCAGAAGTCGGATTCGCCCGGAAGGCCGTAGGCCGTCACACCGTTACGAACTCAACGTCGTATTCGCGGGTGATGACCACATCAGCCACGCCCCGATGCTGAGCAATGATCTCGTGCTCCGCCTTGAGCACCTCCTCGATGAAGGAGTCGAACTCTTCCCGACCCCGCTTCATACGATGCTCCATCGTCTCCAGCCGGTTGCGAGCAATGAACACTCGGCGATCGACGTTCTTGCAGAGCGACGTGTAGACGCCCTCTGCAATAACCACGTCAACGCCATCCAGCGCCACAGCTTCTTCGGTGATCAGATTCTCGGCGTAGATCACCAACGGCTTCACGAGGGCCACCGCGCCTTCCCGGGCCGCCTCGAGGTGTTCGTCGAGCAGATCGATACGCACCTCGGAGGTGCCAACCCAACAGAAGTTCGCCCGCCGTGCCGCATCATTCGATCGGGGAGGAAGCACGTAGTAATCGTCCTGCTGCAAGATCGCAGCTTTCACGCCCCGGTTTCCAAGCTCGTCGTGAAGAGCTCGAGCAGTCTCCGACTTGCCACTTCCGGACTCTCCGGCCACGGTCATCGTGTAGCGGCGGCCGGCGCCGGCGATCTCATCGAACAGTTTCCCGATGATCTGCTCGGCGGCGTTTTTGTGTTCCTCGCCGACGAGAATGATGTCGCCCTTCATCGTCGGTATCCTAACGCGGGCCGCAATCGAGCCCTCTCACAGAAGCAGGGTGCGTGCCGGGAGGGCCCATGAGCTTCGTCGACCACTATCGCCGCTGGTTCACCAAAGCGGCTTCGACCACGTTCGCGCGTCGCTGGTTGGGACCAAAGGTGCTGAGCCGAGTCGACCGGCGGTTCTTCACGGCCACCCGAGGGGGCTTGCTCTCGTTGGGATCCAGGGCATACCCGACGCTGCTGCTCACTACGACCGGCCACCGGACCGGGAAACCCCATACCGTGCCCCTCTTCTTCCTGGAGCACGATGGGAGCCTGATCGTGGTCGCCTCCAACTACGGCCGGGCGGATCATCCCGGATGGTCGGCCAATCTGTTGCGAGACCCTGTCGGCCGGGTCCAAACCCGGGAAGCGTCCTGGAAGGTGCAAGCACGCCTCTTGCCGCTGTGACGAGAAGGAGTCGATCTGGCTGGAGTTGAACGCGCTTTTCGATGGCTGGCAGCGCTATGAAGATGAAACCGTGCGGTCGATCCGCGTTTTCTCCCTCGATCCTGTGTGAACAACGGGATCATCTGCCAATTTCTCTCAGGACCCGGCTTGGGCTGAATCGCCGGGACCGTTAGCCTGTTGAGACGCCACCGGTGCTGGGCCGGGGCGTAAACGAAGGCGGAGTAACCTTCATGCGCAATGTGCGGTCTGCCCTGGTTGGACTAGGGACCCTCATCATCCTCTTGACGTTCGTCGGTTTTGCAACGTTCTCTACCAACGGTGCCGAAAGGCCGCGCCCGGAGTCGCTTTCGACTGAATCACCTGAACCCCTCGTCCTGGCCGCAGACGCCGGTGTCACCACCGGCCGGGTAACGGCCTTCGTTTTTGCGAATCAACTGCAGGCCCCCGACCTGCCTGAGGCCGCCGGCACCGCCGGCACTGAGGCAGCCGACCGTGTGACGCTGGAACTCACGATCGACGACCTCGTCGAGGAGGGCACACGGCTGCGGATGGTGACGACGACTACGACCGTGCCACCGGCTACCACGACAACGGCGGCACGGGTTGCCCCGACCACACCACCGACCACCACAACGGCGCCGCCGGCCACGACCACCACAACGGCGCCACCCGACACGACCACCACAACGGCGCCACCCGACACGACCACAACCACCGCCCCTTCGAGCAATCCCCTCAGTGAGAACGAGATGCGGGCCCTGGCGTCCCTCTATTTCCCGGCCGACGGCGTCGACAAGGCGGTACTGGTAGCCCGGTGCGAATCGAACTACGACCCGTCCGCTTACAACCCGGAAGGACCCTACGGTGGTCTCTACCAGCATTCTGTGACCTACTGGGATAGTCGAGCAGCTTCAGCCGGTTGGGCCGGAGCCGGCATCTACGACGCCGACGCCAACACCGCTGTGACAGCCTGGCTGGTCGCCCGTGATGGGTGGGGCCACTGGCCGTGGTGCTCCACGTGGGCGGATGCCCAACTCGGCGGGTAAGGGCGTCTATCCGGAACGGCTGTAGAGCAAGGCGTTCCCCTCTTTGCCGGCCATTTCAATGACACCGGTCGCGCGCAGGCAGTACACCATCTGTTGGGCAAGCCGGCGCGGCAGTTTCGCCAGATGGGCAATGTCTGCTGTGGAAAACGGAGCAGGCAGGTCGTTCGGAAGGAACCCGGCCAGATCTGTCGACGATTGGATCCGCATGCGGTCGGTCACTTCGACCAACGATCGACCCAGCACCACCCAACCCTTCCTGCGCCAGGCTTGTCCCGGCCGGTGCACCCGCACCTCTTCTTCGGTCGTCAGCAGAAGATCGAGTTCGAATCCCGCATGGTCGATCAACGCCGGGAAACTGACCAATCTGGAGAAGATGTCCTCATAGCGTCCATGCTTTGGCGAGCGGCGACGCGCCAGTACCTCACCTTCCTCGCTGACCCGAACAATGGTTCGGAGTTGGGGGATGGGAGCCACGACCCGAACCTGGTGGTGCTCCGTGAGGTTCTCCAGCTTGGCCCGCAGAGGTGCAAACCCTCCGGTTTGCACCTCGATCAGTAACCCATCGCGAACCAGATCGATGATGTACCCATCGACCGGGTGCTCGACGAGGTCACCGGTCTGTACGTACCAATGTTTCAAGGCCGCGTGCAGCGACCCTTCGTTCAATGTGCCAATCACGACATGCATCGTTGCAGCCGCACGGCGATGAGCGAAGGATTTGCGGCCCCACGGTCTCCGGGGCCGCCGGAACGTGCCGGGACGCGCATTATGCTTCCCCTCTGGACAACCACGAGAGGGTAACCATGCAAGACCTGGCCGCTCACGGCATCGTCCCAACCCGCGAGGTGTACTGGGATTTGTCGACACCGCATCTGGTCGAACACACGCTCCGGCGCGGAGAAGGCGTCATCGCTCATCAGGGGCCGATCGTTGTCTCGACAGTCCCGTACACGGGTCGCAGCCCCAAAGACAAGTTTGTCGTTCGCGAGGAAACCACCGAAAAGGACATCTGGTGGGGCGACGTCAACCACCCGATCGAGACCGAAGTATATGAAGCCCTGTACGACCGGGTCACGGAGTACCTCGGACAGCAGGATCTCTACGTGCAGGATGTCTACGCAGCTGCCGACCCGCAGTACCGCCTGGCCGTGCGCGTCATCACCGAGACCCCCTGGCACGCCCACTTCTGCCGCAACATGTTTCGTTTGCCCAGAACCTACGAACACGACGATGAAATCGAGCCGTTCATGCCCGACTTCACCATCGTGCACGCACCGAACTTCAAGGCCGTTCCGGATCGGGACGGAACCCGCAGCGAAGTCTTCATCATGATCAGCTTCGTCCACAAGGTACTGCTGATCGGCGGCACAACGTATATGGGAGAGATGAAGAAGTCTGTGTTCTCGGTGATGAACTACCTCCTCCCGAAAGCGGGTGTGCTCAGCATGCACGCTTCGGCGAACGTTGGGCCGGACGGCGATTCTGCCGTCATCTTCGGATTGTCGGGAACCGGAAAGACCACGCTGGCGACCGACCCGACCCGGGGGATGATCGGTGACGACGAGATTGGATGGGGCGTCGACGGCATCTTCAATATCGAAGGCGGGTCATACGCCAAAGTCATCAACTTGAGCCAGGAAGACGAACCGCTGATCTACGAGTCCGCCAACCAGTTCGAGACCATTCTTGAAAACGTGGTGCTGAACCCGGATAGTCGCCACCCTGAGTGGGAGGATGCCTCTAACACCGAGAACACTCGCTGTTCGTACCCCCTTGTGCATCTCCCCAATGTCATTCGGACCGGGGTGGCCGGGCATCCCAACAACATTGTCTTCCTTTCGGCAGACGCGTTCGGAGTGCTGCCCCCGATCTCTCGATTGACCCGCGAGCAGGCGATGTACTACTTCATGTCGGGCTACACAGCCAAGCTGGCCGGCACCGAGCGGGGTGTCAACGAGCCTGTTGCCACATTCTCCCCCTGCTTCGGCGCACCCTTCCTTCCGTTGCCGCCCTCGTACTACGCCAAAGTGCTGGCCGAGAAGATCGACGAGTTCGACCCGGGTCTGTGGATGATCAATACCGGATGGACGGCCGGTCCCCACGGGGTTGGCTACCGGATCCGAATCCCCCATACCCGGGCCATGCTCAACGCCGCGCTTGCCGGACACCTTGACAAGTCCGAGTTCGTCGAGGACCCGGTGTTCGGTTTGCAGGTGCCCACGGAGATCGCAGGGGTCCCGACAAAACTGCTCATCCCGCGCGATACCTGGGCGGATCCAGAAGCGTACGACGGGCAAGCCCGAAAGCTGGCCGGAATGTTCCGCGAGAACTTCACGAAGTACACGGCCACGCCCGAAGTGGTCGCCGCCGGCCCGCAGGGCTAACGGACACTCACCTCGAGGAGAAGGATTCGGGCGCAGCGCTCCACCCGGCCGGAGGCGCGCTGCGCTCCGATCCTCTATGGGGTGTTCATCCAGGAGTCGTGGATCTCCAACGCCGAGGGTGCATAGGCCACGTTCATCCATGAATCATGGACTTCATATCCCGCTTGATACGCCGGATAGTGCATCCATGAATCATGGATCTCAGCGGTCGAAGCTCCGGTGGTCAACACCACTACCACTACGGCCAGGGCGATGACGGCCAACACGAAGAGGATGGTCGTCAGCACAGGAACGGGCCACGCGGGGGCTTCCGGGATTCTCGGCCGACCCACATCTACATCGGGCCTGAAGGTCCGGGGATCGACGGTTTGCACGACAAACCTCCTTGAGAGCACACAGCTTTGGCAGGATGCCTGCTCCTCTACTGTCCATCCACCACCGGCGTGCCGATAGAGGCGAAGGTCCCGACCGGTCCCCTGGCGGATATTCCCAGCCGCCCGGGTGGAGACGCATGAGTTGGCTAGCGGAAGTCCCGGGAGGTGACGCCTTCGACCGGCCAGGGGGAGAATTGGCGAGCCACGAAGTTGGTGACCCCATCCCGATACTCGACCACCCCATCGAGCACCAGGCCGGGGTGGCGTCGGGCTACCTCCCGGTTGGCCGCCCAGATGTCGGGCAGCACGACGACATTGAGAAGACCGGTTTCGTCCTCCAGATTGAGGAAAATCACCCCGTTGGCCGTACCGGGTCGTTGCCGGTGGGTGACGATGCCGCCCACCATGGCCCGCACCCCGTTGCGACGCAGCGCCAGAATCTCGGCGATGCGGAGACAGCGCAGCTCATCGAGGCTCTGGCGGATGAATTGGACCGGGTGTGCCACCGAGACCCCGGTTGCCCACAGGTCGGCGAGGTGTTCATCCTGAGCGCTCATCCCCGGCAGGGCGGGCGCCTCAATACCCGGTGCCAGCGGTAGACGTCGCGAATCGATCTCGGCCAGCGCCCCGGCCGCCCACATCCCTGCCCGACGGGACAACCCGAGACACTCGAGAGCACCGGCGCCGGCCAGCGCCTCCAAGGCATCGACCGGCAGGCCGGTGCGCTGGGCCAGATCTTCCGGAGATTGAAAAGGGCCGCCTATCTGACGGGCTGCTTCGATCCGGGTGATCTCGCCATCGCCCAGATTGCGGACGTAGCGCAGCCCCATCCGCATGGCTACGGCCGGACGGACCGGATCGTCGAGAGCACCCCTCCCCCGCCGCCACGATTTCTCGTAGTAGGTCACCACATCATCGGGAGCCGCATCGTGCGCTTCGATGGTGCAGTCGTGGAAGGACCGGTTGACATCAGGCGGCAGGGTCACAACTCCGTGTCGAGCGGCATCCTGGACCAGCGAGTTGGGGCTGTAGAAACCCATCGGATAGGCGTTGAGCAGCCCGGCCAGGAATTCGGTCGGCCAGTGGTACTTCAACCAGGCCGACATGTACACGATGTAGGCGAAGCTCACCGAGTGGCTCTCCGGGAACCCGAAGGAGGCGAACCCTTGCAACTTCTCCCAGATCTCATCTGCGGCCGCCCCCAGAATCCCCTTGCCGGCCATTCCCCGGTAGACCTCGTCCTGGAGCTTCCCCATGGCTTCCGAGGAGCGCTTGTGGGTCATGGCCTGGCGAAGCCGGTCCGATTGGCCGCCGTCGAACCCGGCACAGATCCGGGCCAGTTCCATGAGCTGTTCTTGAAAGATCGGCACACCCAGCGTCTTGGCCAGCACCGGCTCGGTGGAAGGGTGCGGGTAACGAACCGGTTCCTCCCCGTTGCGGCGCCGGAGATATGGGTGGACCGACTGGCCCTGGATCGGTCCCGGTCGAATCAAAGCAACCTCGACGGCCAGGTCGTAGAACGTCTTCGGCTTCATCTTGGGCAGCGTGGCCATCTGCGCCCGCGACTCAACCTGGAACATCCCGACCGTGTCCGAGGTGGTGAGCATCTCGTAGATAGCACGGCTCCTGGTCGATGGTGGCCAGATCGACCTCGACGCCGTGTGCCTCATGAATCAGGTCAACCGCCAGGTGCAGGGCATTGAGCATGCCAAGACCGAGCAGGTCGAATTTGACGATGCCGATCGCCGCACAATCGTCCTTGTCCCACTGCAGGACGGAGCGGCCTTCCATCCGGCCCCATTCGATCGGCACCACCTGCCAGAGGGGACGGTCGGCGATCACCACTCCCCCGGAATGGATCCCGAGGTGGCGGGGGAACCCGTCGAGCCGGTGACAGACGTCATAGATGAAATCGGCGGTCATCCCCTCGGGAAGCGGTGCTTCCAGGCGGAGCTTGGATGGGTCCCGGGTGTCGACGTACTTGGAGAGCCCGTCCACCTGGGCCTGGGTCAATCCGAACGTCTTGCCGACATCTCGCAGGACCGAGCGGGCCCGGTACGTGATGACGTTGGCCACCATGGCGGCCCGCTCCCGTCCGTAGCGGCGATAGCAGTACTGAATGACCTCCTCCCGGCGGTCGGCCTCGAGATCGAGGTCGATGTCGGGTGGGCGTCCCCGTTCGTCGGACAGGAACCGTTCGAAGGGGAGTTGGAGCCGGATCGGGTCGACCTTGGTCAATCCAAGACATCGACAGACCGCCGAATCTGCACCTGATCCGCGGATCTGGCAGTAGATGTCCTGGGAACGGGCGAAGTTGACGATGTCCCACACCACCAGGAAGTAGCCGGGGAAACCGAGCCGTTCGATCACATCAAGCTCATGCTCCAACCGCTGCACCGCTCGCGAGTCGATCCCGCCGGATCGGCCGGCGTACACCTCCCGGGCCCCCTCGAACGTCAGATGCCTGAGGTAGTCCATCTCATCGCGGAAGTGACCGGGCATGGGGAAGTCGGGCAGCTGTGGGGCGACCAGTTGCAGGTCGAATGCCAGTCCCCGCCCGAGATCTCCGGCTCGTTCCACCGTTCCCGGATAACGGACAAATCTGCGATACATCTCGGCGGGAGACTTGAGATACCGCTCATCGGTGGCGGGACGGTACCCATCGGTCTCCGCCAAGCTGCGCCGCCCCCCGATGGCCGCCAACACCTCCGAAAGATCCGCGTCCCGGGGGTCGGCGTAATGGACGTTGTTCGTAGCCACAACGGGAAGCTGCAGGCGCCGCCCGACCTCCCACATCACATCGTTGCGGAGGTCGTCCTCCGGCATGCGGTGATGCCACAGCTCGAGGTGGAGGCGCCGCCCGAAAAGGTCCCGTAACTGAGCCGCCGCGCGTAGCGCCTCTTTCATATCGCCGCGCTGGGCGGCGGCGGGCACGGCCCCCTGCCAGCAACCGGTCAACGCAACCAACTCTCCCTGTTCGGCGGCGGCCGCCAGATCCGACCAGGTGTATCGGGGAGCGTCTTTCTTGCCGCGGAATTGGGCCCGCGACACCAACCGGCTGAGTGCGGCGTATCCCTGCGGTGATGGAGCCAGGAGAACGAGGTGATCGGTCGGTGCCGGGCCCATCGGTTTGGAACCATGCATGCGCTTCCGGCGGCCCCTTCGAGGCCGGTCCGTTTGTAGTTCGTAGTTCGTAGTGCGAAGCAGGTCGGAATCGGATGCCGCCGCGAGAGGGTCGACTCGGGGCTCGGAACCCGGCGAGCCGGAGAGCCGCTCCAGGCCGATCTCCACGCCGTACACGGCCGGAAGCCCCACCGCCCGGGCGGCTTGCCAGAACTTGACGAGTCCGTAGAACCCGTCATGGTCGGTCACGGCCAGCGCCTGATACTCCAACCGTACTGCCTGCTCTACGAGCGCCTCAGGGTGAGAAGCTCCATCGAGAAAGCTGAAGTTGGTGTGACAGTGCAGTTCGGCGTATCCCATGAGTCATTTCGTCAGACCCGTTCCATACTATCGAACATATGTTCGCTCTGTTTTACAGCGGGCCAGTATGGCCTCCCCCATTGCTCAGCGCCGCCGGTCGTGATAGGTTCCAACTACCACGCAGAGTGAGGCATTGCTCGAGTGGTATGGGGCAACGGGAGAACGGGACCCTGGCAAGGCAGGTTGCGCAGAGGCTGCTGCCGGCCGGACTCGAACTTCCATTCACGGCCGAACCTGGGAGGCGGGGCCACGTGAACGGATGGTCTACTTCGTATCATGGTTGTGGTGAAGGCGTCCGCGAGCGCACACCATGACCTTTGTGCCGTTCAGTAGGATGTTGCGGTTCACCGTGGTGCTCGCAGCAATTCTATTCGCCTTGCTTCCTGCGCTGCCGGCTGTGGCGGGCGGTTCAGCCGAGTGGTCGTCCCGGGGAAGCTCGTCGTGGGCAGATGCGACAGATGATGCTGACCCGGTCCTCGAGCAGTCTGCCGAAGAAGCCGTCACACCGGAAACGGTGGAACCGCTACCGACCCCCGAAGCTTCGCCGGAGCCTCCCGGCCCACCGGCAGTGTCGGCCGTCCTCACCCCCGGAATCGTCTTCCCCGTTGCCGGACCAGCCACGTACACCAATAGCTTCGGTGCCCCCCGATCGGGTGGACGTTCCCACGAAGGTATCGATATCTTCGCCGACAAAATGATCCCGGTGGTAGCGGTCGCCGACGGCACAGTGACATTTGTTCGCAACGGAGTCGGGACCGATTGCTGCGTGATTCGGGTCCGCCACGCCGACGGCCAGAGTTCGCTCTATCTGCACCTGAACAACGACAACCCGGGCACCGACGACGGCCAGGGCTTCGGAATCGCCGAAGGTATCGACGTCGGCACTCCGGTTGTCGCGGGTATGGTCATCGGCTACGTCGGAGACAGCGGCAACGCCGAGGACACTCCCCCGCACCTCCACTTCGAGCTCGAAGGGGCAACCGGTTCCATCCTGAACCCGTACGCCTACCTCCAGATTGCCCAGGGTGCCGAGCCGGCGCTGTTCGCTTCGGCTCTCAACAGCTCGCTGGAAACCCTGCCCGAAACCGGCCTGCCGATATCCAGCTTGTTTCTGGCATCCATGGGACTTCTCGTCGGTGGTGCAGCGCTGGCCGGCCGGCCCGGTCGGGGTCGACTCGGCCGACGTCGATCGCTCCAGGTCAGTGCAACACCTTGCGATACAGCGGCCTGGTCTCGCTGCGCCGGACAACCTCGCTGAATCCGGCCGCCTCGAACATCGAGGCCAGCCCCATCCAGGCGTAGATATCGGGCATGCGCTCGTTGCGCGGCTCGACCGGATAGCCCTCGATCGCACGTGCGCCGTGCGCCCTTGCGTATGCGACGGCGGCCTCGAGGAGAGCCGTCCCAACCTCACTCCCCCGGTGGTACCGATCAATCATGAAGCACACGATCGACCACACGGGGACGTCATCAAAAGCCTTCGTAACCCGGGAACGCTGAATCCGGCCGAACTCCTCGCGTGGTCCAAGGGATACCCACCCGATCGGCAGGCCATCCTTGTACGCCAGGAGACCCGGCACCCGGTCGTCAAGAACGGACCGCAGCATCTCCCGCTTTTCATCGCCGGAAGTAGCTTCGAACTCTCGGTTGGTGAGGCGGTTCCACATACACCAGCATCCGCCGTAGGCCCCCCGGGGACCGAATAGCTGTTCGAGATCCGGCCAGCGCTCGGGAGTGAGAGGTGCAATATCCATCTTCATAGAGCGATGCTACGTAACGGCTCATCGCCGGAGCCGCGATAGTCTCGTGACAGCGATGGAAGAAGGGTCTATGGCCCGCCCGGGCCTCATGTTCTTGGCGGTATGTTTCGCGGCCAGTGCTTGCGGCACAGGTGCGACCGCCACCAGCGAATCGCTTCCCATCACTCCGGGAGGAACCATGCAGATCACCAGCGCCGCCTTCGTCGACAGCACCCCGATACCGGACCGCTACACATGTCAGGGTGAAGACATCAACCCGCCGCTCGAAATCACCGGAGTCCCCGTCGGCACGGAAAGCCTGGTGCTCATCGTCGACGACCCCGACGCGCCGGACCCGGCAGCGCCCAAGGTCGTCTGGGAGCACTGGGTTTTGTGGAATATCGCCCCCAACACGTCGGCCATCGGCGCCGGGATGGTCCCGGCGGGGTCCATCCAGGGAACGAACAGCTGGGGTCGTACCGACTACGGAGGACCATGCCCGCCGATCGGGACCCACCGATACTTCTTCAAGCTCTACGCGCTCGACACCACCTTGGCGCTGGGTACCACCTCCATCAAGGCGGATGTCGAAACAGCGATGCAAGGCCATGTCCTGACTCAGGCCCAATTGCTCGGACTCTACGGAGGTTGATACCGGATTCGAGGATCGAGTAAACCTTCTGGCCTCCTGCCACGAGTAGTTACTGAGAGTGATCAATAACCACTCTATGTGGTTGCCAACAGGAGGAACAGATGAAACGTCGTCCGATCGTCATCCTGGCCGTCAGCTTCGCGGTGGTCCTGGCCGCAGGAGTTGCCCTGGCTCAAGTGGGGTCCTTTGCGCCCAGCTTCACCGAACTTGCCGAGAAGTCCGACTCCGTTGCCTCCGATGGGTTGTTCCTACCGGCGGTACAAGATCCCGAGGATCCCAACCTCACCGAGGCCGCCTCCAGCAAGGCGGACTTCAACGAGGACGGGCCCGCGGAGGAGCCGAAGAAGGTTGTTGACCATCCTGAGAAGCCCGCCGAAGAGCCAAGCAAAGAACCGGCCGACACAACCCCTCCCCAGCTGGCCATAACCAGCCCGACCGATGGAGCCCATTTCGGCGAAAAGACGCTGAAGTACACCGGTATGACGGAACCCGGCGCCCGGGTCTTTGCGGGCGAGTGGGAAGCCGATGTCTTCGAGAATGGAGAATGGCACATCGTTCTGATCCTCAGTGCGGGCAAGAACGTCACTACCTTCACCGCTAAAGACGCGGCAGGCAACCGGACCAAAGCAACCGTTACGGCCTATCTGGATGTTTCCGGCAAGGGATTCACCGCTCACCAGAAGTACGGAACCAGTCCCGAACCGTGGGAAAAATTCTCCGGTACGGCTGCCCCCGGCACCGTCATTGAACTCATGTCGAAATACGGCAACGCGAGGATGGTCACCGAAGGTACGGAGTGGTACTTGAAACTCCACTTCGATGGTTTGAAGGAGCCGACCAGCTTCCCCATCGTGCTCGAGACGTCGACCGGCCACCGGATGGAGTTCGCCTTCCGTTACAAGCCGAAGGCCGTCGAGTTCTCTGCCAACCAGAAGTACAAGACGAGCGGCGAGCCGTGGGAGAAATTCTTCGGAACGGCCCTGCCGGGAACCGTTATCGAACTCGGATCCGAGTACGGAGACGCACGGTTGGTGACCGAGGGTTACGAGTGGTACCTGAAGCTTCACTTCGACGGCCTCACCGGGCCGGCTACCTTCCCGATCGTGCTTCACACATCGACCGGCAAGGTCATGGACTTCATGTTCACCTACGATCCGAAGCCGGTGGACTTCACGGCCAACCAGAAGTACGAGTCGTGCAGCGAACCCGAGCCGTATAGCAAGTACTACGGCACGGCGACCCCCGGCGCCACCGTCACCGTGACATCCGACTACGGATCGGGCAGCACGATGGCAGGAGCCGGCGGAGAGTGGTCGGTCCAGGTCTTCTTCACAGGCACCACCCCGGGCGAGCCCTTCATGGTGACCGCCAGTGATTCCGAGGGGCACGCCAAGTCGTTCGAGTTCGTCAGTTACGCGGGCGGTGGCAAGTAGACGAACCCTCCGAGAGCAAAGGGCCGCGGCCAAAGGGTCGCGGCCCTTTGGCGCGGCTCTAGAGAACCAACTCGGCCAGGGTGCGCACGGTTGCAACGTCCATGGTTGAAATCAACAATGTCGTCACGCCGGATTCCTGCCACGCTTCCAGACGGTCCCGGATCGCCTCTCTCGGCCCGACCAGATTGGTTTCATCCACGAGCTCATCCGGAACCCGACGAATAGCCTCTTCCTTCTTCCCGGACAGGTAGAGATCCTGGATTTCGGTAGCTGCCTGCTCATAGCCATACCGGCAGGCCAGGTCGAAGTAGAAGTTCTTACCCCGGGCGCCCATCCCCCCGATGTAGAGCGCCATGAACGGTTTGACCATGTTCCGCCCTGCTTCGAGGTCGTCGGTAACGACCGCGGAGACCGACGGCGCAATGTCAAAGCGATCCCCCTTGCCGGGATCATCCGAACGGGCGAACCCGGCAGCGAGCTGGTCACCGAAAACCTCCCCTGCCTTGTCCGGCGAATAGAAGACGGGCAACCAGCCGTCGGCAATCTCAGCGGTAAGTGCCACATTCTTGGGGCCAATCGAAGCCAGATAGACCGCCAGATCGGGGTTCTCCGGGTGCAGGATGAGCTTCAGCGGTTTGCCGAGCCCGGTGGCGCCGGGACCTTTGTACGGTATCTGGTAGTGCTCACCCTCGTGGACGAGCGGCTCGTCGCGATGCAAGGCTGCTCGAACGATCGAAACGTACTCGCGGGTCTTGCTCAGTGGCTTGCCGTACGGAAGGCCGTGCCAGCCTTCCACTACCTGCGGCCCCGACAGCCCCAATCCGAGCAGGAACCGGCCGCCGGACAGTTCATCGAGAGTGGCGGCAGTCATGGCCGTCATGGCCGGAGTACGCGCCGGCATCTGCATGATCCCCGAGCCCAGTTTGATCCGCTCCGTGCGAGCCCCGAACCACGCCAGCACGGAGACGACGTCCGAACCGTAGGCTTCGGCAGCCCACACCGAGTGGTACCCCAACCGGTCGGCTTCTTCGACCAGATCGGTATTGCCGCGCAATCCGGCACCCCAGTACCCGACGTTCAAGCCCAACCGCATCTCCACCTCCTCCCGTGAACTTATCAGCCCGGGGCGGCACTAGCTTGGTGTCTATGAATCGAGCCTCACACACCATTGTTTGGTTGGGAAGCGGCGCGCTCCTCGGTCTGGCCGGAGAGGTGCTCTACGCGGGGTTCCGGGATCTTCCCCGACTAGCAGGGACCGATGCCTCGGGAACCTTCGGCACCTCAAATCTGCCCCCGCTGCGGATTGCCGTGCTGGGCGATTCAAGCTGCACCGGACCGGGGCTGGCCGATCCAGACGAGATTTGGGTGCGGAGAATTGGAGAGCACTTCGGCCGACGGTTTCGCACCACCATCGACAGCGTCGCGGTAGGCGGTTCGCGAGCAAGCGATGTGCTCCGCGACCAGGTGCCGATGGTCCTGGCGACCAAACCGGACGTGGCCCTTGTTTCGGTAGGCGCCAACGACATGTTGTACGGGGTCCCGCTCAAGACATTCGAGCGCAACCTCGAATCGATCGTCACCAAACTGCTGACCTGCGCGCCGGCCGTCCTGCTGAGCGGGGTCGGAGACCTCGGCACGATCCCCCGTCTGCCCTTTGCGCTGACCCGGATCCTGCGCCGGCGCAGCGGTCGGGCCGACAAAGTCCATAGCCGCGTAGCCGCTCGCCACCCGGGCGCGATCCGCGTCCCGATACGAGAACGGTGCGGTGCCGCGTTCGAGGATCCGAGCATCTACTCAGCCGACTTGCTCCATGTCAACGGGGAAGGCCACCGGTTGTGGGCCGAAGCGACCATCCCCTCGATCGAAGCTGTTATCCGGAGCTGAGTCGCTACCCGCCGAACTATGCGATCTCGCCGGACGACTCATACACTGCCCGGAATGTCGGCCCGACGAAGCACCACCACCGCCTTCTTCGCAGGAGTTGCGGTGGCCAACACCGGATTCATCGCCGCCGTAACCGTTACAGGTCTCGTAGCCGAACAGATCACCGGATCGGCCCGCTTGAGCGGTCTTCCGGGCGCCGTCGGCACCTTCGGTACAGCCTTGGGTGCGATGGCCGTATCGATGTTGATCAGCCGGGTGGGGAGCCGCCCCGGCCTGAGTATCGGGTATGTGGCGGCGGCTACCGGAGCGACGATCGCCATGACGGCCACGGTCTTGGCTTCGTTTCCACTCTTGCTCGCCGGCATGTTCATCCTGGGAATGGGACACAGTGCCACCCAGCTCAGCCGCTATGCGGCCGCCAATCTCTACGACGCCCGCCACCGGGCCCGGGCAGTTGGTCTCATCGTCTGGGCAGGCACCATCGGTTCGGTGGTCGGACCCAGTCTCCTCGAGCCTGCCGGGCGGGTGGCTAGCTCGGCTGGCCTCCCGGAGCTTTCGGGGGCATACGGGGTCTCCGGCGCCTTCTTCGCCGCGGCCGCGGTTCTCTACGTCGTTTTCCTCCGCACGGGGACTGCACCGAACCTCAACCGGACCACGAAATCTGAACAGACGCAACCGGACGGGCAGCGCCAGCTCCTTCGGCTCCCCCAGGTGCAGGTGGCGTTGAGCGCCATGATCGTCGGTCAGCTGGTGATGGTGCTGATCATGGCGATGACGCCTCTCCATATACGCCATATCGGGCTCGGTCTCGGCACGGTTGGTTTCGTTATCAGCGCCCACACCCTGGGTATGTTCGCGCTGTCCCCCGTAACCGGCTGGTTGACCGATAGGTTCGGGCCGGTCCAGGTCATTGTGGCCGGAGTCGGGCTCATGGCCGGATCTGCCGTGCTCGCTGCGACTGCTCCGACGGACGGACGTACACAACTGGCGGTTGCCCTGTTCCTACTTGGGCTCGGTTGGAACTTCGGGTTTGTGGCCGGGAGTTCCCTACTCACGCGCGGGGTTCCCCAGGAGTCACGCACGGCGTTGCAGGGGCGGGCGGATTCCCTGGTGTGGATGGCGGCAGCCTTGGCCAGCCTGGCCAGCGGATTCGTGCTCGAGGCCGCCGGGTTCGTCGCTCTTGCCCTCACCGGAGGGTTGATGGCGTTGCTCCCGCTGGTGGTTATCGCCCGCCGGCCTTTTCACATGGCAGCCGAGGCTGCCTGAGCATCACGGCGCGATCGGATTACCCCAGAAGGACTTCAAACCGTCCGCGATCTTCCGGCCGGCTTCGTTGATCCAGGAACCGTCCGGTGCCTGTGGCGCCAGGAGAACAAACGCAATCATGACCAAAAGCACCACGACCACAACGGTGAAGAGCTTCCTCACGACTCAAGCTCTCTCGAGCTCGTCTCGGCCGGCCCCGGCACCAACGCTCCGGCCAAACGAGCGGACAGATCCCCGTTGGGACGCACCAGAACGCCTTCCAGCTTGAGCCAGGCAGCCATGAGCTCGAGTTCTTCCGCCAGCGGTCCCGTAACCGATGCAGCTTCGAAACCCGGTTCGAGATGGGCTCCCTGGACGAGGAGAACTCCAGCCTGCCGGTCCGCCTTGAGGTCGACCCGGGCGACCAGATCCTCGCCCAACAGAAACGGTAAAACGTAGTAACCGTATCGTCGTTTCTGCTTGGGCACGTAAATCTCGATTCGATAGTGGAAGTCAAAAAGCCGCTCGGTACGATCCCGATACCAGATCAGGGAATCAAACGGGGACAACAGGGCCCGGGCTCGTATCCGACGCGGCAGGCGCGCCTCAGGATGAAGGAAAGCCGGTTCCCGCCAACCCTCTACCTCTACTTGAAGGAGAGACCCGGAGGCCACCAGCCGTTTCACTTGCAGGTGAACGTCGGTGACCTTCATCCGAAAATAGTCGGCCAGGTCTTTGACGGTGGCGACCCCGAGCGCCCGGGCCGCGATCAGCGTACGCTGCCCCACCGAGCTTTCGAGGTCCATCGCCGGACCGTCGAATACGCCTTGCGGATACACTCGTTCGGCCAGATCGTATACCTTTGCGAAGGATGCCGGCCGGTGCGAAATCGCCAGTCTTCCCTTGACGTATAGCCACTCGAGGGCGGTTGAGCCCTTCCCCATGCCCCACCAGGGCCCGGTCCGGCGACCGGGATCATCCAGATCGGCACTCGTCAACGGGCCCCGTTCGGCTACCTCGTCATAGACCTGCTCAATGTATCCCGGATGCTCATCCATGACGGAGCTAACCAGCCCCCACGACGTGATCGCCTCCATCCGGGGTCGCAGCAGCGGCAGCATATCGGGGGTGCTGTAGGAGGCGGCATGGAACAGGTACTCGAACAGCTCCCGCCTGCTGGACGTGGCCTCATCCAGCAGCACGCGGGGGTAGGGCCCGAGCCGGGCAAAGACCGGCAGATAGTGCGAACGCTCGAGAACATTGACCGAGTCGAGCTGCAGGACGGCGACCCGATCGACGACCCGGCGGAGGTGCCGGATATCGATCCCGCCGGACGGGCGCGGATCGGCGAATCCCTGAGCTGCGAGGGCAACCCGTTGCGCTTGTCCGATGCTGAGTCTCCGCATGGGTCACCGTAGGCAGGAAACCGGCACTCTACTGCGCCGCCGTCTACGCTGGCCGCCATGCTGGCAGCCATCCGGACACCATTCACCTACCTCGTCGGCCTTCTGATGACCGGCATGGCTGCAACCGCCGTTATTGGTACGAGCTTGGTGTCGCCCAACTCACGACTCATCGATCGCATCGTGGACGCCTGGGCTCGCACGATCCTCTGGGCCGGCGGCGTGCGCGTGAGGGTGATCGGCGCTGAAAACGTTGATCCGTCTACCTCGTACATCGTGGCATCAAACCACCAGTCGAGCTTCGACATCATGGCTCACTTCATGGCCCTCCCCGTTCCGATTCGGTTCCTGGCCAAGAAAGAGCTTTTCGGCGTGCCGCTGCTCGGATGGGCCTTGAAGAGACTGCATATGGTTCCCGTAGATCGGTCTGCAGGCAGACCGGTCTACGAGGAGATTGAGCAGAACGCAGCTGCCACCATTGCCGACGGGAAATCGATCATCGTCTACCCGGAAGGAACCCGGACTACCACCGGCGAACTGCTCCCATTCAAGAAGGGAGCGTTCTTCATCGCCGTGCGCACCGGTCTCCCCATACTGCCAACGACCATTGCCGGTTCGTACGAAGCCTGGCTACCCCGAGCCAAAATCATTCGAGGAGGCACAATAACCGTCGCCATTGGCGCCCCGATACCCACGCAGAACTTGACGGTTGACGACGCTCCTGGCCTGCAGGAGTCCGTGCGCTCGACCATCGAGAAGACTCTGGTCGAGCTGCGGTCGCCGACCGTGTGAAGGCCCGACAAACATCTCCGATAGGTTGCCAAGCCGCTCGACAGTGGCACTCCGGCGCTCCCTGCCTGCCTTCCTCAGTCATAGACCCCGATCACAAACGTCTGATCGCCTCGAAGTTCACAGAGCACCGCCCCCACCGAAGTCACCATCTGATACCGGTCGACGTGAGGCTCACCCTGCCACCAGCGGCCCAACTTTCGCCAGGGTCCGGCCCAATTCAGAACCGGTTCCCAGCGGCTCCGCAAGCGAATCCGAGAGGGCATGCCGCCGTCCCATTCCACTTCAAGTAACCGGGGTTCCGGCGGTACCAGAGCGGGAGAAGGGCCGGGGGTCGATCCCGGCCAGGGGGCACCGGGATCCCGTTCGGGCGCGGGAGGGTCGTCCCCCCACCGATGCCAGCGCACTTGCTCACTAGCGTCGCGGCCTCCCTGGGGTCTTCCTTCCAACACTGCATCCGGTCCGAGCAACGCCTGCACGCGAGCAACGGCCCGCTCCGCCTCGATGCGCGCTGTGACATCTTCCAGCAACGTCAACTGCCGTCCCTCCCCCGACAGGTCCGCCGGGGCCAGTGTCAGTTGCACGATCCCGCCGGGTATTACCGCCGATTCGTTCCAGGCCCGTAGCTGCCACCAGACGCGTTCGGTGAGGGTCTCATCCGTGAACGGATCGGAACTTCGCCATACCCGCGTCCGGACGGTGCCGTCCGCCGCTCGAGCACTCACTTCTACCCGGTGTGGCGCAACTCCGCTTTTTGTCATCGTTTCCATCAGACGATGGGAAAGGCCCCTGGCAGCGAACCCGACCTGTTCCAGAAGGATGAGCGGTTCTTCGAAACGCTCCATCACGGAAAGATCCTCGGGAAGGTCGCGCGGTTCGGGGTGTCGATCTTCACCGCTGGCCAACCGGTGGGCATACAGCCCGGCCGTTCCAAACCGGGATAGCAGGGCCGGTCGCGGCAGAGAGGCCAATTCCCCTAAGGTGCCGATCCCCAGCCACCGGAACGTGGCTACGAGTTCCTCTTTGCCGAGGACGTCCACATCCAACGATGCCAGAAACTGCCGGTCATCATCGACGATCAACGGGGCTTCGCCGGCTACTTCCGCGGCCCAACGCGCTGCGAACGGACCTCCGGCTACACCGATACGGCCCCCTGCTCCGGCCGTCTCTTGAACCGCTCGAGACAGGATGGTGACCAAAGATGGCTCCCCCCGTAGTAGCGGATCGCCCCGGTAATGGGAACGAACAAGAGGCCGGGATCGACGACTTCCACCCGGGGGATGAGCCCTTCAACGGCACGTGCGACGGCTTCAAAGGCAAGCAACTCGGTCGCATGGTCCTGTTCGAGGCTGGTCCCCCCCGGACAAAGTACTTCAGCCTCCGGACGGCGCATGCCGAGCCGGACCCCGGCATTCCGGGCAAACTGATTGAAGGCCACCACCCGGGGGGCCGACGACCTGTCGACGACCAGACACGCCCTATCCTGCGGCGCGTCCGGCCGGCGTAGCGGCCAATCTGGAAACCATACGCACAACGTCCGCACCATCGTCCTCCACCTCAATCACCTGTTCGATGCCGGACATCCCCTTCCCGGACGCTTCCAACACCATCCTCCGCCCTTCGAGACGCCCATGACCGGCGTCGGGACCCTCCCAAGCCACTTCTCTGCCCTGATAGCGCACATACGCCACCCCGGCCGGGAGGTCGCCGCTCAGTGGACGCAGCAGGAGGGCAGATCGGCGCGATCTGGCCAGCGCGGCCAGCCTCCTCAATACCGAATCCCGTACTCCCGAGGGGACCTCTGCGTACACGGCACGGATTCCCTCCAACAAAGCAGCCGTCGCTTTGGGCCACAGCAAGCGATCGGAACACCGCACAATGACCAGCCGTTCCGGCGGGATCCCTGCCTCCCAAGCAGTCAGAGGGTTCACCCACCCGCGTACATCCAGGAAAACCACCGGGCCGGTCCGGGCCGATTCGGCCAGCATCGACAACCCGACCCTGGTGAGCCCGAAACCGGGCGGCCCGACCAGTCCAATCACTTTGCCCGGCTCCAGAGACAGGTGATCCGGTAGGGAAGAGATGGTGCGAGCGTTTTCCACAGGAAGTCCAATCTATCGAACATATGTTCGATCGGCAAGAGCGCGAAAACCGACCTCGCCTGTCTATTCCATGGAACTAGTCGCCTGATCAGCGTCGAGGACAGCGTCATCCGGGACCAGGTTCGGTCTGGATCCTCTTGCCCGACGAAAGTCGCCACGGCCCGGGGCACCTACCGAGGAATCCAGCACGGGAACGGATCAGTCGGAGGTTCCGCTCATCTCCTCGAGGTCTTCGATGGTCTTGGGCCAGTCACTCTTGAGCAGTCGAGAGAGCGAGCGATCGGCCAGCAGTTTGCCGTTCGTCTGGCAGGTGGCGCAATAGTTGGTTTCGTTGCTGGCATACACGATGCGTTGCACCTTTGAACCACAGACAGGACAAGGTTTGCCGTACTTGCCGTGCACGGCCATGTCAGGTCGAAACGCCGTTACTTTCTTGGGGAAGTCATCACCGACCTCAGCCCGTAGCCGATCCGTCCATTCGGTCAGAGAACCCCTGACGGCGTCGTAGAGGCGGGCGATCTCTTCCTCGGTCATCCGGCCGGTGCGTTTCACCGGCGAGAGGTGTGCCCTATGCAAGATCTCGTCCGAGTAGGCGTTGCCGATACCGGAGAAGATGCGCGGATCTGTGAGAGCTCGCTTCATGGTGCGATTCTCGTTGAGCAGCGCCTTGGAGAACTCTGCCAGACCAACCTCCAATGGTTCCACTCCCCCGCGATCATGCTGGGCGAGTGCATCTTCGCCTCGCACGATCCATAGACCGGCCCGCTTCCTTGTGGCCGCTTCCCGCAGTATCAGACTCCCCTCGTCGAAATCGAAGGCGGCCAGTCCAACCTTGCGGGGGATGACCGCGCCCGGGGATGCCCAGGCGAACCGGCCGGCCACCATGAGGTGGACAACGACAAAAACCTCATCTCCCAGATCGAAGACGATGCGCTTACCAATGCGGCGCAACCCGACCACAGTTCGATCCTCGACCGCCGAGAGCGGCGGGTCGTAGGTTCGAAGGACCGAAGGAGACATCACCCGGATCTTGTGGAGTGGGTGGCCCAGGACGAACCGCTCCAACGCTTCCAGGTACACCACGACGTCAGGCAATTCCGGCATGGAAAGAAAGTTATCAGCTATCGGTCGTCGGTTGGCAGTCAGAAGAGGCGGGCCCAACGGGACCCGCCTCCTCCACCGCTAGGGCAGGGTTAGTCAGTCGTCGTTCTTGAGGGTCTTTTCGAAGTCTTCTTCGAAGGACACCACCCGACGTCCACTCTTCTCAGCATCGGCACCCTGGGCTCGATCACCGCCACGATCTCCGCCACGGCCCCGATCCCGGTCACCGCCACGGCCCCGATCCCGGTCACCGCCACGGCCCCGATCCCGGTCACCGCCACGGCCCCGATCCCGGTCACCGCCACGATCCCGATCCCGGTCACCGCCACGATCCCGATCCCGGTCACCGCCACGATCCCGACCACCACCACCAGAGGAAACGCGCTTCAGGGCCTCCTCGGAGGGCTCAACCTTCTCGGCCAGATCGAGGTTGACCTTGCCCATCCGGTCGATTTCCCGAACCACAACCTTGACCTTGTCACCCAGGTTGAAGTAGTCCTCGACCCTTTCGACCCTTCGGTCGGAGTCGATCTTGGAGATGTGCAGCAGACCATCGCGACCCGGCAGGATGTTGATGAACGCACCGAATTTCGTGATGTTCACCACTTCTCCGTCGTACTCTTTACCGACCTCAGCTTCGGGCGGGAACGCCAGTTGCATGACCTTCTCTTTGGCCAGAGCCAGCGAGTCTCCATCCGGGGACCCGATCCGGACAATGCCTTCCGCTCCCTCTTCTTCAATCTCGATGGAAGCACCGGTGGTCGCTTCGAGCTCACGAATGTTCTTGCCCTTCGGACCGATGATCTCACCGATTTTGTCTTTGGGGATCCGCACGGACTCAATACGTGGCGCCCATTGGTTGAGTTCCTCCCGGGGACCGGGCAGCGCCTCGTTCATTTTTCCGAGGATGAAGAGCCGGGCATCTTTGGCCTGATCGAGTGCTTCCGTAAGCACTTCGGAAGGCAGGCCCTGGATCTTCGTGTCGAGCTGCAACGCAGTAATGACGGCGGCCGTGCCGGCCACTTTGAAGTCCATATCTCCCAGGGCGTCCTCGGCCCCAATGATGTCCGTGAGTGTCACAAACTTGCCATCCTGGGAAACAAGCCCCATAGCTATGCCGGCCACGGGCTCCAGGATCGGAACTCCGGCGTCCATCAACGACAAGCTCGATGCACAAACCGAGGCCATCGACGTTGAACCGTTGGAGGCCAAGACCTCCGAAACCAGCCGCAGAGCGTACGGGAACTCATCCTCGTTCGGCACCACGGGAAGTACGGCCTTCTCGGCCAGTGCCCCGTGCCCGATCTCTCGCCGCTTGGGGCCGCGCATGAAGCCGGCCTCTCCCGTCGAGAACGGAGGGAAGTTGTAGTGATGCATGTACCGCTTCGAGTCTTCCAGGGCGAGGGTATCCAGCATCTGTTCCATCTTGAGCATGCCAAGAGTCGTGATGTTGAGAACCTGGGTTTCTCCACGCTGGAAGAGTCCGGATCCGTGCGTCCGGGGCACCATTCCGACTTCGGCAGAGATCTCGCGAATGTCCTTTGGTCCCCGACCGTCCAGGCGGATGCCCTCGTTGACGACCCGATCACGCATCATGGCCTTGGAGACCTTCTTGAAGGCTCGCTTGGCGGAGGTCAGCTCGTCCGGGTCTTCAATGCTCAGCTCGGCTACGACCTGCTCATAGACCGCTTTTTCTGCCGCGCCTCGTTCCTGTTTGCTGGGAATGGTAATGACGTCGCCCAGCTTGGGACGGGCTGCATGCTCAACGCGCTCGAACAACTCATCGCTGAAGTCCTGCACCGTTGGCCACTCGCGAACCGGGATGTCAACCTGGTCGGCCAGTTCTTTCTGCAGGTCGATGATCTGGGCGATGTACGCCTTGGACTCCTCGAGTCCACGCGCCACCGTCGCTTCGTCGCTCGGGGGTTGGCCGTCGGCGATGAGCCGGAGGCCATCCGGAGTCGAGCCGGCTTCCACCATCATGATGTCGACATCGCCGCCGTCGTTGCGACGACCGGCCACGATCAACTCGAACACGGCGGTTTCCAGCTCCTGGTACGTCGGATTGACGATCCAGTTGCCGTCGCTCAGGGCAAGGCGTACCGCTCCGATCGGGCCCTGGAAGGGTATCCCGCTGATCGTGAGGGCAGCCGAGGCGCCGTTGAGAGAAATGATGTCGTAGGGGTTCTCGCCGTCGATCGACATCACCGTCGATACGACCTGTGTCTCGGAACGGAACCCGTCGGCGAAGGACGGCCGCAAAGGACGGTCGATCAGCCGGCACGCCAGGATGGCTTGCTCGCTGGCACGACCTTCACGCCGGAAGAACGAGCCGGGGATTTTTCCGGCCGCATACATGCGCTCTTCAACGTCGACGGTAAGGGGGAAGAAATCGATACCTTCCCGGAGTCTGTCGTTGGCGGTGGCCGTAACGAGGACCGAAGTGTCCCCGGTCTGGACCGTTACCGCTCCGCTGGCCAAACCGGCCAGCTTGCCTGTTGTGATGGCGACTTCTTTGTCGCCTACGAGGCCGCGTACCGTGATTTCGGACACGCTTACCTCCCTTTCGATATGGAGGGAGGGCGGGCCAATTACCAGTTGTCATGCCTCTGTGTCGAAGAGGGATCGCAACTGACAACTGGACTCGTCCGTCCCTCGCGTCGGTTGTTGTCGGGGTTGGTCGGCGGGTCCCGGGCCCGTCGCTCTTGGAAAACTCCAAAAGCAAGAGAGCGGCCGGACGGCCGCTCTCCCGAGATCTCTAGCGGCGCAAGCCGAGCTTTGCGATCACCGATCGGTACCGTTCAACGTCTTCACGCCGCAGGTAGTTCAAGAGGCGTCGGCGCTTGCCAACCAACATCAGGAGCCCACGACGGCCGTGGTGGTCCTTCTTATGTTCTCGAAGATGATCTGTGAGGTGATTGATACGTTCCGTCAGCAACGCCACCTGGACCTCGGGCGAACCCGTGTCGCTGTCGTGCTGGCCGTACTCTTCGATGATGGTTTTCGTGTCTTTCATTCACACACGCGTATAACTAGGGGAAGGGGAACGGACAAAGTGTAGCACCGGTTCGACATTGTCACGAGTCCGGTGCTGGGGGTTCATCACTCTGAACGGCTACGCTCGCGGGCGCTTCGCCGCCACCGCTCCGACGATCACCGCAACCACTCCGCCGATCACCCCGGCAATCTGACGCAATCCAAATTCGGTCGTATCTCCTATTCCCATCACGTCGGCAAGCGCCGCAATCGCAACCAGGATCGCTCCGGCCGAGGAAACCACAATGCCGAGCGCCCTACGGGACACGGCCACCCTCCGTTTCGTCATCCAACCTGCCGGTCCGGGCGGCCCTCTCGATGACAGCCTCAGCTTCGACCTCGATCTTCCAGGCCGGATCGATCAACCCGGCCACCACCACCATCGTGGCTGCCGGTACAGCATCACCGAAGATCTCACGGTGCGCGCGGCCTACCTCATCCGCATCGGCGGGATCCGTGAGATACATCCGGGTTCTAACTACCTCGTCGGGTGCGGCGCCCGCCTCTTCCAAGACGGACACAATGATCTGGCCACATCGGAGCATCTGCCGGTACGCGGTCTCCGCGACCGCCTCACCGGGATGGGGAATGGGCGCGGTACCGGCCACCAGAACCCGGTTGTCAATTCGAATCGCCCGGGAGAACCCAAATGCTGATTCGTAGGGCGATCCCGACGCGAAACGCTGCCGTTCACTCATCGCTCTCCTCCATTTCGGCCACGTGCAGATCATGGTTCAACAACCGCCTCGCCGTAGCGACATCGATGCTGATCTGTGCCACCAATGCATCAACGCCGCTGAATCGTTGTTCGTCACGCAGGCGATGCATGAATGCAACCCGCAGCGTTTGTTCGTACAGACTGCCATCGAAGTCGAGCACGTGGACCTCGACTGTCAGTGTTTCTCCGCCGAACGTTGGCCTGACACCAACATTTGAGACTCCAGCGAACGAGCGATCGCTCAGATCTACTCGCACCGCGTAGACGCCCCGGGCGGGCACCGCCATTTCTTCGGGAAAAGAGAGATTCGCCGTTGGAAAGCCAATCGTGCGGCCCCGACCGTCACCCGAAACCACGCGGCCTCGCAGCTCAAATGGCCGTCCCAGGGCCTCTTCGACCATCACGACATCACCCGCCGCCAGGAGGGAACGAATCGCCGACGACGAAACCGCCGCACGATCGCCGTGCAGAAGCTCGACGGCATCGACTTCGAAATCGTGTCGCAACCCCTCCTCTCGCAGAACTGCTACATCACCCTGCCGATCTCGACCAAATCGAAAGTTGTTGCCGACGACGACCAGTTTCGCGCCCAGGGAGCCGAGGAGGACCTGATGAATGAATTCTGCGGCATACATCTCGCGAACATCCTCAAAGGGAAGAATCCCGACCAGGTCGACCCCGAGCGACTCCAAGATCTCGAGCCGCTGCTCAATCGTGGTTAGCAGACCGGGCACACGCTCCGGGGAAACCAGCACGAGTGGATGGCGATCGAAAGTCAGGACGGCACGCTGAGCCACCCCCAGGCCATCAGCGCGAGCTGCGAGATCAGACAGGACGGCCTGGTGGCCGCGGTGGACCCCGTCGTACACACCGATAGTCACGGCCGAGCCCCCGTGCGGGGCCGGTCCCCAGCGGCGCGGGTTGCCTCGCATCACGATCACGACAGAACCACCTCGGCCACCGCTTTCCGACCAGCGACCCGGTAGACCGCCAGGAGCTCACCAGATTGATCGAGCACCCGAAAAGGCCGATCCTCCTCACCACCGGCGGCGAAGACCGGGGCGGGTAATTGCACCCCGTGGAGAACAGATTCGGCAGTGACCGCATCTGCTTCAAAGAACGGCAGATCTGCCAAACCTTCCGAAGGTGAAACGACCAGGCCGTCGAGTTGATCCAGTGCCGCAGCACGCTCCAGGTCGGCGATCCGATATCCATGCGATTGCACTTCCATGGAACCTGCCCGGGTCCGTCGAAGCGCAGCAAGGTGGGCCCTACCCCCCAACGCCTGGGCGATATCGTCCGCCAGGCTTCGTATGTAGGTACCCTTCCCGCAGACGACCCGTATCGTCGCTTCGGGGTACTCGCCGGGAGCGAAGTCAACGACCTCGAGTTCATACACGTGAACCGGCCGGGAAGGCCGGTCGACGACGTGGCCCTCCCGGGCCAGCTCATACAAACGCCTTCCCTCCACTCGTAGAGCAGACACCATGGGCGGAACCTGCATGATCTGGCCGGTGAACCGGTCTAAGACGTCCTTGACCTCTTCGACGGATACCGGCATCGGTTCCCGACTCAAGATCGCTCCATCCGCGTCGAGCGTGTCGGTGGCAACACCAAAAGCCACCCTTGCGACATATTCCTTGGGGAGATCTTGGACAAACCGGAGCAGCCGCGTCGCCCGACCCAGACCAATCACAACCAGGCCGGTGGCCATCGGGTCGAGCGTTCCGGCATGGCCGACCTTCTTGGACCCGGTCAGACCTCGAACCTTGGCAACCACATCGTGGGACGTCCATCCCCCTTCTTTGTCGACCAGCAGGAAGCCGAGGTGGCGGTCAGCCATCACTGCTCTCGTCCTGATCCTGCGGAGTTTCAGCGGCAATCTCGCGAAGCAGGTTGGACATGTAGGTTCCGTGCTCGATGCTCGCATCGAGTCTGAAGTCGAGTTTCGGGAGATACTTGAGCCGAACTCTGCGTCCAAGCGCGGACCGAACGTGGGAAGCCGCCGAATCGAGTGCCTTGATGGTTGCAGACCGTTCCTCGTCTGTCCCGAGAACCGAGAAGTACACGATGGCATTGCGCAGATCAGGAGCCGTGTCCACGCCGGTGATCGTGACAAACCCCAGGCGCGGGTCCTTCAGGCCGGCAACCTCGTCGGCGATCGCTTCCAACAGAATCGCGTTGACCCGCCGCATCCGCGGGCTGGTTGGACGGCTCATTGGGGTTCCTCCAGATATGAGATTGCCATCCTCAACAGCATTACGTCGTCGAGGTGCTCGAAATACTGCTCGAGTGAATGGGCCATGCGTTGCAGTTGGCCGGCTTGAGGAGCTACGACGGCTATGCCCAAGGTAGCCCGCTGCCAGAGATCCTGGTGGTCGACCTCCGCGACAGACACCCCGAAGCGTTTCTTGAGTTCGGCAATGACCGGCTTGAGCCGGCCGCGCTTCTCCTTCAGTGAATGTGCATCGGGTATGCGCAATTCCACCCGTAGCGCAGCAGCGTGCACGAGCCCCTACCCCTACAGTCTGGCGACTTCTTTCAGCTCGAACGCCTCGATGATGTCACCCTCTTTGACATCGTTGAAGTTCTCGAGACCGATACCGCACTCGAATCCGGCCGCGACGCTGCGCACATCATCCTTGAAGCGGCGCAGAGAAGCGATACGGCCCTCGTATACAACAACACCTTGACGGACCAGCCTGGCCCGGGCGTTGCGGCGCATGTCTCCTTCAGTGACGTAGCAACCGGCCACCGTCCCAGCCCGCGGAACCTTGAACATCGCCCGGACTTCGGCGGCACCGAGCACGGCCTCAACCTCGTCGGGGGCCAGGCGTCCTACGAGCATCTGCTCGATTTCCTCCAGGAGTTCGTAAATGACCCGATAGGTCCGAACTTCAATACCCTTCGATTCCGCCTCGCGCCGGGCGTTGCCGTCGGGTCGCACGTTGAATCCAACGATCACGGCATCGGTTACTTCCGCGAGGCTGACATCGTTCTCGGTGATTCCGCCGACGGATGCCTGGATCGTCGTGATGCGGCCCCCTTCGCGAGCGATCTTGCGGATGGCATCGCGGATGGCTTCCAGGGAGCCGTTCGCGTCTGCTTTGATGATCAGGCGCAATTCAGCCTCATCGGCCGAGCGCATCCTCTCGAGTAGCTGGGAAAGGCGCTCGGTTGCGCTGGGAACGACGAATTCCTCCGATCGGGAACGGCCCTCGGCATCGGCGGCGCTGGCCCGGGCTCCCTTTTCGCTCTCCATGACATCGAACAGGTCTCCGGCTGTTGGGATGTCGTCCCAACCCATGATCACCACCGGGGTGCCGGGGGTCGCCTCTTTGAGCTGTTGACCGTTCTCGTCGAGCATCGCCCGTACCCGTCCGGCCACGGATCCCGATACGAGAATGTCTCCGCGTCTTCAACGTGCCCCGCCGGACAATGACCGTCGCGACCGGACCACGTCCTTTGTCGAGCTGGCTCTCGATAACCACGCCGGAAGCTCCGGGCTTCGGGTTGGCTGTGAATTCTTCGAGTTCGGCGATGAGATCGATCATTTCGATGAGTTGATCGATTCCTGCCCCGGTGGTCGCCGAAACTTCGACGGTGATCGTGTCACCACCCAGGGACTCAGGAACAAGCCCGTATTCAGTGAGCTGAGCCCTGACCCGGTTGGGATCCGCCATGGGCATGTCGATCTTGTTGATCGCCACGATGATGTGAACGTCGGCCACCTTGGCGTGACTGATGGCCTCAATCGTTTGCGGCATGATCCCGTCGTCGGCCGCTACGACCAGAATGACAATGTCCGTTACCTCGGCGCCTCTCGCCCGCATCGCGGTGAACGCTTCATGGCCGGGGGTGTCGATGAAGGTGAGTTTCTTGCCGGCCCGGTCAATCTGATAGGCCCCGATGTGTTGGGTGATGCCACCCGCCTCACCGGCGACCACGTTGGTCTTGCGAATCCGGTCGAGAAGTGTGGTTTTCCCGTGATCCACATGACCCATGACGGTCACCACCGGGGGCCGTGGTACGAGGTCTGCAGGGTCGTCTTCGAAGACCCGTTTTGGTTTGGGGCCAACCGCGACCGCTTCCTCGACAACCGCTTCCTCGATTTCGACTTGATAGCCAAACTGCTCGCCAAGCAGCACCAGCGCTTCGTCGGAGATAGGAGCATTGCCCGCCCCCATTTCGCCCATCAGCAGCAGTGTCTTGACGACTTCGCCGACGGACCGGCCGACTCTTTCAGCAAAAACGGCAGAAGTCGCACCGGATTCGATCGTCAGCTTCGCACCGGCTGCAGTCGCGTCAACGTCATCAGCTTCGTCGGCGACGGCTGCGGTCGGCTCGGCAACTTCACTTTCCTCCGGTTCGGTTGGGAGTTCCGGCTCAACCACCTCCTCCGGCTCGGCTTTCGTTGCGGCTGGTGGAGTCGACGTTTCCTGGAAAGACAAGACCAGCAGAGCCGCGTCGACCTCTTCGAGGCCGGATGACGCCGTTTTGACCTCGAACCCGAGCTCGATGGCCCGATCGAGCACCTCCCGTGACTCGAGATCGAGTTCCCTGGCGATTTCGTATAGGCGCTTCTTAGCCACTCTCAGCCCTTCTCTACCTGTTCGGAGTCACCGGCGGCGTCCTCGTCGGAACCCGCCTCTTCCGGCGTTGCTTGCTCGCCGACCGGCGGCTCCGTTGGTTGTGCTTCCGCCGCAGCGTCGTCTGCGATTGCAGAATCTTCGGTGTGCGGTTCACCCTCGGCCGCCATTTCCGGTACCTCTGCGGTCGCTTCTTCGGGTTTGGCTTCTTCGGGTTTGGCTCCTTCGGCCATAGGTGCGACCTCGGGAACCGCCACGGCCTCGGGCGCTACCACCGGTGGCGACTGACTCGCCGCAACGGGTTCTTCCCCTTCGACCTCGCCCCGCTCCTGACTCTCGGATCGGATGTCCACCCGGTACCCGCTCAATCGGGCTGCCAGCCGAGCGTTCTGCCCTTCGCGGCCAATCGCCAGCGAAAGCTGGTGATCGTTGACGATCACGACGGCTTCTTTTTCTTCCTCGTTGATGCGGACCTCTTTGACCTTGGCAGGCCCGAGCGCCTCCGCAATGAACTGGGCCGTATCCTCACGCCACTGGACCACGTCAACTTTTTCGCTCCGTAGCTCATTGACCACCTGCCGAACTCGTGACCCGCGTGCTCCGACACAGGCTCCTTTCGGATCGACATTCGGGTCGTTCGAGGCAACGGCGATCTTCGTGCGGTGTCCGGGCTCTCGAGCGATTGCTTTGATCTCAATCGTGCCGTCGAGCAGCTCCGGTACCTCGAGTTCGAGGAGTCTCCGAACGAAGTCAGGATGGCTCCGACTCACCACAATCTGGGGGCCTTTGGCTTCCCCGCGAACCTCGAGAATGAGAGCTTTGACCCGGTTGCCTCGATCGAGCCGCTCGTAGGGAATCCGCTCCGAGCCCGGCATCAGAGCTTCGGCGTCACCGAGGTCAAGGATGCTGTACCGGTGGTCAACCTGCTGAATGATTCCGGTGATCAGGTCGCCTTCGCGTCCTTCATAGATATCGAATACCTGTTCCCGCTTGGCGTCACGAAGACGTTGAGCAATCACTTGTTTGGCCGTCTGCGCCGCGATCCTGCCGAAGTCATCCGGCGTGTCTTCCCACTCCCGAACCACGTTGCCGTCTTCGTCGAGTTCCTGCGCGTAGACGATGATGTCGCCTGCATCAGGATCGATGACAACACGGGCCTCCTCCGCCGCTCCTGGAGCGCGTTTGTAGGCTGAAACGAGGCCGTTGGCGAGCGCATCGAGGATGGTGTCAACCGGGACGCCCCGTTCACGCTCCAGCAGCTCGAGGGCCTCCATTACTTGAAAGTCGAGTTTCATGGTTATCTCTCCTACCGGCCCTTGGCGCCAGGTTTGGCTGCAGGTTCCCAACGAAAGACCGTGCGGGCAGACGCAATGGCAGCGAGCGGAATCTTCCGGTCATTGCCGTCTACGGCGATCACACATGCCACTTCATCAGCGGACTCGAGCGTGCCACGGTGCGCTCGATCGCCCTCTATTTCTTCGTGCGTCTTGACCACCACTTCGCGTCCAATCGATTTTGCATAGTGTTCGGGACGCCGGAGTTTCCTTTCGAGGCCGGGCGAGGTCACTTCCAATGTGTACGACTTCTGGAACCGGTTGTCTTCGTCGAGGAGCCGGGCCAGACCGCGCGATGTCTCCGCCAGTCGGTCGACACCGACGCCGCCTTCCATGTCTATGACGACGCGCAGCAAAGCAACCCGGTCCTTTCCGACCATCTCGAGGTCATCCAGTTCGAGGTCTTCCGCCTCCAAATAGCCGGAGAAAAGCTCCCAGAGGTCTTCCGGGACTCGGCTCATCGTCGTTCCTCCATAAAGAAAGTGGGCTGGGCGCCCACCACTTCGCGTAGCGTCCGTAGGTTTTCCGCGACGAGACGCGCACACGCGCTTGACACGCGCACGCGACTCAAGCGCACGAAGCAAGTATAACCATGACTTGTCTCAGCCAGGTTTCGAGCAAAAAGGGCCCCATCGCCGGGCATCCCCGACGCTAGTAAGCCTTGGCGAAGACCACCTCGTCGCGGGCCGGTTCGTCGCACGCAATGCACTCGCCGGGGTCATCAGGCTGATCAAAAGGGATGACCCGGATCGTAGCCTGCGTTTCTGCCTTCACCTTTTGCTCGCAACCGGCGGAGCCGCACCAACCGGCGTAGTGAAATCCTCCGGACTCAGCCAGCAGATCCTTCATCTCCTGATAGGAACCGGGGTGGTGACTGTTTTCGATCTGGAAGGCCAGAGCCCGCTGATATAAGGCGTCCTGGACTTCGTCGAGGACCGTCCTCACCGCTCCGGCAATCCCGGCGAGCGGAAGCGCCTGTTTGTTTTCCTTCCCTGGCTGATCGCGCCGGGCGACAACAGCCTGGTTCTCGGCCAGATCACGTGGACCCAGCTCGATACGGACCGGCACGCCTTTCATCTCCCACTCATTGAACTTGAAGCCGGGAGTCACCGCTTCCCGATCGTCGAGCACGACGCGAATCCCGGCGGCGGATAGCTCATCTCGGACCCGGCCCGCGGCTTCAAGCACGCCCGCCCGCTCGGCTGCATCCGACCTGGCGATCGGCACGACCACTACCTCATGGGGAGCGATGCGAGGGGGAAGGACCAGGCCCTGGTCGTCGCCGTGCACCATGACGGCCATACCGACGAGGCGGGTACTGGCGCCCCACGACGTTTGGTGCGGGTGTTGCAGTTCGTTGTTCCGGTCCAAGAACTCAATCTCGAAGACCTTTGCGAAATTCTGCCCCAGATAATGCGAGGTTCCGGCCTGGAGGGCCTTCCGGTCCCCCATCAGGGCTTCGATGGCATAGGTATCGACGGCCCCGGCGAATTTCTCCGCTTCACTCTTGCGTCCCCGAATGACCGGAGTAGCAGCCCACTCTTCGGCCAACCGGGCATAGATATCGAGCATCTGACGGGTTTCGGCGCGCGCTTGTTCTTCCGTCTCGTGCGCCGTGTGACCCTCTTGCCAGAGGAACTCGGTCGTCCGCAGGAAGAGCCTGGTCCGCATTTCCCAGCGGACGACGTTGCCCCACTGGTTGATCAGCACCGGCAAATCCCGATAGCTCTTGATCCACTTGGCGAACATGGCGTTGATGATGGTTTCCGAGGTTGGGCGAATCACCAGGGGTTCTTCGAGCTCCTTGCCCCCGCCGTGCGTCACGAGCGCCAATTCAGGTGCAAACCCCTCGACGTGTTCGGCTTCTCGTTGCATGAACGACAACGGAATCAGCAGGGGGAAGTAGGCATTCTGATGCCCGGTCTCTTTGAACATACCGTCGAGGGCGCTCTGGATGTTCTCCCAGAGTGCATAGCCGTAGGGGCGAATGACCATGCTGCCGCGCACCGGCGAATAGTCGGCCAGCTCGGCACGTTGAACGACATCGGTGTACCAGCGGCTGTAGTCCTCGCTGCGCGGGGTCACTTTCTCGGCCACAGCTTTCCTTCCTTGGATCGGCTCGGGAGCTTAGTGGCGCAGCGGGCCGGGACCAGAACCTTCGACTCAGTCGCCTGAGGCGGCCTCGACGACGGCCCGGCGTCGTTCCGCTGCCTGGTTGGCATCCCCCTGGAAGGCCAGCAACTCCTCAGCGGTTTCGGCAGCGAGTTGCGAAGCGAACTGGTCTGCTGCCGCCAAGCGTGCCTCCACCCCTTCTTCAACCAGTTTCTTGGCTTCATCCAATAGTGCGTCAACCATCTCGCTCTCATCCACCACTCTGACGACCTGGCCTTTAATGAACAGGTGGCCTTTGCCTTTACCGGCGGCGATACCGATGTCGGCTTCCCGGGCTTCCCCCGGGCCGTTGACAACGCACCCCATGACGGCAACCTGGATGGGGAGTTTGGCGGCCTCGAGCTTCTGCTGGGCTTCGTTGGCCACGGCGATGACGTCGACATCGGCGCGCCCACAGGATGGACATGCGATGAGATCCAGGCCTTTTCGTTCACGCAAGCCGAGGTATTCGAGTAGTTGCCGGCCGGCCTTCGCCTCCTCAACCGGATCGGCCGTGAGTGAGAACCTGATCGTGTCACCAATGCCTTCCAACAAGAGCGTTGCTATTCCGGCTACCGACTTGATCAGACCGCCGGGGGGTGGCCCTGCTTCGGTGACACCAAGATGCAGCGGGTAGTCGATCCGCTCGGACAGCAAACGGTACGAAGCAACCATGGAAGGGACATGGGAGTGTTTCACCGAGATCTTGATGTCCGTAAAACCGACATCCTCGAGGTAGGCGATCTCCTTGAGAGCCGAGGCCACCAGGGCCTCAGGAACCGGGCCTCCGTATTGATCGAGCAGATCCTTGTCCAGCGACCCGGCGTTGACGCCCACCCGAATCGGGACTCCCCGATCCTTCGCCTCGCGAGCCACCGTCTTGATGTGCTGTTCGTTACGAATGTTGCCGGGATTGAGACGGAGACCCTGCACCCCCGCCTCCAGAGCGGCCAACGCCAGTCGGTATTGGAAGTGGATGTCGGCGATGATGGGAACGGGCGATCGGGGAACGATCTCCGCCAGACCCTGGGCGGCGTCCACGTCGTTGCAGGTGATGCGGACGATATCGGCGCCCGCCCCGAACAGTGCGTAGACCTGACTGAGCGTACCGTCGACATCGGCCGTTTTCGTTGTGGTCATCGACTGCACGGCGATCGGGGAATCTCCCCCGACGCCCACCTTGCCTACATGAATCTGGCGGGTTGGTTTGCGTGGGATGATTGCCGGTGCCATCCGGATCAGCCGTTCAGCGTGATGGGATTGACGATGTCGAGAAACAGCGCAACGGTGAACAAGAAGAGAACCAATGCCATCACCGCTGCGGCTATCGGTGCCAACTTGCGGACGTCCGCTTCCCTTCGGGTAATCCGTTCGTAGGCCGCGACGGCGAACTGGCCACCGTCGAGCGGATACAGCGGGAGGCCATTGAAGATGCCCAGCACGATGTTGACCATCGCCACGAGGCTGACCATGAGCTCGAAATCGCTTTCCGTGCCCAGCCGAACGATCCCGACCGGGCTGACCGGTCGAATCTCGTTCGGAACATCGGTGTTTCCGAAGAATGCTCCACCGAGCTGCGCCAGCGATGACGGTTTCACGAGGTTGCCGAGAGCTTCGAAGGTTCGCCCGGTGATGTTCACAAAAGCTCGTCCGGCCAAACCGGCTGCGTTGAAAAAACTCACAGACTCACGTTCGTATGCCGGGCTTACGCCGAGGTAGCCCACCTGAGCGCCGGTGTCGGGATCAGCGACAGAGGACAGTGCGGTTGAGAGGGTGAGTAGTTCCCCGTCCCGATCCACGGTGATGGCGATCGAAGCGCCGGGCCGGGCCGCCAGCGCCGCCCGGATCTCTTCCCACCCGCCCACGGCCAGGCCATCCACGCCCACAATCGTGTCTCCGGCTTTGATACCCGCTGCCGCAGCAGGGGTGGTCGTCCCGTCCTCGAGGGTCTGCTGAACCACAGATATCTCGGGCAGCGGAGCATCGGGATTGTCGATGCCGAACCCAAGGATGGCTCCGAAGATCACCACATAGGCAATGACAAAATGGAGAGACACGCCGGCAAGGATCACGAAGCTCTTCTGCCAAAACTTCTTCTCGCGATACGTCCGCCCAACATCGGCGGGATCGACCTCTTCGAGTGGATTCATACCGGCGATGCGAACATAGCCACCCAAGGGAAAGGCTTTGATTCCAAACTCGGTTTCGCCGCGGGTGGTCGACCAGAGTTTTGGGCCGAAGCCGAAAAAGAACTCGGTTGCCTTCATCCCGGTGGCCCGGGCCGCAAAGTAATGGCCGGCCTCGTGGATCATCACCGAGGTGACCACCGCGGCCAGCATGAAGATGCCACCAAGCACGTTACGTCTCCTTCAGGTCCAGTAGCTCAAAGGATATCGGCCCGCCATCGTTAGATGGAACCGATCTCAACAAGCGCCACCTACCAGACCATAGGCTATGGCCCGCGCCTCGCGATCGGCCGCCAGGACGTCGGCCACGGTGGATATCGGATCCCACCCGGTGGCGGCCAGCGTCTGCTCGAGAATCATGGAAATCCCCTGAAAACCCAGCCGGCCCTCCAGGAAGGCACCCACGGCAACCTCATCGGCGGCGTTGAACGCGGCCGGCGCCGATCCGCCGCGTCGGCCGGCCTCATAGGCGAGGTCGAGCGCCGGGAAAGCCTCCCGATCGGGAGTTCGGAACGTCAGATCCCGATTGGCCAGAGCGAAAGTCTCCTGTGCGCCTTCCACTCGATCTGGGTAGGTGATCGCATACTGGATCGGAATCCGCATATCTGGCTCGCCCATATGGGCTTTCAGTGAACCATCGACAAATTCGACCAGCGAATGCACGATGCTCTGCGGGTGGACGACAACCTCGATGTCATCGAACGGTATCCCGAACAGGTGGTGGGCTTCGATCACCTCGAGTCCTTTGTTGACGAGCGTGGCCGAGTCAACGGTAATGCGAGGCCCCATGGACCAGGTGGGGTGACGCAGAGCTTGCTCCGGAGTCACCGTGGCCAGTTCTTCCCGGGGAAGGCCGAAGAACGGACCTCCCGACGCGGTGAGGACCAACTTCCGGACCGCCGAACGCGGTTCTCCAACCAGACACTGGAAGAGAGCGGAATGCTCAGAGTCGACCGGGATCAGCTGTCCGGCACTTCGGGCAAGCGCTTCAAGAACTACCGGACCGGCCGCAACCAGGCTTTCCTTGTTGGCCAACGCCAATCGATTACCGGCGGCCAGGGCACTCAATGTTGCAGGAAGGCCGGCAAATCCGACCACTCCATTGACGACGACACAGCCGTCCTGTGCCGCTAACTCGACGAGGGCCTCAGGCCCAAAACGGACCCGATCACCAAACTCCGCCATGAATCGCTGCTCCTCGTCTCGGGTCGGAGCCGTAACACCTACGAGACACCCGGGGTGAGCAGCCCCGATCGCGATGAGGTCGTCTGAACCCCGGCGGGCAGCCACGGCCGATACCGGAATACCCATGCGGACGGCAACTTGGAGCGCCTGCGTTCCGATTGAACCGGTGGCGCCCAGCAAGACCAGAGGTTTGGCTTGCTTCCCCGTCACAGGGCTAGGCCAGGAACCCGAGCCAGAGAAACAGCACATAACAGGCAGGCACGGTGAAGATAAAGCTGTCGATGCGGTCGAGCAGACCTCCATGACCCGGCAGAATCGCTCCCATGTCCTTCGTGTTGAGAGACCGCTTCACCATGGACTCGGCCAGGTCGCCCAGGGGCGCCGCGAAGGAAACGACCACTCCCAGGAGGAGACCGTCCCGCAGCTCGAATCCGAACCAATCGATGTAGGAAAGACCTGCGCCCACGGCCACCGCCGTGATAGCGCCACCCAGAAGGCCTTCGATGGTCTTCTTGGGTGAAAGCACCTTGGCCAGTTGCCGATCGCCGACGGCGCGCCCGACGAAATATGACCCTATGTCAAAGAGACCGGTAAGGAATGCCAGGGCGAGGATCAGCTGCTGATAGCGCGGCGCCAGGATGATCGGCACCGCAAAGGCCATGAGTCCTGCCACCCAGGCCATCCCGAAGATCGTAACGGCCGCATTGACCAACGGACTCCGACGTGGCACGACGGCATACCAGAAAGTCGTCGCGACGAGCGTCATGCCGACGGCTCCCGCAATAGCCAACGGGGTATTGCCTTCAGCTGCGTAGGCTGCCGCAAAGGCGCCGACCCCCCCGAGCAACCCGAAGATGCTGACCGGAGCGAATCCTTGCCGGCGGACCGTCGCATAGAACTCGCCAAGCGCAACGATCACGATGCCCAGCACGAACAACCACAGCCAAAATCCTCCGAGAATGATCGCCCCGATCAGCAGCGCGACCAACACAAGCCCGGTCACCGCCCGCAGGCTCAAGTCAGAAGGGCCGCGTGGCTCCGGGGGGATCACGTGAGACTGTTCGCCGGTGACGTCATCAAATCCAACGAGGCCGGCTTCGATACCCGGCATGGAGGCCGCCACGGCCTGCATCTGGATCTTCTCACCCGCAGCCTCGGCGATCGAGTCGGCGAGGCCCTGGTACTCCTGAGTAGTTGCCCGGATGTAGTCCTCCCGGGTGAACTCGTCGAATGAACTAGCCCCGGTAGCAAAATCCTCGAAGTCGTCGTCTTCGTCATCCACGGCTCCCGCAATCGTCTGCTCGACCTTGAGCTCCCCGGCTTCATCACCCGGATCGTCCGGGGCTGCCGGGTCTGCGGTTTCAGGCGTGGGAGGCTTCGCACCGCGTCGCGCATCGAGATCGTACGTGTCCGCGTCCGGGTGGAGCACCTCGTCCTGGAGCGGTTCATAATCTCCGGCCGCAGGCTCGGATTCATCGACGTCTTCATCGTCGGAGGCATCCCCGCCCGGCCATTGCGACGGGTGGCGACCAGCCGGGAACGGGACTACCTCGCCGCCTGTTCCGCCGTCCTCGGGTCGATCATCGCTTCCGTCCACATTCATACCTCGAGCAGTTCCTGCTCTTTGTGTTCCAAGAGCTCGTCGATTCGGGACGTGTGACCATCGGTGATGTCCTGCAGTTCCTTTTCGGCCCGCCGGATGTCATCTTCGGAAACCTCACCCTCGAGAGATTCGAGGCCGTCTTTGATATGACGCCGGGTGTTGCGGATTGCGACCCGGCCCTCCTCGGCCATGTTCCGCACCACTCGAATCAAATCTTTCCGGCGTTCTTCGGTGAGCGGCGGAAAGGCCAAGCGGATCACGCTCCCGTCGTTGGCCGGGTTGAGTCCCAAACCTGCAGCATTAATGGCTTTCTCCACATTGCCCATCGAGGACTTGTCGTACGGCGACACGACCAGGAGACGCGGTTCCGGGACTGAGAAGGAGGCCAGCTGTTGCAGAGGCGTCGGCGTCCCGTAGTAATCAACCATGACCCGATGGAGGATCCCGGGGTTGGCTCTGCCGGTGCGAATCGTTCCAAACTCTCCCTGGACGTGCTCGATGGCCGAATCCATCTTCTGCGTTGCTTCGGCCAGGAATTCTTCGATCATCATCCTCTCCCGTCAGTGAACCAGCGTACCAATGCGTTCCCCTTGGACCGCTTTCACGATGTTGCCATGGGTGCTGATGTTGAACACAACGATCGGTAACTCGTGGTCCTTGCACATGGTAATTGCCGTCGAATCCATGACCTTGAGGCCCTGAGCAAGAACCTCCATGTAGGTGAGTTCTTCATACATCTGAGCGGCCGGATTGGTGTGCGGGTCTTCGTCGTAGACACCGTCCACCCGGGTGGCTTTGAGCACCACCTGCGCGCTGATTTCCACAGCTCGCAACGCCGCAGCCGTATCGGTCGTAAAGAACGGATTGCCGGTCCCGGCCGCGAAAATGACCACTCTGCCCTTCTCGAGGTGGCGAATGGCGCGGAGGCGGATATAGGGCTCGGCCAGCTGCTGCATGGTGATGGCGCTCTGGACGCGGCTCGGCACTCCGGCCTTTTCGAGCGCATCGCGGAGTGCGAGCGCGTTGATGACCGTGGCCAGCATGCCCATATAGTCGGCGCTGGCGGCATCCATGCCGGCCGCGGCAGACGACACCCCTCGGAAAATGTTGCCACCACCGACCACAACGGCAATTTCGACACCACCCGAGTGGGCTTCGACTATCTCGGTGGCTACTCGTTTGACGGTGAGAGGATCGATGCCGTACCCGAGAGCCGGATCAGCAAAAGACTCCCCTGAGAGCTTCAGTACGACCCGTCGGTACATGACCCTGACTCCCCTCCGTGGGTCCGCTTCAGTCCTCTTGCTCGCCTACTGCGATCCTGGCAAACCGTTTGACGCCGATGTTCTCCCCCATCTTGGCAGCTAGGCGCGCAACAAGCTCGCCGACGGTTCCATCGAACTTCTCGGCGTTGACGAACTTCTGGTCGGAGAGAACGAAGTCCTCATAGAACGAGTTGACTTTTCCCTCGACGATTTTCGGGATGATGGCGTCGGGCTTGCCTTCGTTGGCCGCTTGACGAGCTATCAGATCCCGCTCTTTCTCGACGGCATCGGGCGGAACGTGTTCTTTGGACACCCAGCGGGGTGCTGCGGCGGCAATGTGCATGGCAACGTCATCGGCGACGTCCTGGAATTCGGGGCTCTTGGCAACGAAGTCCGTCTCGCTGGCCAGTTCTACGATCACCCCCATCACCGGACGATCAAACTGGTGATGGACGTATACCCCGATGGTTCCCTGATTGGCGTCTCGATCGGCCCGCTTCTTGGCATCCGCCAGACCCTTTTCGCGGAGGTAGTCCTTCGCCTGCTGGTAGTCGCCGCCGGTTTCAGACAGCGCCTTCTTGGCATCCATCATTCCAACGTTGGTGTCCTTGCGAAGCTTCTGCACATCCTGGGCGGTGAAGTCGGTCACGACGCCTCCTCAGGGTCGCCATCGGGCTCTTCAGCGGCCGTGCCCTTGAGAGCGATCTCCCGCCCTTCCTGACAAGCAGCTGCGATCACCGAAGAAACCAGGTGTGCCGAGCGGATCGCATCGTCGTTACCCGGGATGACCACATCAATGAGATCGGGATCACAGTTCGTATCGACCAGAGCTACGACCGGTATCTTGAGTCGGGCCGCCTCGCGGAGTGCGATCTGTTCGTTGTTGAGATCAATGGTGAAGAGGATGTCCGGAAGCGAGGTCATCGATTGCACCCCACCGAGAACCCGCTGCAGTTTCTCCAACTCGCGACGCAGGCGAAGCCGTTCCTTCTTCGGACGGAGGCCCATCTCGCCGGAGACTTCCATGGCCTCCAGCTCTTTCATGTAATAGATGCGCTTCTGAATTGTCGCGAAGTTCGTGAGCATGCCACCCAGCCAGCGGAAGTTCACGTAGGGCATGTCCGCCTGTTCGGCGGCGTCCTGGATGGCGCCCGAGGCCTGCTTCTTCGTTCCGACGAAAAGCACGGATCCGCCGGCTGCCACTGTGTCCCGGACGAAATCGTAGGCCCGTTGCACCTGGTCGAGGGTTTGCCGGAGGTCGACGATGTGGATCCCGTTTCGTTCGCCGTAGATATACGGCTCCATCTTCGGGTTCCATCTGCGGGTCTGGTGCCCGAAGTGGACACCTGCCTCCAGCAGTTGCTTCATAGTGACTGCTGCCACTGCTCTCTCCTTTGTTCGGTTGGTCCTCCGCTCACCCTGGCACTTGGTTGTGCGTTCGGCCGCAAGGCCTCTCCCTCAGAACGCGTTAAGCGTCCCGACCGACGGGAGTGTGCAGTGAGCGTGCGAATTGGGCCGGAAGTGTACCAGATTGCCGCGAAGCCGTTTCTAGCGGAACGAGGGCTCCGTCATCCGATTCCGCAGGCTCATGACGGACTTGGTGTGGATCTGACAGACACGCGACTCCGTCACCCCCAGCACACTGCCGATCTCAGCCAAGGTCAAGCCTTCGTAGTAGTAGAGCGTCACGACCAAACGTTCCCGCTCCGGCAGACGGTTGACGGCATCTGCGAGAACCCGTTTCATCTCTTCGATTTGAAACGCGGCTTCCGGATTTGTCCCTTTCCGGTCGGGGACGAGATCACCAACGGCAGCAGAATTTCGGTCCGGCGACAGTAGTTCGTCGAGTGCGACCAAACCGAGCGTTGAGATCTCCGCGAGAGCGTCGAGCAGCTGCTCGAGCGGCATGTCCACCTTCGCAGCTAGCTCCTCCTCAGTGGGAGTTCGGTGCAGTTTGTGCTCTAGCTCTGCCATCGACCGTTCAATTTCCCGGGCCCGGGCACGCACCGATCGAGGAACCCAGTCCAAAGCCCGCAACTCATCGAGGATGGCGCCTTTGACACGGCTGATTGCGTACGTCTCGAACTTGATTCCCCGCTCGAGATCGAATTTATCGATGGCGTCGATCAAACCGAAGATGCCATAGGAAACCAGGTCTGATTGCTCGACGTTACGCGGGAGACCGACCCCGACGCGACCCGCCACGAACTTGACGAGTGGCGAGTACTGCAGGATCAAGCCCTCCCGGGCTTGTTCGTCTCCTGTTGCCTTGAACCTTTCCCACAGCTCGCGGACATGTCGCTCCGCGGCGTCGTCAGGCTCGCGGGTGGCTTCGTTCATATGTTGACCTGAGATGATCGCGAGTTACAGCAGTGTAAATCTGCGTGGTGGCTAGTTCAACGTGTCCGAGTAATTCCTGAACCGCTCGGAGATCGGCCCCACCTTCCAGAAGGTGCGTGGCGAAGGAGTGACGGTAGGCATGAGGGAAGGTTGCCGACCTGTTGTGAACGATGCGCCGGATGCCGCGCGGCTCGAGCGGGCCGCCTCGTGCGCCCACCCAGAGATGGTCACCGGCGGTCGGGCCGGCCAGGGTCGGTCGGCCCGAAGCCAGGTATCGATCTACCGCATCTCGTGCGGGCCTACCAAGCGGAACCGTGCGCTGGCGGTTGCCTTTGCCGGTGATTCGGACAAATTCCTGGTCCTGCACCTCACCGATCCGCAAGGCCGTCAGCTCGGAGACACGCACCCCGGTTGCGTACAAGAACTCGAGAATTGCCCGGTCTCGCAATTCGAGTGGCGACCGTCCCTGCAATGAATCCAACACATCTCTGACCACCCGCTGGGGTAGCGCATGAGGCAGGGTCTTCGGGCGGCGGGGACGAGACACCTGGTCTGCAGGGTTGAGGAGGACCTCCCCACGACGGGCCTGGTCTGCAAAGAACACTCGCACGGCGGACGTCTTCCGGGAGATCGACCGCCGGGCATAACCGAGCGTATCGAGATACGCGACGAACCTGCGCACGAGCTTGCGGTCAACCTCCGACACGCTGCCGACCCCTGCCCGGTCGCAGAAGGCCAGGAACTGGCTCAGGTCCCGTCGGTAGGCGGCCAACGAATGAACGGACAGGTTGCGCTGCGAACCCTGCCTGATGAGGAAGTCCCCGACGGGCTGGGTTGCCCACGCGGGGAGGTCGGGAAGTGATCGCATTCACCTATCCTTGCCGGATCGCAGCGTCCGGGTCAACGTTCCTCGCTTTCACGCGTCACGGCGCGGATGATGCCCGTGCCTTCGGCCCGCCCTTCCTCCGGTGCACGATCCCACCGGATTGCACCACCAGTCCGTCGGTTTCGAGCCTCGCGATCTGAGCCAGCACCTCGGATACCGGCATCTCGAGTGTGCTCACGAGCGAATCGACGCTGCGACCAACCGGCCCCAGCGCGTCAACCAGGGCGTCGCCCTGCCCCACCGGCTCACCCGAGACGGGTGGCGGGCCAAGGATCAGCGAGATCGCCTCGATCAGGTCATCGGGTCCGAGCACGGGAATCGCCCCGTCTCGAATGAGCAGGTTGCAACCCTCCGAAGTCGATCTGGTGACATCTCCCGGGGTAGCCAGCACCTCGCGACCTTGTTCGAGGGCTCGGCGGGCGGTTATCAGCGCGCCCCCAAGTTTGGCGGCCTCAACGACAACGACGGCCGCGGCCAGTCCCGAAATGATCCTGTTGCGCGGTGGAAATCGCCAACCGAGTGGCGGCGCCCCGGGCGGGTATTCGCTCACAACACATCCGCCTGCTTCCAGCAGCCCCTCTCCGAGACTGCGATGCTCGGGCGGGTACCAGACGTCCAAACCACAGCCCAAGACTGCGATGCCCCGACCCGCCACATCCAGCGTGCCCTGATGAGCGGCACCGTCGACACCCCGGGCGAGGCCACTGATGACCGGCCATCCTGACGATCCAAGCGCTGCCCCGTACGCCCGGGCGAGGCCCCGACCGTAGGAAGTCGCCTTGCGCGATCCAACCACCGCAACCCCGCGATCGGGGATCATCGCTCCCCGCACAAACAGCAGGTCGGGGGTATCGGGAAGTTCCGCCAGGTGTCCAGGGAACGTGGCCTGCCCTCGTACAACGACCTCGACTCCAGCCACCGCCAGCTCCTCTCGCCGCGTGGCCGGATCGACCAGGGCTGCCAGACGGGCCCGTTCCGGCACCTCGACCCGTCCGTCCCGAACCGCTCGCAATAATCCCCCAACTCCACCATGGGTTTCGAGGAGCCGGCATCGACGGTCGGGATGCATTCCCACATAAGCCAGTCTGAGGAGATCGTCGGTCATCACCACTCGCCCCGAAACCCCAGGGCTTCCGCCGCATGCGCTTCGCCGACCTCAAGCGCGCCGTCCAGATCGGCGATCGTACGTGCCACCCTCCGAACCCGGTCGTACCCGCGACCCGTGACGGAGAAGCGCTCGACCGCGGCGTGAAACAGACGAACCGCCCCCGCCTCCCATGCGAGCGCGTCGAGTTGAGAACGACCCAATGATCTATTGAGTTGACCCCGCCCCGATTGCAGAGCCCGGGCAGCTTCCACACGCCCACGAACTACTTCGCTCGACTCGCCGGGTGGGCCGATCAGACCGCCCCGCTCCGGGCGGCCGACGACGACTCGCACATCAAATCGATCGATGAGTGGGCCTGAGAATTTCCGGTGATAGCGATCCATTGCCCGAGGAGAGCACCGGCACGGTTTGATGGAATCACCGCTGAAACCGCATGGACAAGGATTGGTCGCCGCGATGAGCTGCAGCGCAGCGGGGAAGGTGACCGAGATCCCCTTGCGGGCGATGACCACGTGACCAGACTCAACCGGTTGACGAAGTGCATCGAGAACCGGCAGAGGGAATTCTCCGAACTCGTCGAGAAAAAGCACACCGCGATGGGCCAGGCTCACCTCGCCCGGTACGGGCATACCGCTTCCGCCCCCGACGATGGCCGGCGTGGTGGCGGTGTGGTGAGGTGCACAAAAGGGCGGGGTCGCCGGGGGCACGGCATGCCGGCCGGCGGCCGACCAGACTTGAGCCACTTGGAGCCGCTCATCGTCATCAAGGAGCGGAAGGAGGCCGGGCAAACACCGGGCCAACATGGTCTTCCCTGACCCGGGAGGTCCAGACAACAGAAGGTGGTGGCCGCCGGCGGCCGCTATCTCCAGGGCGCGACGCGCATAAGCCTGCCCGCGCACCTCGGCAAGATCTATCTCGGGCTCGGAGCGATGGTGGGGCGGATCCGACACGGGTCCCCCGGGACTCTCACCAAGCGCCACCGAGATCGCTTCGACCAGTGATCCAATGCTGCGCACGTTGGCGCCTTTCACCAGTGCTGCTTGTCCGGCTGCCATCCCGGCCAAGATGCACGGCTTGTTCATGTCGCGAGCGACGAACCCGGCCGCCAGCCCACCCCGGGCTTCACGCACGGATCCGTCCAGGGCCAGCTCGCCGAGCGCAACCACCCCGGCGACCCCCTCAGGTACGGCACCCGATGCGGCCAACACTCCCAGGGCAATGGGGAGGTCATAGGCTGATCCTGCTTTGGGAAGGTCGGCGGGGGCCAGATTGACGGTCACCCGGCGGCTCGGAAACCGGTAGCCCGACGACGCCATCGCAGCTCGAACCCGATCCTTGGCTTCCCGTACGGCTGTGTCGGGAAGACCCACCAGCATGAACTTAGGACCCTGGCTCCCCACATGGACCTCGACCCGCACGGGCCTCGGTTCGACGCCGACCAAAGCAACAGATGTGATTGCTGAGAACATGGAACGAACGTACGTCCCGGGTGTGACGAAAAGCTTTGTCGCAAGCCGAACGCGTTACCGCAGTCGAATCACTCCCCTGCGCCGGTCCCTGTCACCACCGCCGGCGAGTGTCGGCCATGGCACGGAAGCCTCACCGAATCCGGCCTCGGAGCTATCTCCGTAGAGAAACGAAGCGTCTACCGCTTCAGCTCGCTTTGACGAAAAGGGACGCGACTTCGCTGTCCCAGTCCTCTTCCACGAGGACGACTCGCCGACCCTGACCGATCTCGAGCAAGCCACATCCGGTGCAGATCTTGCGAGTCAATCCGGCGCCAATGCTGTGCTCACGAAATTGGTGGCTGTTTCCGCAACTCTTCCGTTTGTCGGCCATATCGGACACTCCTCTTTGCCTTTGGTTCCTTATCGGCACCACCCGCCCGGCAATCGAGAGTGGTTCCTCGTCCGCTCATAGTGACTAGGTCTTTGAGACAGAGAGCCCTCGAAACTACACTGATGTAACTACTGCGAATCCGGAGGGGCTCTTGGCGCTGGCGATGCAAACCGAAACGACTGATGTTGAGACCGTGCTGGCAGCTTGCGCTCAGGTTTACGCAGTTCGACGGATAGCGATCGAAACCATCGACTCCGTCGAGTTGCGGGACGACCGTATCCCTGGTGGGCGGCTCCACGGCCTCGTTGCTCGGGCGGACAACCGTATCGAAATCGTGATACCCCACAACGGCGACCTCTCCCTCTACCCGGCGACGCTCGACGGTTTCTCGCGAGCCGGTTGGGATGTGTGGACGCTGGTTCCGACCGAACTCCTTGGAGCCGCACACCGCCATCTGCGCGGTGTCGACGTCACCCTGCAGCCGTGGTGGGATGCCGGCAATGGCGTCCTCTTCGGTCGACCCGAGTTACCGTGAGATGCCCGCCCCGCTGTATACACAGACCACCATCGCTTTCATCTGGGACTTCGACAAGACCCTGATCCCCGGCAACCAGCAGGACCCCCTCTTTGCTTCGTACGGGGTTGATCCTTCCCGCTTCTGGGCAGAGGTCGACGGGCTCGTGGAGTACTACCGGGAACGGGGTATCACGATCGCTCGCGACTCTGCCTATCTCGGACATATCTTGACCTACGTCAGGGAGGGCAAGTTCCCGGGACTGACCCGCAGGCGGCTCAGGGAACTGGGAGAAGAGCTGGAGATGAGCCCGGGTATCCCTGAGTTCTTCACGGCAACCCGGAACCATGTCGCATCGATCCCCGACTATGCCCACGAAGACATCGACGTAGAGCACTACGTTGTGTCGACCGGTATCCGTCCGATGATCGAAGGAAGTCCGATTGGAGGCATCATCGACGGGATCTGGGCAAACGATTTCATCGAGCGGGCGGCACTACCCGGCTATCTCGAGACGCTTGGCATCGATAGCGACCCGCATCCGATCAGCATGCTCGGCTACATGATCGACAACACCTCCAAGACCCGGGCCGTGTTCGAGATCAACAAAGGGGTCAACCGCAATGCCGGAATCGACGTCAATGCGTTGATGGCAGAGGAGCAACGTCGCGTTCCCATCCGGAACATGGTGTATATCGCCGACGGGCCGAGCGATGTGCCGGTCTTCTCTATTCTCAACCGCCAGGGTGGCAAGACCCTCGGTGTCTATACGACCGAGCCGAGCAACAACTTCCGCCAGGTGAAGCAATTGCAGACGCAAGGACGAATCCAGGGAATGGCCAAGGCCGACTTCCGGGAGGGCGAGGCCGCCTACCTCTGGTTGATCGACTCACTTGACCAGATTGCTGCAGAGATCGTCACGAATCGTCGCTCTGCCTTCGCCGAGATCCCTCGCGCCCCCGGTCACGTGGACTGACCCTCCCCGCCCGGGCCGGGGATTACCGACCCGTGAAGTTCGCTTGCCTCTTTTCGAGGAACGCGCTCATGCCCTCCACTGCGTCTTCAGAACCGAGACAGATCGTTTGGGCATAGGTTTCGAAAGCCAGCGATTCTTCAAAGGACGAACCTGCAGACCGGTTCAACCCCGTCTTGATCATCGCCTGGGCCAGTGGACTGCCCGCCAGAAAGCCGTCCGCCATGGCCCCCACTGCAGTCGCCAGCTCTTCGGGGCCCACCAGGCGCGTAACTATCCCCAGGTCACGAGCCTCTTCGGCAGGCACCATCCTTCCCGACAGCGCCAGCTCTTTGGCATGTTGCAGACCGATGAGACGGGGCAGCAGCCACGTGCCTCCGAAGTCCATAACGAGGCCTCGGCGCACGAAGAGGGCCGAGAACCTCGCTCGGGTGGTGGCGATGACCACATCGCAACCCAGGGCAAGGTTCAGACCAGCACCGGCGGCAACCCCATCGACTGCTGCAATCGTCGGCTTCGTAATCCGGTGCAGAAACTCCGCCGCCGTACCAACCACCTGCATGCGGTCGTACCGTCCGGCGACACTTTGCAGCGCCGTCAAGCTCCCGGAATCGAGGGACACATCGGCACCCGAACAGAAATCACCACCCGCCCCCGTGAGGACCAAGACTCTTTGGTCAGACAATTCAAAATCGGCGAAAGCATCCCGCAGACGCTGCCATCCGTCGGGAGGAATGGCGTTCTTTCGCTCGGGGCGGTCGATCGTGACGGTTCGTATCGCGGCATGGTCGGCAATGGTGATCATGACGGCAAGGGTAGGAGGCTGCGGACCTGTTCGCTCTCAGGCCTCACCGACACGTTCCACGACCGAATGACAGGGACAAGCAGGCGAAACCAATACCATGGTGCCATGGGATTGAACCCGTTCCGGGAACAGAAGAGGACGCTCGTGGATGTGGCGATCATGGTCATCGCCATCGCAGCGGCACTAGGGGCCATGCTATGGGCAGCTCTTTCCAACTAGACGAAATCGTTACACCGGTCCAGCCGTACGCGGCCCGCAAACGGTATGCCTGCCCGGGGTGCAACGGTTTCATTGAAGTGGGCATCTTCCATCTGGTCGTCATTCCCGAAAGCGCGCCGGACCTGAGAAGGCACTGGCATCGCGGCTGTTGGTTCAAAGAGCAGCGGAGGCGCCGGCCCCACTTGCGTTGACCGTCTCAGGCCACCTCAGGTATCCAGCGGATATCGATACCCGCCCGCCCGATCGAGATCGCTACGAGGTCGACCCGGGAAATGCCAAGCCGGTTGGCGAGGAGGCGAACCTGATCGGCCTTCTTCTCAGTGAACGCGAAGGCCGGGTCATCAAGGCCGCCGGTCTGAATCGTCTTCACTTCGACGGCCACCCGCTCACGGCCGAGGGCGATCACCAGGTCGATTTCACCACGCCCGACCCGCACGTTCCGGTCGATGATCCTGGCTCGCCGACTCTGCAGGAAGTACGCGGCGAGCATTTCGCCGGCGGCAGCGAGCTGTTGCGGAGTTAGAGCTGAACGCCCGGCTCCAATTCTTCGATGTTCACGTCTCTGAAGGTCAGCACCCGAACCTTTTGGAGGAACCGGGCCGGCCGGTACATGTCCCATACCCATGCATCCTCGAGCTCAACCTCGAAATGCACCGAACCGTCCTCCTGGTGTTTGTTCAGCGTGACGCGATTGGCCAGGTAGAAGCGACGTTCGGTCTCAACGACATACCGGAACATGGGCAGAACATCCCGATATTCCTTATATATCTGAAGCTCAACTTCAGATTCGTATCGTTCGAGGTCTTCTTCGTTCATTACTGTGGCTCTCGATCGGGCAACGCCGGTTCTCCCTCGTTATCGGCGATCATACCTATCCGGCTGAGCTTCTTGGCGTTTCGGTTCGAGACCATTTCGAGTTCTACTGCCCGGGTGTGACAGAAGCATGAAGGCCTCAGAGTCCGCCCCAGCGATCGAATGGCCAGACGCGGACGAAAGCCCGACCGACGATCGAATCGGTCGGGATCGGACCGAAACGCCGGCTGTCTTGACTGCGAGGACGATTGTCACCCATCACAAACACGGTGCCGGCGGGAACCTCAACGGGCCCGAAGTCAGGCATGAACGCCGATTCGTCGAGATACGGTTCATCGAGAGGGACACCGTCGATCAGAACCTGGCTGTCCTTGACTTCGAGCTCTTGTCCCCCGACCGCCACCACCCGCTTGATCAGATCCTCAACCGCTGGCGTCCTCAACCCCAATGACTCGGCAACATTGCGAACGATGGCCTGCAGAAGGGGTTCGGCCTCCTGTTCGACGCCGAAGGGAGGATCGAAGACTATGACGTCACCCTGTTCGGGTTCGCCAAAGAGATAACTCAGCTTGTTCACGAGGACCCGGTCGTTGATTTCCAATGTGTGAATCATTGACCCGGAGGGAATGTAGAAAGCTTGTACGAGGAAGGTCTTGATGAGCACAGCCACCATCAGGGCAACCAGCACGAGGATGGGTAATTCGACGAGAAACGAAACCCGGGACTTCTTCTTGGCCGTACCGTCGGATTCCGGAACCAAAGGCGAGGATTCTTCGGGATCGAAAGAGCGAGGAGGCTCGGTCATGTCAGCATTGGCCCGGCGAGCCGGCCGCCTTCAGCGCTGTTCTTTGATACGCGCAGCTTTTCCGACCCGGTCGCGGAGGTAGTACAACTTGGCTCGTCGAACATCACCTCTACGAACGACCTCGATCTTGTGGATGATCGGGGCGTGCACCGGAAACACGCGTTCAACCCCAACGCCAAAACTGATCTTCCGCACCGTGCACGTGTCGTTGACACCTCCACCCTTCCTGGCGATAACCACGCCTTCGAAGAGCTGCACTCGCTCGCGCCCACCCTCAACAACCCGAACGTGCACTCGCACCGTATCGCCGGCTTTGAAATTCGGAAGGTCGTCGCGCACGTACGCGCTTTCGAGGTGATCAAGCTTGTTCATCGGGAACTCCTTCGCGGGTGGCCGTACGGCAGAGGCGTTCAGCCGGCAAGGAGTGTACCACCCATACGCGCCGTTGCTAATCGACCTCTCCAGGGTCGCCCGCAACCAGGTCCGGCCGGCGTGACTGTGTACGGCGGAGTCGCTGCTCGCGACGCCATGCGTCGATCTTGGCGTGGTCTCCGGAGAGGAGCACCTCAGGAACTTGCCATCCCTGAAACACGGCCGGCCGGGTGTAGTGCGGTTCCTCGAGGAGTCCTTCGCGAAAGGACTCCGATCCTGCCGACTCCGGGTTTCCGAGTACACCCGGCAGGAGTCGCGCAACACCTTCGATCGCAGCCAGGGCAGCGACCTCTCCACCCGCCAGGACGTAATCCCCGAGCGACACCTGCTCATCGACCAGGTGTTCGGCCACCCGTTCGTCGACCCCCTCGTATCGACCGCACACGAACGTGATGTGTGACTCGGTCGCCCATCGATCGAGGGTGTTTTGATGCAGGGGGGTGCCACCGGGTGTGAACAGAACCTTGTGGCTGTTTCCCACCGACTCGAGTGCAGCAGTCAAAGGTTCGACCATGAGCACCATTCCCGGACCCCCTCCAAATGGAGCATCGTCAACCTGTCGGTAGGCACCGTGACCGAAGGTGCGGAGGTCAACGAGCAAGACTTCGAGACGGCCCTCGTCGCACGCTCGCCCGACGACGCTGACGGTCAACGGAGATGCAAAAAACTCCGGGAACAACGTAATGATGGAGATCTTCATAGCGGGAAAGAACCTGTCTTGGCTAGGTATAGGGTATCCTCGCAGGCGGAGGAAACGTGGGAGACAACGACTTTACTGCAGGCGATCCTTGGGGTTTGCCTATCGAGGACTCTGAAGAAATCGAGATTGAATCTGCGTGGCCCGAACCGGAAGGCTTCGAGGCGGACGTTGACGTCGAGACGGGTCCAGATGAGGACATCGAACCGGATGTGCCTTTCGCAGCCGAAGCACCTGTCGAATCACCAACCGACACCCCCTCGATGAAGCCGCGGATGCCGTCGGTCGACCCGGAGAAGATGAGGTCGAAACTGAGGAATGGATGTCCGCTTCTGAAGAGTCCCGGTCCTTCGAAGCCGAAGAAGAACCGCAGAAGGTGACCATGAAGATGCGTCCCCGGAATCTGCTGATGCCGAGGAAGACGGCTACACATTCAAGGCTCCCTCGCGCACACCGCTGTCGCAGATGATCGCCGCTGCCCAGAGCGTTGTCAGTTCCGTCCAGGGAAACGGAGATGACGAGAGCAGCGATTCCTCGGAATCAGAAGAATCTGCTGGATCGGATAGCGAGGACGACCAACCGCCTGCCTTCGACGAAGCGGCCGCTCCGGAAGAGCCACCTCCCCGACCTGAGCGAACCGATGGGAATCACCTCCGCCACTCACCGGTGACCAGATGGCCGGCGACGATGATTTGCCCGAAGAGCTGCCTTCTTGGATGATCGTCGAGACTGAACCCGACCAGCCACCGTTCATCGGGTCGGTCGACGACACCGAGGAATCCGAAGATGGCGATTCGGAGGACACGTATCAGACGTTCACGCCGCGGGAGATCGAAGCCTCGATCGCCGATCTGGCGACCCCGGAATCTCCCGAGACCCCCTTCGCCGAGGACCAGTTCGAGATGGCCGGAGAGGGAGAATCGTTGATCGAGGACAACCAGCGGGGTGGGTGACGTCGATATGGACTCCTCCCCCGGTGTTTACAGCGAATTGCACGACCTCACCGGGCATGACGACCAGGCCGAAGCCCTACTCAAGGAGGCGGCCGAGGCTTTTGGCCGAACCGATGAGACCGTCGTCGAACCCGCCGACGACGAGCCCCAAGAACTCATCGAAGAACTCCCCACCGAAGACCTCGACAGCTACGCACGACGCCCTCGCCACCGACCTCCAAACCCACGACATCACCATCGAACCCGCCGACGACGACACCCAAGAACGTCATCGAAGAACTCCCGACCGAAGACCTCGACAGCTACGCAGACGCCCTCGCCACCGACCTCCAAACCCACGACACCACCATCGAACCCGCCGGCGACGACACCCAAGAGGCTGGGGATGTTGATCAAGCCGCCTTCATCGATTCCGACCCGGACGAATATGTAGGCGAAGACGAATTGGGTGCTGCTCTCGCCGAACTCACCGGATCGACTCACGACGACCTCGAGACCCCCTCCGACGAAACCACCAAGACGAAACCACGACCGAACCAGCCGCACCCAGCTGGTGGTCCGCCGACACCCAAACCCCCTCCGAAACAGACCACACCGACGAAACCCCACTCCCTCGTCGAAGACCTCGACGAGACGCCGACGAAACCACCGAACCAGCCGCACCCAGCTGGTGGTCCGCCGACACCCAAACCCCCTCCGAAACAGACCACACCGACGAAACCCCACTCCCCGCCGAAGACCTCGATAGACGCCGACGAAACCACCGACGAAACCCCGGTTCTGGTTCAAGACCTCGATGACATCGACGAGTCGGTCGTGGCTGTGGGAGCTACCGCGTCGATCGGATCTACCGGTTTGAACGATGCAGCAGACGAACGACGTCGATCTGGACGTCGACGGCGAGGATCACGCAGCGCTGGAGACCTCCGCCGTCATCGATTCCCGGTTGAATGGGGCGTTCGCTATCGCGAAGCTCATCAAGGCTGGGTCGAGGACGAAGAGGGTCGGTCAACGTGGCGGCCCATAGTGACCAGCGGCGAATCTGTCGCCGGATGGGACATCGACATCTACCTCGGGTTGGTTTCCGGAGATATCTCAATCGATCCGGTTTCAACAGAGGCAGTGGCCGCGGAAGTATCCATCGCCAGGGAAGGCGCCGTCCGGCGCATGCTCGACGAAGGCCTGGCGCGCGGAGCTCATGCCATTGTCGGCGTTACGTTCTCCATCGAGGATGTAGCCGGCATGGTCCTGGTTGGAGCGTCTGGTGTCGCTGTGACTCTCAGGACCCCTGCGTAGAGGTTTGACAGCGTCGGTGGTCGGTTCGAAGCGAATGCCGTCGACCCATCGAACGCACCGGGAACCCGGGCTCGGGACCTAACCTTCGAGCTCGCGGCGGGGACGGACCGACTCAACCAGTACGAAGTCCCCGGAAACCGATTTGAAAGAGATCCGGACGGCGGGTCGGCCTCCCCCGGCCGCCACCTCCGAGGGGCTCGAGGGGAGCTGCAGATTCCCCGTGAGGCTCTGCAAATCAACATCAACCCGGACTCCCCGAGCCGACCCCGACCCTCATGTCACCCGAAACCGTCTTGCCGCGGCAGATCACGCCCGCAGAACTCATCAATAATCACGTCACCCGAGGCAGACTTGGCGGCTGTATCCCCCTTGGCCACGCCCACGGCAACGTTGCCCGAAGCCGTCGAACAGGTTGCGTCGCCAGAGACGGCCCCGATGGTCACGTCACCTGAGGCGGCCGTCGCTCGGAGTTTGCCGCCAATTTCATCAATTTCCACATCTCCGGACGCGCTCTTCACGCTGGCGTCACGTCCAACCCTGCGAGCCCGAATGTCTCCAGAAGCGACACTCACCGCGAGGTCGGTGACATCGACCTCAATCGTGAGATCCGTCGAAGCGAGTGCCGCTTCCACGTCGATCCCTGGAGGAGCGTGCACCGTCATGTCGAATGCGCCGGCCGACCAGCGCCCGGTTTCCTGACGGATGAGGATCGTGTCGCCGATCTGCTCAACGATGATGGCGTCTGGCTTGGTACCACGGACATTGACGTCTACCGCACCGGCCGGGCCCGACACAACTCGTACATCTCCCGTCGCGAGTCTCAGCTCCAAACGCGGATGGGGACCAACCGCGAACGTCTCCTTGCGCTCAGTCACAGCTCCACCGTCCCGGTCACCCGTCGGCCCGGAAGCCGCGACGAGGTCTTGGCCTTGGAAGACAGCGCTTTCACTACCCACCCGTTGACCGAGTCACCGGTCGATCCGGCGGCTTCTTCTACCAGCTCTTTGATTCGAGCAGGAAGCCGAAGTGTCAAGCGAGCCTCGTATCCCTCACCGACAACGGCAGGTTCGTCGTCCGTGCGCCCAAGACGCAACGAAGGCTGACCGTCGGAAACGACTACCTCGACGCGCTGGTCACCCAAGTGAGCTTCGATCTCTGCGGCTGCTTGTTGAGCGAGATCGAGCGCTGCGTTTCGAAAGGCAGGCTCGAGCACGTTCAGGATTGCCTGCGCCGCCTTCTCGACGGTTGGATCGTTACCGGCCAGCACAACCTGGTTCGCCACAGCTGATTCCAAGTGGGCGATCAGACCCGTCGTATCCACAGTACCTCCTGGTGCCGACATCACCATGATGTCACATTGATGTCAGAAAGGCAAGGTTGGGTCGGTTGGACTCTCCGGGGCCGGCGGTTTCAGATCAGCTTGCGGTTATGAGCCCAGATCGTGAGTTCGTACCGACTGGACAGTTGCAGTTTGCGCAACACGTTCGAAACGTGGGTCTCAACGGTCTTCACCGAGATGAAGAGGCGTTCTGCGATTTCACGGTATGTATACGCCCGCGCCAAATGCTGAAGGACTTCCCGCTCGCGTTTGGTCAACTGATCCAGTTCCGGATCGATTTCGGACACCGGTATCGACGAGAAAGCGTTGAGTACGAACCCGGCTAGTTGCGGGGAGAACACAGCGTGGCCGTCTGCCACCCTGCCGATCGCCTCCCGAAGATCGTCGGCCGAGATTGTCTTGGTTACGTAGCCGCGCGCCCCGGCGCGCACGATGGCCACGACGTCTTCCGCCGCATCTGATGCCGACAATGCTAGAAACTCAATCGCGGGGTTCTCTTCCCGGACCCCTTCGATGACCGCCTTGCCGCCTCCGGCCGGCATATGTACGTCAAGCAAGACCACGTCCGGGACTCTTTCGTTGATCATCTCGACGGCAGCGCCAACCTCGGAAGCTTCCCCGACGATGTCGACGGTATCACCCAACCCGGCACGCACCCCGGATCGAAATAGATCATGGTCATCGACGATGAAAACCCTTACGGTCATACTTCAATCACCAACTCGACCTCAGTTCCCTCGCCGGGCTTCGAAGCAACAGATGCACGGCCCCCACTCCTCTCCAGCCTCTTGATGATCGACTCCCTGATTCCCCGGCGATCGATCGGAACGCTCTCGAAATCGAAGCCCCGCCCACGATCGCGCACAAAAACGGAGACTCGTTCGGGGAGCGCTTCCGCATAGACAGCGGACGCGATCGGCCCCGGAATGCTTGGCAGCGTTGACAATGGCCTCACGGGCCGCCTGCACGAGGGATTCCGTCGAAGGGGTGTTCTCGGTATCTCCCACCGTGACCAAATCGATGGATATGTGGTGGGCATCTTCGACCTGCACACATCAGTCGCATGCCCTCAGCAAAGGCGCCCCCATCTCGTCCGTCTCCCTGTCCAAACAACCAGGCTCGCAGTTCGCGCTCCTGGCGGCGGGCGAGCGACAGGACTTCGGATTCATTGGCGCTATCGCGCTGGATCAACGCCAGGGTCTGCAGAACCGAGTCGTGGAGGTGAGCCGCCATCTCGGCTCGTTCCTCGGCTCGCGGACGTACGAGTTGCTCTCGGGCCAGCGCTTCCTCGGCCTTGCGTCGTATCCGGTCGGCTTCCCTCAGGACGCCAATCGCCCACCCGGCCACCGCCCCGGCAACCACATAGATGAGTACCGCGGCCGAGGAGGTCGTTGGATCGGCAGGGCCGACCAACCTCGACAGCCTGCACGGCGGCCATGGCCACTGCCGCTGACGAACCCCCGACCATGCCGCGCGACCGTATGCGGCCAGAAACACCGGGGACATCGGGTAGCCGCCGTAGCAGCTCTCGTCCTGCCACATCGGGAGCCACGAGCGTCCAGGCAGCCACGCCGATGTCGGCTGCGAGGAACCACCAGGAACGCATCACTTCCGGTAAACGGACATGCATGGCGACCGTGACCAGCGACCATCCAATCGCGAGAACCATGGTCGCCACGACTACCCAGGGCCGATCCGGTCCAGTGGCTCCGGCCACGGAAATCACCCCGAGGAGTACCAACCAGACCGCCGAAACAACCCGGTATCCGACGACGACCCTGCGCAGCGTCTGTTCGGCCGCTGATGTGTGCACATCGATCGGTTGGATGGGAATCAGCTGAGCCTCTCAACGATCATGGCCATACCCTGACCACCGCCAACGCACATCGTCTCCAGGCCGACCGTCAGATCAGCCCTCTCCAGGCCATTGAGGAGTGTCGTCATGATCCGCGCCCCGGTCATCCCAAACGGGTGGCCAAGGGCGATCGCTCCGCCGTGTGGATTGAGCTGGCCGACCACGTCGATCCCCAACTGGTCGACCACCGGAAGAACCTGTGCGGCGAAGGCCTCATTCAGTTCGACAATGTCCACATCACCGATCGTCATGCCGGCCCGGGCCAGGACCTTCCCGACCGCTTCAACGGGACCGACGCCCATGATCTCGGGAGCCAGCGCCGACACCGACGAAGCAATGATCCGGGCGAGCGGCGTGATCCCGAGCGCCCCAGCACGTTCGTCCGACATGATGATCACCGCAGCGGCACCATCGTTGAGCGGACAGGCATTGCCGGCCGTCACAACCCCCCCGGGTTTGAATGCCGCCGGGAGGCTGGCCAGCTTTTCGAGGGTTGTCCCCGGCCGGGGGCCGTCATCCCGGATCACGACGGTACCGTCGTCGAGCGGCACCGGGATGATCTCACGCTCGAAGAAGCCATCCGCCTGCGCGGCGACGGCGCGGTCTTGGGACAGCTTCGCATACTCATCCATCCGACTCCGGCCAACCCCGAATCGTTCTGCGACGTTTTCAGCGGTGATTCCCATCGGTATGTACACGTGATTGATGAAATCGTCTCTCCGGTCGTCCATGAAGCGGGGGTTGAAGTCCTCCGGCTCAAACCCTTGGTTCATTGCCCGGGTCACGCTTTCCACCCCGGCCGCAACGAACACGTCACCCTCGCCTGCCTTGATGGCATGAAACGCCATACGAATAGTCTGCAACGAAGACGCACAGAAGCGATTCACGGTGGTACCGGGGACGGTGTCAGGAAGTCCGGCCAGCAGTGCTGCATTACGCCCGAGGTTGTAGCCTTGCTCATGGTGCGTGAGGCCGCACCCGAGCATGACATCGTCGACGATTTGTCCATCTATCTCGGGGACTTGTTCGAGCACCGCCTTGATGACCATCCCGGCCATATCATCGGGGCGCACGCCAATCAACGAGCCTTGATGTACGCTCGTCCGATCGGAGTGCGGCCGATCGCGACTATCACTGCCTCTGGCACGATCGCCTCCTTGCGGCCGTCATCTCGAAGGGTACTCCAACGAGGGAAGGCTTCGACTCGGGATGAGACGATCGCTCAGGTGGAATGAATCAGGATCGAAACGGGAACGGAACGGGCTAAACGGTGGGGTGACCGTTTCGTGAGGCAAGTGATTCACGGCGCTGCTCAATCAACGCTCGCGACCTGCCGGAGATCATCCGGTTGGAACGGCTTGGTCATGAACACATCCGCGCCGGCGTCGGCGGCCTTCATCAGGTTCTCGTCACCGACGTGAGCGGTGAGCACCAAGACCGGGATGGACATCGTGTTCGGATCAGAACGAAGCCGTTGGAGGACTTGCCAGCCATCCAGCTTGGGGAGGGCCAGGTCGAGAACGATCAACTCGATCGTTTCGTCCCGGGCAGCTTCCAAACCGGCAAACCCGTCGGAGCGAACCATCGTCTCGAACCCAAGGGGCCGCAGGGTTACTTCCATCAGCCTGGAGTTGGAGGGCTCGTCTTCGATGAGCAGGATCTTTCCCGGAGTCATACAGATCGCATCGGCATCCGGCTGCCCGATCTTGAGACTCGCTTCATGCCGACCGGCGCTCGGGAGACCGGTCGGCCGGGAGCGAAGGCGACGTACCATGTTCACTTGGGGCGCCAAGCTCTCCCCACCTGAAGATCTCCAAGCAGCACCTGAGGAGGTGTCTCCATGAAAGTGGCCATCAACGGCTTCGGCCGTATCGGACGAGCCGTGTACCGGATCATCGCCGAGCAACCAGACTCCGGCCTCGAGATTGTCGCGGTCAACGATCTCACGGACGACGACACGCTGGCCCATTTGCTCAAATACGACACCGTATTCGGCCGTTTTCCCGGGCGAAGATCGTGGTGCGTGACGGCGTGATGACCGCCGGAGGACACACCGTGAAGATGCTCGAGGAGCGCGACCCGGCCAACCTGCCGTGGGCCGATCTCGGCGTCGAAGTTGTCGTCGAGTCGACCGGCGTCTTCCGCACCCGCGAAGCGCTCAACAAGCATCTCACCGCCGGAGCCAAGCGGATCCTCCTCACCGTGCCCTCCAAGGATCCGATCGATGCGACCGTTGTACTCGGTGTCAATGATGCGGACCTGACGCCGGAAGCCCAGCTCGTGTCGAACGCGTCGTGCACGACCAACTGTCTGGCTCCGATCGCCAAGGTGCTCAACGACGCTTTTGGGATCAAGAGCGGCATCATGACCACGGTTCACGCCTACACCAATGACCAGAGCGATTGCCGATACTCCCCACAGCGACCTGCGACGGGCGCGCCACGCTGCGGAGAACATCATTCCCACGAGCACCGGAGCAGCCAAAGCGATCGGGCAGGTGCTGCCGGAGCTGGACGGCAAACTCGACGGGATGGCTATGCGGGTACCGGTGCCCGACGGATCGATCGTCGATCTGGTCGTCGAAGTCTCCCGGGCCGTCACGGTCGAGGAAGTCAACGCTGCGATGAAGGCCGCTGCGGACGGCGAGATGAAAGGGATCCTGGAATATACGGCAGACCCCATTGTGTCGTCGGACATCGTCGGCAATCCATCCTCGAGTATTTTCGACTCCGGCCTCACCAAGGTCGTGAACGGCACCATGGTCAAAGTCGTTTCTTGGTACGACAACGAGTGGGGCTATTCCAACCGGGTCGTCGACCTTCTCAAGGCGATGGCACATCAGGTCTGAGCCATATCACAACAAGGACTTCTTGAATAGGCGTCGCCAGCCCAGCCTAGGTGGACGCTACGCTTCACGCGATGAGGCTTCGCCGGTTTCTCTTGGCCGTACTGTTCACGTGCGCGACTGTCTCATGCGCCGAGCCGGCCACCACCACCACGTCGGGCCCGACGAGCAGCACGACATCAACTTCAACGACGGCTCCAGCGACCGGGCTCCCTCCCTGCCTGGCAGGCGACCAGCCGTTTGCCACCGACGGCGCGCTGGCCAGCGGCCTGCTCAACGGTCAGGAGGGCGATGCGGAGCTGGTTGCCGGGTTGAGCTGGACTGCTTACGAAGGATGCGAACGTCTGGTCGTTGAATTGGCCACGGCCGGCGGGGCCCCCGCCACTGAGCCCGGAGGAGTTCGTGCTGAGCTCCTCCGTGACCGGGGGATCGTCAGGCTCCGACTGGACGACCTCGTTACATCGACGGCCATCGCCGACCGTGTCGTAGAGCGTGAGCTGGTCGACCGGGTGTACGTCGTCCGGTCACTCGACGGCTACCTCTTCGTCGACATCCACCTCGGTTCTGCCGTGCTCGCCCGAGCATCTGTCACACGATCGCCGGCTGCGGTGATCGTCGACCTCCAAGCAGGAGGGCCGAAGCTCGAGGCTCAACCAATAGTCAGCGATGCTGCCGTCGTCATAGCACCGACGGGCCGAAAGGCTGAATACCCCATGATCGTTGAAGGTTATGCCCGCACCTTTGAGGCAACGGTGGTCCTCCGGTTACGGCAAGGGAACCGATTGGAAGTCGAGGACGTGACCTCGTCGGCCGACTACCTGATCACGTGGGGGGAGTACCGATTCGAAGTACCGGGTGGTCCGAGCGGGAACGTCGACGTCTTCGTAGGCGAGGACTCCCCCGAAGATGGAACCGAGCGGGGCGCTCAGTTCACCCTGGTGGCGGGTTGAGCAAGCCCTCGATGGGGTCAACGACGACCCAACCCTCGGCAATATTCACGTCGGGCACCAAAGCTCGAACGAACGGCACGATTGCCTGCTGATCGTCCACAGTTCGCACGATGAGCCGGTTCTGAGGACCACTCGTATCGACTCCGGCAATGCTCCCCACGGCCTCGCCCGCCGGATTGCGAACCGTCATCCCGACGAGCTCATCCGGCCAAAACTCGTCTTCGGCGAGCTCCCGGCGGTCGGCGGCGGACACGGTCAAACTGACGTCACGCAAAGACTCGGCATCGGTTCGATTCGAGATCCCGACGAAAGCCACCAGGAGCTTGGCCTGATGCTTTCCCCTCCACCGGACTTCCAGCTGTCGGGGCGGCTCCTCATCGGTGAGGAAAACGGCGCCTGGATCGAATCGATCAGGCGCATCACTCTCGGACAGAACGTAGAGCTCGCCGGTCAGCCCGTGGGCCCGACCGATCCGACCGACGATGACGCGATCTCCCATGGTTCAGCAATCCTCCCGGTGGCACGGTCCGGACCACCGTGCGGTCGATCTGCACACGAGCACTGCGCCGGCGTTAGTCGATGAATTCAACTCCGGAGTGCAGACCTTCCTCGTCGGCTGCGGCCTGAGCCACCGTACGAATGGCACGAGCCACTCGGCCACGACGTCCAATCACGCGCCCCATGTCTGACTTGGCGGTACGGACTTCGGCGACTACCTCTTCGGGGCCTTCTTCGACCATCGTCAGTTCGACTTCTTCGGGACGGTCCACGATCTCCGTGACAACGTAGCGCACCACGCGCTCGACGATTTCTCCCTGGCTCACGCGGATGACTCCTCCGTTTTGACGGCAACGTCTTCAGCTACGGGAACCGCCTCGGGGACGGGCTCCGGTGCTGGCTCAGACTTCTGTGGTTCGGTCGCAACCTGCGGCGTTTCGGCCGCCTCCTTGGGTGGTACGGGCTTCGAAGCCACCGTGTGGATCTGGCCCTTGGCTACCTTGAAACGCGACCAGGCACCGGAAATCTCCAGTAACTTCCTGACGGGATCGGTCGGCTGAGCGCCCTTCTGCAACCAGTCCAGCGCCTTGTCGTTGTCGATCTCGACTACGGAAGGTTCCTGGCGCGGATCGTAACGCCCGATGATTTCGATGAAACGGCCGTCACGCGGCGACCTTCCATCTGCAACAACAACCCGGTAGGTCGGTTGCTTCTTCTTGCCCATCCGCATCAGGCGGATTTTTACCGCCATCTCCTCACCTCTTCCTTCGTGGCATGGGGAGCCCGGGGATACCTCGCCCCTGCGCCACCATTTTCATCATCTTCTGTGTTTCGGCAAACTGCTTGAGCAAGCCATTTACCTCTTGGGGACTCGTACCCGAACCCTTCGCGATGCGACGCTTGCGGCTCCCGTCGATGATCTTGGGGTTTCGCCGTTCGGTAGGGGTCATCGACCTGATGATGGCTTCAACCCGTCCCATATCTCGGTCCGACACTTGAACATTCTTGAGCATCGACCCGGCGCCGGGCAGCATAGCAACCAATTGGTCGAGTGGCCCCATCTTCTTGAGTTGTTGGAACTGATCCAGGAAGTCATCGAGCGTGAAAGAGGCCGACCGGAGCTTGTCCGCCATCCGTTCGGCATCCTCCGTATCCCAGGTTGTCTCGGCCTTTTCGATCAGCGTCAAGACATCGCCCATGCCCAGGATGCGCGATGCCATCCTCTCGGGGTAGAAGATCTCGAAGTCCTCGATCTTCTCCCCCACGCCGGCGAACTTGATAGGACAACCGGTCACCTCACGCACCGAGATGGCTGCCCCACCGCGGGCGTCGCCATCGAGTTTGGAAAGGACGATCCCCGTGAGTGAGGTCTGCTCCAAGAATCCTTTGGCAACATTCACGGCGTCCTGGCCCGTCATAGCATCGACGACCAACAGGACCTCGTCCGGGTCGGCAGCTTTCCGGACGTCAGACAGTTCCGCCATCAACGCCTTGTCGATCTGGAGCCGGCCGGCGGTGTCGATGATGACAACATCCGAGCCTGATTTGCGAGACTCCTTGAGCGCCGCTCGAACCACCTTCGGTGCCTTGGACGTCCGATCTACGAACACGGGAACACCGATCCGCTCACCCAATGTCTGCAATTGGTCGATGGCCGCCGGACGCTGAAGGTCCGCAGCAACCAGGAGCGGGTGTTTCCCCTGTTTCTTGAGCCGGTCGGCCAGCTTGGCAGCAGAAGTTGTCTTACCCGAACCCTGCAAACCGACCATGAGGATGGTGAGCGGTGGTGCCGACGCCGACGCCAACCGGGCTTCCGTCCCACCCAGTGTTGCAATGAGTTCCTCGTGGACGATCTTGATGACCTGTTGACCCGGGGTCAGGCTCTTGGTGATCTCGACGCCCAGTGCTCGATCTTTGATGCGTCCCAGGAGGTCCCGCGCGACGCTGACATTGACATCGGCCTCGAGAAGAGCCAACCGCACCTCGCGTAGCGTTGCGTCCACGTCGCCTTCGTTGAGGCGCCCTTTCCCGCGCAGCCGCGAGAAGACACCATTCAGTCGATCAGAAAGGGATTCGAACATACGACCGCAATTGTAGAAGGACCAGCAACGCTACTCCGGCCGGTCCCCGCGTTCAGATCACCGGTGCTTGCCGGCGTACCACAATCGCGAACTGCTCGACGAGCAACACGAGTCCGCCCAACAAGATCAGTGCCGACTGCGGTGCCCCCGGTTTCACCGGGTGATGCGCCCGTGAACGGCAGGGTTTCGGTGGTTGCCGACGTTGTCGTTGTGATCACTTGCGGCAAGACCTTGATCACATCAAAGCCCACTTCGGCAGCGTTGTTGGTGAGGTCAGGATCCGCCGTAGATGCACTGGCCGATACCCCAAAGACGAAGGCACCGAACTCGGATGGCTCTGCCACAACCGTTATCTCGATACTTTCGCCGCTGGCCATCGAACCTACGTCGCAGCTGATCTTCGGCGCAGCCGCTGCCAGGTCCCCCCCACCGAGGTGGCTGAAATCAGGGTGAAACCGGCGGGCAGTTCGTTAACCACAACCACCGAGACTCTGCTGGATCGGGACCGTTGTGTCGCTACGACTACGTCGGGACGGAACGTTGCTTGTTCTTCGCCGAGATCGAGTGGAGACATCGGCCATCGTCACGCTCACCGCCACGTCGGCCTGACCGTTACCGTCAGTGCGCGAGCCTCCGACGGCCAGATCGCCGAGGTCGCATGCAACCGTGCCATCAGACGTCTCGCCCGAGTGAACGCAACCAGTCGGAGCGAGACGAACGCCGTTTCGGCGGGGAGCGCCAACGCCAGCGTCGCCCAGTCGCCGGGTCGGGACCGCCATTGGTAATCGTAAGGTCGTAGTCGAAGGAGTCGCCGACCAGACCGGGTCGGCCGAGTCCACCAGGTCACCGAGCGGCGTATCGGGCACCGGTATGAACGCGGCACACAGCGGCCACACCGAATTCGGGCTTTCCTTGTTCGGGAACGCAGCATTAGGGCTCGGACCTGCGTGAAGGCAGGCACCTGCACATCCGTATCACGGTTGCCACAACCATGGTTGCATCATCGGGAATGTCGGGCGTGGCTCCGGAGGTGAAGACAACCACCTCCGTCGCCAAGCCTTGCAGGAGCCATTGCTCGTTCATCTGCGTTGGGGCTCGGTGTATGACTATCCCACGCTGCCAGGACAACGTTGTATCGACCGGCCGGGACCGCCGCCTCCGCGCCCGTTTGTGCGTCGCTCAGCGCAAGGTCTGATCGGAGGAACCAGACATTCCATGCATCACCCTGGGCGTTGAGGACAACTCCCTCGGTGAGCGGACAACCCGGTGGAACATCCACCGCCAGTGCAGGCAAGGCGGTTGCTGCACCGAGGATTGCCAGACTGAGCACGAAAACGGTAGCCCGTTGGCGCCTATTCATAAACTGCCTCCTTGAGACACCCCGGGCGACGCGATTCCGATTGATCGTGATCCACAGGATCGTACGTGCGTGCCGCCCATGTCGTACCCGACCTCCCATGAGACTGGTGGGCCGCTCCCCGAGCGGTTGCCCCACCGTCTTGACTTCTTAAAGTGAACTAGACACCACTCTATGTCAATATTCGGTCGAGGTACGCGGACCCTTTCTGGCAATGTCGAACGCACTAGCCCCATACAGCTCCGGGTCGAAGGCGGAGTCGGTAGCCTGGAAATGGCAAGCACCGTACCGAAGGAGCAGTTGTGGCTCTCACAGTTGTCGAACATCCGCTGACCAAGCATTACCTCACCACCCTGCGAGACAAGAACACGTCGAGCGAGCTATTCCGCGAGACGACCCGCCGTCTGGCCTACACCCTGCTGATGGAAGCGACCGGCGATATGGCACTCAAAGAGATCCCGGTCGAGACCCCGCTCGAGGAGACGACGGGTTATCGCTTGCATCATGACCTCGTGGCGGTCGCCGTCTTGCGGGCCGGTCTGGGGTTATTGGACGCAGTTCTCGATCTTCTCCCGCAGGTAAAAGTCGGGTTTGCCGGCGTTCAGCGCAACGAGGAAACCGCAGAACCTCAGGAGTACTACACCAAGTTCCCCAATCCGCTCTCAGAGTCCAAGGTCATTATTCTCGAGCCAATGCTGGCCACCGGGGGTTCGTTGTCCTGGGCGGCCGATCGCATCAAGGAACATGGAGCGGTCGACATCACCGCCCTCTGCGTGGTCGCCGCAGCGGCCGGGGTGGCCCGCATGGAACGAGACCACCCGGATGTGCGGATAGTGGCTGCATCCCTCGACGAGGGTCTCACCCCCAATTTCTTCATCCGGCCGGGCCTGGGAGACATGGGAGATCGGCTTTTCGGCACGTTGTGAACCATGAAGATCACCTACCAATCGACACTTGAAGGCCTAGCACCCGCTGCAGTGCGTGGTTTCTTTGTTGGATGGGCCAACCCTCCAGCACCCGCGACGCTGCTCGAGATGCTCGAAGCAAGCAGTCACTTCTGGTTGGCTCGCGACGGAGACCGCCTCGTTGGCTACATCCGGGCGATCAGCGATGGCTTCTATGCGGCGTTCCTGCCCGAATTGGAAGTGCTTCCCGAGTATCAGGGCATGAGCATCGGTACGACGCTTCTCACCAACCTTCTCGAGGATCTGCGGGGCTTCTACTCCATCGACGGCATGTGTGACGACGAGCTGGTCGACTACTACCAACGCTTCGGGTTCGTCCGTGGTAACGGCATGATGATCCGCCACTACCAGCACCAGGCAGCCCGATGACCCCCTTCCAGCACTCGATTCGGAAGGTACTCGCACAGCTGGAACCTGGTGAGGTTGTCACCTATGGAGAGATCGCGGCCCAGGCCGGGTTCCCGGGAGCCGCCCGGGCGGTCGGCAACGTGCTGCGGGGCTCATCCGGTCTACCCTGGTGGCGCGTGGTTACCTCCGAAGGCCGCCTGGTTCCGGGTTCAGAAAGCGAACAGCAGGGTCGTCTCGACGCCGAGGGCATCCTCGTGCGGAATGGGCGTGTTGCCGGCCATCGGAGTCGACGTACTGAGTCTGAGAGATGAGGAGCTCATGAACGATATCGAACGGGCCGTGGTCATCGTCCTCGACTCTTGTGGAGCAGGTGAGGCACCGGACGCGGCAGACTATGGCGATGAGAGATCAGATACGCTCGGGCACACTGCAGAGGCGGTTGGTGGGCTAACCCTCCCGAACTTCCAAGCAGCTGGTCTCGGCAACCTCCACCCCGACCTCCTCGGGGTCCCGCCGGCCTCCCACCCCTCCATGGCCTTCGGGAAACTGACGGAGGCTTCGGCCGGAAAGGATTCGACGACGGGCCACTGGGAACTGGCCGGCATCATCACAGATACCCCGACGCAGACGTTCACCGATACCGGGTTCCCGGACGCCCTGGTGCGCGCCGTCGAGCACGAGTCGGGACATCGATTCATCGGGAACTGTGCCGCATCGGGAACCGTGATCATCGATGATCTCGGCCCCCAGCATCTCAAGACCGGGGAACTCATCCTGTACACGTCTGCAGACTCTGTTTTTCAGATTGCCGCTCACAAGGACGTCGTACCTCTGGAAGAGCTGTACCGGGTGTGCGAGATCGCCCGTCGCCATTGCAATGAATACAACATTGGCCGGGTCATTGCCCGGCCGTTCGAGGGGGAGCTGGGTTCCCTGAATCGGACCTATGAGCGGCGCGACTACGCGATGCCACCTCACTCGGCAACGATGCTCGACTTTGCCTCCCAGGCAGGACTTCCCGTTGTTGGGATAGGCAAGATCGAGGACTTATTCGCCGGGCGGGGCATCACAGAAGCAGTCCACACCGAAGGCGATGCCGACGGGCTCGACAAGACGCTCGCCGCGATGGACGAATACCGAAAAGGGATCATCTTCACCAACCTGGTTGATTTGGACATGCGATACGGGCACCGGGAAAACCCAACCGGATACGCGACCGGCCTGGCCCTGATCGACTCGTACGTACCCGCCCTGGTCGAGCGACTCACCGACCGTGACCTGCTGTTCTTCAGCGCCGATCACGGGAATGATCCTACCGATGGGAGCACCGACCACACCAGGGAATACGTGCCGCTCCTGGTGCATGGCCGGGCCGCCGCAGGCGTAGATCTCGGGATCCGGGGCCAGTACTGCGATGTGGCAGCCACGATTTCCGAAGCCCTCGACCTCACCCGTCCCCCGCGTGGGGTGTCCTTTCTTGGAGAGGTCACATGACCACCGTCGATCTGATTGAGCGCAAACGCGACGGCGGCAAGCTGTCCGCCGCTGAAATCGGCTGGTTGATCAAGAACTATACGAGCGGCTCGATCACCGACTATCAGATGTCGGCCCTGCTCATGGCGATCTTCATTCGCGGATTCGACCGGGCCGAATTGTCTGCATGGACCGATGCAATGCTCAACTCCGGCAACGTCCTCGAATTGTCGGCCATCAAGGCCCCCAAGCTGGACAAGCACTCAACCGGCGGGGTCGGCGACAAGGTATCGATCCCCCTGGGACCCATGGTGGCTGCCTGCGGGATTGTCGTGCCGATGATGAGCGGGCGCGGTCTCGGCCACACCGGTGGAACTCTCGACAAACTGGAAACCATCCCCGGGTTCACCACCAATCTCGATCCGGATACCTTCAAACGAATCTTGTCCAAGACCGGCCTGGTGTTGGCGGGACAATCGGAGACTCTGGTTCCTGCCGACCGGAAGCTCTACGCCTTGCGCGATGCCACCGGAACGGTTCCATCAATCCCGTTGATCGCTTCATCGATCATGTCCAAGAAGCTGGCCGAAGATCTGGACGGCCTGGTCCTCGACGTAAAAGTCGGCGAGGGGGCCTTTATGGAAACCTACGACCAGGCCGTGGTTCTCGCCGAGACACTGGTCGAGATCGGTCGCTCGTATGACCTCAATGTTGTCGCTTTGTTGACCAACATGGCGACGCCGTTGGGTCGTGAGGTCGGCAACGCCAACGAGATTGCAGAGTCGCTCGCGGTTCTCGCGGGCGGCGGGCCGGAAGACCTTGTCGAGGTCACCTACGCCCTGGGTAGCGAGATGCTGCAGCTGGCCGGCCTAGCTCAGAACGACGACGCCGCCCGTGGGCTGCTGCGGGCCGCCGTGGATTCGGGCGCTGCGATGCAGAAGTTCGCAGCAGTCATCGAGGAACAGGGAGGTGACCCGCGCGTCGTGGATCACCCTGGTCTGCTTCCAAAAGCTAGATTTCAGGAGGAATTGCCGGCCCCGCGTAGTGGCTATGTCACGGTCTGCGACGCCTTGAAGGTGGGCATAGCGGCGATGCGCCTGGGGGCGGGAAGAGAACGAAAGGAAGACAAGATCGACCCGGGTGTCGGCATCACCATCGTCGCCAAACCTGGTGAACGAGTTGACGAGGGTCAACCGCTCGCCCGGATCTCATACAACGACGAAGGACGCCTGGCGATGGCTCGGCCGCTCCTCAAGCGGGCATTCCACATTGGTACGATCCCGGCGGGGCAACCGTCGCTGATTCTCGGGGAGGTTCGATCATGACGTACCACCAGATTGCTACGGCCACAGCGGCGATCGCCGCCGCAACCAATCGCGACAAGCACGACATGGCCCTCGTCCTCGGCTCCGGTCTGAGTGAATATGCCACTTCCCTCCCGAACGCGATTGAGGTCCCGTACGATCGGATCCCCGGGTTCCCGGTGCCAAGGGTCGAAGGCCACGCCGGAGCACTCGTCTCCGCGGTCATCGGTGACACCAATGTGATGGTTCTGGCCGGGCGAGTGCACTACTACGAGGGTTGGACCCTCGACGAGGTCGTCTTTGGCGTGAGGACCGCTGTTGCCTCCGGGGCGGCCACCGTGGTGCTGACCAACGCGGCTGGTGGTGTTGGAGATGGCCTCTCCCCCGGCGACCTTGTGCTGATCAAGGATCACCTCAATCTCACCGGTCAGAATCCCCTCATGGGCCCCAACGACGCGCGGCTGGGCCCGAGATTTCCCGACCTGACCGGTTTGTACAACGCCGATTTGAGGTTGCGGGCCAGCGAGACGGCCGGACGGGTTGGCATCGATCTGAAGGAGGGCGTCTACGCATGGCTCTCGGGACCCTCCTACGAAACGCCGGCGGAGATTCAGATGATCAAACGCCTGGGCGGTGATCTCGTCGGGATGTCAACCGTGCCGGAGGCGATAGCCGTGCGGCACATGGGCAGCCGGGTTCTCGCGTTGTCGCTTGTCACCAACCTGGCAGCCGGCATCTCCGCCACTCCCCTCTCCCACGCCGAAGTTCAGGAGACCGCTGCAGCAGCCCGTTCCCGATTCAGCGGTCTGATCGACAGCCTCCTTCCCAACCTCGTGGCCTAATTCCAAGATCAAGCTTGCAGTCGTTACCATCGGGTGGTCACGCCGCTCCGGCGTCGACCTCGCCACAGAAGGAGCACCGTTCATGAGAGTGATGGTCTGCGTAAAGCAGATACCCGACCCTGCTTCACCGTACGAACTCGATCCTGACTCCCATTTTCTGCAACGACCGACCGACCAGGTACTCGATGACACGGACCGGTACGGCGTTGAGATGGGCCTCATGATTGCCGAACAAACGGAAGGCACGGTTGCCCTGGTATCTATGGGCCCGGCCGGGAATCTGCAGGGGATTCGCCAGGCATTGGCCATGGGCGCCGACAAGGCCATCGTCGTCGACGACCCGGCTTTACGGGGGGCCGATTCGCTCACCACCGCCCGAATCCTGAGCAGCGCGATCAGCCGCGACGGTTTCGACGTCGTCATCGCCGGAACCGAATCGACAGACGGTTACAGCGGCGTGGTCCCCCAGCAGATGGCCGAGTTCCTGGAAACGCCGGCTCTGACCTTCGCCAAGAAAGTCGAATTAGATGGCAACACGATTCGCATCGAGCGCCAGACCGAGTACGGCTACGACATCGTCGAATCGCCGACGCCGGTGCTCATCACCGTCACTGCCGGGGTCGTCGAACCTCGCTACCCGACGTTCAAAGGGATCATGGCTGCAAAATCGAAACCGATCGAGCAGATCACTGCCGCCGACCTGGGGGTAGACATCAACGCGGGTCAGGAGATCGTCTCGGTTCGACCAGCGCCCGAGCGAGCAGCCGGGGAAATTGTTGAGGATGACGGCGATGCTCATCTGCGCATTATGCAACTCCTCGAACAGGCAAAGGTGATCTAGATGCCAGTAACAACAACGTGGGTTTTTGTTGAGGAGCAAGACGGCAAGCCGGCCGCGATCAGCCTCGAGCTGCTGACCAAAGCGCGAACGTTCGGGGGTAATCTCGAGGCCGTTCTCCTCGGGGCCGGTTCGGAGGATCTGTTTGCAGAGCTCGGCCGCTACGGGGCAACGAAGGTCTACCACCTGAACCCCGGCGAGGAGCTGCCGACCGCAGCCGCAACTGCAGCCATTGCTGAGTTGGCCGACAGCCACGGTCCTGATCTCATACTGTTCGGCTTGACCTCAACCGATCGCGACGTCGCCGGCCGGCTCAGTGCCCGGCTCGGCAAGCCGGTCATTTCCAATGCGGTTGATATCACCATTGCGGGCGATGAAGTCACCGTCACCAACGAGATCTTCGGTGGAGCCGAGTTGGTCGACACTGCGTTCCGGGCCGGCGCCCCGTTCATCGTCGTGGCGCGCCCGAAGTCGTTTCCTGCCGAACCAGGCGACGGTGGGGCCCCGGAGCTGATCCCGGTGACACTCCCCTCGGTCGGACAGGCCGGGGCGGCAGTCGTGACTGGACGCCACGTTGAGCAACGAGAAGGTCCCCAGCTCGAAGAGGCTGCAGTTGTCGTGGCTGCGGGTCGTGGCATGGGTTCGGTGGAACAGCTGGCCATTGTCGAGGAACTGGCCGGGTTGCTGGGTGCGGCCGTAGGTGCCACCCGGGCAATTGTCGACGCCGACTGGGTCCCCTATGCGCGCCAGGTTGGGCAGACCGGCAAGACCGTCAAACCTGACGTGTACCTGGCATGCGGCCTATCTGGAGCCATGCAACACCTGGTCGGTATGAAGGACTCGAAGGTGATCATCGCTATCAACAAAGACGAGGAAGCACCCATCTTTGGCGTATCCGACCTGGGTATCGTCGGAGACGTCCACAAGGTCCTTCCGAAGCTGGTTGCAGCGCTGAAAGCTCGCTAGGACGAGCGGTCGGGGTCGAGCGAAGCGTCCGGTGATGTCTCGCTACGAGGGCGGCCGCTCGCCGCCAGGGCCGGCTAGGCGAGCCGGAAACCAAACGGAAGCAGCTCATCGAATCGATGGATACTGGGCTCGCCGTCGGGTCCTGCCACGATCACCGTTTCCACCCGGAATTCGTTCAGACGTTGCCGGCACTGCCCGCAGGGAAAGGACTGGTCCTCTCGGGCAGCATCGATGCAGGCCACGGCCACGGCCTCGATCTTCCTGTTTCCCGCCGTAACAGCCGCTGAAATGGCGCTGGCTTCGGCGCAGACGCCCGACGGATAGGCGGCGTTCTCCACGTTCACCCCCGGGTAGAGGTTTCCGTCGTCGCCGACTGCAATGGCTCCTACGCGGAAATGCGAATAGGGAGCATACGCGTATTCTGCGACAGCTCTGGCTGCCTCGAGGAGTTCTTGTGGTGTGTGCTTCATGCCTCCTCCAGGAGAGCGTCGACAAACGCTCTGGGTTCAAAAGGGATGAGATCGTCGATACCTTCGCCGATCCCGATGAACTTAACCGGCATACCCAGTTCTCGCTCTACCGCGATGGCGACGCCGCCCCGGGCGGTTCCGTCCAGCTTTGTCAAGACGATGCCCGTGACTCCTACCACTTCGGTGAACTGCCGGACCTGGGCAATTCCGTTTTGTCCTGTGGTTGCGTCGAGCACCAGCAGTACCTCGTCGATGGTATCTGCCGCGCGACCGACCACCCTGACTACCTTGCCGAGCTCATCCATGAGATTGGTCTTCGAGTGAAGCCGACCTGCCGTGTCGATGATGACGACATCACGACCGCGAGCCCGGGCTGCCTGGTAGGCGTCAAATGCCACTGAGGCGGGGTCGGCTCCCGCTTGACCGCCAACCACTTCAACCCCCACGCGCTCAGCCCAGGTCCGAAGCTGCTGATCGGCTGCCGCCCGAAACGTGTCGGCCGCGCCCAGCAACGGTTCCAGTCCCTGGGATTTCAAGTGGCCGGCCAGCTTGGCGATGCTGGTCGTCTTTCCGGTTCCGTTGACACCGACCACGATGACCACAGCCGGGTGGCCGGTAAGCGTCAGGTCCCGACCGTCCCTCTCGAGAACCTTCAGCAATTCATCGCGCAAAGCTTGGCGCGCATCGGCCGTATCGGCCGGTTTGGCGGCCCGGACTCGAGCGACAACTTCGGTGCTCGCCGTCACTCCTACGTCTGCGGCGATCAGGGCCTCCTCGAGACCTTGCCAAAAAGCCGTGTCCATCGATCCGGAGAACAAGCCGCGCAGACGTCCGCCCAGTGCTTCCCGCGTTTTCGCCAGGCGGGCTGCCAGGGCGGGGGCCGGAGCGGTTGGCACAGCCGTGGACGAGCTGCCGGGCGCCGACCGGCGAGAACGCACCACCAGCGCCGCGCCCAACACGACAACCGCCAGGGCTATGAGGATGATGTAGATCGGATCCATCGGTACCTCGTTCAGGATACGAACGTGATTGTACGGTCAGACGGAGATCGCGACAGGCGTCATTCGTTTCGCCACGACCGTTGAGGAACCACCGGGCTCCATGGTCACCCCGTACAGCACATCAGCAGCCTCCATCGTCTGCTGCTGGTGGGTGACGACAACCAACTGGGCTGAACCCCGGAATTGATCGACCAGACGCAGGAATCTCCGCAGGTTGGCGTCGTCCAGCGCTGCCTCTACCTCGTCCAGGACGTAGAAGGGGCTCGGACGTGCTTTGAACACGGCAAACAGGAAGGCCAGAGCGGCCAGGGACTTTTCGCCACCCGACAGCAGGGATAGCCGGCTGACCTTCTTTCCGTGGGGTTGCGCTTCCAGATCAACCCCGGTGGTGAGAGGTTGGTCGGGATCGGTGAGTCGCAACCGGCCCTTCCCGCCCGGGAAGAGCACCGCAAACTGATCGGCGAAGTGGCCGGACACCTCTGCGAATGCGGTCGTGAACGAATCGATAATCTCAGCATCGAGGGCCTTGACCACTTTGCGGAGTTCGGCCCGCGATTGTTCGAGATCTTCGAGCTGGCCTTCCAGAAAGTCGTGCCGCTCCGATAGTTCACGATATTCGTCGGCAGCCAGTGGATTGATGGGGCCCATGCGTCTGAGGTCTGCCAGGAGGATCTCCAACATCTCGCGGGGTTCGATGTCGCTCTCGATGTCTGGTTCGGGAGCGGCAAGTGCTTCCTCTTCGGTTGCATCGGCATCCCGGCGGAGGCCTTCGGCGACCGCTTCTTCCCGCATGCGTAGTTCGGTCGCCTCCAGCGCCAGCCCCGACAGCTGGTCCTTTGAACGCTCGATCGCACTGCGTAGCTCCTCGAACCGGGTCCGGGCTTCCGATAGCCTGACCCCGGCTTCGCCGGCCTCGCGCCGCAGGTCGCGCTGCCGATCGCGCAAGGCCTCAATGTGCAACCGCACCAGAGCCAGCGTTTGGCGGGATCGGTCCTCTACGTCCGCCAGGCGGGCTACCTGGGCCGGATCGACGGGTCGGCCCGATTGGTCCTGAAGTTCGCCCCGCACCTCTCGCAGGCGGCGCTCGAGCAACCGGCGCCGCTCGACGATGGCGCCGTAGGCGGAAGCTGCTTCCTGGCGGATCCTCCGGGACTCTTCTTTCCGACCGGCGACGAATTGGCGTCTTGCCGCAAGTTCGTCCCACGCCCGCTGGCGCTCAGCCTCTTCGCCTTCCAGCGCGGCGAGGCGTCCCCGGAGCTGCTCGATCTGTATCTCCCGTTCGGCCTCAGACTCAATCAAAGACGTCCGACGGTCCTCCAACCTGACGATCTCGTCCTCGGTAGCTGCCCGGCTCCGCTCCAGCCGATTCAGGGCATCCGAGGCACCGGAGATCTGGGCCTCAACCGATTCGAGCGCTTCCAGGGTGCGGCGTTCGTCTTCTCGCGATCCGTCGAACGACCGGGTCCCGGCGGTCAGAAGGCTCTCGGCCCGAGCAAGTTTGAGTTCGGCTCCTTCAAGGTCGGCCAGGGCCGCCTCGACCATGGCCGGGCCGGCACCGTCGGGGTGTGCAACCCGCACTCCGGAGCTCGCGATCACATCACCTTCCGGGGTGATAGCCCGGATTTCCGGGTGACGGTCCACGATCTTCCAGGCAGATGACCAGCCTTCGGCCACAACCACGTCACCAAACAGCAAGGTTGCCAGGCCGAGGTCGGCCCGGGGACCGAGCAAGTCGACGAGGGCATCGACACCCCATGTGCGCTGCGATCGAGCGCGCCGGAGCGGCCGGGTGGCTCGCATGTCCGGTCACCAGGGGGATTCCCCCCAGGCCTGCAGCCTTGAGATCTGCAACCACTTCCAGAATGTGCTCGGTCGAGTCGATGGCCAAGGCGTCACTCCACGAACCGAGCGCGGCGTCGACGGCCGGGGCGTAGCGCTCGGGGATGTCGAGGAGTGATGCGACCGTGCCGAGCAGTCCGGCCTTTCCGGTGACGAGTTCGCGAGCGCGAGGGTCGGCGAGTCCGGCCGCGACATTCTCGAGGGCTTCCGCTCGTGCTCGAGCGGAAGCTTGCGCCAGCCTGGCGCGGTTGCGCGTCCTGCTCTGCTTGTTCCCATCGTTTCTGCTCGGCCGTCCGCTCCAGTCGCAGCTTTCTCGTACAACTGCTGCGCCGTTTTCGTTTCGATGTCCATGCCGCGTATCTCGTCGCGGAGTTGGTCGATCTCTTGCGCCTCGGCGGCGAGCTGCGCATGGAGGACCTCGAGCCTCCGACCCGTGTCGCGAGCTTCTCGCCCGTCCCGATCGGCGGCAGCTTCGAAGGCGGTGAGGTTCCCTCGAACAACCGCTGTGGCTCCTTCGATCGGCAAACCCTCTTGTTCGGCCAAGGAGCGTTCTTCGTCCTCGAGTCCCTGAATGGCCCGCTCGGCACGGTCGGCCTCTTGAGATGCCCGACGCTCCTGATCGGCAGACTGCCCTAACTCGATCTCCAACTGGAGCGCCTCATCCTCGAGGTCGCGACGCCGTTCTCCGGCCCCATGCATTCTGGCTTCGGCCGATCTCCGCCGTTCGTGGGCCACCTGCCCGATGCGACGCAATCGTTCCATGGTGGTCTCCAGCCGGGCTGCGGCGGCGGTGTCGCGGTCGAGGGCGCGTCCGGCCTCTCCGGCCGCTTCGGCCAGCGGGCCCAAGGCGAGGTTCGAGCTCGCTGCGTTCTCGTTCGGCTGCCGTTTGCCGGCCCCGTACGTTGGTTTCCTCGGTGCCGACCACCTCGCGTCGGCCCCGGATCTGCCGTAGTTCTTCCCCTCCGAGAAAGAGGTGAAGCCCACGCGCATCGCTCTTGACGGAGTCATATCGTTCGGCGGCGCGAGCCTGGCGGCGGAGCGGCCGCGTCTGTCGTTTGAGTTCCTGGAGGATGTCCCGGAGGCGGAGCACATCGGCATCGGTCCGCTCCATGCGACGGACGGCCCGCTCTTTGCGGAGCCGGTGTTTGAGGATCCCGGCCGCCTCTTCGATCACGGCCCGATGATCTTCAGGTTTGGCGTTGAGGATTGAGTCGAGCTGGCCTTGACCGACGATGACGTGTTGGTATCGCCCGATGCCACTATCGGAAAGCAACTCCTGCACGTCAAGCAACCGACAGCCGACACCATTGATTTCATAGTCGCTGCTGCCGTCTCGGTAGAGCCTTCGTGTCACGCTGACCTCATCGAGATCCAGCGGCAGCAACCGTGAGGCATTGTCGAACACGAGGGTCACTTCGGCGCGGCTCAGTGCCGGCCGCGTCGCCGTGCCGGCAAAGATGACATCCTCCATCTTGTCGGTGCGCAGCGTGCGCGTCGACTGGGTTCCCATCACCCAGGCCAGAGCGTCGACCAGGTTTGACTTACCCGAACCGTTTGGACCGACGACAACGGTCACGCCGGGTTCAAACTCGAGCCGGGTCCGGTCGGCGAACGACTTGAACCCGACCACCTTCAAAGATCTGAGGTACACGAATCACAACCTTGTTATTTCAGCGGTCCGGAGGCTATCACAGCGTCGCGCGGGCGCCTAGAACTGCACAGAAAACGTTGCAAGGCTCCTGTCGGGTTCCACGGGGGTCACCTCAACCCTGAGAACCGACGCATGTCGGGGTCCGACGGCCAGCCAGACGACCAGATCGTCAACCGCAGCACGAGATCCCTGGGCCAGCACCTCGACTCGTCCATCAGTCAGATTGCGAACCCACCCGGTCAGACCTCGCCGCTGAGCTTCGGTCACCGTTGTGTATCGGAAGCCGACCCCCTGCACCCGCCCGGTCACCGTGGCTCGAACGGCCGCTAGTGCTGGCATGTCGGGCACCAGAACGAACTCCGGCCTCCAATAACGGTCCGCTCCATCGGTGTTCCATCGCGGCGGCAAGGCAGCCCCTCCCGTCCATATGCCCGGAGTCGGTGCAGGTACTCGCCTGCCCGGCCGTCGGGGAGCAGATAGGCGAGGTCGTCCAGGCTGGTGCCTCCCCACCGGAGTCCGGCCTTGAGGATCGGATGCACGAAACTGCGCAGACGCCTGATCTCTTCCGCCGTCAGCGAACCGGCGGTACGATCGGGACGGATCCTGGCTCGATAGAGCACTTCGTCTGCATAGATGTTGCCGAGCCCGGCCACGAACCTCTGGTCGAGCAGGAGCGACTTGATGGCGACGGTCCGACCGGCCAGTTGCTTGGTCCAGACGTTCGACCGGGGCAGGTCGTTGAGGGCGTCACGGCCTAGATCGGCGATGGTCGAGTCGGCCAATTCCTCCGGGGTATAGACGGCCACGAACCCGAAGGTTCGCGGGTCGACCATCCGCATCTCCTGGTTGCGGTCCGTGGTGATCACCACGTGGGTGTGTGGTTTCTCCGGGTCGCCCGGGCGGGCGAGTTCGATGCGACCGGACATCCCGAGGTGGGTTACCCAGGTGAGGTCACCTTCAACATCCGCCAGGATGAATTTGCCCGTTCGACCGACCCGTCGGATCAGCCGGCCGCTCAAACGATTTCCAACATCATCGGGGTGTTCGTTGCGGCGGGCCAGCCGCGGGTGGCGGACCACCGCTGTGACAATCCGTGCGCCCTCCAGGGCAGGCGCCAGCGAGCGGCGGACCGTTTCGACTTCAGGGAGTTCTGGCATCGCGCCGAGGGTAGCTGTGCCTCGGCAGCAACCGACTGGTCGAAGAAGCGGACAGCGCTACAGGTGCGTCAGGGCTGTTTTCCCGCCGTCACATGTCGTCGTCCGCTCATCCCGTCCGTGGGTAGGGTGAAACCGGAAAGCCCACCACGACGAGGAGAACTCATGAACCAATACCTGTTGTCTACCTACACCGTGGTGGGTGAAGTCCCCGGTGCACCGGTACCCCTGAGGAGATGCAAGAGTTCATGGGGCGCGTCATTGCCCTGGAAGCCGACATGGACGCCGGCGGTACGTTCGTCTTCGGCGGCGCACTCCACGGACCGGACACGGCCACCGTCATGCGCCCGGGTGGCAGCGTCGTGACAGACGGCCCGTTTGCCGGGTCGAAGGAGCACATCGCCGGGTTCTACATCATCAACGCCGACACCCTCGACGAAGCCCAAGCCTGGGCAGGCAAAGTTGCGGACGCAACCAACCATCCAATCGAAGTCCGTCCTTTTCGGGCAACCGGCCGGGTGGCCGATCACATGCCGGGCGCCTGAGACGATTACTCCCCTGTCCCGGCCAGGTCGGGCCACACATGCTGGAGGACCGCCTCGACGAGGACGAGCTCAGACCGAGCCACTCTCGAGAGCGCGAGCCGCTGCATACTGCTCGGCTTCCTTCTTGGACCGTCCTGTGCCCTCACCGACGATGCCTCCGTTGACTTCTACGACCGCCGTGAAGGTCTTGTCATGGTCTGGACCTTCGTCGGTGATCCGGTAGCGGGGCACGCTTCCGACCTGCGCGAGCACCTCCTGGAGCCGCGTCTTGTAGTCGCGCTTTCCCGGTGCCGCCACACGCGGCATCGATCCGGTCGGCCCAACGCTCGAGAATGAACCGGCGGGCGCCTTCGAAACCTTGATCGAGATAGAGAGCGGCGATCACCGCCTCCATGGCGTCCGCCAGGATCGATTCCTTGTCGCGCCCACCCGACGCCAGTTCGCCACGGCCGAGGTAGAGGTGATCCCCCAATGCGATTTCCCTGGCTACGTCGGCAAGTTCAATCCCGTTGACCAATCCGGATCGAACTTTGGCCATCTCTCCTTCGGCCAGCTCGGGATGGTGTTCGAACAAGTACACGGTCACCACCAGCTGCAGCACGGCGTCGCCGAGGAATTCCATGCGCTCGTTGTGCTCGGAACCGGCATGCTCGGCCACGTACGACCGGTGCACCAGCGCAGCCCGCAAGCGTGCTACGGTCCGCAAAGGTACCACCCAGAGATCGTTCGAGATCGGCCAGGCCGGCCACTACGTCACCCGGTCCGCCAGCCGCTTCACGAGATCACGGTCGGCTCCATCTGCCGCCAGGGCGATGGCGTTCGCAATTGCCACCGACGATGATGTGCCGTGCGCGATGACCACCACTCCTTTCGAACCGACGAGGTGTGCTCCACCGAACGTCTCATAGTCAAGCCGTGCCCGCAACCCGCTGAGAACGGGGAGAACCCGCTTCTGGTCTTCGAGCGACATGGTGGCCATCGCATCCAAGGCCATTTGCGCCACGAACTGAGCCGTGCCTTCTGTGGTCTTGAGCACAACGTTGCCGGTGAACCCGTCGGTGACCAGGACATCGACGACGTCCGCCGAGATATCGCGTCCTTCGACGTTACCGATGAAGTTGACCGGGGTTGCTTCGAGCAGCTCGAAAGCAGCTCGCTCCAGTTCCCGGCCCTTGCCCCGTTCATGTCCGATGTTGAGCAGGCCGACTCGAGGTCGTTCCAGCCCGAAGTGAACCTCTGCGACTACCGAGCCCATCAGAGCAAATTGAGGGAAATACTCAGGCTTGCAGTCAGGATTGGCTCCACTGTCGATCAGGACGGTTGGGCTGCCCGGGGTGGGCAACATGGTGGCTACGGCCGGCCGATCTACCCCGTCGAGACGCCCGATCGTTATCGCCGCGGTGGCCAGAGCCGCCCCGGTCGAGCCGGCCGACACAAACGCCGAAACGATGCCGTCTCTGACGAGCCGGGCGGCTACCGAAACAGACGCATCGGGTTTCTCACGAATCGCTCGCGCGGCGTCTTCGTGCATCCCGATGACCTCGGAGGCATGCACAATCGGCAAATAGGATTCGTGATCGACGACCAGCGGAGCCAGCACAGCCCGATCACCGACCAGGATCACGTCGTAACCACGTTCGGCCGCAGCCGCGGCCCCCAGCACGGTCTCCAACGGCGCGCGGTCGCCCCCCATTGCATCGAGGGCTACCCGGGCCACCGGCTACCTACTGTTCGTCGACGAGAACTTCACGTCCCCGATACGTCCCGCAGTTGGGGCACGCCCGATGGGAGATCTTCGGACTGTGGCACTGCGGGCACGTAGACGTGTGCGGACGGCTCAGCTTCCATTGAGCTTTGCGTCGACGCGTCCGTGACCGTGACATCTTCTTCTTCGGCACCGCCATGGTGCACTCCTCTCAAGGTTCCAACAGTTGTTGCAGCGCGCTGAACGGAGAGTCGCTCTCGTCGGCGTGACCGGAACAGGGAGTTGTATTCAAGTCGGTTCCGCACGTTGGGCAAAGTCCCAGGCAATCTTTCTTACACAACGGCACCAACGGCAGGGCCAAACTGACCTCGTCGTGGACGACAGGCTCGAGGTCGATGTAGCCATCGCGGGTTATGGGAAGGCTCTCCTCATCAGGTTCCCGGCCGAACAACTGGGTGAAGCTTGTCTCGCCGGTCTCGATCCAACTGGTCAGACAACGATTGCACTGGAGTTCGGCCGAGTACGCGATGGTTCCCCTGGCGAGAATCTCGTCGACCAGTGCTTCGAGTCGCACCTGGACGGTCACGGGATGCGCTGGATCGACCCGATCGAGATCCAAACTGATGTCGATCTCGCCGACAATTGTCTGATCTCGATGGGCGCCGACCTTGCCGACCAGGTCGGTGACGAGAAGAAGGAACGGGCTGCTATTCATGGTGCTTCGATTGTAGAGAGCTGTTTCGGATCGCACTGCCTCGCACAAACCTGGTGCGTTGCGGAAGGTAGGGTGGACGAATGAGCAGAACTATTCTGGATGACGCCTTTGCGCACCACGTGTGGGCCACGTTGCGCCTTGTCGATTCGTGTATTCCCCTCAGCTCCGATCATCTGGGAACGAGTGTCGAGGGGACGTACGGCTCGATCATCGAAACGCTACGTCATCTCGTTGGTGCCGACTCCTCCTACCTGTTCGCCCTGACCGGCGGACGGGTTGAGGTGATCGACGAGAGTGTCCTGGATCTGTCGGAGCTTCGTGCCGTCATGGAAAGCAACGGAGCCGCGTGGGAGTCGCTCCTTGCACAAGACGTCGACCCTGATTCCGTTGTGGTCCGACGCCGCCCAGACGGGTCCGCGAGCCACGCGCCGCTGGGTGTCCGACTCGCGCAAGCGCTGCACCACGGCACCGATCATCGAAGTCAGGTGTGCACAGCTCTTACCACGATCGGAGTTGACCCCCCGGCGATCGACGTCTGGGACTTTGCCGAGCAAGATGGCCGCCTTGTCGAGGAACCTCCCTCCTGATGCTTGCGTAGGTCCCGGGCAGTTGCCGTTCATGCCGGAATGGAAGCTGCTCGAGAGCCGCAAAGAAGCGTCTGCCGTCAGCGTTCTCTCGGAGGAATGTCCCGCATACGTGGGATTGCTCCCATCGATTTCTCGACTGCGCAGATATGGTCGACACACGCCTCGATCAACTCGGTGAGAACCGCACGGTCAACGTCATCGAGCCGTTTCAGATGGACGGTTGACGTCCCGGCTTTGTGAGGTCCGAGCTTCTCGAGAATGTCCTCGAACCCGCACAAACCCGACATGATGTACAGGGTGAGGCGGTCTTTTCGAGGAGAGAACCCGACGGGGAAGAAGTCGCCTTCCTGTCCAGTTTTGTATCGGTAGTGGTAACGACCGAAACCGATCGTGTCCGAGCCCCACACCCGGGGCTCCTCACCGGTTGTTTCGGCCATCAGCTCCAGCAGATTCGAGGCGTCGATACGCCTTCCCTCGTCGGCCACGGCCTCGATGAGCGCTAGTACACCACTTTGTTCCGAATCCTCCATGGCCGACCATGGTAGAGACGCGAGCCTCGGGCTGCCCTCAACGACTCGAAAAACTGAGCCTCGGTTCTAGTGAGGGACCGGAGGTGGGGCCGGGCGCGCCTGGTGGAACTCAGAACGCGCTTCACGTACTTGTTTGAGAAGATTGGAGAACAACACCTCGAGCTGCTCGAGGCGATCCTCGGCCATATCCTCGGCTTCGAGCCGGATGCGACGCGACTCGCCCTCGGCTCTCCTGGTCAGCACATTGGCCTCTTCGACCGCGTCGGCAATGATGTTGGACTCGCTCACGAGCTCTTTCGCTCTCACGCTGGCTCGATCCATGGCCGCTTTGGCCTTCTCGTTTGTTCGCGCAATGAAAGCTTCCCGTTCCCGAACCATCCAGCGGGCGGCTCGCAACTCCTCCGGCAGGCTCGCTTTCAGTTGCTCCAGCATCGCCAGGAACTCTTCCCGCTCGACCCGCACCGCTCCGGAGAGGGGAAGCGCCTTCGCCTCTTGGATGGCCACCATCATCTCGTCGATGATCTCGTAGAGCTCACCGATCTGAACAGGCTGCTCCGGACGATCGTCGGCTTCCTGGTCGGCGACCGGCTCATCTAGTTCATGCGGGAATTCGGTGAGGTCATTCATGCGTATCGCTCCTTTAGCGCCGCGGCGACCATCGGGGGAACCAGGCCGTCGACCGAACCGCCCATCCGGGCAACCTCCTTGACCAACGATGATGAGAGGTAACCGTACTCGGGGTTGGTAGGCAGGAAGAGGGTATTGATTCCGGCGAGGCTCTCGTTCATCTGTGCCATCTGCAACTCGTACTCGAAATCGGAGACGGCTCGAAGGCCTTTGACGATGACGTCGACGTTTCGATCGCGGGCGAAATCGACCAGTAACCCGGAGAAAGCGTGAATCTCCAACCGATCCGAGTCATCTTTGAAAAGCTCTTCGAGCATTCTCGTTCGCTCCGTCGAGTCGAACAGTGAGCTCTTCGAAGGATTCGCAACAATGGCAACCACGACGTAATCGAAGATCGACAGGCAACGCTTGATGACGTCCACGTGTCCGTTCGTGGGCGGATCGAAACTACCCGGACACAGGGCCCTGCTCACATCTCCTCCTTCCTGTACGTCCACAGCCGGCTGTCACCGTACCCGCGCTCGTCTGCCAGATTCAGGCCGCCGGGGCCCTCCTGAGGGCTCTCGCCGGCACGACGGTGGACTACCACCGAGGCGTTGGCATCGAGCAAAGGTTCTAGCTTGCTCAACACTCCTTGAACAGAAGCTAGCGAGAGTGCATAGGGGGGGTCAACGAACGCCAGGTCGAACCTCGCCGTGCATCGGTCGAGATAGCGATCTACGTCACCGCCGATGACCTCCCCTCCGAGATTGACCGCCGCCGCGTTCTTGCGCAGCGCAACCAACGCCTGGCGATCCATTTCGACAAAGACCACCGACCGGGCGCCCCGGCTCAGCGCCTCGAGCCCGAGCGAGCCGGAACCCGCATAGAGGTCGAGCACCCGGGCGTCCGACACCCGGTGGGCCAACGACGAGAACATCGCCTCCCGGGCCCGGCCGATCATCGGGCGGGTTCCGAGACCCTTCGGTGCGACGATCGTTCGCCCTTTCGCCGATCCGGCAATGATCCTCATGAGATGAACAGCCATTCCACACTGTCGCCCAGCAATGCCGCGAATCTCGTGTCGGATGTCGAGGTGCTGGGCAAGATCAGGATCACGGGCAACCAGCCCGAACGCCTCTTTCCTCGCCGTGAGAAGGGTATCCATATCCGCGAGGATGTCGGCCAGCCTCAGGTCCGACAATCCCGCTTGACGGGCTCCGAACACGGTCCCCTGACCACGAATTCTCAGATCTTCTTCCGCCAGTCGGAACCCGTCGTCCGTCGAGACCATGGCTGCGATACGGGCTTCGCCCTCGTCGGTGGTCGGCTCCGCCACCAGATAGCACCAGTTCGGTCCGCTATGACGACTGAGCCGGCCGCGCAGTTGATGCAGCTGACTGAGACCAAAGCGGTCCGCATCCTCAATGATCATGACCGTCGAGTTGGGCATGTCGATCCCCACCTCGATGACCGTGGTCGAAACCAGCACATCGAGGCCTCCCGCACGAAACAGCGCCATGACCGCCTGTTTGTCGGCCGGGCGCATCTGACCATGCAGCAAACCGAGACGAAGCTCAGGGAAAACACCCTTGAGGCGTTCATATTCGGCGGTTGCCGAAGCCGCCTCGATGTTGGGACTGTCTTCGACGAGCGGGCAGACCACGAAGGTCTGGCGGTCGATGGCGGCCTGCTCGCGAACCCGTTCATACACGCGGGCCAACGCAGTCGGATCCTTGCCGACATACTCCGTCGTCACCGCAGGGCGACCTGGCGGCATCTCGTCCAGCTCGGAAACATCGAGGTCGCCATACAGGGTCATGGACAGCGTGCGGGGAATCGGAGTCGCCGTCATGATCAGCAGGTCGGGATCCACGTCGCCTGCCTTGTCCTTCAGGTCGACTCGCTGATGCACCCCGAAACGATGCTGCTCGTCGACCACCGCAACGCCCAACCGGGCAAAATGGACACCTTCCTGGATGAGGGCATGCGTGCCGATCACCAGATCGATCCGGCCGTCCGCGATCCAACCAACGACGTCATCCCGGCGGACCGACCCGGGCGGTCGGAACGACACCTCGGCATGACTCCCCGTCAACAGGGCCAGGGTCACGGGGCGGTCCGGGGCGTGCTCCTCGAACAGGCTCGGCATCCCCAGGTCGGCCCCCTCGCCTTCGACCACCGGAGCCAGGGCCGCCTGCTCCAACAAGTCCTTGATCCCCAGGTAGTGCTGCTCGGCGAGCACCTCGGTCGGAGCCATCACGGCCCCCTGATAGCCCCCTTCGATTCCCCCGAGAAGTGAGGCAACCGCCACGACGGTCTTCCCCGATCCAACCTCACCCAACAGCAATCGGTGCATCGGGTGGGGAGCGAGCATGTCGGCGCGAATCTCAGCGATGACCCGGTGCTGCGCTTCGGTCAGTCGGTAGGGCAGATTCTCGACAAACCGATCGACCAGATGGGTTGTCGGTTCATGGGCAATTCCCACGGCTTCGTCGATCATCTTCCGTTTGGAAAGAGCGAGCGCAACTTCGAGACGGAAGAGCTCGTCAAACACCAGACGGTCCCGAGCCCGATCCTTGTCTTCGAGGTTGTCGGGGAAATGAATGTCCAGGATTGCCTGATCCCTCGAGATCAGTTCGAGGCGGGCGCGCATGTCGGGCGGCAGCGGGTCGCCGATGGGGCACGCTCTCTGCAACGCGTTGTGGATTCCGCGGCGTAGATGTCCTGGCGAGACTCCCCCGACGGTCGAATGAACCGGCACGACCCGTCCGGTGACCAGACTCTCGGCAGACGAGTTGAGTACATCGACGGCCGGGCTCTTCATCTGCAACTTGCCGCGAAAACGATCCAGTTTGCCGGATAGGGCAACCTCGGCGCCGACGGTCAACTGACGTTCGCGGAAGGTCTGGTTGAACCACGTGACGGTCAGCGACGACACCCCGTCGCCGACCACTGCTTCCGTAATCGCCAGGTTCCGTCGGGGCCGGCGAGTGTTCACCCGCTTGACCGTAACAATCAAGGTGACCTCTTCGCCCAGCTCAACTTCGTTGATGGGAACGGTGCGGGAACGATCGATGTAGCGGCGAGGCGTATGGAGCAGCAGATCGGCGACGGTCTCGATACCGGCCTTTTTCAACGCTTCGGCCCGCTTCCCTTTGAGGTGCCTGACCTCGTCGACCTTGAACCCGGTCAGCTCGGCCAGCGTGCGACCGCTCACTCGACCGAGATCAGATAGGGGTACAACGGTTGATCACCTTTCATGACCTCAGTCTCGACGTCCGGTCGACGGACGGCGAGCCAATCCCGGACCGCTTCGGTGATCTCAGGCTTGGCGCCGAGGCCGGTGATGAGGGTGACCAATTCGGCATGCTTCCCCTACGAGGAAGTCCAGCAGCGTTGTCAGGGCCGTCATTTCATCTTTGTGGGCGAGATGCAGTTCTCCATCGGCAAGGCCCAACCAATCGTCTTCCGCGACTTTGCCGACCGAGGTGGACGAAGCACGTATGGCTCGCGTCAGCTCCCCCGTTCGCACCCGATCGGCAGACGCCTGCATCGACCGGCTCAACTGGTCACCATCGACGGTGGCCGGAAAGTAGGCAACCATGGCTGCCAGGCCCTGAGGGACGGTGACCGTCGGGACGACCAGAACGGTTTTTTCCGTCAACCCGCCAACCTGATTGGCCACCGGAACGATGTTCTTGTTGTTGGGAAGCAGGATGACCGTGTCGGCTTTCACCCGTTGCACGGCATCCAGCAGATCCTGGGTGGACGGGTTCATGGTCTGGCCGCCGGTGACCACCTGCTGGGCGCCCAGTCCCCGAAACATCGCGATCAAACCCCGTCCCGCCACCACCGCGATGACCGCTACCGGGGCGTCGACGATTTCAGCCCTCGTCTCCTCCGTCCCGTCGGCGGCATGGAAAGCGTCGGCGGCGGATCGGTCCAGGAGATCGGTGATCTCGAGCCGGTGCGGTCGACCCGCGCTGATGCCTGCTTCGATGGCGGGACCAGGAAGATCGGTGTGGATGTGGCAGTTGTAGGTGCCCTCCCCACCGACAATGACGATCGAGTCACCGAGTTCGAGCCACTGGTCGCGGAACCGGTCGATCTTCTCCTCGGTGGCCTCGAGCAGGAACATCACCTCGTACCGCAAGTCGGCAATCGACTTCACATCCTTCTCGACCGGGGCCCCTACCGCTTGGACGGCAGCGGCGAAGATCCGCTCCGGAACAACAACGTCCAGTCCGGTCACCTCTTCGAGAAATGCCACGATGAGCAGGAGAAACCCGGCCGCACCCGCATCGACTACTCCGGCTTGCTTGAGGATCGGGCAAGAGCTCCGGGGTGTTTTCCAGTTCCTTCTCGGCGCGACCGTAGACCCTGGTTAGCAATGTGCCGAGGTCCTCGCCGGCATCGGTTCCCGTCTCGGCAGCGGCCTCGGCCGCAGCCCGGAGAACGGTGAGGATCGTACCTTCAACCGGGCGGAGAACCGCCTGGTAGGCAGCGTCGGACGCCCGGGCGAGCGCCAGCACGAGCGCGGCAGTTCCAACTTCTTCGTAGCTGCGAAACGTGTCCGAGAGCCCTCGCAAGATTTGGGAAAGAATGACTCCGCTGTTGCCGCGGGCGCCCATCAGTGAACCGTGGGCTATGGCTCCCGCAACTTCGTCCATTCCTCGAGCGCCGCGAACTTCTTCAACCACCGACTGGACCGTGAGGCTCATGTTGGTGCCGGTGTCACCGTCGGGTACCGGATACACGTTGAGACGGTTGAGCGCATCACGATGGTGGGCAAGCTGCTTGTGGTAGCGACTGATGACTCGCTTGAGGTGTTCGGCGTTGAGCGCCATAGGATTCCTTTGATGAACGAGGCGAGTATACGAATTCCGTGCTCCACACCAAGGGTGCTATCCTGCCGCTCCGACCTCAGGAGGGTCGTCTTTCTCATGTCCTACCGTTGCGAAATCTGTGGAAAAGAGCCGTGGTACGGGAAGCAAGTCAGCTTCTCACACAAACGCTCGAGCCGCCGCTGGCTCCCCAACATTCAGCGCGTCCGCGTCAAGGATGGCACGAACACCCGACGGGCTCGCGTCTGCACATCCTGTCTCAAGGCGGGCAAAGTCCAGAAGGCGTAGCTCGAGCTTCGCTACACTCGTCACCTATGCAGGGTGTCATCAAAACCTACGATCCCGGCACCGGGGTTGGAATTATCGTCCGAGACGACGACCGGAGCGAGGTGTATCTCCGGCCCGGCTCCCTCGAAGGAAGCCTGTTCAGAACTCTCCGCCAGGGACAACGTGTTGTCTTCGCTGCCGAGGAAGTTGCAGGGCGCCTGTATGCCCATGACCTTCGGTTCGGAATGGATGGCCGATAGGAGACCTCCCCGGTCTCGGCCTCGGGTATAGTCGCACACAAGACGAAACGAGGAGGTCAAGTGGTCCAGGCGTACGTGCTGATTCAAACGGAAGTGGGCAAGGCGGCTCAGGTAGCCGACGAGGCCCGGAAAATACCCGGTGTCGAATCGGCCGACGATGTGACCGGCCCCTACGACGTCATCGTCAAGGCGTCGGCCGAGAACGTTGATCAGCTTGGCAAGCTCGTGGTAGCCCGTATTCAGTCGATCGAGGGCATCACCCGCACGCTCACCTGCCCCATCGTTCACCTCTAAGCCAGCCCCAGGTCTGTCAGTCGCGGAGCCCGGCCGAGCGTCGGGCTCTTGCGCTCGCCACGCGATCGGATCCCGGGTTCAACCCAGCTTGGCAGCGATTGATGCTGCGTTCCGGAGAGCCGTTCCATCTGCTCCACTGGTCGAGTACTTTCGTGCCGGGCTCTGCTCGGCTTCCGCAATCATGTCGAGCAGCAGCTGACGGCGCGACACGGGAGGGTCGATCCACAAATAGGCCGCCAGGCTGCCTGGAATCGTGTTGATCTCGTTGATCCACACTTCCTCGTCCCGAACCAGGAAGTCGACTCTGGCAACCGATCGGACCCCGATGAGCCGTGCCGCCGTTGCGGCGGAACGGCGGATCGACTGCTCCATGTCGGCAGGCAGCGCAGCCGGCAACTCGCGAGCCGACCCCTCGAGTCCTCCGCCGGCCAGGTACTTCTGGTTGTAGCTGTAGATGTGGGCGGCTCCCGCATCTCGAACCGGTGCTTCGATCGCCGACAGCTGCAGGTCGGGATAGGTCCGCACGGCGATCAGGTAATCCCGGCAGCCTTCCAGGAATGGCTCAACCACCGCTCCGCGTCGCATATGCGGCGACGAGGTGAGCAGATCGAGGGCCGTTGTGCGGTCCGAAACGACCTCGATACCGATGGATGACCCACCGAAGCGGGGCTTGACGATGTAAGGAGGTTCCATCCCAGCCCAGGTCGATTCGTCCTCAGCGACGAGACGCCTGGGAACCGAGTGCAAACCGGCAGCCGACATCACGGCTCCAAAAGCCAGCTTGTCCATTCCGAGGTTGGATCCGGCCGCATCCGGGCCCGTGTAGCGAAGACCGGCGAGATCGAGGGCCGCCTGCAGCGAGCCGTCTTCACCGGGGGCGCCATGGCAGCAGTTGACCACGACGGAGATTTCGAGGGCTTTCTTCTTGAGGAGGAAGCCCTCGCCCGGTTCGGCCACGAGTCGCAGTTCCTTGGCGCGGTCGGGTAGACCGTCGGCGAACGCGGCCGCCTCGAGATGAGGGTCGACCGCGTACCAGCGCCCCGTCTTTGCCCAGTAGAGCGCATGAACGTCGACACCCGCATCTACGAGCGTTCTCGCCGCCTGCAAGCCTGTCAGGATGCTGATGTCGTGTTCTGGTGAGGGTCCACCGAACACCACGGCCGGCTTGCTCATGTGCTTTCTCCTCGTTCCTACGGATAGTGATCCGGGAGATCGTTCTCGTAGAGAACGACGTCACCATCGCCGAGATTCTTCCGGACCCAATCGACCGCGTCTTCTCGCGAGTCGACCACGATAACGGACGCTGCTCCGCCCGCCGCTCCTTCTCGCATGGCCGCACGGTTCGTTCGCCCAACGATGATGAAATCCGTGACCCGACCGGCGGCCAGCGCGGCCAGGCTCACATTCTCTTCGTATTGGCGGGCTCCCAGCTCGACCATTCCCGGGGTCACCAGCACCCGGCGTCCGCCGGAAGCCAGCCGCCGCAGCGTGGCCAGAGCCGAACGAGCCCCGGCCGGATTCGAGTTGTAGGTATCGTCGATGATGGTGAACCCAAGGTCGGAAACCGAAACCGTCTGACGATGTTCGGCTCCTGGTAGATCAGCAATCGCCCTGTGTATCCCGGTCATCGGCAATCCCAGTGCCAATGCCGCCCCCAGAGCACAGCTCAGGTTGCCGGGAAAGACTGCTTCGTCTCCAAGAGTCCCTACCCGGGTCCTCTGCACATAGACTCCCCCATCGCCGTCGGCATCGATGAAGATGTCGGCCGTGGCGTCCCGGCTCGAGCACCGGATGACGTCCTGATCGACCTGGTCGGCGAGTAACGCGAGGCGCGGATCGTCGACGTTCAGCACGGCCGTTCGGGCGCGTTCAAGAATCTCCGCCTTACTCTCAACAATGTTGTCCAGAGAACCGAACCGCTCGAGGTGCACGGGCCCGATGGCTGTGATCACTCCAACCGTCGGTTCAATCCACGTGCACAACTCGGCGATCTCGCCTCTTCCATATGTGCCCATTTCAGCAATGAATACCTCCGTGCCGACGGCGAGATGCTCGTTCACAGCGCGGGCCAGACCCATGCGGTTATTGAAACTGGCCGGACTCGCGACGGTGGCAAAGCCGTCGCGCAGCAATCTCAACAGATACGCCTTGGTTGTTGTCTTGCCGTAGGAACCGGTGATCGCGACGACACTCGGAGCAATCTGGGTGAGCGTCCGGGTCGCCTGTTCGACGAATCGGGACGAAAGAAGACGCTCGATCGGCGCGATGACGGTCAAGGCAACGTCAATCATGGCGGGCATGACCACCGCAGCCGCCAGCAAGGCAACGACTGCTCCACGGAGAAGGAAACCGACGGCGAGCAACAACAAGGTCACAACCGCTAGAGCGGCCGCCAATCGTCGCAGACGGGCGGTCCAGCGAAGGGGCGCGGTTCTTCCGGCCACGGTAAGACCGAGTGGCCCGATGGCAACAATCAGTGCCGCCGGCAAACCGACTTCCGGGTACACGAACGCGAACCCGAGCGCCACGAGTCCCGTTGCGGCGAGCATCCGATTGGCCGGCCTGGAGTTCCACCATCGCCAGGCAAACCGGGTCACCGTCCACGGCAAGTAGTGCTCACGCTGGGCCACTCGCAGCCAGCGAACGGCGGCAAGCCCGTACGCAGCGGCTGCGCCCGCCCAGAGAACCCCGATCACGTTGCTCCTCCCAGGATGGCCGTCCGCACCGCCCCGGGAGCTTCGAGACACACGTGGTGACCGACGCCGTCGAGCACCGTGAGTTCTCCGTTCTTCAGGTGATGCATCGCCCGGTTGGCTATCTCGACGGGAACGTCGGGGTCGTCGGCCCCCCAGATGAGGTGGACAGGTTGAACGATCTGTTCGAGCTGCGCCTCATAGGTCTCATGGATCGCGGTCACGAGGACCTCCCGCATGACGCCACGGGCGGCGCGATAGTCGGCCGATCCATACCGCTGACGGGCCCGCTCCATACGCTCGTCACCAACCCACCCGAAACGTTGCAGAGCCCGAATGATCCGATAGGGAATGGGCGGCGCGCTCCTGTCGCCCCCGGCGCGCTTGAGCAACGGCACTCCCACCAGAACCAGAGCTCGGACCTTGTCCGGGCGCAACGTCGCCAGGTGCACGGATACGCGACCTCCGAATGAGTGGCCAACCAGAACGGCCGGCCCATTGAACTCGTCCAGAATCGGCGCTACCAAACGTGCGTAGCCGGCCGCTCCCATGGGACCCGCAGGCTCTGGGGAAGCACCGAAGCCCGGCAGATCGATGGCCGCGGCATCGAGACCGGTGAGGACCTCGCCGTAGTCCCGGCGATCTCGCCCCCAGCCGTGCATCGCGAGCACCTGCAGGGGGCCGTCCCCGAAACGTTCACCAAAGATGGCGCCGCCAACATAGGACTTCAACATGGCGATGGACCGTAGCGCCCCCGGCGCTCCGGGTGATCACTTCGCTCTCGAGAATGCCTCATGTTGCGATACACGGGAACCGAAACACCTTCCAGGACTGGGATGAGATTACCGCCGCCCACCCGGGAATCGGGACCATACTGAGCTGATGGCCGGTCGAAGCAAGACAAACAGGATCCCCCTGGCCGCCTTTCGGGCTCGGGCAACCAAATTGGGACTGCAGGTCTCCTGGTTGATGCTGGCCGCCGTTCTCTTTGCGGCATACCGTCTGAGCCTGCTGAGCGACCCCCGCGTGTGGGTTCCGTCATTGCTGGCCGGTACAGGCCTTCTCGCTCTGTCCTTCATCAAGTGGGAGCGCATCCTCAAGGAGTGGCGCGGAGACGTCTTTCTCTGGCTGTGGCTGGCGATTGTCCTGGCCGAATTGACCACCGTCGGGGCAATACCTCAGCTTTCGGTTGTGATCTTCGCGTTGTACTTCGGTGTCGTGGTCCTGTCCGCAGCCCTGGCAGGAACGATCGCCCATGCGTTCATCACCGGTTTCGTCATCACGTCGTTCGTGCTCACGGATTCCAACTTTGGTCAGTCACTCGAGATCGAACGGCTGCTCATCCCCCTTGTCACCCTTATCGCGGTTGCGGTTGCCTCGAGCATGCTGACCAAGGAGTTCCGTCGCGAGACCTTCATCGGCATCGATCGCGTCCAGCAGCTCGCCAAACGCGAAGCGGATCTCGGTCGCCTCTATGAAGTCTCCAAGACGATGGCAGCGGGAGACAGCCTCGACCTCGTTTTGCCGGAACTCGTCGGCAGGATCGGGCGCTACCTCAACGCCGAAGTCGGCGCCGTGTTGTTATACAACGAGCGCGAGCGGTTCCTCGAGGTTGTCAGCCCGATCTGGACTGCCGGTCACGCCCTCGATGTCGGTGGATATCGCCTTTCCTTGAACCGGAAGGGCGATATCGAGCGAGTGTTCTTGTCCGGAAAACCTGCGCTGTATACAAACCTGGACAAGGAACCCGACCGACACGGACTCCTCGGCGAGTTGGGAACACACTCGGCGCTGGTCGTCCCCATGCAACTCGAACACCGGACCATGGGGGTGATGGTCCTGGCCGACAAGTCCGACGGAGAGTTCACCAAGAACGATCTCGAGGTCTTGACGTCCCTGGCCGCGCCGGCAACCCTCGTGCTTGCCCAACTCGAACGATTCCATGAGGCAGCCGAAACCTCGCGCCGGATGGAGGAGCTGGCCAGGATGAAGTCCGACTTCGTGTCCGTGGTGAGTCATGAACTGCGCACGCCCCTGACGTCGATCATCGGGGCGCTCGCCACGATCGCCCGTCCCGAGCTTGCTCCGGAAAACCTCGCCGCGCAGGAGCTTCTCGAGTCGGCGCGCAACCAGGCCGATCGTCTGCGACGCCTCATCGAAGACTTGCTCGTCGTGTCGCGCATCGAAGGGCAAGCATTGCCCCGCCACCCGGAAGAGATTGACCTGAGCCGCTTCCTACCGGAGACGATTTCCGTTATCGCAGGGTCCGAGGCGGTTGTCGGGGTGCACGTCGAGCCAGACGCGCTCATCAAAACCGACCCGGATCACGTTCGACGGATCGTTATCAATCTGGTGGAGAACGCCATGAAGCACGCGGCCGGGAGCCCGATCGAGGTCGTCGTTTCCATGATCGACGAGCGCGTCATCATCGATGTGGTCGACCATGGCCCCGGCATCCCTCCCGCCGAGAGACTGAAGATCTTCGACCAGTTCACCCAGCTCGAACCGTCGGCGACTCGCTCACAGGGAGGCACGGGTCTTGGCCTGAACATCGTACGCGGGTTGGCTCAAGCCATGGAAGGCGACGTCACCATTCACGACTCTCCCGGCGGTGGTGCAACGTTCCGGGTCGACCTTCCCCGGGTCTTGGGTCCGCGTCGCAGCCGGCGCAATCCTGTGGTCGCAGGCCGTTAAGCGGGTTCCCTTCACTCGCCGCTTCCAGCGGCGACCGCGTGGAACCCACCGTCGACGTGGATGAGCTCGCCACTGGTGGCAGGGGCCCAGTCGGACAGCAATACACATACCATCCGGGCAACCGGTTCAGGATCTGTCAGATCCCACCCGAGCGGGGCCCGTTCACCCCAGGCTTTCTCGAAAAGGTCGACGCCCGGGATCGATTTGGCAGCCACGGTCGCCAGGGGGCCGGCCGACACTGCATTGACCCGGATGTGGTCCTCGCCGAGATAGCGAGCGAGATACCTCGTCACCGATTCCAGAGCCGCCTTCGCGACGCCCATCCAGTCGTAGGCAGGCCACGCCTGCCGGTTGTCGAAATCCAACGTGACCAGGGAACCACCACCGGCCGCCTGCAAGAGGGGCAGCAAACCGACGGCCAGAGTCTTGAACGAAAAGGCAGAGGTCAAGAAGGCCGACTGAGCGCTTTCCGGCGGCGTGTTGAGGAAGTTCCCACCCAGGGCGTCGGGAGGCGCGAAAGCAATGGCATGCAGAGCACCGTCAATGGCTCCCCACCTGTCCTTCAGATCAGCGGTGAGACTGGTGAGATGGTCGGGATTGTTGATATCGAGTTCCAGAGACATCGGGCGGGTCGGGCAACCGGCGTGCCGACCTTTCGGTCAGTCGCAACCCACGGCCGAAACCGGTCACAACGATCGAAGCGCCCTGCTCCTGTGCCACCCGGGCGGTATGCCAGGCGATCGAGTCGTTCGTGAGTACTCCCGTGATCAACAGCCTCTTACCGTCGAGCAGCAAAACGTTCCCTTCCTATCTCTGACTCATCGTAGGTCTATGCACCTTCGAAGGTCATGATCGCTCGGAGGCCGAGACCCATGACGAACAGCAGTAACAAACCCCAGGAGAGAGCCGGACGCTTGGCCAGCTGCGAGCGATACATGTAGGCAAAAGTAAGGCTGAAGAGCACGAGAAACCCGTAGAACATGTGAAATGCACCGGGGTCGTCATCCTGGAGGTAGAGGACGATGCCGGCCAGCACCTGCACCACCATGGCGCTCATGCCGGCTCCGGCGAGAATCCAGAAAGGCCTGGTCAAGGGACGCTTGGCGATCGCGAGACCGACGCCTACGAGTCCCGCCGAACCGGCCAAAGCAACGGCCACCCAACCCCAGGTTGTATGAAAGGCCTCCATGTGATCCAATCCTTCCGGACGATTCGGTCAGGACTCTACTGATTGGATGCGCGCCCGGTGATCGGAGCGCAGACCGGGGAGACCTCGCGGGCGACGGATTGCCTGCCCGGCTAGTCCTGTGGAACCTCGATCAGCTCTCCGGAGGTCAAATCGAGCGCGAACTCGCGATCAGATCGAGAGTCCGAGATCCAGTTGGCCAGACGGGCACCTTGCTCCCGTACGATCCACCACGCATATCCATGTTTGCCGGCACCCATGAAGCCTGCACGAGCCGCGCGCGCTCGCTCGACTGCGTCCTCTTCTGTGTCAAAAGTGCCCAGGATGCTTTCGGTGGGGATCGGAGCCGGTCGACCCGGCACGACCTCTTCTTCAATGAATTCAACCGATTCGAACATGGTTGCCTCGCTGCTGCTCCCGCCAGCCGGCGGCTCCCCAGAACCACCGTGTTGACCGTATCCTACACCGATACCACCACCGCGTGTGGTGGATTCCTCACCTAAAGCAAGGGGGCGGCCGTTCAGGCAACCTCGACCAGTCGACTGGTGGTGAGATCCACCACGAATTCCCGCCTGGTCCGGGAGTCGGCAATCCAGTTGGCCAGGTGCTCACCTTCCTGGCGAACGATCCACCAGGCATACTCAGCGTGGCCCGATCGCACGTACTCGGCCATCGAAGCCCGGGCCGCGAAAACGGCCAGGTGCTCGCTCGAATACCGGCCGATTTCGAATTCCGTCGGCACCGGTGCTATTCGGCCGGGCTCGGTCTCTTCTTCGACATAGCGAACCGTCTGGAACATATGACCTCCAGAGGGCCCTCTCACTCCAACCGCCTGCGCAACAACGTAGCGCGGACCGTCGCTCCGGACGCGGATTTCGTGGAGGAGCGGGCCAGGGTCAACAGCCAGGAGCCAGGCACTCCAGCGCACAACGGGAAACCGGAAACCGGGATCGGATAGCCGGCCTGGACGCGAAAAGTCCCGAGGGAGCGTCTGCCGAAGCTTTCGCCCTCTCGGGACTTCCTCTCCTACCGAAACTCCAAGATCCCGAAGGACCCGGTCTCCCGGTGGAAGCCCGGTACCGCCTCTCGGTGGTGCCAGCCCTGTCAGCGAGTTGCCTCACAGCCAGTCCGAGCAATGTAAACCCACCCCACCACCACCGCAAGCCAAACCGCTGCTTCGTTTTCGCGACCACCAACCCAGATTTCGCGACCCAACAAAGAAGTACCCAGCACCCAGATACGACAGCACAAAGTACGGCGAGCCAAGCGAGCCCCTCTGAGACGCGAAAAGTCCCGAGGGAGCGTCTGCCGAAGCTTTCGCCCTCTCGGGACTTCCTCTCCTACCGAAACTCCAAGATCCCGAAGGACCCGGTCTCCCGGTGGAAGCCCGGTACCGCCTCTCGGTGGTGCCAGCCCTGTCAGCGAGTTGCCTCACAGCCAGTCCGAGCAATGTAAACCCACCCCACCACCACTGCAAGCCGAGACGCTGCTTCGTTTTCGCGACCACCAACCCAGATTTCGACCCGAAAAGAAGTACCCAGCACCCAGTACCCAGAACGAAGTGGTGACAAGCTCGATACATCCGTTTCGCAAGGAACGGACTATCTCAGGGGACACAGACGGTCGATAAGCGATAGCGGCCACGATCCGTCCAAGAACCGAATACCGAATACCGAGTACAAAGTACGGCGAGCCAAGCGAGCCCCTCTGGACGCGAAAAGTCCCGAGGGAGCGTCTGCCGAAGCTTTCGCCCTCTCGGGACTTCCTCTCCTACCGAAACTCCAAGATCCCGAAGGACCCGGTCTCCCGGTGGAAGCCCGGTACCGCCTCTCGGTGGTGCCAGCCCTGTCAGCGAGTTGCCTCACAGCCAGTCCGAGCAATGTAAACCCACCCCACCACCACTGCAAGCCGAGACGCTGCTTCGTTTTCGCGACCACCAACCCAGATTTCGCGACCCGAAAAAGAAGTACCCAGCACCCAGTACCCAGTACGAAATACGGCGAGCCAAGCGATCCCACCGCAAGCGACGCGAGAAACCCCGAGGGAGCGTCTGCCGAAGCATCCACCCTCTCGGGGCTCTCAAACCGGAACCAGCTTGCGCCGACTCCAGCCTCCGCAGCCCGAAGGCTACGGAACTCCGATCCGGACCGAAGCCCGTACCGAAGGTTGGCTCTGCCCCAGACCGAAGTCTGGTTTCGAGGCCTCACTCAAACCGGGCCGAAACCCGATCAAAGTGCCCGCCCCTTTCGGAACGGCTCCCCGTTTCCGGGAAGAACCTCACATGACCGTTCGAGTCGACCCGAAGGTCTTCTCGTTCGTTGCTCTCTTGCGAGAGCATCATCCGAGGAACCTGGTCTGCCCTTCCGGTAAACCGACCGGGGTTTCCAGTGCCACTTCCGAGTTGCCTCCGAAGCAGCGGATGAGAATGTAGGGCACAACCACCAACCACCGCAAGCCGAGACGCTGCTTCGTTTTCGCGACCACCAACCCAGATTTCGCGACCCAACAAAGAAGTACCCAGCACCAAGACACGAGCACGAAATACGGCGAGCCAAGCGAGCCCCCCTGGACGCGAAAAGTCCCGAGGGAGCGTCTGCCGAAGCTTTCGCCCTCTCGGGACTTCCTCTCCTACCGAAACTCCAAGATCCCGAAGGACCCGGTCTCCCGGTGGAAGCCCGGTACCGCCTCTCGGTGGTGCCAGCCCTGTCAGCGAGTTGCCTCACAGCCAGTCCGAGCAATGTAAACCCACCCCACCACCACCGCAAGCCGAGACGCTGCTTCGTTTTCGCGACCACCAACCCAGATTTCGCGACCCGAAAAAGAAGTACCCGGCACCCAGTACCCAGAACGAAGTACGAAGTACGAAGTACGGAGAGCCAAGCGAGCAGTTGAGGTTTCTGGGGCTCCCTGCCCCGGTCGGGTGGCCGAATCCCATTCATGTCATTCCCGTGCCCTATAGTCGCCCCATGAGTCTGGAAACGCTTTCACCAAGTCGTGCGTCTGATTTCAAGGTCTGCCCGCAACTCTTCAAGTTCCGGTCGATCGACCGTTTGCCCGAACCGACCACGATCTATCAGGCGAGAGGGACTACGGCGCACCTCGCCCTCGAACGACTGTACGACCTACCAGCAGCAGAGAGAACGCCCGAAGCACTTTCCGCTCTGTTTCGGGAAGCATGGACGGAGATGCGTGGATCAGAGGAATTCGCCGATCTCTTCGAGTCACCTGAAGAGGAACGAAGTTGGGGTATTGAAAGCTTGACCCTCCTCCTCAACTATTTCGCCCTCGAAGACCCGACCCAGGTGGTTCCGCTCGATCGCGAGTTGGACATGTTGGAAGACCTCGACGGAATCACCATCCGCGGCATTCTGGATCGAATCGACGAACTCCCCGACGGCAGCCTCGTGATAACGGACTACAAGTCGGGCAAAGCGCCCCCCGAACGATATGCGCTGCCGGCGTTCTTCGCCCTCAAGATCTACGCGTTGCTCATCAAGAAACAGCTGGGACGAACTCCGGTCGAGCTTCGCCTGCTCTACCTCAACGGCCCGACGATGTACCGGTTGCCCATCGATGAGCGCCAATTGGCGGCCATGGATCGACAGCTGCGAGCATTGTGGGCGGCCATCGATCGGGCCATCGTACGTGATCAATTCCCGGCTCGGACCGGCCGCCTCTGTGACTGGTGTTCCTTCAAAGATGTGTGTCCTGCCTGGCAAGAGGAGGACGTCTCCGCGCTCGTGGCCTCGGAGGCCTGAAACGCGGGTAACTTGGGGACACTCGACTCGAACGGGTTTCCGCACATGAGCCCCACATCGAAACCCAGGATCTACACGGTTGGCCACGGGAACGCGCCATTCCAGGAGATCGAACGCATTCTCCGGCTCCACGGCGTGGCCACCCTCGTTGATGTTCGTTCGGCTCCGTATTCCAAGTACTCGCCGGACTTCAGAAAGAGCGTTCTGGCCGATTTTGCGGCCGCGGCAGGACTTGGCTATCGATGGATGGGAGAGCGCCTTGGGGGAACCGCGACAGGATCAGGTCTTGCGGTCGCCGGCGGCCCCGACCCTCCCCCGGTCGTCAATCCCGCTCTGCTGGGAGCGCTGGCGGAGGTGATCGCTCTGAACGAAACCGGACCGGTCGCACTCTTGTGTGCGGAACGAGCCCCGGAGCATTGCCACCGGCTCACGGCTCTGGCGCCCGCACTCGAGAGCCTTGGATGCGAGGTGTTCCATATTCTCCCCGATGGGACGGCTCACCGGCACCAGCCTTCCCTCGGGATCTAGCGAACGCCCCCTTCTGTCACACCCAACCAATAGCGTTGGAATCATGAAAGGGATCCCGTGAAGCCGACCATGAACGTCGCCTGCTCACCGAATCATGTGGGCTGACAACGTCGCCGGGCATCGAGGGGCCCGGGGCGGAATGTCCGGTCTGTTCCGGCCGGAGCACGGTCCGATCGATGGGACTTCCTCAGACCGTTGCCCGGCCAATCGGGTTGGACCGGCTCGGTTGTTGAAAGGCCGGGGAGAATGACGGCCCATCGGGAAGGACGTAGAGCGGCGTCTCCGCTCGATTGTCGTTGGGTCGAGCGTCGGTGAGATCACTCGAGACGGAAACCACGCTGATCCAGGTCCCGTGAGAGCCGGCAGTTCCCGAGAAGGTAACGCGCTTTTCGGTCCCCGGGGCCAACGTGCCGAGATCGCAGGTCACCGTCCACGGCTGTTCGTGCGCAGATCCATCGGGCTCGACTCGCGTCGACCCGACCACCGTGCAGGACTGCGACCCGAAGTCGACGTCGATACCGACGGCCGGGATCTCGAATACCGCCTCGACATGTTCGGCGACGTTCGTGCCACGATTGCGAATCGCAGTTTCGTAGTGGAAGACGGCCCCCGCCACGACAGGAGTCGTCTCTACATCCACGAGGAGATCGACGACCCCTGCCAACGGAGTCGTGTTGCCTGCCGCACCCGACGGGCCGAGCACCATCCCGACGACTAACACGATGCCCAGCACCGCAGTCGTCATGCCTCGGGTGGTAGCCCCTGATTGAATGCCTCCCATACTGTGAGAGCCTATTGACCACTCAGAGTGGTTGAAAGGAAAAGCAGGGGCCTTTAGAACTAGCCCTCGAAGAACTAGTCATGTCGGGTAGCGTCTGGCCATGGCCGAACTACCACCCGAAATCGTGGAATTCTACGAGGTCTACAACGAAGCCGACCGCTTGGTCAAGAACAATCGGTTGGAGTTCCTGCGAACCGTGGAGATCATCGAACGCTTCATCGCCCGGCCACCAGCGGTGGTGGTAGATGTCGGCGGCGGGCCGGGCGTCTATGCCCGCTGGCTGGCCGGTCGCGGATACCGGGTCCACCTTTTCGATGTGGTGCAGCGACACGTCGACGCAGTACGACGATCGGCGGAGGACGGACTGACCGCAGAAGTCGCCGACGCTCGACGGATACCCATGGACGACGCCTCTGCCGACGTCGTTCTCCTCCTCGGTCCCCTCTACCACCTGGTAGCACGGGAGGATCGGACCAGGGCACTCCGTGAGGCCCGTCGGATCCTTCGGCCGGGAGGCGTGCTGCTAGCAGCCGGGATCTCCCGCTTCGCCTCGGTGATCGACGGCGCCGTGAGCGATCTCCTGGCCGACCCGGTGTTCCGTCCGATCGTCGATCGCGACCTCGTCGATGGCCAGCACCGAAACACCACACAACACGCCGCATACTTCACGACCGCCTTCTTCCATCTCCCGGAGGAATTGCTTGCGGAGGTGATCGGAGCGGATTTCACCGAGGCCAAGATATTGGCAGTGGAAGGCATCGGTTGGGCAGTCCCCAACCTGGAGCAAACCCTCGCCAACGACCAATCCAGGGATCGCCTGTTGGGCTTGCTCCGCCGCATGGAAGCCGAACCGAGTCTTCTCGGAGCCAGCCCCCATCTCCTGGCGGTCGCCCGTCGTCCGGGTGAGTAACCCGTTGCTGTGCGCGTCGAACGGTTTTCTGTCACACCCGACCGATAACGTCAGGATCATGGAAACACAAGAAATCACAGCATTGCTCACCGCCGCGGGGATCACAGCCGAATTGGTGTATGAGGGTTCTCCAGCCGGATGCCAACAGTGCGCAGCTCACCCGGTTCACTGTCTGGCCGAGGCGGCGTAGGCCTTCGCCTACGCTCTTGCTCGTGACTACCGAGCACCGGATCGACCCGGACGATTGGGCAGAGGCAGTAGCCAATACCGAAGGACCCCAGCTCATCGTTGGTGGGCCCGGGACCGGCAAGACCGAGTTCCTGGTCCGTCGGGCTCTATCGCTGTTGGAAAGCGCCGGCGTCGACCCTGAAGAAATCCTCCTCCTGAGCTTCTCCCGTCGCGGAGTAGCGGACCTCAAGACCCGCGTCCAGAACGGGTTGACCCGCTCCTACACCGCTGTGCCGGCCTCGACGTTCCACTCCCTGGCTTCTCGCTTGTTGGAGAGCCACGCGGAACGAGCCTTCAACTGGACCACGATGCCCTCGCTTCTCACCGGTCCCGAGCAAGTGGCTTTGGTCCATGAGTTGCTGACCTCAGAGGACACCGATGCGTGGCCACTTCCATTCCGCAGCCTCCTTACCACCAACAGTTTCGCGAGGGAGGTGACGGACTTCTTCCTACGCTGCCAGGAACAGCTCATCGATGGCGCACAATTGCGAGACCTGGCCGAGGCACGATCAGATTGGAAAGGCTTGCCGGAGTTGCTGATCCGCTACGAACAGACCCTGCGGCTACGCCAACGAATCGATTACGGCACGCTCATCGGACGGGCCGTCTCCTCGCTCGAGCACCCGGAAGTCGCTCGAGCCGTCGGCGCCCAGTACCGGTACCTTCTGGTCGACGAATACCAGGACACCACCAACGCCCAGGTGCGGTTGTTACAAGGCATGTGCACCTCGCATCGCAATCTGACCGTGGCGGCTGATCCCTACCAATCGATCTACAGTTTTCGCGGCGCCGACCTCTCCAACGTCCACCGGTTCCCCTCCGACTTCGCCGACGCGGAAGGCCAACCGGCGGAACGATCGGTTCTGACGACCTCCTTCCGGGTTCCAGCGGCGATCCTTGGAGCGGCGGAGCGGGTGACGGCCGGGTCGCTCCCTGGATCGGCCGGGCCGGTGACACCCGCCGCCGGCGATGGACGGGTCGACGCTTACCTCTTCGATCAGCAAACTCAAGAAGCCGAGTGGATAGCCGAGGAGATCGACCGGCTCCATCTTCAAGAACAACTCCCGTATTCGCAGATGGCGGTCTTCGTGCGGAGCAAGCGGAGGTTCCTCCCGGAGCTGTCGAGGGTGCTCGAACGTCGGAAGATCCCTCACGACCTCCCGGACTCGCGCCTGGCCGATCACCCGGCCGTCAGACTGATCCTCGATTGCGTCATCGCGGCCACCGAGCCCGATCCCGAAGCGGGCCGGGCTCTCCGCAGGATTCTGCTCGGACCACTCTTCTCGATTCCGCTGGGACGTCTCCGCGAGATCGATCGCGAGCGGGTCCGGAGAGGGGTGGATTGGACGGAGGCCCTGACAACTCACCTTGAAGATGGATCGGCCCTTGCGGCCCTTTTCACCGAGACGCGATGGGCGACGTCCAAACCTGCGGTGGAAGGCTTCTGGCACATCTGGGAAACACTCCCCCAGTTCGTTTCGGTCGTCGAGCACCCTCAGCGACAAGACGAGCGAGCTGCTTGGAGTTCGCTCGCACAAGTCCTGGGAAGGCTCTTCGAACGCGATCCACAGGCCACTCTCGTCGACTACGTGCGGCTCACCGAAGACGAGGACTTCGAGGCCAGGCCCCTCCTCAGCTACAAGACGCCACGCCAGGACCGGCTCACGCTCACTACGCTCCATCAGTCGAAAGGACTCGAGTTCGACACCGTCTTCATTGCGGACGCAGTAGAAGGTGTCTTCCCTGATCTGCGGAGTCGTGAGTCATTGCTCGGTTCGCGCCATCTCTCGCCGTCCCTTCCGGCCGACCCTGTTGCCTACCGGGCCTTCCGTCTTCAGGAGGAGATGCGCCTGGCATACACGGCGATGACTCGCGGCTACCGGCGCGTGATCTGGACCGCTACCTCGTCAGGATTTGAAGAGGGGCAAGGAATGCCGAGCCGTTTCCTGCCCATGGTTGCCGGGGTCGCCTCCCTCGCCGAGGCGGTTCACCGACCCCCGGAACACACCACGCCGGTCACTTCCCTGGAAGCAGAGGCGTGGTTGCGCCGCATCCTCCGGGACCCGCGGGAGGGCCGACCCCGGCGGTTGGCTGCCCTTGCGGTGCTCGGGTTGGGCAAAGCCTGGGGGCTCAGGGCCCCGGCCGACTTCGCAGGGATCCGGGAACCGGGTCCGGACCAGGGGATCGTCGCTGAAGACTTCGCTCTGTCTCCGAGCCAGGCAGAAAGCTACGCCACGTGCCCTCGTCGCTACGTTTTTGAACGGCGCCTCCATGTGGGTGACGACGCAACGCCGTTCCTGCTGTTCGGCACCCTGATCCACGAAACCCTGGAACGGGCGGAAGCCTCCGCAGTTGACGCTGGTGATCGTCACACCAGCCTTGACGGCGCCTTGGCTGCATTCGATTCCCTCTGGGAGCCATCCGACTTCGGGGGTGAGCCGTGGGCAACGGCGTGGTATCGGCGGGCCGTAGAGATCATCTCTTTCCTCTATGAGCGATGGCCGAGCCGGGGGGTCCCCATTGCTCTCGAAAGGCCCCTCAACCTCGATATCGACGGCGTGCTGTGGAGGGGTAAGGCCGACCGCATCGAACTTGACAAAGGAGTCGTCCGGATCGTCGACTACAAGACCGGCTCGCGCATCCCGACTTTGGCCGACGCCGCCGTCTCCATCCAGCTTGGCTTCTACGTATTAGCGCTGCGGGCCGATGAACACATCGCGCAGTTCGGGCCGGTCGATGAGGCCGAGTTGTGGTTCCCTGCCAACACCGGAGCAAAGACTGTGACGGTCCGCCGTTTCGATGTGCAGTACCTCGGTCGGGTGGAAGAAGCGATGCGCGAAGCGGCTCGAGGAATTGCGGCAGAGGAGTGGCCGGCAACCCCGAACCCGTATTGCGACCGTTGCCGGGTCCGTATCGTTTGCCCGGAATGGCCGGAAGGAAAGGAAGCCTTCGCCTCATGACCACCGTGACGCCCACGAGCGAACAGAGCGAGGTGATCGCCTATCCGCTCCGGCCGCTCCGCATCTCAGCGGGGGCGGGTACCGGAAAAACGACAACCATGGCCATGCGCCTCGCTGCCCTGATTGAGCGAGAGCAGCTCGAACCCGAAGCCGCTTTGGGGATCACGTTCACCAACAAGGCAGCAGAGGAACTCAGCGACCGCCTGCGCCGCCACCTCCCGGATCTGGCGGCACTCGGTCGCGAGGTCGAGGTCACGACCTATCACGGCTTTGCCCACTCGATCCTCAACGAATTCGGCCCGATCGTCGGTTTTGAACGTGACGCACAGCTCATCACGCCCGGGTATCAACGTGAGCTACTGACCCAGGCGTTGGCCGGCGGCTCCTATCAACATCTCGACGTGAGGCTCCCCCGTCGCCGCGTCGACGACCTGGTGCTGCTGGCCGGTCGTCTTGGAGATCACCTGCGCAAACCCTCGGCGCTCATCGCGGCACGGCCGATCACACCTGATGAGGTGTGGGAGCAACGAGTCGAAATGGGGCAGGTTCTCGAACGCTACGCCGAGATCAAGCGTCGATACAACGCGGTCGATTTCTCGGACCTCATCACTCTGGCCTACGAGGCCGTTGGGGAGATCGGCGTGGCCGAACGCATCCGGAAGCGCTATCGCGTGGTGCTTCTCGACGAATACCAGGATACCAACCCGGCCCAACGGGAGCTCTTGCTCCGGGTCTTTGGCGATGCGTTTCCGGTGACTGCCGTTGGCGATCCCGACCAAACCATCTACGAGTGGCGGGGCGCTTCATTCTGGAACTTCGCCGGTTTCCCCAATCACTTTCCCAACGAGGATGGCACCCCGTCGGCCACGCTGACGCTCAGCATCAATCGCCGCAGTGATCGTCAGATCATCGAAATCGCCAACCGGGTCAAGAAGGAAATCGGCAGCGAGGGAGGCGTTGCGGCGCTGCAAGCTGCTCAGGACTCGGGAGACGGCCGCGTGGAGGTTTCGTGGTTCCACAGTGCGGTCGACGAAGCACGCTGGTTGGCGGGCGAGGTCAGGCGCTTACACGACGAAGAGGCCGTTCCGTGGCGGGACATGGGCATTCTCTTTCGAAAGAACCGTCAGATCCATCTCGTTCGCGAGGCCTTGCAGGACGAGGATGTTCCCGTTGAGGTCGCCGCTCTCGGGGGGCTCCTCCAGGTGCCCGAAGTGGTCGACCTGCACGCCTGGCTGCGACTGATCGGGCGACCGGACGACGCTCCGTCGCTCGTGCGGATTCTGCTCGGGGCCCGGTTCCGGCTCGGGCTCGGCGATCTGGCCCCACTAGCCGACTGGGTGCGACATCAAAGGAGCGACCATGTCAACGACGACGAAGAAACCCCTGGTTGGGCGATGCTCGAGGCAGTCGACCAACTCGAGCAGGTCGACGCCCTCACGACCGAAGCTCGACAACGATTGAACGACTTTCGCACCCTCTACCGTCTTCTCCTCGCCGAGGCCCAGGCCGTCACGCTCGTTGAGCTCTGCCGTCGCATCCTGGATGGCACAGGAGCCTGGGCTGAGGTTGAGGCCCTCGATGGGGCGGCCCGGCTCACGGCTCGCCTGAACCTCTACCGGTTCCTCGATTTGGCCGAGGAATGGAGCCCCCTGGAGGGTCGGCCCTCCCTCGATGCATTTCTCGATTACCTCGACCTGCTCGACGAAGATGCGGGATCCGAAGAACTCGACACGGCCCGGCTCAGCAACGAAGACGCCGTCTCCATGTTGACCGTCCATCGCGCCAAAGGCCTCGAATGGGATACCGTGTTCGTGCCTGCTGTGGCCGCCGGGACCTTTCCCAGTTCCGCTCACGGTGGTCTCGAAGACCCAACCCGGTATCCGAAGGTCCTTCCCCTGGAGTTGCGTCTTGATGAGGACCAGGGCAGCACTACGACCAAGGCGATCCTCGAAGCGCGCCACCGCTCTCAGGAGTGGCGCACCGCATATGTCGCAGTGACCAGAGCGAAAAGCCGACTCTATGTGACCGGAGCTTTCTGGTATTCCACCGGCAAGGCCAAACGGCCCAGTCCGCTCTTCGAGGCGATCCGCTCGGCTCCCGGGACGTACGTTCGTCACGAAGAGAAGACAGAAGGCTCCCCGCCCAGCCTGCTCCGCATTGAAGACACCATCGGTGCTCCCGATCCGCACTTCGCCGATGGTTGGCAAGAGGCCTTGCGATCCACGATCGATCAACCCGAGTGGCCTGCCCGTGCGGCACAGGATGACTCCGAGGCCTTCGCCGTTCACCGTCGTCAGCTCGAGTTGGTCCTCGACGGCCTACCGGAACCGCCCGACCCGACGGCCGACCCGGCACTGAGAACTTCCGTGACCGGACTCGTCACCTATGCCACATGCCCAAAACGGTATTTCTGGACTGCGGTCGACCCGCTCCCCAGGCGGCCGTCGCCGGCGGCCCGCCGGGGCGTCGAGATACACCGCCGCATCGAGTTGCACAGCCTCGGCGTGGTGCCCCTTGAAGAGGCCGACCTTGACACCTACGACGTCGCGATCGACGAGACTCCGGCCAAGCGGGGTGGTCCAGATCCCTACGCGACCTATCGAACGTCCCGATTCGCCGACTCCCGACCTCGGTTCGTTGAAGTCCCCTTTGACCTCAAGATCGAAGGGGACGCCCGGGTCCATGGACGCATCGACGCCATCTACGAGCCAGAACCCGGTACCTGGGAGATCGTCGACTTCAAAACCGGCCGGCCGTCCCGTCAGGCCTCCGTCCGGGTTCAGCTCGAAGCGTATGCAATCGCGGTCGACGAGGTGCAGTTCGCGCCGACGAAACCGGACAACGTCCACGTCACATTCGCCTACCTGGGAGGAGGGCTCACCGAGGTGAGTGAGTCGGTTGACGCGCCCTGGCTAGAAAAGGCTCGCCATCACGTCGGAGATCTGATCGAACAGATTCGCGGAGAGAACTGGGACCCCGCTCCATCCCCGGCTTGCCACTCTTGCGACTTCATCCGGTTCTGTCCTGCCGGACGTGCATGGGTCGCTACCAAAGCTTGACCGCCGCTGATAGTTTGGCGCACAAGCCCGCTCGCCGGCACTAGCGTGAGTGCAGACCTCGAGCAATGGAGAGAAGCACCGATGATCACTATCTGGAGCGACATCCACTGTCCGTGGGCATATGTCGCCGTCCTCCGTTTGCACCGCATGCGTGACCACCTGGGAGCCGACCTCGTCTTCGACCTCCGGTCGTACTCGAGGGAACTGGCCGACGGAGCCGAGATCAGCGCTGAAACGGCAAAACGCGAGGTGGTCGCGTTGGCTCAACTGGAACCGACCGCCTTCAGTGCCCTGCAGAGCGAAGCATGGCCGACCAGCAACCTGGCCGCCTTCGAAGCTCAGAAGTGGGGATTCTCCCAAGGCCAGGACATTGGAGAATCTTTCGACCTTGCTCTCAGGCGGGCTGTGTTCCTGCACGGGCACAATCTCGGCGCCCGTAGCCAGCTACTGGCAGTTGCGGAACTAGAAGGTCTGATGGCCGATCAGCTGGGGGCGGCGCTCGACGACGGCCGTTTTCGCAAGCCGGTGACCGCCGACTTCGACGAGGCTCGCACTCACGAGATCACCGGTTCTCCCGAGATCGTCATGGCCGACGGCACCTCGCACCACAACCCCGGCATCACCTACCGCACCGAGCGAGGCATTCCCATCATCGTCTCGGATCATCCATCCGTGTACGAGGAACTGATCCAATTCGGGACCGTCGAGGACTAGACGGTCAGAGGATCTGGCCCCGGTCGGTATCGAGAACGATGGTGACGGGTCCGTCGTTGGTGAGAGCCACCTGCATCGACGCACCAAAGACCCCCGTACGAACCGCGATGCCTGCGTTGCGAAGCTGCTCCACCAATTCATCAATCAGCCCTTTGGCTTGATCGGGAGCGGCCGCGCCCACCCATGACGGGCGACGGCCCTTTCGCACGTCGGCCAGGAGCGTGAATTGACTCACAACCAGCATCTCGCCTTCGACGTCGAGCACGGAGCGGTTCATCTTCCGGTCGTCGTCGTGGAAGATCCTCAGCGAAGCCAGCTTTGCGGAGATCACGGCGACGTCGGCGGTCGAGTCCCCCGCTGCAATCCCGACCAGAACCACCAACCCGGGACCGATTCGCTCAACTATCTCGTCGTCGACGGTCACCGTCGCCCCACCGACCCGTTGCACCACCACTCGCATGAGGTGTGAATGTAGTCGTTCTGGTCAAGCGGGCCCGCCACCTTACCGATGTTCTCTCAAGAGATGTCAACGAACACCAACGTTCACGGCGACAAGCCGGGCATAACGGCCCAACGCGATTCCGCCATCATTCGGACCGTGGCGCTGATTGCTGCGACGGTCGGCGCCCTCTACGCAATGACCGGCATCGTTGGCGGCGACACCACTCTGATTCTTCAGGCAACCGGTCCCGCAGTCGTAGCGGTATTCGCTGCGTGGCAGCTGAAGCAACCGACCCCCCGGGTTATTGCCGTCTTGATGGTTTCCGCCGTCTTCGTGGTCCTTCAGGTGAAGATCGTCGACAAGCCCGGAATGGATGTGGCTTCGCTGATCGGGCTTCTCATGATTGGAGCCGCCACTTCGACACTGATCAGGCGGTACCGCTTCCCGTTTCTGGCCGTCTACTCGGCCCTTCTGGTTGGCTCTCAGATTGCGTGGTTCCCGGACTCGGGCAGCACGACCGACATGCTGTTCCGAAGCCTCGTGCCGGTTGTTTCGTTCTGGTTCATCACCTGGTTGCTCCTCTGGACGCGGCAGAACCAGGAGACTGAAGAAGCTCGCCATGAGCTGCTGTTCGCCCGTGCTCCGGTTTCTATCTGGGAAGAAGACTATCGGGCAGTCGGGAGCTGGCTCAACGGCCTCAGACAGAAAGGCATCGACGACCTCCGCTCCCACCTGGCAGCTCATCCTGAAGAAGTCATGTCCGCTGCCATCAGCATCATCGTGAGAGACGTCAACCAGGCCACCCTCGAACTGCTCGAAGTGCAGGACAAGAGCCAGCTGCTGGGACCGCTGCCGCCGAATTCTGTCACCGATCACGCCCACCTCTCGTTCATCGAGCAGTTCGTGGCGATATGGGAAGACCGCGACCATCTCGATACCCCGCTACGCGGGACAACCATGCGCGGGAACGACATCGACGGCGTGCTCCGCTGGGTGGTTCCCCGCGAACGCGGTCGGCTCGACCTGGAGCATGTGGTCGTTGCCATGGTGGACATCACCGAGTTGCGGCGGGCGGAACGGCGGCTACAAGACCTGGTCAAATCAAAGGATCAGTTCATCGCTTCGGTTAGCCACGAGTTACGAACCCCGCTGACGGCAGTTGTCGGTTTGACCGCTGAACTCCGCAACCACCACTCCGCGTTCTTGCCGGACGAACAAGAAGAGTTCCTGGATCTGATTGCGCAGCAGGCTGCAGATGTCGCCAACATTGTTGAAGATCTTCTCGTCGCAGCGCGTGCGGACATCGGCACCGTCAGCCTGGCCCCCAAGGACATCGATATTGCGGCAGCTGTACGATCGCTCGCCGAAACCACCGACGAAAGTGCCGGCCCGATCCTGGAGCTCCCCTCGAACGGCCATCTTCACGCTCTGGCAGACGAGGTGCGGGTCCGCCAGATCCTCCGCAACCTGCTGAGCAATGCCAGACGATACGGCGGAGACACAATCGTTGTCCGGGGCGGACGGGAGGAAGCGAGGGTCTGGATCGAGGTGGGCGATGACGGTCCCGGCATACCCGACACAGAGCGCGAGCGGATTTTCGAGCCATACACAACCGCCCACCCCGTCTCGGGTGTGACCGCCGCGGTCGGATTGGGTCTGACCGTGTCCCGGCAATTGGCCCGCCTGATGTCCGGTGACCTCACCTACCGTTGCGAGGACGGCGAAAGCACGTTCCGGCTCAGCTTGCCGGTGCCGAACTAATCAGACGCACCCGCCGCACAACTTCGTCAACTGCACGTTCAACCTCGGACGAAAGACCCGCGCCAAACGAGTAGTCGCCACCTTCGATTCCCAGAATGGTGATCCTGGCCGGCAGCTTGCCAAGCGCCCGGGCCAACTCCACTGCCTCGGCCGGACCGAGAGCATGGGTGGAATGGCACAAACCGGCCGGAAGCATCGAGGAGGTCGCGTCGATCTCGACGACCGTACCGCAGTCCGCTCCCGACGTGATGGCGTCGATCAAGACCACCTCGTCACAGTCTTCCCACAGCGCAATGAGTGAGGCGGGTTCGCCGTCGTGTTCGACCACGTTGTCGGAAAGGCCGAGTGCTTCGACGACTCGAAGGCCAGCAGCATCATCCCCCCGTGCGGGATTGCCAATACCGATCACGAGCGGTGGCATCAGCTCCGCTCAACCGTGAGTTTCAGGAAGTGCGTTGCGCAGGAAATACACGGGTCGTAGTTGCGGATCGCTTGCTCGAGTTGCCATTGCAGCTCATCGTCCGGCAGGTCGGCGTACTGCGGCACGAAGCTCCACAGATCCTCCTCGATGCGAAGTTGGTTCTGAGAGGTTGGCGGGACAATCTGGCAGTCAAGGATCAGACCATCGTCGTCAAACTCGTAGCGGTGGTAGCAAACCCCGCGTGGCGCTTCGCTCACGCCATGCCCGACACTCGCTCGTGGCGTGGCAGGAACGAAAGGACGATCGGGCGGAAGGTAACGATCGATGATACGCAGCGCCTCCTCGCAAGCCTGCACCATTTCGACAGACCTGACGATGATGCTCTTGAACGGGTTAGCGCAGGTCTCCCCGAGGCCCGCCTTGCCGCGCCGCTTGCTGTGCAACCGGATACAGCTTCTCAAAACTGAGGCTGTAGCGGGCGTTGGGACCGGTCATGAATGCGCCCCGCTCCTTGATGACCGCGTGGAGTGCGTTCGACCATTCCACGTGGCGCTCTTCGAAGACCTCCCCCCACTGGTCGGCAGAGATGTCAAGGCCTCGATTCGAGATGATCCGACCATCAACAACCGCGTATTCGTCCGGATGGGACAGGGCTACAAACTCATAGTCCTGTTCGAACTGTGCGAACTCGAAGCCGGCGACCCACGCCGTCGTAGCCACCGCCGCATCGCGAGCCCATTGCAGATCCTCAACCACTGCCTCCAGCTCAACGCGCGTTGGTGCCCGAAAGAAGCCACCCGTCCGGGGGTTGATCGGGTGAATCTCCCGCCCGCCGATCAGGGCAAGCAGGTCGTTACCGATCTTCTTGAGCCGCAGGCCCCGCTCGACAATTGCGGGATGGTCCCGGGCCATGTGGATGGCGGACTCGTAACCCAGAAAATCGGGGGCGTGGAGCATGTACACGTGGAGGGCGTGGCTCTCAATCCACTCGCCGCAATAGATCAGCTTGCGCAGTTCCCGAATTGAGTCGGGAATCACCATTCCGAAAGCGTCTTCGATCGCGTTAACCGCACTGGTCTGGTACGCCACCGGACAGATCCCGCAGATCCGGGATGTGATGTCGGGAGCGTCGCGGTACGAACGGCCGCGTAGAAAAGCTTCAAAGAAGCGGGGCGGTTCGAAGATCTTGAAATGGAGGTCGACAACCTTGCCCTCCTCCATCTTCAGATACATCGCACCTTCGCCCTCGACTCTGGCCAGGTAGTCCACCTTGATGGTTCTTTCAGTCACGAGATCCCCTCAGCTCGCAATCATCGCCTGCCGTCTTGAAAGCCTCCGCGTAGGCATTGAAGCCCCGATAAGCAGCAACCAGGTCCGCTACCGGGACACCCAGCTCGAGTTGCCACCAGCGACTCAAAGCCGCCGTGTTGGGAGATTCCATAGGCCCGAAGCACCCGTAGCAACCGCGCTCGTAGGCCGGGCAGATAGCGCCGCAGCCGGCCTGCGTCACCGGACCGAGACACGGCGTGCCATGCGCCACCATGACACATGGCGTCCCGCGCCGCTTGCACTCGACACACACGCTGTAGGTGGGGATGTTCGGACGGCGTCCCTGCAAGAAGGCGGCAACGACCTCGAGTAGCTGGGCTTTGGAGATCGGGCAGCCACGCAATTCGAAATCAACCTCGACGTGATAGGAGATCGGCGTAGACCGATCGAGGGTCGAGATGAACTCGGGAGTGGCATACACCATCCGGGTGAAGTCATCGACATCCTTCCAATTCCTGAGCGCCTGGATGCCGCCGGCAGTTGCGCAGGCTCCGATAGAAATGAGGAACTTCGACTGCTCCCGGACTTCTTTGATTCGCTCGGCGTCATGAGGTGTCGTGATCGATCCTTCAACGAGCGAAAGGTCGTAGGGGCCTTCCTCAACGGCGCGCGAAGCCTCCGGGAAGTTGGCGATGTTCACTGCAGCCGCCACCGCGAGCAACTCATCTTCACAATCGAGCAGGCTCAACTGACATCCGTCACAGGAGGCGAACTTGAAAACCCCCAGCTTCGGTTTGGTCATCGGCACCATGCGGGTCGTCACGTCACACCTCCCGGATGTCGAGGCGCGGATGAACCGCCTCGTAGGTGAACACCGGGCCGTCCTTGCACACGAAATCTTTCCCGAACTGGCAATGTCCGCACAGCCCGATCCCGCACTTCATATTGCGCTCCATGGAAACGTAGATCCGGCCGGGGCGGACCCCTCGCTTCGCCAGCGCCTCCGCGGCGAAGTGCATCATGATCTCCGGACCGCAGATGAAAGCGACGGTATCGTGCGGGTCGAAGGGAGCGCGCGGCACGAGCTTGGTCACCACCCCAACCGAACCGCGCCATGTGCGGTTAGCCGTATCGACCGTCACTCCTACTTCCATGTCGAAACGGCCCCGCCACTCCGACACCTCGTCTTCGAACAACAAATCACGAGGCGATCGCACGCCGTACAGCAACGTGACCCGTTCGTAGTCGGCCCGATGGTTGAGCACGTGGTAGAGGGCCGGACGGAGAGGGGCCAGGCCGATACCTCCGGCAACGAAGACCACATCTCGACTGCAAGCCAACCCGACCGGCCAGGGGACGCCGAAAGGTCCGCGTACGCCAATGAGATCCCCGGCAACGAGGTCTCGCATCGCCGTGGTCACCGGTCCAACTCCCCGCACCGTGTGGAGAATCCGATCGGGAACGGCGGGATCTCCGCTGATCGAAATCGGCACCTCGCCGACGCCGAACACGTACAGCATGTTGAACTGACCGGGGCGAAAAGCGAAGCCGTCCGGGCCGGGATCGAGATCCATCGTGAAGGTGTCGTCCGTTTCATCCCAGACATCGCGCAGGGGCATAAACCTGGGAACCATCGGGTCGGCCCCGACGAAGCGGGTGGGGTCAGTCGTCAGTGCCATACACATCGAGTAGCTGGAGGCGAGTTCGGTTGAGGGATTCAACGATGACGTCACCGAACCGCCGAAGTATCTCGTAACCGAATTCGTGGTCTTCTTCCATATGGCTTCGCACTTTTTCGCCATCGAGACACAAACAATCAACGGTGTTCAAGGCACGGCCGTCGTACATCCACCGGTGGGGCGCATACATCCACGACCAGCCAATGACCTCCCCGGGACCAACCGTTTGGATAATCCGGGCACCTTTGGCCCCAACGTGCAACTCGATGGCCATGTCCCCCTGATAGAGCACCAGGAAGCAGTCTGCACCACCCCCCTGCCTGAACAGGAAATGGTTGGGTTCGATGTGCTGCGGCCGGGCAACGGAAACCAAGAATGCCAGATGCTGATCCTTCATTCCCTTGAAGAACGGGTGCTCGGTGAGCACCTCCTCAGGCGAGAGCATGCTTCTTCTCCTCACTTGTGCGGATCACCGCTGCGATCTTCGTTATGTCGATTCCCACCGGGCACCAGGTGATGCAACGTCCACATCCAACACAGCCCGACGTTCCGAATTGATCGATCCAGGAGGCCAGTTTGTGGGTCATCCACTGCCGGTAGCGGGCAGCCGGGCTGGTTCGCAACGATCCACCATGGATGTACGAGAACTCGTTGGTGAAACAGGAATCCCAGTGCCGGGTCCGCTCTGCCGTCGAACCATCCAGGGATTGGGCATCCTCAACGGTCGCACAAAAGCACGTTGGACACACCATCGTGCAGTTGGTGCAGGTCAAGCACTGCTCCCCCACCCGCTCCCAACGCGGGTGTTCGAGATTCTCGAGAAGCAGCTCCTTGATACCAGTAGTGTCGAGCGATCGACCCATGGTGGCTGCCGCCACTTCGAGAAGGCGGGTCGCCTCGGCCAGGTCTTCGACTTCCGCCTGGCGATGCGGTATATCGGTAAGAACCTCTTCACCGCGCGACGAACCAGCCTCAACCAGGAACCGGTGGCCGGTTGCACCGATGATCTCGGTGACTGCGAGATCGAAACCCTCCCGGGCTCTCGGACCGGTTCCCATCGAAGCGCAGAAGCAGGTCCCGCCGGTCACGACACAGTTGACGGTGACAACAAACGCTTGCTGCCGGCGGCTCAAGTATTCCGGGTCGGTGAACGGTCCCGCCCCAAACACTCGGTCCTGTACTTCCATGGCGGCCAGCTCGCAGGGGCGCACCCCGATGAAAGCAAACCGCGGTGCCGGAGCTGCCCTGTCGACGAGCTCGACCCCGTCTGCGGTCTTCTCGAGAGTGAACAAGGTGTGACGGGGCGGAAATAGGTACTTCTTGAACGAGTGCGGGCCAACCACGTAGCCAAATAGCGCCTCATCGTTACGCTGCTCGAGGTGATAGGTGCCGGCTTCCTGAAGGTCGGTCCAGCCGACCGGGAGATCCTGGACACCGGCGATCCGGTCGTAGACGATCGCTTCACCCCGAATCGTGGGACCGACCGGATCAAATCCCCGAGCCCGCAAAGCTGTGAAGAGGCGGTCGAAATCGCCAACTTCAACCGAGACGGTGCTGCTCACAACTCACCTCAGGAGGGAAGCTCCCTCTGCATGAACGTTATCGAAGACGGTCGAGATATTCGTAGGGCCGTTCTACCTTGTCCAGGGACCAACGTTCCCGATCCGGCAAACCGGGCAACTTGCTCATAGAATCGAATGCAATGGTGTTGCCTGATACTGATCTCCCATTCCTCGAAGAGCCACCCTGGCCGGTTGAGGAAACCAGCCCGGCTGTCTTTTTGATCGATGCATCCAGCCACCTGGAGCGGAAACTCCTTCAGGCCTGGATCGATCGCAGTCGTCCTGCCGACGCCACAGTCGAATCGGTGTGCATCCCCGCCTCGAGGCGGCGGCGCCAGGGATGCCGCATCGACCCCGGCCTTGAATCCAGAATGGAACGCGCAGACGACCCTGTGCTGGTTCCTCTCCGCATCGCCTGGCTGGCGCCCCGTCGCGACGGCACGCGCTCGGTAAAGCTCGCCGACCTCCTCAAGTTGGGCGACCCTCGCGACCCCGATCTGCTCCGCCAGTATCTGATCCTCGCTCGAGCACCCGACCGATGCCAGATCCTGGTCGGAGAGCCGGCACGTTCGTCCGAGTTGATAACCCGATGGCAGGAAGGCGTCGAGTCCTCCAGCCTGTCCGAATTCGTGGCACGGCGGGCCTGGTTGGCGCTGGAGCGGGCCGAACGGCGTGTACGCGGCAACCGGTACAAGATCCCGCGATTCGTCCATCAGGAAATACTGGGAACCAGCGAGTTTCGTGAGGGCGTCGTCCGCTTCGCGGACCACATGAACAAATCGGAGGAAACGATCTTTGGCCGGGCGTCCCGCTATCTCCGTGAGATAGCTGCGTCCCACGACGCCTTCACCATCGACCTGGTCGCCAACGCCATCCACTGGCTGTACCGGCAGGGCTACGGCTCCATCCACTACGAACCGGAAGCCTTCCGGGATATTTCAACGCTCGGCCAGACCAGTTCGCTCGTATTCCTGCCGTCCCACAAGTCGAATCTCGATCATCTCGTCCTCCAATACGTCCTCTGGGAGAACGATGCCCCTCCCAACCACACGGCCGGCGGGATCAACATGAATTTCTTCCCGATTGGCCCGATCATCCGGCGGACCGGGGTCTTCTTCATCCGAAGGACCTTCCGGGACAATCCGGTCTACAAGTTCGTTCTGCGCAGCTACATCGACTACTTGATTGCCAATCGCTTTCCCCTCGAGTGGTACCTCGAGGGAGGACGGTCACGTTCGGGCAAGCTACTCCCGCCCCGCTTCGGGATGCTCCACTACGTGACCGACAGCTTCCGGCGCGGCAAAGCCGAAGATGTCTACCTCGTTCCGACCTCGATCATCTATGACCAGATCCAGGACGTTGGTTCCTATGCCGCCGAACAATTGGGCAAGGCAAAAGAGAAAGAAAGCTTCAGCTGGTTCCTGAAGTCGGTCCGTGCCCTCCGCCGGAGGTACGGGAACATCCACGTCCGGTTTGGCGAACCGATCTCCTTGGCCAAAGAGATTGCGTCGTCTGATTCCGATCAGAGCCTGGCGGTTCGCAAGCTGGCTTTCGAGACGATGGCGCGGGTCAACCGGGTCACGCCGATCACCCCGACGTCGCTCGTAACCATTGCCTTGCTGGCCAACGAGGATCATGCCCTGCGCTGCGAAGACCTCGTTGATGCTGTGCGTGTAGTGGTCGGCTACGTTGCGAGGCGCAACCTGCCCATCACCGAGGCAATCCGGCTGGACACACCTAAAGGAGTACAACTGGTCCTTGACCGCCTCGTCGAGCACGGCATCGTGACCGAGTATGCCGCCGGACCGGAGACCGTCTACATGATTGGGCCCGACCAACATCTGGCCGCCGCCTATTACCGCAACACGGTCATCCACTTCTTCGTGAATGACGCGATTACCGAGCTAGCTCTCCTGGCTGCCGCCGAGGCAGAGTCCGAGGATCGACTGGCCGTCTTCTCCGATTATGTGATGGCCATGCGTGATCTCCTCAAGTTCGAGTTCTTCTTCTCGGACAAGGACGCCTTCCGTGAACAGATTTTCGGGGAGCTATTTCACACCGACCCGGACTGGGAGACCAGATTGGGTGGAGATGGCGGGGACGTCCTCGATCTCCTGCGAAGTTTCCGGTTGCTCACTGCCCCCTGGGTGCTTCGTCCCTTCCTGGAGGCCTACCAGGTTGTGGCCGACAACCTCAATGCCCATTCCCCATATGTTGAAGTTGACCAGCGGCGCTTCATCGCCGCTTGTCTCGGGTTGGGTAAGCAGTACCGGTTGCAGCGGAAGATCGCCACAGAGGAATCAATCTCCCAGGTCCTGTTCAAATCGGCTCTCGCGTTGGCAGAGAACCGCCGTTTGCTTGATGTCGACGATGAGGACCTCGGTGCGCGGCGCAAGACTTTCGCCGCAGAGATTCAGGAAGCTCTGCGTCGGATTCAAGCGATCGATGCGATTCGGGCGGGGCGCCGCGCCGGGATCTAGCGCGGCCGGTCAGCGAGTGAGGACCCGGCGCAGCCGCCAAATGGCGAGGAGATAGAACACGGCCGCGTACCCGAGCAGGATCGCCAGAAATGGCAGGGTGTCAACCAGTGTTCCCTTGTCGACGACAAGGGCGTCGAAGGCTTCGAGACCCCATGCATGAGGCGTGATGTGGGCAATCTTGAACAGGGTCGGCGCAAAGAACTCGAAGATGATCAGCGGCACCATGCAGCCACCCAGCGCCGCTAGTCCAAGTCCGAACAGGACGCCCAGCCCCCCGGCCTGCTGATCGCTTTCGAACATCGCTCCCATCAACATGGCGGCACCCGATCCGACCAGGGAGAACACGATGAGGATGGCGATGGCCCCCAGCGGGTCACCCCAATCAACATTGAAAAAGAGCAGCGTGCCGGCCATGATGAACAGACCCTGGAGGAGAGCGATGGCAAAACGGCCGAGGCCCTCGCCAACCAGGATGGTTCGAACCGGGGTAGGTGTCGATACCATTCTCCTGGCCACCCCCAGCCTGCGGGTTTGAATCAGCGAGGCCGAGGCGGCCAGAGAAGTGAGAAAGACGAACAACAGCATCTGCTGCTGGGCGCTCGAGTCGAAACGCCCCAGCGCGAAGAATCCAACTGCCTCGCCCGCCTGGGTGACGGTGACGGTTACATCGGCAACGTTGTCTGCGGCGACCTGCGCCACCTCGAGACCCTGGGCAAATGAACCGACCCCCTCCGACTCGACGAAACCCGCCGCACGCAAGATGATGCTCTGCTGGGTGAGAGCAGATTGCACATTGCCGAGGATCCCTTGCGCATCGTCGACGCTCCGCCTGACCAACTCGACGGAGATCGGCACCCCCGCCTGAAGGTCCGCGTCAAACGTTGTCACGATCAACAAGCCGGCTTCCACCTCGCCGCGTTCAACCGTCTGAACTACTTCGTTCGCGAGGCAAAGGAGATCACCTGCATGCCGGGTTGTTCCTCGAGGAGGTCAACCAGATCCGCCGCCAGGGGGCCTTCTCCCCCGTTGAAAACACCGAGCCGCGGATCGGATGAGCCGCCGAAGGCCGACCCCAGAACGAGAATCAGCACGATCGGGAAGATAAACACCCAGAACACGTTGGAGCGGTCTCGCAGGAAACGACGCAGATTGGCCCCGGCGATCGTGAAAGCCTTCATGGCTGCAGACCTTTCCGCAAACCCACCAGGCCAATCGTCCCGGCCACCAGTCCGAAGAGAAGCAGCGCTCCAACCGAAGGAAGAATATCCCAAAGGTTGCCCCCGGCGAGATCGCCCAGGCCCTGCATGAACCATGCATGGGGAGTGATGAAACGCAGGTCGGCCAGCAGGCCTCCAGCCTGGCCGACCGGGAAGAACGTTCCACCCAGAAATCCCAGCACGACGCCGACCATCGACGAGTAATTGGCGGCTTGCTCGGCCGTCTTCGCGAAACCGGCCACCACCGCCATGACTCCCAGCGCCGAGAAGATCCCGGCCACCACCAGCAAGAGGACTCCAAACGGATTGCCCCAATCAGCCCCAAAGAGCAACGTAGTGGCGACGACCAGAACGGCCATGCTGGCGAGGCCCAGGACAAACGACATGATGGCTTTTCCGGCGATAATCGAAGACCGGTGTATCGGGGCAGCCATCAACCTGCTGAGCGTCCCGGCGTGACGTTCGTCGAGGAGGCTATTCACCCCGAACTGGACAGTGAAGAACAGGAAGAAGATGGCCAGTCCGGCCGCGTAGAACGTTTTGCCTGCCAACTCTTTGTTGTCCACCTCGAGGTTCTCGAGCATCACGGGGGACGGTATCGCCGTGGCCCGCAACCCCGAGTTGAACCGATCATCGACGCCGCCGAGGTTTTCGAAACTCGCAACGGCAATTCGGGCGTAGGTCATCTCACTGGCGAACTGCTCCGCGAAAGCGACCGCGACACCGGACCCGAACCCTCCCTGGCCGCTGATGACCTCGATCTCAACGGGATTCTCCGACCCCATCGCAACAGAGAAACCGGCCGGGATCACAAAAGCCGCGTCCGCACCCACCTCATCACTGAACGGCTCAACATCGACGAGATCGACTGCTTCGTCCCGGCTCGGAAGAGCCACGATATTGACCCCGCTGCTTTGCGCGAATTGATTCAGCGCACCGATGAACTGGGCAGCAACGACGCCTTCGTCCTGGTCGACCACGGCGTAGGTTGCGGTGAAATCAAACGACTCGATGGGGTTGAAGATCGAGCTGAAGATCGCCGCCAGGCCGAGAGGGGCGATGATGCCGACGATCAGGGCCGAACGGTCACGCAGCCTCAGTTTGAGGTCTTTGGCGGCGATGTTCCAAGCCTGGCGCACGATCAGTCCCTCAAAGCACGGCCGGTGAGATGCAGGAACACCGACTCGAGGTTGGGTTCATCGACATCGACGGAGGTGATACTCACTCCGGCGCCGGATACCTTGCCGAGAATCTCGGCGATCCAGGTACCTGCGTCGTCGACGAGCATCTCGATGCCGCCGTCCCGGACGCTTGCTTCCTTCACGATCGGCAGCGATGCCAGCGCCGCGACACCAGCTTCGCAAGGCCCGGTGGCCTGGAGCCGAACCCGATCGTGTTGCCCGATCATCTGAATCAGTTCTCGACGAGTCCCTTCCGCTTTGATCACACCAAGATCGATGATGCCGACCCGATCGCACAGCCTTTCGGCTTCTTCCATGTAGTGGGTGGTATAGAGCACGGCCATCCCCTCATCGCTCAAATGCTCGACACTCTCCAGAATGGCATTCCGGCTCTGGGGGTCGACTCCGACGGTTGGCTCATCGAGCAACAGCAACCGGGGCTTGTGGAGCAAACCAATCCCGATATTGAGCCGGCGCTTCATACCCCCGGAGTACTCATCCGTGCGATCATCCCCGCGCTCCTTGAGGCCGATGATCTCGAGTACCTCGTCGACGCGCGTCTTGAGGCTCGCCCCGGACATGTTGTACAGCTTGCCGAAGAAGATCAGATTCTCCCGGGCAGTCAGATCCGGATAGATCGCAAGATCCTGCGGCACGAGGCCGATCTCCCGTCTGGCCTCAACGCTCCTCGTTGTCAGAGGCTGACCATCAATCAGAACCTCGCCACCGTCGCTCTCGAGCAGACCGGTAACCATGGAAATCGTCGTCGTTTTTCCGGCTCCGTTCGGACCGAGCAATCCGTAGGTCTCACCCTGCGCTATCTGAAACCCCACGCCTTTGACGGCCGCATTGTCACCAAACGACTTCGTGAGGTTGCGACATGTGAGGACGATGGAACGTGAGTCCACGGGGTTCCCCTCCCTGAGGCTGGCTCACTTCCAACGCTAGTCCATCGCGCGACGAGCCTTCAATGGGCAATCTGGCCCTGGCGCCCCGGTTTTTCGGCAGGCAAGCTAAGGCCATGTCGTTTCTTGACCGGATGGATGCCGGCCGGCGCCTCGGCGAACGCCTCCTGAATGACGACATCGCCGACCCGGTGGTAATTGGACTGCCACGCGGCGGGGTGGTCGTGGCCGCAGAAGTTGCCCGAGTGCTGGGCGCTCCCCTCGAGGTCGTTGTGGTGCGGAAGCTCGGAGCTCCCGGTCGGCCCGAACTGGGGATCGGAGCGATCAGCGAGGGCGGGATCCGCGTCCTGAACGACGACCTGATCGACCTGTTGCACGTAACCGGACCCGAGCTGGCCGGGATAGAAGCCCGGGAGACCGAGGAACTGAACCGCCGGGTACTGGTCTATCGGGGTGACCGGGATCCCGTGGGCGTCGCTGGTCGAACCGCCGTGGTGGTCGACGACGGCCTCGCAACCGGCTCAACGGCCCGGGCTGCCTTGCGAGCATTGCGGGCACGGAAACCGGCCCGCCTGGTTCTCGCCGTCCCCGTCTCCGCCCGGGATACTGCCGCGGCACTCCGACAAGACGCCGACGACGTCATTGCCCTCGAGTTGCCACCAGGTTTTGGCGCCGTAGGTCAGTGGTACCAAGATTTCCGCCAGACCGAGGACGAGGAGGTAATCCGTTTGCTCGGAGAATTCCGACGGCCCGGTCCGGTTCGTAGCGACGTGTGGGTCCCGATCGAGAACGGCCGACTCCCGGGGGTCCTGGCTGCACCGACCCGGCCGCACGGCGTGGTGGTCTTCGCTCATGGAAGCGGCAGCAGTCGCCACAGCCCTCGGAATCAGGCGGTCGCCGATGTGCTCAACGACCACGGATTCGGCACGCTGCTGTTCGATCTCCTGACCGAGGAAGAGGCGAGCAACCGAGCCAATGTCTTCGATATCGATCTCCTGGCGTCGCGATTGAGCTCTGCCGTCGACTGGGCGAATTCGTCCGGACTACCCGATGTGCCGGTTGGTCTCTTCGGGGCCAGCACGGGTGCAGCCGCCGCTCTCCTCGCCAGCGTTCACCGGCCCGTCGCAGCGGTGGTCAGCCGGGGGGGCCGCCCCGATCTGGCCGGGCCCCGTCTATCCGACGTGACGGTTCCCGTCCTCCTGATGGTCGGCAGCCGCGACACGGTGGTTCTCGATCTCACCAGGGCCGCAGCGGAGGAGTTGTCCGGCCCTTGGGAGCTGTCGGTCGTGCCCGGCGCCGGACACCTCTTCGAAGAAGCCGGCACTCTCGCAGATGTTGCGCATCGCGCCGCGAACTGGTTCGCACGATGGTTGGTTCCCGAGAGTCGGCGGTGACACCGTAACCGCAAAGAAAGCACCCCGACTGACCGCTTCTGGCATCGGATTCCGCCGCCGGTCTCCGCGCCGCTGCCGATCGGGGTGTTTCCTTGGCTGCATGATGACCGACCTGCCGTGCCGTCCGGTAGGGCCAAAAGCCTCTAGACAGGATTCGGCGCGCTCCGAGCCTTACTCAATGGTTGCCGACGAGATGCTCGATGGTGCTGAGCAACTGGGGAACCTGGAACGGTTTCGCAATGAGGCCGTCCATATCGGCATCGGTGAGGTTATCGGTGAGTTCCGACACGGTGTCTGCGCTCATGGCGATGATGGGCACCCGTTCGTCTCGCTCTTCGGCGCCCCGGATGGCCGCAGCGGCTTCGAAACCTCCCATGCCGGGCATCCACAGATCTAACAAGATGATGTCAAAACGGTGGGCCTGGGACGCTTCGACCCCTTCCCGTCCGCTACCGGCCACAGACACACGGTGACCGCGACGCTCGAGCAGTCTCTTGGCCACCATGCGGTGGGTCGGACTGTCATCAACGACCAGAATATCGAGGTGCTGGCGTCGTTCCCGCAACCAGTGTTTCGTGACGAGCACCGTGAGGTCGAGGGGCGAAGGCCCGCTGATGACCGCCTCGATAGCCATCCGGACGTCTTCGGCCGGGATCGGCTTGGTCAGGTAACCCGCCACGTTCAGATCTCGGCACATCGCCGCATCGCCTCGTTGTCCCATCGCCGTGAGCACCATGACATGCATCGCTGCCAGGTCGGCATCTTCTCGCAGCACCCGGGCAAAATCCATTCCGTCACCGTTGAGATCGCAGACCGTGAGCGCAAAGGGTCGATCCGAGACACGAGCTTCCGCGAGGGCAGCCAGGGCTTCGGCGGGAGCCGAAACCGCCGCGGGCATCATGCCGGTGGCTCCGATGGCTCGGAGCAATTTGTCATGATTCACCTGGTTGTCTGCCACGACGAGAATCGGTAGACCTTCCAGATCAGATCGCCGTTGGGAGACGGGGGCCAGCGGGTCGGTGGGGCTCAACGCGAGTGGAAGAGTGACATGGAAAGTGCTGCCCTGCCCTATTTCGCTCTCGGCCCATATCTCGCCTCCCATGATGTGCACCAGCTGTCGCGAGATCGAAAGCCCCAGTCCGGTCCCCAGAGAACGTCTGCCGTTGGCGTCCCCAGCCTGCTCATAGGCCTCAAAGATCGCCTCGAGTTTGTCGGCCGGGATTCCGGACCCCGTATCTGCGACCTGCACATGAACGGCGGACTGGGACAAACTCGATTCCATCATGTCAACCGAAACCGATACCCCACCTTCTTCTGTGAACTTCATCGCATTCGAGACCAGGTTGATCACGATTTGCCGCAGACGGCCGGGATCTCCGACGACCCGGTCGGGAACGTTGTCGGCGATGCTCAGATCAAGGCCGAGGCCTTTCTCCTCTGCGGTCACCTGCATTGAGGTCACGGTGTCTCGCAGGTTGTCTCTGAGGCTGAACGGCATGTCCTCCACTTGAAGATGCCCTGCCTCGATCTTGGAGAGGTCGAGCAGGTCGTTGACCACAGTGAGCAGGGCGTCGGCGGACGACGTCACCAGTTCGATGTACTCACGTTGTTGGGGGGTGAGCTTGGTCTCGAGCGTGACCTGAGCCATACCGAGAATGCCGGCCAGTTGGGTGCGGATCTCATGGCTGACTTCGGCCAGGAACTGCGATTTCGCACGACTGACCCCCTCGGCGGCCTCGACAGCCGCTCTGAGCTTCGCTTCAGTTTCCTGCTGTTGCAGGCTGATGGTCTCGTCGAGCATGTTCACCGGTCCAAACCGGGCAGTGTCGTTTTGCCGTTCCGTCAGGGATTCTCAGGCGAAAACCCATCCATTGGATATCGGCAGTCGACGAGGGCCAATTGAGTGAAAGTATCAATGGCTCGCTCTTACAAATCGTCGAGAGAGCCAAACTGGCTCTCGGTCGGCTCTGCTCAGCAAAACCACGGCTCGGTGAGCCGCGGCCTCCCTTCCGCCACGGCAACCGAGTAGTCGGGCAAACCCATGATCTCGCCTGCCAGCCTTGCGTAGAGCTCGTCCGGGCTCAGAGCTGCCGCCAGTCCGTTTTCGTGGATGGCAGCCAACCGGCGCCACAGGGCATCCACCTGCGGGTCCGCCGAGTGCCATTGCCAACCAAGCAGATCTTCGTCGTAGCCGTCCAGGTAGGGACCCAATTCGGACACTTCGAGGAGCAACGAGCCCTTGGGGATGAGGAGACGGATGGTCAGCTGGACCGGATCGACGTTCCCGATCAGGTCGTGTTCGTCCAGGAATCGAACCATATCGCGGAGGTCCTCGAGGGATGTCCAGGGCGTGAACGGAAGCCACGTCGGCCGGATCTCCGTGTGCTCGGAACGCAACATAGCAACGGCAGCCGCCTCATCGGCCCTGGTGTGACCCTTGTCCAGGAAAGCGAGAATCTGATCACTGGTTGTTTCAAAGGCAGACACGACGAAGAGCAGCCCCGCCGCGGCCAGTTCGGCCCAGAGCGAAGCATGCCGCAGGATCAATTCGACCTTGGTGGTGATGTCGAACGTGAGGTCGGGATGGCGGGTGTGCATGCCGCGGACGACCCGCATCGAGTGTGCAGGAGCATTGAAGAAATCTGCATCGCCGAAGGTGATATGGCTGGCCCCCATCTGGACCAACTGGTCGATGTCCTCGAACACCGAGCTTTCGTCGACCACCCGGACCCTCCCGTCGTACACAGCCGGGATGGGGCAATGACGGCAACGGTGCCGGCATCCGTGGCTGGCCTCCACGTAGCCAACCCGGCGATGCTGCTCCCCGACTTGCAGATGGGCGTACCGATCCAGGGACGGCAAGCCAAAACGAACCGGGGTCTCGAATACCGACTTGCCAAGTTCGATTGTCTTCCTGTCCGACGGCGCCGACAGCCGGTCACCCAGTGCCCCTGCCCACTCGAGGAGCGCCGTTTCGTACTCGCCGGAAATGGTCCGGCCGAAGGGCGAGCTTTCATCCGGCGGACCGAAGTTGGCGTACAACCCGTACGCGCACATTGGCAACTCCGGAAAGGCCCTCTCCACCCGGCGTGCAGCCTGAACTGCCAACCGCATGGCCGTGTGCATCGGAACCGAGAAAGCGAGACCGTCCGACCAGTCGAGATCGAGGCGGGTCAGCTTGTCCAGTGATAGGTCGACGGTCCGCACCTCATGTCCGGCCGCTCGCAGGGTCGCGGCCGGGGAAGCAACATGAAGCGGTTGGTGACCGAGTTCGTAGGTGGACGCCAGGAGGATCTTCACAAGACGGACATCGTAGGGCGCTCGGTCGGGCTAACCGGTGCCGTTCGGCTTTGGGGTTACGGCCCCCGTAGCGCTATGTTGGAAGCCGGTCCTGAGCGACTCAGGTTCGCCCAACAGGACGAACCGATACCCGGTACAAAGACGGAGCATTTCATGGCCAAAGAGAAGGATGTCATTCGAGTTCAAGGAGTAGTCCGAGAGACTCTCCCCTCGGCCATGTTTCGCGTAGAAATCGACGGAGGGCACGAGGTGCTGGCTCGCGCTTCAGGGAAAATGCGACGCGGCCGATACATCCGCATCCTTCCCGGTGATCGTGTTGACCTCGAGATGTCGGCATACGACCCGACCCGGGGAAGAATCGTCTGGCGCTATCGCTGAATCGCTCGTCTCTCCAACCCGTTGTTGATACGCCAAACCCACCACAGAGAGCCGTCTGAACCGTGCCACCGGCCACCATTCTCTTCGTCTGTACCGGAAACATTTGCCGGTCCCCTCTCGCCGAAGTCGCCGCCAAACACGTATTGACCGAGCATTTCGAAACCCCGGACTTGAGCACCGTTGGTCTCCGGGTTGCCAGTGCCGGAACCCACGGACTGATCGGCCATCCCGCCACCGACGAGATGCGAACGGTCGCTGCCGAGCTGGGATTCGATCTGGACGCCCACCTGGCAACGCGCCTGGATCGTCACATCGCCGATGGGTCATCGGTTGTATATGCCATGGAAGACGAACACGTTGCGTGGATGCGGTCGCGGTTCCCTGGAAGCCGGGTGAGCCTGCTCGGCGAAGCGCCTATCGAAGACCCCTACGGTCGGGACTTGTCGGAGTATCGGCGGGCGGCTCGAGAGATCGTAGCCGGCGTTTTGCTACGCGTCCCCGAATTGGTCGCCCTGTCCGGTTGAAAGAGCCGTCGCCGGGATCGTGAACCAGAATCTACTTCCCTCTCCCGGCCGGGACTCCACGCCAATTTCACCACCATGGGCTTCGACGGCTCGTCTGGTTATCGCCATGCCGAGCCCGGTGCTGGCTTCGCCTCCGGTCGGCTTGGCCGACAACGTAGCGAAATACTCAAAGAGCGTCTGGCGGTCGGTTTCGGTGAGACCCGGCCCTTGATCGGTCACGTCCACCATCCACGATCCATGGTCAAAGCTATAGCCCACCTCGACCGAACTCTCAGCGGGCGAGAACTTGACTGCGTTAGAGATAAGGTTGTCCAACACCTGTCGGAGCCGTTTGTGGTCGGCTTGCACGAAACCATGTCCGTGTGAGGTCAGCGTTACCCGAATCCCTTTTCGGGCGGCGAGGTTGGCGTGACGGCGGACCGTCTCATCGAGGAACGCCCCGAGATCGATGGATTCCCACTGCAGATCCAGCTGTCCCGACTCAATCTTGGTGACGTCGAGAAGGTCGTCGATGAGCTCAACCATGTAACCGGCTTGCCGGTTGATGTCGGAAAGGAACTCGCGTCGTTCATCGTCCTCGAGAGGTGTGTTCGGGTCCGCCAGCAGTTCGGCAGACATCTGAATGCTCGCAATCGGGTTGCGAAGGTCATGGGCAACCATGCCCAGGAATCGATTCTTGACCGCATCCAGCCGACGCAGTCCCTCGTTCTGTTCTTCCATCTCCTGCCGCTGGGCGTCGAGCTCCGAGGCCATCCTCCCCTTCTCAACAATGACCGACAACTGGGCGGCAATGCTCTGGAAGACCGATACGTGCTCATCCCGGTATTGGTCGGGGAAAACGCTGGAGAAGAACATGAACCCGACCGGTTCGCCGTTCACAACCAACGGACAGGTGAGCGACGAGCGTAGGCCCTCGTCGACAATCATGTGCGTTGTCTCGGAGCCGGGTTTTTCGGAGAGATAGGCCGGAAGATCGTTGAGGATACGGGGCTCTCCGGTCTCGAGAATGTCCTGCAGACTGCTTCCGGCCAGCGGAGCCCGGTAGCCGGCCCCGAGTTTCACAACATCCAGATCCGATCGAGCCCATCGTGCGACAACGGTGGCCCCATCTTCCGCAATGAGAGAGAACCCAATCCGGTTGTACGGAATCACCCCTTGGAAGGTCTCGAATACCTTGTCCAATATCTCGTCGAGCAGGAGGCCTTGATTGATCTGGGTGGTAATACGGCCGAGGTGCTCAGATTCCAGCAGGCGCCGGTCGAGTGAATCTGCAAGGTCCTGCAGAGCAACTCCCAGGCGGCTGACCTGCCCGGGGAGTTCCGAATAGGCACGCGTTGACGGTGGCGCCGGGCGGGCGCGGCCCCCGTCGATAGTGGTACTCACGTGGTGGACTCCCCGAATCGGCTGGACATGGAAGTATCGGCCACCCGGGTATGAAACCTTGAGTCGAAAGCAAAGCGACCCTAACCGCTGCGCAGGGTCACACCTCTGGGCGATAGATCGGGAGCCGACGGCGGGTGACCCAGAAATGGGGCTATCGTGCGAACGGTGCACACCGCCCTCAGCAGTGCTATCCAGGTGCTGAAACCCGTAAGAAGAATCCTGGTGTTCAGCGGCGCCGGGATCTCAACCGAATCCGGTATTCCGGATTTCCGGGGACCCGACGGATTGTGGACCCGCATGGATCCGGATGATTTCACCATTGATCGCTATCTCGCCGACCCCGAGATTCGCAAGCGATCCTGGGCCATGCACCAGGAGGGCTTCTTCGGAGGGATGCTCGCGGCGCGCCCCGAACCGGGCCCACCTGGCTCTCGTGCCGCTGTGGACAAACGGCCGGATGGCCGGGTGCGTTACCCAAAACATCGATGGCCTGCACCAGCGGGCCGGTCTGCCGGAAGAGGCCGTCTCCGAACTGCACGGCAATCTGCAGTGGGTCCACTGCACGACGTGTCCGGCCTCCTGGGAGACCAAAGAGATCCTCGCCGTCGTAGCGGACGGCGACCCTGACCCCACCTGCTTCGAATGCGGGGCGGTGATCAAGACTTCAACCGTGCTCTTCGGAGAGCTGCTGCCCCGGGAAGCCTGGGACCGCGCCAACCGGATGGCCGCGACCGCCGATGCGGTCTTGGCCATCGGGAGCACGCTCACCGTCTACCCGGCGAGTGACCTCATTGTCACAACGGTCATGGAAGGAGCGGATCTCGTGATCGTCAACCAGGGCGAGACGGCACTCGACGACCTGGCATCTGTCCGTGTCGACCAATCCGCCGGAGACGTGTTGCCCGGCCTGATCTCGGCCATCCTCTAGCCGGACTTGGGAACCAGGCTGCCCGGTTCGACGCCAGGAGAAATACCGGCAGCTAGGTTGAGCGGCCAACCTGCCGGAAAGGCAAGATGACATGGCCGACCGTCCGTATCAGATACCCGTGCTGTGCGGAACCGTCCGCAAAGGAGCGCGAAGTGCCGACGTAGGAAGGTGGGTGGCCGACCGACTCGCCGAGCACCCCGGCGTGATCACAGAACTGGTCGAACTGGGATCACTCGAGTTGGCCACCGACGACGAAGGTACAAGCATCAAGCATCCGGTGTTCTCGGATCTCATCGATCGAGCCGATGGCCTGGTGATCGTGGCACCGGAATACAACCACGGATATCCGGCCTCCCTCAAACACGCCCTGGACACCAATTACACCGAATACGTGCATAAACCGGTTGGTCTGGTTGGCGTTTCGGCTGGACCCCTCGGCGGAGCACGGATGATTGAGAACCTGCTGCCCGTGCTGCGGGGGATCGGGCTGGTACTGATCCAGCGCGACGCAACCGTCGGGAACGTGGCGAAAGCCTTCAGCGCGGACGGAGTTCTCCTCGAGGAAGGCGCCCGGCGCCGCATCGATGGGATGCTGACCGAGCTTCGCTGGATGGCCGCCACCATGCGCCACGGACGCGAAGCTGTCCAGACCCAACCGGAGGGCCCACCGGTGAAAGCGGAGTGCCGGGATTGCCGGGCGCCGTTGAATCACCACGCCACCGTCGTCGACGAGGAAGCCGGCGGGGTGAACACGTCGATCCTCGCCTGCCCAGCCTGCGGAGCCGCCATGGCGGAACCCAACCCGTGACCTGGCGAGAAGACTCCTAGGCACCTACGTGGTGGTCGACGCCCTCAAAGGTGCGAATGAACTCGTCGAGTTGCTCGCCGGACGCGTCTGACAGATCGTCGAAATACAGAACCCTCCCCCAGGCAACGGCTGCGGCACGGTGGGCCACGCCGTCGGGATCGACGATATCTTGATACGGCATGAGGATCAGGTTTCGTTCTTCGAAGTCCAACAAGGTCTGGCGCAGGCCGTCGACGAGCTCGGGGCAGCCGGTCCCACAGCTGTATGCCAGGACTACCCCACCGTCTTCGAGATTGTGAACGTAGAGCTCCGGAGGTATCTGTAGATCGGATTCCCCCCAGCTGGCCAGGTTTCCCATGTGGGGACCCGAAGACGGAGGCCGGCTGTTGTAGACGAGGTGCGGCTGGTCGATGGTCGAGAGGTGTTCATTACCGAGGTCGGCGAATGCCAGGCCCGGGGCCGGCGGTTGGATGGCAACCAGGACGATGGCGGCGCCCACGACCAGGACTGAACCGGCGGCCAACAATCCGGTGCGCATGCGGTTTGCCTTCTTGGCGGCGGCAGCCTTCTGAGCGGCTTGTTCGAGCGCGTTTTCGTTCGAGCGTTCTACCTCGTTTTGGCCGGGCCATGTTCCCTCGTATTCATCGACTCGGTTGTTCTTGTCTCGTCTTGACCGGCAAACATACCGGGAAGTCTCGCTATTCCGCCCGGGCGAGGGGTTCCGCCTGCTCGGGAGGTTCCGTTTCGCCGACGATCTCATAGGTGTGGCTGATCTTGGCGGAGTGCGACAGCATGGCGGCCGCCGAGCAGAATTTCGTCTCGCTGAGCCAGATGGCACGGGCAAGGCGCCGTTCATCGACGTCTCCGCGAATGCGGTAGTGCAGTTCGATGTCGGTCCACACCCGGGGGGGCACTTGGGCACGGCGACCGGCAACCTCGACCTCCAATGCGGTGAACACCTGGCGCATCTTCGTGAGGAGTTCAACGACAGTTATCCCCGAGCAGGTCGCCAAACCGATCAGCAGCAACTGCATGGGACCGGGTCCCGAGGCCTGCGGACCCGCGCCTGAGCCCTCGACCCGTATCGATTGCCCGGTTGCCGTTGTCACCTCGAAGGCTTCTCCCCCGGCATGGACGGCAGAAATGATCTTCTCCATGGCCGACAGTATGCCCGCAACGAACGGTTATGCCAGCCGTATGCGTACGTCCAGAGCCCGCGTCCCCGAACCGGGAGCAAGAACGCGCAGCGGGTTGATTTCCAGTTCTTCGATGCGTGGATGGTCGGCAAGCAGCCACCCGACCCGGAAGAGCACCTCCTCGACGGCTGCGCCGTCGCCCGGAGGAATGGATCGGTAACCGGACAACCGGCGACCCGCCCGGGTGTTTGCGAAGAGGTAGCCAACATCGGTCCCGTTCAAGGGAGCCAGCGCGAACTCGACGTCGTCCTGTGTCTCGACCTCGACTCCACCGGAGCCAAACATCACCAGCGGACCGAACTGCCGATCCCGAACACCACCGACAATGACGTCCTGGCCGCTCTCGACCATCTCCTGCACCTGCACCGTCGTCGACTTCCTCGACGTGGTTCCGCCGATGGAGGCGAGGTCCTGATAGGCGGCTCGAATGTCGTCGGCAGCCGTTAGTCCCAGGCGGACGCCGCCCACATCCGACTTGTGGACGATCTCCGCAGCATCGACCTTCAACACCACCGGACCACCCAACACTGCTGCGGCCTCAATGGCCTCCGCGGCGGTGGTTGCGAGACGCGTGGGCGGGCAGTCGATGCCGTAGGCCCTCATCACCTGGGCGCATTCCCGGGTCGGCAACCACCCTGCCGCCGCCTGAACCAGGATCCCCTCCGCCCCGGCCCGATCGACCTCGTGCGGCTCGGACGGAGGGTCGGCCGCCGCGGCGAGGGCTTCGGCCCGGTCGGCCAGGGCGGCGAGAGCCGAAGCGGCCGGTTCAGGGAACCTGAAGTCCGGGATCCGGGCCGTCCGCAAACGGTGCGATGCAACCTGAACTGCCCTCTCCCCCATGACCGTGACCACCACGGGCTTCGCCGCCTGGTCGACTACCGGCACCAAAGCGTCGACAACCGCCTCGGCCGGAAACATGGGAGGCGGCGGAAAGACAACCAGGACGCCGTCGACTTCCGGAGCCGCCAGCAACCTCTGCAGACAGCCCGCAAAATCTTGTGGATCTGCCGAAGCCAGCATGTCAACCGGATTGGCCACCCCTGCACCGGCCGGCAGCGACCGGGCCAGGTCACGGCGGGTGGCAGCCGAGAGGTCGGCCAGGCGCAGGCCGGCCCCCTCCAGCGCATCGGCGGCCGTCACTCCCGGGCCGCCGGCGTTGGTGAGTACGGCCATGCCTCTTCCGGCCGGTAGTGGCGCCCAAGCCAGGGTTCGGGCTGCATCCAACATGGCCTCGGTCGTCGGAGCCCTGACGATGCCCGCCCGGCGGAAAGCCGCCCGGTACGCCTGCTCACTCCCGGCCAGGGCGCCGGTATGGGAGGCAACTGCCCTGATGCCTGCTTCCGACCGGCCTACCTTCAAGGCGACCACCGGTATAGCCAGGTTGCGAGCCATATCGACCAACCGGCGGCCGTCCGCCGTTGTTTCCAGGTACATTGCCACCACCCGGGTGGCAGCATCGGACGCAACCATCTCCAGCGCGTCGGCCTCATCGATGTCCAGCTGGTTCCCAAGACTGATCAGTCTCGACAATCCGAACCCCCGCCCCACCAGCCAATCGATGGCCGCGGCACACATCGCCCCCGAGTGGGAGACCAACGCTATCTCGCCCTGCTCGGGACCGGGGGGAGCCAGAAACGTGGTGTTCAGTCCGTTGTGCGTATCGATGATGCCGATACAGTTTGGCCCCAACAACCGCATGTTGTATTCGGCCGCAATTGCCAGGCACTCGGCTTCGAGGGCTGCTCCCGCTCCCCCCGCTTCCCCGAATCCGCCTGAGGAAATCACGACCGCCTGGATGCCGCGCTGCCCGCACTCAGAGATCATCTTCGGCGTCAACGCGGCACGTACCAGCAGAATCGCCAAATCGACAGGATCGGGCACGTCGGCTACCGCCGGGTACACCGGGCGACCGAACAACGCACCCTGGATCTTCGGGTTGACGAAGGACACGTCCCCGGGGTAGTCACCCCCTGCGAGATTCCTGGCAACCCCAAACCCGAGTTTGGCGGGGTCCCGGGACGCTCCGACCAGCACGACCCCGCGCGGTTTGAAGAATGCGTCAAAGGTGTCCGGTGATGTGTGAACGATGCGAACTCCCTACCGGTGTTTGATCATGCTAGAAGCCCGCAGCCGCCCCCACCTGCCGTCCCCGCAGGCGCTACGCTCGCAGCACTCCGCGAAGCGGGAAGGTGCGACATGGCGACCGTGACCGGCGGTGGACTCATCGCCTCCATGCTGGCGGCCGAGGGAGTCGAAAAAGCGTTCGGCATTACGGATGGCACCTACCTGGGTTTGTGCCGGGGAATGATCGACCAAGGCATCCACCTCATAACCCCACGACACGAGTGATCCGCCTGGGCTCATTGAGCGGCTGAACGACTCTCGAAGCGGGCAGCCCTCGCGAACCCGACGGCGGAACTGCGAGTCGAGGCCTCCCGCTAGAGGACCACGTCACGGCGAGCGCTCGGCATCAAGCACACGCCGGACTACATCGCGAAGGTTCGAGACCTGTCTCCCGAGGCGCACGGTCTTGCAATCTTGCTCCCAGAAAGAAAGAATGCAGTCCTATTGACGCCGACCCATACATCACTCGCACACTCAAGCCATTCTTGGCGCGGCCGCGCGAGTTCTTGGGCTGTCGTGCTCACGGGACCGCGACAGTTGGGCAAGACAACGCTTCTCTACCGTCCGCTCCCCGGCGCCAACGCACGTTTCGCTTGAATCTCCCGATGTGCCTGCCTCTGCCACGAGGATCCCAGTCGCTTTCTCCGACACTGCGGGCCGCCGGTGGTGCTCGGCGAGATCCGATGAATGAGGTGTCAATACCAGGTCAGGTTCACTATTGACTGAAGGTGTTTTCTTAAGGCACGGTGACCCTTCTGGGGTCTGATTCTGAGTCACAGGCAAACGAGGAGGTACTGTTATGGGTGGGTTCAACGCTGTTCTGGCAAGGGATACGAAAAGCGCTCCAACAGGTGTAGGTCCATGTTCACAGACTGTGGGTTTCTCTCATTACAATAACCTCTCCGCTCAGCTGCCGATCGATCCCAAGACCGGCAAGATCGTAGCTGGTGGCGCAAAAGAGCAGGCGACGCAGTCCCTGAACAACATCAAGGCAGTGCTCGACAGCATCAACCATTCTATGGACGATGTTGTTCGCCTCACTGTCATGCTCAAGAACATCGCTGATCTCGCTGCCGTGGACGAGGTTGTCGCGAGCTTCTGGCTGAACAACTATGTTCCTGTACGTACGACGTTTGCGGTTGCCGATTTGCCGATGGGTGCCTCGGTGCAAGTCGAAGCACTTGTATCAAACGGCGAAGGTACAATTCCGAACGCATGGCAGCCGGCCGACGTCCGTAATGCACTCGTGAAGTTTGCGAGGAACACGGATTATGCGCCGAAGGATGCTCTCTCTACGCAGACCGTGGCGTTCTCTCACTACAACAACTTCACCGCTCAGCTGCCTATCGATCCGAAGTCTGGCAAGCTTGTAGCTGGTGGGGCAAAAGAGCAGGCTGAGCAGTGCTTCGCCAACATCAAGGCGATTCTCGACAGTATCGGCCACGATTTTGACGACATCGTCAGAATCACCATCTTCGGCAAGAGCCTCGCGGACATTGAAGCTGCCAAGGCAGTCTACAAGACCTGCTTCTCGAGCTATTGGCCCGCCTTCACGCCGGTCGTGGTTGCAGGCCTGCCGAAGGATGCTTCGGTACAGGTTGAAGCAGTTCTGGCGCACGGAGACGGTACCCCGCCGCAGCCCATTGGCGACACCGTGAAGCTCGTCAAGGAGCCCTTCAATACCGACAAGGCGCCGCAGAACGATTTCTCCACCCAGACTGTCGCCTTCTCTCACTACAATCACATTTCTGCTCAGCGCGCTGCCGGTGGCAGCGCTGCCGCGCAGGCTGAGGGCTGCCTGCAGCAGCTCAAGGCGATCGTCGAGTCCATCGACCACTCGCTTGACGACGTGGTCAAGGTCAATATCGCGGTCAAGAGCATTGCCGATATGGCTGCCGTCGACGAGGTGTACACGAAGTTCTTCCCCCGCGGCGTTCCCGCCCGGAGAGTCGTTGGCGTGTCGGCTCTGGCTGACAATGCTCTGATCCAGATCGATGCCGTTGTGGCAAACGAAGAGGGAACACCGCCGGCGAAGTAACAGAGCCTGAGTGGTGAGGGGGGCTGAGAATGGGTTTCTCAGCCCCCCCTTCTTCTTGATGTCCCGTCAGTGAGGAGTCCGGTCGAGACATACCGGAGACGATGGCGGGTACCGCTGCCTGACAAGAATGTGCCTGAGATGGTCTCGGGCCATAAGCGATTGCCCCTGTGAGTCACGGTGCAGACTGATGGCGCCGAATTGGCCGGGTCAGCTGCGAGGTGAGCGACGGTCTGGCCGGTACCGCCTTGCCCGAGCCTCCTTCGATGCCGGGATGACGACCATGAAGTGCTCCACGCGTCTGAAACCGCCGCCCTGCGCAGGAAGAGTCACACGTTGGATGGTCGCGCTTGCTTCAGCTCTCTACGAACGCATCATGGCGCGCTCGCTCAACGCAGAGCTAGACAGGTAGGAACGACCCGACCCCCTTATCGACGGGCCGAGTACCCTCTGTGAAGATGTACCGGCTCGAACCGATCGAAGAACTTGTAGCTCCCGCCCTCATTGTGGCTCTCGAAGGGTGGGTCAATGCCGGGAATGTCGGAACCGAAGCATCCGATCACATCGTGGCGGACGGCGACACCATCGCCACCTTTGATCCAGATGCCCTGTTCGACTACCGATCGAATCGACCGGTCATCGACTTCATTGATGGAAGGCTGCAACAGGTCGACTGGCCGCAGCTTTCCTTGCGCCGCGCCCGATACGACCAGCGGGATGTGCTTGTTCTGAGCGGTAACGAACCAGACTGGCAATGGAAAGCGCTCGGCCGGTCGGTTGTCGAACTGGCGTCGACCCTGGGAATTGTCGAAGTGGTGTCTCTGGGTGGTGTGCCGGCTGCGACCCCGCACACCTATCCGACTCCTCTCCTGACGACGGCCTCTCGTCCCGACCTGATCGGTGAGAGCGAGCAGCTCCCGGAAGGCTTGCTGCGGGTACCGGGAGCGGCAGTGAACATCATCGAATTGGCATTGACCGACTCTGGAATACCGGCGGTTGGGTTCTGGGCTCAGGTGCCCCACTATGTCGCCGGCCCTTATTACGCCGGTGCCGTGGCTCTGATCGATCGAGTTGCTCGCCATCTTGGTATCAGAATCGAACTCGGTGAGATGGTCGATCGCGTCGCCGAACAGCGGCAGCAATTGGATGCCAGCATTGCGGCCCAACCCGATTCTCGGGTCTACCTCGAACGGCTGGAAGGAATGGCGGCGGCCCAAGGCGAGATCCCATCGGCCGATGACATCGCCGCACAGGTGGAGAGGTTCCTGCAGGACGCGGCGGAAGGCGATGAGCCTTTCGGGCCGGGGGTATGAGGCGCTCGAACATGAGTGGGCGAACCCGGCCATAATGTCGGCCACCAGGCTCGAGGGCAAGGAATCCGATTGAACGCAGCCATCGCCCTTCAACGGGCGCCTTCCCGCCCGGGGCGGATCCGGTGAAGCGAGAACTGGGGATCTTCTCGGTTGTTGCGATAAGCCTCGGAGCCATGATCGGCTCGGGTATCTTCGTTTTACCGGGCCTGGCTACCAAAATCGCCGGGCCGTCTGCGCCGCTTGCCTACTTCATAGCCGGGCTGATCGTTGTTCCGGCCGCATTCGCCAAATCTGAGATGGCCACCGCCATGCCCGAAGCCGGCGGAACCTACGTCTTTGTCGACAAGGGAATGGGGCCCCTCATGGGAACCGTCGCCGGTTTTGGGGTCTGGTTCTCGCTTGTCTTCAAGGCAGCATTCGCCCTCGTCGGTCTCGGGGCGTACCTGGTCGTCTTTGCCGATCTGCCGGTCAAGGCGGTCGCCGTCGGGTTGACGATCGGCCTCGTCCTCCTCAACGCGATCGGGATCAAGCAAACCGCCGGCGTGCAACGGTTCGTTGTGTTCGGAGTGTTGGCCATGCTCCTGGTACTCATCGTCCTTGGTGCGCCGAGAGTCGATCCCGATGCCTTTGCCGGTTTCTTTGAGGAGGGAGCGTCGGGGTTGTTCCTGGCGACCGGGGTCATCTTCGTTTCTTATGCCGGAGTGACCAAGGTGGCCAGCGTCGCCGGGGAGGTAAGCAAGCCGGGCCGGAATATTCCGCTGGGGATACTGGGCAGCCTCGGTCTGATGATGCTGGTCTATCCCGCCATCGTCGTGGTGATGATCGGTGTGGTTGGGACGGACGCCCTGTCCGGTTCCGGAACTCCGGTGGTCGACACGGCGCGGAGGTTCGCCAATGAAGCCGGTGTCGACGTTGTCGCCGTGATGGCCGTACTTGCCCTTATCAGCATGGCGAACGCCGGCCTGCTGGCATCTTCGCGCTATCCGTTCGCCATGAGCCGCAATGCCCTCGCGCCACCCGTGTTCCAGCACCTCAGCAAGAAGACCGGCGCCCCCGTTGCCTCCATCATCGTCACCGGCGGAGTCATGGGGCTCCTGGTGGCGTTCGTTCCCCTCTTGGAGATCGCCAAACTGGCCAGCGCCTTTCAGTTGCTCGTATTCGCCCTGAACAACCTCGCGCTGATTGCGTTTCGGGAGAGCCGAGTCGATTGGTATCGCCCCACGTTTCGCATTCGGTTCTACCCTTGGCTTCCCATCATTGGCATCCTGGCCTGTCTCGGCCTTCTCACGCAGCTCGGGACCCTGCCGTTGTTAGGAGCCGCGGGGATCACGTTGTTCGGAGTCGGCTGGTATCAGGTTTTTGGACGATCCCGCGTAAGCAAACAGAGCGCCTCGCTCGATGCATTGAGGATTCGGGCCACCGAGAACCTCGTTGAGACTACGAGCGAGAGCCTCCAGTCGGCCGGTTCGCATAGCCTCCTCGTGATCATGCGACAGGGGATCACCGAGGACCGCGAACGGGCCGTCCTCAGATTGGGATTGCAGTTCGTTGCCCCCAACGCACGGGTGGGGGTGGTTCATCTCGACGGCCCCGGCCAGGCAGAAGGCAGCCAGGAGCATCACCTTGAGGAGTTCGCCGTTGCGGCCCTCGAGACCGATGAAGTAGAGGTTGACGAACACCGAACTCGCCTCCGCCGGGGAGCTTTGCTCGATGCTGTGCGACAACATGAGCCGGATCTGATTCTGATTGAGTTACCACCACCGAACCGGCGCACCCGGCCGTACATCAACGACGTTCGGTGGCTTCGCGAACACGCCAACCGGACGGTGCTGTTCTTCCACTACCGGGGGATGCAGAAGGTAACAACCATCGCCATCATGGGCTCCGGCGGCCCGGCTGATGTTGCCAAGATCACCCTGGCCCACCGCATTGCCGAAAGATCAGGTGCATCGCTCCAATTCGGTCACATGCTCAGCGAAATCGCCTCGGATGCTGAGGCCGATTCGATTCGCTCGTATCACGCCCAGTTAGGTGACGTCATCGATGGGCCGACGGAGAGCAAGGTGGCCCGGGCGGCGGATCTTTTCGGGGTACTGGACGAGCTCACCACGGGGGCAGATCTGGTCATTCTCGGTGCTGCCAGCCGGACCTCGACCCGGTTCAGTGACCTTTCTGAGCGCATCGCCGGATCACTCGACCTCCCGGTCCTGACCGTGCGGCCCGCCGTGCCTCACAAATCCACAAGGAGGCGGCGCCTCCTCGAGCGGCTGATCTACTGAAAAACACTCTCACACCCGAACTCTGCCGGCCCAACCCGATGCAACCGATGCCTCGTGCGACGCATCAACGCCACTCTGTCCGCAGGCCGACCTCAGGCCGCCGATTCCCGTGAGACGGAGGATGCTGCGGGTTCCGGACGCACGGTATAGAGAAACCCGACGAACATGAGCACAGCTCCAACGAATTCGCCGACGTACAGGGCTATTGGAACGCCCGAGCGCTGCATCGCTCCCCCGAAGGCCGGGGCCATGGCGCCCGCCGCAATGAAAATATTGCCGATCATCCGGTGAGCCATCAGCCGTTTCCGCCAGTACACAAAAGCTGAGTAGAGAGCTCCGCCGACCAGCATCAGCACCCCGTAGATGTTGAAGAAGGGGGTAAGGACCCTTACTCCCGACGAGGTGATGGCTCCGCCGCTCAACTCGCCTTCCAACATCAGCGCCGGGTTGAGATCGGCGGAAAAGACCTTGAAGGCCGCATAGAGGGACCCGGCGGCAAGCAACCCCATCAGCAGGTGGGATACCTTCACGCCGCCGACGGTGCGCCGAACCAACAGATAGACCGTTCCCTGACCAAGCCAGGCGGCCACGAGGATCGCCCCGAAGAGGTACCAGAGACGAAACACCATCGGACTCCAACCGAAGAACCCGAACCACGCTTCCATCAAACCGCCGACGCCGTACATGAGGAAACCAACGCCCCACAGCAGGAGAAAAGGTGGGCGATGCCGGGTCCATCGTTTCAGCACCATGAAGGCAAAGACGAAGGTGACAAGGGCCGATCCAAGCGGCAGATAGGAAGAAAGCACCTGTTCCATAGCGCCCTCAGCCGGTTGCCACAACGAAGATGGCAAAGACCACCAGGGCAACTGCAGCCACGGCCAACAGCGCGAGAATTACCGGTACGGCCTTGTTCCGTTCCGAACTCAAAGAAGACCTCCCGCGGCTGGTCCTTCGAACTTACGGCGATCGAAAAGCGACTTCAAGTCGGAACAAGCCGAGATCCACACACATCAAACGGCGGATGGTGCAAGCGCACGAGAAGTAAGGCGGTTGTGGATCCTTCTATTCCCCGGATCTTCATGACCCCGACTTAGAACGGGACCGACCAGCCGCCCACCAGAAACACGCGCGCTGCGCCGATCAGTAACGCGAGCAGGATGAGCGTTCCCCATGCCGGCTGAACCGGCGCACGAACCGGATCGATCTCGCGCGGTTCGAACGACGCCACAAGCGTGAAGAGGAGGAACACCCCGCTCCACGGCAGCATCGACAGCGCCTCCGAAGCTCCGTCCGGGCCTAGCAACGGAAGAGTCAGGAGCGCTCCAAAAACCCAGGCGACGATCCCGATCACCCCGACATACGCCAGTCTGGCTTGTCGTGTGGCGAGGTCCTTGGCGTAGCGGGCAAAACGCAGCAACGCGGGGGTGGCCAGCAAACCGATCCCGAGCAAACCGGCTGCCCCCAAGACCGCCACCACCCAGCTCAGGGCCGGAGGCAGGTCGAGAGATGCGAGCGCCAGCGCGGCGTCGGAATCACTTCCGAATGGCGCACGCACCAGAGCCAGCGAGCCGTGTCGAAAAAGGTGCAACATGACCCAGAGCACCGCCAATCGGGTTCCGTCGTAGTGGGTGCCTCCCCGGTAGATGCCTGCCAGCGCCCAACCAACGAGGAGGACCAGCAGGACTCCACCCGACCAGGCCACGTCAGAACCCGACGCGAAAAACTCCACCCGATCGGGGTACCAATGCGGCTCCCGATCGAACACCAGGCCCGTTGCGACAAGCCCCACCTGATAGACCTGCAAAGCCACTACCGTCCCGAGCGCAAAACCGAGTGAGGAATTCACTGCCAGCGTGGCGAAGCCCAAGCGACGGGATTGCATAGGTCGGAGGCTACCGATCGAAAGGCGGGCCAGGCGGAATGCTCGATCAACGTTCGGCGTTGAACAGCACCCAAGCGTCCCGGAGATTGCAATGTCGCCCATGAGAATCGAACCAGGCCAGAAGCGGGTCCGTGTCTTCCTGGGAGGTGAAGTAATCGCCGATTCGGCCAACGTCAAGCTGGTCTGGGAGAAGCCTTACTACCCCACGTACTTCATCCCGGAAGCCGACGTACGAATGGAGTTGCTCACTCCCACGAACCATACCAAGCGCTCTCCGAGCCGCGGGGAGGCCAAATTCTTCTCAGTGAAAGGCGGCACATCGACGGCCGAGAACGCCGCCTACCACCATCCCGATTCGCCTATTGCCGACCTGCCCGGCCATATAGCGTTCGTCTGGGACGCGATGGATGCTTGGTTTGAAGAAGACGAAGAAGTCTTTGTCCACGCCCGCGATCCCTACACGCGAGTTGACATTCTGGCGAGTTCTCGCCACATCAAGGTCGAAGTGGACGGCACGACCGTGGCCGACAGTCACCATGCCCGGTTCCTGTTCGAAACCGGGTTGCCGACGCGTTACTACCTCCCCAAGACGGATGTCCGGATGGACCTCCTCCACCCGACGGCGACCAGAACTCATTGCCCCTACAAAGGAACGGCTCAGTACTGGTCCGTCGAGGTGGATGGGGAAGTCCACGACGATATTGTCTGGGGGTACCGGACGCCCGTCGAAGAGAGCATGCGAGTAGCCGGGTTGGTCAGTTTCTATAACGAAAAGGTCGACGTGTTTGTCGATGGGGTTATCCAGGGTCGGCCCAAGACCGTTTTCTCCTAGGAGCTACCGGCCGGTCGGTCGGCGCGTTCGGTCAGAACGGCACACCCACGGCATCGCACAGGAACTTCATGAACGGTACGGTTCGCTTGCTGTAGTCCAGAAACTGTTCCAAGAACTGGTCTGACGTTATCTGTTTCTGGGTGAGACGAGTTGAGGCGATGAAGTCCTTGCGCTTGAGATCCTCGATCCATGGATGATGCTCGGAGTACCCCTTCGGGGGGCGAATGAGCGAATCGCCGGTGATCGTGAACACATCGGTGAACCGCTTCCCGCGGGTTGCCTTCTTCCAGGACTCGGGGTCGGCGTCGATCCGTTCTCGAATGGCATAGGCCACCTTGGTTTCCGGCCGCCATAACCCCGCCCCCATGTAGCACTCACCGGGCTGGAGGTTCATGTAGAAGCCGGGGGCGTGCACGTCCTTGGCCGAGGCGTGTCGGAACTGGACGCCCGTGTTTTCCTTGTACGGGCTCTTGTCCTTGGCAAAACGGGTATCGCGCTGAATTCGGAAGAGGGAACCACCCACCTTGCGAGAATCGGCCACGAAATGCGGTGAGATCCCTTCCAGGGGTCCTGCAAACTCGTTGATGAAATCCAGCGCGGGTTCGCGAACGAAACGCTCATAATCATCCTGGTGTTCCTTGAACCACTCACGATTGTTGTTTTCCGCAAGATCGTTCAAGAACGCGAAAAGCTTGGGAGAGAAGAATCGTTTGCTCATGCGACCACGCTACCGAATGAACGGAACCGGGGGAACCCCTCTGTCCGTTGTCCGTCCTCAGCCCTACCCGGCCATCTTCAAGCCCAGGCGTTGATGCCTTCGGCAGCCAGCGCTTCGAGTTCGGGCAGCAGTAGCTGCATCTGCTCCTCGAGTCGCTGCCAGGCCCGGGTCAAGCCTTCGAAATCTCCCGCTTTGCCCAGGTCGTTCATTCGTTTGGCTGCTTCAAACGGCCCACGGGCTGCAAAGAGTCCCACCGTGCCTTTGATCCGGTGCGACAATTCGCGTGGGGTGACGAGATCGCCTGCTTCGAGGCCCGTCAAGATCTGATCTCGAAGATTCGGGTATTCGTCTACGAAGAGTTGCGCCATCTCCTTGAGCAAGTCGGTCATTCCTTCGACTCGATCGAGCGCTTCCTGCCGGTCGATGACCGTAGAGACCGCTTGGACGGCCCGGGCCGGGTCACCCTTGCGGTCGGGAGCGGTCTTGCCGACGAGTTGCTCAATCGTTGCATAGAGCTCGTCGGCGCTGAATGGTTTCGACACGTACGCATCCATGCCTGCGTCGATGCATCGCTGACGATCCGACTCCATAGCGTGGGCGGTGAGCGCCACGATCGGGATGTGGGACTTTCCGCCTTCCCATTGCCTGATCACCTGGGTTGCCTCGAGCCCATCGAGTTCGGGCATCTGCACATCCATGAGCACCGCATCGAAACTCGATTCTTGAACAGCTTCGACGGCCTTGAGTCCGTCCTCGACGGAAACCACCGAGTGGCCCCGCTTCTCGAGAAGCCGGATCGCGAGCATGCGGTTGGTCGGACTGTCATCGGCCAACAGCAAACGCAGCCGGGGTCGGCGTTCCCGCAACCAGTGCTTGGTGACGAGGATCTCGGGATGCATTCGTTCAGAAGTCACCAAACGGACCGCATCGAGCAGTTCGGAATGGGAAACGGGCTTGGTCAGGTACGCCGAGACTCCGGCGTTTCGGAAACGTGCCGCGTCGCCACGCTCGCCGGCGACCGGGACTGCGAGTACCGGGACATCCTTGAAATCGGGGTGGTTAGCGATCCGGCTACACGTCTCGAGAACGTTCTCGAGCACATCAACCACGATCGCGTGCGGTCGCATCTGGAGCCGGGCGAGGTCGTGCATCGTATCGAGCGCCGCGCCCAGATCAGCGACGACGGACGTCGCCACGTCTCCCTGGCGGAGCATCTCGCTCAGGTTGCGCTGGGCGGCGACTGCGTCTGCGATGACCAGCACCCGGAGTTCGGCTCCGTCGGAGGGTTCGCCACTGCCCATCAGGTCGATCAGGTTCGCTTCGGTCAGGCGAGCTGTGAAGTGAAACTGGCTGCCCTTCCCCACTTCGCCCTCAACCCATATCCTGCCGCCCATCATTTTCACCAGATCCGCGGTAATCGAGAGCCCCAGGCCGGTGCCACCGTACTTGCGGGTTGTCGATCCGTCGGCCTGGGCAAACGAATCGAAAATGCTGTCCCGGATATCTTCGGGGATCCCGATGCCGGTATCCGAGATCACGAAGTGCAATTCGATCCCGTCGTCGGACATCGAGTCCACATCCACCGAGACTTCCACCCGGCCGACATGGGTGAACTTCAGGGCGTTACCCAGCAAATTGAAAAGGATCTGGCGAACCCGGCCGGGGTCGCCGACGACCGCATCGGGCACAGAGGGATCAAGCTTCGCCGACAGTTCGAGCCCTTTTTCGGCCGCCCGTACTGCCATGGTCCGTACCGTATCTCCGATCGTGTCACCAAGGCTGAACGGGATCGCTTCAAGTACCAGCTTCCCGGCTTCGATCTTGGACAGGTCCAGAAGATCGTTGATCAGCGTCAGTAACGCGTCGACTGCGGACTTCGTAGTTCCGAGATACTCACGCTGCTCGGCGTTGAGCTCTGTCTCGAGCGTGAGTTCGGTCATCCCCAAAATGGCGTTCATGGGTGTGCGAATCTCGTGGGAGACATTGGCCAGGAACTGGGCCTTACTAGCCGCTGCTTGCTGAGCGGCGTCTCTCGCTCGCTGCAATTCAATCTCCGCTTCTTTGCGAGCCGTGACGTCGCGAGCGTTGACCACCCAGGCCCCTACCTCGGGATCCCCCAACATGTTGACGGCCGTTGCCTCCATCAGCCTCCAGGTGCCGTCGGCGTGGACCATGCGATGTTCAACCGGTCGGCTCGACGCACCGGCGACCACTGCCTGCCACGAGTCCCGGAGCGCGTCCCGGTCCTCCGGGTGTACCAATTGATAGAGATCTGTGTCGACGAGGTCGGGCGGGCGGTAGCCCAGAAGTCGCTCAACCGATCCACTGAGGAAAATGAGCGTGCCATCTTCGGACGTGGTGTAGAGCAGGTCGGCGACGTTCTCGGCCACCAATCGAAGGCGACGCTCAGTCCGGTGCAGAGCATGCTCGGCTACTTTTCGACGCCGTTCCGACCGGTAGGCGACTATCAGGTTTGCGCACGAGGAGAGGAAAGGCTCGATGGCGGTCATGAGTGAGCTGTCGTAGCCACCGGGACGGTTGGCGATAGCAACGACGCCGACCAAATCCTCACCGCGCCGGAGGCCGACACCGAGGACGCTCTCCAGCCCGGAAGGAATAGCCGAACCTCCCGCACGGTCGAGATCCTGATGGGGATCATTCGACATTACCGGCCGACCGGTGGCGATCACGGCTTCGAGGAGTGTATTGATGCCGTCAAACTGAACTCCGCCGGCCGGGTCGGGGGCATCGAAGCGGGAGGACTCGGCGTTCCAGACAACGCCGGAAACGGCATGAGGCTGCAGATACGGACCGTCGTCTCCCTGGTGGACTTCAGCGAGGAACCCGATTCCACTTCCCGTGAGATCAATGAGCTCCTCCAGCACACGCCCGAAAAGCACTCCTGGCTCGGCATCCGCAATGAAGTCTGATTGGAGGTGGGCAATGCTGTTGAGAAGGGCGTTCTTCTTCGCCAATTCTCGCTGCGTGTTTGCTAAATCGGTGACGTCGCTGATCGAAACCAGAACCCGGCTGAAGTCAGGCCCCCAACGACCGGTGGGGACCGACCAGTGCAGAACACAGTCGATCGCTCTTCCCCGGATCGTCCGGCCGGCAAATTCTATAACCAGGCGATCTTCGCCGTCCCAGATAGCTTGCAGCTGATCTATGAAGGAGTCGAGCGTTTCCTGGTCTGCCGTGCGAGGATCGATCGAGCCGAGTAGCTGGTCACGATCTTCGGCCTCGATCAGCATAACGGCGGCTTCGTTGACATCTGTCACCACGACCAACCCGAACGTTTCCGCAACCACCTCGGGATGTTCCGCCAAATGGGCACGCAGGTCGACAACCCCTTGATCGCGCAAGTCCTCCAACCTCTTCGCTACCCGGCTGTAGTCCTCTTCCCAGAGCGATGTCGGAGCCCGGTCGAAGAGGTTGCGATATCCCTTTTCGGATCCACTGACGACGCGCCACAGCACATGGAGTGCCCCGCTCAGCACCACGAAGATGGCCAGTTGGACGGCCATACCGAACAACTCGTTCTGGTCGAACTTCTCAAAAACACCGGCACCCTGGTCCGCCGCCCAGACCAGCTGACCTGCCCAGACAATCGTCAGGAAGCTGAGGTACTTCCAGAGATGTCTTCGTTGCACAAAGAGTCCGCCGAGGGCGCCGAGCGCCGCCACCCCGACCATCATGGCCGCCCGATTTTCACTCGATTGGACCGGAAGCTGGATGGCGGCAACCGTGACGACCACCAGAACAACCGGGAGAGCTTGCGGACGGTCGAGCCGCAGCTGGAGCAAAGCCATCAGCGAGCCCGCCAAGGCCAGCCCGGCGAAGAGCGCTAACGATGTATCGAAGGTGAACAGAGCCGCGCCTGCCAGGAACGGAAAGGCCACCAGTCCTAGCCACATGACACCGCGAATGAACTCGCCCTCGATAGCCATGAGCGCTCGGTCGATGGAAGCCCTCCGGGGGACCTTTACCGGTTCAGGGAATGCGGAGCTGGACATACCCCAGGGAAATCGGCATCGGAAGCGCCCTGCTTGAGGAATCATCCAGTCCGGACACCGCCTCTTTCTGGTCGTTCGAACCCCTCCACGACCACGTCGCGAATCGACACCACCCGGGACGACCCTCGGCTGGTCGGTGAGCACGGCGCGGAACATGATGCAAGCATGAAAGGCGAGAACCGAACATGATCCGGACGTCGAGCGTGGCCGGCCGGGTCTTCGAGGACCGGAGGCGAGGATGAAACCCAACCAGCAGCCCATTGTTACTGCAGACGATTACGTAGCCAGCCTCCGGGAACGTCAACTGAACGTCTTTTTGTTCGGAGAGAGAATCGAAGAACCTGTCGATCATCCGATGATCCGACCGTCCATCAATGCCGTGGCCGCTACGTACCGATTGGCGGCTGAAGACCCTTCTTTGGCATCAGCCGAATCCTCACTGACCGGCCAAACGGTCAACCGGTTCCTGCATGTCACCGAGTCCGTTGACGACGTTGTCCGGCAAAACCGTATGCAGCGGCGGCTCGGACAACTCACGGGTACCTGCTTTCAGCGTTGCGTTGGCATGGACGCCATCAACGCCCTGTTTGCCATCACGTTTGATTGCGACAGAGAACACGGCACGGACTACCACGAACGTTTCCTGGACTTCCTCGCGATGGTGCAGCGCGGCAATCTGGTCATCGGAGGAGCGATGACGGACGTCAAAGGTGATCGATCGAAAGCACCGTCCGAACAGGACGACCCCGACCTCTACGTGCGGATCGTGGATCGTCGGGCAGATGGTGTAGTGATTCGCGGCGCCAAAGCTCACCAGACCGGAGCCATCAACTCGCATTGGATCCTCGTGATGCCGACCATTCGCTTGACCGAACGCGACCGGGACTACGCCGTTGTGTGCGCACTTCCCGTCGACGCCGACGGGATCACCTTCATCTATGGTCGACAGTCCTGCGACACCCGCAGCATGGAGCACGGCGACCTCGACAGCGGGAACGTTGCGTTCGCCGGCCAGGAGGCCATGCTCGTCCTCGATGATGTCTTCGTACCTTGGTCTCACGTGTTCATGGACGGGGAGTCCGAGTTTGCGGCTCCACTCGTTGAGCAGTTCACGGCCTATCACCGCCGGAGCTATGTGTGTAAGTCCGGTGTCGGAGATGTGCTCATCGGGGCGGCCGCCCTGGCTGCCGACTACAACGGCGTGGAGCGTGCCTCCCATATCCAGGACAAATTGGTTGAGATGACCCATCTGAACGAAACCATCTTTGGAACGGGGATTGCCGCATCGCACGAGTCGACGCAAACGGCAGGCAGGCAATTACGTCAACGATCCGCTGCTGGCCAATGTATGCAAGCTCAATGTGACGCGATTCCCCTACGAGATCGCTCGTCTAGCCCAGGATCTCGCCGGAGGACTGGTGGCAACGCTGCCGTCTGAAGCGGACTATCGAAACCCGACGACCGGTCCGCTCCTCGAAAAATACCTGGCCGGCCGGACCGGGGTACCGACCGAGCACCGGGTGCGGGCCGCCCGGCTCATCGAGAACTTGACCCTGGGACGCAACGCAGTCGGATACTTGACCGAATCTCTCCACGGAGCCGGTTCGCCCCAGGCACAACGGGTACAGATTCGGAGACAATCAGACCTCGAGGAGAAGAAGGCATTGGCCAGGAGGTTGGCCGGGATCACCGACGACTGAACCCCGGCACCGAGTACTATTCCAACTTCGAGAGGGAGGAACTGAATGCAACTCCGGCACCTGCCGTCCGCTCTTCGGACCATATTCGTTCTGGTGACCCTGGCCGCCGTTGTCCTCGCAGGTTGTAGCGACGCTACCGATGAAGGACTTGCCGTCGGCGACGATGCCCCTGATTTCGTGCTTCAGGCAGCCTCGGGATCAACGGTCTCCCTGGGCGATTACGCCGGCGCGCCCGCATTGCTGTACTTCCACATGGCCGATGGTTGACCGCCTTGCATGCAACAGATCGTGGATCTGGAAGCCAACTCCGAATACCAGGCGCTTGATGTTCCTCTGGTCAGTATTGCCTTTGACTCTCCTGAGGTTCTGGCCGCAGCCGGCATGGAATTCGGGGTCGGGGCCACTCCTCTCCTGACAGACACTGACCAGTCGGTGTCCGCCGCCTATGACGTACTGCAATGGGCGGTAGCCACCGGCGAGCCTGGGCACACGTTCATCCTCGTGGACGAACGGGGCAAGATTGCCTGGATTCGGGACTATGGCGTAGTCGAGAGCAGCATGTACGCCGAGCCTTTTGAAATCGCCGAACAGGTACGGGAGAGCCTGGCGGACTGATGCATGGGCGGGGCTCGCCATGGAAAGCGGCCGCCCTTCAATTCGTCTCACTGGGGGCGTCTAAGCGACCCCAGACCGTCACAACACCGACCGCAACGAGGACCCCGGCTCCGCCGAGTACGAGCCGGGTCGGTTCGGAAACCCCGACTCGATTCAGGAGATCTGCCGCCCCGCCTGCTACCAAAGCCCCGATGCCGAGCGCGACCCGTACGGCAATGTGGAAGGCTGTGAACGCCAGGAGTCGTTCCGCCTCGGCGAGCGACATCTGCAGGCCACTGATGGCTGAGACGATCGAGGCCACCGCCGCCGCCCCAAATCCAACAGCTCCCAAGAGGGCCGCCGTAACGGTTGGTGACAATCCGATGAGCGCCAGAATGATTCCCAGCGACAGAACCCCCAGTCGCATATCCCGGAACGGGTTGTCGGACGCAATCACCTGTATCAACCCGAGACCCAGGAGAGCCCCCGCCCCAAACAGGATGATGAGAAGCGCAAAGTCAATATCTCCGGCTCCCAGCGTGTCCTGCACGAACACAATGCCAACCGAGAACACCGCCCCCAATCCGGCCGCGACGGCTGCAATGGGGATCAAAGCCGACCGAACGAGAGCAATGGAGAGAGCGTCACGAAACCGCATTTCGCCATCACGGTTACTGTCTCGGCTCTCTCTTGCTTTTACCCCACGAACGAGGAAATACGATCCAAGGAAGGTGGCTGCATCGGCCAGGAACACCGGGCCGAGACGACCTCCCGGCAGGGTCACCGTGACGCCTGCGGCAATCGTCACGAAAACTGCAAACAGGCCCGCGCCAACCGGCAGGCCGCCGTACTGAGCGCCGAGCACGAGCCCATTGGCAACTCGCAAGTCCCGACGTTCAACAATATCCGGAACCAGGGCATCCCGCGCCGGAAGGTAGACGAGGGTTGCGGATTCCAGCACGAACACCCAGACCAGGACCCACCCCACGTTGCGCACCAGGGGGATGGCCACCACGACAGCAACACGCACCAGATCCATTGCCAGCATCGTCTTGCGGCGATCCCAGCGCCGGGCAGCCTGAGCGGCGAGCGGACCGGCGATCGCACCGGGGCCCATACGGATTGCCAGCATGGCGCCCACGGCAACGGCCGAACCCGTCAGTTCGAAGATCAGTGCCATCAGCGCCACCGTCGCCATCCAGTCGCCTACTCCCGAGATCGCCTGAGCACCAAGCAGGCGTCGGAAATCAACTTCCCGGAAAAGCCTGCCTATGGGGCGGCCGGCCAACGCTCCATTCTTCATCGCCATCCAAACTAGGCCACGGGGTATCGAACGACACGATCCCTCGGATCAACGTCGACTTCGTTTTCACGTGACGGACTCAGAGCTGAACGGGAGCAGCGATCAGGGTGCCCATTCTTTGTGCCAAGAACGAGACCACATCAATGAACTCGGGAATGGTGAAGCTACCGCGCACCGCCTTATCAACCGTTGCTTCCCGGTGGGAACCGCAGAGCGGGTAGTAGACGTTCGTCGCATACTTCATCAGCACGGGTTGCCCGAAGCATCGCGTTGGCGAATAGAGATCTTCGCCGCCGACACACTCGATGACCAGATCGAGCGGGCCGTCGATGGTCGCCACCCGCCCCCGGTATCCGGAGTCGGTCAGGAACATCGGTCCACCCAACAGGACCCGCCCATGCACCCAGACTCCTGGTCCCATCGGACGGGCCAATTCGGGCGTTTGGTAGGCGTAGATCCCGCACCGACAACCCGCCGACGGTACCGGGTGATCGTGCCGGTTTTCTCCGTCGGACGCCATACGGTACGACCAGGTACGGGTGGGATTGCAATCGGCTTGCAGCGTCCTGTCAAACCACACGTAATCCTCATGGGCACTGGCCAGAAGCGGTTCCCCCGATTCGTCGGGACGAAGCCGCCACCTCCTCCAAGCCACAACCGGATGAGGCGACATCGAGGCGCGTTCGGAGCCTGCCCAAGAATCGTCCCTCATGAGATGGCTCATCTCGCCTCCGCCGACGTTGGTGAGGTTCACCGACGCTTACCTACATCATCGGTTCCACGGCGGCCAATTCTTGAATCGAGACGGAGCATTTCTTCCCGAACGAAAGCCGCTACGGACGGCCCATCTGAAGGTGCCGTACAGCACCACATCGAGTCGACTCAGCAGACTTTCTGAAACGAATTGCTACCCATAAGAGTCCAAGTGGTTCACAATGGTGCAAGTACCCCAGGGAGGATCACATCGTGGCGACGACGACCGTGCGTTACATGACTCGCGAATCACTACAGGACACCCGCCCGGTGTGGCATCAAGATCCGAATTGCGCGGGGTCACATCTTGTTGTGATCCTCGACGAGGTCGCCCGCAAGTTCGCGGACCCTTGTGGCGATTGCGCCCACACCCCGGTGACCATCGAGATCAGGGAAGACTCCGACCTTCGTCTGCTGGCGCCCTACGAGTTCTAGCCGCCCGCACACGATCCGGCGGTCGGTTGCCCATCGGGTGAGCCCATACAGGACGAGAGCTGAGCTGTCCTTAGCACGGCCGCAACCTGCGTCACATCGTGATCCCCGCGGATCTGGCGGAGTACCTCCTGCTCACCAGGCCAAGAAGGACCTCGAAATCGGAAACCAACGGGCGGCCTTTGATCGTCAAAGTGGTGAAAGGAGATGGAGGAGCCAATGCAAGCTTATGCAACAACCATCGCTGTTCCTCGAACGGTGAAACCGGGGACGATTCTGATCACGCTCCTGGTCGTATCCGTCGTAGTGGTCGGAGCAATCGCCTTGACACAATCCGAACGAGCAGGCTCAGCACCTGTCGCCCTCGGTCCGGCCGACGGCGGATCGAGCATCGCTCTCGAGGTGGGCGGCGAACTGACGATCAGTTTGCCTGCCAACCCTTCGACGGGCTACGGCTGGGTGGTTACATCGATCAACCCGGCCCTCCTGGCTCAGACCGGTGATCCGGAGTTTTCGGCGGAATCGGACCTGGTAGGTGCAGGTGGAACCATGACCTTCCACTTCGAAGGAACCGCTGCTGGGCAGGACTCCCTGCAGCTGGACTATCTACGACCGTGGGAAAACGTAGAACCGCTCGAAACGTACACCGGTCACTATCAACGTCCGTTGACAGAGTCCCAGCAGGTCAGGTTCAGATCAGCCCGACCTGCTGGCCCACCTTCTCGAACGTCTCGAGAACTCGATCGAGTTGATCGGCGGTGTGGGTGGCCATCACGCTGGTCCGCAGCAGTTGCCGTCCCTTGGGAGTAGCCGGAGAGATGATGGCATTGACGTACACCCCGGCATCGAGCAGCTGTTTCCACATGAAGAACGTCAGTGTGTCGTCGCCGACGATCACGGGAATGACGGGCGACACGGAGGCACCGGTGTCGAAACCCAGATCGCGAAGGCCGGACCGGAGCCGATCGGCATTCTGGTGAACCTGCACCACCCGCTCCGGTTCTGCTCGCATCACGTGCAGAGCAGCCAGTGCGGCAGCGGCGTTGGCCGGCGGTATGGAGGCGCTGAATATGAGCGAACGTGCGTGGTGCTGGATGTAGTGGACGATCTGATCGTCGCCCGCAATAAAGCCGCCGAGTGACGCCAGCGACTTCGAGAAGGTCGACATGATGAGGTCTACCGAATCGGTGACCCCGAAGTGAGCTGCCGTCCCGCGACCTTCCCCCATCACGCCAAGAGAATGGGCATCGTCGACCATCAACCGGGCCCCGAACCGCTTGGTCAACTCGACGATCTCCGGAAGGGGGGCCAGGTCCCCCTCCATGCTGTAGAGGCCATCCACAACAACAAATTTGCCCCGGTCGTCGGGAACGTCGGCGAGCATGCGTTCGAGCTGTTCCATGTCGTTGTGCCGGTACCGCTTGATCTGGCCCCAACTCAATCGAGCCGCGTCGACGATGCTGGCGTGGTCTTCCTTGTCGAGGATGACCGTATCGAAACGCCCGACCAGCGAGGAGACAACCCCCAGGTTGGTCTGCATCCCGGTTGAGAACACCAGGGCGGCTTCTTTGCCGACCCAGGCCGCGAGCTCTCGCTCCAGTTGCAGGTGGAGCTCGAGGGTTCCGTTGAGAAATCGCGATCCCGTGCAACTCGTGCCGAAATCGGCGATGGCTTGTTGCGCTGCCTCCCGCACCTTCGGGTGGGTGGTCAAACCCAGGTAGTTGTTCGAGCCGAACATCAAGATGCGGCGACCCTGGTAGACGGCTTCCGTGCCTTCGTTGCCTTCCATGGCCAGGAAGTAGGGGTAGAGACCGGACGCTTTGGTTTCGTGAGCGATCGTAAAGGCGTTGGCTTTGTCGAAGAGGTCGGTCATGACACCCGGCGGCGGCGAGATGGGTTCCGTGCTCGTCATGTCTTGCCAATCCTTCTTCTCGCCTTGCTCAGGTCTCGATCCAGGAACGCCCGGACCAATCGCGGGGCATATCTTTGCAGCCTCCACGGCATTCCGGCGCCACTTGGGAGGATATGGAACTTACCGCGCATGATTCCGTCCACGAACTGGCGGGCCACATCGTCGGGTTGTGCAACTTTCACATTGGCGGAGAGAGCATGAGTTTCCGCAGGTTTGCCGATATTCTCGGCTTGAAATCCGGGCGTGTCCGTGTCGGGCGGGTAGAGCACCGATATGCTGATGCCCGCCGGTTTCAGCTCATGGCGGAGGACCTCGGCGAGGCCGACGAGGGCAAACTTGGACGGAGCGTAGGCGGCGTACCCGATCACCCCGAAGTAGCCCATCATTGAGGAAACAAAGGCAATGTGACCTCGCCCGGCTTCGATCAGGTGAGGAAGCAGGACCAATGTGGGGATCAACTGTCCGTAGTAATTGACATCCATATGCTGGTGAAACTGGTCGAGTGCGAGGTTGGTGACGTAGTCAGGGCCGGCAAATCCAACCGCGTTGATCAGGTAGTCGGGCACACCCCGCGACGCGACGAACGCTTCCAGTTTGGGACCAACATCGTCTCGGTTCGCCGTATCTGCCTGAATCGCCTCGACAAATTGCAGGCCCTCTTTGACCAGCGGCCGAAGTTGCTCGACTGCCTGATCCAGCGACCCATTGCCGCGAGCGACAACGGCAACCGAGCCACCCCGACGAACCACTTCTGCGGCGGCTGAAAACCCGATTCCTTTGGAACCACCGCAGACGATGGCCACTTTTCCGGTCAGCTGCGTTGTCTTTCCCATGTCGCCTCCGCCCTCGAACGGGCACTGGCGCCGTAGCGTACGCGTCTCCATCCCCAAGCGCTAGCAGGTCCACCCAACCGATTCTGCGCGAATATGGTGGAGAGGAAAGGAAAAGAGATGACCAACGAACCCGCGGCGGTCATGGCGCTCCGACGAGAAGGGTGTACGTTGGCCCGGCTGGCAACCGCAGCCGGTGCGACGGTGACGGAACTAACCGCAGAACTGGTCGGTCGTCGGGCTCTTCGCAACGCCACTCTTGAAGCATTGCGAGGTCTGCTGTCTCCACACATTGCCGAGGACATCGGCTCCATGGCGGGGGCTTCCCGGGCCGCATACCTGGCGGAGGTGCAGGCGGGACGAATGTGAAAGCTGCGGACTAGGCCTCGACAGGGACTTCGTCGAGGAGGAGGAAGTCGCGGGCCTGGAGCCCGAGCAGCGAGACTCGCACCAGAATCGGCATATGTTTGCTCCCCGATGCCCAACCGACGACGCGTGGATGGTGCAACGCAACCGGTCGCCCGCGCCGGATGATGGTGCACGAACCGGCCGCCTGGACGTTCTTGAGCCAGTCGACCTGGTGTCCGTAGGTCAACGCTATGGCAAGTCCCTCGTCGGTTGGAAACGCGAAAACCGGTGTGCGGTATTCGCGACCCGACACACGACCGCGATGCACGACAATCGCCAGCGGAGGAATCCTCCGGAAGCGCCGCATCACCGGATTGGTTATGCGCTTGTTGATCCGACCAAGTGTCCTGGGCAGCGGCATACGATCGAGAATAGTCCTGGACTATGAGCTGGGTCGGTTCGAGTTGGAGTCTGTCGCCGTCGGGGCCGCTTATGCCTGCGTGTCACCGAACAAACGGACAAAGGCATCCAGTGCATGCGGATTGGCCATCGCGTCTCGACGTGCGGCCCGATCGACGGGAATGCCGGCCAGGATCTGCTTCACCGGAACCTCCATCTTCTTGCCGTTGAGCGTCAGCGGAACCTCGTCGATCTCGTGCATCTCGTCAGGAACATGGCGGGGAGACAGTCCTTCGCGCAAGGCATGCTGGATCCGTTGCCGGAGTTGATCGTCCAGCTCGTGACCGGCGGCCGGCACCATGAAGAGCAGGAGGCGACCCTCACGGCCCAATCCGCCGGTGTCGATAACGAGACTGTCAGAGATTTCAGCGAAACCATCAATGATCTCGTAGAACTCGCTCGTTCCCATGCGGATCCCGCCCCGGTTGAGGGTGGAATCCGACCTGCCGTAGACCACCGACGACCCGTCCGGGTGAATCGTGATCCAATCGCCGTGGCGCCACACACCCGGGTACATCTCGAAGTAGCTGGACCGATAACGGTCCCCGGTGGGATCGTTCCAGAAGTAGATCGGCATCGACGGCATCGGAGCCGTCACCACGAGTTCTCCCACCTCTCCAATGACCGGGTTTCCCCCGACATCGAAGGCCTCTACCTTGGCGCCGAGCTGACGGCATTGGATCCGACCGGACCGAACCGGCAGCAGCGGGCTCGCACCCAGGAAAGCCGTGCAAAGGTCAGAGCCTCCGCTGATCGAGGCCAGCAAGACATCCGGGCTCACCTCGTCGTACACCCAGGCAAACCCCTCCGTCGTGAGCGGGGCCCCCGTAGAACCTACGCTCTGCAGAGCGCTGAGGTCGTAGTCCCGTCCGGGGTGAAGGCCGGCGCGACTGCAAGCCTGCAGATACGGTGGGCTCACCCCGAAGTGCGTAATGCGCTGGGACTCGGCCAGCTTCCACAGGGTGTTCAGGTCCGGGTATCCGGGACTGCCGTCGTACATCACGACGGTTGCCCCGACGAGCAGACTGGATATGAGGAGATTCCACATCATCCATGCCGTCGACGTGTACCAGAAGAACCGATCGTTCTCCGCCAGATCGACGTGCAGGGCCAGTTCTTTCAGATGCTCGAGAAGGATGCCTCCCTGGCTCTGCACGATCGCCTTCGGGAGTCCGGTTGTGCCGGATGAATACAGGATCCAGAGCGGGTGATCGAATGGCACGGGCTCGAACGTCAACACGCCCGCATCCCGGGTCAGGTCGTCCCACGACGTGACCCCGGGCGGCAGATCAACGGGACGATCGAGGTGCGGAACGAGAACCGTTGCTTCCAGAGTGGGCAGCTGGGAGGCGACATGCGCAAGAACCGTAGCGGCGGTCGAACGCACGGCCGCCAAATCGGTAGCCGTCCCCGGCAATCAGCACTTTCGGTTCGATCTGCGAGAACCTGTGCACCACACTGCCGGCTCCGAACTCCGGAGAACAACTGGACCATATGGCTCCGAGACTGGCCGTTGCCAGAAAGGCGATCAGCGTTTCGGGGATATTGGGAAGCAGACACACGACGCGGTCGCCCTTGCCGACACCCAGCCGTCGTAGTCCGGTTGCCGCAGCTGCGACCCATTCGTGGAGTTCGGCAAAAGAGATCCGAACGCTGCCTCCGGCCTCGTCTGCGGCGATGATGGCCGGGGCTTCGTCCCTGCGACGCAGGGCATGCTCGGCGTAGTTGAGCGTGGCGCCCGGAAACCACTGCGCTCCCGGCATCGCCCTACTACCCAGGATCGCCTCATACGGAGCATGAGCACTGATCGCGAAGTACTCCCATAGTGACCCCCAGAACCCGTCGAGGTCGGAGACGGACCACTCCCACAATGCGGCGTAATCATCGAAGGTGCGCCCGTGCTCGGCTTGCAGCCAGGCGAGATAGCGAGTGATCCCGGCTCGCGCCACGGGATGCTTCGGTCGGTTCCCAGAGAAGACTTCCGTCGATCTCCTGTGTTTCACCCATAGCTCTCGCCTCCATTGGCCGAAGCTTAGGAAACCAGAGGCACCGGCGGGGTTCGTCCGCTGGCAACAACGAGGGCGACCGCCCCGGCCAGTAAGAGCGCGGTCAGGGACATCGGAAGCTCATAGCCCCCGGTACTGTCGTGCAGTACTCCGACGGCTGCCGGTCCCACCGCACCCGCAAGGGACGCGAACGCCCATTGAGCACCCATCGTTCGACCGTACCCCGGTCCCGAAAACCACCGGCTCATCACCATCGCCCGCAGCGGCAGGACCGCGCCAAAGGACACACCGAAGATGATGAAGTGACCGGAGAGCTGCCAATCAGCTGAGCCGTCGATCATGAGTATCGAGGCCACGGCCATGAGCCCCATCACCGCAGCTTGCACGGTGGTCGGGCGGAATCGCTGGGCCAGGAAGGGAGCCACGGACCGTCCGGGCAAGCTCAGCGCAGATGCCACTGCCGCCCAGACTGCTACACCTGCCACGGCGAAACCCGCTTCTTCGAATCGTGCCACCCGATGCGAGAGCACTGCCTGCGCCCCGACCGAACTCAAGACCATCGCCGCCGTGAAGAGCACGAAACGTCGATCGCGCAGGACGGAACGAAGTGAAAACCCGATTGGGGTGGAGGCGACGACTTCCTTCGGCGGTTCCCGTCGCAAGAAGAATATGGCTGTTCCCCCTCCGGTCACCAGGAGGAGCGCACCGAGAGATCGAACGGCCACCCGCCACCCCAACAGGCTGATCAGGCGCTCGATCCCGGGCAGGAAGATGATGCCGGCCAGGCCGCCGATGAGCGTAAGCACCGCCAGGGCCTTCGCCCGTTGCTCCCTGGTACACCAGCGATCGATGGCCACGAAGGCCGGTTCGTAGAACGTCATCGCTCCGGCCGGACCAATCAAGGCCCACCAGGCGAGGAGCACCTGCCAGGGTTCGGTTGCAAAAGAGAACAGCGTCAATCCCCCTGCACCGAGCAGCGCTCCCAGACCAAAGATGGACCGAACTCCCCTGGCGTCGGCTCGCCGCCCGATCGGATAGGCGAGCGCTCCGCCCGCTACCAAACCGCCGCCGTACGCGACCGACAGAAGTCCGGTCGTGAACTCTCCGCCGGCGGCTCCGTCGGTGAGGAACACGGAGAACCCGTACAGCATGATCCCGAAAGCCACCATCACCGTCACGGAAAGCGACAGGATCGGTTTCCACGGAAAGGGCGGCGAGCTCACGAACCGAGGCTAGACCGCGCCGAGGGGCGCCGACTCATCGAAGCCGGGCCGGACCCAGATCTGCGGCCGTCACCCGGGCGGCGTCCAGCTCCTCCGGTAGATCGCCCGTGGACGATCAACCCTTCTGCGGCCCGCGAGACCGCCGGGGAGGTCATGATCCCGAAACCTCCCTGACCGGCCAGCCAGAAGAAGCCGTGAAGATCCGGATCCATCCCGACCACAGGACGGCGGTCGGCCACGAAAGACCGGAGTCCCGCCCAGGTCGATGAGACGTGCCGAATGCTCAGGTTCGTAGCCGCCTCAATTCGCTCAATCGCCAGCGCAACGTCGATCTCTTCGGGCCGGGCGTCGTGTGGTTCCATCGGAGTCTCTTCTGCCAGGCTTCCCATGAGCTGCGTCGCTTCCGGCTTGAAATAGAAGTCCTCATCGATGTCGCAGACAACCGGCCAGGACCCCGGATCGATCCCGGACGGCGCAGCAAAGGTGAAAGCAGTCCTTCGCATCGGAGTCAACCCGATCGGTTGTGCTCCGGCCAAGGCAGCAACGTGATCGGCCCAGGCTCCCGCCGCGTTCACGACCACACCCGTCGCGATCCGACCGTCTTCAGTGGCCACCACCCAGTCGTGGCCCGACCGCTCGAGATCGATCACTCGCTTGCCCAAACGCACCACTCCCCCGGCGGCCCGCACGCCGTGCAGATAACCCTGCAGGAGAGCGTCAACATCCAGGCTCCCCGCCCCTGCTTCGTAGAGGCCCGCCTGGACATAGCCCTCCCGCAACACCGGGCACAGCGCTCGTGCCTCATCGGGTCCAATCTGCCGCACTTGCGGAAAGTCCCGGCCGGAGTCAACGGCCTCGTGCAGGGAAGCGAGCTGGTCCTTCCGGGCGACCAACAGAAACGGGAGGGTCGCCAGGAGAGGCACATCGCAAAACCCTGACGGTGGTTGCTCGAAGAACGAGCGGCTCGCCATCGCCAGTTGGCGAACCACCCCGGTCTCGAAACTCTCGGTGAACAACGCGGCCGAGCGCCCGGTCGTGTGATACCCGGCTGAGGCTTCGCTTTCGAGGACAACCACCCTGCCGTGTCGGGCCAGGCGATAGGCAGTCGAAGCGCCGGCAATACCGGCCCCGATCACCACAAAATCGGCACGTTCCATATCTTCATGCTGCCAGGTCGATGAGGCTGGTTCCACCTCGATCACGAATCGGGAGACCGAACACCCGGATAGGCCATTCGGCCCCTAGACGACCAGATTCCGCAGCAGTACAAACGGGCCAGAGAAAGGGAGGGTCACATGAAGACCATCGACTTCAAAAAGGAATACCGTGAGCTGTACTCGGCTCCCAAGGCCACACCGGTGATCGTCGACGTGCCTCCGCTGCAATATCTGATGGCCGACGGTTCGGGCAACCCGAACACCAGCCCACGCTTCCCCGAGATCATGGCCGGTTTCTACCCGGTTGCATACACCTTGCGATTTGCGATCAAGGCCGACGAGCAGGTCGCATATTCGGTGATGCCCCTGCAAGGCCTGTGGTGGCTCCCGGATGGAGATTTCGATTTCAGCGTGAAAGACCGATGGTTCTGGACCCTCATGATCATGCAGCCCGACTACGTCACAGAGGAGCGATTCGAAGCCGCCCGGGAAACCGCCAAGAAGAAGGAACCTCTGCCCATCTTCGATGAACTGCGCCTCGAGGTCTTCGACGAGGGTCCGGCCGCCCAGATCATGCACATCGGCCCCTACGCCGAAGAGGCCCCCACCATCGAGAAGCTCCATGCGTTCATCCACGAACAGGGGTACTCGCTGCGGGGCAAGCACCACGAGATCTACGTCGGTGACCCGAATCGCTCCGCCCCGGAGAAGCTCAAGACCATCATCCGCCAACCGATCGAGTGAGCCAACGCCGGTCGTCGGCGAGAGCCGTGCACGTGCATGCCGAACCGCCCGGCCGCCTGTCAAGATTCTCGGAGGGCGGCCTCACGTTCCAACAGGGTCGGATGCGAATAGTGGAACCCGCTGTAGAGAGGGTGCGGAGTCAGGTTGTTCAGGTTCTTCTCGTTCAGCTTCCGCAGCGCGTCGATCATCGGGCCGGGGCCACCCATGACCTCAGACGCGAACGCATCCGCCTGGTACTCGAATCGGCGCGACATCCAATGAATGATGGGATCCAGCCAGAACGTCAGCGTTCCGGAGAGCAAGGCGAAAACCATCAGCACCGGCGCAACGCCCGGGCCGGTGAAGTCGGAAGTAACGGCCGACGACGAGAACCGAAAGGCTTCCACAAAGACCGGTTGCATCGCCAGCCAGGCAATCGTCAAGAGACCGACCAATCCACCAATCGCCGAGCCCAGGATCATCTTGGGAAGGTGCTTCCGCCTGTAGTGCCCGATTTCATGGGCCAGCACCGCCTCCATTTCCGTCTCTTCCATCTGCGTGATGAGCGTGTCAAAAAGCACGATCTTCCGAAAGCGCCCGATGCCTGTGAAGAATGCATTTGAGTGGCTCGAACGCCTGCTGCCGTCCATCACCTGAATGCTCTGAGCTACGAAACGGGTCTTCTTCGCCATCGCCATGAGGCGTTCCTGGAGACTTCCTTCTGGCAAGGGGCTCAGTTTGTTGAACAGCGGCAAGATGAGCAGGGGCGCCAGCACCATCACGAGAAGCTGAAAACCCATCATCGTTCCCCACACCCATACCCACCACGAGGCACCCGCCCACTCCACAATTCGGAGAGTCAACACCAGCAGGGGATACCCAATCCCGATTGCCAGAAGCAATCGCTTCCCGAGGTCGAGCCACCAGGTCTTCTGGGTGCCGGTGTTGAACCCAAACCGTTCTTCCAGTCTGAATTGGGCGATCCATGCGAGCGGCAGACTGGACAGTCCAATCGCCAATGCTATGGAGAACAGAAAAAGCGCCATCGCCCATGAAGTCGAGCCGACCTCACGAATCGTGAACTCGAATGCCCACGGCAAGAGCCCGCTGAACAGGACCGCCAGCAAAGCGATGGCGGAGTAGGCCTCGGCGAACTGATTGAATCGGTTCTTGGCAAGGGTGTAGGAAACTGATCGCGCATACGTCGGCTCATCCACGACACCAACGAACGCCTGCGGTATCTCGTTTGCGTGCGCCTGCACGTACCCGCGGTTGAGGTGCGACAACCACAACGACGCCACCCAGCGGGCCACGACCAGTCCGGCTGCCGTCCAAGCGATGACACTGGTGAGTTCCATCGCCTTTCCCCGTCTCTAGCGAGTCACGGCCGGGACTGAGCACCAACCATTCCACTTCCGGCAACACTACGTCTCCGCCGTGCCTTCCCGACACCAAGCCTCCTGTTCTCGTAGCATGCCGGATCACGTTGACAAGGGAGCCGCCGGTGTCGGACGACAAGAGACCAGCCATCGCCAACCTCTCCAGCGAGGACCGCACCTTCCCACCACCTGCCGCTTTTGCGGCTGCCGCCAACGCGCAAGCATCGGTGTACGACGAAGCCACAGCCGACTGGCTCGGGTTCTGGGAAAAGCAGGCGAAGGAGCGGATCACCTGGTTCAACGAACCGACGGTGGTCCTCGACGACTCCCAGGCTCCATTCTTCAAGTGGTTCAGCGACGGCACCCTCAACGTCTCGTACAACTGTCTCGATCGCCATCTCGACACCATCGGCGACAAGGTGGCTTACCACTGGATCGGGGAACCGGGCGACACGAGAACCTTCACCTACCGGGAGCTCTACGAGGAGGTCACCAGGTTCGCCAATGCTCTGTCCGAACTCGGGGTCGAGCGCGGCGACCGGGTCGCTATCTACCTCGGCATGATCCCCGAGCTTCCCATCGCCATGCTGGCCTGCGCCCGGATCGGCGCGCCGCATTCGGTGGTGTTCGGTGGGTTCTCGGCCGACGCTCTGGCGAGCCGCATCAACGACGCCGAAGCCAAGGTGGTCATCACCCAGGATGGCGCCTGGCGGCGCGGCGAGGTGGTCCCGCTCAAGGCGAACGCCGACGTTGCTCTGGTGCGCTGCCCGACGATCGAGCACTCCATTGTGGTCCGCCGGGCCCGCAACGATGTATCGATGACCGAAGGCCGTGACCTCTGGTACGACGAGATCATCAAGGGGCAACCCACCGAATTCGAACCCGCCGTGATGCACGCCGAGGACATGCTCTACATCCTCTACACCTCGGGTACCACCGGAAAACCCAAAGGCATCGTCCACACCCAGGGCGGGTACCTGACCGGGGTGACCACCACCCACGACTACGTCTTCGATCTCAAACCCGACGACGTGTACTGGTGTGCCGCCGATATCGGTTGGGTGACCGGGCACAGCTACATCGTCTACGGACCGCTCGCCAACGGGGCCACCGGCGTCATGTACGAGGGGGCCCCCAACTTCCCGGACAACGACCGCTTGTGGCAGATCATCGAGGAGTACCGGGTCACGATCTTCTACACCGCTCCGACCGCCATCCGGGCGTTCATGAAATGGGGCGATCATTACCCGGCCGCCCACGATCTCTCGTCGCTGCGCCTGTTGGGAACGGTCGGTGAGCCGATCAACCCCGAAGCCTGGATGTGGTACCAGGAACACATCGGCGGCAGAACGTTGCCCGATCGTCGACACCTGGTGGCAGACCGAAACCGGGGCGATCATGATTGCTCCCCTGCCCGGGGTCGTCGCCACCAAACCGGGATCAGCGACCTTGCCCTTCCCGGGCATCGAAGCCGACGTCATCGACGACGAGGGCAACTCGGTTCCGCTCGGTGGAGGTGGGTTCCTCGTGCTCAAACGCCCGTGGCCGTCGATGTTGCGGACGATCTACGGGGACCCGGACCGCTACGTGCAGACCTACTGGTCCAGAATGCCGGGCGCCTACTTCGCCGGCGACGGATGCAAGCGGGACGAAGACGGCTACTACTGGCTCCTCGGACGGGTCGACGACGTGATGCTGATCGCCGGACACAACATCTCAACCACGGAGGTCGAATCGGCCCTGGTGTCCCACCGCGCCGTCGCTGAAGCGGCAGTGGTCGGCCGCAAGGACGAGCTGACCGGACAGGCCATCGCTGCCTTCGTCACGTTGCGAGCCGGCGAGGTGGGTGACGACAAGCTCCTCCACGAGTTGCGCGACCACGTGGCGAACACGATCGGACCGATCGCCAAGCCCCAGAGCATCGTCTTCACCGACGATCTGCCCAAGACCCGCTCCGGCAAGATCATGCGACGCCTGCTCCGGGACATCTCCGAAGAGCGTCACCTGGGCGACGTAACGACACTCGCCAACGAGTCGGTGGTCAGAGACATTGCCGAGAAATCCAAAGGATTGTCGGCCTGATCGAAGGCACACTGCTGCCCAGGTTTCTTCGGCGGGTAACGTGTGGGCCGAGCGGAAGGAGGGCAGCGTATGAATAGGCGAATTTTGGTGACGCTCGTCCTTCTGGCCGTGGTCGCCTCAGCCTGTAGCTCCACAGACGCCACCACGACGACCGCACCTCCGACCGCCGTGCAGTTGCTCGAGGCGTCGCCGCCACCATGGGATCGGTGGAAACCGTGCAATTCAGCATCCAGCGAGGCGGAGAACCCGTCTACATCGATACGCAAGGTTTTCTCGAATTCGTCAGTGCCACCGGACGGTACGCGGCGCCTGGAGCTGCCGAAGCGCTGGTGACGGTCAGCGCCCTGGGTCTGTCGACCGAGGTCGGGGCGGTCGTCATCGAGGGTGACACCTGGCTCACCAACCCGATCACCGGACTGTGGGAGCCCACCCCTCCTGGGTATACCTTCGACCCGGCGACCCTCTTCGATCCGGAGGTTGGCTTCCGGGCCATGTTGGCGGAGGGTATTCCCAGCGTTGAAGACATCGGCGACGAGCTCGTCGAAGAAGTGACGCTCCGTCACGTCCGGTTCACCGCCTCAGGGGCACGCGTCGAAGTGATCACCGCCGGGATGGTGCGGGGCGAAGACGTGATGATCGACGCCTGGATCGAACCTTCCTCCGGCGAACTCCGACGAGCAACGTTCGCAACCACCATCGGTGCGCTCCCGACCGAGTGGGACCTGACCTTCTTCGACTACGGCGGCGACATCAGCATCACTCCGCCGGATCTCGAAGGATGAGCCGGAAGGCCTCCCCCAACCTCGTTCTAGCGGTGGTCGGGTTCGGGGTCTTCATCGCTGCCGACGACCTGACCGTCGTGGCCACCATGCTCCGCCCCATCATCGGGGACCTGGGCATCGTCCTCCCGGACGGCCTCAACCAGATGGCGTGGATCGTCAATGCCTATCTCATCGCCTACGTCGCCGTTATGCCGTTTATGGGTAGGCTCAGCGACGTGTGGGGCAGACGCCGCACCTACATCGCTGCATTGGTTCTCTTCCTGGCCGGGTCGATCGTTGTGCCGCTGGCACCCAACTACGGGGTCTTCCTGCTGGGACGCGTCCTCACCGCGATGGGAGGCGGTGCGCTGGTACCGATCGGATTAGCCATTGTGGCCGACGTTTTCTCTGAGAACCGCCGCGCCCGGGCTCTCGGGACTCTGGGGGCGATCGACACGCTCGGGTGGGTGTGGGGTCCCCTCTACGGCGCCATGCTGGTGCGGTTCCTCTCGTGGCGCTGGCAGTTCTACCTCAACATCCCTCTGGCCATCGTTGGCATCGTGGCCGCCTGGTACGTCCTCGAGCAGGTCGGGAAGCCAACCCGCACCCGGATCGACTGGGTCGGGGCTGGAACCCTGTCCGTCGGCCTTATCGCCTTGAACGTCGCTCTCCTAGAGTCTGCTCAGATCCAGAGCGTTACGGGCCTGGAGGAGCTGACCGGCTCCGCGCGGGGTCCGATGTGGTGGCTCCTGGGGGTGGCCGCCGTCGCCCTCGCTGCTTTCGTTGCCCATCAGGCCAGGACCGACGACCCCCTGGTACCCCTGCGGCTCTTCCGGGGCCGCAACCTCACCACGGCCATCATCGTCAACTTCCTGGTTGGCGCCACCCTGGTGATCGTGATGGTCGACGTGCCTTTGTTCGTCAACGTGGTCGAATCGGGTGTCGAGCGAGCAGCGGTGATCGCCGGTTGGGTCCTCAGTGCGCTGACCGCAGCCATGGCCGTTGCTTCGTATGCGGGTGGGCGGATGACCGAACGATGGTCGTACCGCCCACCGATTCTCTTCGGGTTGATGGCCGTGTTGGCCGGTTTCCTGCTCCTGGGCACCGGCTGGAAGCCTGAGACTCCCTACCTGCAGATGGCCTGGCAACTGGCCATCCTGGGCATGGGATTCGGACTGGTCTTCGCCCCGGTCACCGCGGCGGTAGTGGATTCGGCGCAGCCTGACGAGCGGGGCGTCGCGGCCAGCCTGGTGATGGTGCTGCGCCTCATGGGATTGAGCGTGGGCTTGTCTGGGCTCACCGCGTGGGGCATCTACCGATACGGGGTCCTCCGGAAAACCATCGTTCTCCCGCCGTTGGGAGATCCCACCTACCAGGACGCCCTTCGCCGGGCTCAAGAGGAACTGACAACATCGGCGCTGGCGGAGACCTTCCTGGCCGCTGCCGTCATCATCGCGGTGGGCATCATCGTGGCCCTCTTCATGACAAAAGCGATCCCTGCAACGGAGCGTGCTCAGTCGGATTCGTCCGGATAGAGGATCAGGCGAGCGCTGCGGCTGTAGGTGAGGTAGGAACGGGCCCACTCGAACAGGACTACCGCTCGATTCCGAAAGCCGATCAGGAAGAGGATATGGACGAACAGCCAGGCCAGCCAGGCCGGCAACCCCCACAACCGGATTCCCTTGATCACCGCTATCGCAGAACTGCGACCCAGGGTGGCCATCGTCCCCCTGTCGACGTACCGGAATTGGCGGGTCGGCTCACCCCGGACCGTCCTGGTGATCGAGTCGGCTGCATGCTTACCCATCTGGATGGCGGCGGGTGCAATCCCGGGCAGTTGCGTTCCGTCCTGGACGACGTGAGCCAGGTCGCCCACCACGAACACTTCCCGATGACCGGGCACGGTCAGGTCGGGTTCGACCAGCACCCGACCTCCCCGGTCCAGGTCCGCCTGGAGGGTGGTGCCCAAACCGGAGGCAGCCACGCCTGCGGCCCAGAGAATCGTCCGGCAGGGGATGCGTTCGTTGCCCAGGTTGACGCCGCCAGCGTTGATATCGGTGACCGGCACCCCCGTGCGGATCTCCACCCCCAACCGTTCTAGTTGCCGATGTGCCCTGGCCGACAAACGCGGCGGATATCCGGACAGGATCCGCTCCCCCGCTTCGATCAGGATCACCCGGGCATCGCCTGGATTGAATGTTCGGAACTCATCCGTAAGGGTGTGCCGTGACAACTCGGCGAGAGCTCCGGCCAGTTCAGCGCCGGTCGGCCCACCGCCGATGACCGCAAAAGTGAGCAAACTGCTTTGCTCGTCGGCCTCCCCGACGACTTCGGCCTGCTCGAAAGCAGACAACACGCGGCGACGGATCTCCAGGGCATCCTCGATGCTTTTCAACCCGGGAGCGTGGGTCGCCCAGGTTTCGTGACCGAAGTAGGAATCCGTTGCTCCGGTCGCCACGATCAGATAGTCATAAGCCACCCGTTGGCCGTCGGCCAGCACGACTCGCCGCTCGTCGAGATCAACCGAAACCACCTCGGCGAGCTGCACGCTGGTGTTCCGTTGTTTGCGGAGGATCCTGCGAATCGGCTCCCCGATGTCGATAGCACTCAACCCGGCGGTGGCCACTTGATAGAGGAGAGGTTGGAAAACGTGGTGGTTGCGGCGATCTATCAGGGTGACGGATACCGGTGCCGAACGGAGGGCCTTGGCCGCATACAGCCCGCTAAAACCTCCGCCGATGATGACGACTCTCGGGATCTGTCCATGCATGTCCCGCGAATCTACCGGCAGCAGGTTCTTACCGGCCCCGCTCTTCCGGGTCGCCCTCGCCTCCGGAACCGCTGGACTCAGACCTTCTTCGGGACACTCCCCGTCCAGCCGAAAACGCACCGCATGCACTTGTGACCGAAGTCGGCGGTGGGATCAAACATGAGCGGACAGCCTCCGTCGATCACGGTGATCCCCTTGCTGCGACCGAACTCGGCCGCAGTGGGAGAAACGCTGCCCTGTCCAAACGAACGGTGCATCCACACGTTCTTGATCCCGAGGGCATCACACTCGCGCATGGTCGCTTCGGCCGTCTCGGGACGCGTGCCGATCACCACCGCCTCGACGCCTCCCGGAATGGAAGCGAGGTCGTGGTAGCACGGGTCTCCCTCGACCTCATCGGCGTTGGGGTTCACCGCAAATACTTCGTAACCCCGATCTTTGAGTCGCTGATACACGATGTTGCCGCCGTGTCCCTGGGGATTTCGTGACACCCCGGTGACGGCTACCCGCTTGTGGCTCAGGAATTCCGTCGTTGCTTCCTTGATCGTGATCACGTGCCATCCCTTCCGCTGGATTGTTTCAGTATCTCCCCGGCGGACCTGCCCCGGACAGGGCCGAAGGTCAACTCCCCGCATGCCTTTCGAGGTGAGCAGCGCCGTCTCGCGGTAACCTGCCGTTCCGCCACAGAGAAGGACCATGACCGCCCCCTGGAATGTCGACGGCAAGGTGAGCATCGTGACCGGATCCAACACCGGTCTGGGCCGCGTCACCGCGATGGAGTTGGCTCGTCGTGGGTCTCACGTCTTCCTGGCTTCCCGCTCTGCAGAAAGGACCGGGCCGGTCGTTGACGCTATTCGCCGGGAGTGCGGTCCAGATCGGGCCGAGTTCCTGCCGATCGACCTCGCCTCCCTTCGCTCGGCAAAGACGGCCGCCGAAAGCTTCCTTGCCCGGGATCTCCCGCTTCACGTCCTGGTCAACAATGCAGGCGAGGTCGGTCAGACGGGGGCAACCGAAGATGGCTTCCAGATGACTTTTGGAGTCAACTACCTCGGCCACTACCTCTTCACCCGCCTGCTGCTGGAACGAATGCAAGCGTCGACACCCGCCCGCATCGTGCACGTGTCGAGCGACATGCATGTCGGGGCCAAAGGAATCGACTGGACCGATGTGCACCGTCCCAGCCGCCTTCCGGGAATCTCCGAGTACCGGATGTCCAAACTGGCCAACGTGCTCTTCAATGTGGCCCTCGCCCAACGGCTCGACGGCTCGGGTCTCAACACCTACGCGGCCCATCCGGGCGGCGTCGCAACCGACATCTACCGCCGGGTGCCCCGCCCGATCAGGGGCCTGTTGACCAGATTGATGCTGTCCCCGGAAGAGGGGGCCAGGACCCAGATCCGGTTGGCGGTCGATCCGGCCTTGACCGACCAGACCGGCCTCTACTACGCCAATGAGCGTTCGAAACAGCCGAGCCCGCTGGCCGGGGACAAGCAACTCGTGGACGAGTTGTGGGATCGCAGCGAGGCATGGGTGGCCGGGTACCTGTGAGCCTCGCAGAACTTCAGGTTTCCCGGCCCAGCACAGCCGTCTGGTTTCGCTTGAGAACCGGTCGGTCGAGCTCGACCAGCCCGGATTGCACCGCATAGTCGAGCATGACTTGAAAACCCTGGTCTCCCCCGCCGTGGGCTCGCGGCTCCACGATCAGAAGCTTCCCTGTCGGGCTCAGGGCGGTGCGGATCTCATCGAAGAAACCTGCGGGGTTGGCCAGTTCGTGGACGACGTAGAACGCCAGGACGAACCCAACCTGCCCGTCCAGGTCGGCAATGCCGAGCCGATCCTCGGCCACCTGTCGGATGTCGAGGCGATCCAGCAATCCGGCCCTCCCAGCCCGTCTCCTCAAGCCGACCAGCATCTTCGGTTGCAGATCTACCGCTACTACCCGCCCGGTTGCCCCGACCCGTCTGGCCAGCTCGAGCGTGAAGAACCCCATACCGCATCCCGGTTCGAGCACCACCATGTCCTCACGGACGTACGGGGCGACCAGCTCGGAAGGGCTTTGAAACAGCTTGCGGACCGGACTGGCCAGGACATAACCCAACCACCACGGACACGGTTCGGCCTGATGCTCCGCCGCCATCAGTGGTACTCGAGGTTCGGGCAGTCGGCGCGACGGGGGCACGGGAACTCGTTCAGGTGCATGGCTCTCCCTCTCGGCTTCGCTAGGAACCTTCCGTGGTGAGCCTATCCCGGCGCGGCACGACCCCCGCCGGGAGGCGGTTCGTCGAGCACCTGTTTCCCAACGGCCTAGCCTGGGCTCATGAGCATCGAGATCACAACCGAACCGCAGAGTTTGGCAGTGCGACTCGGCGGCATCGAGGGTCTGCTGGCCCTCAAGCGCCGGCTGGATATTCCCACCCACCTCGTGACCCGCGCCGAGGCCATCGATCGCAAGGACATCCCGCGGGGCGAAGGGACCTGGTTGCGGGCCCCCGGCACCTACGTACCGGGACTGATCCGGCACGGTTCCTACGGACATGCGCCCCACCGGGAATTCTGGGCGGTCTTCCGTCCGAGGAGAGTGCTGGTCATCGCCATCCGCGATTGGGAATACACCCGGGTCGTGTTGGGCATTGCCGACCCGGAAGTCCACGCCTCAGCGATATCTGCGGCCATCGCCTAGCCGGACGAGGCGACCCGAGCCGACCGGATGGAGCAGGCATTAGTTGACCCGGAGCGACCGGCATCCCAAACGCGTCGCGGATAGGCCAGAATGGGAGGCGATGCCGGCCAACCTCACGCCCGAATACAAGAAGGCCGAGGCTGCGTTCAAACGAGCAGGTGAACCAAAAGAACGCCTCGAATCGTTGCGCACCATGTTGCGGGCCTTGCCAAAACACAAGGGCACGGATCATCTTCAGGCCGACATCAAGACCCGCATCAAAGAGCTGACCGAAGAGCTGGCGGGACCCAAGAAGGGTGGAGCAAGGCGGGGCCCTCCCACCTCATTCCGCCCGGAGGGAGCCGCTCAGCTGGCCTTGATCGGCCCACCGAATTCCGGTAAATCGACCTTGCACGCCCGCTTGACCGGATCCCATGCCCAGACCGGCGAATACCCGTTCACTACCCAGTTCGCTCAGCCGGGGATGATGCCCCACGAGGACATCGCCTTTCAGCTCATCGACCTGCCCCCCTTGTCATCGGAACACCCCATCCCGTGGATCGCTAACGCCTTGCAGGCAGCCGACGCCTGCCTACTGGTCGTCGACCTCTGCGAGGCGGGATGCATGGAACGCGCCGTGGTAGTGCGGGACCTGCTGGTTGAGCGCAAGACCGTGCTGTCGGCCGCGTGGCCGGCAGACAGCAGCAGTCCCCGGCTGACGGTCGACCACGAAGGAGATCCATTTACGCTCCGACTTCCAACCCTCCTCCTGATCAACAAGGCCGATCAGATCGCAGATCCGAAAACCGAAATCGAGATCTTTGCCGACCTCACGGAGCTGCATTACCCCACGCTCGCCGTTTCGGCCGTAACCGGCGCCGGTGTCGACCAGATTGGGCCGTGGCTCTTCGCCAGGCTGGGGATCGTCCGGGTGTACACCAAGGCACCCGGCAAACCTCCGGACCTGGACCGTCCGTACACCATCCGCCGGGGAGGAACCGTTCATCAGGTTGCCGAGCTGGTGCACCGGGACATAGCGGCGGCCCTGAAATTCGCTCGCGTCTGGCGACCCGGCACCTACGACGGCCAGCATGTCGGCGGCGAACACACCCTCATCGACGGTGACGTCGTGGAGTTGCACAGCTAACCGGTATTCCCCTCCCGAAACCGGGAGGGGAATGACCTTTCCTACGCTTTCGTGAACACCATCCCGTAGAACTTGTCGTAGGCGCTCTTCCGAACGACCTTGACAACGCCTTGCACGGCCATCCCGATCTTGGGCTCTTCAACCTCCAGCTGACCGGTCATCCGGATGCCGTTCTCCAACTCGACGATGCCCAACCCGAGCGTTGCCACTTCGAACTCACCGGGCAGGTTGTAGACCTTGGTGAAGGTCAGCAGCTTGCCCTTCTTCGGGAGCGGCACGATATCGAACTCGAAGAAGTCGTTTTGACGGCATTCCTTGCAGACCATCCGGAAGGGATAGTGCAGGTGGCCGCACTTCTTGCACTTGTAGGCGTATATCTCCCTGGCGGCCATCAGTCCTCCCTCACAAAAGTCAGGCAGACAACGTTGTTGCCGAATCCGCCGAAGTTGCAGGTGAACCCGACCCGGGCGCCGTCCACCTGGCGCTCGCCGGCTTCGCCTCTGAGCTGGGTTACGATCTCGTGAGCCTGTCCAACGCCGGTCGCGCCGACCGGATGCCCCTTGCCTTTCAGGCCTCCAGACGGATTGATAGGCAAGCGCCCATCCAGCGCAGTTTCTCCCTTTTCGAGGGCAATGTGTCCCTCGCCTTTGGGGAAGAACCCGACCTCCTCGCTTTCGACGATCTCGAGAATCGTGAAGGCATCGTGGAGCTCGGCCACATCAACGTCCTGTGGGGTCAACCCGGCCATCTCGAACGACTTGGCAGCAGCCCTTCTCACGGCGAGCAAATCGGTCGGCTCCTCTCGCTCGTGCACGGCATGGGTATCCGTGGCCTGACCGATCCCGGCCAGACGTATGAGCGGGCGGTCGATCGTCTTGGCAACCTCCTCCGAAACCAGGATCACGGCCGCTCCCCCGTCGGAGACCGGGCAGGCGTCGAAGAACCGGAGTGGTTCTGCAACGTACGGGTTGTTGGTCATGGCTTCGGGCGAGTCGAGGATGCCCTCGATGGTGATGGGCTGGTGCAGGTGGGCGAACTCGTTCAACATGGCGTTGTTCTGGTTCTTGACGGCGACCATGGCGAGATGCCGTTCGGTCACGCCGTACTTCTCCATGTACAAACGGGTGAACATCGCCGCGTGAGCAGGCAGGGTAACCCCGTAGATGTATTCAGCCAACGGGTGTGTGAGGGTGGCGATGAAGTCGGTCGCCTCGAGGCCGTTGACCTCCCGCATCCGCTCCGCTCCGGCCACCAACACGACATCGTGCATGCCGGACGCCACCGCCGCGAATCCGGCCTTGATGGCCGATGCGCCGGAGGCCGGACCGTTCTCGACCACCGCCGCCCCGGCGGGGGTCAGACTGAGACTGTCAACCACCGCACTGGCCAGTGCCGTCTGGTGGTTGACTCTGGCACTACCCATGTTGGCAACGTAGACGTGATCCACATCCGTTATCCCGGAGTCTTTCAGAGCCATCATCGACGGGTAGGCCGCTATCTCCGAGAGGGGATACTCCAACCTGGTGAAGGTGGTAATACCGATTCCTACTGCGTAGACGTTACGCATGGTCGACCTCCCCGCCCAGCAGGTTGCGCTGCGATATGAGTGCGGTCGCCGTGGGGTCGTACATCGAGCGGGTCGCCGCCAGCAAATCGGCCGGAGGCGTCGGAGGATCCGAGGGGGGCAGGATCTTGGCTTCCGCTTTAGCCAGAATCTCCGGCGGCACCGGCCGGCGGCCGACGACCAGCGTTGAGCGAGCCCGATCGAATAACTCTTTGGTCAGTGCCCAGGACGGCACTCCGCCCAGCTCGTGGGCCGTCTCGAAACGTTTCTCGAGCTGATACTCGATCATCCAGCGACGGAAGCCGATGGGCGACTCGGCCACGATCAAAACCTCTTTGTGGCCGAGGATGTCCATGTGGTATTCCATCTTGGCGGCGAAAGCGTGGGCACCGACCCGGAGCCCACGCCGCAGGGCAATAGTGTGCAGCGACATGCCGAGATCCGGCGATACCTGGCGTCCATTGACAACTGCGGCCAGCTCTCCTTCGATCTGCACGACCAGCACGTACTCGTCCTGAGCCCGGTACCGGTAGTGGGCCAGCAGCTCCGAGTAGATGCGGGCGCAGACGACGTCGTAGTAATCCCGCTCGACGTGCAGGAGGGGTTCCAGATACGGCAGGATGTCCGGGATCTCGTCCCGTTCGATCTGCCGAATCACCATATGCTCACCGCTTGCCAGCGTCATAAACTTCGCTTCGAACGGCTTCAAGGGGTTGTCTGCCGGACGGAGGATCTTCTCCAGGTCAACAGCCATTACTACTCGTCTCCTTTGTCGGTTTGCTCTTTCATGATTGCCAGCGCCACTTTTTCGGCGGTGATCGGCATCGACTCCATACGGATCCCCAGGGCATCCTTGATGGCGTTACCGATGATCGGTGCCGCCGGGATCATCGTGTGTTCGCCGACTCCTCGGGCCCCGAACGGGCCGTCCGGCTGGGCGGTTTCGATAATGATCGGGATGGTCTCATCGGGGATGTCGTGGGCAGTGGGGATTTTGTAGTCCGTGAAGTTGGCGTTCAGCAGTTTGCCTCCTTCGCTGAAGCGCATGTCTTCGTAGAGGACGGTGGCCAGGCCCTGAACAATCCCACCGGTGATTTGTCCTTCAATGAGACTGGGGTTGATGGCTTTGCCGACGTCGACGGCCAAAGCCACCTTCTTGACTTTCATCCGGCCCGTTTCCCGGTCGACCTCGAGGATTACTCCCGCCGCCCCCACCGTGTAGTGAACGTTGGGATGGCCACCCTGACTGGTTTCCGGATCGGCCCGGGTTGAGGTGAACTCCGGCATGAACTTGCCAGACCCGACAATCGGTCCGCCCTTGTACGTGCCATCCTCAGCTTCTATCCCATCGATGACGAAGTCCCGCAGGGCCAGCTTGAAGTCAGGATCGGTGCTGGACTTGACGTGCTCATCCTCGAGATACAACGACTCTTCTTCATAGCCGTGCACGCGATGCACCACATCGAAGATCTTCTCGCGGGCCTCGACTGCGGCCGCATGAACGGCGTTACCGCAGCTCCAGGTCACGTGTGAGGCGACCGTCTGCCACTCGTAAGGGTTGCGATCGGTGTCGGGCGTCTCGACCCGGATTTTGGCCGGCGGTACGGAGAGCACTTCCCCGGCGATTTGCGCCATGGCGGTCAGATAACCCTGACCCAGCTCCATCCCGGAGACGGTGATGTTCATGCTGCCGTCCTCATTGAACTTGAGGAAGGAAGCCGACGAAGCATTGGGCGGCATCGCCGGTGCTTTCCAGAACACCGCAAAACCCTTGCCGATCACCTTGTTGGGATCGTCTGAGGTTTCCTTCTTTCCCCACTCGATGGCAGCGGCGGTCCGGTCGATTGCTTCGATCAGCCCGGACGGGTTCATCTCTGCCCCGTAGGCAAGAATGTCACCCTCGACAATGGCATTCTTCCGCCGGAACTCGACGGCATCCATTCCAATCGCCTCGGCCACGCGATCGACATGCGACTCGAGTCCGAACATGAATTCCGAGTAGCCGAAACCCCGGTAGGGCCCGCCGGGCGGAAGGTTGGTGTAGATGCATTTCGAGTCGATCCAGACATTGGGCACGCGATACGGGCCCGTGGCCGACAGACCGGCCGCGTTGACCACATTGGCACCGTATTCCACATAGGCACCCGCGTCCCAGTTCATGATGTGCTTGATGGCCGTGATCGTGCCGTCGTTCTTGACGCCCATCTTGATGTTGGCCACCATCCCCTGGCGGTGGTACGTGTTGTAGAACTCCTGCTCTCGCGTGAAGCGGATCTTGACGGGATGCCCCTTCACCGCGGTCGCAATGGCGGCTCCCATGATCTCCATGGAGACGCCGGCTTTCCCACCGAATCCTCCCCCCACATACGGGGTGATGACCCGGACGTTCTGGTGGGTCAATCCAAGCGGTGCGAGCGCTTCGGCAAACAGGTGCCGCTGGGTATACGGCGACTGTGATGCAGACCACATGGTGAGACGGCCCGACTGATCGTAGAGACCCACAATGACGTGGGGCTCGATGGCACAATGTGCATACCTCGGCACGGTGTATTCGCCTTCCAGCACCAGGTCGGCCTCGGCGAAACCCTGCTCAACGTCACCCTTGCGGGTCTTGCGCCAATGGGCGATGTTGGTGTCGTCGTGCGGATAGAACCATGGCACGTGGGGGTAGTCACCAAGATCGGGGTGGATCAGGCCCGTTTCGGGTTTGAGCGCCTCGATGGGATCGAAGATGGGCGTCAGCTCTTCGTAATCCACCTTGACCAACTTGGCGGCTCGCTTCGCTACTTTCGGGTCGCGGGCAACAACTGCGGCCACTTGTTCGCCGACGAACCGAACCCGGTCCTGGGCGAACACGTATCGGTCCTTCATGTACAGGCCAAATTTGAAAGGGAAGTCTTTCCCGGTAACGACCTTGGTGACACCCGGAACCGCCTCGGCGGCCGAGGTGTCGATGCCCTTGATACGGGCGTTGGCGTAGGGGCTCTCGACGATCTCGGCGTGCAGCAGGTCGGGACCGAAGTCCATGTCGTCGACGTAGCGGGCCGCACCCGACACCTTCTCCACTCCGTCTATCCGGACGGTTGACTTGCCGACGAAGTCGAGTTCCCGGGTGCTCCGCTCCTCGTAGGGCTTGAGTGTGGTCATCGGGATCCCCTCCCTGCGCTATCGGCGGCCGCCAAGACTGCGTCGATGATCGGGTCGTATCCCGTGCACCGGCACAGGTTTCCACCGATCGCCTCCTGAACATCTGCGCGGGTCGGCTTGGGTTTCTCCTCGAGTAGTTCAGCTGCGGCCAGCACGATGCCGGGCGCACAGAAACCACATTGGAAGGAGTTCATATCGACGAAGAACTGCTGGAGTTCGGTGAGCCCGCCATCGGTCAGACCCTCGATGGTTACCACCTCATGACCATCGGTTTCAACGGAGAGCACCAGGCAGCTCCGCACCGTGTGGCCGTCCAGCAACACCGTGCAACTGCCACAATCGCCGCGCTCGCAGCCGATCTTGGGGCTCTTCACGCCCACTTTCGACCGCAGCGTCTCGAGGAGCACGTCATTGGACTCGACGGTCAGTAACCATGGTTCGCCGTTCACCGTGACTGAGATATCCGTTCGCATTCGTCCCCCCTACATCAAGTTCGTTCCGTAGGAAGGCCCGTTGCCTTCCAGGCGCTCCACCGAGGCCTTCAAACCCCGCTGCAACATCACTTCCGACATCCGCATCCGGAATTCCTTCGTCGCTCGCATGTCGGTGATTGGCGAGATCTCTTCAGACACGAGCGCCATTGCCTCGGCAACCAGATCCGGGGAAAGCGCTTTGCCCTCGAGTAAAGATTCGATGCGCCTGGCCCGAACGGGTGTTGCCGCCACCGCTCCGAACGCAATCCGGAACCGGTGATCGGCGGGGGCCAGGATGGCAACACTGGCTTGGGCCAGATCCTCGCCTTCATACCGGCTGAGTCGCATGTACGCGGCTCCGTGCCCGCCGGGCGGGATGGGCACGATCACTTTGGTCACAATCTCGCCCGTGGTCAGCGCCGTCCGGCGGGGGCCGAGAAACCAATCGTCGATCGCAATTTCACGGGATCCGGCCGGTCCGAACGTGTGCACCGTCGCCCCGTGCACGAGAAGCGGAGGCCCGGCGTCGCAGGAAGGGACCGCAGAACAGATGTTGCCTGCCAGTGTGGCTCGATTGCGGATGCCCGTTGAAGCAACCGTCGCCGACATTTCGGCTATCAGTGGCAGCCGCGATTCGACTACCTCCGAGTTGATCAGGTCCGCAAAGGTAACCAGCGAACCTATGGACAGAACGTCCCCTTCATCCACGATCTCCCTCAGGCCTTCGATCCGCTTGATGTCAACGAGGAGGTCGGGGGCGACCGCCTCGTCCCGTAGCCAGGCGACCAGGTCGGTGCCGCCCGCCAGCACCCGAACATCTCCACCATGATCGGCGAGCATGCGGACCGCCTGATCGAGTGTCTCGGGAAGCTGGTAATCGAATACCTGGGCGATCGTCATGCCACACTCCTTGATTGTCGATTTGTCAAAACTACGCGTCTTGGGTGATACCGCGCGGTACCGCGCTCGAATTCTTCCATCAGGTGCCTGCGACTCCCTCAGCCAGGGCATTGATCGCCTGGACGAAGCACGCCATCGGGGCCTCGACCAAACCGGCCCCAACCATTCCAACACCCGGCTCTTTTCCCGCCACGCCGGTGTTGATCTGAGGCCTGACTCCGGTACGGGTGACCAGGATGGCATCGATCCCGGTCGGCGTCCCCCGGAACTCCAGAATCGGTATCTGGTACGACGGGTGCTCGGCCATGGTGATCTCGTACATGGCCAGGGTCCGCTGCACGGCGCCCGTCGCCGTGCCACCAACAAATCCGACGATGGCGGGAGACGCGGCCATGGCAAACCCGCCCAGGCCGATCGTCTCGGTTATTGCCGAATCGCCGATGTCGGGGTTGGCGTCTGCAGCCGTGAAGGATCCGAGGAACAAACCGTCGACAATCGGGGCGGGAGCCGTGAACCATCGTTCTCCGGTTCCCGACAACCGGATTCCAAACTCGGTCCCGTTGCGGGCCATGACGGTGACCAGGCTGGAATGCTCAACTCCGGATGCCGCGTCGACGATCAGTTTGCCCGCCGCCATCACCAGATTCAACATGAAGTGGTCATTCGAATCTATGAAGGAGTAGACGGCAGAACGGTCGGCCACGGGCGCGACGTCACTCTCGATCAATGCGGCACCGAGAAGACGCAGCAGGAGCGAGGTGCCGGCTCGATTGCGGTTGTGTCCATCGTCTCCCATCTGCAGGGCCTGCGCAATCAACGAACGCAGATCGATGGGTCCGCTCCGTCGCAGGGCATCTCCAACGACCGGCCCCAGGACTCGATCCATCCACCGGAGTCGGTCGATGACTTCCGGAGCAAAGGCTCCGTAGCGGAGAACTTTGCCGAGCCCTTCATTGAGGGTCGAATAGGCGACTCCTCCGGTATCCGGGTCCTCGACGACCAGGACGGGCATCGATGGGCTGATGACACCCGCCATCGGACCGGCCGACTGGTGATGGTGACAGGGTGAAAGTTCGATCTCACCGGCTGCCAGTTTCGAGGCGGCGTCTTCGGGACTGGTTGCGAGTTCTTCGTAGAGCATGGCGCCTATCAATGCCCCGCGCATTGGCCCGCTGGCTTCTTCCCAGGAGAGGGGCGGACCGGCGTGGAGGAATGTTCTCGCCGTGAGCCCGGGGACGACCCGGGCAGCCGGGACCACATCAACGAGATGGGGGCGTACCGCCAGCAAGCGTTCAATCGCCAGCTGGTTCGCTTCAGCCACCTCCGGCGCGGCCGCCAGCCGGGCGAGGGCTGCCTCCGTCCCCTCTGCCGGAGGGCTCCATTCCGTCCTGTGTACCTCGACACCTTGCGAGTCGAGCGCGCCGGCCAGCACCTCCACGCCGGCCGTGACGACGACAGGCTCGGCATCCAGGAGGCGTTCGAGTCCGCTCATCGTGCACCTCCATGGACCAGAGAAATCGCGTGACGGGCGGCGGCAGCATTGGAGAGCCACACCGAGGCGCCCGCTTCGTTCAAGAGCCGTGCCTGTCGATCGCGATCCTGAGGGTCGCCGGTGCTGCCACAAAGCGAGACGACGACGGCAGCCTTCGCAGCAGTGGCGGCGGCAATCACCGGCGCCAGCTCGGAAGCAGGATCAGGATGGGATCCGTGCCCGAGCACCACATCGAGGAGAATCACTCCAACCGCCGGATCGCGTCCGGCGACTTCCAGACGTTGCAGTCTGAGCCGCTGGTCGATCATCGGATGGGCCCGGCCCCGGGTATAGACATCCTCTCCATAGTCGACGACGGAGTGACCGTCGGTCCCTTCCTCCTGAGCGACCTCTCCCAGGGAAACGCCGGCCAACCGGGCCGCTTCACTGCTCAGACTGCCGCCCGAAAACAAGCCTCGAAGAACTCCGGGCCGGTGGCCGTCATCGGCGGCCGGCCACGACGCATAGGCAGGCGGTTTCCGACCGAGAATCTCCAGCGCTCGACTCACCGCCCCCTCCAGAGTGACACCCTCTTCGCCGAGAAATGCCAGCACCGTTGGCGTTGCACAGGCCTCAGCCGCGGCTCGGACCTTGGCTGCGACCTCAGGGGCCGGAGGTTTTGAGACCACGACCAGCACTTCGGTGCTGGGATCGGCGTCCAGTGCGGCCAGTCCTCGAAGCGTGGATGCACCCCCGACCTCAATCGAAAGATCGTGGCCGCCGGTGCCCAGGGCATTGCGTACTCCGACGCCTGCGTCGTCGAGCAGCGAGCAGATCTGCTGAATGCCGGTGCCCGCGGCACCAACCACCCCGACCGGGCCCGGCTGTACGACGTTCGCAAAACCCAGTCCTACCCCGTTGACGATCGCCGTGCCACAGTCGGGGCCCATGACGAGCAGTCCTAACCGATCCGCGGCCTGCTTGAGAGCAACTTCCTGCTCGATCGGGACGTTGTCACTGAACACCATCACGTCGAGGCCGTGGTCCAAAGCGTCCATAGCCTCGACGAAGGCGTGCTCGCCGGGAACCGAGATCAACGCCAGGGTGGCTCCACCAGCGGCCGAGCCAACGATATGTGCGGTCGGAGCGGCCAACATTCCAGAGTTGTCGCCGACCTTCGTGACCAGTGCCGATTCCAGAGTCTCCCGAGCATGGGCAACAGCTTGATCATCCACGGCCCGGACGGCGACAATCAGGTCGTTGGGGCCCGCCTCACCGAGAGCGGAAACGTCGAATCCCATCCCCGCCAGCAATTCTCGGTTGAGGTCGGTAGCCATCGCAACCAGCGCTTCTTCCACGCCTTGAGCTTGTTGGAGCGCCCGGCTCGCCTGCATCAAGCGGACCGAATCGTGGTAGGTCCCACGCCGAACCTCAACGCTGTCCATTATGCATGTCTCCCTTCGACCAGGAACTCCGCAGCCAGCAGAACGCCGCAGGCCGTCGCCAGCCCTGAGGTATTGCCCATACTGCGCAGGTCCTCGATGATCACAGCCATGTCGCCGCGCCCGGTCAGCGCCTGGATGAACGCCCCGACGGGATCCGCCACCTCGCCGGCCACGGCATGTCGCAGCAGTGCTGCAGACAACGCCGTAGTGCGAAAAGGCGCTTCGGTCAGCACAATGGGCGCCATCGCCGCCTGCATGCCGTCGGCACCCGGGACGCCGAGAGCAGGTCCGAGCAGCCGCAAACCGGCCAGCACACCAACCAGAACATCGTCACCTTCCGGAGTGAGACCTTCTCCCTTGCCGAGGAGCCCGCACATGGCGTGCCGCACGGCATCGGGATCGTTACTGCTCAATGCCTTCCCCAGACCACCGTCGTCGACGCACGAGAACCGCTTCCTGGCATCCTCGCACATCCGCTTCACCGCATCAGGGGAAACTGACACCAGCACCGGGTGCGGGTCCCACCAGCGCACGATGCTGGCTCGTAAGCTGCCTATCTCGAGCCTCCCATCTCCCACGACGCAGCGCTCGCCGGCCGACGACCGGACGGCGTGAGCCGGTTTGGTGACGGTTACGCCGTTGGGAAGCCGTACGGCATCCGTACCTCCCAACACCAGAACATGGCCGCGAGCCTGAATCCATGCAGCATTCGATGACGTACCCAACAGGACCCCCGGTTGAAGGGGACCGTCGAGAATGTGCCGTACCCCGCGACTTGCGGCCGCCGGCAATGAGGCGGGCGCGGCCTTCGGGCCGGCCATTTGTTGGCGGACGGGCACCATTCCTTCTCAGCCGAGATCGACGATCGCTGCGACCGGACCGCCACCGGATGGGCCCTGGTGGATGGCTGCGACCGATACGAACACGGCGGCGTCGTCGACGGCGGCTGCCACGACTCCCCCGACTGCGGCCTTGATGTGCCGATGGTGGTGCACATCGGAATCGTCCAGTGCCACTTGTCGGCGACCCCGGAGTTTGGCGGTCGGATCGGCCTCGCATTTCACGAAGACGTTGACCAACCGGCCTTCCAGGTCGGCGGGTCGGGCCCTCTCGGGCAGGTCGAGGCCCGCAGACCGGATTGCCTCGTAAACGCCTTCGAAGTCAAGAGCGTCTTTCATCACGCTGTGACCGATCCGGTAACGGCCGCCGGCGCCTCGCACGTTGCCGACCACCACGGTCTGGGCCTGGTTCAGTTCAACCCCGGAGGAACAGGAAGCAACCGAGGAAAACAGCGACAAATCGTGTCCGATCTGCGGTTCGGTTGGAACGCTCGTCAATTCGCCCAACGCATATCCGATCCCCAGTCCCGACGTACCGTTCGAGATATTCATCGACTCGAGGGGGTCCTCGGTTACCACGGTCTGTCCGCGCGACTTGGCATCGTTGATGGTGTCCATCGTGAGAAGCGGAGTTTTCGTTTGCACGTAGTGAACGTCGGCCGGATCGTCGATGCCGGCCTCCTGCATGGCTCGCTTCACCCCTTCGGCGACCTTCTCGACCATCGCAGGCCTACCGATGTCTTCAGGAAGAATGATCTCGCTCATGGCATAGCCAACGGCCAGTCGTGGTTCATCAGATGGGTCAGGTTCGCCGGCCACCTGTGCGAAGACCGTTGCATGAGGTGTCAGGATTCCGTCGGTTCCGCCCGACCAGACCATCGGGATCTCCTTGACGACCTCCAGAGGACGGGTTCCGAGCTCCATGAGGACATCGCGAAAGGCCCGGTCCGCCAGAATCCTGGTGAAGTCGTTGACGCCGCCGTTCCCCTCGGTCTTGCCGATGACAGCAATAACCTCGTCGGCGGTGAAAACACCTTGCTCGATCAGAGATCTCAGACCCGAAGCATCTGCGACGCTCTCGAGGACTACCTTCCGCGCTTCAATGGCCATTGCCGCTCTCCCCTACGTGCGAGACGGTCATGTCGTGACGACCGCCGGGACGGATACCGTATGAACCAATACTCGATGATGAACTGAACGAACACTAGGGACCAACGGCCCCTCAGCGCTGCGGATGGACCGGTCTCTGTGCCAGGATGGGGAATATGGACGAATACCTTGAGCTCGCAATCGAAGAAGCCCGGGCCGGACTGTCCGAGGGCGGCATCCCCATCGGCTCGGTCTTGGTGATCGACGACGTCGTTGTCGCCAAGGGTCACAACCGCAGGGTTCAGAACGGCAGCGCCATACTCCACGCAGAGATGGATTGTCTGGAGAATGCGGGTCGTCTCAAAGCCGCCGAATACCAACGTGCCGTGATCTACTCCACCCTGTCTCCTTGCGATATGTGCAGCGGGGCCATTCTTCTGTACGGCATTCCTCGCGTTGTAGTCGGCGAGAACCGGACCTTCCAGGGACCCGAGGAGCACGTCCGAGCGCGAGGTGTTGAGGTTGAGATTGTTGACGACCCAACCTGTGTTCAGTTGATGCATGACTTCATTGCCGCCCGACCCGAGTTATGGAACGAAGACATCGGCGAGTGACGCCTGTCCGTTCTGAAGCGGCCTAACGGCCTTCCCGGCGTTCCGGGCGAGTTCCGCTCCTCCCGGAAACGGCTACCATTCTGGCTTCATGTCCGGTACCCCCTTCCGCAATGTGGCGTTGATCGCGCACGTCGACCATGGCAAAACGACCCTCATCGATGCCATGTTGTCTGCCGCCGGGGTCTTTAGCTCCCACGAGGCGCACGTCGACCGCGTGATGGACTCGAACGACCAGGAACGAGAACGCGGCATCACCATCCTGGCCAAAGCGGCTTCGATCGATTGGAAGGGCACCAAGATCAACCTGGTCGACACACCCGGACACGCTGATTTTGGCGGCGAGGTGGAGCGGGCGCTGGCCATGGTTGACGGGGTGCTCCTCCTCGTTGATGCTTCCGAAGGGCCGATGCCGCAGACCCGATACGTGCTCTCCAAGGCGCTCGACCTCCATTTGCCCGCCGTTGTGGTGATCAACAAGGTCGACCGGCCCGACGCTCGTATGGAGGCTGTGGTTGATGAGGTCTACGAGCTTTTCTTCGACCTCGATGCCCGTGACGCTCACATCGAATTCCCGATCATCTCCTCGATCGCGCGTCACGGCAAGGCGATTCTGGGCTTGGGGATCCCCGGCGCAAGCGACGACCTGTCACCCCTGCTGGATGCCATCGTCAAAACCATTCCTGCCCCGGCGGGTGATCCACTGGCGCCCCTGCAAGCATTGGTGACCAACCTCGACGCATCGGACTACCTGGGTCGGCTCGCCATCGGCCGGGTCGTCAACGGAACACTCAAGGCCGGCACCCAGATCGCTCTTTGCCACTCCAATGAAGAAGAGCCACCCCTCAAGCGAAAACTCGGCCAGTTGCTGGGATTCGAAGGTTTGGGTCGCATCGAGGTCGAACAACGAATCGCCGGTGACCTGTTCGTCGTTGCGGGGTTCCCAGAAGTGGAAATCGGCGACACCCTGGCCGACCCGGACGATCCACAGCCTCTCCCCCGCCTCATCGTCGACGAGCCCGTCCTTCGGATGACTTTCGGCGTCAACACCTCCCCTTTGGCCGGACGCGATGGGTCGCTCCTCACGTCACGCCAAATCCGCGAACGCCTGGAACGAGAGGTGCTCGGCAACGTGTCCATCCGGATTGGACCGACCGCTTCTCCCGAGATCATCGAGGTAGCGGGACGGGGGGAGCTGCAACTGGCCGTACTGATCGAATCAATGCGCCGGGAGGGTTTCGAGCTGCAGGTCAGCAGACCAGAAGTGATTATTCGCGAGATCGAAGGCAAACCGCATGAGCCGGTTGAACGGGCGGTGGTTGATGTGCCCGATGAACACGTCGGCACCGTCACCCAAGCTGTTGCGCCCCGCAAGGGCCAGGTCACCGATCTCCGGCCGGGAGACCGGGGCCGAACCATCGTCACCGTTACGGCCCCCGCCCGGGGACTTCTCGGATTCCGATCTCTGCTCATGACGGCCACCCGGGGGACGGCCCTCGTTCATCAACATCATGCGGGATGGATGCCGTGGGCAGGTGAACTCCCGCACCGCCAGGGCGGACCAATGGTTTCAGACCGCCAGGGGGCTTCGACGGGCTATGCCCTCGACAACCTGCAGAAGCGGGGAGAACTCTTCATCGGATCCGGCGAAGATGTCTACCAGGGCATGATTTTCGGAGAGAACTCCCGCCCTGATGAGATGCCGGCCAACCCCACCAAGCCGAAGCAACTCACCAATATCCGCACCCACGCCTCCGATGAAGCCATCAGGCTCAAGCCGCCGCGACGATTGACCCTCGAGGCGGCCATCGAGTGGATCGCCGACGACGAACTCGTCGAGATCACGCCGTCGGCGATTCGTGTGCGTAAACGGTATCTGACCGAAAGCGAACGCAAGCTGGCCAAGAAACGCCTCTGATCCCTCGAGTCTGCGGCCCCGACGACTGGCTACCAGTTGGTGGACGCCCGACTCGTTATGGCACGAACGCGACTTTGAGTATCCCCCGTTCACGAGCTGCAAACTGCCGGTATAGGTCGGCTCCGTCACGCAAGGGAACTGCGGGGTGTGTCAGGAGGAGATCCCCGGGTACCGATACCTCACCGGCCAGAACCCTGGTCATGAGCCCATCGAGAATCGACCGAACGGGTGCCCGACCAAACCGTATCGTCAGGTTACGGTCGTATGCCTCGACCGGACTCACCTCGAAACGGGTGGCAGTTGGCACAGAAATCACCGATAGGGTGCCCCCGGGCCTCAGCAACTGCACCGCCAACCGCTGCGCAGACGCAGTCCCGGCCGCTTCGACGACGGACCCGACCGGATCGATGGCTGCTGCATCACCCGGCGCTCTCGGTTGAGCCCCCAACTGCTCGGCCCGATCCCGTCGATCCGGGACGGGATCGACCGCGATCACCGGCGCGGCACCCCCGGCCAGCGCAGCAGCCACGGCGCACAACCCGACCGAACCCAAACCAATGACGACCACCGGTTCATCGAGGACGATCCCGGCCCGCTCGGCGGCATGCCAACCCGTGGGGAAGTTGTCCGCCAGAAGCAGGGCGTTCTCATCGGAAATCTGATCGGATACGCCCATCAATGTCGACGCGGCCAGCGGAACCCTCACGCGTTCTGCTTGACCACCGTGCAGGGCAGGCTCGGACAGGTCATCGGGATCTGCGTAACCAAACAGTTCACCCGACGTGCAGCGGGCGCTCAACCCTGTTCGGCACGGCCGGCAGGTTCCGCAACTCGTCGTGAACGGGACGAGCACTCGATCCCCCGGCGAGAAACCGGCAACATCGGTCCCGACGGCAACGATCTCCCCGACAACTTCATGCCCGGGAACAACCCCAAACCGGACTCGTTCCCGGCCCTCGTAGGGGTGAAGATCCGACCCGCACAACCCGGCCCGCGTGACCGCGACGACGGCATCGGTTGGTTGCTCAAGCTGCGGTTCCGGCAGATCGGTTCGGTAGGTGATCACACCAACGCCGTCCAAGGTCAAGCCACGCATAATCTGAAAGGCTACCGGGCGGAAAGGAGATCAGGCCGGCCGGAGTTCGGGTGGAAGATGGTCGGGTTGGAGCACTTTGGCTGGAGCGATGTTGATCAGGACGGTGCTGTCGGGCAGTCGGGAGGGCAGCTCACTAGAGACGTTTTCGATTCGGTAGGTGGCCCGTCCGGCGGAGGCAGCTTTCCAAAGAAGTTCCCGGGCGGCCGGTTCGGTCATGCCGTACTCGTCCGCGACGATAGAAGGTATCGGACCGACCCCCAGCAGGGACGTCAGCCGGGCACTCGAATCTTCGTCGAGTGGCGCACCCCATCGCACGTCGGCCACCTCGACCAGGTGGGTCACCAGGGCGGCCATGTGGGGCGGGATGACGAGATCATCATCATCGTCGTTCCTTCTTGTTTCGGGTTCATCGCCTTCAACGATCTCCGGTCTGGAAGTGTCGCTGACGACCCCCATGACGTCGATGAGGACGAGCGGGCGATCCGTCTGAGGTTCGTTGCGGCCCTCAGCTACCCATTCGTCGATTTCCTCTCGCATCCGGGCGCGAACGAGTGATTGCCAGGAAGTGCCTTCGGGTGATGTCACGTTCTCTCCCTCGCCCAGCCCCGTCTTGGTCTGGTGCTCCCCTCTTTTCGGCCTGAGGGACCGATTCCTTGAATAAAAGGAGGCTCGGTGGTCAAGGCAGGCAAACAGACAAACGTCGCTCACAGACGGGCCGGCCCCGCCCGCCACGAAAATCTAGGGCTAACGGCGTCTGCGCCTGCCCCGAGCGGGCCGCACCGTGGTGCGTTTCATCTCCGGGCGCACCAGACTCTCCGGCGCTTCCCAGGCCGTGAGATCGTCGAGCCGATCGTCGTTGGAGAACATCTTGACGATCGGTTCGCTCAGGCCGGCTTCGATCTGCACCTTGTGGACCATCTCGATCTGGTCCCACTCGACGAAGGTCACCACCAGTCCTTCTTCACCGGCGCGAGCCGTCCGACCGGAGCGGTGAACATATGTCTTGGAGTCCTCCGGCGGGTCGAAGTGGAGAACGATATCAACACCTTCAATGTCGAGCCCGCGAGCGGCCACGTTGGTCGCCACCAGCACTTTGCTGTGCCCCTCGGCGAAAGCAGCCAGCATGCGCTCTCGTTTCCCCTGAGGAAGATTGCCGTGGATCGGGCGGGCCGCAACACCGAGGTCGCGCAGGTCGTCGGCGACCTGATCGCAGCCCCGTTTGGTTCGGACGAATACCAGCACCCGGTCCGCCGACGCCGCGATCCTGGCGGCCATCTTGGCTTTGTCCATGCGATGGACCTGGATAAACCGATGCTCCGAGGTCTCCACTGTCACGGAATCGGAGGCGACTTCATGAAAGACCGGGTCGTGCATGTAGCTGTCGATGAGCGCGCCAACGCTCCCGCCCAGAGTGGCGGAGAACAACATCGTCTGGTGGTGGCCCTCGACGGCGCGCATGATCCAACGGACCTGTGGCAAGAAGCCGAGATCGGACATTTCGTCCGCCTCATCGATCACGGCCACCTCGACCCCGTTGAGAGCGAGAGCTTTGCGCTCGTAGAGGTCGATCAGCCTTCCCGGCGTTGCTATGACAATTTCCGCACCACGCGCAAGCGCATCCGTCTGGTTCTGCATCGAGACGCCACCGTAGATGGCCACAACCTCATGGCCCCGAGCCTGGGCGAGCGGTCGCAGCGCCTCGGTCACCTGGGAACACAACTCGCGGGTAGGTACGAGCACGAGCGCCACCGGTCGGTTCTTTTCAGCATCCCTGAGGTTCTGGATGATCGGCAGGCCGAACGCGAGTGTTTTTCCCGACCCGGTCTTTGCTTTTCCGCACACATCGCGCCCGGTAAGGGCATCCGGGATAGCAAGAGCCTGAATGGGGAACGGGGAGGTAATCCCCGCGTTGACGAGAACGTCGACCAGATCGCTGGCGACGCCAAGTTCGGCGAATGAGGTTGCGGTATTGAGATGTTCGGCGGCGATGGCCACGATGCTCCTGCGGTAGTGGTACGGCTCGATCCGGGTGGAGAGCCGCCAGAACGGTTGTTCCAGGCACCACCACCATACCTGCCCGAAGGAGAAAGCCATAGCGCTCCGGCCGACTCTGGCGGCTGCGAGGCCAACCCCGGTACGCTTTCTCCACTATGAAGAACGTAGTACTCCGGCGGGTAACCGCCGCCGACGCATCGACGATCCACGATCTGGTCCGCAAGGCCGAAGTCCACGACCAGGAGCCGCTGGTCACACCCATCGAAGAAATCCTCGAGATCTTCGACGATCCGCACCTCGAGGTAGCCGAGGATCTGCGTTTGGCCTTCGCCGGCGATCAGGCCGTTGGCTGGGGCCGGGTGTGGCACCAGCCCAGCGGAGCGCGCCTCGAACGTGCCTACCTCTTTGGCACCGTCGATCCTGCGTGGCGCCGGAAAGGCATCGGACGGGCGATGTTCGCCTGGCAGGTCGATCGGGCACGAGCCGTGCTGAACAGGTACGACCACGATCTACCCCGATTCATCAAGACGGCGGCCTGGGATTGGCTGACCGACGCCCAGCACCTGTACGAGCGCTTCGGCTTCCAGCCGGTTCGGTGGTTCGATGAGCTCCTTCGACCGCTCGACCCTCCTCTGCAGCCCCCCGGTTTGACCGGCGTCGACATCACCGCTTGGCGCGCCGATAAGGCGGAGGAGGTTCGCCTTCTCCACAACCGGGCCTTTGCCGACCACTGGGGGTCGGGATCCATCGATCCTGCCTCCTGGACAAAGAACCTGACCGGCTACGGGATGCGGCTCGACCTCAGCGTTGTTGCCATGGCAGGAAACGACGTTGTCGGGTACTGCATGAATGAGGTCTATCCCGATGATGAGGAGCTGCTCGGGCGCCGGGACGGTTGGATCGGCACCCTGGGGGTCGACCAAGACCACCGGGGCAAGGGAATCGCGTCCGCCCTGATCGCGGCGTCTCTGGCGCTGTTTCGCCAGGCCGGGCTCACCCACGCCTCAATCGGGGTCGACGCGGACAGTCCGACCGGCGCGCATCGGCTCTACCACCGTTTGGGATTCGAGTTGGAAAAACGAAGCGTTACCCACCAACTCGAGTTATGAAAACTGCCCACCGGATCCTGCTTACGCCGCGATACGACCTAGGGGGAAGTCCTGAACAACCGAAAAGAGACACCTAATGGTTCGATTTGACGCACTGGGAATGGTGGTCGACGACATGGCTGCATCGCTGGAGTTCTACCGACTCCTGGGCCTCGACATTGCGGCTGGGTCCGCAGGCGAACAACACGTGGAAGCATCGCTTCCCGGTGGAATCCGCATGATGTGGGATACCGTCGATCTCGTCCGCAGTATCGGCGCCTGGGAACCGCCAACCGGCGGGCATCGGGTTGGCCTTGCGTTCTTGTGTGAGTCTCCGGCGGCGGTCGATGAAATGCATCTGAAACTTGTCGGCGCCGGTCACCCGAGCCATACCGCCCCCTTCGACGCTTTCTGGGGTCAGCGCTACGCGACCGTTCTCGATCCAGACGGGAACCCCGTCGACCTATTCGCCCCGCTCGGATAATGCCGGAGATGGGCGGATGATCACCATGGCCCGACCGGCCGCATAGTCCTCGAGTTCCTCTCGATCCGGATGACGTGGCAATCCTTCTCTCTTCAGGATGGCGCCAATCATTCTCGGGTGACGATGCAAACGGTATTCCAGGAAGTCGGCCACCCGGACGGGATCCGTCACCGGTTCAGCGATCCCGGACAATCGGCGGGAACGGACCCTGACGGAGACCCTTGGGTCGGCCGTGATATTGCGAAACCAATCGGCGCGTGCCCCGAACGCCGACGCCACATAGATGTCACCATCGAATTCCTCGTATTGCAGAGGCGTCACTCTGGGGCGGCCCGACCGGCGACCCGTCGTCGTGAGCAGCAATACCAACTTCCCGTACACAGGCCCAAACCCCAATGCGTACAGGATCCGGGGAGGCACCTTGATGATCCGCAGCAACCATGTCGAGAACTGCACAGCTCACCGTCCTCTCGTGAGTATGAAACTACCGGATGGGGTCCAGGGTGCCTCGTCCCGATCCCATGTGCGTAAGGTCAGTGGGTGCACCGTGCTCCGCCACGACCTGGATCACCGTCGATGCTTCCTGCCCCCAGAGGCGCCCTGACCACCGTGTGGCTGGTCGTCAACCTCGTCAACCTTCTGCAGGCAGCCGGATTTGTGGGGCGGGTCGCCGATCCGAATCTCAATCGGATCCTCGGCGCGGCCATCATCACTTTGGGGGTGCCGGCGGGCCTGGCGTTGGTGAGCTTCATCCGCTCGGGCAGCGGGTGGCCGTTCTATGCCGGACCGGTCTGCTTCATGCTGTTCGTTGCCGCCGAGTTCGGCCTGGACTATCTCTTGAATCTGGAGTTCCGGTCGCCGCGGAGACCGGACATTCTGATTCCCTACCTCCTCTTGTTCTTCGGGAGCATTCTGTTGATGGGCGCTCCAATGTTTCGCATCAATCGTCGTCTTTGGGCGGTGACGGCCTCAACCACGGTGATCCTCCTCGGAGCCATGGGCTTCGCGATGGTGCAGGGGGTCGCTTGATCGTGCGTCCCTGGGTCGCGGGTAGGGGTCTCGTTGGTCGGCTAGCGTCCAGAGCAGGAGGGTGGAGGTAGTTATGGATGTCCGAGGGATCTCAGCAATCGTCACCGGAGGCGCATCCGGATTGGGTGCGGCGACCGCCAGAAAACTCGCCGCCGAAGGCGCACTTGTCGTGATCGCCGACCTGCAAGCTGCCGGCCGCGTGGTTGCCGACGAGATCGAAGGCGCGTATGTCCAAACCGATGTGACGATCGCCGAGCAAGTGCAGGCTGCCGTGCAGGTGGCCGCTGATCTCGGCGAGTTGCGAGTTCTCGTTAACTGCGCCGGTATCGGCCCACCCTCACGCACGCTTAGCCGCGACGGCGAACCTCTTGATCTGGGATTCTTCTCAAAGATCATCGAAATCAACCTGATCGGTACGTTCAATTCCATTCGACTGGCGGCCGCAGCTATGGCCCGAACGGAGCCTCTCGAATCCGGCCAGCGTGGCGTGATGGTCAATACGGCGTCCGTGGCGGCCTTCGACGGGCAGATCGGTCAGGCGGCCTACGCTGCCTCCAAGGGTGGGATTGTCGGGATGACCCTGCCGATCGCCCGGGACCTGGCGGTGCTCGGTATCCGCGTCAACACGATTGCTCCCGGCATTATTGACACACCGCTGCTGGCGGGTCTGCCTGAGCCGGCCAGAGCGTCGTTGGCAGACCAGGTGCTATTCCCGAAACGTCTCGGACGTCCAGACGAGTATGCGGAGCTTGCCTACCACCTGATCCGCAATGACTACCTGAATGCGGAGACCATCAGGATGGACGGCGGCATCCGTATGTCGCCGAAATAGCACAAACGAACTAGACAGTTTCAAGGGCAGGAACCACCGGACGATCGCGTTCGTTCTCCATCTGAGAATCACGACCTTGCGTCGTGCGATATGTTGAAGGCAACGGAGAAACACCCAGGTGGGGAAAGGAGCAGGCATAGTGGATTTCGCAGGAGTGCTTCGCACCCGGACCGAACGTCATACGGCCATCCGAGTTGTGATCGACCTGACGGATGAACGGCTGCGCCTTCGCTCTGGGGAGAACGAGATTGCCGACTGGAGTCTGAAGGACATTCGCGTCAACGCCCAGGATGACGGTTTCCACATCAAGGCCGAAGGCGAGGAGATCATTCTCGATCTTCGCCAGGATGCGGAGTTCGCGGTGGCTCTCGGTCTCCACAGTGCGCCGGTCGGGTTGGCTCGCCGCATGTCGATGGTTCGCGACCGGGCCAGCTAGAAAACCCCCGCAGAACCGCATTCTTCCTGGGTTCTTGCCCTGCCTGCCGTTTCCCGCGGCCCTGCAAACACTAAGGGCGTCCGCCTGCTTACCTTGCGTGAGATCATGCGGGAAACCCTCCGGCCGCAGCTCGGAAAGGGGCGACCCAGAACCTCAGCGAACGGCTGCGGCGGTCAGCCAGCGAAGAGCATCGACCCCCAGCTCGCGATCCGGGTCGGCCTTCATCCGGGGCTCACTCAGCTCGAGACTGACGCGACCACAACGCTTGCACACCCTGCGCACGAGCCCGGGCCCTGCCCAATGTGACGAGTCGTCGTGGCCGTGCCCCGATCGTTTGCGGCTCCCCGGCATGGAAAACCTTCCCAGGTTTGGAATAGTCGTTCGGGGGTCCTATCGGCGATTTCAACCATTCCTCGCGGATGGTTTCGAAATTGCCGGATCGGACTAGTCAGTGATTAGTCATCCGTCGGTGCTTGCCATCCGGACCGTTCGGGAGGATCGGGCAACCAATCACGGCTGCACACCGTCTACGCCCACGGGTCCGAGCCATCCGGGATCTCCGGCGGCTGCAAGTCGCCCGGCGGCTTCGGTGCGGCGGGGTGCTCGTCCTGGTTCTCGAAGGTCTTCCATCGTTCCCGGGCGGTTTTGATACCAAAAACCCGATTGATGGTCCACATGAATTCTTCTTCGTCCAGGTCACCTTTGCGGAACACCGCAATCACACCATCAGTCTTCGCCTTCTTTTCCAGAGACTCGCTATCCGAACCGGTCAGATAGATCACGGGAATGTCACTGGTGACACCGACGCGGCGCAATCGCCCGAGAACTGTGAGCCCGTCCGAACCGGGCAGGTAGTGGTCGAGCAAAATCAATCCCGGCTGTTCGTTGGCCGCAATCCATGCGGCGTGGACACCGTCTTCGGCCGTCAGAACCGTGAAGTCCCTCTCCTGGAAAAAGCGGCTGAGGATCTTGGTGTAGACCTTGTCGTCATCGACGATCAGGATCTTCTTCGCAATTTCGATGGCCGCTACCTCACTGGCTTGATGCGTGAACTGTACCTGCGTCTTCCGCTTCCGTTGCGCCTACGATCGTCACATGGCCCTGAAAGCTTTACCCAACGACCTCGACGCAACCCGCCAGGCCATCGCTGCGCACGAACTGGTTGCCACCGCGTCCGCCTATCTCACTTCCGACATTGCCCTCTCGCTACCGTTCGAGAGCCTGGTGCCTTTCAAAGCCTTGCTCCGCCAATTCTTCTCGCCGGCGCCCTGGACGGAGCAGGAGGCGAACGAGCTCAGCCACGTTGTGGCACCGCATCTCAACGCAGGATGGTGGGAACACGACCTGGGCCGCGGCATCACACTTGCGTACGGGATGATGGGCAACCGTTTCGAGATGTGGGCAGGCGGCGCCGGAACCGCAGCGCCCTCGATCTTCGAGCGGGTGTTCGACGGACCGGTCGTACCGGAGGCAACCCCCCACCCCCGCAAGGTGAAGTTCACGACGGGCGGGGTACCTGCACCGGGAACCTGGTACCGGCGTAGCGACTCGAGCAGACCCGCCGACACGCGGGTCCAGCGACTGTTCGCCGAACCGGACGTCACCGATGTGATGGTGGCCGGAGATTTTATCACCGTTGGTATTGCCGCCAGGTCTTCGTGGGAGAAGCGGCTGGAGCCTCTGCTGGCTTTGGTAGTCGAACTTTTCGCCGACCCTGTCGCTCCTCACCATCGCGCAGAGAGAACCCGCGAGGACCTCATGCACGAAGCCGGCCAAACGGCTTCGACCAGCCGACCCGAGGTGCTCCACTTGCTGGATCCGGACGACCCCGACGATCAGAGCCGCCTCGAAGAGGCAATGGCAGCCGAAGATCCCCGGATTCGGCGAATAGCCGTTGCCGTCTTAATCGAGGCGAGCAACGCCAACGTCCGCGACCGGGTCGTCACCAGGGGCCTGGCCGATCCGTCCCGCCTCGTGCGGCGCACGGCAGTCGATGCGGCGGCCGATACCGGAGATGAGCGTTTTCGTCTGTTGTTCGAGGAGTGCCTCACCGATGAGGACGCCTGGATCCGCTGGAAGGCCGTGCGCTCGCTCGGGGAGCTTGGCCTCCTCGCCGGCCGATCTGCGATTGAGTCCATGACCGACGATCCCGACTTCCAGGTCCGGTTTGAAGTTGCCAAGGTCCTTCGCGAGGCCGGGTAGGCGAACGCCACTCGAGGTGGTCGACTGCTCCATGGTTTCGACGGGAGTAGCCTCACGGCCCATGACGTTCACCTATCCCCCGGCCCGGCGCTCCGAGACAGTCGACGACTACCACGGCACCCGGGTTGCCGATCCCTATCGATGGTTGGAGGAGCCCGGATCGAAAGAAACCAGGGCCTTCGTTCGGGCTCAGAACGCCATCACGTTTCCCTATCTGGAGTCCCTGCCCGAGCGGACCGGTCTGCGGAAAAGGATGGAGTCGTTGTGGGATATCCCCCGAACCGGAGCTCCAACCGTCCGCAATGAGATTGCCGTCTGGGCACACAATGATGGCCTGCAAGACCAGTCGGTGTTCTACGTTCGCCGACCAGACGGGGCGGACCTGCCCTTGCTCGACCCCAACACCCTCTCCGAAGACGGAGCCGTGGCGGTTCTCGTGACGTCACTCTCGAACGATGGCCGGTTCTTCGCTTACTCGGTGGCGGAGGCGGGCAGCGATTGGCAGACCATCCGGGTTCGAGACATTGATACCGGCCAAGACCTCCCCGATGAGCTCCGGGATGTCAAGTTCACCGAGATCTCCTGGCATGAGGACGGCTTCTTCTATTCGAGATTCCCGGCCCACGATCCCGACTCAACGGAACCTTCACGCAATATGGCCGTGTATTTCCACCGGCTCGGCACCGCCCAAACCGAGGATCACATGGTCTTCGCAAATCCCGATGAGCCGGACCTCGGTTACGGCGCAACCGTCAGCGACGATGGCCGCTTCCTCGTTTTGACCGAATGGGTAGGCACGTCACATAAGAACGGATTGCTGTACAAGGTGCTCGAAAACGGCAGCTCAGATTGGATCCGTTTGGCCCGGCCCGGCCGGGCCCTCTTCGCCTTCCTCGCCCACCACGAGGAAGCGTTTCTGATCCACACCGACCTCGACGCGCCGAATGGACGCATCGTCCGGTTACCGCTCGAAAATCCGGAGCACGTCGAGGAGATCGTTGGCGAGCGCCACCAGGCCATCGAGCTGGTGCGGGCCGCAGCCGGCCGACTGCTGGCCGTGACCCTCGACGAAGCCTCGCACCGACTCGCCACGTACTCGCTCGACGGAACGCCGCATGGTTCAGTCGATTTGCCTGGTGCAGGTACCGTCTTCGAACTGACCGGTCGGTTGCAGGACGAGTCCATCTACCTCGGTTTCGAGTCGTTCCTGCACCCACCGATGTCCTTGCGGTGGAGCGGCACCACCGCCGAGGTTTTTGCCGGAGCAACGCCGCCTCTCTCCCCGGACCAGGTGATCGTCGAACGGCGAAGCGCCGTCTCGTCCGACGGCGCCGAAGTCGGCATGTTCGTGATTCGCCTGGCCACAGCCGTGCTTCCCGCTCCTGTTGAGCTATACGGGTACGGCGGCTTCAACATCAGCCTCACCCCCACGTTCAACCCGGCCCGATTGGCCTTCTTGGAAGCGGGTGGGGTGGTGGTCGTCGCCAACCTGCGGGGCGGATCCGAAGACGGCGAGACATGGCACGAAGCAGGCATGCTCGGCAACAAGCAGCACGTCTTCGACGACTTCTTCGCTTGTGCTGAGACGCTGATCGCCGATGGTGTAGCCGGGCCGCGTCAGGTGGGAATCCGGGGCGGATCCAATGGTGGACTGTTGACGGCGGCGGCGATGGTCCAGCGACCCGACCTGTTCGGGGCCGTCATCTCTCAGGTGCCGGTCACCGACATGCTCCGCTACCAGCGCTTCACCGCCGGTCGTTATTGGACCGTTGAGTACGGCAATGCTGAAGAGGACCCGGAAGCGTTCGAGTGGTTGCTGGCTTACTCGCCATATCACAACGTCACCGTCGGGTTCGAGTATCCCCCGCTGCTGATCTCCACTGCCGAATCAGATGATCGGGTGGTGCCCATGCACGCACTCAAACTGGCGGCGGCAGTGCAGCACGCTGCCGGAGGAACCTCAGACTTGCCTCTCTTGGTTCGGGTCGAAACCCGGGCCGGTCACGGCCTGGGGAAACCAACCTCGAAGCTGATCGACGAGTCGGCCGACGTGTTCGCGTTTCTCCTGCACCACCTGGGTCGGTAGCAGGCGAGAACCTACATCACGCCGTCGTTGAGGCCGATGATGTTGCCTTCGGTGTCCTTGAACCAGGCACCTTTGGTGCCGTCCGGCATCGTGATGATGCCGTCGACGGTTTTGAATTCACCGAAGTCGTATTCCTCGAACACCACGCCCTTGTCGCGAAGCGCCGCCACGGCCGCCTCGACATCCTCGACTCCGATGCCTACGGCCGTTGCCTGGTTGGTGCCGGCGAACTGCGAGGGGTACACCCCGAACCAGCTCTCACCAACCTTGACTTTGACCGAACCGTCTCCTTCCCAGTCCGACACCGCGAACCCGAGCGTGTCTCCGTAGAATTTCTTCGCCCGCTCGATATCGCTCGCCGGCAAGGTGGCAGTTGCTGCTAGAAACATGAGTTCCTCTCTCTGGTCATTGCCCACAACCATACGACAAAACCGACGCTTTGTGAACTTGTGAAATCCTGGCAGGAGAGCGAGAAGGGCGTCGTCGGGACTAACCGCGGCGTGTCGCCATGAGGCGTTGCCGGGATTGGATCCTCCACTTCACATGGATCTACTCCCGGATCCACCCGCGTTCGGTCTCCATCGGTCGCTAGTGTCGAATCCCCTTCGGTTCACGTGGGAGGTACTCATGGGCGACGTGCTCTTGATCGTGCACATCCTGGCGGCGGCTACCTGGCTCGGCGCCGGAGTTACGGTTGGATTCTTGACCCCGCGGATGGGACGGGCTGGTGACGAGACCGGCCGTGCCTTCATGTCTGCCTACGAGCGGATGGGACTGCTGGTCTTCAACCCGGCCGGCATCCTGGTTCTGCTCAGCGGCGTGCTCCTGGTCCTCGACGGACCGTGGGAATTCGAAAACCTCTTTGTGGTGATCGGAATCGTGGCCGTGCTCACCGGAGCGGTATTCGGAGCCCGGGTCTTCACCCCGTTGAGCCGGGAAGCTCAGGCTGCCCATGCGAGCAACGACGTCGCCAGACTCGATGAGATCTACGGCCGTTTCCGTACCTTTGGCATCATCGATACCAGTCTGGTCGTGCTCACCATCGTCGTCATGGTCATCAAACTCGGGGCTTGACCCACCTCCTCAAGCTAAGTGCTTGCCTTGCTAAGAACCTGAGCGCCTTATTATCAGATCTCTGCTTCTCCGGGAATACCGGAACGAGTATCCCGGTTGGAGGTCAGACCAAAGATGAAGAGAGGCATGGCATGGCAGACACGAGAGAATTGACCCTCCCCGTCCTACCCCTGCGCAATGGCGTGGTCTTCCCCCACATGGTGGTCACGCTGCGCATCGAGACCGAGGAAGGGACCACCGCGGTGGCCGCTGCAGCGCAATCCGATGGGTTGATGCTGCTGGTACCGAAGGTGAACGGAACCTATGCCGGCGTTGGCACCGTCGCGCAGATTCAGGACGCCGATGGTGGCAACGTGGTCGTTGAAGGTCTCGCTCGAGCTCGGGTGGGAGCCGGACGGACCGACGACCAGGGAGCCCTGTGGGTGGACGCCGAGCAGTACCCCGAAGCCGACGTACACGACGAGGCCCTCGACGATCTCGTCGGCGAATACCGGGCTGTGGTCGGCGAAGTGCTGAACCAGCGCGGCATGGGCGGCGTCGCCGAGCGCATCCTGGGGATCGAAAACCCCAGCCGTTTGGCCGACCTCGCCGTCTACTCCCCCGACCTATCGCTCGAGCAGAAGGTCGAGCTGCTCGAAACCCTCGATATTCGCGAGCGACTCGGCAAGCTGATGTCCTGGATGGGTGAGGTGCTTGCCGACCTTTCTCTGCGCAAGAAGGTACGGGACAGCGCCACGGAACGGATCGACAAATCCCAGAGGGACTACCTGCTCCGTCAGCAACTCGAAGCGATCAAGAAAGAACTCGGCGAGGAAGGCGACGCTGCTTCCGACTACCGCCAGAAGCTCGAAGATGCAGACATGCCCGAGCAGGCTCGCACGGCGGTTGAACGGGAGATCGACCGGTTAGAACGCATGTCCGAGCAGTCGCCCGAGCATTCGTGGATCAGGACCTGGCTGGACACGATGTTCGACGTGCCGTGGGGACACGTGTCCGAGGATCGCTTGGACCTGGACGAGGCATGGGCGGTACTCGACGCCGACCACACCGGCCTTGCCGACGTGAAGGAACGGATTGTCGAGCATCTGGCCGTCCGCAAACTGCGCAGAGAGCGCGGCCTGGAGAAGGCCGGGAACCTTCGGGAAGGGGCCATCCTCCTGTTGGTCGGCCCGCCGGGGGTTGGCAAGACATCGCTCGGCGAGTCGGTAGCCCGGGCCTTGGGGCGCAAGTTCGTACGCGTCGCCCTGGGTGGTATCCGCGACGAAGCGGAGATCCGGGGACACCGGCGCACGTATGTGGGTGCCCGCCCGGGCCGGATCGTCCGGGCCCTCATCGAATCCGACACTATGAATCCGGTGTTTCTGCTCGACGAGATGGACAAGGTCGGATCAGACTGGCGGGGCGATCCCTCGTCGGCGTTGCTCGAGGTGCTCGATCCGGCCCAGAACCACACCTTTCGTGACCATTACCTGGAGCTGGACATCGACCTTTCCGATGTGCTGTTCATCGGCACGGCAAATGTGCTCGAGACCATCCCCGCGCCGCTGTTGGATCGCACCGAGGTCATCCGACTCGACGGGTATACGGACCTCGAAAAGGTGGCGATTGCACGCGACCATCTTCTCCCCCGCCAGATTCGCGGCGCAGGGCTCGAGCCCGAGGAAATCGTGGTCACCGAAGAAGCCCTCACGGCCGTCGTCGACCGCTACACGAGAGAAGCCGGCGTCCGTTCCCTCGAGCGCGAGCTCGGCAAATTGGCCCGCAAGGTGGCAACCAAGATCGCCCGGGGCGAAGACGCGCCAAAGGTCGTCGAGGTAGACGAACCCGGGGTCAAGGACTACCTGGGCAGTCCCAGGGTCTGGCGAGATGAGGCCAAGGATCGGACGGCCGTCCCGGGCGTGGCTACGGGTCTGGCCGTGACCGGAGCAGGAGGCGACGTGTTGTTCATCGAGGCAACTGCCATGGCCGGCGAACCGGGCTTGACCCTCACCGGGCAGCTCGGGGACGTGATGAAGGAGTCGGCCCGCATTGCTCTGTCCTACATCGAGTCACATGCCGCAGAGTTGAGCATCGACGCCGTCGACCTCCAGAGAAGGTTCCACGTTCACGTGCCGGCCGGTGCGGTGCCGAAGGATGGTCCCTCGGCCGGGATTGCCATGACCACCGCTCTGGCGTCGCTCTTGTCCGGGCGCAAAGTGAAGGACACGCTCGGGATGACCGGCGAGATCACGTTGCAGGGCAAGGTGCTGCCGATCGGCGGGGTCAAACAGAAGGTCTTGGCCGCACATCGGGCCGGCCTCACCGAGGTGATCCTCCCCGCCCGCAACGAGGCGGATCTCGACGACGTACCGGAGAGCTGCCGCGGAAGAGATGACCTTCCATATCGTCAGCACTATCGACGAGGTACTCGCCAAAGCCCTCGAGCCAGCCTGATAGGTACTAGTCCGAATACGAGCCACCCCAACCCTCCTTGAGGTTTGGGGTGGCTCGCCGAAGACATCCCATGGCGATGGGAGGCCACATGTTCAGACGCAGCGCTCAAAAACGAAGGTCAACAAACCACGACCACGCCTACGCCGTCAACAACGTTGGCGCCGATTTGCAGCGCAAGGTATGCACCATCTGCGGGCAGGTCAGCATCGTCGCTCTTCCTCCCGTCGATGTCCGTTCGACACTGGCAGACGTCACCTCAAGCCTGTTCGGCGAATCACCATTGACCATCGTCATCGACGAGGCCGTGCAACCGGCGGGACTGAGCTGGCAATTCGCCGATCGACAAGCCCGGCGATGAGCGACCTGCTCTGCGAACGTTGTGACAGTCCGGCGCTGGTCATCTATCTGCACCGGTCCCTTTGCGGCCCCTGCGCAGTCGAAGCCCTCGACGAGAACCACCACTATCTGGTGGTTCAGGTCGATGACACCGAAGCACACGCAGGAGGACGTCGACACCGCTTCCTCAGCCGCCCGCGTGAGGTCACCGATGGTCAAGCCCACGACCGCAGCCGGACCCGGCGGGATCGGAGGACGCTCCGGTCGAATCGGAACCAATCCCGAGCAAGACCAGACCGCACCGGCCGGGACGACCGCATCGTCCGTGAACCACCAGTCCGTCCCGGAAGAACTCCTCGATGAGCTGGGCAAAGCCTTGGCGCAGCGCCTGACGTCGCTCGTCAAAGGACTCGGCCAACCACGCTGATCACCGAATAGGGCTCGCAAGGCGCCGCGAACGCGCGAGAATCCATGAGGTTGCTCCTCGAGAGGTGCCCATGGCCGACCAATTTCCCGGATGTCCGTCCCCGCTCGGCTGCGCTCGTCGAACCAGACGGAGTCAACTTCAGCGTCTACTCACGCAGCGCCGACCGACTGGAGTTGTTGCTGTACGACCATGTCGATGACTCGCGCAGCCATCCCGGATCATCAGACTGGATCCGCGCCACCACCGCACCTATCACTACTGGCATGTGTTCGTTCCGGACCTGCGACCCGGCCAGCTCTACGCCTACCGGGCCTACGGCCCGGCCGATCCGTCTCGGGGCCTCTTCTTCGATCCAACCAAGGTGCTGCTCGACCCGTATGGTCGGGCCATCGCCACTCCCTCGAACTATCTCCGGAGCGAAGCGTGCCGACCGGGGCCGAATGACCGGCATGCTCTCAAGAGCGTGGTTGCCGATGTCTCGACGTACGACTGGGAAGGCGACACACACCTGCGCCGACCTTTTGCGGAGACCGTCATCTACGAAATGCACGTCGGTGGATTCACCAAGCATCCCAGCTCGGGTCTCGACCACGAAAAACGCGGCACGTATGCCGGGAGTGATCGAGAAGATCCCCTACCTGCAAGATCTCGGCATTACGGCGGTCGAGTTGCTGCCGGTGTTCCAGTTCGATTGGCAAGACGCTCCGGCCGGCCTCACCAACTACTGGGGGTATGCACCCGGTATCGTTCTTCGCTCCGCACTGCCGGTACAGCTCCTGCAGTAATCCCCTGGCGCCGCTCGACGAGTTCCGCGACATGGTCAAGGCACTTCATCGGGCGGGCATCGAAGTCATCCTCGACGTCGTGTACAACCACACCGCCGAGGGCGGCGACGGCGGCCCGACGTTGAGCTTCCGGGGGCTCGAGAACTCGGCCTACTACATCATGGACGCGGACGGACAGCAGCTTCTCCAACTACGCCGGAACCGGCAACACCCTCAATGCCAACCAGTCGATCGTGCGTCGTCTCATCCTGGACAGCCTCCACTACTGGGTGCACGAAATGCACGTCGATGGGTTTCGCTTCGATCTTGCGTCGATTCTGTCTCGCGACGAGGACGGCCGGCCGATCCCCAACCCGCCGGTCCTCTGGGACATCGAGTCGGACCCGGCCCTGGCCGGCACCAAGCTCATCGCCGAAGCCTGGGACGCAGCCGGTCTCTACCAGGTTGGTCACTTCATCGGCGACAGCTGGAAAGAGTGGAACGGACAGTTTCGCGACGACGTGCGGGCTTTCGTGCGAGGCGACGAGAAGATGGTCCCCCGTCTCGCCAATCGACTGCTGGGCAGCCCGGACCTCTACGGCAATGAGGACCGCGAGGCCGAACAGAGCATCAACTTCGTCACCAGCCACGACGGATTCACGCTGCAGCGATCTCGTCTCCTACGAAACCAAGCACAACGAAGCCAACCGGGAAGGAAACCGGGATGGCTCCAACCACTCACTGTCCAGGAATTATGGAGTCGAAGGACCGACGGACGATCCGTCTATCCAGGAACTCCGCAAGAGACAGATCAAGAACTTCCTCGCCATCAATCTTCTCTCGCTGGGTGCTCCGATGATTCTCATGGGAGACGAGGTGCGGCGCACGCAGCACGGCAACAACAACGCCTACTGCCAGGACAATGAAATCAGCTGGTTTGATTGGTCAAACGTCGAGAAGCACGCCGAGATCCACCGATTCGTCAAGGAGTTGATCCGGCTCCGATTCGTCCGGGGTTCGTTCACCGGCGAGCACTTCCTCTCCCTCGAGCAACTGACCCGACAGGCAGACATCAGGTTGCACGGAGTCAACCTGGGGAGCCCGGATTTCCGGGACGACTCCCACAGTCTGGCGGTGTCGGCCTCCAGCTTGGCCGGGTGACGTTCTGATGCACGTTGCCTTGAATGCTTACGAGAGCGGCCTGGTTTTCGAATTACCGGAGCTCCCGGAATGGGCGACCAGCGGATGGCGGCGCGTGGTCGATACCTCGCTGGAGTCGCCAAACGACATCACCCTTCCGCCGCAGGTTCGCGTCGATGGCCTCGATTATCTGGTCGGAGGCCGGTCGGTAGTCGTGTTGATCGCCACCGCCTCACCGGACCCGTGAGCATCAGGATCCGACCTCCTCACGTTCTGGATTCGCCTCGCGGACCCACACGACCAGCAGCACGAGAGCCACAACGTTGGCTGCAGCGGCAACCAGGGTATTGGCCGTCAAGCCGGACTGTTCGTAGAGGAACGGTCCGATCGATGCACCGGCCGCCCGGCCCAACCCCATGCCGACGGCAAGAACCGCCAGAAACCTGGTTCTGGCCAAGGGGCGCAATTCTGAAGCGAGCGGAAAGGTCGAGACGATGGTGAATTCGAAACCCGCCAAAGCCAGGGCCATGCTCGCCAAACCGGCGACCAAATTGGCATTGGTGAACGAAAGCATCACGTAGGCCACCGCCGAAATCACCAGACCAATGCCGACCGACCGCCGCTTGCCAATCCGATCGGTCCACACCAGGGTTGATCCTTCGCCGACCAATTCCGAAACAGCCAGGAGTACCCCCGCCCCACCAAGCGCCAGCAGCGACAATCCGAATCCATCCTCGAGCCACGCTCCAAACACCACGAACATGATTTCGGAAGCTCCCGAGTAGAGCCCGACCGTTACCAGCAGCGCCACGGCACTGCGGTCAAGAGCCAGCTTGGGCCGGATTCCTTCCGTTGATCCGGAATCGGGTTCGATGACCCACCGCATGGCCAGGAGAGCGAGAACGCATAGGAGGGCTATCACCCAGAACGGCGCACCCCAGCCAAAACGGGAGATGAGCCAACCGGCCACCGGCGCCCCGATCAACAACGAACCCGCCCAGGTCAGTTCGAGAACGCCGAGATAACGGGCCCGCACGGGATAGGGGGTGCGATCAGCGAGATACGCCTGGGCTGCCACGTCGAAGACCGGTTTACCGAGCCCCAGCAAGACGAATCCGACCAGGGCCCCGACGAAGACACCCGTGGCCGCCGTGACCACGGCGCCGGTTGCGAACATCATCAAGCCGGCCACGATCAACCGGTGCCGGCGTTCGCCTCGTCCAAGAACCCGCACTGCCGCCGGAGTCGCCAAGCCGGTAACCCACCGCACCGAAACGAGCAAGCCCGCCTGAGTGAGGGGAACACCGAGACCCCGAGCAATGGCGGGCAGGAACGGATAGATGAAGCGATAGCCGGTATTCAGCACCAGCCGGGTCAAAGCCAGGAAGGTCAACGCCCCCGTCAAGGACCTGCGATTCTCGTTCGGCATCGGTTCGCGGATATCCATGGACACGCCCCTTCACGGCCGCAGTTTGGCAGGCGGATGCCGAGCTGGATAGCCGGCAGATTCATGGAAGGCCGGGCGCGGTAGTGAACATGTGAAGAAAGGGACTAGCCCGGACTGTTGTAACCCAAAGTAGCCATACAACCACTTGCTGTGAGAACTAGCATGGTGACATGACTCGAAACAGCCCGGAGCGGTGCAGAAGCTGCAGCGCACTGGCCGCAGTGCGCATGGAGGGCGTTTCTCTCTGCGCACGGTGCGGGCTCGAGCGATCGTCGGGGGGACCGAATCGCGTGACCCGCCGGGCAGCGATGTTCGGATTGCTGTCGTCGGGGTTCCTCGCCAAGATGCTGCTCGGCACCGTTGCCCTGGCCGCGGTCGGTGGTGTCGCGGTAACGATGCCCCGGGTGGCTCCTACCGCTCCGATCGAGACGGTGGCGGTCACCCAGACCCTTACCCACACCGCGACACCGTCGTGAGCACCGACGTTGTGGTGAAGGCCGACGCTGTCGCGAATACCGACGCCATCACCAACACCGACGTCGTCGACGCAGTTCCGGATCCGGACAGGCTCGTCGAACAGGTCCATGAGTTCTCTGCTGCCGTGCAGACCTGGGGCGAGTGTGTTTCTCAGGCGGCCCGGGATCACTCTGGCGGAGCCTTTGACCCGAAAGTGTCGTGCGGCGAAGCACCCGTCGCGGCCGATCACGGCCTCGCGGATAGACAGCCTCCTGGCCTCATCAAAGCTGTAGACAAGGCCAATGACAAAGCCGACCACCCACAGACAAAGCCACGACAAAGCCACAGACAAAGCCGACACAAGAACGCGGACAAAGCCGACGACAAGGCCGACGAACACCGCTCGAACGACTGAGACGCCGCGACTTCCCATCGTCCCTCCATCACACAACGGGTGACGTCACGCCGCGTAGGATGTGCTTGCGCAGCCAGGAGGTGGCACGTGAGGTTGTACAGGTTCGGCTGGAGCAAGACCAGATTTCTCGTGGTTCTGGCGATCATGATGTCGGTACTCATGGTCCCGACCGCGGCGTTGGCGGGGATCGACGGTGGATGCACGGGATCCGTGACGATCGACGGCATTCCCTACGGGCCGAACAACGACACGGTGAGCAACCCGATCGTCGTGCCGATGGACAAAGAAGGTGTCGTAGCGATCTGGGACGCCGCAGTTCCTTTCGACAATGCGAACAATGCAGGCAACCTCGGCATTGTGGTCGGGCCGTTCACGATCCAGATCGCCGGCTGGGGCGATGCCAACCCGGGAAACAGCCAGGGCAACGCCGGTACGTACACCATTGAAGAATTCAAAGACGAGTTCCCCGTTCCTGAGTCCCTTATTCCACGGGGCGTCTATCAACTCAGCGGCGAGCACACCGCAGACGGCGGCAGGTGCACCGGCACCGTCATGGTCAAACTCGAGGGATCCGGGACCGTCGGAATCGCCAGCGCGGTTGGGGCCGGAGTCACCTTCCTGACCCTGCTGGGCGCTGGATTCAGGAGGAAGTCATGAAAGGCCGTCCGGTCCTCGGAGTCATCTCGGGTTTGTTGTTTGGGCTCTTTCTGGCTGTGACCCTCCAGCAGTTCGGCATCATGCCGTTGACAACGTTGAGCCTCATCGGGCTGCCCATCCTCGGTATCGCCGTCGGTCTCGGTCTGGCCGCTTCTGGACCGTTCGGGAAGAAAGCCTGATCAGTCGGCCGGGGCCGAGAGTGCTGTTGTTCGTGCGGAGCACCCTCGCCATCGATCGTTGTGGACATCTGGCCTCCAGAGCAGAACAGATAACCTCATCGCATGACCGACATGTGGATGCTCGATAGGGAGGTCATCTTCCTGAACCACGGCTCCTTCGGTGCGTGCCCTCGCCCCGTTCTCGAATATCAGTCCGCGGTCCGTAGCCGGATGGAATCAGAACCGGTTCTCTTCTTTCGCCGGCTCGAGGAGTTGGCCGATCAGGCCCGATCATCATTGGGAACCTTCGTCGGCGCCGATCCAGACGACCTGGCCTTCGTGACCAACGCCACCACCGGGGTGAACACGGTGCTCCGCTCGCTCGACTTCGAACCGGGCGACGAGATCCTCATCACCGACCACGTCTACAACGCTTGCCGCAATGCCGCCGCCCTGGTTGCCGAGGGTGCCGGCGCAGATCTGGTCACCGCCAACGTCCCCTTTCCTATCGATTCTCCAGACGAGGTGGTGGCGGCCATTGTCGACCGGGTGAGCCCTCGAACCCGTTTGCTTCTGATCGACCACGTGACCAGCCCGACCGGACTCGTTTTTCCGATCGAAACAGTGGTGCGGGAGATGACCGAGCGCGGCATCGACACCCTGGTCGACGGAGCCCACGCCCCCGGGATGGTGCCGCTCGATATCGAAGCGATCGGAGCCGCTTACTACACCGCCAATGCCCACAAGTGGATGTGCGCCCCCAAGGGCGCCGCGTTCCTGCATGTCCGGCGTGATCGACAAGCCCAGATCTTGCCGACGGTGATCAGCCACGGCGCGAACTCGTCCCGCATCGACCGATCGCGATTTCGGCTCCTGTTCGACTGGACCGGCACGATCGACCCAACTGCCCATCTGGCCATCCCGGCTGCCATCGAGACCATGGACGCTGTCTTCCCGGGAGGCTGGCCGGCATTGATGCACCACAATCATGAGCTGGCCTTGCAGGCCAGGGACCTTCTGATCGAGGCGCTCATGATCGACCAACCCGCACCAGATGGGATGCTCGGGTCTATGGCCGCCGTGCCCCTGCCCGACTCCTCCGGGGCGCAGCACACCTCCCGTTCTCCCGCCCTCCAGGAGCGGTTGTGGAGACAGCATCACATCGAGGTGCCGGTCAGCGTCTGGCCGGCATGGCCCCACCTGTTGCTGCGCGTTTCCGCACAGGTCTACAACCGGCTCGCTCGAATACGAACACCTGGCGGCGCACCTGCGGGACTAGGCCAAGAACCAGCAAAACCCGGGATATTCCCGGGTTTCACTGCGCCCCCAGAGCGCCCGCCTCCCAAATCGTGGTGGCCGGTCTCACCTGGAGACCCTGCCGCCTGATCAACCCTACAACCACTCCTAGTGACCGACCAGGCACAAATGGCTTCCCGGCATCGGGACTAGTCCGGTGGAAATTCCCGAGCCAGAAGGGCGGCCGGCCACAGGAGGGCGAGATCCGCCGTCACGGCGACCCGGCCCCGACCTGCAGCGCAGTGGGTACCAACAGGCCGGGACTGCACCGGCCTCGCCGTCTCCGGCCCTCTGCCGTCCCCTGACCAAACCAGACGGGTATCCTCCGGCGAACTATGAGCCCAACCGAATCCGCTACCGCCACTTTGCTGCTTTCGTGTCGCGACCAGAGAGGTTTGGTGGCTGCGGTGGCCAGCTTCATCTTTGAGCATGGTGGCAACATCATCCATGCTGATCAGCACACGGACCAGGAGGAGCTCTCTTTCCTGCAGCGAGTCGAGTGGCAGCTGGATGGTTTCGGCCTCGGGAGGGAAGCGATTGCCCCGGCCTTCCAGTCCATAGCCGATCGGTTCGACATGACATGGCGGCTCAGTTTTTCGGACCAGCACCCGCCGGTCGCCATATTCGTTTCCAAACAAGCCCATTGTCTCTATGACCTCTTGGCCAGAAGCCGGATGGGCGAACTACGAGCCCGGATCCCGCTCGTCGTGAGCAACCACCGTGATCTCGAGTCGGTGGCCTCCGACTTCGGCGTGGCTTTCCACTACCTTCCCATCACGCCCGACCGGCGCTTGCAGCAAGAGGAAGCGGCGTTGGCGCTGCTCGAGGAACACGACATCGAAGTAGTGGTTTTGGCCCGCTACATGCAGGTACTCTCTCCCGCTTTCGTGAAGCCCTTTTCCAACCGGATCATCAACATCCACCATTCGTTCTTGCCCGCCTTCGCCGGAGCGAAGCCGTACCACCAGGCTCACGAACGCGGGGTCAAGATCATCGGCGCCACGGCGCACTACGTGACCGGAGAACTCGACGGCGGGCCGATCATCGAGCAAGACGTCACCCGGGTCGGACATCGCGACACCGTTGCAGACCTCGCTCGCAAGGGCCGGGACCTCGAAACGATCGTGCTGGCCCGGGCGTTACACCGTCATCTCGAGAACCGCATCGTCGTCTACGGCAACAAGACGGTGATATTCGACTGACACCACGTGTCGGCAATCAGCCCGGCCGACCAATTCGGCACAATCGCAACCGGCCGACCTCATACGGGAACTACGCTGATTCATGCAAGAGGAGGACCATGACCTCAACCGATTCATCACAGATCTCCTCGGTTCGTCTGGCGGTGACGACCGCGCTGATCGATGGGGACCCGGCCGGGGCCTTTCACATGGTGCAAGGCCTGATGGAGCAGGGCATCCCCTTTGACGTGGTGCTCTTCGACGTCGTGGCAGCCGCTCACGCCGACTTCGGGACACGTTGGAAGGACGGCGACTACCGCATCGCCGACGAACATGCCGCCTCGGGGGCGGTCGAGACCCTGGTAGCGATGCTGGCCGGATCGTTCGACCTCCCGGACGACGGCGAATTTGTCGTATTGGCCGCGGCCCAGGGCGACTATCACTCCCTCCCGCTCCGCCTGGCCTCGGCCTATCTGCTGGCTCTCGGGTATCGCGTGCGCTTCTTGGGAGCGAACATGGACGCGGCCGATCTGGCCGGGTACCTCACCGAGGAACCCCCCAAAGCGCTGCTCCTCTCGTGCGCCATGCCGATGCTGTTGCCGGGTGCCCGGGCCTGCATCAGCGCAGCCCACGGAGCCGGTGTTCCGGTCCTCGCTGGTGGCAGCGGATTCGGGCCGGACGGGGTCTGGGCCTACGCAGTCGGCGCAGACGCCTGGGTGGCTTCACCGCGTGAAGTCCAGGAAGTGCTCACATCGTGGGAACCGAACATCGAGGTTGCCGAAATGGCCGTACCCGCTCCACCGGCCGAAGTGGATTCGATATCCCGCCACCGCCAGGAGATCCTGGCCGCGGCCGGAGCAGAACTCGGCGGCCTCACGCACCGCCTGCAGAACGAACTGGATCTCCTGCTGAGCGCGGTTGAGGCCACCCTTTTGGTCGACGACCGGTCGGTCATCACCGGGTTCACCGCTTGGCAGCATTCGGTCCTGACTTCCCACGGCTTTGCCGAAGACACGGCGGCGCAACTCGGCAGAGGTCTGGCAACGGCCCTGCGGACCTTTGCTCCGCAAGCAGCCGACCTGCTGATCCCCTAGGCGATAATTTCGACCAGGTCCGCCCCGATCACGCTCATCCCCTAGCCTCCGACCATGACCGACTTCCACCTGACCATCGTCTCGACCGGCGGAACCATCGAAAAGACCTACGAGGCTGTGTCCGGATCTCTCTCCAACCGCGAGACGGTGCTGGATCACATGCTGGCGCAACTGCGTACCCCCGATCTCCGCATCACCCGGCTGCGGATCATGAACAAAGACAGTCTCGAGATGACTGCGGAAGATCATGAACTCATTGCACGGTCCGCCCACGAGGCCGCCAGCGAGAGCGACGGCGTGATGGTCGTGCACGGTACCGACCGGTTGGCCGAGAGCGGCGAAACCACGTGCGCGCTGGGGACGCCGGCTGCCCCGATCGTATTCACGGGAGCTATGCGGCCCTTCGAGCTGCGGGACACCGACGCCCTGCAGAATCTCACCGAGGCGCTGCTGGCGGTCCGCCTCCTTGACCCGGGCGTATATGTAGCCATGCACAACCGGATCCTGGCCTTTCCGGGAGTTGTCAAGGACCGCACGGTTGGCACCTTCGTGAAACCGGACCAACCGGTTGGCTAAGGTCGTTGCATGGCCACTATTCAGCGTCTCACCGACTCGTGTCTCGTTGTAACCACCGACGCGGGCGCCACGCTCTTCGATCCCGGGTTCCACACGTTTCAATCCAAAGAGATCGACCTCGACTCGATCGGAGATATTTCCCGGGTGCTCATCACTCATGAGCACGGGGATCACGTCAACGCCGAATTCGTGAGATGGTTGATCGATCGTCGATCTGACCTGGCCGTCTACTCCAACGAGGCTGTAGCCGGATTCTTGGATGGTTTTGGCATCGCGGTGTCGACCACCAACCCGGCCGGGGTCACCTCCGAAGACGTCCTCCACGAGACGATCCCGACGGGGGCGCAACCCCCCAACCGGGCTTACACCATCGAGGGAGTGCTCACCCACCCCGGTGATAGCTACCAGCCGACGACGTCCGCGCCGATCCTCGCCCTGCCACTCCTGGTCCCCTGGGGTTCTACGACGAGATCCGTTGAGTTCGCCCGCCGGTTGTCACCGCAACAGGTGATACCCATCCACGACTTCTATCTCAACGAAGGTGGCCGTAGTTTCATCTACAACATGGCGACGAACGTGCTGGCCAAGTCGGATATCGAGGTCATCGCCATCAACTGGGGTGAAACGGTCACCATCTAACAGAATCGCTCCGCCTCATCGCCACGGGTTTGGTCTTGGACCCGCGTAGGGTGAGGGCAACATGACAACCACCAAGAAACTCCCGACCCAGGTGGTCCTCGGCGACGAAGCGGTGGCCCTCGGTGCCCTCCATGCGGGGATCTCCGCCGCCTACGGCTATCCCGGGACGCCATCCACCGAGATCCTCGAATACCTGCTCCGGACACCGGACCCCGGGCTCAAAGTGGCCTGGTGCGCCAACGAGAAAACGGCGTACGAAGCCGCCGTCGGGGTGTCGATGGTCGGGCGGCGGGCGCTGGTGACCATGAAACATGTGGGTCTCAACGTCGCCGCGGACCCCTTCATCAACTCGGCTCTCGTCGAGATCGCCGGAGGCCTCGTAGTTGCCGTGGCCGACGACCCCGGCATGCACTCCTCCCAGAACGAACAAGACTCCCGCTACTACGCCGATTTCGCACGCATCCTGTGTCTCGAACCGGCCGATCAGCAGCAGGCCTACGACATGACGCGCGAAGCGTTCGATCTCTCCGAGCGGTTCCACCTGCCTGTGATGATCCGACTGGTAACCCGGCTGGCCCACAGCCGTTCGGTGGTGACCCCGGCTCCGCCCCACCTCGAGTTGCCGCTCGGCAAACTGCCCGACGGATCGGACTGGACCCTGCTGCCTGCCAATGCGCGGCGCCGGTATGCCGACCTCCTCCAAAGACAACCTGCCCTCCTGGCTCACAGCGAGAGGGCCGCTGAGTTGCACCTCGGGTCCACGGAGCTGGGCGTGATCACCACCGGGATCGCCCGCAACTACTACCTCGAGCACCTCGCCGAGATCCCGGATACACCGTCACATCTCCACATCGGTACCTATCCGATTCCCGTCGACGCGGTGCGGAAACTCGCAGATCATGTCGATCGGATCGTGGTCTTCGAGGACGGGTATCCGTTCGTCGAACGGTTGCTGCGCGGATTGCTCCCCGGACCGATACCCATCGACGGGAAACTCAACGGGGTCGTACCCGCCAGCGGCGAACTCGACCCCGACGTGGTCCGCGTAGCCCTCGACTTGCCGGATCAACGCCCGGTCCTCCCCCAACTCAACCTTGCTTCACGACCTCCCCAGTTGTGTCGCGGGTGCCCCCACGCCGACAGCTTCAACGCCCTGATCGACGCCATGGTCGAGATGGAAGGACCGCTGGTTTGTTCCGATATCGGCTGCTACACGCTGGGCGCTCTCCCTCCGTATCAGGCCATCCAGTCGTGTGTCTGCATGGGCGCGTCCGTCGGCATGGCCCGGGGTGCCTCCGACGCTGGATACCGGCCGGCGATCGCCGTCATCGGCGACTCGACGTTCCTCCATTCCGGAATGACCCCGCTGCTCGACGCCGTGGCCGCCGACACCGACCTCACGGTCCTCATTCTTGACAATCACACCGTGGCGATGACAGGCGCCCAGCCGACGCTGGTCCCCTCGGATCGCCTCCCCGAAATCATTCGCGGCCTCGGAGTCGACCCGGACCACCTGCACGTACTGAGAGCCAGCCGCAAGGGTGAAGCCGACCTGATCGCCACCATCAAGAACGAACTGGAGCATCCAGGGCTGTCTGTGGTGATCGCCGAGCGGGAGTGCATCGAAGCCGTGAAGCGGGACCGGCGGGAGCGGACGTGAAACTGGACATCATCCTGGCCGGGGTCGGCGGTCAAGGGGTTCTCTCGGTCTCGGCGGTGATCGCCGGAGCAACAGCCCGTTTGGGATGGAATGTCAAACAGTCGGAGGTGCACGGTATGGCGCAACGAGGCGGCGCCGTGCTCGCCCATTTGCGTATGGCCGACGAACCGGTATTCAGCGATCTCATCCCCCGCGGCTCGGCCGATCTCATCCTCTCCCTCGAACCGATGGAAAGCCTCCGCTATCTCGAGTATCTGCATCCCGACGGCACGATCGCCACCGATATCGAACCGGTACGCAATATCGATGATTACCCCGACCTCGAAGCTCTCCTGGAGACGATCCGCGCAACGGGAAGGAGCATCCTGGTGGATGCCACGTCCCTTGCCAGGCAGGCCGGCAACGTCAAAGCAGCGAACATGGTGATGGTGGGAGCGGTCGCCCACCTCCTCCCCGTCACCGAAGCCGCCCTCGTGTCCGAGGTTCAGACTTCGTTTGGCCGGTTGGGCGAAAAGGTTCTCGCCGCCAACCTGGAAGCCTTCCGGCTGGGGCGTTCGGTTGGAGTCTCCTGACCGAAGCGGCCACCAGGTCTCACCCGGTGTTGCGCATCCCGGCGGCAATTCCGTTGACCGTCAGCAACAGTGCCCGCTCCAGGGCATCATCGTTCTCCCCGGCCCGCCTTCGGGCCAATAGGGCCACCTGGAGAAAGTTGAGCGGATCGAGGTAGTAGTCACGAACGGCCAGCGTTCGCTGCAAGATGGGCAGCCGGTCCAGGACGCCCGATCCCGTCAACCGTTGTATCTCCGTGACGGTGAGGTCGTGCTCCTCGCGGATCCGGTCGAAGAGATGGTGATGCTGGGGTTCGACGAGTTGCCGGACGTAGCGCGAGGCGACCTCGAGATCCGTCTTGGTCAACGTCATCTCGATGTTGGAGATGAACGTCTGCAGGAAGAGCCATTTTTCGAACATCTCTTCCAACACCTCCCCCCGGCCGTGCGAGCGGACGGCCGCCAGCCCGGAACCAACCCCGTACCAACCGGGGATGATCTGACGCGACTGGGTCCACCCGAACACCCAGGGAATCGCCCGGAGATCATCCAGTCCCGCCCCTCCGCCGGGGCGCCGGGAAGGGCGTGAGCCGATGTTCATATCGGCCAGCTCCTCAACGGGCGTAGCCGCCAGGAAGTACGGAACCAACCCCGGTGACTCGACCAGTCCCCGGTACGCGACATACGCGGCGTCGGAAAAGGCGCCCATGGTGTCCGTCCACCGATCCAGGACGTCCTTGGTTTGGCGGGATTCCCTGTGCAGGAGCGAAGCTTCCAGCACCGACGAGAGTGCCAGTTCGAGGTTGCGGTGGGCGAGGCCGGGCAATCCATATTTGTCGGAGATGACTTCGCCCTGCTCCGTTACCTTGATCGGACCATCGACGGTTCCGAAGGGTTGCGCCAGGATGGCCTGGTGGGTTGGACCACCACCCCGTCCGAGGGTTCCCCCACGCCCGTGGAATAGCCGCAGGGTCACTCCGTGCTGTTGAGCAGCGGAGCGGAGCAATCGCTGGGCCTTGTAGATCTCCCACTGCGATGTTGTTATCCCGCCGATCTTGTTGGAGTCCGAGTAGCCCAGCATGACTTCCTGGACATCACCTCGCAGCTCGACGATCTGGCGGTAGGGGGGACAGCTCAGCAGCCCGTCGAGGAGCTCGCCGGCCCGGCGCAACTCGTCGATGGTTTCGAAGAGCGGAACGAATCCGATCCGGGCAATCCCGCCGTGCAAATCGATGAGGCCGGCATCTCGTGCCAGCACCGCCGGCGCCAGCACATCATCGACACCGCGCGTCATCGAAACGACGTACGACTCGATCGCACCGGAACCGAACCGATCCAGCGCCTCCCGAATGGCGACGAAGGTCCCGAACGTGTCGGCCTGAGCATCACCGAGAACGGCCGTCGGCGAAGCCAGAGGCCTCCGGTTGGCCAGCTCTTCGGTGAGGAGTGCCGCACGGGCGGTCCGGTCCAGCGAGTCGTACCGGACCCCGACGCGTTCGTGAAGCTGCTCCAACACAGCGTGATGGCGGTCGGCGTGTTCCCGGATGTCCATAGTGGCCAGATGGAACCCGAAGATGGTCACGTTCCGCATGAGCCGCAACAGAACACCGTCGCCGATGAGCCGCCCGGCATTGGCATGCAGCGAACGTTGCATCACCCGCAGTTCCTCGAGCAGCTCATGACTGGACCGGTAGTCCTGGCCGGGCGCATGTCGGACATCGTGTGCAAAGCGATGGCGGGTGTTGAGCAAGCGTTGGTGGATGAAGGCACACTTGAGCCGGTACGGCTCATCCCGGTTGAGCGTGTGGAAGCGCTGCCACACATCCGGCAGGGCTCGACGATCTGCGGTCAGGGACTCAGCAAGTTCATCAGTCACGTGCCGCAGGCGGGAGGAGGTGGACAGCTCTTCGGCCAGTTCCTCCACCTGGGTCACCAGATTGCGGAGACCGTGATCGTGTTGCACCTCGAGCACCTGCATGGTCACCGCCGGCGTCACCGACGGGTTACCGTCGCGGTCCCCTCCCACCCAGGTGCCGAACCGGAAAGGGGTCCGGTCGGAAGCACCGTCGAGACCGAGACGCTCGAGGTTGACGGCTACTTCTTCGGCCAGCGCCGGAAGGACCTGGTTGGCGAGTTGATCCAGATAAAAGATTGCTGATCGAGCCTCGTCGATCGGTTCCGGTCGCTCGGCCCGGAGCTCGTCGGTCTGCCAGATCTGATCGATGATCTCAGCCACTCGTCGGTCGATACCGGCCTGTTCGGCCGCCGTCGCCCGCACGTCGGCCCGCTCGAGCAGAAGATCGGCGATCCTCCCCAGTTTGGTGAGCAGCGTTCGCCGCACCGCTTCTGTCGGATGGGCCGTGAACACGGGTCGCAGCTCGAGGCGCTCGAGCACCGACTCCACGAGATCGACACCCAGACCGGCTGCCGCAACTCGATCGGCTGTCGCAGCAAACGTGCGCCCTTCATCGGCCATGGCCAGATCGCCGATGCGGTGCGTCTGTTCGGCAACGTTGGCCAGATAGAAGTACGCCGAAAACGCCCGGACCAGATTGATAGCTTGCTCCAGCCCAAGTTCCGCGAGCACCCCGTCCAAGCGCTGCCCGGCGGCGGCATCACCATCCGTGCGAATAGCCTTGGTAAGGGCCCGGACCTCCTCGACCAATTCGAGCAGCCCGCTTCCCTCCTGGCGGGTCAGCGCATCGCCCAGTTGGTTGCCGAGACGGCGGATATCGGCCCGGAGTCGATCGTCGCGAAGGTTTGGAGGAATGGGTTCCATGTGGGCCGGAGGCTACTCACCATCGAAGGAGGAAACTCCAACCTGGATATTCCGTTACGCTCGGAGCGAGGAGGTGACTATGCGCAAGTGGATGGCCGGTCTGTTGATCGTGGTGGCCCTCTCGGCCTGTGCCCCCGGGACCGACGAGTACAACGCCGACGATCCGGCCGGTTTCTTCAGCGGGATCTGGCACGGTTGGATTGCTCCGGTCACCCTGATCGTGCAGATCTTCAACGACGAGGTCCGCATCTACGAGCCCGACAACACCGGACTGGCCTACGACTTCGGTTTCTACATGGCCATCATCGCCGGATTTGGTTCCTTGAGCCTCGTGCGTCGCAAGGACAAGAAACCTCGCCGTCCCGGATAGCCCTGGCCCGTCAAGGCGCGTCTGCATGCGGTCGATACCAATCCGGTGACGTTTTCCCGTGACCGCCGATCGCCCGGAATACCGCGCTGGACCCTGGCCGTCCTGGCCGCATGCGTCCTGGCCAATACGGCGATCGATCTGGTGCTGGCCACCCTTGAATACCGATCCTTGGAGGAGTTCTACCCCACCCGGGGTCTCAGCATTGTCAACGTCCTGGGTTCGCTCGGCAACCATCTGTGGTTCACGGTGCGGCAGGGATGGATCTGGGCTCTCATAGTGGGAGTCGGCTATCTGTTGGCGCGTCGGGGTCGGCGGTGGCTGTTTGCCTTCCCGGCGTTGGCCTTGGTTCTCGCTCCCCTTCTGGTCGGCCTCATACGTGGACTCCCGGTGCCTTTGACCCCTGAATTTGGTACGTACGCCTGGTTGGCGCAGGAACTCGACATCTGGGTGAGCTGGCTGATTTCGGCAGTCCGGACGTCGCTGTTCCTCATCCCCGGTTTCGTGGTCGTCCGTTACGCCGAGCAGGAACGCAACCCCTTTCGAATCCCGGCCCTGCTCCTCGTTGCCGTTCCGGCGTTGGTGGCCGGATACCTCGGGGTCCTGATCGTCTCACCGACCGGTCGGATTCAGGACAGCGGGGTCGAGCTGTTCATCGCAGCCTTCTTCTTTGGTGCCGCGATGGGTTTCGACCGCCCGTTCTGGCCGTGGCTACTGGTGGCAGCTCCCGGTCTGCTCGCAGGGCTCCCGAGCTTGTTGTATTCCGGTGAAGGAAACGAACTGGTCGTGACCCTGCTGATCGCCATGCTCGGTGCCTCCAGTGTGCCGTTCTCACGGATCCTGTACGGGGGGTGGCAGGAGAACGCCGCTCCCGGTTCGCCCCAGGGGGCCGATTCGCCGGTGGCTTGAAGGCCACCGCACACAGGCCCCTCATCCGGTGCGGGCCAGAGCAGCATCCGGTCCGTCGGTTAGATTTCGCCCATGCGGGTGATGGTCACAGGTGGGCGAGGCACGCTCGGGAAGTTGCTCCTCCCCCGGCTGCTGGCGGCCGGGCACGAAGTCGTCATCACCTCGCGATCGGACCACCCGTCGGAATCAGGCCCTGAACGGCGTCGGCTGGATCTCGCTCGCCCCGAAGTAACCCCGGGGATCTTCGACGGCATAGACACGATCATTCACGCCGCCAGCAACCCGGCCCGACCGGCGACGGTTGACGTGCGCGGCACCGCCCTCCTGACCGGGGCGGCGGCGCAGACAGGCGTCGAGCATCTGATCTATCCATCGATTGTCGGTGTGGATGATCACCCCTTCTTCTACTACCGGGCGAAGGCGGCCGCAGAGCAAAGGATCGAACAAGGCCGGGTGCCGCACACGATTGTGCGAGCGACCCAGTTCCACGAGTTTCTCGATCGGATCTTCTCAACCGGCCCGTTCATCACGGTCTTCCCGGGATTCTCATTTCAGGTCATCGACGGCGACTACGTGGCGGATCGGCTGGTTGCGCTGGTGGCTGCCGGCCCGCAAGGCCGGGTCGCCGATCTGGGCGGACCCCATCCAGAACGAATGCGGAGTATGGCTGCGACCTGGAAGGCGGCTTCCAGATCGCGCCGTCCGGTGGTCCCGGTGCCGGTGGTGGGGAAGACCGCTGCCGCCTTTCGACGGAATCAACACCACACTCCCAACCGGGCGACCGGCACCCCGACGTGGGACACGTGGCTCGAACGCCACTACGGCTCCGGCGGCTGAAAAGACAACCAGGTTCAGCTTTCGGCGAGGCCGCGACGGGCGTCGTTTCTCCGCCCAACCAACGGCGCCCAATCGCGCGTAGGCTCCACTCGAGGCGTTAGGAGTGTCCCCACACTCCAACGAGAGGGAGTTTGCAGGTAGCCCGGTCTGCCGGTTCGGCCGCAGCGGCTTGGTCCGATGCGTTTCCGACGCACCGACCGGGTTATTCACTTGCGTACCCATCTCGTGATTCATGCCCCTAGGTATCGCCGGTGTGCCTCGCCCGGCGCGAGAGGAGATAGCAATGCACACGCAGACGCGTGCAGAGAGCCGCTGGAACGCGGTCATGGTGCTCATGCTGATGATGCTCATGCTGACCGCCTGGATGGTGGTCACCGATCGATCGGAGGCGGCCTCGGCCCCTATCCCGGCAGCGGTTGTAGGGTCCGACGCCCTCATGGCACAACTCCTGTCCGACAATAACGGCGGACACGGTGGAGACATCTTCGTCAAGTACGACGGTATCGACGGAGAGTCCCAGGACGCCGAGCATAAAGATTGGATCGATGGGTTGGCCATGGAGTGGGGCGCCACGAGGGACGTCGGAGGAACGATCGGTCAGTCTCGACGGCGGGGCGCAGCGGTTATCGACGACGTGCTGCTGACGTTCGATTACGAGAAATCCACGCCGAAACTCGCCGAGAGCCTGCTCAAAGGACAGCTGATCCCAAAACTCGAGATCGAGTTCACGGCCACTATTGGAGGGGTGCGTCAGACGTATCTGAAGTATGAACTGAAGAACGTTGCCCTGACCGGTTACGACTTCAGCGGGTACGCCGACGGAGGACCGCCCACCGTGGTCGTCGGCAACAGCTTCGAGGAAATCAAAGTGACCTACACCGAGTACGACGACAAGGGCGCCAAGAAAGGGAACGTCGAATACAGCTACGTAGTCGAAAAGGGCGCCTAGAGCACCCGGGTGGGCTCCGGAGATTCAACCGGAGCCCACCCTCGACCAGGGTCCCTGAGCCGTGACCCGGCATCGGGTCATCGGCCGGTCGAGGTCGCGAGTACTCACCCGGCTTGTTCCAATCTGCAATTGCGGAACGGGGCAGGGTTGTGAGCGAACGGACAGTCGTCGGCGCCAGCGGTTGATGGACAAAAACTCCACCTTGCTCACCCGAACCGGTGTATGTTGTTTCTACGGCCGGAAACGTAGGTCCTTCTGGGCTGGATCACCTGAGGTCGAGAGTCGGTCCGCCAGGATCGCCTCGAGGAAGTCCCAGAGGCGGGAACGTCTGTGGGACTTCCCGCGTCACCCCACCATTGCGAACAACAGACCAGCAGCGGTGAGGACAAGCGTCGCAACGGCGGCACCGGTCAGCAGACCCGCCCGGTCTCGCACCATGGCTGCCAGCATGAGAGTTGCTGCGGGGAAACCCGCCACCATCGCCACCCATTCCCGCCCCACTCTGGAACTCGAGCCGCGAGCGATCAGCAGACCGCCGGCCACTAGAACCAACACGCTGATGAGGGCCCGGGTCCGGGTCCGGCCGATCCGGACGGCCAATACCCGTTTGCCGGCGATGGCGTCGGTTTCCAGGTCGGGCAACTCAAAAGCCAGCATCATGGCGACATGCAACACAAACACAATCGCGATGGACCACGCCAGCGCCGCGGTCATCGTTCCTCCCTGACTGAGTGCACCGATCAACGGAACGAGGCCGGTCACAACCGCAGACGCCGCCAGTTCTCCGAAGCCGGACCCCAGCAACCGCAGTGGTGGCATGGAGTATGACCAGGAGATCGCCAAGGCGGCCAGCCCCAGCAGACCTGCATTGACGTTGACGAACATCAGGGCACCGGCCGTGCCGACCGCCACGACGCTGGCCAATCGGGCGGCCCGGAGGGCAACGGCCGGGCGCAACTGGCCACCGACCAACACCCCGCTCCCTCCCGAGAAAAGGGTGCGGCGGGTTACCGCCCGGTCCGGTTCGACATCTGAGTATTCATTGATGTAGTGGGCTGTGACCTGAGCTGCGGTGACCATCACCTGGCCGAGTGCATAGGCGATCGGCTCGAACTGCCCCGCGCTGGCCGCCCCCAGCGCAAACATCAGCACGCCGCCTATCAAGAAGTGCGGTCTGCTGAGCTTGATGAATGCCCACAGCAAATCCATTGATTCCATGCTTCCCGCCCTGCACGTCCATTGCCCGGATCACGAATTCGGCGCTACTCGAGACGGCTACCTACCAGCGAGCCTTATGCTCCTCCGCAAAACCAACCAGACCGTCGATCACCACCGGCTCCCCGTTGTCGGCGATCACGGTTCCTGTGAACCGGCCGAACATCTGGTGGACCTCGGAGCGAATAATGAGCAGATTGGTTGTAGCCGTCCGTTCCAGGAATGGCACGAAGGTGAGGTCGACCCGATCGGATCGCATCGTCCACGGTTGCATGAAATCACCAGGGTCGTATTCGATATCGATCCGGGGGATCTTATGGATGCGTCCGGCGAGCAACAGAGTGTGTTCGGTTGCTGCACTCGTGTCACCAAAACCGAACCCCATGTTCAGCCCGATGGGCCGCCCGTCGGCGAGAAAACCCGATGCGCTGGCCCACACCCAGAACGAGTCGTACTCCCAGACGCCTCTTCCCCAATCGAGGTTGCCAAGACTGGTGGTGGGGTCGAATCGAGTGGTCTGGTCACCGATGCGCAAGGTCCCACCGGCAGGCAGGCAGTTGATTTTGCGGTTGTAGTAGAAGCGGCGCTCCCCGATCGGAACGACGACCACCGTCGACTCGTGGCTGGGCGGCACACGAAACTGAAGATCGGCAGCCAGCGGGCGTCCGCCAAAATTCGCCCACCGGACCTCGACCCGGCGAAGGTCACCTTCGACTTCAAACCGTGCTTGCACGTTGCGACCGTCGTACCGGCTCGCTCCCCTGTCGCTGTTGCGAGCCAGGGCGATGCCCCTTCCCAGAGGAACGGTGATGGTCTCTTCGTGGTGAGTCCCCTCGGCGAAATCGACCACGTACACGAATACCTGGCCTGCGTATCCAAGATCCGCCAGGGTGGCCGAGAAGTAGAGATCGGGCGAGGTGACCCCGTAGTAGTCCCACCGCTTGATCCGAAAACGCTGCGCGGCCCGGAACTCGTAGATGTGGGCCTGCTCGAGATTGCAGTCCAGGAGCGGTTGTCGCGCCCACCCGGTCTGGACCAGACTCCCGCGCTGATCGAGAAGCGGCGAACTCTGGATGATCTCGTGGTCAAGCTGCGTCACAGATAAAGAATAAGCTACTCGTCGTCGGTCGCCTCGAAGTCGGCGTTCAACCGGTGGCAGCGCCCTCCTGGACGGCCCGGGGCGGCAGACCTTCAGCCCACACATCCATGAAGCAAACCGTCCCGGTCGACGCCAACCAGTCATATGCCGCCTGAGCAGCGTTCGCAGCAGCCGGGTGGTCCAGACCTACGAGCATGGCGAAGGTGGTCTGCACCATCGCCAGGTCTTCCTCGAGCACAACCGGTTCAAACAACTCGATCAACGAGGTGAACAGGTCTGCCGCGTGGTCGACATCGCCGTTGAGGGCAGCCTGGCTCCCTTCGACGTACATGGCGAGTCCGTCCATGAGCAGACCCTTGTTGGTGTTTTCGGACAGAGCAACCGCCACCTGCTCTATCCGATCCAGGCGCCGCGTCCAGGCCGCTGCCTGGGCGGCCTCGTACAGGCCGATGCCGGTGTTGATGTGGTCTACCTGCATCCCAAGATCAAATGCCTCGTCCCACCTGCCCACACATTTGAAGACCTGGCATTTGGCTTGATCGACACCGGCCCGCAATTGCGGATCGGTTTCGGCATCGAAAAAGGCAAGGGCTGCAAGGCTTCGCTCGGCTGCGTCCGCGGCACCCACGGTCCGAAGGTCGATGGCGGCCCGGGTGGCCGCCCACCAGGCTTTCCAGAAATCGGATAACTGGTCTTCCTCGAACTCGTCGAGTCGAGCGTGAGCCTCCTCGTACCGACCTTGGCCCATGTAGCTGCCGGCAGTGTCGCTGGCGTTGCGTACGAGCCAGCCGTAGTCGCCCAGCCGCTTCGCCAGTTCGTGGAGCCGCTCCCCCAGCCGGACGGCCTCCTTTGGATCGTCCAGGTACAGCGTGGCCGCCAGGTTGTTGATTGCCCTTCCGGCCACCCGGAGAAATCCTTGCTCCTCCGCCACAGTTGCCACACCCCGGAACAGGACCCGTGATTCCACCACTCTGCCCCGCCACGCCAGGGCAGTGGCTTGCGTGACCAGACTGTCCAGCGTCACCTCGGTCAGGCCCAAAGACGAGGCAGCGGAAAGGAGGCGGACGACGGCCTCGATGGCGGGCGCATGCTGGGCGTTCAGGGCAAAACTGCGGGCGGCCTCAGCGGCCAGCCGGACGGCAACCGGATCGTCGATCGCCCTGAGCTCCCGATAGGCGGGTTCGATGACGGCCAGCGCTTCATCGGATCGGTAGTGACCGTTGAGAATGCTGCTGTGGGCGATGGCTGCCCTTCTCACACCTGCGACGTCACCAGCTTGCTGGAAATGCTCGCGAGCCGCCTCGACGTAGGCCACGCCCCGCTCGACCTCGCCCTGCACTTCCGCAAACTCGGCAGCCAGCAGTCGAAACTCGGCGATTTGCTCATTGCCGACCGACAAGGCGATGGCCTGATCCAGCAAACCCATCGCTTGCATGTGTGATCCGAGATCGGCAGCCCGGGTGGCAGCGGCGGCCAGACCGTGGAGCGCCTGGGCAGCCAGCTCATCGCGTTCGGGACCATCCGGGCTGGCATCGAAAGCACCCATGTAGTGACCGGCTACGACGCCGGCCAATTCGGGATCCTCATGCCCTTCGAAAAAGTGAGCGGCGGCGAGATGCCGGCTCCGGCGGTCGGGACGGTTGAGACGCTGGTATGCCACCTCCCGGATCAGCGACTGGACGAACCGGTATTGGCCGCGTTCGGGCGACCGGGGGTCGTCTTCCAGATCGAGCAACTCGAGTTGAACCAACCTGCGGAGGCGGGCGTCGAGTTCGTCGACGTCGGCGTCACCGAGCGCCATCAGGCCCTCGGAAGTGAACGTTTGTCCGAGCACCGCCCCGTCCTGCAACAACGATCGCTCAGCAGGATCGAGACGATCGAGACGAGCCGCGATAACGGCTTGCAAGGAGTCGGGCAGGGCCATCGAGGCGAGATCGCCCTCGTACCGAAACGCCTCACCGGCTTCGACCAGCTGGCCATTCGAGGTGAGCATCCGCACCATCTCAACTGCGTACAGAGGCATCCCGGCGGACCGTTCGACCAGCTTGTCGATGACCATGTCGTTGACCCCGGGCAGGTACTCGGTCAGCATCTGCTGCATATCCGGGTTGGTGAGCGGAGCCAATCGCACCGCCATGGAACTGCGGTGCTGCGCCCCCCAGGTGGGGTGCCGGTCGAGGAGATCGGGCCGGGCCAGAGTGATCACCAGCATCGGCGACCGCGCCGACCGTTCGACCAGTTCAGCGATGAAATCGATCAGGCCCGAGTCTGCCCAGTGGAGATCCTCGAAGACCAGCACGGTCGTGCCACGGACAGAGATGTTCTGGAAGAAGGACCGCAGCGCCGAGAAGAGCTCGGCACGACCTCCGGCCGGCATCTCCCCAAATCCCAACAGACCTTCCAAACGGGGTTCGATCCAACGCCGATCTTCCTCGTTGGGAACGAATTCGGCCACGCACGTGCGCAGCCGGGTCCTGGCCCGGACCGGGTCTTCGTTCTCGACGATGCCGGCCCGCCGGCGGACCATCTCGCCGAGCGCCCAGAACGTAACCCCATCGCCGTATGAGGGGGATCGTCCCTGATGCCAGTAGACGTCTTGCGAGAATCCGTCGATGTGTTTCTTGAATTCTTCCGCCAAGCGGGTCTTACCGATGCCGCCTTCGCCGACGATCGAAACGAGCCGGGACCGCTGTTCGGTTTCGACGGCGTTGAGTTGATCCTTGAGAAGACGCATTTCACGATCACGGCCAATGAACGGCGGCCGACGCGGGTCGCCTTCTGCGCTGCCGCCAACCATGGCGGCCACCCGGATGGCTTTCCAGGCTGCGACTACCTCTGTCTTGCCTTTTACGGTCCGCTCCCCCATCGACTCGAAGTCGATCGACCGGGCAGTGACCGAGTGGGTTGTTGATCCCACGTACACGCTGCCGGGCTCAGCTATCGACTGCAACCGGGACGCTGTATTGACGAGGTCACCGACGACCAGGCCTTTTTCGTTGCCGCCCGGACCAACCGATGTTGCTCCTGAGTTGACGCCCGCCCGGAGCTTCAGTTCCGGATGACCCAGTTCCCCGCCGAGGGACGCCACCATGTCAACCAATTCCAAGCCTGCCCGTACTGCCCGCTCGGCGTCATCTTCCCTGGCCGCCGCGGCACCCCACACTCCCATGACGGCATCACCGATGAACTTGTCAACAGTCCCCCCGAAACGCTCGATGATCTCGCGAGCCCGGTCGAAGTAGACGGTCAGCATGTCCCGGACCTCTTCGGAGTCCCGATTCTCTGAGTACGTCGTATAACTGACGATGTCGGCGAACAGAACCGACACGAAACGCTTCTCGGCTACTGCCGGAGCGCTTGGTTCTGATGGTTCGGTTGGTAGGCCCAGGGCTTCGGCAAGCGGCTTCCCACATCCGCCACAGAACTTGTCTTCCGCGTCGTTCTCCGTCCCACAATGCGCGCAGGCGACACTGAGCGGGCTACCGCACTCCTTGCAGAACTTACGGTCGGCTCGATTCTCGGTTCCACAAACTCGACAGGTCAACGAAGCCTCCCGCGACTCCAGGCAGGTTACCGAAGCAGGGTACTTCGAGTCGGCGGCACGAAGCGATCGGGTCAGCAGAGCATTGGTGAGTGGTAGCGAAGGCCACCCTCCCGTGGAGTCCAACCTTCTCGGTCTACAGCCACGCGAAGCGCATCAAGGAACTCGCCGGGGGTGCCGAATCGGTCGCCGGAGTCTTGGGCGGTCGCTCGATCCAGGATGGTGACAAAGCCCCGGGGCAGATCATGGTGTTGATCCTCGTCGGAGTGGAGCGGGGTGTCCGGTCGGTGACCCGTCAGAAGCTCACGTGCCACGTTACCCAGGCTGCACAGATCAGATGTGGGAGTACAAGCCGCTCCTCGTCGCACTTCGGGCGCCATGAACTCGATGGCCGCACTCGAAAGGCGGGCGACAACCGACGCCGCGCATACCGCCAGTCCGAAGTCAACCAGGTACGCGTTGCCCGCGTCGTCGAGCATGACGTTGGCGGGGCGGACATCCCGGTGCATGATTCCCTGCCGGTGGGCGTACTCCAGGGCCCCGGTCACCTGTTCGAGCAGCCGCAAAGCCGGCTCCACATGCCAGGCACCACGGTCAAGAGCCAGACGGAGGGACCCGCCATTCACGTATTGCGTGACCAAGAATGCACGCTCCGCCTCGCGCCAATAGTCGTGCAGGGGAGTGACATGCGGGTGCTCCAGCTGAGCGACGATCTTCGCGTCTGATTCGAAACAGCGAACGAACTCCGGGTCTCCCGCCACTTCCGGCCGGATCACTTTGATGGCGACCTCCCGGCTGGCTGGTTGCCGGATGGCTCGATAGACGGTTGCTAGAGACCCTTCCCCCACTCGCTCCAGCAGGTGGTACCCGCGGATGTGATCGGTAAAAGCGGGCCGGTTCACCAGGAGATGAGGGCTCGAGCCCCGTTCCCCGGAGGGATGATCCACCACGACCAACTCAAACACCCGCATCGGTGCCAGGCCTTTGAGTCGCCGTTCGCCAAGATCGACAACCCTTCGCTCGTGGCGATCCTTCATCGCCCCCAACGCTATTTCCGACAGCAACAGCTGGCCGGAATTGGCGAGAGCCAGGAGACGGTTGGCCCGGTTGAGGACGGGACCGGCCAGGTCGTGCGAACGAACCAGAGCGTCACCGAAGTCGATCGCCATTCGGACCGGGAGCGCCCCGATTCGGCCCCACTCGGCGACGGCGAAGCCTGCAATCGCCTGGACGGCTGCGGCAACCGCCGAATCCACATCCGGGAACATGGACAGCATCCCGTCGCCGGTGTGCTTGAAGACGCGGCCGCCGAAAGCTTCAACGGCCGCAGCGACGATCTCATCGTGTCCCGCCAGCGCCAAACCCATGCTGCTCTCATCGGTGTCCCAGAGAAACGTCGAGTCTTCTACATCGGTGCAAAGGAATGCCGCAGTGCAGGATTCCCCGACCCGCAGGGTTCCGCTTTCGGCAACGGTCGCACCGGCGTCCAGGCGGACCTCAATGGCTGCTGCAGCCGGTCGACCGGTGAGATCCAGACGCAGATCATGCTCGAGGATCTGCGCCTCGAGATCCTGCAGATCCTGACAAGGATCGATCCCAAACTCTTCACGAAGGAGCGATTTCGTACGCTGGTAGGCCTGGAGGGACTCGGCTTGGCGACCGGACCGATAGAGAGCCAGCATGTGCAGGTGCTGGAATCGCTCGCGAAAGGGGTGGTTGCCGCACAACACTTCAAGCTCGGCGACCAGGTCGGCGTGATGACCGAGAGCCAGATCAGCTGCGATACGGTCTTCGAGGGCGGCGATTCTGAGTTCCTCCAGGCGCCAAACCTCTGCCTGGAGAGCCGGGTCGTCGCCCAAATCGGCGTAGGGAGGGCCGCGCCACATGGCCAAACCGTCGTGCAACAACCGGGCGGTCTCCTCCGGATCTGACGCCATCACCGCCTGGGCTTCGGATACCAACCGCTCGAACCGATGGGCGTCTACTTCTTCCGGACGAAGCTGCAGCACGTAACCCCCGGCCTTGCGCTCCAGGCGCCCGCCCAGGCCGGAACGCAATCGAGAGACATAGCTATGGATCGAACCCGGGGCGTTGGCCGGCGGCGAATCACCCCAGACGCGGTCGGTCAGGGCATCAACGCTCACAGGCCGGCCGTCTGCGATCAACAACAGGGCCAACACCAGCCGTTGTTTTGGGCCACCGAGAGATACCGGGTTCCCGTCGGCGGCCGCTTCGAGCGGGCCGAGCACCCGGAAATCCATACCTACACAATAAGCGCTTCGAGGGACCCTGCATAGCGCCGGGTATTCCATCTCCCTCGTGTCGAGCGACGGACTGAAAAGGGACTTGAATGAACCTGAAAGCCTTTGCCAGCACCGCCCCGGACAGACCCGCAGCCTTCAGATCAGACCGGCCCGGGCTGATTTCACCAGGGCACCGACCCTGCCTTTCGCACCCACTTTCCGGTAGGTGCGGTTCAGCATGCGGAACATAACCCTCGTGGAGTAACCGGCTCGATTCGCCAACTCCGGCACACTCATGCCATCTGCCAGAGACCGGAGCCACTCGAGTTCTTCGTTGGTCAGATCGACCCCCAGTGACTCGGCCGGGTTCCTCGCCATCTCCGCGGGAATCACATTCAATCGTCGGGCAGCAGCATGCACTGCCGCGGCGATCCGATCCGGCGCCGAGTCGAGAGGTACGGCGGCCAACGCTCCGTATGCGAGCGACAGGTGGAGCAGGGCGACATCGCCGGCCGGGACGAGAGCCACGACAATCGCAGCGGGAGCCCGGTCACAGAGATCGACCATGAGATCGAGGTCGGCTTCCCGGCTGAGGTCGAGCACCACAATCGGTTCGGACGATTCGGTCACCCAACGACACAAATCCGCCTCGTTGACCTCCGAGGTGTCGAACCCGACCGACGCCAGAACGGCTTCAATGCCCTGCTGGACGACCGGTGCTGAAGAGAAGACGGTGACCTGCACAGTTCCAAACCCCCTGCTCAGTCCCAGCCGCCTCGAACCGAGCCTACACATCCAAACCCGATACTCGACGGGCAGATTCGTGTCGAAAATGTGGCACGGGCCTGCCACGGATCGTCACGGTCGACCACGGCAAAAGGAGCTACGTTCGGAACTCGGAGTCCGGAAAGGGGGTCGAGTGGCAGAAATAGCGCTGAGCTCCGACACCGCCAACGCCTTCGGGGCGAAGGTGCAGGTGCCGGGCGACCAGGAGGGTTTGTACCTGGTGGTCGCTCAAGCCGGTGAGCTGCCCACGTTGCTGTCCGAAGTGAGAGGGCGCCCCGTCGTGGTACTCGGCGATCGCCGGGTGCTGGCGCTGATGACGCTGGCCGCCTCGTCCACTCTCTCTCGCCACCCGGACGTCGGGCTGTGCGGGCCGGTTTCGGTCGATCCGGGGCGCTTCCATGCGTTTGTTGAGACGATCGGACTGAACCGCCCACCGTGATCGAATCGCACACCATTGATCCATAACGCCATGAGAGGGAGAAGTTGATATGCCAAGTGTCGGACAAGAACTGCTCGATGTCCCGTTGCCAGATATGGTCACCAAGCTGGCCCTAGGAGTTGCAGAGGCTCAGCGAGCCCTCGACGAGAACAGTGTTGAGACCGCCCAGGCGCTCGCCGAGACGACCATCGAGGTTGTCCCGGCCATCACCCAGAACATTGCTGCCGACGGAACGGTTTCATTCGTCCAGGCAAACTCGATCGAGATGTCGTTGCTGCAGGTCGGTCTCAACCCGACGTTCTACCAGTTCTCGGAGGCCTCCATTGAGGTAACGATGGATATCAAGACGACCACATCGAGCGAGACCTCCATCAAGGTCAGCTCCAAAGCCAAAGTCGGATTCGCGGTGTGGTCTGCTTCGGTACGGGTCGATGTCGCCCACAATCGGAAGTTCCAGAAGGAAGTCAAGGGGACCAGCCGGCTCTACACCAAGATGGTGCCGGTGCCTCCGCCTCCACGGATCTTCCCGGAGATCATCGTCATCGACGCCCGGGACACCGACAACGGCGGAACCACGCCGGTGACACCGTAATCATGGCGCTGCCGTTGTCGAACCAACTGAGGGCGCGAGCCTTCCGACCGCCACTGGTCGCCCCCGGCGTTCCGGTTCGAGAAACCCCCGAGGTGTCGTTCGCCGATCTGGTGCGGATGCTCGCCGAAGGGGTAGCGCAGGGCCAACAAGCACTCGATCGCGCTTCTGCCGATATGGTCCAGGAGCTGGCAGCGACCACTATCGATATCGTTCCGACCATCACCGAAACCATCGCCGAGGACGGGACCGTTACGTACGAGCGGGGGCCGGTGCAGACCGTGTCCCTGCTCGACGTCGGCGTAACTCCGACCTTCTACCAGTTCTCGGAAGCAGTGGTCGAGGTGGCGATGGACCTGAAGGTCGTTGAAAACCTCGAGGAGGAAGGTGAGGGCAGAAGCAGGTTCGGGCTATTCGCAGGCACTGCCGCGGTGAAGGCAGAAAGGAAACTCAATCGGGACGTCAGCGTCTCGTCCAAGCTCACCGCCAAGATGGTCCCGGTGCCGTCACCGCTGCGACTCGACCCGGTCCGAACGATCGAACCAGAGGAGCAATAGATGCCGGGCCCGACGATGGATGCTTTCGTCACCGCCGCAGGCGAGTCGCTGGCCGGCGCCCAGTCCGGTCTGGTCAACGATGAGTTCCGAACGCGCATGGCGGTAGCGGAAGCCCGCCTGGACGCCCGGGTAGCCCTCGAAGCTACCGCCGACGGGATCCGCCTCCATACGATATCGCTCAGCGATATCACCTCGGGCGCGGTTGAATCCTCGGCCTTATCAACCATCCGCCTCGATTTTGTGGCGGTGGCCGATGAGGCAGGAGGCGGGGCCGGAGCGCCGCCGACGCGAAGCAAGGCCGAGGTGATCGACCAACTGGCCGGCCAGGACGACGTCAAATTGCTCGATCGAATTCTGGGCGGGCTGACCTATGACGCCACGTTCCTGCATGATCGAAGACGCTGGGTGGTAACCGCCCAGGCCGGAGACCTCGTCGTTCGCGAGGCGATCGTCGGCGACAAGGAGGGCTAGATGCCGGAAATCACTGCCGCGGAACTTCGCCGCCTCGAGGCGCTCTCGGATCGGATCGTGCGGGTCAATGAACGGCGCCGGACCGTCATGGAAGAACGGGACGCCGCCCGCAGCGACGTCAAGCAACTGCGAGCCACCGTTCGAGAGATGACGGGCAGAGCGAGCGAGCAGGCGAAGACAATCGAGGAGCTCGAACGGAAGATCGCTGATGTGATCGCGGCCAACGCCGCACAAGCGAGCCGGCTCGCCGTCGCCGAACGATCTGCCAAACAAACCGGCAGCGCCGCATCCAAGCTGGCCGATGCCCGGGATGACCTCAAGAACAAGCTGGCCGCCAACAAAGCAAAACTGAAGGAAGCAACCGAACAGGTCGTCACTCTGCAGAAGAAGGTCGGCACACTCCACAAGCAAGTGAGAGTGCTGGAGGGCCAGGTCGCGGCCACCGATCTGCCGGTATTCCTACCTGCCGAGAAGGTTGGCGAGCTGCTCGACGATTTCGTGACCCAGTTCGATGTTGGCGGCCTACGAATAACCGATGGCGATGTGCGGCTCACCGTGGCGTTCGCCGGCACCGGGAATGGGGCAGCATTCGTGATCCCATCAACCGCGGCCGAGAAGAATGACCTACCACTCCACACGGTCAATCTGAAGCTTGGTCCCCGGCCACCTCTCTTCGAGGAGGATCCAGGCAGGTAAACGAAACAGGCAAACCCGCCAAGGAAAAGGCCCATCGCGGTAAGGTTTCCAGGACCCGACAAAGCGATTTGGTGACCCGGACAGGTCGCCAGACAGGATCCCCTACCCGTGGACTTGGAAATCCTTGCCTACCTAGGTGCAGCGTTGATGGTGGTGCTGGCCTTCCTCGCCTACCGGTACTGGCACTCAACTGCCACATACGCGCTCCGGATACGCGAATCGCGCGCTCACCAGGTGATGAGTCCACCCACGGGATCTGCTCTGCCCGGGGCCGATAGCAAGGCCGCTGATGTGGCTGCCGAAGAAGACGACCTCATGGACCCGCCGCCGGTTGATCTTCTCCCGGAAGCCGACGACATTGCCTCGAACGAAGGAGCAGAGGAAGCGCACGATCCTCCTCCCCTGGCGGCTGGCCACGGGGAGGAGCTTCCGGAAGAACCGATTGCCGGGGTCCACGAGATCGAGCCGGCACCCGTGGAGGACGAACCGCGCCAAGAATCAGTCGACGACGTCGCAGAAGATGAGGATGACGGATCCTTCGCGGAACCCGGACCTCAGCCGGACGAAGCCGATGAAGGAGCCGGTGAACCGGAGGCCGGGGTCACCGATGAACGGATCGCCGACGACTCTGCCGAAATGAGCACCGGTTCGATCGAATGGAACAACGGCGGGGCCCCTCCTGACCTGAAAACGGAGCACCGGCTGATCGAAGAGCTCGAGCCGCGGAGAAGTTCGGCACGTACCGTCGAGGCGGTCGGGTCACTCGCCACGCTGCTCAAGGAGCTGGACGAGCAACTGGCCGCCCTCCCGGGCGGTATCGAGTTGATCGACCTCCCGATCCTCGAGCGACGGCGGATCGCCGACCGGCGCGAGGAGTTGCTGCGCGACCGCGAGCGACTTCTCGAGCAGAAGAAGCGAGGAGCACATCGGCGCCGGAAACGTTCCCGGACCGAAGAGCTAACTGATCTGTCCACCCGGCTCAACAGACGACGTACCAAGCGACCGGAGTAGCTCGAAGCTGTAGATGCCGGTCCGGTGCATGTCCGGGCCAAACTCGAAGTTCACTGCGTACGCGCCGACGACATGCGCTCCGACTACCCGGATGGCGGCCGGGTCCTGGAGCACCATCCTCTTGCGTCGCTCGCCCGGCATCGGAGCGACAGTCGGCGCAGGGACACCCGGCCCGAAGCCGGGCGGCCGGGACCAGCGTCTGGGCGCCGTCCTCCCACGTGAGGGTTACCTGAGTGCCGTCTGCAATCTCGATTCGGGAAGGAGTCTCCACCGCGGCAGGCTACCGGCCCGCTTCGCGACTTGGCGTCGAGCTGGTGCGAGATCCTTGCTCGATTTGTCTGCAATCGGATCGTGGGGACCGCTACCCATGTCGAGCAGGCGAACTGGTTCCATGGTTCCCCCGTAGGTAGACGTGGGGTTGTTCAGGTGTCGACGACGTCGATGCTCTCGAGGTAACACTGGTTGCCGCCCACCACCTCCACCCGGACGCTGCCGCACGCCGGGCAAGCCGGTTCCGAGCCGCCTGGATTGGTTGCACTGCAATCCCAACAGGTCACCTGGGTCGGCTCTGAACGGATAGTCACGAGCGCTCCCTCGGCCCGCGTTCCGCGGCTGAGGACATCGAAATTGAACCGCAAGGAATCTTCGGAGATGTGTGACAGCTCGCCGAGAACTATGGAAACCCCGACGATGCGTCCCGCGGGTTGCTGCTCGGCAGCTTCTAGGGCAGCCTGGACGATGCCGCGAACGATCGGTACTTCGTGCATCGACGACTCCTAGGACAATGACGACAACAGGCGCCAGTCTGCCATGATCGACGGCGGCGTCGATCATGGCAGGCAGCACCGCTTCAACGGTCTCCCAGGGGCAAGGACCAGCAGAGTTCCCGATTCCGATACCATACGAAGTGATGACACATACTCCCCCGAACCGGGACATCTTCTGCAACCGAACCATGAATTTCCGCTCGATCAAGGCGATCGGGTACGACCTCGACTACACGCTGGTTCACTACAACACGTACGAATGGGAGCGCCGCGCCTACCACCACACCAAGCTGCGCCTGGCGGAACGGGGTTGGCCCGTGGCCGACCTGGTATTCGACCCCGATCAGGTGATCCAGGGCCTCACCATCGACCTCGAACTGGGCAACCTTCTCAAGGTGACCCGGTTCGGATATGTGATCCGGGCCGCTCACGGCACCCGCCTCGTCGAGTTCGACGAACTACGTCGCGCCTATGCGGGCACGGTGGTCGATCTGCATGAGAACCGCTGGGTTTTCATCAACACCCTCTTCTCGCTTTCTGAGGCATCGCTATTCGCTCAACTGGTCGATCTGGTCGACCAAGGAAAGATCCCCGAAGTGGTCGGCTATGAGAACCTCTACCGCACCGTGCGCCGGGCGTTGGATGCTGCTCACATGGAAGGCACGCTCAAGGGTGAGGTTCTGGCCGACCCGGATCGTTTCATCGAACCGGACGGCAAAGTGGTGCCGATGCTCATCGATCAGCGGGAGGCCGGCAAGCAGTTGATGCTGATCACCAACTCGGAATGGGAATACGCCGAGAAGATCCTCGCCCACGTATTCGACCCTCAATTACCCGACGGGCAGACCTGGCAAGACTTGTTCGACACCGTGATTGTCTCGGCTTCCAAACCCGATTTCTTCGAGCGCGACCAGGCTTTGTACCGGGTGGTGGATGAGGACCGGGCATTGCTCAAACCGGCCTACGGTCCGATAGAGCCGGGAGGCGTGTACTTCGGTGGGTCCGCTCACCAGGTGGAAAAGAGCCTCGGCCTGTCCGGCGACGAGATCCTCTACGTCGGTGACCATCTCTTCGGTGATGTGCACGCCTCCAAGTCGGCGCTCCGCTGGCGGACGGCTCTCGTGATCCACGAACTCGAGGCCGAGATCGACGCCCTCGCAGGTTTCGCCAAACAGGAAGCCGAATTGATTGAGCTGATGGCCAACAAAGAAGCACTCGAAGCCGAACAAGCCGAATTGCGGCTGATCCGTCAGCGCAACAAGTACGCACCCGTTGAACCAACTCGCAGCAACCGCAGCCTCGAACGTGAGATTGAGGAGGTCCGGTCCCGCCTGGCCGACCTCGATGAATTGATCACACCGCTGGCCATCGCAGCCGGGACCTTGAGCAACGAGCGGTGGGGGCTGCTCATGCGGGCTGGAGCAGACAAGAGCCTGTTTGCCCGCCAGATCGAGCGGTATGCAGACGTGTACACCTCGCGGGTCTCGAACTTGCTCTACGCCACTCCCACCGGGTTCCTACGGGCCTTCCGCAGTCCTCTCCCCCACGACCAGGTCGACCTGGCGCCCCGGTAGATTCTTGCCGGCCTCCGACCTGCAGGTCCCCTAGTCTCCCGCCACCAGAGGGATTGTGGTGGAAGAGACGCGAGCATCGTTCCGGAGTGCCCTTCGTCATCGTGACTATCGATGGCTGGCGTCGGCGTTCGTCGTCTCCAATATCGGAAGCTGGGCCTACAACGTTGCCCTGATGGTGTGGGTGTTCGATGCGACTGGATCGGCCGCATGGGCCGGAGCCGTGAGCCTGGCTCGTTTTGTGCCTGCCCTTCTCTTCAGCGCCTACGGCGGCGTGCTGGCCGAGCGATTCGAGCGGCGCAGCCTGATCGTCACCCTCAACCTGACCTCGGCGGCCACCCACGTCCTGCTGGCGCTGGTCGTGGTGGCCAACGGCCCGATTGTCATTGCGTTGGTAGTCGCGGCACTCGGCACTATCCAGGGCACGATCTACGAACCTGCCATCATTGCCTTGACCCCCGAAATCGTCGGCGAGACCGACCTGGCAGCCGCCAACTCGCTCAACAGCCTGATCGATAACTCTGCCGTCATCGCCGGGCCCGCCATTGGAGCCCTGTTGCTGGTGTGGTTCGACCCTTCGGTGACGCTCCTCATCAACGCGGCCACCTTCGTGTATGCGGCCGGAGCGACACGCATGGTCCGGACCCGCAGCCAACCAAGCGACGTTACCGAAGGTGGCCAGAAGACTCCGCTGGCTCAGATGGCCGTCGGTTTGAGAGCCCTGGCGGGGTCGAGTACCGCCCGTCTCCTGGCCGGGTTCAGCGTGCTGGCCAGCTTCTACTACGGAACGGACACCGTGCTCCTGGTGGTCTTGAGTGAGACAAATCTGGGTACGGGAGCAGAGGGTTTCGGCTATCTCCTCACCGCGCTCGGGGTAGGTGGAATCATCGCCGCCCCCCTGGTGAACAAACTCGGCAACTCGACGCGGTTGGGCACCGTAATTGCGGTAGGGATGATCGTCTACACCCTGCCGACCGCCCTCATGGTGCTCGTATCCGACCCGGCGGTGGCCTTCGCTCTGCAGGTAGTGCGCGGTGCCGGGACCCTGGTGGTTGACGTTCTGGCGCTCACCGCGTTGCAACGAACGGTCGCGCCCAACCTGGTCGCCCGGGTGTACGGCGTGTTCATCGCCCTGGTGCTGGCGGCCATCTCACTTGGCGCGGCCATCACCCCGGTTCTGCTGTCACTCTTCGGGCTCACCGGTACGTTGTTGATCTACGGGGTGGGCACACCGTTGGCCGTGCTCCTCGGCTATCCCCGCCTGTTGCAGGTCGATCGACTCGCCAAGCATCGCCTGGTGGAATTGGCGCCGAAGCTTCGGGCCCTGGAGGCCAGTCCGCTCTTCGCAACATTGGGTCGGGCGAATCTGGAACAACTCGCAGCGGCTGCTACCGAAATCAACATCCCCACCGGCACCCTCATCGTGCAACAGGGAGACCCGGCCGATGCGATGTATCTCATCGCCGATGGCGTAGCGTCCGTCACCGTCAGGGGTGAGGATCGACAACACCACCCGGTCGCAGAACTGACCACCGGCGACTACTTCGGAGAGATCGGAGTGCTCGACGGGGCGCCCCGCAATGCCGATGTGCGGGCGGTCGAGGACTGCCGTCTGTTCAAGATTGGCGGTGACGTGTTCCTCAGTGCGGCAGGCCACAACCCGGGGACCGGGTTCCTGGACCGGGCCCGCCACCGCACTTCCCAGACAATGCATATCGGCTTCCCCCTGCGTACTGACTCCGAAGCGGCTGATTGAGACAATCAGTCCGAGCGGGAATAGCGGTGGAACCCAGAAGGTTTCCCGGCACATGGAACAACACATACTCGACGCCCTGCACAAAGGCGGGGTAGTCGACATCACGACCATCGGGCGCACCACCGGTCTGCCACGCCGCATCGAGATCTACTTCCATCATTTCGACGGTGCATACTTCATCACCGGCCGTCCGGGGCCGAGACGTCGGGACTGGCTGGCCAACCTGGTCGTCAACCCTGCTTTTACGCTCCACCTCAAGAGAGGGGTCAGCGCCGACCTGCCGGCAACGGCCGTCGAAATCAGGGACCCAGAGGAGCGAGCGAGAATCCTGTTCCGGATCCTCACGGAGAGTTGGGACACGACGCCGGAGCAAGCGAAAGCCGACCTGCCCGCCTGGGTTGAGAGCGCCCCTCTCATCCAGTTCTCATTGGCCTAGTTAGCCGGAGTGGACGGACCGTGATAGGCGAACCACCGGCATGACGCGTTCGGTTTTCTGTTCATAGTCCCCGAAGAACGACATCGTCTCCACGATCTTCGCCCAGGCCGCCGCCCGCTCCTCGCCTTCGAGGGTGGTGGCGTTGGCTTCGTAGAAGTCGGCCCTATTGCGAACCCAGACAGCGGGATCGGCGTCGATATTGAGGTACCAGACGGGGTGGTGGTCGGCACCGCCCTTGGAGCCCACGATCAGCAGATCGTCGCCATCTTCGACGCAGACCAGCGGCACCCGCCTGACCTGGCCGGATTGGCGGCCCCTGAAGTAGAGAAGGATCATCCGTTCGGCAAACGGATGATCAATATCGGTTCCCTCGGAAGCAACGTACCGGCGGGCCTGGTCGGACACGTACTTGCTGGGACTGTCGAGGGCCTGGGCTTCGATGGGATACATGTGATTGACATCTTTCGGTGGGTCGATGTAGTCAATCACACGCGACCCGGTTCCATTCCCGAGCGGAACCGGGTTGAGGTTGGCTACTTGTCGAGATCGGACCTGCGAGCGAGATAATCTTCCCGGTCGATCTCGCCTTTGGCATAGCGCTCGTCGAGGAGCGCCCTGGCGCCTCCCGACGTCGTCCCAATCGGCCTCCGCACCATGGACACGACGAACCAGGCGAGCAGTCCGATGATGGCTGTCAGGAACACCAAGCCGATGACAGCCGGAACCCAGCCCCAACCATCCATGTGATCAAACCCGTACCTGCCTATCTGAGCGACGGTGAGGACCTGGGTCATGTCGTTTCTCCTTGTTGGTTACCTCCAGTTCAGCGGAGACAACTAGGAGGTTGCTGAGAATTGGATAGGAATCCGGTGAGAAGACATTGCCTGGACCCCTTGCGATTTCCGGTTTGCTAGGCGCAGAAGAACCGCGAGAACGAGATAAACCCAACGAGCCATTTGTTCGTTCTTAGGGTGTGATCTTTGACTCACGATGTGGGATCTCCACGTTCCTCTCCGGGTAGAGGACCAGACTGCAAGGACAGGTGACGAAGTGAAAGTGCTTGTGTCAACTTTGGTGGCGATGTCGTTGCTCGCTGCCGGCTGCTCGTCAGATGCCACCGCCAAGGAAACGCTTGCCGAGTCGATCGGCACTCAGCTGGCGGTAGCGATCAGCACTCCCTTGGATGACTACGCGATTAGTCGTGATGTCGGGGACCTCACCGAGCTGCTCACCGGTGCGATCAACGACCTCGCCCTTCCTGGAGGAGTAGAGCAATTGAGCCCGGGGAGTGAGATGAACAGTGGAAGCAATGGGGTATTCGGTTGGGTGTCGACGAGCATCGCCGTGTTCCGCACCGACGAAACCGATTTCTGCATGGTCGTGGCCATTGGCTCCGACGGTCAGATCGAAGCCCATCCGGCCGCTGCCGAACCCGTCCAGTCCTGCGGTAGCGCCCCACTCCCGAAGCTAGAACCCCCAAGCGCCGAGTCGTAGAACACCAGCATCGTCCGCGCCAGATGAACATGCCGAACCCTTCTGAGATCGAGGTCAGACAGCCGGCACAATTCATAGCGGGAGTCGGAACGAGCCGCCCACGGTCGATCGACACGCCCGACATAGCCCGACGGCTCCTCACCGCAGCTACCGCTCCCCCACGATCGACGACCTACGAAGATTCGAGAGCCCGGAGCGTTTCCATCGGCGTATTCTTGGCGCTGAGGAGAGCCATGAAACACTATCGGATTCTTGGATTGTGCATGCTCTTGACGGTGGGATGTTCGGTTGACGTGTCGCTGTCGTTCGGGGGGGCCGATGCGGCCCAGGCAGCGGTCAACCTCATTGAAGGGGACATTGCCGCGCAAGCAGGGATCGGACCGCTCAACGCAACGTGCCAGGAGATCGAGAAACCGGAACCGGGCGATACGTTCACCTGTACTGCAGCCACGGAAAGCGGAGAGACCATCCGCTTCGATGCCGTCATGGAAGAAGGCGACATAGTTGACGTCCAGAGCGTGAATCTCGTCACGGCGGAGGGCCTGACCGTGATTGAGGAATTAGCCGTACAAGCCCTAGAAGAGAGCGTCGGGGAAACCCTCGGAACGGAGAACTTCGATTGCGGCGACCGGGGGATGGTTGTCGAACCCGGCGGTACGATCTCCTGTGTGCTCACCGATCCGGTGAGCGGCACCATGTACGACGCAACGGTCACAGTCGAGGTCCTCGACCCGATCGAGATCTTCGTCGAAGTTGGCGACACGCCGCGCTGACGATCACGGCGCCGCACCGGATACGGCTGCTACCTTCATGCACGTGGACACCATCGTTTCGGGCGTATATGAAGTTCCCGGTTACTCCCGTTCGTACATCATCGACGGGGACGAGGGAGTGACGCTCATCGACACAGGTCTCCCCGGACGGCACAGAGCGATCATCGACGGCCTGGCCGCCATTGGACGGTCTCTGGCCAATGTTCGTGCCATTGCCGTCACCCACTCCCACTTCGATCATGTGGGGGGAGCCGCTGCCCTCAAACGTGAGACCACCGCTCCGCTATACGCCTCGGCGATCGACGCTCCCGCCATTCGGGGGGACGAGGCATCGCCGCCCCCGCCGGCTCTCGATCGGGTCCCGTTCATCGAGTCGCTGCTTCGCCTCGTACCCCGATCTCGTAGCGTCGACGTTGATCAGTTCGTTGCCGAAGGCGACACCGGCTCTCTGCCGGAAGACCTGGCCGTTGTGGATACTCCCGGCCATACCCCGGGACATGTATCGTTCCTGCTCGACCGCAGCGGCGGAGCCCTCTTCGTCGGCGACGCGGCCATGTCCACGAGGAACGGAGAGATCAAGCGCGGGTTCATGAATCGGTCCACACCCACGTTTGATGCCAGCCTGCGCCACATAGCCGAGTTCGATTTTGAGGTGGCGTTCTTCGGCCATTCCGGGCGGCTGGCCGGTTCGGCGGCGACCGCTTTCAAACGTTTCGCCGCTGCGCTCGGATAACCCGTTCTTCGGTCTCCGATGTCCGATCGTCGCCTGGCGCCCGGGTAGCGTCTCAGGGCAGGTAGGTCTGGGTGCCACCGATGACCGTGTCACCGTTCAGCACGAGGGTCATGGGTAGGTCACCGGGAACGATCCCATAGAAACCAGAGGTATCGACCGAACCGGACAGCACCGCCTCGAACTCGGCAGCCGAAACGGGCGAGTCGGTCAAGCCCCCCGAAGCATCGAATCCGACCATGACGAACTCGGCGTCATCGACCACCGTGAGTTCACGCTCGTCGGTCTGGTCGGGATTCAGAATGAAGAAGTCGTTGGGCAGGTCCTCGTCGGCGCCGATGATGCCGGCTTGGCGAGCGGCGGTCAAGGCTTCATCGCCGGTCAGCAATTGAGCGGGATCGAAGACCAGGGTGCCGTCGGTGAGGCTCTGGACAAACCCGAATTGGTCCGTGGCTTGTGCAGCCGCGGTCGTGGAAATGGTGGGGACAGGTTGCGTCGTCGTGGTCGTATCGCTCTGCGCACAGGCAGCGAGGGCGAGGCCGGCCACCATCAAGATCGAATAGACGGCTTTGCGTCGCGCAAGCATGGTGTTGTTCTTCCTTCTAGTTCGAGCGGGCAGGTCCCGCCTTGCCCATGAGACGTTCCGGCCGGACAAGCAGTTCCCGACAAGTTTCGACCATCTCGGACTCCGAGATGGTCCGCGCAACATAGGATGGTCGCGCACCGGCAAGCGGAGAGAGGGAGCGCAGTCTGATGCGGTTTGTCTGGTTGGTTCTGTTCCTAATCGCGGCGTCGTGCTCGACGCCCGGTGAGTCCGGACAGGCCCCCACCTCACCATCGACCACCCAACCGGCAGGCCCGGCCGGATCAGAACCCGTCACGACTGCCACCTCAACGCCAACAACCTCCGCCGACCCGGAGTGCACCGAACGTGAAGGCGTGCTGTACAACACCAGGGGGTTCGTTTGTCCGCCGCATATGAAACCCGGGCGATTCTTCAGCGACGTCATCGGGTATTTGCCGGGGACCTACTCGACCCAACTCTTCGAACCGGGCTTCACCTTCACCCAGGAGGTGACTTTCCAATCAGGCGGCGAGAATATCGAGCTGGTGGCAATCGAGGAAACGAACACCCGTGCTCTGTACGCCTTTGCTCCCGACCCGGCCGGTGAATTGTTGGTGTTTCCATTCGATTCTCTCCCGTGGGTACAGGACCTGGAGGCGTCGGCGGTTGAATATTGGGGTGCCTCCGGAACCCAGATCGATTTCACCGTGGATGATTGCCCGGCCGTCGGCTGTCTCATCAATATCTCGAGCTTCGTTGAGGCATACGGGTGGATCGATGGGGCCCGGGTGAGGTTGTTGATCATCGATGTAGCGGGTGGACCGATCGGTTTGGAGATCGCTACCGATGCATCGCGATTCGATCAATACTGGTCCGAGGTCGCAGAACCGATCCTGGCGTCGATCGAATTCACCGACGGATGAGCGGGCGCCTGCCGGGGTTGCGAAGGCCAACGCTGCAGGCCGGTGTCATGGAGAAGGAACTTCAACTACCCGTATGGAGCCTGCCCCGTCGACCACTACGACCAGGCGACCGGAGACGGCCAAGAACTCCGCCGGTCCTTCATTCGCCGCCCGCATGATCACATTCCCGGAATCGAGAGCTACGGCTATCACGGTTCCATTTTCGGTCCCGTAGAAACCAACACCGTTGTCGATCACGGGTCCGACGCTCGGTTGATCCTCCGGAATCTCGAGCCGCTTTTCGTCGAGATCCGGGTCGAGTGCCACCAGCCATCCCGGTTCGAGGTAGTACACCAGCTTGTCGACCACGGCGGGCGTACCGTTGATCAACACCGGATCGGACCGCCGGGTTCCGTCCTTCCCATTCACGATATGCAGGAACCCCTCCGCATCGGTGATGAACAAAGTGACTTCGGTCCGCTGGCCGGTGGCTTCAACCCGGGTCACTTCCAGCGCAGTGAGGGACTCCACACGGCCGTCATATTCATTCGCCACCGTCCCGGCGCCGGTGAAGTATCGATTCGGCCACGCTTTCTGGTTCGGGTCATCGCTTCTGACCGCCAGGACATCACCGCGCGCATCACCCAGGTATAGATCGCCGTCGGCCGCCACCGGGGCGGTCGTGATCTGCTGGAGCCCGGTCAGTGGGTATTCGTCGGGCCGGGGTTCACACTGTGTGCCCGCCGAGATGTCGACCTCGTACAGGAACCCGGAACCTCCGGCGCCCAGCATGATCGTCCGGTTGACCACCGTCGGCGGCCCCGGTTCGAGAAAACCGAACGAGCACCGTAGCCGCTCTTCACCCGACAACGACAACCCGAACAGCCGGTACCCGGCGCGGGTAGTCACATAGACGACGCCTCCCGAGACCAGCGGAGGATGATCGATCGGACCCAGCGCATCGAAACGCCAGAGTTCGTCGCCCGACTCGATATCCATGGCCCGGAGAATGCCTTCGGCAGTTGCGACATACACAACATCGCCGTCGATGGCGAGGCCCGAAGAGGGCGCTCCCAGGGACTCTTCCCATACCGGCACTCCGACCGGATCCGGGACGGAGGCATTTTCCGGCAGCGTTGTCGAGTCATTGGTGGCCGTGGTGGTGGTACTCGACTGCTGCGGGACCACGACGATCGCCACAATGGCTCCAGCGGCCAGCAACCCGGCAATGAGCGCCCGTCGTTTCGACGGCCGGCGAGGCGGTTCGGCGCCCAGGTCGAGTTCATGGATCCGTTCGGGTATCCCGATCCCCTTGAGGCGGCGCTGACCCAAATCGGTCGTGGTTACCCCGGCTGCCTGGAGATGGTGGCGCAGCAGGTCGAGCGTGGTCTGTGAGATGAGTACATCACCACCGCGGGCCAGGGTGAGAATCCGGCCCGTCCGATTGACCGGCGGTCCGAAGTAGTCGCCCTCCCGTTCGTCGGCGATTCCCGTGTGAATGGCCATGCCGACTCGCAGCGCTCCCAGTTCACCCCAATCCTCTGCTGCAAGCGTCTGCTGCGCCTCGAGCGCTGCATCCACCGCTTGCATGGGGCGTGCAAATGCTGCGGAGAAGCTGTCACCACCGGTGGCGAAAATGTAGCCGTGGTGCTTCTGAATCGCTCCTTTCACTACGGCATCGTGAAGCGGGCGGATGTGTCTGGCGATGTGGGCAATGACGGTCTGGGCGATGAGCCGACCACGGTGACGGCGGCCAGGGTGGCAGTGCGATCACGCTGGGCACTCCGTTTGCGACGGCCAATGGCGGTTCGCTGACGATCAATACTGACGGTACGTACAGCTACACGCCGCCGGCGCTGGGCAGTGTGCCGCCTGCGGGCCTGACGGAAGTCTTTAATTACACCATCACCGATGCGGATGGCGATCCGAGTTCCTCGACGCTGACCATTACGGTGAGCGACTCTGACTTGCTGCCGGTGGCGGCTGTGGATACCAACACGGCCACTGAAGGCGGTGCGGATGTGTCTGGCGATGTGCTGGGCAATGACGGTCTGGGCGATGAGCCGACCACGGTGACGGCGGCGGACCAGGGTGGCAGTGCGATCACGCTGGGCACTCCGTTTGCGACGGCCAATGGTGGTTCGCTGACGATCAATACTGACGGTACGTACAGCTACACGCCGCCGGCGCTGGGCAGTGTGCCGCCTGCGGGCCTGACGGAAGTCTTTAATTACACCATCACCGATGCGGATGGCGATCCGAGTTCCTCGACGCTGACCATTACGGTGAGCGACTCTGACTTGCTGCCGGTGGCGGCTGTGGATACCAACACGGCCACTGAAGGCGGTGCGGATGTGTCTGGCGATGTGCTGGGCAATGACGGTCTGGGCGATGAGCCGACCACGGTGACGGCGGCGGACCAGGGTGGCAGTGCGATCACGCTGGGCACTCCGTTTGCGACGGCCAATGGTGGTTCGCTGACGATCAATACTGACGGTACGTACAGCTACACGCCGCCGGCGCTGGGCAGTGTGCCGCCTGCGGGCCTGACGGAAGTCTTTAATTACACCATCACCGATGCGGATGGCGATCCGAGTTCCTTGCCGGGCCAGCGCTTCGCGCATGACTCCAGGATGGCGATCCCACAGGCGGGCGCTGTCCTCGATGTCGGTGAACAGAAATGTGACTGTTCCACTCGGCCGCTCTGCCACAACCCTCCTTTGCTGATCGAAACATACTGTGAGGGGGTCACTGAGCGGAGGTTCTCGGTCGCAAGACACCAAAGAGGCCGCCAACGTCACCGGTGGAGATCATCCCGCCCCGCAGGCATCAAGATGCCCCCCCTGCCGCCGTTAGGGTTTGCTCCATCACCGAACCAGCGGACCGCAAAACCCGAAAACCCACCCCGGCCGGTGTCGGCCTGATCTTCGGCGTTGCCATCGGAACCGTTCTCTTTGCGCTCAACGACAACGCAGTTTGGATCGGTCTGGGAACCGGCCTGGGCATCCTCCTCGGTGCCGGCTTCTCCAAGCGCACCTGACTACCAGCCTGAGGGGCATCCGGTACGCTTCATTGCATGGACCGCCCCCGCATCGATCCGGTCGCCTGGACACCTCCTCCCGATCAGGGGCTCACCGGCAGCTATGAGTCGAACGCCCTCCTGGCGGCGGTGCGCCGCGTCCCGGTCCCGGGAAGGGGACCCGAAGACGTCGCCGTCGACAAGAGCGGCCGCGTTATCTACGGCCTCGATGACGGCAGGGTGATGAGCTCAGCCCCCGACGGTTCCGACCATCGCTTGATAGCAGATACAGGTGGAAGACCCCTGGGCGTTGAGATCCACCCCGACGGCCGGCTGATTGTGTGCGACGCCAATCTGGGACTGCCGGCCATCGGCGACGCTCGTGTTGAGGTGCTGGCCGACGGCTACGAGGGAGTGCCCTTTCGGTTTACCAACAATGCGGCGATCGGCGATGACGGGTCGATCTACTTCACCGACACGTCACGACGGTTTCGCCTTGCGTACTACCGGGACGATCTGTTCGAGCATTCGAATACCGGAAGGCTGTTCCGTCGCCTGTCGTCGGCTTCGACGAGGAGTCGGGTGCCGTAATCCACAACCTCCAGGATCCCGCCGGCGGCTACGCCCCGATCACCTCGGTACGGGAACACGAAGGCCATCTCTGGCTCGGAAGCCTCACCGAACCGGCGGTTGCCACCATTCGCCTGTGAGTGGCCCCGTCCGGCTCGATCATTGCCGGTCGAGGGCCTCCCGGAGGGCGCTCAACAGCAGCACCACGTTCTCGGGTCGGCTGTTGAAGCCCATCAACCCGACCCGCCACACTCGTCCGGCCAGTTCACCAAGGCCACCGGCGATCTCAATGTTGTATTCATTGAGCAAATGTCCGGAGACGGCCTTGGCATCAACTCCGTCCGGCACCCGCACTGTGGTCAGACTTGCCAGCCGATAGTCCCGGTCGACGTGACAACCCAACCCGATCCCGGCCAGACCCTCCCAGAACAGCTCGGCGGTGGCCCGGTGACGCGCCCAGCGCTGCTCGAGGCCCTCTTCGGCTACCAGGCGCAGAGCTTCGCGCAGTGCGTAGTTCATGTTGATGGGCGCCGTGTGGTGATAGGTGCGCTCACTCCCCCAGTACTTGCCTACGAGCGACAGGTCGAGGTACCAATTGGGCACCTTGGTGGTTCGATTCGCCAGCTTCTCGACCGCCCGGGGACCGAACGTGAGCGGCGCGATCCCGGGTGGACAGCTGAGGCATTTCTGACTGCCGCTGTACGCCATGTCCACGCCCCATTCGTCGAGAAAGAGCGGCACACCGCCCAGACTCGTGACGCTGTCGACGAGAAGCAAGGTGTTGAACTCGCGACACAGTTCGCCAACACCTTCCAGCGGCTGCCGGGCACCGGTCGAGGTCTCGGCATGTACCAGGGCCAGGATGGCGGGACGGTGTTCTTTTAACCCGGCCCGCAGGTCGTCGAGGCTGAACACCTCTCCCCAGGGCTTTTCCATACTGCGCACGTCGCCGCCGTAGCGGCCGGCCATATCGACCAGCCGCAAGCCGAAGTATCCGTTGACGCCAACCAGCACGACGTCACCGGGCTCCACGGTATTTGCGAGGGTCGCCTCCATCGCGGCGCTGCCCGTGCCGCTGACCGGAATGGTGAGCTGGTTATCGGTCTGCCATGCGTACCGCAGCAGTTCCTGGGTTTCGTTCATCAACCCGATGAACGCCGGGTCGAGGTGTCCCACCTGCCGCATGCTCAGCGCCTGCAGCACTCGCGGGTGGGCGTTGGAGGGGCCGGGACCCAGCAAGAGTCGGGGAGGTAGGTCCAGTTGGCCGGTCTCCAGGCGGTGGGATTCGTCGACGGGTAGATGGTTCACGGTTTTCTGCTCCTAAGAGTTAGACGGGGATCTTTCAACGGGCATGTTTCCAATAGCCGCGCACCGTCGCCTGGTCGCGGGGTAGTTGACGGTCGTCGAAGAGGTGACGGCGGATAGCGTGCATGGAGGCGGCTTCGCCGGCGATCCACACGCGAACCCCCGGATCGACGTCGGCCGCCCGAATGGCTGCGATGAGTGCGTCGCCCGGGAGAGATCCGGGTGGCCGGTCGTGCCACGCAACCGTTGCCCGGGGATGCCCGGGCAACGCGAGGCGGGCGTCCGGGTGGGCAACTTCGACATGGACCTGAACGGCGGTGTCGGCGGGAAGAACCTCGAGCAGCTGGCTCATCGCCGGAAGGGCCGTCTCATCGCCTGCGAGGAGAAAAGATCCGGCGGTTCCGTCGATGGCGTAGCCCCGTCCCGGCCCGGAGATCGCGACAGGATCACCCGGGCTTGCCTCCTGGACCCACCCCGAGACCGTGCCCCCGGGGTGGATAACAATCTCGAGATCGAGTTCGAGGGTTTCGGGGTCGAAGCGACGCGGGGTGAACGTCCGAATGATCGGCCGGCTTCCATCGGCCAAGAGGAACTCGTTTCCGTTCCATGCAGGTATGACGAGCCCGGTGTTTCCGGGCAGAGGCAGGAGCAAGCGGACACTGGCGGCCGGTTGATCAACGGCGAAACCTTCGAGATCCGGTCCGGTCAGCGTGAGCCCGGCCATGTGACGGGACAGGAGCTCCAGCCGACGGACCACCACCTTCCGGAAGTCTGGTGGTTGACGCCGGACCGTTAGGACCTGGCGGCTTGCTTCGCTCATGATGATCGGGGCTTCACCATCGGAGCGTAGCGGCCCGGACACTCCATCCCGACCGAACGACGAGACCACCCCGAGCCGCGATTCAGGGGCTATCGGATGACCTCGATCGCGTCCGTGATCGCCCGGATCAATCCGAAAACATAGGCCCCGCCGAGTCCGATCAATCCCAGCATTCTGGCGATCGGCAAGTAGCGCCGCTCGTGCAGGCCGTTCCACCACCGCACCGCCGTGCCGACTGCGGCCACGACCACGAAGGACGACGCGATCAGCGGCGGATCACAATCGCAGGCTTGGTCCGAGAACAGGGCGAAAGGGACGATGAGAACTGCCACGCTGAGGCCGAGCGACGCCAGCACGGGATACGCGACCCGGACCGCCTTTCGGTCCGCTGGAGGCATCCGAAGGTTCAGGACCCCGAACAGCCAATCGATGAAGACACCAAAACCGACGAACAGCCCGAAGATCAAAGTCACGAGCAGAACCCCATTGCCAAGAATCGTGAAATCGATGTTGTCGGGATTGAGGATGTCCGAGGTGGCGCTCCCGACGGCGAAGAGCAACACCCCGAACGCGACACCGCGCCATTTCCCCGCTCTGTGCAACCAGGGGCGGAAAACCAAGTACAGGACCGCTCCCCCGACCCCGACGAAAAGACCAACGAATATCACCAGCCCGAGCGTTCCATCCAGGGTGATGCGCCCGACGGTGAACCCGGCTTCCGTCGTCCTGCCCCGGGCGGCGGGATTGGCGGCGCCGGCGATGCGCATGAACAAGCGCCCCCCGAAACCGCCGACCAGCAACCCGGTGATCAGCCCTGCGACGCCGCCGACCGAAATATGGCGGGCAAGACCGAGCGGTGAGTCGAAGGGGACCGACTCCTGCGCGCGATAAGCGACAGCCGTGCTGTGCGGCTTCACGGTTCCTCCCTCTCTGAGGTGTCATGACGCTACTCGCCCCCGAGGGGTCACGGCGCTCAGATGGCTCTCATTCTCAGGCGGCGCTGGATGGGTAGCGACGTTCGAGATGGTTAGCCGGCCACTCCGTAGATCTCTACTTCGATAGCCCCGGTATTGCCGCCCGTTGAGGTGTCGACGTCAAAGCGAATTACCCGGGCGACGGTGCTCAACGCTCCGATCGCCAAGCCCGGTCCGGCCGTATAAGGCCCGTGGGTCACACCGTCGATGGTGACGGTGTACGTGTTGGCAATGGCGCTGCCGTCGCTCATCTCCCTGGAGCGAAATCCGACTCCGACGATCTCCAGCGCATCCCCAAGGTCTACCGCGATAAAGGCATCGTCTCCATCCCCCGCTGACGACCATTCAGTCCCAAGATCTCCGTCGATGGCGTTGGGGGCAGCAAACGCGTCAGAGAACTGCGACGAGAAATCAACCACGGTCCCGTCGACGGCGAGATTGGGGCCGGGGGCACCCGTAGCGGCGGCTGCGGGTGTGATGAACGTCATGAGGTCGCTGCTGTACAAACGCCCGTCAATGCCAACGCCCTGCAGCCGGTAGTAATAGGTCGTTTCCGGATCCAGTCCGGCCATCACGGCCCGGTGGTCATCGTGGGCGCCTCCGCCCATGTCCTGGTCGGTTGAGAGAGACCCCAAGGCTTCGGTTGGCCCGTAGGAGACCGCACAGACGGCGTCGATGTTGGTGGCGACGGTGAGGCTCGCCGTCGTACCGGACGAATCCGGTGTGATCGTCACGTCACCCTGTTGGATCTCGGAGAAGTCGCCAACATCGCCGGCTGCGGTACCGGCACAAGAGGCGAACAGGAAGGACGCGACGAGGAGGGAGGCGAGGAGTTTGGCCATAGCGGGGATGATACGCCGGGGGCCGGGCAATTCGACGGGGCGGCCCGAACGCCCTCAGCACCCCAACGCAGACCTTCCCGGCCCCAGATTCAGGCTGGAGATCCCTCCGTGAATGCATGTGCCGGTTCGGCTCGGAATCGAATGGGTGCCATGCCCAGGCGACGCGTGATTATGCGCTGGCTGAGCGGCCGGTTTCCAGAAAAAGGTAGAAACAGCGCCGATTGCAGCAACCCAACCTCCCTACCGGTTCTGCTCGGAACGAGGTGCGCCGAGTGATCTGGGCGGACGCCTCCCAAATGTGCGTACATGGTCGCCGCTGGTGGTGCTCAGCTACCCAACACAAAGCGCCACCGAGGGACAGTTTCGCTCGTCATCGCCTGCCAGCTGAGGGCATGGCTCGGCCTCGGACGGCCTCCGGGGCAGGTGCAGCTAGGCGGTTGCCTTCTTGCCCTTCGCCCGCTTCTCGATCTCCCGCTTGCCCCACTCGAGGTTCTTCTCCCACCCCTTTCGCAGCATGGGGTCGAGGAAACGGCTGATCAAGGGAACGGCAAGGCGGCTGTCCATTTCGTGGGTCACCTTCGACCCGTCATTGTCCGGCTCGACAGTCTGCGTTTGGGTTCCCTCCATCGCTCCGAAGTTCCGGACGGCAATTCGCTCGCCGGGGACGTAGTCGGTGAAGACCGTCACCCCTTTGCGTGGCATGCCGAGCATCTTGAAGGTCCATTCGTACGAGTTGCCGACAACATCTGGGCTCTCGTACACGGCCTCCATCGTCATGCCCGGTGGGGTGGCGGTCGTATCGAGCATGAAGGAGAGCACTTGTTCCGGCGTCGCGTCGACGTGCACGGTCTTGGTGGCTTTCATCGGTCGCACCTCCTCGGCGTTCAGGGCTAACTCCATTATCACCCCTGATTGGGCAGCCCGCTAGAGGCGAAAGCCGGCCCTGAAGGCGAATCCCCGTCGCAAGACGTCGCAGCCGCCGTGCCCGCACGCCTGTGGCGAGCGACATGCTCGGGCGACATCCACAAAGTGACGGTTGCTGACCAGAAGCCTCAGGAGGATGTGCGAGTAATACTGGACCCTGCGGTCCGTCCCGTCTGCCTAGTTCCTCGACATGCCTGAACCAGCGCCTTCGTCGCCGTGGATCTCCTCGGACGCAACGAGAACGCCGAACAACTGATACCGAGGGATATCGCCCATTCCACCAAGTGCGCTGGATCGTCACGTCGAGGAGCGGTTCTCGTTGCGTTGATTGAAGACAGGGCGTGAGGTTCTGTCTTCTCGACGGTTGTTCAGAGGGCGTGTCGGCTATCGCAGCTTCCTTGCGGGGTACTCGGTCAGCCAACTCGTAGCAATTTGGATATTCGCCCTGTCAGCAGTTGTGTGACGCGGTCAAGGGCAACAGCGATGCCCAAGCTCGGGATGGCAAACAGCAGGATCCACGGATCCCATTGGTATGACGCGCCCTCACCCACAACGATAAAGGTGGCCAGCGCAGCGGCCCGGAAACCATGCTCGACCGGAGAACTGACGGGAAGAGTCACCCACCCAGCAACGAAGATCAATCCGCCCAGCCGATAGGGCTCGTCAAAAAGACCCCAATCGCCATTCAGTATCAGCACACCGCTTATCACGATCGCTGAGCCAAGTGCTGCCCATCTCGCTGCGTCACGCCATCGGGCGATACTTGCGATCACGACCGGCAACGCAACGAGCGTCACGGTCTGCAACATCCCCAGCACTATCGCGGTGAGGATATCGCCTTCACATCCTGAGAAGTCGTCTGGACAGGGCCGCTGATTGGGATCACCGACGGCCAGCGCCACGAGCAACCCGATCACCAGACTTCCCGCGGCTAACCCCCCCAACACCCGCCTGTTGAACAGTCGAGTATCTTGTGGAGCCACGCCCCAACGAACCGATCCAGCCACCGCAAGCACGCCGACAGCCAAGACTGTCGTGACGGCGACGAACGTGACCCGACCGTCGATCCAAGAGACATCGTTCTCTCCATTGCTGCCGAACGCAACAAGCAGCATCGGGGCTGCAGCCCAGCGGGCCGAGCTGTCGAACACACCTGACATCTCCGACCTCCCACTCAGCAGACGACTGACGGACCTGGCTGTATGGCGCTTCGTAGTCACTTCGTCGGTATCGGCACTGGTACCAAAACAATTGACGACATTGACCGCCCAGATCCGGCTGATATGCGCCATAACGCACATTCCGCGGAGTGCTCGTTAACGGCACGGATGCGCTCGTTACGTTTGCGACTCCTCGGCTCACCGGACGTACTCCGGTCCGGGGACTGACGACCGGAAAGGCCTACCCCTCGCTGCCGAAGACTTCGGCGACGGCATCATCGGCGAGAGCCTGACCGGCCTCCTCGTACAGGTTGCGGGCGACATCAACGCCTGCTTCGCGAAGTTCTGCAACCTGGTCCGGGTAGGTGGCGATCGATGCGATCCGGGCGTTGGGGAGAAACTCGCGAACCCGCCGGGCGCATTCGAGATTGGCCTGGTGGCTACTCATGGAAGCGACCACCAGCTCCACGTGGGGATGGAACCGGACCCGCTCCCAGAAGTCCCGGTCGAGGGCGTCGCCCCGCACCGCATCGCGCCCCTCGCTGCGATGCTGCTCAACGGTCTCGTCGCGTCGATCGACCCCGACCACCACCGGCCCCCTTCGCAAGACCATCTCGTCGTAGGCACCGGTGCCCACCCGGCCCATCCCGAAGACCAACACTCGCGCATCCCCGCAGTCGATGATGGCGTCCTCGGGAGCGGAGGGATGCCGTTCCAGAGCGGTGAGCTGTTTCGACCACCGTTCATACAGGCGGTATCGGGCGGTGCTGGCCGCGGAGGCCAGAACGAAGGAGGCCCCAACCGCCACGGCCACCGTCGAGACCCACGCCTGATCGATGAGGCCGGCCGATAGTGCGGCTGCTCCGACGATCAGCCCGAACTCGCTGTAGGTCGAAAGGGTCAAGGACGCATGCAACGAGGTCCTGGCGCGGAGACGGGACCGGGTGAACAACCAGAAGAAGCCGCCACTCCGGAGGGGTATCAGGATCAGGATCGTCAGCCCGACGATCCAGGCAGTCGGGGACGGGGCACCTCCCAATCCAATGGATAGAAAGAATCCGACCAGGAGCAGGTCCTTGAATCCCAGCAACCGGTCGGCCATCTCTCCCGACCGAATGTGCCCGGAGAGGACGAGGCCGGCGACCAGAGCTCCCAGATCGGGTTTGAGCCCGATCAGGCTGAAGGTACCTGCACCGACCCCGACGGCGAGCGTGAAGCCGAGCAGCACGAGGACTTCCCCGTGTCCACTCCGATTGAGCAACCATCCGAACACCGGACGGGCGACGAAGATGGCGGGCACGACCAGGAGGGCCCAGGCAGAGGGCCATTCCCCGGCAACAACCACCAGGAAGACAACGGCGAAGAGGTCTTGCATGATGAGGACCCCTACCGCCAGTCGCCCGCTCAACGACGCCGACTCGTTGGCGATTTCGAGCGCCTTGACGGCGAACACCGTGCTTGAGAAGGAGAACGCAAACCCGATAATGGCAGCCGAGCCGAGATCCAGATCACGCGCCAGAGGCACCCCGAGGGCACCGAACCCGAGAAGCAGACCGCCGACCACCACGGTGAACCCGGCTGCCACCAGCGTGGCACTCCCCCACACCTCGGGTCGGGCCAGCGTGCGGAGGCGAAGCTTGAGACCGATCCCGAACAAGAGGAGCAGCACCCCGATCTCGGAGATGGACTCAATGGCCGCGCTTGATTCGTATCCGAAGGCGTGGAGCACGAAGCCGGCTACGAGGTAGCCCACCAGTGGTGGCAGTCCGCCCGCCCTGGCCAGGAGACCAAATCCGAAGGCAGCGATGAGAAAGGTGATCTCCATGCGTGGTGCGATTATGACACCCGTTCGTGGGTTCCGGACCAAAGATCGATCGGTTCCCGAACCGATCGCGAATAACGACCGGCTACGCGCCGTGGGCTAGGGAAGTCTCAGCGACCACCCCGACCTCTTTCGGATCCCGGGCTCCCAACAAACTCATCCACGTGATTGCTCCCGCCAGGACCAGCATCCCCAGCCACTGCGACGACGTCAGGACCGCACCGAACGCGAGATAGTTGACCGCGGCAGCCGACAGCGGGAACGCCAGCTCGGCGATCGTCGCCGCCGAAGCGGGGGTGCGGGACAGTCCCCGGTAGTAGATCAGCATTGCGGCCAACCCGGGAACGAGAGCCAGCACGATGATGGCCAGCACGTCCTGGCCGTCGGAGACCCCGACCGGAGGGCCGGCTTGCAGAATCCAGATGAGCCCGGCAACCGGCATGCCAATCGCGAACCGCCAGGCGGTGAGGTCGCGGAACTCGAGGCGGGCCGACAAGCGGCGCCCCAACACGGTCCCCATGCCCCACAAGGCGGCCGCCCCGACCGCCAGCAAGGCCGGCGCGAGTTGGGTGACGGACACCTGCAGAGGATCGGGGAAAGCAATCAGATAGGCGCCACCCAGCCCGGCCACCAGGAACAACCAGTAGCGGGATAAGAGGGCTTCGCCAAGGAGCAGCCTCGCTCCCAGGACGGCCACCAGCGGTTGGAGTTTCTGGAGCAGGAGCGGTGTGTTGGGATCACCGTATGAGAAGGCTGCGGTGAACAAGATGGTTGCGGTTGCCGAAGCGCCGGCCCCGATCAGGAACAACGCCACCAGATCCCCGGCCCCCAATTTGGCTACAAGCCGCCGGGAGCGCAGCAACCAGGGAATGGTCAACACCACCAGCACGATGTGCTCGAAAAAGACAACCGTGGCGGCCGGAAGTTCCAGAGCAAGACCGCGCCGGAACAGGGCATCCGTTCCCCACAGGGCGGCCGCCAGGGCCACCCAGGCGATCCCGGTCTTCTGCTTCGACATCGGGCTCCGTTCCGGAATTGAGAGCGCCAAGATAGCCGGGAGCAACCATTGTGAGTACCTCGGTTTGCTTGGTCCGACGCTGGGGCCGGGCCAGTCTGAAACGGTCGTCGTTGACCGTCAGGCTGCCGGTGGGGCCAACCGCCATGGCGCAACGGACTTCTGGCCCCTTCAGCCACGCGACCGGCTTCCGTACGGTGGAAGCATGGAACAGACATTGACGCATCCCGAACCTGTCCGCACCAAGCCCGGACCCTCGCCTGCCACCCGGCGGTTCGGCTACATGGTGGCCATCCTGGTCAACGTTGCCCTTGTCATCGCCGCCAACAACCTGCTGGCGTGGGACATCTTCCCGTTCCTGACGAACGACTTCGAACGGGTCTTGCCGATCCTCAACGTGTCGCTGGGAGCGGCCATCGCCGTGAACCTGGTCTATCTCGGCTTCGACGCCGGGTGGTTCAAGTCGCTGACCCAGATCGGGCTGCTCGCCGATCAGCCTGGTCGTCACCGTGCGCATCTACCAGGTATTCCCCTTCGACTTCTCGGCCTACGAATTCGGCTGGAAGTCGGTGGCCGAATGGGCTCTCATCCTGGCCATAGTCGCTGTCGGCATCGGCGTGGTTGCCGAGTTGATCAGACTGGCGAAGGGCAATACCCGCTCATAACGATCGTTCCGGGCCGATCGTGTGGGCGATGGGGGGTGCCACGAGCCGTTCTCCGCGCAGCCGTGCGCAGCACCCCCGTACCGCTACGCTCCTTCCCTCAAAGGGGGTTGCTACGAGCCTGATGGATGACCGACCGGAAACGAAATACGCCGACACCGGTGAAGGCCAGGTCGCCTACCAGCAATTTGGAACGGGTCCCACCGACCTCATCTACATGACCTCTCTCGAGTCGCACGCCGAGATGATCTGGGACCACCCGATTCCCGCTCACTACTTCGAACGGCTGGCCTCATTCAGCCGGGTCCTCTACTTCGACAATCGTGGTTCCGGAGCCTCAGACGGCATACCATTGGGAAAGCCTCCCACCCCCGAAAACTGGACGGACGACGCCCGCGTCGTCATGGACGCTGCGGCCATTGATAGGGCGGCGGTCGTGGCCGAAGTCGAAGGCGGTTTCATGGGCATGACGTTCGCGGCGATTCACCCGGAGAGGACCACGGCGTTGGTGCTGATCAACACCTTTCCCAGGTTGATGCGAGCGGATGACTATCCGATCGGGATGCCTGAAGAAATGCGGGAATCGGTTGTGCAGTGGGCTCGCGCATCGTGGGGCCGGCCCGGCTACTTCGATCTCATGCTCCCGAGCAAAAAGGATGATTCCGGGTTCCAGGAATGGCTGGGAAGGTATCAACGGATAGCCGCCACGCCCAACACGGCCATCACGCTGTACGAGAGCTTTGGCATGCAGGTTGATCTCCGCTCGATCCTCACATCAATCAATGTTCCGACATTGGTGATCTGCCGCAAGGAAGCCGCCTGGCACCGCCCGGAGTACAGCCGGTATTTGGCCGAACACATTCCCGACGCAAAGCTCGTCGAGCTGCCGGGCGCCGACACGCATCCAGTGTTCGCCGCCGACCCCGAACCTGTGCTGAATGAGATCGAGGAGTTCGTCACCGGCGTGCGTTCCGTACCGGTGCCTGATAGGACCCTGGCCACGGTGATGTTCACGGACATCGTCGACTCAACCCAGCACGCGGCCCGACTCGGCGATCGCGATTGGCTCGACTTGTTGGGACGACACCATCGGATGACCCGCGACTACCTCGACAGGTATCGGGGCCGGGAGATCAAGACAACCGGAGACGGAATCCTGGCGACGTTCGACGGCCCGACCAGGGCGGTGACGTGCGCGGCCCGTATTCGGGCGGCCGGCCAGGCCCTGGGGATAGACATCAGGGTCGGCTTGCACACCGGCGAGATCGAACTGAGCGGTGACGACATCGGCGGAATGGCCGTCAATATTGCCTCACGGGTGATGGCCGTCAACGTCGGAGGCGGTGTGGCAGCATCGAGCACGGTGCGTGATCTCGTGGTCGGATCAGGAATCGAGTTCAACGCCATTGGCACCAGGGAGATGAAGGGCGTGCCCGGCGAATGGAACCTGTTCGAGCTGGTCTCCATTCCATCGGTCTAGCCATCCCCGGTCACCTGGAAGGGTGTCACCGGGTCCCTTGTCCCGGAACCCTGGCTCCTCGGCGGTCCCTTCACGTGCGGGTTTTGACCATCCGAAAAAGGATGAAGCCCGGTTCGGTTGACAGCCTCTGGTAGCTGTTCGGATGGCTCTTGGCCATGTCCGGCTGCGGGGCGGGTTCCACGAGCCGCTCGATCAGGAAGCCTGCCTCCGTGAACTCAGCAGCCAATTGAGTGAGTGGCATACGCCACGCGGTGATCTCCCAGCCGGTGCTCCACCTCTCCGTCACGGCTTCGATAGCGAAGTACGAACCTCCCAGCCTGTGCCAGTCCCCGGCAGGGTGGTGCGTGCTCACCACAAACGCCCCGTCGGGCCGGAGCATTCGGCGAACCTCGGCCAAGAAGCCCGCCCGATCGTTGAGGTAGTGATAGACCAGGGCGTTCAAGACGATGTCGATACTCTGGTCTGCTACCCAAAGGAACGGTTCTTCCAACGAATGGACCCGCACGTCGGCTTGATCACCGACCTGGGCCCGGGCCAGCTCGATCATGTTGGGCGAGGCGTCGCATCCCAGGACCTTGGCTCCCCGCCCGATCAGCTCAGCGACATAGATGCCCGGCCCACATCCTGCATCCAGCACAACCTTGCCCTCGACATCGCCGATCAAGTCGAGCATGGCCGGCCGGTCATAGAGAGCGTTGTACGGTGCCGTGTCGGCATGCGCCTCATACTCGGCAGCGAAAGCATCGTATTGGTTTGGCTCAGGAGCGGGCATGGGTCCGATTATGGTCGTTGACCGGGTCGGACCTGTGACCGCGACATTGCAGTCGGTTGTGTCTGGCCCGGAACCTCGCCGAATCTGCTTGGCTAGAAGTCCAATCGAATGGAGAACCCGATGGCGGAAACGGACCGCAAGAAGATGCGCTTCATGTGGAAGGCACACAAGCTGGCCTGGAATCTGTCCGGCGGGCGTTTGGGTCGCACCATGGGCGGTGTCCCGGTGCTGGAGCTGGTGACGACCGGTCATCGTTCGGGACTGGAGCGGCAGATCCTGATCTGGTACTTCAACTTCCCGGAAGGTCCGGCGATCATCGGCACCAACGCCGGTCTCGACACCGATCCGGCCTGGGTGAAGAACTTGCGAGCCAATCCTCTGGCCCGGGCCCGTTGGGACGGGCAGTGGCACGACGTTCGGGCGGTCGAGTTGAGCGGCGCCGATCACGAGAAGGTCTGGAACGCCGGGGTCGCGGCCAGTGCCGGCTATGCGGAATACCAGGAGACGCTGACCCGCCCGATCCCCATCATCAGCCTTGAGCCCCGCTGACCGTCAGTCGAAGAGGGCGAACTCGCCGGCGGACCGCCCTTCGAGCGGCACGTAGGCGGGGACCGCATGGTGGGGGGTGTCGAGGTACACCTTCGCTTCGGGAGCCTGGGCGAATTTGCCGTGACTCCACCGCACCTCGATATGCCCGGAAACCTCCGCCGTAGCTCCGGAATGCTGGTCGACGTAGGTCGCGTCCCATCCGACGATGGGCTGGCCCCGGTCCGGTTCGGGCCGGTGATGGAACGAGACAAACCGGTGCGAGACCCGCAGATCCCAGGGGGTCTGCACCCGATACGCCAAAGGATGACCTTCGGCAGATTCGCCCAGAACGAAGTAGGGAGCCGATTGGAGACGCAAGAGACGCCACATCATTTCTTCTTGCGACCGTTTGGTCCTCAGGTACGAGTCCCAGCGGTTGGACGAACCGGCGGCGGCGTCGAAGGCGAATTGACGGTAGGCACGTTTGGCGTTGTCGGTGAGGCTCCTGGGTAGTGACTTCTTGAGGAGCAGGCGGTGGTCGCTGGTCAGGTCGGTGGCCCGGTTCGGTAGGGAGGCTTGCGGGATCAGCCGCCGGCACTCGTCGTAGAGCATCTGATACGACTCCGGGGCAACCGCATGGAACCAGTCATCGGCGGTGCTGGCGGGGTCGAACAGGTTGGCCGGCGACGCGTTGGTGAGGATGTTCGACCCGTACTTGCAGGACACCAGATAGACGTGGTCGACCCGGAGGTCGGCGGGGATCTGCTCGTAACCGGGCGGACGGTGAGCGCCTTTCCATTCGACGATCCAGGGCGGCCGGCCGCGCAATCCTTCCTCCGATCGGGCGAACCGGACCCCGTTGCTCCAGGCGGTGGCGAAGGCCCGGCTGTGCTCTCCGGACCGGTAGGCGGCCACCAACCGGTCGTAGACCTCGTCGTCGACGTTGTGAAATCCGGGCGGTCGCATCCCGATGGCGTGCTCGAGGTTGGAGTATCCAAACATGCCCAACCCGGTCACGATTTCGGTGATCTCGGTGCGGATGGCGGGCACGGTCAGGCGTCCCGGAACAGCCGCTTGAATTGGAGCTGCGCCCCGATCAGCTCGCCGGGGAGTTCGTCCCGCCCGTAGACCGGCAGGAAGGTGTACACGTCGACGGCCACCCCGGACAGTTCCATCCAGGTCACTACGGCATCACCCCACCGTTCGTCGAGCAGGGCTTTGCGTAGCTCGTCGGCTCCTTCGCGGGTGAGAAGCGCCGGGTCGGTATCGGCGACCAGTTCGAGAGCGAGCAATCGTTGCAAGACGTCGATGTCTTCGCCCAGGTAGACCGCCGGAGGGTCGAAGCGCACGACCGCGTACGCGACGCCGTTCATTCTTCGGTGTCGTAGTAACGGGCGAGTTGTTCGTCGCGGCGGGCGGCCAGTTCGTCTTCCGTCCAGAATCCGGCCAGTTGCTCCGGATTCCCCTGGGCGTAGGCCGCGAGCCGGTCAACGCCGCTCGCATCGAACATCTCGATGGCATCCCACACGTTGCCCGGCCCGACCGCATGGAGCGCTTTGTCGCCATCGCTGCCCGGACGCGGCAGATTTGAGGTCACGATCAGGAGCCGGGCTTCTTCGTCGAGCGACTTCAGCACGTGGGCGCGGCCAAGCGTCTTCCAGAGCGTGTCGGTGCGGAGCAACCCCGGCCGGGCGGTGGTGAAGGCTCCGGACACGTCGACGAGGAACTCCCGATCGCCCTTGGCGTCGACCACCCGGAAGTTGAAATGCACGCCCGATTTGGGCAGCTTGTACGCCTCGTCGATCACTTCGAAGCCAACTTCTTCGAGTACCTGACGGGCCAGGTCCTGGGCTTTCTTGCCTTCCCGGCTGGCCCGGCGTTGGAAATGGTCGGCCCGCTCTTCGGCGGTAGCTTCCGGGGGGAGTTCGAGGGCGAACCGCTCCTGATGGGCGGTTTCCTGCTCTCGCTGGCGGCGGTAGCGCTGTTTCTCGGCCCGGTAGCGGGCCCGGGCCGTCTCGATGTAGACCGGGTCGAGGTCGTAACCGACCCCGCGCCGGCCGGTGCGGGCGGCGGCGACCAGGGTCGTGCCCGAACCGAGGAACGGATCGAGGATGAGGTCGTTCTCGAAGGTGTACAGCTCGATCAGACGGCGGGGTAGCTCCACCGGGAAGGGGGCCGGATGCTGGACCCGTCGGGCACTCTCAGCGTCGATCCGCCATACGTCGAGGGTGGCTTCCATGAACTCATCGACCGGCATGGTGTTCTCGAAGGGGTAGCCGCCCTTCTCGCGTTGCTGGCGGGATCGGGCCCGATCGAACCGGCCTTTCGAAGCGACGATCACCCGCTCGGTCACGTCTCGCAGAACCGGGTTGGTCGCTTTGTTGAACGACCCCCAGGCGACCGAACCGGAGGCGCCTTCGGCTTTCTGCCAGATGATCTCACCCCGCAGCAGCAGACCCAGGTCGTCCTGCAGGATCCGCATCACGTCGGCGGAGAGGCTTCGATAGGGCTTGCGGCCGAGGTTGGCGACGTTGACGGCGATCCGCCCGCCCGGCTCGAGGGTCCGTTTGCACTCGGCAAACACGTCCCGCAGCATCTCCAGGTACTCGACGTACGAACGGGGTATGTGCGGTCCGGCTACCTCGCCTTTACCGGTGACCGCTTGCTCGTATTCCTTCCCGACAAAGTAGGGAGGTGAGGTGACCACCAGCGCTACCGACCGGTCGGGCACGGCCGTCATGTTGCGAGCGTCGCCGACGATGCAAGGCGGGTCGGGCAGTTCGAGGTCGAGCGGACCGAGCCGGTCGTCGTCGGACAGTTCTGGAGGGCTGAACCGGGCGTAGAACGCGGACGCATCGTGGTTCTCCCGCCGTCCGACCCCAAAAGCGGACGTCGTGGTACCTCGATCGGCGTCGCGGGCTTCGTCCCGGGGTTCGGTGTTTCCACTCATCACGCTGAAACCATACAAGCCCGGAGTGACAGATTCCTGTACCGGGCCGCTGTCGGAAGAACCAGAGAACGCACCACAAGTGGCTTCCGGGTGCGCCCTCCGTTCCGACCTCTAGGCGGGAGCCTTCTGGCGACGGGGAAAGCGCCGCTGATCCATCAAGAGCCAAAGACCGAAGACCAACCACGGCAATTCGAGGAGATCAGCCCGAAGCGAACCCACCGCTCCGAGACTCGCCTGCGGGACCATCCCGGCCACAGCCAAGGCGACGGAATTCGTGAGGGCATGGATGACAATTCCGGGCCATACGGTTCGGTAGGCAAGCACGAGTGCAGCCCACCACACCGCCGAGACGATGGTGCCGAGTAGGTTGGCAGCCACGTAGCCGAGGTCCTCGCCGACTAGTGCGGGCGTCGCGTGCATGAGCCCGAACACCAACGACGTCACCAGGACCGCCCGCAAGACACCGGTCCGGGTTGCCCCCCACGCTCGCACCAGCACGAACAGCAGAATCCCGCGGAACAGGAACTCCTCGGCGATGCCCACGCTGATCCCGATGGGCAGCTCCCTGGAGAAGCCGTCCCAGGCCCGGGGCAACGCTTCTAACCCTGATGGCCCGAAGAGACCCCACGCGGATGCGGGAACCAGGTATGCCGCCGCCAGGGCGGCAATGAGCCAAACCCGGCTCGGTCCGCTTCGCGTGATGCCCGATTGATCGAGCCAACCCAACCAGTACAGGAACACAACAAGCAGGGCTGTGGCAAAGACACGTCCGGCGGCCTGAGAGCCATCGTGCAACATCGGGTCTCCGGTCAAGGCGCCCCAGAGAGCAACGCCCAACGCCGCTGCCAGGAACCAAAGGATCAGCACCACGGCGGCAAAGCGAACCGGGGCAGACTGCGCGACCCGGTTGATTCGCGAGGCTCGCGTCCCGGTGCTCGACGAGCCGTGCTCGAATGTGGGCAAGTCCCGTGTTGATCTCAAGGCCATGCAAACCTGGGCAGGCTTGATCCAGTGTCACACCACCTGTGGTTGAACTCCAGGGTCAAAGGGCCTCATTCCGCCGATCACACCAACTGGATCCCCCTCGAGGAAAGCCGCGATCACCGTGACCATCCCGGAGAAGAACACCTGGTAGGTCTCCCGGGTGACATCGCCGATGTGCGGAGTTGGGAGGAGACGCGGGGTGCTGCGCAAGCGGTGCGCGGCCGGCAGAGGCTCCCGGGCGAAGACATCAAAGGCGGCGCCGGCGATCCGGCCTTCTTCGAGGGCCGCCACCAGGGCATCCTCATCAACTACGTCTCGGTACTGCGTAGATTCATCCAATTCACAACCGCACTAACGATCCTGAAGCGGCTAGTTTGATGAGACCGCCCCGAGAGGATGCATGAGTTCCACCATCGCTCCGCCACGACCGGATTCCCCTCCACCGGCCCCGCCCCGCGACACGGATGGGATACCACGCCTCCTGAGGCCATTCGTGGACTTCGTCGCCAGGATCCAGGCCCGCCTCGAAACCAAGCTGCTGGCCGGATTCCTGGGAATCTCCGTGCTCATGCTGGCCCTCGGAACCGTAGGACTTCTCGTCGTGAATCGCATGGACAGCCAGGTCGGTCGACTCGCCACCTTCCAGCAACAGTCAGACAATGCCAACCGCATGCTGTACAGCATCACTGCCCAGTCTCACTTTCGAACGATGGCTCTGCTCTCCGGCGATCCCGTCTGGACGGACAAGATCGCCGCAGCCAAAGACACCTTCACTACGCTCATCGACGAGACGGAGAGCATTGCCGTCGGCGATCACGGCGACCTCTTCAATGAACTGCGGACTATCAATGGGCGATATGCCGACGCCGGACTGCGGGTCGAATCGCTCCAGTCGGCCAACGACATCGACGCTGCCCTCCAAGCCCACGTCCAATCAGAACACGAGATCAGCCACGAGATCGAGGACGTCCTGAACGGATTCATCGAAGACACCCGGGCCCTCGTCACAACCGAGATCACCGTCTTCGCAGGAGACCGAAGGTTCCTCACGATTGCTCTGGCGCTTTTCTCGGCGATGAGCCTGGCAGGAGCCGTGGCACTGGGAGCGATTATCTCTTGGACCGTGATCCGACCCGTCCGCAGAATCGACCACGCACTCGATACGCTCGCCAACGGCGACTTCACCGCTCGCATCGACGTGCCCAATCGAGATGAGTTCGGAAAGCTGTCCGGCAATGTCAACCGGGCCAGCGAACAACTGGAGACGCTCTACGGCAGGCTCGAGACAATCAACCGGGATCTGCAAATCAGGGTGGATGAGCAGGTCGCCCTGCTCGAACACACCTCGCAACTCCGCAGGTACCTGTCTCCGCAGGTTGCCGAGGCGATCGTCGGCGGGCGGCGGGGCTTTGGCGACTCTCGACGGGCGGAGTTGTCGGTTGCCTTCGTCGACATCCGGGGTTTCACCGCCCTGTCCGAGCAATCCGAGCCGGAAGAGATGATCGCCGGCCTCAACAGATTCCTCACCGTCATGACCGACATCGTGTTCCGATACGAGGGCACCTTGGACAAGTACATCGGCGATGCGCTCATGATCTTCTTCAACGACCCCCTCCCTCAGCCGGACCACGCCGAACGTGCCGTACGGATGGCCCTTGACATGCAACTCGCCATGGTCGAACTCGGACAGCACCTCACGCAAGGTGCTCAGATGCAGATCACAGCAGGCGTCGGAATCTCCACCGGCTTCGTAACGGTGGGGAACATCGGCTCACCGAGGTCGCACGGACTACACGGCCATCGGCAACCACGTGAACCTCGCCTCGCGGCTATCCGACGATGCCGGTCCCGGCGAGATCCTCATCACCGAGCGCACCCTGGCCCTCCTTCCCGAAGGGCTGGTGACGGTCGAGTCGGCCGGCGAGCGCAACCTCAAGGGAGTCCAGCGACCGATCGCCCTTTATCGAATCGTGTGAGGGCGGAGGCGTGGGCCGGTGTTCAATGCGGTGGTTCCCCGTTTCCCGGGCCCGGCAATCAGAGCTCGACCACGCAGATCATCACAGCCGATGGCCGTTCCGGCCCGGCGAGATTTGGGTCTTGTCAAGTAGCCGCCATCGGCAGATACTTCTTGTCGAGGTTGATGGAAGCAGGAGATCGTCGCCGTGCACGGCGACGATCTCCGGTTTTGACTTCCGGGCCACATTCTGCCCGGAGGAGAGGAGGACTAAGCCCATGTGTAGTTCTTGGATCATTGACGCGCTCCCGCCCTGATTCGGGCGAAGGCCGGCGCACGGGCCCTGTGGGGCCGCGCCGTATCAATTTCTGACCTAGCCACCGGGTTCGCCGACCGCGATCCAACACGGTGGATCTGTGCCCGCAGGGCACGTTTCAGAAGGAGAAGACATTGAAGAAGAACATGAGAAGGCGCAGCGCTCTGGCGCTGTTCACCATTGCGATGCTGCTGGTCCCCACCGCCGCCGTGGCCGACGAGCCGGGGTTTGTGGGACCGCTTTTCGGTCTCGGAACCGACGGTACGGGAGCCGTCATCGTGGCCGACGCCGGGCAAGGGGTGGCCAAGGCCGACGGGACCCTTATCGCACCATTGCCGAACGTCACCGACGTCGCAGCCAGCGACAAGGGGTGGATCTGGGCCATCACGGGAGGCGGATCCGATCCCGGCGACGCCACGCTCTACAAGGTGACCATGAAGGGCAAGGTCACTGCGTTTGCCGACCTCGGTGCCTACGAGGCGAAATACAACCCGCACCCCACCGAGGTCGACTCGAACCCGTTCAGTGTGGTTGACCTGGGCGGTGGTGAAGCCGTCGTCGCGGATGCCGGAGGCAACACCCTGCTGAAGGTCGACAAGCACGGCAAGGTCAAGCTCATCGCTGTTCTCCCGGATGAGCTGGTACCGACCGATAACCTCATCGTCCTCCTCGAGGAAGCCCTCGCGGGGTTGGTCCCGGGTGCCACCTGCGCAAACGTTGCAGAAAAGACTGACGAGCTCGAAGCAGCTCTGACGGAATTTTTCGGCGAAGACCCGGAAACCTGGCCATTCCAGGTCCAGGAGCTCGTTGGACTCTGCGATCTTCCGCCGATGATCCCGACCGAGGCGGTGGCGACGAGCGTGGCGATCGGTCCAAACGGCGACTTCTATGTCGGCGAGCTCAAGGGCTTCCCGGGACCGCTCGACGAGTCGCGGGTGTGGCGGATCAGGTGGAACGCCCGGAACGCCGACTGCAGCCGCAGTCCGCTCTGCTCGGTTGCCTACGACGGGTTCACGTCCATCGTCGACCTGGCTTTCGGGGACGACGGCACCCTGTATGTGGCCGAGATGGACGAGAAGAGCTTCCTGGCCGTCGAGTTGGGATTGTTCTTGGGACTCTCGATCGAACCGGGGCTCGGAACCATCAATGCCTGCAAGGGTGGCACCTGTACGGTCGCAGAAGGCAATATCCCGTTCCTGTCGGCTCTCACGGTCGACGGTGACGGAACGCTCTGGCAGACCGGTCTGTTCGGCGACATGACAACCAGTCCATAGACGCAGTCGGTATCGGAATATGCGCAGAGGGAGCCGCGAACAGGGCTCCCTCTGCCGCGTCGCCGGTCCTTTCCTCTTCCCCCTCCCGCCGGCGAGAGGGGGCCAGGGGGAGGGTGGCGAGCCTGGTGGGGTTCTCTCGATAGCCTTTCGACTCGGGAGCGCCACCACCCTCTCCGCTCCGCCGCCTCCGGCGGCTGCGCGCCTCTCCGCCGGCGGGCGAGGCAAACCACCGCGCGGCATCTACGGACAAGACGCAGGTCTAGGGGGTGTATTGCTCGCGGACGTAGTCGACGGCACCGTTTTCGATGGTGAGCCACACACCGGGCTGGAAGGAGCGTCCGGTCCGTCCGGACAGCCAATCGGCGAAGGGCACCATCTCCTCGGTGCTGGGGTCGCCGGGATTGGACATCCAGGTCACGCCGGCATCGGCGGCGACCGCCAGGGTGCGGATCGTGGTGTTCACGTTGCGGACGTAGTAGTCGTTGGGCGGCGGTGATTCCTCGCCGTCCTCCGCCGCAGCCCGGGCGGCCGGCGCCCCGGTGAACCAGCAGGCCAGGTCGAAACCCAGGGAGCCGGCAGAGGCACTCTGGACGTAACCGAACCATTCCCCATCCGGAAGACCGCTGGTCGCACCGGGCGTACAACCGGAGCCATCGGCCAGGGCGTTGGTGTCCTGCGTCGTGGTCGTGGACGCCATGGTTGTTGTGGTCGAAGCGACGGTCGTGGTGGTCGTAGCCACCGTGGTCGTGGTCGCCGACCCGACCGTCGTCGTAGTGGTCGAAGCGACCGTTGTCGTGGTGGTCGAACTGTCGGCAACGGTGGTCGTCGCGCTCGTCATCCGAGGAGCACCCCGCCGCCAGCACCACAATGCCCACAACCGCAACGAGGCGGACTGCGTGGACCATCCGCAGTTTGCGGGTCAACGAAAGGAACGAACCGGTGCAGCGATTGTCAGCGATCACAGATGGCCTCCGCGCCGAAAGTAGTACCGAGCCGATTCCACTGGTTGCAGGGCAGATCCAGACTTCCCCACGATCCGCAACGCCGGCACCGTCGCCGACCAGTGGTGTTTTCGATAGTACCCCGGTCTCAGGTCGAGTTAGCCCGGAGCGGTGGGAATATGCAGGGTGCCAGTCCCGCTGAACCGACCCCCAGACAGGAAGACCCATGGAACTAGGAATCACCAGCTTCGCCGAGACCATCCCCGATCCGTCCTCGGGGGCGACGGTCACCCATGGGGAGCGACTCCGCCAGGTGCTCGAGGAGATCGACGCGGCCGAGTCGGTCGGGCTCGACGTCTACGGCCTCGGTGAGCACCACCGCCCCGACTTCGCCTCCTCCTCGCCGGCCACGGTGCTGGCCGCCGCTGCCGGACGGACTTCGAGGATCCGGCTTTTTCCGGCAGTTTCGATCCTCAGCACCGACGATCCGGTACGGGTGTTCCAGCAGTACGCCACGCTCGACCTGGTTTCGTCGGGCCGGGCCGAGTTGCTGGTCGGAAGGGGTTCGTTCATCGAGTCGTTCCCATTGTTCGGGTACGACCTCGACGACTACGACGACCTCTTCGCAGAGAAGCTCGACCTGCTCCTCCAGATCCGGGACAACGAGCAGGTCACCTGGTCGGGGAGGTTCCGGTCCCCGATCAACGGCCAGGGCATCTACCCGCGGCCCGAGCGACCGCTCCCCATCCGCGTTGGGGTGGGCGGAACTCCCCAGTCCATAGTTCGGGCCGCCACCCGCGGTCTGCCGGTGGCGCTGGCGATCATCGGCGGAAGCCCCGACCGTTTCAAGGTGCTGGCCGACCTACACCGCCGCACCCTGATCGAGCATGGATACGATCCCGCCGAGGTGCCGTTGTCGGTCCATGCCCACGGGTACATCGCGGACACCATCGAGCAGGCTGCCGACGAGTTCTACGGGTCCTACGCAACGGCCATGTCCCGCATCGGGCGGGAACGGGGCTGGGGTCCGATGACCAGAGCACAGTACGACCTGATGCGCGGTCCCGATGGTTCCCTCGTGCTCGGCGACCCCGAAACGGTTGCAGCCAAGATCCTGCGCTGGAAAGAAGTCCTGGGTGTCAACCGGTTCGAACTGCACGTCAGCGTCGGGTCACTCCCCCACGAACAGGTGCTCCGCAACATCGAGTTGCTCGGAACCAAGGTGGCGCCGATGGTGCGAGGTTGAACGCTCTCGCCCGCGCCCATCGGTAGGTTCCGGGCATGGCCGTGCCTCAGGCGACCGACAGCCTCACCCAGATGACCCGTTGTTGGGGATGCTGGTAGGGAACCGGACGTTCGAATCTGTGGGCATTTCGGAACTCCCAGGCGTAGAGCCGCCCACCTGCGGCGAATGCGTCGAGCGAAACACCGTCGATCCTGTGTTCTTCCTGGTGATCTTTGAGTTCGGCCGTCGTGAAAGGACCGTGCACATCGACCAGCTCGGCCATCCCGGCAATCGCTCCCGAACCCGCCGGACTCAAACCGACCGGGCCGCGCACCTTGGTGCAGAGATGGTTGAGCTCCCAGGTCTTGCGGCCCTCGATAAGCAACCACACCCACGGTTCCCGCACCGGCAACGTGTAGTCGAAGGGGTAGGTCCAGGAAAACGAAGTTTGGCAGGCGGGGCAGAACCAGGGTTCGGCCGCCGTATCCCCGTCCAGGTCGGTGCCGGTGAACTCGATCCGGTCCCGTTCGCACTCATCAGGTGTAAGGGCGGGAGGGCCGATAACCCGGCGACGGACCCGGGTTCGGTCTCCGCAGCCGGGGCAGGGTGGAATCAACTCCGGCTCGGGCAGGTAGCGGACCGTCGGCATGCTGGGCGACCGGACCATTTCTCGCATCTCGCTCCCGAATGTCACGATTGGTTCGTTCTTGTACTGGCATCGACAAACCGCTCGCGATCTTGAGGAAACAACGAAGCCTTCCTGAGGACCGACCGGGCCCAGGGCCGAACGGCTCTATTCCCTAGGGCCCTTCCGCATCGGAGCCCCAGTTGGGGATGAGCCCGTCGAGCCTCGCGTCCCACGAGCTTGGACCCGAGCTTCGGGAAATTCACTTCGAAATCCCCACAACGACTGGTCGGTCGTGGGGGCGGTCGGCGAGACATCCACACTTCCGGCCACCGGGACCATCAGGCCGGAAATAAGGACCTGCGTCGGCCGAGGTCGCGGGTGGTTGCCGGTTCGACTTCCCGACTCGCTGTCGATCGCACGGGCCGCCCAGAATCCCCCACTCACGAGGGAGGACACCTTGAAACGACTCACCACGCTGCTTCTTGCTGTCGCACTGGTAGCCAGTGCATGCGGCGCGGCGGCCGATGCCGGGGTCGGAGAAACGACCACCACGACGGCGGCTGCTACGACCACAACGGAAGCGACCACGACAACAACCAAGGCCACCACCACGACCACCGCCCCGACGACCACGACCACCGAAGCATCCGGCATCGTGGAGGGCGAAGATCCTGACGTAGATGCGATCGTCGTCGCCTACACGACTGCCCTCGATAGCGTCACACCGTACGAGGACAAGGCGCCTTACATCGATGATCCCGAGGGGCTCGAAGACACCGTCGCCCAGTACCTGTCAACCGGCGAGTCCATGGGCGGCATCGGTGTCGCGGTATCTGCAGTAGCGATCGACGGCGACACAGCGGTCGTTACCTACGACCTGTTGTTCGGCGGCAACCCCACCTATCCCGATCTCAGCGGCGATGCCGTCAAGACGGCCGACGGCTGGAAGATCACGCGGGCAGGGTTCTGTTCGCTGATGTCTTCGGCACGGGTCGGATGCCCGTAACCGGGAGATTGGTATGCAGACACGGCTGATCGGGCTGGTGCTGGCAATGGCGTTGGTCGGTGGCGCCTGCGCTTCTCAACCCGTCGGCACCACAACCGCCGGGGAAATAACGACCAGCACAACGGTCGGGACCACGACCTCGACTTCGAGCGTGGGAGCTCCCGTGATCGCAACCTTCATCGGTGCCGATGACGTTGAGTCGACGATCACCGACACGAGTCGCATCGTCACGTTGAGCGGGGACCTGACCGAGACAGTATGGAGGCTCGGTTTCGGGGATTCGGTGGTAGCCACCGACGTCACCACCGTCTACCCCCCGGAAGCCATCGGGCTGCCGGTGGTGGGAGTAGGCCGTTTCCTGTCGGCAGAGGGAGTCCTGGCGCAGGACCCAACCCTGGTAATCGGTGACACCCAGACCTCTCCGCTGGAGGCGATCGAGCAGATTCGGAGCGCCGGGGTCCCCGTAGTGGTCCTCGACGTACCGACCACCTTTGACGGCTTATACGACAAAATCGAAGACCTGGCCGACGCTCTCGGAGTCCCCGAAAGAGGAGCAGATCTCGCCGCCGAGGTCCGGTCGGGGATCGAGCAGGCTCTCGAATCGGCGTCGGCACTCGAACCTACACCGGGTATCGCTTTTGTATACAGCCGGGGTCCCGATGTGATGCTGCTCTTCGGGTCGGAGATGACCACCCAGCCCCTGATCGAGGCCGCCGGTGGCCGCGACGTGGGTGCCGCAAGCGGAGTGACGGGCACAGTGTCGATCACTCCCGAGGCTCTCGTTGCAGCCGCGCCGGATGTCATTATCATCACCAGCGAGGGTTTGCAGGCGCTCGGCGGCGAGCCGGGACTGCTGGCGATTCCTGGTTTTGCCGAGACCCCGGCGGGTCGAGACGGGCGCATTCTCAATTATCCGGAAGGGGACTTCCTGACGTTCGGCCCGCGTATCGCCGGGTCCCTCGAGCTGCTGATCGCCGATCTTCATTCCATACTTCTAGATTCGTGACCCAACCGGCCGCCGCCACCGACCGCAAGCCCGGTCGCCACGCGGCGGTGTTGGTTCTCGGAACCGGATTGCTGGCGCTGATGGTGGTTGGCCTCTTGAGTGGTGCGGTGGCGATCAACCCGGCCGACCTCCTCCATATGTTCGGCCGCCGGCTTGGATTGACCGACGATCCGGAACGTCTCACCGATTCGGTCCTATGGGCCATCCGGCTTCCCCGGGTTCTGACAGGGGCAATAGTCGGGGCCGGATTGGGTGTTGCCGGAGCGGCCCTACAGGGGACGTTCCGCAATCACATGGCCGACCCCCATCTTGTCGGTATCTCCCCGGCCGCCGGCCTCGGCGCGGTGGCCGGAATCGCCCTGACTCCCGCAGGTGGCCCACCTCTCGTCATGATGCTGGGCGCCGCCGCGGCCGGCGCTGGTGCCGCATTGCTGATGCGCAGAATCGCCAAGCGGGTCATCGACTCCAACCAGTTCATCCTGGTGGGACTCGCCTTGGGACTGGCGATGCTGGCCTGGCTGGGGGCAATTGTCCTCGCCTGGGACAGCCCCCGGGTCCCGACGTTCACGTTTTGGGTCTTCGGGGGACTAACCGGATCGACCTGGTCGGCGCTGGCCGCCGGAACACCAATCGTGCTCATCGGTGCAGCGATAGTGGCCGCCTCCGCTCGATCCCTTGACCTTCTCTCCCTGGGTGAGCCCGAAGCGCGCCACGTCGGGGTGAACGTCGACCGGGTCATCACCGTGATCCTGCTCGGTGTCGGCCTGGCGGTCGGAGGTGCAGTGGGTCTGGGCGGAGCCATCGGGTTCGTCGGCTTGATCGTCCCGCTCATCGTGCGCCGGTGGATCGGCCCGGCTCATGGCCGGCTCCTCCTCGCTTCGGCACTGGGCGGCGCTGCCATGGTGGTGGCCGTGGACATCCTGGCCAGGACAGTGGCCGCCCCGATCGAGATTCCTGTCGGCCTCTTCACGGCGATCCTCGGCGCGCCGGTGTTCGTTTGGTTTCTCATGCGAGTCGGACGGTCACGGTCATGAAGCCGGCAGTGCAGGCCGAGAGGATCATGTACCGCCAGGGCTCTGCAGTCCTGGTCGATGATGTGAGCCTCACGGCGGATCCGGGTGAGATCCTGGGGATTGTCGGACCGAACGGTGCAGGCAAGACCACCCTGCTGCGAATCCTGGCCGGCGATCTAGCCCCGTCCGCCGGGCGGGCCCGGGTGCAAGACGTCGACCGCGTCCCGGACACCTCTGCAGGAACTGGCACATCTGCGCGCCTATCTGAGCCCCAAGGGGGTGTCCGAGAATCCCTTCACCGTCCGGGATACGGTCACGATGGGCCGCCACCCCCACCGTCGAGCCGTCATCGATGCCGGCAACCACGAAGCAATCGTCGAGTCGGCGATGGAACGAACCGACGTCATCCACCTGGCCGATCGGGTGATGAGCAGTCTGTCAACGGGAGAACAACAGCAGGTTGGTCTGGCACGGGTGATAGCCCAGGAGACACCCGTACTTTTCCTGGACGAGCCGACCTCGTCACTCGACATAGGACATCAGGAAAAGGTCATGCAAGTCTTACGGTCATTGGCCCGGGAGGGCACCACCGTTCTGGTTATCTTGCATGACCTCAACCTCGCCGCCGCCCACACGGACCGCATGATCCTGCTCAACGGCGGGCGAGCGATCGCCACCGGCCTTGCCTCGGAAGTCTTGACGAGCGAGCGTCTGTCCTCGGTGTACCGGCAACCGATCGAAGTGGTACCGCATCCACACCGCACATGCCCCCTCGTTCTGACGATCGATCCTGGGGACGGCTCCTCCTGAAAGAGAGGCGATAGTCCCGGTAGTGTTCGTCGACCAACCACAGGAGAAGATTATGGCGATCACCGGCATGCACACCCTCGTGTTCTCACCGGAGGCCGACGCGGTCCGCGCCCTCTTGCGAGACGCTTTCGGATGGAACCACATCGACACGGGTGACGGCTGGCTCAGCTTTGCTGCGCCACCCACCGAGTTGGGCGTCCACCCCGGCGAGCAGCCCGGTCACTCGATCTCGCTCATGTGCGACGATCTCGCCGCCACCATGGACGAGCTCAGCGCCAAAGGCATCGAGTTCCAGGGGCCGGTCGAGGAGAGAAGCTACGGGATGGTCACCACCATGCTCCTGCCGGGCGGCCTCACCATGATGCTGTACGAACCGACGCACCCGACGGTCAACTGACCCCGGGCCGGGCCGACCGAACATCGGCCGGGTGCGGCCTGAATCTCAGTACCGCCGCTTGATAGTCCTCGGATCGTCGATCGTGACGGCAACGATCGGCGACTCCGCGTCGCCGGGTTGCAGTACCTCCATGAGGTGGGCCTGCAACTCGGCCTCCGACATCACCGGTGTGGGGAGTATGTCGTCGGAGAGCTTCACGAGGATGCGGGCGCGGTATTCCTTGCTGGGCTGGCGTGGGCGGTCCAAGTCGGCTCCTTCTGCACTGGGATCGACGATACCCGTTTCGTGCTCCGGGTGGATCGGGAAAGCACCGCTGGAGGTTTTTTTGCAAGAGTTGTCGAAATCGGTGGCGAGTCTTCGTCGTATGGGCGAAGGTATCTCGAAAGCGAAGGGAGACACGATGCCTACGTACGCAGCATTGATCTACGGGCCGGCCGAGGACGAGGGCCAGGGCACTCTAGGAGGACTGGGCCGCGGTGATAGCCGAGTACAACGAGTTCGGCGAGAAGGCCGGGGCAGCCGGGGTGATGGCCGGAGGCGAAGCGCTTCAGGACACCTCCACGGCAACCACCATCCACGTGAAGGGCGGCAAGGGCGGCGAGTTGATCACCACCGACGGTCCTTTCGCCGAGACCAAAGAGGTCCTGGGCGGGTTCTACTTGCTCAAGTGTGCCGACCTCGACGAGGCCGTCCAGTGGGCCGCCCAGATCCCCGGCGCCTGGCACGGCAGGGTTGAGGTGCGGCCGATCGTTGACTTCTCCGAAGGCCAGTGACGGTCGACGAGATCATCCGGATTGAGGGTGGCCGGGTACTGGCCACCCTCATCCGGTTGACCGGCGACTTCGGTCTGGCCGAAGACGCCCTCCAGGACGCGGTGGTCGTCGCCCTCGAGCAGTGGAACCGATCGGGCCCCCCGGACAACCCGGCAGCGTGGCTCACCACGGTGGCCCGCAACAAAGCTCTCGACCGCCTCCGGCGGGAGGCACGCCGATCCCACAAAGAAACCGAGGCTTTCCAGATGCTGGCCGACCCGCCCGGTCCTCCCCGGGGTGACGATCGCCTGCGGCTTATCTTCACCTGCTGTCACCCGGCGCTGGCGCCGGCGACCCGGGTGGCGCTCACCCTGCGAACGATCGGCGGGTTGACCACCACCGAAATCGCCCGGGCGTTCCTGGTTCCTGAAGCGACCATGGGACAGCGGATCAGCCGGGCGAAACGGAAGATCGCGGTGGCGCATATCCCCTACCGGGTCCCCGCGCCGCACGAACTGCCGGACCGGCTCCCGGCCGTACTGGCGGTGGTCTACCTCATCTTCACCACCGGGCACCACGCCCCCGGCGGGCGTCTGGATTCGCGAGTCGACCTGGCGCAGGAAGCGATCCGGTTGGGCCGCCTCCTCGTCGAGTTGATGCCGGACGAACCCGAGTGCCTCGGGTTGCTGGCCTTGATGCTGGCCACCCATGCCCGTCGTGACGCTCGCCTCGACCCGATCGGAAACCTGGTGCTGCTGGCCGATCAAGACCGCAGCCGGTGGGATCACGCCGCCATTGCGGAAGCGGCCGAGATGGTCGACCAGGTGCTGAGGCGCCGGACCGTCGGCACCTATCAAATCCAGGCGGCCGATCGCCTGCCTGCACAGCCTCGCCGATTCGGACGCCACCACCGACTGGAAGCAGATCGTCGACCTCTACCGCAACCTCGAACAGGTCGCGCCATCCCCGGTGGTCCGGGTCAACCGGGCCGTGGCTGAAGCCAAGGTCTTCGGGCCGGAGACCGGACTCGCGCTGCTCGAACAAGCAGACGGGGTGGAACGGTGGCACCTCTACTGGTCTGCGGTGGCCGCCCTCCACCGGCAGGCCGGCCGGACCGATGCCGCAGCCCGGGCGTACCGGTCGGCCCTGGATTGCGAGATGAACGACACCGATCGGACGTTCCTCGAGGAACAGCTTCAATCGCTCGAATGACTGGACGAACCGGCTCCCCTGGGTAGGTAACCTTGGTGGTGATGAGCCGTCCGTCTCCGCGCCTGCAATGGTTCTTCAAGGCTCCAGGCCGGTTATACCGGATGGGGCTAGGCCCGCTGCTGGGCCGACGATTCCTGGCGGTAACCCACCGGGGCAGGACATCCGGAAAGCTGTACGACACGGTGCTCGAGGTGGCGGTTTACGACCCGGCCACGCATGAAAGCATCGTGGTGTCCGCCTACGGCACGAAAGCCGACTGGTACCGCAATCTGCAGGCGACTCCGGCCGTGCGGGTTCGAACGGGACGCATGGACTACGTTCCCGAACATCGGATGCTCACCGAAGAGGAGGCGATCAACGCCGCGGCACAGTTCTGTCGGGACCATCCCTGGGAAGCCAAGCTCGCTCCTAGAGTGCTTCCGGCGATCGGGGCCGTCGCCCCCGGTTCGTCTGATCCGGTCGCGATGCTGGCTTCGCTGCCCATGGTCGCCTTTCGACCACAGCAGTGATCCTCGGCTCGCGGGCTACCGCCTAGGACCGGCCAAGGTGAATCTCGTCCGAAACCGGTCTAGGCCAGCCCGAAGCCTTGGTCGCGTATGACCGGACCGAGCCCCGTGCGCTTTGGCTCAGCTACTCGACGGGCCGAATGCTCCATCCATCCGTAATCCTCCATCTCCCCCGCTCCGCCGGGTACCGGCACCTGGCGTCCCCGATAGATACCGGTCTCCGCCATGACCCGGTCGTACTCCAGCAGTCCCGCTTCCTCGTCACCGACGTCATAGGTCTCCCAATGCAAGATGACCGACGTGGGCAGCCGGGGCTTTGGTTTCGGCGTCTCCCCGGGCCAGCCCAACGTCATGCCGGCGATGGGGAAGGTCAGCCGGGGCAGCTGCAACAATTCGATCACTGCGGCCGGATCGTTGCGGATCGCTCCGATGTAGCAGGAGCCCAGTCCGAGCGATTCGGCGGCCAACGTGGCCGTCTGCATCAGGATGGCCGCGTCGACCGCAGCAACCAGGAACGGTTCGACATGTTCGGTCGGCTGCGTGTAGCCGCGGTACTCACAGATGCGGTCGAGCCGGCTTCGGTCGGCACACCATGCCAGAAAGACGGGCGCCTCGGCTATCTGCGCCTGACCGCCACAGAGTTCCGACAGCCGGGCCCGCCGGTCCGCGTCCGTGACGGCGACGACGCTGTACATCTGCAGGTTGGAGGACGTGGCGCTGCGTTGGGCCGCTGCCACGATGCTCTCAACGAGCTCGGTCGAGACCGGCTCGGGACTGAACCTGCGTACCGAAGCGTGGCGGTAGATCTGTTCGATGACTGGCGTGGTCATGCTTCTCCCTGGATGATGCGTCATGAAACCACGCTTGGGGCCATGACCGGTCGCGGGCCGACGTCGAGCCACAGCGGTAAGCCGGCCTGCGATGGATGGAAGGACCGAATCGCCTCTATTTCAGCCTCAACGATGTGACCGGTAGGTCAGCGAGGCTCGGCCTGCTCGCTCGGTTCTTCGACGTTATCGTCGGCATCCAACGATTCATCGGCCGACGCGGAGGTGGAAGCGGCGCCCACCCACGGGGCAGGCCCGGCCGTCGCTTCCTCTAACTTGGTGATGTAATAGGGCTCACCGTGGGAAACCGCCAGATCGCAGTAGTCCTCGATCGTCTCACGGGCCAGGTCGACGAGCGAATCACCCGCCATCGATTGGGCGGTCTTCCTGAAACGTTTGGTGCGCCTGGCAACCTTCTTGGGAAACCGCCGCGAGACCGGCGCGCCATCAGGACCCGTGTCGAGCGGGAACAAGGCCAGGGCGATGACCTCGGCGGCTTCACGGCTCAGTCCGCGATCGCTTACCAGGAGAGCGATCGCACGTATCCGTTTATGAGCCGACATCAAAGACTCCCTTTGACAGTCGCATGAAAGGTGCGCTCCGGCATTCGAAGACGAGCCCATGGAGGACCTGGGTTTTCCATGCCCTTTGGTATCGGCACCCACCGTCTTCACCTTGATTTCTTCCCGGTAACGGGTATAAGCAGATGATCAATGCCCCGGAGTTCGCGAATCGCGAGGTCTTCGGCAGGCAGCCCCGGGGTCGACGACGACACCCGACCGATCCGCGACAACAAAGGATCGCCCGGCTACTTCCTGACCCAGAAGGTGTTGCCGCAGTGGGGACACCCCAATTCGATTTCGCCACTTATGAACACGGTTCCCGGACGGGTCCGTCCGCTCTCGCGATATTCCTTGACCGGCACCGGCGCTCCGCAGGAGTCACACGGCTTGATCGTGAGGTTGCGCCACCACGCCCGCAAGAAGTCCGACATGAGGCAAGGCTACGCCGGCCGGCGCAGAACCGGTCCATTGGCTGCAACGGACCGGCGAATGAAACTCCCATGCACGGCGACGTTCGCCGGTGGTCGATCTTTTCGACGTTCTGTCGGATTGATAGACTGAAGGCCGGGCACGGAAGACGTCTTTGCGGAGTCGAATGAAGATTGCGCGTTTAGGACGGATCGTCGACACATGCAGCACTGTCGACCAGAAGGTCCAATGCGGCCGCCGCAGGGTCTGGCGGAATCGAGCGCCGACCGATGCCTGATAAGCCAAGAAACATGCATGGGCGTCTCCGTCTCTTGGCCATTCTGCTGGTCGGTTCTGCGGTCTTTCTGCTCGGTCAAGCGACTGTTGCCGCCGACCCCCTAGGAACCACTACCGGCAGCCAGATGCTTCTCCGGCCTCGGCAGGAACCGGGACCTGCCGATGCCGCTTGTGCCACCTGCCACGAACGGCACAACGCCCGAACCGACTGCACCACCTGCCACACCAACACCCACCCCACCACCACCGCCGACACCACCTGCACCACCTGCCACCAACCCCACAACGCCCGAACCGACTGCACCACCTGCCACACCAACACCCACCCCACCACCACCGCCGACACCACCTGCACCACCTGCCACCAACCCCACAACGCCCGAACCGACTGCACCACCTGCCACACCAACACCCACCCCACCACCACCGCCGACACCACCTGCACCACCTGCCACCAACCCCACAACGCCCGAACCGACTGCACCACCTGCCACACCAACACCCACCCCACCACCACCGCCGACACCACCTGCACCACCTGCCACCAACCCCACAACGCCCGAACCGACTGCACCACCTGCCACACCAACACCCACCCCACCACCACCGCCGACACCACCTGCACCACCTGCCACCAACCCCACAACGCCCGAACCGACTGCACCACCTGCCACACCAACACCCACCCCACCACCACCGCCGACACCACCTGCACCACCTGCCACCAACCCCACAACGCCCGAACCGACTGCACCACCTGCCACACCAACACCCACCCCACCACCACCGCCGACACCACCTGCACCACCTGCCACCAACCCCACAACGCCCGAACCGACTGCACCACCTGCCACACCAACACCCACGGGTCCGACCTCTACGCCGACTGCATAACGTGTCACGAAGTGGCCCACTCGGGCGGGCTCGCATGTGTGGGCTGTCACGAGGCTGCCCATGGCAACGTGGTCGACGATCCGTTGGATCGGAGTTCCGATTCCGATACGTCTTCGGTGGTTGTTCCGTCCATCACGACGACTTCGATGTCCAACGTTGACAGCGGCACCGTCACTGCGGTTACCAGTGGAGCAGCCGGTGACCCGGCCGGTCGGGAAGGAGTCTTGTACGCGCCTTCCTTCGAGCGTCGCTACCTGGGTTGGATCATTTTGGCCGGCGGATTAATCCTGTTCGCCGTCGTGTTCTTGGATTCACGCCGAATCCTTCATCCCTCGACGAGAGCATCTCTCCCGGCGAGCAAGTAGCTCGTAACTACTGCTCGACAAACGGAGCCTGAACGCCGGCCAAACGGACTTCGGCAAGGTCACGTTCAGACCGATTCCAGGCCTCATCAAACCGCCGGTTGCAGACTGCACCTGAGGCCCAGGCAGCATGTGACGAAAGGAGCCGGCATGTTGAGCAATCTCCGCGCCGCCCAGGCGCTCTCCAGCGAGCACGTGGCGACCGCTCTCAGAAGACATCCCCCGCTTCGCTACGGAGACCTGGTTCCCGACTGGGTCACCAGCCCCGTCGTCCGTCTCAGCACCAGGCGAACGTCGGTAGGCACCCACAAACGGCATCGGACCCGCCGGGCCGCCTGAGGATCAACCTACGGCTTGCGCCTAGGGTCACGCCCCGTGGCCCTCCAGGTACGTGCCGATCGCCCGGGACCAGTCCCGCATCATCTCGTCGAAATGCGCCGGGGGTCCGCGCGAGATGGGCCCGGACCTGCGCCCGGACCCATCCTCATGCTCGATCGGGATCAGTTGCCTTTGCTGGCTTCCGTCTCGACCCGCCATTCGGTGACGATCTTGCCGTCGTCGGCTACCAGCGACACCAGCGCCGCATCGGGGTTCTGCTTCACGGCCTTCTTGATCTCCTTGGCGATGGCCTTGTTGAACGCATCCCGGATACCCTCGGGAACGGTCCACCCGTTGTAGAACGCCTCGGTGATGTCCACCACCAGCGTTCCGTCGTCGGCGGCCAGCTCCACCCGCAGGTTGGCCACGTAGTCGCCGTTCTCGTCGACGCCCTCGGTGTCGATCAACATAACGCCGTCCTCGATCACGACCTCGACGGAATTGTTCTTCGGATCCCGTTCGAACTCGGCGGCCAGCGACTCGGCCGTTATCTCGCCATCGATCTGCAGCGACCCGTCGTCGTTGCGCTCGACATCGATGCTGCACGCACTCGCCAGCAACGCCAGTGCGGTCAGGACCGCCACCATCAGTACCTTCGTGGAACGCATTGGTTCACCTCCATGACTTGCTTCTGCTTCCACCCTCATGTGACAGGATCCGGTCGCGGCCGACCAGTGGTTGGGGTCAGGTCGGCGCCTGCAGCGTGCACATAGCGACATGACAGATGTCACAAAGCGCTCGTGGCCGGACGGATCAGCCCCGATAATGTCCCCATGAAACGTGCGGAGATCGAACCGGGTCTACTGGCTCTGTTTCGCTGGTTCGTGGCGATCCGCCTGTTGCTGCTGCTGTTCCTGCGGGCAGGCGGCCAGGAACGGGCCGAGGGAGAACTGCTGTTCGTGCCGGGGCCGGGAATCTTCATCCTCGGGCTGCTGCTGGCCTACCTGCTCATCCCAGCGCTGCAGGAGCGGCTCGGCCGCTGGTACCTGCCGGTGGCGCTGTGGGTGACCGCCATCGGACCGGTCGTCGAGAATGGCATCACCGTGCGGGCCCGGCTGGCCGAGGGCGCCACCGCCAACGCAGCCATCGCCGACTACTGGCTGCTCTTCTTCTATCTCTTCGTCCCGCTGATCATGGTCGCCTGGCAATACCGGTTCCGCTGGGTGCTGCTCTTCGCCGTCGGGACGTTTTTCCTGGATGCCGCCTTGACGATGAGCCAGCTCGAGTCCATCGGGGCCGACCTGACCCTGCTCGGCGCACTGATGCTGGGCCGGGCGGCGCTGCTCGCTTTCGCCGGTCTGATCATCGTCAAGCTGGTCGCCGCTCTCCGGGTCCAACGCGTTGCCCTGGCTGAGAGCGCCATCACCCGCGAACGCCTGGCAATGAGCGAGGAGCGGCGGCGCCTGGCCCGCGAGCTCCATGACACCCTCGCCCACACCCTCAGTGCCGTGGCGGTGCAGCTGGAAGGGGTCGACAGCCTCTGGGATGAGGACCCCACCAGGGCCCGCAGCATGCTCAACCGGTCTCTCGAGTCGGCCCGCTCCGGCCTGACCGAGGCCCGGCGATCGATCGATGCTCTCCGCTCCTCCCCGATCGAGGAGCAAGGATTGGCGACAGCCCTGGCCGACCTGTGCCGTTCGGTTTCGGAGACCTCCCCGGTGACCGCCACCCTCGCCATCGACGGCGTCGACGGGCTGAGTCCCGATGTCGAACATACCGCCTATCGGATCGCCCGGGAGGCGCTGACCAACGTCGTCCGCCACGCCGGGGCAACCACCGCCACCGTCCGGCTCAGCCAAAACGGCGATCGGGTCCATCTGACTGTTGAAGACGACGGAACCGGCTTCGACCCCGACGGAGAGATCGACGGGGATCGCCACGGCCTGCGGGGCATGGTCGAGCGGGCCGAACTGATCGGCGGACACTTCGACATCCGCCGGTCCGAAGCAGGCGGCACCGTCGTGGAGCTCACCGTGGAGAAGGCATCATGAACATCCGGGTATTGATCTGCGACGACCAGGACCTGGTCCGGGATGGTCTGCAGGCCATCCTCTCCGTCGCTCCGGGTATCGAGGTGGTCGGTGAGGCTTCCAACGGGGATCAAGCCCTGGTGATGGTCGAGGCCCACTCCCCCGATGTGGTGTTGATGGACCTCAAGATGCCGGGCACCAACGGGATCACCGCCACCCGCACCATCACCAACCGGTTCGCCGGCGTGAAGGTGCTGATCCTGACCACCTACGACGCTCCGGAATGGGTAGACGATGCGATCAAGGCGGGAGCGGCCGGGTATCTGCTGAAGGACGCCCCCCGCCATCGGCTCATCGAAGCGATTAAGGGGACGGCCGGGGGACGCACCCACGTCGATCCCGGGGTGGCGGGCCAGCTGTTCGACCGGGTGTCCACCTCGCCCCGCCCGCAGCCCGACACCAGCGTCACCGCCGGTTTAACCGAACGGGAGCTCGAGGTGCTGAAAGCGCTGGGGCGCGGTCTCACCAATGCCGAGATCGCCGCCCGTCTCTTCCTCTCCGAAGGTACGGTCCGCAACTACGTGAGCGCCGTACTCACCAAACTCGAAGTGGCCGACCGCACCCAGGCGGCCGTGCTGGCGGTGCGCCACGGCATCGTCGATTAGGGACGGGCGAGGCGGTATTTGCCCCGCCTAGGCAGGTTTGTCCATGAGTAGGAAGTCTGCGGCCTTGGTGAAGTCGGCGGGCGGATCGGACATCAACTGCTCGAGCGCTTCCGCTTGGCCCACCAGCCGCGGCGAGCCGAGCTCGCGGTCCTCACCGCCGATCCGGAGGGAGGCCGTCCCGGCCGCCAGAATGTTGCGAATCCAGTCCGAGTTCGGCCCGTATCTAGCCACCAGCACATAGCCGGTCTTGGTCGGGAACGCGTCCAATGGTGTCTGGTAGATTTTGGCCGAGGCCCGACCGACATGGGTGACCACCGGATAGGACCCCCGCCGGATCTGTCCCGGGTTGAACACACGCTTGTTGATCCTGGCCAGCCATCTCGGATACGGCATGAACTACCTCCGCCCTTCCGTTCCCACCCTACGGTTCTCCGACGACGTTGCAAACTGGTTGTCTAGCCGGCTCAGCAGGGGACGTCGAGCATCCGATGACATCGCGGATTGCGGGTTGAGCGATCGGGACGAGGTCCGCTCAGTCCACTTCCTCGACCGGGTGGCTTTCGGCGGGCGTCGGCTTCGAGGTTGGCTCGTTCGATCCGCCGGCCACCTTCCAGATGATGGCGGCCGCCCCGGCGGAGATCAGCGACGCCGCCAACAACGCCAGAACCGTTGACCACGCACCCTCCGGAAAGACCTCGGTCAGGTAGTGCAGTCCGACCGTCGCCAGGAGTATCACCCCGATGGAAATCATCATGGCTGCTCCCGTGACCGAGGAACTCGGTGGCGCAAAAGCCTCTTCGAGTTTGCCGGCAAGCGCCTCCATCCGTTGCTTCATGATCAGGTCGGCGAGCGGGGCAAGCACCTGGGGGACTTGCTCGATCTCAACCTCGGAAGCGAGATCGATACGAGTGCCTCCTTCCACCGTCGAGAAGGTGATCCGGGTTCGCTCGATCGCACCGTTCTCGAAGCGGTTGGCGTAGGAGAAATCCGTGGGCGGATCCGATCTGGTTACTTCAGACTGGTGTTCGACCTTCTGACCCCAGATCCTGGACTTCGAAAGGAAAACGGCGCCTACCCCGTCCGGGCTACTCTGGGTCTCTGACCGATGTGCTCATCAGCCCCCAGCGCGGGCTGTTTCCGAGATTGGCAATGAACTCGAAAACATCCGCAATCGGGCGCTCGACGACGGGCCCCTCGAGTTCCACCGACGTTCTCATCGCCCTCACTCCCGGAACGGCCACGCTTGGGCCGTTGGTATCGACGATACGCCACCCGACCCGGGTCCGTTGGCGACCTCAGCGGCGCATGGCCTCGACTGCTCCGGCGACTCCACCCTTGAGTTCCAGCTTCCCGGCGACCTCGTTGAGCCGGGCGATGTCATCCTCGCTCAGGGCGAGATCGGCAGCCTCGGCGTTCTGGGTGACGTGGGCGGCACTGCTGGCTCCGGGAATCGCCACGGTGTGCGGGTGCGATAGCACCCAGGCCAGGGACACCTGCGCCGGGGAGGCACCATGGGTCGAACCGATCTCCCGCAGTGTTTCGATCAGCGGAGTCGCTCGGGCCAGGTTGGCCGGAGAGGCAAGCGGGTTGAGCGGGTTCCGGCGCCGGAATCCCTCGACCGGGTTGGCGGCGTCGTATTTCCCCGAGAGCAGCCCTTGCGCGAGCGGGCTGTAGGCGATCACGATCCGGTCGTTGGCAGCCGCGAACGGGACGAGAGTCCGAAGCGGTTTCTGCCGGACGAGATTGAAGAGGACCTGGTTGGAGAGAATCGGTGACCCTAAAGCCTGTTCGGCGCGCTTCCATTGACGAAGGTTGTAGTTGCTGACACCAATGTGGCGGGCGAGGCCGGCTTCCTGCACCCGGCGGATGCCTTCCATCCCGAAGCGGACCGGGAACGCCGGGTTGGGCCAGTGCATCTGGTACAGGTCGATCTGCTCAATGCCCAGCCGCTCTTTGCTTGCCCGGGCGCTGCGCTCGACCCGGCCCGGGAGGGGAACGACCGGGAGGAATTTGGTGGCAATAAAGGCGCTGCGCCCGTCGAGCGCCCGGCCGAGGATCTCCTCCGAGCGCCCGGACGCATAGGCCTCGGCGGTGTCAAAGAAGTTGATGCCCACCTCGAGCGCCCGATCAACGATGGCGTGCGCTTCGCGATCCGCGTAATCCTCGCCGTAACCCCACTCCCGGGAGCCGAACTGCCAGGTACCAAGACCAATCTTCGAGATCGTTTCGCCGGAGGCTTTGAGATATTGCATCGGGCCATTGTGGTCCAATCGGGCACCTAGGTAGCCGCCGGATTCGGCACCCGGAGTTCGCCGGATGCTCCACGAACCAATGCGGACCCCCGCCGACCGGGTTAGATAACACCGGGGGACCGATACTCTATGCATGCCCCGTAGGGAAAGACCCGAGCGGGGTTTCCTGATGACTGGAATGGAGATTCAAGAGTGAAGTCCTATTTGCCCCTCATCTTGTTCGTAAGCGGGACGATCGTGGTGCTCGCCACTCTCCTCGTCCTGGCGTTGTAGCCGCACCTCACGTCGCTCTTCTGGTCGATCAGGTCGCTCCCGGCGCGCTAAGCCAGCACGGCTTCGATCTGTTCGACGGCCCAGTCGATCTCGTCTTTCGTGATCACCAGCGGAGGCGAGATCCGGATCGTGTACCCGTGCGTGTCCTTGGCGAGGATCCCTCGATCCTTGAGGGCCAGCACCACTCGGGCGGGCCTCACCGGCTTCCTTGTGCAACTCGACGGCCAGCATCAGGCCCCGTCCGCGCACCTCTTTGATCTTGTCGGACTCGAGCGCCCCGAGCTGCTCGAGGAAGTAGGCACCGAGCCGGGCGGAGTTCCCGATCATGTCCTCGTCGACCAGCACCTGCAGAGCGGTCCGGGCGACGGCGGCCGCCAGCGGATTGCCCCCGAAGGTGCTGCCGTGTTCCCCGGGCTTGAGCACCCCGAGCACATCGGCATTGGAGAGAACGGCCGAGACGGGATAGAAACCGCCGGAGAGGGCTTTGCCGACCAGCGTGACGTCGGCTTCGATACCTTCGTGCTCTTCGGCGAGGAGCCGGCCGGTTCGACCGAGACCCGTCTGGATCTCGTCGAGGATCAGCGTCACCCCCCGCTGGGTGCAGAGATCCCGGACCTTGGAGAAGTAGCCGGCAGGCGGAATGATGACTCCCGCCTCCCCCTGGATGGGCTCGACCAGGAAGGCCGCCGTCTTCGGGGTGATGGCTGCTTCCAGTGCGTCGAAGTCACCGAACGGCACCACCGTGAACCCGGGAGTGAACGGCCCGAAGTGGGCCCGGGCCGTCGGGTCGGTGCTGAAACTCACGATCGAAATCGTCCGCCCGTGGAAGTTGTCGGCACACACGATGATCTCGGCTTCGCCGTCGAGGATCCCGCGTTGTTCGTACCCCCACTTGCGAGCCGCCTTGATCGCCGATTCGACGGCCTCGGCCCCGCTGTTCATGGGAAGGATCTTGGTTGATCCGGTCAGCTCGGCCAGCTCTTCGTAGAGGAGAGGAAGCTGGTCGTTGCGGAAGGCGCGTGATGTCAGGGTCAGCTTCTTGGCCTGATCGATCATGGTCTGCAGGATCCGGGGGTGGCAGTGGCCTTGATTGACGGCCGAGTAGGCGGACAGGCAGTCGAGGTACTTGTTGCCTTCGACGTCCCACAGCCACACCCCTTCGCCCCGGGTCAAGACGACGTCGAGTGGCTGGTAGTTGTGCGCTCCCAGGCGCTGCTCACTGGCGATGAAGTCGATTGAAGATGTCATTCTGCTCCTGTGCCTCAGACGCGGGTGACTCGGTCGGTCGCTACTTCTTCTTCAGGACTCGTAGCAAAGCCCCAACGGCAAGATGGTCTTCGAGAGGATGCCGCAGGTTCAACTCAGGGTTCACCTCGTAGTGATTCCGCCGACCGACTCGATGGTGGGTTACGTAACCGGCCTCCTCGAGTTCGGCCACGATGCGCTGCACCGCCCGTTCGGTGATTCCCACCTTTTCGGCTATCTCCCGTAGCCGGATATCGGGATTCTCGGCGACGCACAACAACACGTGGGCGTGGTTGGTGAGAAAGGTCCAGCCGGAAGTATCCATCTTTCTCATCATACGTCCTCCAAGACAGGAATCAGTTTGCAGGTGAGCATCACGGCAGCGACACCGGGAGTCGTGAACCCGTTCGGTTTGACGGCCAGCACGCTGGTGTCGAGCGAGCCGAGGACCTTCTCCGCGGTGTTGCCGATCAGCATTCCGGCAACGCCACTGCGCGCCAGCGTGCCCATGACCACTACGTCGGGATTGATGGCGGTTGCCAGCTCGGTGATCACTGGAAATGGATCACCCTTGGAAAGGTGTATCGACACATCTTCAGCGGGTATTCCGGTGTCGGCCAAGAGCTTCTCGACTGCCGTGCGCGCCGTGACCCATGCATCTTCCACCAGTTGGTCGACCTCGCCGACCGGCAAGCTAACCCGCCCGTTGCGTAGCAGCGTTTCACCGCGCAGGCCCCAGGCGTGAACCAGATGGAATCTGCCCCCCTGCAGTGCGGCCAGCGACGATCCCAACTCGATGATCTTGCGATCCAACTGGGAGGGCTCGGCCTCCTCAAACGGGCCGACCGCCGCCAGCACATCTCCGGTTCTGGTATCCGCCGACCGGTACACCCACACGGGG
>CAVRAP010000021.1:0-372491 GCA_963718995.1 uncultured Actinomycetota bacterium
GCACGGCCCGGGCGTTGGTACCGGCTCCACCGGCCACTGCCGAGTTCTCGAAGGCGATGTTCGGGTATTGCTCGTTGAAGACAACGATCATGGCGTCCAGGCCGGCGGCCTCACCGCCACCCGTCCACCATGAGAACACTTCAACAGTGCCCCCCGTTGTCGCATCCACGGTTGTTGTTGTTGCTGCGTCTTCGCTTGCGCATGCAGCGCCTACCAGCATCAGGACTGCCAGTAGCGCCACGATTCTTTTCGTCATTCCTACTCCTTGTAGAGAGTCTGGTTGCGGGAGCAAGCCGAGCCAGCGAGCGAGAAAGCGCATGCTTTTTGCTGGTAGTGGGGCCCTCTGTCACGATCCCGGCCCGTCATGCCCGTCACGCTGCGGGAATGCAGCGTCCGACGGCAGGCGAGGCAAGGGAAATGGTAGCCAATCGGCCTTCAAAGTCCGAACCCGGGAGACCTATGTGAGGAGTGGCGTGTGTCGGTTCTCAGCCGAATTGAACTGATCGTTTGGAGAGACCCATGAAGAACCCTTCGATGACCGTCTCGCCGGGCTCGCCCGATTCGAGACTGGCGCCCAGGGATACGAACAGAGGAGCGAAATGCTCGGTGCGGGGATGGGCGAGGGCGGCAGCCGGGGCTTTGTTCTTGAAGTCGACCAGACCGTCGACATCGCCTGCCGCCAATGACTGCTGCAACCAGTCGTCGAATTCGGCCGACCAAGAAGGTGGGGGAGCGTGGAAGCCGGCCCGCGGGTCGATATCTCGAAGGTTGTGCGTGCTGAAGCCGCTGCCGATGATGAGAACACCCTCATCGCGGAGCGGAGCGAGTCGTCGCCCGATGTCCAGCAGGGCACCGGGGTCGAGGGTCGGCATGCGATATCTGCAGGACCGGGATGTCGCCACCGGGATACATCTCCACCAGTGGCACATAGGCTCCGTGGTCGAGACCCCTGCTCGGATCCTGATTAATGGGGTGATCTTTGGAACGCAGCAGTTTATTGACCGCCTGTGCCAGTTCGGGCGCGCCCGGAGCGGGGTATGCAACCTGGTAGTAACGCTGTTCGAACCCATAGAAGTCGTAGGTAAGCGGCACCGTGGTTGTGGCTCCGAGTGTCAGCGGGGCGGCCTCCCAGTGCGCCGACACGATGAGAATCGCCCGGGGCCTCTCCACGGAAGCCGACCAATCGGCCAACTCGCGGGTCCAAATCTGGTCGTCGGCGAGCGGTGGCGCCCCGTGGCTGAGGAACATCACAGGCATTCGGTTCAAGCGGTCGAAGGACGCGATCATGGGGAGCCTCCGGAATTGGGCATGCCGCTGCACAACAACACTCCTCGTCGTTCCTATTCCCTCGCTTGATCAGACTCCTTCGTTTCCCGTGACCCGACACCGTTGAAGGAGCCTGTGGTGCTCGATGTTGTGCAAAATCTGGGAGCGGGCATGATGATCTGGTTTCCCCGTACAAGAATGTCTGTTGATCCGTAGAAAGGCCACCATGGCGCGAACCATTCTCATGTCCGGTGCCTCGGGCCGTATCGGCTCGGCACTTATAGCTCAACTGCAGGCGCGCGGGGATCGGGTCGTAACCCTGGTACGCAGGGAACCGCGCTCGGGTGACGAGATCCGCTGGGATCCGGCCGCCGGAGAACTTCCGGAGGGTGCCGTCGACGATATGGATGTGGTCGTCAACTTCAGCGGGGCGGGGATCGGCGACAAGCGCTGGTTTGAAAAGCGAAAAAGGGAGATCCTCGACTCACGGGTCGACAGCACCGGCCTGCTCGCTGCCGCCATTGCCGCTTCTCCCCATCCACCCTCTGTTTTTCTGTCCGCGTCTGCTATTGGTATCTACGGGCAGGATCGTGGCAACGAGGTTCTCAACGAAACGGCCCGCCATGGAGATGACTTCCTGGCGCAGGTGACCGTGCAATGGGAACGTGCCGCGGATCCGGCGGTTGCTGCGGGTACGCGGGTTGTGCTGTTCCGGACCGGACTGGTATTGACCCCGGCGGGCGGCCTCGGTGGGCTGCTCCTGTCGGGAGGCGGCGGATTACTCGGTCCGCTCGTCCCCCTCTTCAAGATGGGTCTGGGCGGAAGAATCGGGTCGGGCAAGCAGTGGATGAGCTGGATCTCGATCGACGATGAAGTGGCTGCCCTCATGCACCTCATGGATTCGTCGCTCTCGGGACCGGTGAACCTGGTTGCTCCCAACCCGGTTACCAATGCCGAATTCACCAAGACTCTGGCCAAGACGCTCCGACGACCGGCGCTGTTTGTCATCCCTCGCTTCGTGCTCGCCCTCCGGTTCGGTAGCGAGATGGCCGCCGGCACTGCGCTGGCGAACCAGCGAGTTCTGTCGGATCGGCTCGTCGCAGACGGATTCGAATTCTCCCACCCGGAATTGGAGCGGGGTCTGCGCCACGTTCTGGGTCGCTAATCGGCTCGTGGCCCGACGGTCCCAACCTGACCGTCGCGCCTGGTGGCGGGAGTGTCCCGGGATTCCGGAGTAGCCTGAAATGAGTTCACGGGGGACCCTTTTGCCGAACGCTCCGGACTTCGAACCCAAGCCAGCCCGGGCCCATCAAGGCCGGGACCGGTTCTTTGGAGCCGTCTTTGTCGGTCTGATCGCTGTGGGTCTCGTTTCGCTGTACTACTCCCTGAACCTGATCACGCTCGTCATTTTCGTTGGCCTGGTCGTCTTGATTGTGGCTATCGGTTGGTTGGCCGGATCGATTGGAGCAGGCACGGACCGGTGAGGTTTGCGTTGTTTGGCTCGATTGACCCCGTCTCTGCCAGAGTCGAAAGCCGGAATTGCCTAGTAGTTGAATTGGCTTCGGTACCAATCGACTGTTGTCTTGAGGGCGGGGCGGAGCGGAGTCGCTTGAAAACCGAACTTCGCTTCCAGTGCCCGGCCGTCTGAGATGAATGGTTCTTCGAACTCATAGAGCATTTCCATCATCTCTCGAACGTCGGTGTCGAACCTGCTCAGTATTCGCAGGATCAGTTTGGGGGTCGGTCTTGCTCTCGCCGCGATCCCCGCAACCTCACCGATCATCGTGATGATCTCGGTAGTTGTGGTCGTTTCATCACTGGGTACGTGCCAGGCCCGCCCCCAGGCCGATGGCTCACGGCCGGCCAGAACCATCGCCTTCGCTATGTCGCCCACGTATGTGTAGGTGTGGGGCAGATCGGGATCTCCGAGCACTTGGGCCGACTTGCCGTTGAGCATGCGAGCGAAGACCCGATCGCCGAGGGCTGATTGCAGGACCCGGGGGCCAAAGAAGTCGGACGCCCGCACACTGACGGCTCGGACTTCTCCACGATCGTGGGCCGCGGCCAATTCGCGGGTCATGGTCGCTCGCACCTCGCCCTTCCTGGTGGTGGGGGCCATGGGCGTGTCTTCGGCCATCGCCGCTCCGGTAGTAGGGCCAAACATGTATAGGTTTTCCATAGAGACGAGAACCGCCCCGCTGGCTCTGGCTGCAGTGAGCACCGAGTTCTGCAAGCCGGGGAACAGCTTCGGCCATTGGTGGTACGGAGGGTTGAGAGCCTGATAGACCACTGCAGCCCCTCGGGCCGAATGTGTGGCAAATCCGCGATCTGCCGCGTCGCCGCTGACCAATGCAACGCCGGCGGGGAGGTCTGCATGTCCCGAGCGGTTCACCATGCGGACTTCACGACCCGTGCCGACCAGTTCCTCCATGGTGGCCAACCCGACGGGACCGGTTCCGAAGATCACGTGGAGTTCTTTGTCCATCTGCCGACCTCTCGAGTGCTCGCCCGAAGTTAGATCGGCCGGCCGGTTGTGTCCACAGTGATGCCGGACCCGTTGGCCGGAACTGATTCAGACTATGCGGAGATGTCCGGGCGGCGGAAGCCGGTCAAACGCCGGGAACACGATGCCGCCATCGTTCTCCACCTTGAGGAGAGCCCCGATGGCTCGGGCGCTCAGTGGTTCTGCGAAGAGGAACCCCTGACCGTGTGGGCAGCCCAGGTCTTTGATCTGGTCGAATTGCTCGATCGACTCGATGCCCTCAACAATGGTTTCGAGCCCGAGCGCTTCGCCGAGTTGGACGACGGTCTTGACCAGTTGGGGAACCTCGTGAGCGAACCCGAGGCGTGCGGTGAACGACTTGTCAACCTTGACGATATCGACCGGCAACCGGTCGAGATAGCTGAGTGATGAGTAGCCCGTCCCGAAGTCGTCGATCGCAAGGAGCACTCCGAGTTCCTTCAACTCCTTGAGCTTCCGGATCGACGTTTGCATCATGACGGTCTCGGTGATCTCGAGGATGAGCCGGTTGGCCGACAGACCCTCTTCGAGCAATGTTCTCCTCACCTCGTCGACGAGCCCATCATCCGTCAACTGGGCCGGTGATAGATTCACCGCAACCCGGACCGTTGACTCGCTGTCGGGTTTGATCGTTTCCCATTGCCGGGCCTGGTGGCAGGCTTCGCGCAGCACCCAGCGGCCGATCGGGCCGATGAGGCCCGATTCCTCTGCGAAAGGTATGAACTGGGAAGGAGGGATATCGCCGCGCTCCGGATGGTTCCAACGGACCAGCGACTCAACCGCCACGATCTGACCGGACCGCATATCGACAATCGGTTGGTAGTTGAGCGTCAGTTCTTCCTGGGCGATGGCCTCCTTGAGGTCATGGCGCAGCTCCAACCGTTTGCGGACCTCGAGGTGCATCGAGGGCTCAAAAACCTGCCAGCCGCCCTTGCCGTTTCGCTTGGCCGCGTACATGGCGGCATCTGCGTTGCGGAGGAGTTGGTCCGGGTCTTCGCCCTGGTCTGCGAAGGCGATACCGATGCTGGCTCTGGTCCCGACCTTCTTGTTCTCAACGGAGAAGACGGCGTTGAGTTTGTCGGTGATACGATCGGCGACGGCTAGAGCTTCTGATGTGTCGGTGATATCTTCGACCAACACTGCGAATTCGTCCCCGCCCAATCGGGCAACGGTATCGCCCGGGCGGCAAGCACCCTGCAGACGTCCGGCCACGGCAATGAGCATTTGATCTCCGGCAGCGTGACCCAGGCTGTCGTTCACAACCTTGAAGTCGTCGAGATCGAGGAACAGGACGGCAACAAACCGGAGCCGGTCCTGGCATCGCTGCAGCGCCAGCTCGACTTTCTCCCTGAAAAGGGTGCGGTTGGCCAGCAGCGTGAGGGAATCGTGGAGGGCCTGGTAGCGAAGCTCTTCTTTGAGCTCTGTCAGCGCAGCCAGTGAATCTGCCAGACGACCATTCTGCAGCGAAACACTGACCTGCCCGGCCAGCGTCATCAGAATGGCCAGATCCTCTTCCGTCAAAGCGCTGACGTTCCCGAGCTTGTTGGCAACTACGAATACGCCAAGGATGTCGTCCTTGCCGGTCAACGGGGCGGCGATGTAATCGGTGATGACCGGTCCGTGCTCGCGAGTCAAGTTGGCTCCATCGGCGAGGAGAACTCCTGCCCGGGTCGGTACCACCTCTTTCCAGATCGGGTGTTCGAGGGAGAGATCGATCGGGACCATAACTTCGAGGCGGTCGCCCGGTCCGACGGCTGTCCGGAACGAGTTCCCGCTTGGCCCGGTTGGGAACACGAGTATCTCCGCGAATTCGGCCTCAAACATGTCACAGGCGTGGCGGGCGGCGGAGACCAGCGCTGATTCGATTTGGGGGGATTGATGAAGGGCGCGGCTCGCGTCGTAGAGGGCCTTGAGCCGGGAGCGTTCGTGACGCTGGGTCACATAGGAACGGTACCCCATGAACATCACGACCGGCGGGACAAATGCCACGATGGCTGCAGACGGAGCCCGGATCAAGAGCGTCACTGCGATGATCGCCAGAACGGTATTGAGAGTGGCGGCCACTGCACTAATGCCGAAGACTTCGAGGATGTCGCGGTTGTTCAGATTGCCACCGGTCATCCTGATGGCCATGTTGATGAGGATGTCGGCAATCGTGAGCGCCGTGATCGTGGCGGCCAGCGCTCCAACCCAGCCGGCCGGGCCGAGTGGATCGGCTACCGCAACGATCGTCCGGAAGGCAGCCAGCGCGAGAGTGGTTTGCAGGGCGAACTGGGCCAGGTTGAAGGCAAACTTGATCAACGGCTGACGGCGGCTGAAGCCAAGGACGACGGCATTGGCAACCAGTTGACCGATGATCAGTTCGACCGGTGCAACCAGGAAGAAGCCGATCACCAAAGGGATCTCACTCATCGAGAAAGAGTGTGCATCCCGGCGGAACCGGAGGTGCACGACCGTGAGTTCTGAGAAGAAGAACGCGATGCCGATGTGAAACCAGCGAAGTTGCAGGTTCGGGTAGATGACGGGCAGGTCGCGGGCAGCGTAGGTCAACACGGCGGCAGCTAATGCGACGATGCCGGTCAGAAGCCACACAGTCGCGTTGCGAGAATCCGCCATCCGACGGCGGCGGGAAACATGACGGGTTGGGGCTATTCCCCGTGCCATCGATCACCATTCCTTCGTTTACGTCCACTCCTTAATCGGCAGATATGGGCGCAAAATCCAGTTCCTTCTTTCCACGCCCCTCGGTGACTAGTCAGCCGTCTGCGTACTCCTGACGGTGATCTGGCCCAAACCGCTCCGAGCCGTCTTCGACCCCGCCCGGTCGGACGTGCGACAAAGGAACGGGCGGCGACTACGTCCCGTCACCTCGGCGCCCTAGCATCCAACGCCATGACGCTGGGTACCGTGCTGCTGCTTCTGGTCGGAGGGACCGCCGCTGGTTTCGTGAATACCGTGGCCGGAGGCGGATCTGTTGTGACCCTCCCGATCCTGGTCGAGGTCGTAGGTGCGAGCGTTGCCAACGGCACCAATCGAATTGCGATACTCATGCAGAATCTGGTGGGAGTTGCCGGGTTCCAGCGCGGCAAGGCGATTCCTTGGCCGGAAGTCTGGCCGCTCGTTCCTCCGGTCGTTCTGGGAGCCGTCGGCGGAGCGTACGTGGCTACCACTATCTCCACAGAGGCGATGCAGCGCGTATTCGCCTTCGTGGTCGTGCTCGTCGCTGGTTCGGTTCTGGTCAAACCATCGAGGTGGTTGGGTGGCCATGAACCCCGGTTGCGCGGGCCTGTGCGCTGGTTGGCCTTCCTCGGAGTCGGCTTTTACGGCGGATTCGTGCAAGCGGGGGTCGGATTCTTGATGCTGGCCGGGCTGGTGCTGGGAGGCGGTTTCGGGCTGGTCAAGGGCAATGCCGCCAAGGTCACGCTCATCCTTCTCTACACGCCCCTGGTGCTCATACTGTTTGCGTCCGCCGATCAGGTTGACCTGGGGGTTGGCCTCGTCCTGGGAAGCGGCAATATGGCCGGTGCCTGGATTGCGTCCAATCTGGCCGTCAAGAAGGGCGCCGGGTGGATCCGTTGGGTTCTGATTGTTGCCGCTATTGCCGCGGCCCTCCGGATGCTGCTGACGTGATGCAGCGTGCCCGCTCGAACTCAGTCGTGTCCTGTGCCGGGTGGCGCTTCCTCGTACTATCTATCCATGACGGCGCGGCCATGAGGACTCCATGACCGGAATAACCGACACGAGGACCCCCGGCCTCGATGGTCTGAGTCCTGGTGAAGTGCAGCAGCGAATCAGTCGCGGACAGATCAACGACATCCCCAGCGGTACGAGCCGGACGGTTGGCGAGATTGTTCGTGCCAATGTCTTGACTCGTTTCAACTTGCTGCTCGGGTTTCTGCTCGTCGTCGTTCTCTTTGTTGCACCGATCCAGGATGCCCTTTTCGGTTTTGTGCTGGTGGCCAACGCATCGATCGGCATCGTGCAGGAGTTGAGAGCGAAACGAGCACTTGATCGTCTGGCCTTATTGAGTGCTCCACAGGCCCGGGTCGTCAGGCAAGGATCCCTGGGTGATCTGGCCGTCAACCGGGTGGTCCTCGACGATGTGCTCGATCTTCAGCCTGGTGATCAGATTGTGGTTGATGGTGTTGTGCTCGCGGGCATCGGCCTGGAAATCGACGAGTCGCTTCTCACGGGAGAGTCGGACCCCATTGCCAAGAGTCCCGGAGACGAGGTTCTGTCCGGCAGTTTCGTGGCCGCCGGGAGTGGCCGCTACCGCGCCACCAGAGTTGGGAAAGAGGCATATGCGGTTCGCCTTGCTGAGGAAGCCCGCAAGTTCACGCTGGTCCAGTCGGAGCTGCGGGCGGGCGTGGACTGGATTCTCGGCCTGGTTGGTTGGTTGCTGGTCCCTACCGTGATCCTGCTCGTCTGGAGCCAGCTCCAGGTGCACGAAGCGCTGAAAGAAGCCATCCGGAGTGCGGTAGCCGGCACGGTCGGCATGGTTCCCCAGGGTCTCGTGTTGCTCACCTCAATGGCGTTCGCGGTCGGTGTAATCAGGCTGGGCAAGCAGAACGTTCTCATTCAGGAGCTTCCCGCCGTTGAGGGGCTGGCCCGGGTCGATGTCATCTGTTTCGACAAAACCGGGACACTGACCGAAGGTCGGTTGACGGTCCACGAGGTGCAGTATTTGACGCAGACTCAGGATCTCGTTCCTGCGCTGGGAGCTCTGGCCGCAACCGACCCCACTCCAAACGGAACCGTCCGGGCGATTGCCTCCGCGTTTGCGCATCCGGTCGGATGGCGGGCGCGTGCCCAGATGCCTTTCTCTTCGGAACGGAAGTGGAGCGGTACGTACTTCGGCGATCAGGGGACCTGGGTGCTCGGCGCTCCCGAAGTGGTGTTCCCCGATGAGCCGCGAATCATCGATCGCGCCGAAGCCCTGTCGGCCGACGGGTACCGGGTGTTGGTGGTCGGCAACACGAGCGAGCCTCTGCGGGCCGACCTGATTCCGGAGGGGTTGCTGCCGATGGGACTCGTCCTCTTTGGGGACCGGATACGTGATGATGCCGCGAAGACTCTTGAATACTTCGAGCTCCAAGGGGTGCACACCAAAGTCATCTCCGGGGACCATCCGCGCACGGTGGCTGCGATAGCGAAGCGGGTTGGCATAAGGAACGCAGATCGCGTGGTCGATGCGCGGGACTTGTCTGAGAAGGATCCTGGCTTTGCAGCTGCGGTCGAGCACGGGGTCGTGTTCGGCCGGGTCACGCCCCATCAGAAGCGAAGGATGATTGCCGCATTGCAGTCGCGCGGTCATACGGTCGCCATGACGGGCGACGGGGTCAACGATGTCCTGGCGCTCAAAGACGCCGATATCGGCATCGCGATGGGCTCCGGAAGTTCGGCGTCCCGGGCAGTGGCAGAAGTGGTCCTCGTTGACGCAAATTTTGATCATCTTCCTGCCGTGGTGGCAGAAGGTCGCCGGGTGATTGCCAACATCGAGCGCGTCGCCAACCTGTTTGTAACCAAGACGGTCTATGCGATGTTGCTGGTCATTGCCGTTGCCCTGGCGGGGCAGGCATTCCCCTTTCTTCCCCGGCACCTGACCCTGGTTGGTTCTATCACCATCGGCATTCCGGCCTTTTTCCTGGCACTCGAGCCGACAACCAGAAGGGCGCAGCGCGGCTTTCTCTTTCGGGTCATGAGATTTGCGGTTCCGGCGGGGACGCTGGCCGCTTTCGCCACCTTCGCCGCCTACAGCCTGGCGCTGGCCGAGGAAGTGCCACTGATCGAGGCGCGAACCGTCGCGACCCTCGTCTTATCCGGTATGGGGTTCTTTGCTCTCCTGATTGTGAGCCGGCCGCTGACCCCGATGCGGCGGATCTTGATCGGGGGCATGGTTTTCACCCTTTTGCTCATCGTCGTGATCCCCTTTGGCCGTGAGTTCTATGCGATCCAACTGCCGGGACTCGTCCTACTTTTAGCCGCCGGGGGCATCGTCGGAGCGTCGGGTGGGGTGATCTACTTCTCACTGCGAACGATGGGATGGTTGCAGCAGGTTCCGCAGGTTCGAGCCATCGTTGAAGAGTCCGAAATCGTGCTCACCAGGGTTGAGAAGAAGGTGATTGAAGTTGCGGGTCCCGTCGTCAAACGGGCCGGGGCGAGGGCGCGGCAAGCGCGGCAAAGCACCGCGACGGCAATGAAGACCGCGACCCTGGGCACCGGCCGCCGTGTCCTGAACTGGGTCAGAGACGGAAGCGGGCCCCGGCGCCGTACCGATCGAAGTAAGCGCGACTCGCCCGGTGACGACTGAGCTGATCTGGCAGCTGAGCGACTTCAAAGCGGCCCGCTCGCTATCTTGTTGGCGCAACGGCGAGAGGCGCGGTTATGGCCATCCCAAAACCTGAATTCACGATCGGCATCGAAGAGGAATATCTCCTGGTTGACCGGGAGACCCGAAATCTCGTGCAAGACCCGCCCGATTCGGTGATGAAGGACGCGGTGTCCAGGCTCGAAGGCCAGGTTGGTCATGAGTTCTTGCGGTCTCAGATCGAGGTAGGTACCCGAATCTGTTCGACCATCCAGGAAGCGCGCGCGGATCTCGCTCGATTGCGCAGAGCAGTGGCCGATGTGGCTGAGTTCCACAACTACGCGATGATCGCCGCTTCGACCCATCCTTTTGCGGAATGGGGCGATCAACTGACTACCGACAACGAGCGTTACCACGTACTCGCCAAGGACCTGCAGGCCGTTGTTCGACGGCTGGTCATCTGTGGCATGCATGTTCACGTAGGTATCGGGGACGACGATCTTCGGATCGATTTGATGAACCAGGTGTCGTACTTCATGCCCCACCTGCTGGCGTTGTCCGCCTCATCCCCCTTCTGGCACGGACGGGACACCGGTCTCAAGAGTTACCGGATGAGCGTCTTCAAGGCGCTTCCCCGAACCGGGCTACCTGAGGTCTTTTCGAGCTGGAGCGAGTACCGGCGGCACGTTGATGTGCTTGTTGAAGCAGGGTTGATCGAGGATGCCACCAAGCTCTGGTGGGATGTTCGGCCGAGTGAACGGTACCCAACGCTCGAAATGCGAATCTCAGACGTCTGCACGACGATCGACGACGGCATCACGGTGGCGGCCCTCTACGTGTCGCTGCTTCACATGCTGTACCGGCGCCGGCGCCTCAATCAACGCTGGAGAACCTATGCGGACATGCTCGTTGAAGAGAACGTGTGGCGAGCCCAGCGGTACGGGGTCGAGGGATCGCTGATGGATTTTGGGATCGGAGAATTGATCCCGTACCCGGAGTTGATTGAGGAGCTGATCGAACTCGTCTCCAAAGATGCCGACGAACTCGGCTGTGTCGCCGAGGTGGAGCACGCCCGTGAAATCGTCGCGCGAGGAACGAGCGCCGACCGTCAGCTCGAGGTCTACCGGCAGGCGCAGGCGGGCGGCGCCGACGAACCCGAAGCCCTTCGGGCGGTAGTCGACCTGTTGATCCACGACTCCGTCGCAGGCGTCTAGTTCCGCCTGAGATTGATGCTCAGGGCCTTTCGAGAACAGCAGTTAGCCGTGGGAATACCTCGTCCGGCTTTCCCAGTCCGTTGACGATCCTGACCAGCCCGCGCTTCTCGTAGTAGTCGATGAGCGGAGCCGTCTGCTGTTCGTAGACGTCCAATCTGGTCCGCACTACCTCTTCTGTGTCATCCGGTCGTTGAACGAGTGGTTCACCACAGACGTCGCAGATTCCAGATTCTTCAGGCGGCTTGGTTGCCATATTGAATATGTGACCGTTCGTGCACGACCGTCGACCGGCCACCCGGGTCACGATCTCGTCCGAGGGCACGTCGAGGAACGCAACGACCTCGAGCCCTCCATACCCGAGAACCTGATCGAGCGCCTCAGCTTGAGCCAGGTTTCGTGGGAAACCGTCGAGAATGAATCCCCTTTGGGCGTCCGCCTGGCCGAGCCGTTCGGCCAACATCTTGATCACGAGATCGTCGGGAACGAGCTCGCCGGCATCCATGAACCGTCTTGCCTTTCGGCCGAGTTCTGTGTCTTCGGTGACCGCCACGCGGAGCAGATCGCCGGTAGCGATGTGGGGTATGTGCAGTTCCACGGCCAGCCGGGTGGCCTGGGTGCCTTTTCCTCCTCCCGGCGGCCCGAGCAGGAGCAGCCGATGGTTCTGTGCCTCTCCGCTCGGTTGAGCAGCGGGGGAAACCCCGCCTTTACGCTGGGCGTCCAGCACCGCGATGGCGGTGAGGTTCACAATATCCCCGACGCTCGCATCCCTCTGCAGTACATGGACGGATTTGGAGAACCCGGTGAGGATCGGTCCGATGACCTCGGCGCCACCCAGTGTATGCAATAGCTTGTAGGCGGCATTGGACGCCGTGAGGTTGGGAAACACCAGGATATTGGCATCGCGCCCGAGGACGTTGAAGGGGTGGCGTTTCTGCAGGAGGTCACCTATCACTGCCGTATCGGCGTGCATTTCCCCGTCGAGGGGTAGTTCCGGGGCTTTCTGGCGGCAGATACGAACCGCTTCTCTGATCCGTTCTGGTTCTTCGCCCTCGGCGCTACCGAAGTTGCTGTAGCTCACCATCGCTACACGCGGCCGCACGTCGAATTTGCGTAACGCCGTTCCTGCGGTCGACAAAGCAATCTCCGCCAGCTGCTCGGCAGTTGGGGTGATGTTCACCGCACAATCGGCAAAGAAATAGGGTCGCCCTCGCACGATCATGATGTACACCGCGCTGACAATGGTTCGGCCCCGCTCGAGTGGCAAGACCTGCAGCGCCGGCCGGATCGTATCCGCGTAGTAGGTGGTCAAACCGCCCATGACTGCCTCGGCGTCGCCCTCTTTCACCATCAGCACGGCATACATGTCCGGGTTGAGCACGGCCCGTTTCGCGTCGTTGAGCGTCATGCCCTTGCGTTGCCGGAGACGGAAGAGCGCTTCGGCATAGCGGCTTCGGGTGGCCGCCTGCTCCATAATGTCGATCATCTCGATCCCGTCCAAGGGGACTTCCATATCACCAGCGAGGCGCTCGATTTCAGCGATCGGCGCCAGGAGAATGGGCGTTGCAATCTTCTCGTCGGCCACCCGCCGGGCCGCACGGATGATCCGGTCATCCGCTGCGTTCGGGTAGACCACCCGTCGCGGAAGCTGCCGTGCCTTGACCGTGACCGTATGCATCAAACCGTACGAGGCCTGGAACCGGGCCTTCAGCTCTTCACGGTAGGAACTCTCGTCGACCAGAGGCCGGGCGGCGATTCCCTCGCGGGAGGCGGCCATCGCGACGGTAGGAGCCACGTACCAGAGCACCCGCGGATCAAAGGGTTTTGGAATGATGTAGTCGACCCCAAAAGCGAGGTGCTCCAATTGGTAGGCGTCGAGCACAACATCGGAAACCGGCTCTTTGGTCAACTCGGCAAGGGCGTGGGCTGCGGCGACCTTCATCCCCTCGCTGATGCTCGCCGCCCGGACGTCGAGAGCACCGCGAAAGATGAAAGGAAACCCGAGCACGTTGTTGACCTGGTTGGGGAAGTCACTGCGTCCCGTCGCGACAATGGCATCGGGTCGCGCGGCGCGTGCGTCGTCGTACGTGATCTCCGGGTTCGGATTTGCCAGGGCGAAGATGATCGGCTGGTCCGCCATGGACTTCACCATGTCCTGCGTGACCGCCCCCGCCACCGAGACGCCTACGAAAGCGTCGGCGCCAACCATCACGTCAGAAAGCGTGCGGTCCTCAGTTTCTCTGGCAAAGGCTGCCTTGTAAGGGTTCATCCCCGCGGCGCGACCTACGTAGATAACGCCGTTGGAATCACATAGGGTTATGTTCTCCTTCTTGACGCCGAGCGCCTGGAAGAACTTCGCGCAGGCGATGCCGGCGGCACCGGCACCGTTGAAGACGACCTTTGTATCGGCTATCTCCCTTCCTGTGATCTCCAGTGCGTTCAGGAAACCGGCACCGGCGATGATGGCCGTGCCGTGCTGGTCGTCGTGGAAGACGGGGATGCTCAGGCGCTCCTTGAGAGTCTCTTCTATTTCGAAGCACTCCGGGGCCTTGATGTCTTCGAGGTTGATTCCGCCGACGGTGGGTTCCAGCATCTCGCAGAACCGGATGACGTCGGCCGGGTCGCCGGCATCGATCTCGAGGTCGAAAACGTCGATGTCTGCGAAACGCTTGAAAAGGACGCCCTTTCCCTCCATAACGGGTTTGCCGGCCAGTGGACCGATATTGCCGAGGCCCAGCACGGCCGTCCCGTTGCTGACGACGGCGACCAGATTGCCGCGGTTTGTGTACTTGAAACCCAGGTCCGGGTTGGCCTCAATTTCCAAGCACGGCTCGGCGACCCCGGGCGTGTACGCGAGGCTGAGATCGTGCTGCGTCGCCGTCGGTTTGGTCGACCGGACTTCCACCTTCCCGGGACGCCCCCTGGAGTGGTAGTCGAGCGCTTCGCTGAACTTCTTGCCTTCTGCCACCGGGGCCTCCAAAGGGTTGTCGATCGAAGCCTAACCTGCTGCGAGTGGCCCTCCGACGGGGTGGGATCGCTACCCCGTTCGGTGCGATGTCCGAGCATGGTCGGTCACGGATCGGGAGGAGAGATGGGCTCTGGCTCGTCGGAAGAACCCTGTCTCGGCCCCATCCTCGGCGAGGGGTTGCCCCGGTTCGGCGGCTCGCCGCGGTTCGGTGTCAACGGAATGCCGGGTAGCTCTGCACTATCGTCGTTTTCATGGATGCACCGGCTAATCCCGAAGGTTTCTTGTGGGGCACGGCGACGGCGGCTTTGCGTGGTCCCGATGAGCATGCGTTTCTCGGTGGCCGCTGGTTGGGTGAGGTCGCCCGACACACCGGCTTGCGCGGAATGGAGGAGTCGTGACCGGACCCGTCTTTGACCTCAGCGATCATCTGGTTGATGAACTGGTCAAACTGTCACCGCTCGAAGCGACCCTCATCGGCGTCGGGGGTTTCGATCATCTGTGGGACGACCTCAGCCCGGACGGCGTTCACGAGAGGGAAGCGCTGCTTCTTCGATATCGACAGAAGTTTCTCGATGTGACGGTCGGCCAAGATGCTTGGGATCGATTGGCCAAGCGAGTGGGATTGGAATTCCTCGACGATGAACTCGACACGATCTCCTCTGGAGAGACCTTCTGCGATCTCAATACGATCGCATCGCCGATGCAGTATGTTCGACAGGTATTCGACCACATGGACACGACGACGGCCGATGGCTGGCAGAACATCGCCACTCGGATGGAGACCATGGGCGGAGCGATCGGCGGTTACCGGCGAACGCTCGAGGAAGGGCTTCGCAGGTCGTTGGGAGCGTCTCGTCGGCAGGTTGTCGCCGCCATTGAAGACGCCCGGTTGCATGCGGCCGAAGGATCCTTCTTCGCCTCCGTTCCTGGTGGGTATCGATCTCGGAGTGATGCAGATCCGCTGCTGTTATCCCGCCTCGAGGCCGGGGCCGGTTCGGCTCGTGAGGCTTTCCGGAGCTTCGCCGACTACCTCGAGAGCCATTATCTCCCGGCTGCTCCTCTCGAGGATGGGGTGGGCCGTGACCGCTATCTGCGCCACGCTCATCGGCATCTCGGCATGGACATAGATCCCGAGGAGACGTATGGCTGGGGCTGGACCGAGGTGACGTCCCTCCATCGGAGGATGGTTGCGGTAGCCGGCCAGATCGACCCGCAGGCGTCTCTCTCCGAAGTGGTGCACAGTCTGAAGACCGATCCGGCTCGTTCGGCAAAGGATCCTGACGATTTCATCCAGATCATGACCGATAGACAAAACCTGGCCCTGGCGGAATTGGATGGTGTGCACTTCGACGTTCCCGAACCTATCAAAGAGATATCCGTGAAGATTGCTCCTCCGGGAGGCTCGCTGGGCGCTTACTACGTCCAGCCGTCCGAGGACTACTCCCGGCCCGGGACGGTGTGGTATTCACTGGGAGACCAGCAAACCGTTCCGTTGTGGGATGAAGTCAGCACGGCCTACCACGAGGGCTTCCCCGGCCATCACCTGCAGTGCGGGGTCCAGATAGGGCTCGCCGATCGATTGAGTCGCCTCCATCGACTCGTCATCTGGCGTCCGGGTTACGGAGAGGGATGGGCGTTGTATACAGAGCGGCTGATGGATGAGCTCGGCTATCTGGACAAACCCGAGTATGTGTTGGGAAGGTTGTCGGCGGAGATGCTACGGGCCTGCCGGGTGGTGATTGATCTTGGCCTGCATCTGGGCTACCGCATCCCCGGGGATGCACTCTTCCATCCAGGAGAACTCTGGAGTTTCGAACGGGCGGTTGAGATGCTCACCGACCTGGCCTTCTTGTATCCCGACTACGCCGTTTCCGAGGTCACTCGTTATCTCGGCTGGCCGGCTCAGGCGATCTCCTACAAGATCGGTGAACGGGTCATGCTGGACCTGCGGGCCGAAGTGCGCTGCCCGCCAAGGGCAGGCGTTCGACCTCAAGGAGTTTCATGCCCGGGTGCTCGGGTCGGGCCCGGTCGGCCTCGCCCACCTGCGGGAACTGGTACTCGGAACCTAGCTCCGGTTGCTCTGAACCACCCGGCCCGGAACCCCCTGCTAACCGCAGGCGTCCGCCAGAGTTGGATACGGGTTGACGGTGCTGGCGCCGTCGGCCTGGATTTCGAAGTGCAGGTGCGGGCGGGAACCCTTGGCGTTGCCGCTGTCTCCCACGTACCCGATGGTGTCTCCGGCTTGGACGTATCCGTCCTTGGCAAATCGGTCCATGTGGGAGCCGATGTAGATGTTGCCGTCGTCGCCTTCGAGGTTGAACTGGTAACCGCCGATATCTCCGACGATTTGATGGAGCGTTCCGCTGACCGGCGCCACTATCGGGGTGCCACGGGGAGCGAAGATGTCGTTGCCTTCATGGAACCGTCCACCCGAACGAGGGAATCCCCAGTCATTGAAGAACGTTCCGCCGGGGACCGGACATAGCCACCCGCCACCATCTACGGCCAGGGTCGTCCCGATCCGGATCAGATTCGGGTTGGCAATGCGGTTGAGCTCGACGAGGCTGGATACTGTGGTCTTGTAGCGGCGGGCGATCGCTCCGAGGGTTTCACCGGATTGCACCACGTGGGTAGTCGCGGAGCCGGTCTCTGCCTTGAATGTGTGGTCCGGGACGGCCAGCTGCAGCTGGGTGCCGATGTACAAGAGGTTCGGATTGGTGATGCCGTTGGCTGCGGCCAGGACGGCGACCGTCGTTCCCGTCTTGCGCGCAATCTTCTCGAGCGTGTCGCCTGCTTGCACGATGTAGGCGTTCGAACCGGGGATGACCAGTTCCTGGCCTACGCGAATTCGATCCGGGTTCGAGATTCCGTTCGCATCGGCGAGAGCGGCCACGGTCGTGTCGAACTCGCCGGCGATCTGAGAAAGGGTATCGCCTTGCTTAACAACGTAGGAACTCGAAGCTGCGGCCACCATCAGGAGAGCCGTGAGTCCTGCAACAAACAGGCGAATGTTCTTCTTCATGGCGAACGCTCCTCAGGACCTCTTGGAAAACAACCCTTCTTCGTGGTTTTCGGTCGATTCCCGCATGTCCTTGAGAGAAGCGTATCGCGATCTCAGATCCCCGACCGGGGTTCCTCCGCGGGGTCGGTAATCCTCAGAGCAAGCAAGGCTCGTTGCTTCAGACCGGATACGGTTTGTGGGTGGCCGTTGCCCCCCTCCACCGGCCGCGGACGTCGTGCCCGGGCTCGTTCGTTTGGCTTCGAATGGCTCCAACCCAGCATGTCGTCCCTTCTTCGGTCTAACATTGGACACCCGACGGGGCTAGGAAGTTCCGTTGACCGAGTCGAGGCGCTACTGGTTGATGGATCTGGCGCGGAGTTGTCCGCAGGCGGCATCGATATCGGCGCCACGCGTGTCGCGCAGTGTTGCGTTGACTCCTCGTCGTGCCAGAACGCCCAGAAAGCTATCGATGCGCGGACGAGCCGAGGGACGATCCGCCGTGAGTGGCGTTGGGTTCAGCGCAATGAGGTTGACGTGAGCATGGAGCCGACGGGCAATATCGGCCAGCTTGTTTGCCTGATCGTCCGAATCGTTCACTCCGTCGATCATGGTCCATTCGATGGACACCCGACGGTGCTTGGCTTCAAAGAACTCAGCTGCGGCAGCCTCCACCTCTTGGAGCGGATATCGCTTGTTGAGCGGAACGAGGGTCGTTCGCAATTCGTCGTCGGCCGCGTGGAGGCTCACGGCCAGGTTGATCGGCCAGGGCTCGGCCGCCAGCCGTCGCATGCCGGGGACGACACCAACCGTCGACACGGTGATCGCACGAGCCGACATACCCATGTGCTCGATCATCCTTCGTATCGATTCGCGAACGCGTGCATAGTTGGCGAGCGGTTCTCCCATTCCCATGAACACGACGTTGGTGATCCGCGGGGGACAATCCGCCATTCCGCCGCCGGCGAGGAAAGCCTGGGCGAAGGCAACCTGGGCGACTATCTCGCCGGCTTCCAGGTGACGCTCGAACCCGAACTGGCCTGTGGCACAGAAGGTGCATGCCAGTGCGCAGCCCACCTGGCTGGAGATGCACAGGGTCGTGCGGCGCGGGTATCCCATGAGGACGGCTTCGATCGCTGCTCCATCGGGTGCCCGGAACAGCCATTTGCGGGTGGTTCCGTCATCCGCCGACTGTTCTATCTCTAACTCGAATGGCCAGACTTGGTCTTTGAACTGGTCACGGAGATGCGCCGGGAGGTTGGTCATCATTTCGGTAGAGCGCACCGGGTGCTCGTACAACCACTCCCGCAGCTGGAGCGCGCGGAAGGGCGGCTCGCCCGGCAGGAGCGTCCCCAATTGTTCCGGTTCGGTGAGGTACAGCACGGGTCCATAGTACGTTGCAACGGAATCCGCACGGGCCGACCTCTAGACTCCATCCTCTATGGCCAGGATCAGATTGCCGGCAATGCGGATTCCGTCCTTTCGGTCACCTCCGCACCATGAGCCACTCGACACCGCGGAGTTGACCGGCCTGTGGGTTTCTTTCGCGGTTGGCATTCCCCTGCTGCTGGTGGGGATCCGCCTGATGTCCGGGACGGCCGCCGGAGGGCTCGGATTGTCCGCCAGCCAGCTCCTGCTGGTAGTCCCCATCGGTGTTCTCCTCGGGGTGGGGCTTCTCTCCGCAGTTGCCTATGCGTCGGCCATGGTGAGCGAAAAGACCTTGATCATGGTGCGACCGGCCCTGGGGATGGTTGGCTCATGGTTGCTCGTACCCGTTGTGGTCACCTTTCTCGTGTCGTGGGCGGCCCTCGAACTCGATCTGGCCGGTCGCGCGCTTTCGGCCGCTTCCGAAGTCTTCAACGGACCGGCGATCGGCCGCTGGTGGGGGGTCATCATCGTTGCGGTGCTCGCAGCCTTCTTCCTGTATCTCGGTCCACAACTCGTGGTCAGGAGCTGGGTCAAGTGGTTCGCCTTCTGGGTTGGGCTCGCCGTGATGCTCGTCCTGGTGTGGAGGACCGTCGCCGACCTGGATCTCGCAGTCATGTTGGACCAGGCCCCCGGGGCTCACTTCTGGCTTGGTGTCGATCTCGTGGTTGGTGGAGCGGTGATCTTCTTTCCCTTGGTCGCCGATACGGCCAGATTCGCTCCTGATCAGGGCACGGCGGCATCGAGCATTGGCGCCGGCTACGGAGTTCCGGCGCTGATCGCCATCCTCTTGGGTGGCTTGGCCGCGTCGACGAACAGCCTTACCGAACCAACTCCGGTCGGCATTGTCGCGGAGTTCTTCGGTTCTTCGGCGGGAGTCGTTGGGGCAGTGCTCGCGGTGTTCTGGCTATTTGGTGCAGAAGCCGACCAACCCTTCGCGTTTCTTTACAGCGCCTCCAACTCGATACAAAGCCTGGTGGCGCGAGCTCCCATCTGGGCCAGCGGTGTTGTTCTCGTGGTGGTGTCCGCAGTGCTTTCGCTGATCGTGGACTCGACACTCTGGGTTGACCTTATCGGTCTGCTGCTCTCGATTCTGATCCCGGTTCTTGGGGTCTTCCTGGCCGACTTTTTCTTCGTGCGGCGGAGGAGCTACTTGTCGGACAGCCTGTACGACATTCGGGGTGCTTACCGTGGCATCAACGTCTATGCGCTGCCGTCATTGATCATCGGGTTCATCCTCTATCAGTGGATCGCGCCGTCGGGTCCAGGCGGTTGGGTGGAGTTCGTCGAGCAGTTGATACCGGGTCAATCGCCGGCAGCTGCGGCCGGTGTCCCGCCGGTGATGATCACATTGATGTTCTCGTTTTCCCTGTATGCGCTGTTGGGTCGCTGGAGGATTGAAGAGGCGTACTACATGTCCAAGCTGCGGGTCTGACCGGAGTTCCCCATCCACCGGCCTCGCTATCTGCCGCTCCGCGACGCAGAGGCGTTTTCTAGAGAACCGTTGCGGCCATCTCCGACAGCGGGCTGCGGACCGATTTCTCCAGGGTCACGTGCCCGAACAAAGGGGAACCCTTGAACTTCTCGATCAGGGCTGCAACCCCGCCGAACGGGGAAATGTAGGGGTTGTCAACCTGAGTGAGATCTCCGCAGAAGACCACTTTGGCATCTTTGCTCATGCGGGTCAGGATCACTTTCAAGGTCGGCAATTCCAGATTCTGAGCCTCATCGATGATCACGAACTCTCCGGTTATCGACCGTCCCCGAAGATACGTCACCGCCGCCATCTCCAGCACGTTTCTTTCGGATAGTTCGGTTATGGCATCCCTGGCGGCCTCTGGACCTCCGTCGGCGAAGAGCGCGTACAGGTTGTCGTTGACGGCCGCCATCCACGGCGCCAATTTCTCAGACAAGTCGCCGGGAAGGTAGCCGACTTCTTGACGACCGACGGCGATGAGCGGTCGATACACCGAAACCCGCCGGTAGCGGCCAAGCTCCAGCACTTGCTCCAGGCCGGCGGCCAGGGCCAAGAAGGTCTTGCCGGTACCCGCCATCCCCATGAGCGATACCGCAGGAATCTCCGGGTTGAGGAGCAGGTCCAGGGCAAGGACCTGGCGAAGGTTCTTCGGTTCGACCCCGAACGCGCGAGGTCCGCCGGAGACCCTGGCCACAACGGTCTCTGGATTCGTTTCCACGACGTGGCCCAATGCCGATTGAGACGGCCCGCTTCGCAGGACGACGAACTGATTGATGAGAGCATCGACTCCGGGCAACGCCACTTTGTTCTCTGCGAACAGCTGATCGACCACATGGGAATCGACGTCGATCTCGAGAGCGCCGGTGTAGAGCTCGTCGACGGGAACCGTGTCGGCCCGGTAGTCCTGTACCTCGATCCCGAGTTGGGCACCTTTGATTCGGAGCGCAGTATCTTTTGTGACCAGCACGGGTCGATGGCCGCCATCGTTCATGTTCAGGCACGTTGCGAGAATTCGGTGATCGGTTGTCGACGGATCGAAGACCGAAGGTAGCCGAGGTGATTGTGTGCCGTTTGATTCGATGCGGAGGTTGCCGCCCGTCGGTAGCTCGACCGGGTCCCGCAGGCCACCCGGCGCCGATGCACCCAGACCATCGAGAAGACGAAGGGCCGATCGGGCGTTCGTACCGACCTCATCCGAACGTGTCTTCTGGCGGTCGAGCTCTTCGATTACGACGAGGGGGAGCACTACGGCGTGTTCATCGAATCGGAAGATGGCGTGAGGGTCGGCAATCAGGACGCAGGTATCGAGGACGTAGCGCGAGGCCAATCCGCCTCCTCCTTGGTGGGCACCTTCGGGGCAAAGCCTCGACGGTTGGGAACGAAAAGGCAAGGATCTTGCGGGACGGTCGGAAGTCGCGCCGGGTGGGCCTGGTTGGCTAGTTCCCCTTGAAGCTGCTCAAGAAAGACGCTTCTTTGATCCAGTCACCTACGCGCCCGGCGGGCACGTCAATGCTGGTGGCCACGGATTCGGCTTCGGCTTTTCCGAGGTCGGCCAGGCTCGTGATTCCTGCCTCCTCGAGGCGGGCCGCATAGACCGGTCCGATTCCTTTGATGATGGTCAGATCATCGTTCCGGGACGCTGGTCGCTCGACCGGTGGTGGGTGGGGCGATACGCGAAAGGAGGGCGGTTGCGGTTCGCGGGGGAGTGCCAGGGAGATGAACCTGTCACGCATCACCCAGATAACCGTGCCGAGGCCGGCGAGCACCCCGATGTATCGAATTACCTTCTTCATGGGCTCGATCATACCAACCGGGCGGTCGGTTGCCGATCATGTGCCGCTGGAGCTGTGAAGGTATCTAGCCCCAGCAGGCTTGGGATGCCGTCCAGTGAGACCAACCGCCACCTTCGTAGACCAGCCAGGCAGAGACTGCCGCGTTGGCATGGGCGTCGTAGATGTTCGCTCCGGCCCATCCGGCCGACGCGGATCGATCCGCCCAGAAACGTGGGAGGTGCTGGAACAACCCGGCAGCTCCGGATGACGGGTTGGTAGCGCCGGGGTCCCAGCGCGATTCGCAATACGAAACTTCCAAAGCCAGTTCGACGTCCTGGGCTGCGAAGAAGAGGCTGATGATTCCGAGAGCCTCAGCTTCCGTCAGCCTTCCGCCTGAAGGTTGAGTGGTCGTGGTGGTGGGAGGGGGATCGACCATCGTGGTGCTGGTCGTCGTTGTTGTCGGAGGATTCGGAGTGGTCGTCGAGGTCGAGGTCGGGGCGGTAGTCGGGGGGGCAGCTTGTGCGAAGAGTTCTGGTTCGAAGTCTGCTTCCGGCGGTGCCACCTCGGGTCGGGTGCCAAGTAAATCCGAAATGAGCGCATCCTCAGCCGACAGGTCGGAGAGGCCGGGCGCCGACCGCAATCCGCTAGAGAAGGCGAGGGCGACGACACGTCCCGAGGCCGATCCCCAGTCGGCACCGGCCGCTGGTGGTGGAGCGATCGTCGAAGAGGTTGTTGAGGTCGGTGTGGTGGTCGGCGAAAAGGCCGCAAACCCGGCAACCGCCAGCAGCGCGATGGTCAGCCAAAGCACGAACGCCGCTAAGCGAGCGAAACGCATGATGTTCTCCGCCTTCTGTTTTTCCCGAGCAGATCCAGCGCGGATCCGATGCAGAACTAGGAGAAACCCTAGAGCGGGTCGCAAATCTATTGCAAACCGTGCGCCCCGGTGTGAGGGCGATCGTTACGATCAGGAACTGTGCGCGTTGATTACTCCATGCCTCCGATCGGCTTGCGGGCTGTTGAGGATCTGGCCAGAAGGGTCTCGAGATTGGGATTCGACGGGTTCTTCACCGGCGAGACGAGCCGCGACCCTTTCCTTCCCCTGGCGATTGCTGCGGGGGTTGCGCCGTCGCTCGAATTAGGGACCGGGGTCGCGATTGCGTTTCCTCGGTCGCCCATGGTGATCGCTCACACTGGCTGGGATCTGGCGGAGGTCAGTGGGGGAAGATTCACGCTCGGGCTCGGAACCCAGGTTCGGGCTCATGTCACTCGCCGGTTCTCGACGCCCTGGGTGGCGCCGCTCCCTCGGTTGCGCGAATACGTTCTTGCCCTCCGGGCAATCTGGTCCGCCTGGCAGGAGGGGACGCCGCTTCGTTTTGAGGGTGATCACTATCGGTTCTCGCTCATGACGCCCTTCTTCGATCCCGGTCCGATCGATCATCCGCAGGTACCGATCTTGGTGGCGGCAGTCGGGCCGCGCATGGCCCGACTAGCCGGCGAGGTCTGCAACGGGGTAGACGTGCATCCGTTTCACACGGTCCGGTATCTCGATGAAGTGCTGCTCCCTGCCGTTCGGGCGGGGGCTTCACAAGCGGGCCGAGCCCCGGAGAGCACCACCGTGGCTTGCGCGGTTTTTGTGGCGACGGGCCGTACTGATGAACAGATCAGCTTGGCCAGGGAGTCCGTACGCCGGCAGATTGCCTTCTATGCATCAACGCCTGCCTACCGTCCCGTCCTCGATCTGCACGGATGGGACATGGGACCAGAGCTGAGCACTCTGTCCCTTCGTCAAGACTGGGCGTCGATGGCGAGTCTCGTCGATGACCGCATGGTCGACGAGGTAGCCGTCACCGGGCCACCTGAGATCGTCGGTCGGTTGATTCGGGAAAAATACGGAGACCGTTTGCAGCGGGTGGCGTTCTATGGAGCGGGACCCGGTACCACCCCGGGACTCGACGATGACGACTGGGCGACCATTGTTGAGGCGATCCGCGCCTGAACTCGCGGTGATGGACCTGTCGGCCGCTCAGGTCCGAAGCAAGTCCGCCGGCAAGTGGCCAACGTCGTTGATTCCGAGCAATCGGGGGCCCGGCAAACCCAGGGTCGTGATCGAGGCATTCGCAAGCGGGCCGATGGGCCCACCGAACGCAGTCCCGGACAACCCGATGGTCCACATCGCCAGCAGGGCACCCGGGCCGCCATGAGTTGACACAACCGCGACCTCTCCAGCGGCCAGGTCGTCGGCGAGGTCCTCATAAGCTGCTACAACTCGCTCCCGCACATCAGCCCATCGTTCCCCATCCGGGCGGGCAACGTCTTCGCCGCCGCGATAGCGCTGCCACGCCTCTGGCCATCGTTGTGCTATCTCATCACCAACCAGCCCACCCCATTGTCCGTTGGCGATCTCCCGCCAACGCCGGTCGGTTTCGATCTCCATGCCCAACGCATCGGCCAACCGACCGACGGTTTCGATGCAACGCTGGAGGTCGCTCGAGACAATCCTGGTGACCGGCAACAGCTGCAAGCGACGGGTGAGCGCTTCGACCTGCTTCTTCCCGAGCGCCGACAGCGCGACGTCCTGCTGGCCGATGAAACGACGTTCGGCATTGCCTTCGGCTTCGGCATGACGGAGCAGCAGAATGGTCGGTCGGCTCATAGACCGCGATCGTAACGCGGGATCTCGTCCACTGAGACGGCTGCCGCGGTCGTTGCCACACGGGGATCAGCGGCCCCGGTTCTGAGCCCGGATGGGTCGAGCCGGATCAGCGAGACGGGTCCCCACCCTGATTCACGTTCGTCGGCCAGGTCGACGTCGTGTCCCTTTTGCTCGAGGGCCTGCCGGATCGTTTCGCCGGCAGTTGCTTCCAGTCGGATACGCTCTGGATCCGGGTCGATCACCCAGCGGGGGCGGGATTGCGTCTCGTCGGCGGACAGGCCGCTGTGGAGGAAGTTGGCTGCGACCTGGGCCAGGATCTGCGGTTGGTACGACCCGCCTCTTGTACCGAGCAGAAGTGCCAAGCGGTCATCTTTCGTCCACAGCGTTGGCGACAAGGTGTGAAGCGGCCGCTTGCCGGGGGCCAGCTCGTTCGGATGCCCGGGACGAAGGTTGAAGCCGGCGCCCCGATTGTGCAGGAAGAAGCCGGTGCCCGCGACACCGATGCCTCCCCCAAAACCTGTGTAATTCGATTGAATCAGCGAGACGCCCATCCCGGCGCGGTCGAGCACACAGAGGTACGCCGTCCCACCCGGTGGCGCGGTAGACGGCGGCCAGGTCGCGGCGGATGTTCGGTCGATCTTGTTGAGGCGTTTCGAGAGCCTTTCGGGGCTCAGCAGCTCTTCCGGCGGAAGGGGCGCATAATCCGGATCGGTTGCGAGGTCCCCCAGGTCCCAGGCCACCGATCGATACGCTTCGATCAATAAGTGGAAGAAGTCGGGATCATCCGGGTCGAGCGGCGGATCGAGGCGTTCGAACAGCCACGCCGTGGCCAGCGTCACATAGCCTTGCGAGTTGGGCGGCACGGTCCATCCAGTCAAGCCGAACACATCGAGTCCAAGCGGCCGGACCCAGTCGGTCTGCATGTCCGCGAGGTCGTCCATGGTGATGAGACCGCCGGTGGCTTTCACGATGGCGTGTCCGGCCTTCCCCAGGTAAAACCCATCGCGTCCTCCGGAAGCGATCGTCTCGAGGGTTGCAGCCAGCTCGGATCGAAACACCAGATCGCCGGGCCGGGGCGTTGCCCCTGCGGGATACAGCTCGGCATCGGGCGACGGCAACGGCTGGGTTTCCTGCAACCTCTCCAATCCCCGGGCTAGTTCTGCGGAAACGGTGAAACCCTCAGTGGCGTGCCGTATGGCCGGCGCCAGAATCGTGGACAAGCGGAGCCGGCCGAAACGGCGGATCAACTCCGACCATCCCGCAACACAGCCCGGTACGGTCACCGCCTCCGGATGGGAGTAGGGGATGCTGCATGCCCGTCCGTCCGCAAGCCCTGCGCGTCTGCCCCGCTCCCGGCCCGCCCGGAAGCGTTGAGAACTGCCGGTGCATCGTTTTCGGGGGAGAATACGAGCGCGAAGAGGTCACCGCCGATCCCGCAAGTTTCGGGTGCGACGACTCCCTGGACTGCGTTGGCGGCTACCGCCCCGTCGACCGCATTGCCGCCCAGTGCCATGATTTCAAGCGCGGCCTGAGCCGACAGGTAATGAGGTGCCACGGCAACATTGCCGTATCCAGATGCATGACGGGCAGGTCCCGGTTGGGCGCTCACCGGCGCAACTGGGGGACCTGACGGTTGAGTGCGTCGAGCACCGCCCGGACGGCCGACTGGGCCGGGTCCTGTCCGACGATGGCCGACCCGACCATGAAGCGTTCTTCGCCGCCGCTCACCATCACGATTTGTGCTATCGCTACCTGCCGATTGCCGACCATGGGGGTTTCGACGGCGGCCAGGGCAAGCGCAATGTCGTCACCGATGGCCTGCTCGAGACCATGGAGGGTGGCCTCGCCAACCAGGCGCAGTCGGGTAGCCGACGCGCTCGGCCCGGTGGCTTCGCCAACGAACATCTCGTTCTGCCATCCGAGTGTCACCGAGACATGCAGCTTGGTGCCTTCCGGGACTTCTTTGATCTCGATGATGGCGGCTCGTTCTCTATGGCCGATTTCTTCGTTTTCAATCTGTACGACCGAAATGACCCGCCGGTCGATGGTGAGACCGAAGGATGCCATGGCCAGCGATTGCACATCCCGAACGACCTGTTTGGCCGACTTGCCGGGCGAGGCGAGGACGTGAACTTCACTGATTGTGCCGTTGTCTCCGACGACACGGACGGCGTCCACAGTCGGGAGGCGGCAGAGCGTTTCCTCGAGTTCTCTTTGTTTCACTGCGCCAGCGTAGCGTCGGCGACTGCCGCCCGTTTCCCTTTGAACCCTTGAGCAGTACCCACGTGGCTGCTAACTTGTCCACAGCCGTCACTCAATGTGGCGACCGGGCCGGGAAGAGGTTGGCGCGCTGCCGGCTGGCCCGCAGTGAGAGGTAGGGCATTGAGGCTGCCTCCGTATAACTGACAACTGAAGGTTTCCCCGATCATTCCGGTCGGGGAGGCGCACCGGGCTTGCTCGTCATCCCTGAGTGTTTTTTCCCAGCGAAGCGGATCTTCGATTGGACATAGCGTCCTGTCGAAACTCAAAAACCTGGAGGAACTCTCTTTGAAGAGCAAGATCACGAAACTGATCGCTATTGCTAGCAGTCTCGCGGCGTTGATCGTCGCAGGAAGCGCAAGTATGAAGATTGGGTAGCGACAAGCCCGGAGCGCCGAACTTCGGGAGGCGAGTGCAGTTGCACGGGGCAAAACGACGCAGGATCCAGATCGCGGCTCTCTACGCTTCTATGGGCGCGGCCGCGCTGGCAGTTCTGATCTGGAAGGAATCGTTTCCGCCTTTTGGCTTATGGTTGGCTTTCGCTGCCGCCTTTGCTTTCTTCGATTGGCGTTCGGTCGAGGTCAACGACCGGTTATTCATGAGCCCGACCGTGATGGTCGCGTTGACCGCGGCGGTGGCCTTTCATTTTTCTGTCGACCGGCCGGGGCCGGGCACCGCGGCATTGGGGGTTGCCGCCATGGCAGCTCTGGGGGCTTTTAGCGCCGAAGACATCCGACAGCGGCGCTGGTTCCAGCCAATTGCCAACTTCGGGCAATTGGTGTTCACCGCTGGAGTGTCGGTCTACATTTTCGAGTGGTTCCTGAACCAAGCTCCTAGACCGTCGACCGGGAATACCTTCTGGCTGTGGATCGCCGGTGGAAGTGCGGTTGCCGCCACCGTCTATGCGGTGATCAACTACACCTTCGTCACCGTGGCGGTACGGACGGTCTTCGAAAAGCGCGACCTGCGACCGTGGTCCAACCTTGGTCAACTTCTTCCCGCCTACCTGCTGATGGGATTCGTTGGTGGTCTGCTCGGTGCAACGTACACGATTCTTCCCGTAGTTCTGCCCCTGGTGTTCGTCGTGTTCATCGTCGGCTATCTCTCATTCGCTTCATACGGGCAGTTGCGGGAAGCACACGAAGCGACGTTACGCGGGTTCATCAAGGCCCTCGAGGCCAAAGACCTCTACACCCGCGGCCACACGGAACGAGTGGCGTTCTTCGCGCAGCTGGTTGGTGAGGAAATGGGCTTCAACGGGACCCGGCTCGAACGATTGCGGTGGGCGGCGCTGATCCACGACGTTGGCAAGCTGGCCGTGCCGCGGGACTTGATCCGCAAGAAGGGCAAACTGACCCAGGACGAATACGAAGAGCTGCAGGTCCACGCTCACGTGGTTGAGGAGATCCTGGCCGAGGTTGAGTTTCTGCGGCCGATGGTCGAGATCGCCTCCAGCCACCACTCCCATTACGACGGCGGCGGATATGGCGGGGTCGGCCATACCCACGGCGAGCGGCCCTCGCCGGAGGCGTGCATCCTGGCAGTTGCCGACGCCTTCGATGCTATGACGAGTACCCGCTCGTATCGGATGGCGCTCAGCCAGGACTACGCATTCTCTGAACTGCGGCGTAATGCGGGCAGCCAATTCGACCCCGGCGTTGTTGAAGCCCTGGCCAGGGCTCTGGCCCGCTCCACTGAGCGCTATGGGTCACCCCACCTCGCCAGTGAAGAGGAAGCCCGCCGCTTGGCGGAAGGCAACCAGGTGACCAGTCATGGGTGATCCACGTGTGACCCTCAAGTCCCCTCTGTTTCCTGTCGTGTGGGCGCTTGGGTCGGCGGCTCTTGCCTACCTTCTCATGAGCGAAACCGAGATGTCGGTGCTCCAGGTGGGCGTCTGGGCGATCCTCCTGGCCGAAGCATCCCTCGTCTCGCTGCCGGCCAGCAGCGGAAATCGACTGTCTCTGGCCTTCGCCGTTTCCGCAGCCCTTCCCTTTGTTCTCACCGCCGGGGATGGCGTCGATCTGGCTGCGGCCGGGGCGGCGGTGGCCATGGGTTTGCTGGGCACCTGGATGTTTCGCACGTTGCGGAGCGACCCGTCCGAAGAGGTTATGGCGGCCGTTCTTCGCCACGGGTTTGGGGTCGCCTCCTATCTGGTCGTCTTCACCGGGATCGTTGCCATTGCCGACGCCATGGGGGTATCCGCCGGTGATCGGGACTGGGTGCAGCTGACCGCATTTGCGGTTGCGGCGTCACTGTGGTTTCTCATCGAGACTTCGTTGTGGGCCTTCATGGTGTTCGGTCGGAATCGATTGTCGCGACGCTACCTATGGTTGCTGGCGGTCAAGGACTGGGAGGTGGTACTGAGCCTGCTCACCACCGGGGCGCTTTTCGGGTTCGCCTGGAGCGGACTCGGGTTCTGGGCGATCGTGATCGCCGGAATCCCCTACGGCTTCGCGCATCTGGCGTTCTACCGCTCCCAGGAGTCGCAGCGTACCTACGGTCAGACGATCCGCGCCCTGTCCCGGATCCCCGAGGTGGCCGGCTTGTCTCCAAAAGGGCACAGCGATCGCACCTCCGGCATGGCGATCGAGGTCGGGCAGGATCTGGGCATGACGCCAGATGAGGTGACCGATCTGCAGTTTTCGGCCTTGATGCATGACATCGGCCGGATCACCCTCAACGAGCCCAGCATCCTCAAAATGGGGTTCACCGACGAAGATATCGCCCGGTGGGGGGCGGAAATCGTTGCTGAAGCCCCGTACCTGTCCCACGTCGCCACCTTGGTCCGACAACAGCACCAGCCCTACCGGCGTCCCGGCGAGGAGCGCGACCTCGAGCTGCCGATGGCGTCGAAGATCATCAAAGCCACCAGCGCCTACGACCACGCCACGATGGAGCTCGGGTTCTCACCCCTTGAAGCTCTGGAAGTGCTCCACCGGGGCGCGGCCTATGACTTCGATCCTGACGTGGTGCAGGCGGTCCGCCGGGTCCTGGAGAGACGGCGCGTCGTCCCCGCCTAGTGGTGGATCCTCAGCGGGCGCTGGCCGAGCCGCCTTCCGTCCTCTGACCGTGCTTGAACCAGCGTACCGGCTGGCGCAATTCGTCTTCGAGAAACGCCCCGAGCCCCACGGCCAGCAACACGTCGCCCAACGAGATGACCTGGCCCTGGCCGAACAATCGCACCGGGATTACGTCGGCAAGGAAGCTGAGGATCGTCGTGCCGTCGAGCGCAACGTGCTTGAAGCCGTACACCACACGGATGCCTTCCTCATATCGGGCGGCCGCTAGAGCGGCTTCTGCCAAGACCGGCATGCCGCCGTTGGCCGCAATCACCGAGAAGTTCATCAGGATTCCGAGACCGGCCAACCACATCCCTTTCCGCTCCCTATTGAGGATCACCAACAGGAGCAGGGGGAGGTAGGAGATGAGCACCAGTCCGACTCCGACACCCGTCGTCCAGGCCGCGTCGTCGGGCAGGAGAGCAGGGGTGACCTGGAATCCAAAGCCAAGCGGCAAGAGCCACCACAGGCGCAACCTTATGTCGGCGAGGTTGGCCAGACGGCCGCCGCGAAGCAGAGCGATGGTCGTTGCGACGAAGATAACGAGGGCGAGCCAGAGCACAGGCGAACGGTACCAGCAGCCTTGAATCTCCGAGTAGGTTTGGGCCCGGAAAGGTTCAGAGATGCTGCGTTATGAGGTCGATTCACCGAGGGCGACGATCACGATCGATGATCCTGAGCGTCGCAATCCGCTGTCGACGACAACGATGGGCGAGTTGCGGGACGCAGTGGAAAAGGCCGCCGCGGATTCGAGCGTCCGGGTGATCGTCATAACCGGATCAGGAAACCGTGTCTTCTCGGCAGGGGGCGACCTGGCAGGCGACTTCATCGAAACCCCTATTGCGCTGCACTCTTCACGAACGGCCCTGGCCTCCCTGTTTCGCTCCATGCGGGCCGCCGGCAAGCCGATTGTTGCTCGCGTCAACGGTCACGCGTTGGCCGGAGGCTTCGGCCTGGCTGCTGCCTGCGACCTGGTCATTGCCGTCGAGGAGGCCCGGTTCGGGTTGCCTGAAATCAATGTTGGATTGTGGCCGATGATGATCACCGCGGTGCTGCAGCGGTGCTTGCCCCACAAGGCGCTGCTCGAACTGATGATGACCGGCAGGCTGATGGATGCTGTTGAAGCCCGGAACCTGGGGGTCGTTTCCCGGGTCGTGGCAGGAGGTGATCTTGACACGGTTGTCGATGAAACGGTGACGGCCCTGGCCTCCAAAAGCCCGATCGTGCTGCGGATGGGCCGGGACGCCTTCTACGCCGTTGAGGACCTGGCCTTTGACGCAGCCCTCGATCTCCTGCAAACGGGTTTGACCGCAGTGGCGATGACCAACGATGCAGCGGAGGGCGTGGCCGCCTTCTTGGAAAAGCGCGACCCGTATTGGACGGGAACGTAATCAGTTGCCGGTTTGGGTGCTTGCACTTCTTCAGGTCGGGGTGCTGGACATGGGGGAACTTCGTAAGTTTGCGCTCGGGAGCGCCGATAATGGGAACCTGACCGACTGCAACGAATGGGATCAATGAGTCGCACGCTGAAAGCTTCTGGCTGGATCATGATCGGACTTGGGGTCCTGATCCTGGTCTTCCTCGGATATCAACTCGTCGGCACGAACTTCCTCACTTCCCGCTCCCAGGACCTGGGCCAGGAGGCCATGGAGGAGCACTTCGTCGCCGCTCAGGAGGACATCGAGGTCGTCGACACGCTGCCGCCTCCGCAGGTCAATCCAAACCCCGATGACAACCCGTCGCCTGAGGACAATCGGCCCGTGGTTCACTACGGCGAGCCGACCCCCGAGCAGGGGCTGGCCTTCGGGGTCATGACGATTCCGAAAGTTGAGGCGGAGCTCGTCTTGTTCGAAGGCGTCGATCGAGCCACATTGAAGAAAGGCCCGGGTCACATGCCGTGGACGCCTCTCCCGGGGCAACCGGGCAACGCGGTGATCAGCGGCCATCGGACGACCTACGGGGCGCCCTTCTTCGACCTCGATCAGCTAGCCCCCGGAGATGAGATCTTGATTGAGACGGCGCTGGGGCTCCACATCTATGTGGTCCGCAGCTCCACCATCGTTGCGCCCACTGCGGTCGAGGTGACCGACCCCAAACGGGGAGCATGGCTCACGCTGACGACCTGCAACCCAAAGTTCTCAGCGCGTGAGCGTCTGATCCTTTCAGCCGAGCTCGTCGACGGGCCAAACTTTGCCTATGCGATAGCACACAAGGAATTCGTACCGGCGGAGGCATCCTGATGCGGCGACTTCTCGGCAGGCTGCCCGGGCCATTACCGGTGCGGGCATTGATCGTGCTCGTGGCTTTGCTGGTGACCCTGATCGCCTTGTTCTTGCTCTTCGAATGGGCAGGCGATCTGCTCGACTCTGGCGGCGTGGTCGGCCCCGGTCAGTGACCCGGCGCCCTACAACTTGTCATCGAGGGTCTTTTCCAACAGATCGGCCGTCATGATCCCCTGCACCTTGTGCACGATCACGCCATCGGCGTTGATGATCCAGGTGGTTGGGAGCGCGACAAATGGCAGCGTCAGGTGTGCCTGGCCCGTTGGGTCGAACCCCAGGAGATAGGAGACACCGATCTCGGCGGCGAAGGCGCGAGCATTCGATTCAATGTCGTCGACGGCAACCCCGATGAACCTGACCTCAGGACGAGCTTGCGCGACGAGGTCGAAGTCGGGCATCTCGGCCCGGCAGGGTGGGCACCAGGATGCCCAGAAGTTGAGAACGACCGGCCGACCATCATCGACGAAATGCTCTGCCAGTGAGAAGGTCGTACCGTCGAAGACCTCAAACCTGAAGTCGGGGACCCTTTCTTGTTCTGCTCCGGTCGGCCCATCGTCCAATTGGGCGGCGACGACCAATCCCACCGTCACGACCGCGAGCACGGCAACAGTGAGAAGACCGGGTTTCGACCTGAGTGGTCCGGGAGAAGGTTGGTCGTCGGTCATGCGCTGGACAGGATAGAGGGGTCGTGGGCATCCTTCCCCGATTGGCAGATTTGAGATCGTTGCGACCCGGTTGGGATAGGTTTACTGAATACTGAATAGTGGATACTGGTGATCTATGAGCTTCTTCACCCGCAAGCGAGATGAACTGGTAGCCAAGGGGATCGACCCGGGTCGGATCCCACCGGGGCAGTACTACACCGAGCGGTTCCCGGTGCTGCACGCCGGGACTGTTCCTCGCACGGATCTAGCCGAATGGGACTTCACGGTCGAAGGGTTGGTTGCCTCTCCGCAGCGATGGGTCTACCAGGACATGCTCTCCATGCCGGTCGCCCGCCGTACCTTTGATATTCACTGCGTTACGAAATGGTCCAAGCTGGATACAGACTGGGAAGGGATCCCCGTCGCTGATGTGATGAGCCGTATCGAACCATTGCCGACGGCAACCCATGTCCTGGTTGTGGCCGAGCACGGATTCACCGCCAATCTTCCACTGGCGGATTTTCTGGCCGATGACAATCTCTTGGCGTACCGCTTCGGTGGTGAACCCCTCGACCCTGAGCACGGCTGGCCGTTGCGCCTGGTCGTTCCTCACCTCTACTTCTGGAAGTCCGTCAAATGGGTTCGAGGTTTGCGGTTTCTCGGCCAGGACGAGCCAGGGTTCTGGGAGCGCAACGGCTACCACATGTACGGCGATCCCTGGAAAGAACAACGGTTCTGGGGCGATTGAGGCGAGGCGGAGCCTCGCGTAATCAGTCGTCAGTCATCAGTGGCTGCGAACCAGTCATGAGAATCGGCGGTTATTCCTCAGGATCCTTGAACACTGTCGCCCGGTAGAACTTCAGTTCGTTGATCGATTCGCGGATGTCGGCGAGGGCTCGATGACCCCCACCCTTCTCGGGGGCGTTCTCCAACACTTCCGGGTTCCACCGGCGGGTCAGTTCCTTGATCGTGGAAACGTCGACGTTGCGGTAGTGAAACCAGGCCTCCAGATCCGGCATGTACCTGCGCAGGAATGCTCGATCGGCATGGACGGTGTTGCCGGCCAGCGGCGCGAGCCCGGCGTCGGGGACGTGAGTTTTGACAAAATCGAGGGCCAACCGTTCTGCGTCGGCAACTGTTGCATGCGACTGCCGAACGGCCTCGGTCAAACCGGAGAGCTCGTGCATTTCCCGCACCACCGGCGCCATATTGTTCAATGCCGCATGGTCGGCGTGAATGACCAGCTCTGGTCCTTCGATGATCTGATCGAGTGAACCGTCGGTGATGATCACGGCGATCTCGAGAATCACCTCGACCTCGGGGTCGAGTCCGGTCATCTCGAGATCGATCCATACCAGGGGCAGGTGCATGGGTCAGACGGTAGCCGAGACACTCACGTTGCGGTTCTAGTCCGGCTGGATGTCTTCGGCTGTACCCAACGGTGCTGCTTCTCCACTCGAGGTGGCCATGAGCCGCTCCATGACCTGATTTCTGGCGCCCGGCATACCGAAACCGGTCACGACGTCTCCGGAGTCCAACACCGTGTTGCCTTCCGGAACCAGAACTGCCCGCCCGCGACGAATAGCGACCAGGGTGATGCCGGCGGGCCAGTGCACCTCCTTTACGGGCCGACCGTCTGCCATGGAGCCGGTCGGGATGTGGAACTCGAAGAACTCGGCGTCGGGTCGCGTCCACAAACGATCTCGTTTTCTCCTCAACTCTGTCTCGGTTACCTCGTTGAGCGCAAAGTGGTAGGCCTTCACGGCCGTCTCTCGTCTGAACATACCGACGAGTTGGCTCGGGTCTTCCTCTGCTACGACCGGGAGGCGTCCGACTCCAAGCGAAGCCATACGTTCCAGCGCCAACGACACCGGCGTGTCCTTGGTCACCGTTACGGGTCGGGGTGTCATCGCCTCGGCGGCGCTGACCTGGTCGGACGGCCCCCCGGAACGGACAACATCAGTGATGGTCAGAATCCCGACGAGCGCGTCATCATGATCGACGACCGGTAAGCCGTGATGCCGGTTGCGATCGAGGAGAGCTTGCACCTCGCCGGTGGTCATGTCGGGACGAATCACCACCCCGCGCGGGGTCATCACCTCTCCAACGGTCACGGTATCGAGCAGGTCAACGTCGCTGGTCTTCAGCAAACGGATGCCCCGCCGGACCAGCGGGATCGTGTAGACGCTCTCCTTGTGAACCCGGTCGGCGATGAGGGTGGCCAATGACGTGGCCAACATCAGCGGGAGCACCAGTCCGTAATCTCCGGTCAGTTCAAAGACGATCAGGATCGAGGTCAACGGAGCGCGCGCCACGGCCGCAAAAGCGGCAGCCATTCCGACCACCGCAAAGGCTCCAGCGTCCAGCTGAGAAATCGACCAAACCGGCGCCAGCAAAGTGGCCAGGCCGGCACCGACCGTAGAGCCGATGAAGAGGGCGGGCATGAAGTGGCCGCCTGATCCGTGTGAGCCAAGCGTGCCGGCGGTGGCCAGGATCTTCAAACCTGCCAAACCGAGGAGCACCCACCAGGCTATGGCAAGTGGTTCACCCCCGACCAGCTGCTGGATGAATCGCTGGCCGGTGCCGAAGATGCGTGGTTCGAAGGCGATAATGCCTGCCACCGGAAGCCCGAGCATGATTGGTCGCAGCCAGGGTCGCTTCTCGAAGAGCGGGATTGGGTTGTGAACCCCGTCGAAAGCCTTGAGGAAGAGGAACCCGAACCCGGCCGCCAACACTCCCAAGAACGCGTAGAGGAGCAACTCACGAGGGTCGCCGACCTCGTGGGGCACGGCGGAAAGGATGCGCTCTTCTCCCACGAGCGTCCGGGTTGTCACAGCCGCCGTAACCGACGCGATGACGACTGCATTCAGGTGCCTGATGGCGAAATTGCCCAGGATCACTTCCATGGCAAACAGCATCCCGGCGATCGGGGCGTTGAACGTCGCACCGATACCTGCACCCGCCCCGGCTGCCACCAGGCTGCGGACCTGGTCCTCGCCCAGTCCGCTGTGGCGGCCAATCGACGAACCGATGGCGGCGCCGACCATCACGGTAGGGCCCTCCCGACCGGCCGACCCACCGCCACCGAGGGTCAAGGCGGTGGCGAGGATCTTGAGACCTATTGAGCGGGTTGGGATGTATCCACCCCGGACGGCAAGGGCAGCCGTCGTCTCGGGGACGCCCGAACCGCGGACCTCCGGGTAGCGGCGGGCCAGGAGCCAAGCCAGGAAGAGGCCGGCGGGCACGGTGAGCAGAACAAGGTATCGGCCAAATCCGGAGAAAGCCTCGAGTTCAAAGGTACCCCGGTTGACCAGGTCGATTGCGGCGATCAACCCGGCGCCTGCCAACCCCGCCAGAAACCCAACCACCAGAGAGAGTGCAATGAAGACGGTGGTTCGTCGGGGATCGGCCAGCTTGCGGAGGCGACTCTTGATCACGCCATGAAACTAGTTGGTGTGGCCTGAGAGGTCGGTTGGTTGTCGGAGGTCGGCCCCGGCCGCGCCTCTGCCGGGACATCGCGAAGTCGGGTTCGCGCACCCGGTTGGCCGGCGACGGACGCGATGAGGGCCACGACGAGCACGGCCAGGAAGATCACAACGGCGATGGTCTCAACCAAATCCGAATCCGGATTGCCTGGTCGCGGCAGTGCCATCAGCAAGAACGTGTCGACTGCAGGGACGATCAGCAGGAGCGAAGGAGCGGCGACCAGAATCAGTGATACGAACCGGGAGGCGGGCTCGGGGTGAGCACCGACCGACCATATCAAGGCGATCGAGCCACCCAGCGCAGGCCAGACGAAGAGGTAGCTCGCTCCCGGAAGCAACCCGCTCGTGACGCCTGCAAGCGCAACCCAGACGAGAACCACACTTGCGGAGGCGTCGAGATTGCTCCATCTCCGCTTCGCTCCCCGCCATATCAGTGCAACAAGGCCGGCGCCGAGCGCCAGCAGTGCGAATAGGTAGGCGTAGCTCTCTCCGACCGCAGGCGTTTGGCGGGCCTTGCTGAAGAGACTCCATACCACGGTGGAGGCCAGCATCGCTACGACCACGCCGACCAGTACTACCCCGGAACCAAGGAGGAGCAGCCAGAAGTGAAGTTCTCTACGGCTGACCCGGCGAGCCATGGCCATCGCAAAGAGAACCGCCGCCATACTCGCCAAAGGGACGGCCCAACCAGTCGGATAGCGCACGATCCATGACCGCATCACGGTGAAGAAGACGAGTTCCCCGGACCGGGGTTGTTCGGTGAGATCCATGTCACCAAACTGACGGGTCAGCGATACCGCGTAGGAGCCGTGCTGTTGGAGGCTGCCTAGACCGACGTTGTCCGTCGAGTCGTTGAGGGTGTGGTAGATCGGTGTCCCTCGAAGATAGGCGAGATGGAATCCCGGTACGTCCCTGGCTGCGAACGGATCGAAATCGGTTCCGATTCCGCCAAACAGCTTGACCGTATCGGTGAGGAACGAGAAGGCTACGGGGTGGGCCGCTGATTCGGCCAACCCTTCCACGAGCCACTCTTCTGGTCCGTTCAGTTCCACCACCATGGACTGTCCCGATCCGCCTGCGGCCTCGAAGTTCACGATGAATCCAACATCGTCTGCCCAAGGATGTTGCGCCACGAAGGCCGTTGAGCCGTAGCGGGGGGCGGGCTCCTCGCCATCGGTGAGCAGCAAGATCACGTCGTTGCGAATGCCCGGGCCGGCTAGCAAGGCCCGGGCAGCGTCCAGGATGGCCGCCACCGCGACGGCGTTGTCGTTGGCTCCGTAAGTCATCGGTGCCGAGTCGTAGTGGGCCACGAGTGCGATTGCTCTGGTTGAGTCATGGCCCTCGAGGCGGGCCATGACGTTGGTCGCCTCCACCGTTTCTCCCGGTGCGCCGTAGTAGTCCGGGACGGTCATCGGTTGAAGTTGAGGGTCCAAACCGAGAGCCGTCAACTCCCTCTCCAGGTAGCTCCGCACGCGAGCGTTGGCGGCGCTTCCCATCGGGTGAGGCTCATCAGCGATGTTCTCAATATGTTCGAGGGCTCGTTCGACGGAGAACTCCCCAGGAGTCGTCTCAGCGGGCGGCCCCCGGGTCACGATAAGGGAGGATGCTCAATGCGCCCAGCGCCAGGATCGTCAGAGTGCCAATGATCCGATTGACACGACGGAGCTTCGGAGGATCCTCGGTGGGAAGCAAGCCGTTCTGGATGGTCATCATTCGCAATCGCGACTACTCCCGCACCCTACGAAACAGTTGAGTTCGCAGCTAGGGCATAAGGTCACATGGACACTCTTCGGGAACACTGCATACGACGCTGGTCCGGAGCCTCGGGTCGCCGCCCCCGTCTGGTCAGAGTGATGAGCCGGTGGTGTCGGAGTGTCTGAATCTGCTCCGGCCGCCGCCTCGATGCCGGAACCTACGTGCGGAACCCCTTAGGGCCGCGCAACACCCGGGCCGGGAGTCCGATCAAGGCGCCAATCAATTCGAGCACGCCTTTGACCGATACTCCGATCAGCCGGAACGGAAGGGCAATCAGCCACACGAGCGGGTAGAGCAGCAGTGCGAGGAGGGCCAGCGGCCAGGCGATGACCAGCAAGATCAGCCAGAGGAAGAAACCGGCCATCAGCTCTTCGCCATCTTGCGGAGCACGGTATGGAGGATGCCGCCATTGCGGTAGTACTCGACTTCTACCGGCGTATCCGCCCGGCAGATCGTCGTGAACTCGACGATAGATCCATCGAGGCGTTCCGCTTTGACCACGACTTCTTGACGGGGCCGGAGGTCATCGTCGATGTCGACCGAGAAAGCCTCGGTTCCGTCCAGACCGAGGCCGTCTGCGTCTTGACCGGGCAGGAAGGTCAGCGGTAGGACGCCCATCCCGATGAGGTTGCTCCTATGGATCCTTTCGAAACTGGTTGCAATGACCACCCGGACACCGAGCTCGAAGGTCCCCTTGGCGGCCCAGTCGCGTGACGAACCCATCCCGTAGTCCTTGCCCGCCAGAACCGCCAGAGGGACCCCGGCTGCCTTGTACGACAGGCTTGCCTCGTAGATGGTCTTGACCGTGTCGTCGGTGAAGTCCGTGGTGTATCCGCCTTCAGTGCCGGGAGCCAGCTGGTTGCGCACCCGGATGTTGGCAAAGGTGCCTCTGGTCATCACCCGGTCGTTGCCGCGTCGCGACCCGTAGCTGTTGAACAGCCGTTTCTCGACCCCGTGCTCGATGAGATAGTGACCGGCCGGGGAGGTTTCGGCGATGGACCCAGCCGGGCTGATGTGGTCGGTCGTGACGGAGTCGCCGACTTTGACCAGCACCCGGGCGTTGTGGATTGGAGAGATGGGTGCAGGTTCGGGGGTCAGCCCCTGGAAGAAAGGCGGCTCCTGCACATAGGTGCTGGCCGCATCCCAGGCGTAGAGGGCGTCGCCGGTTGTTTCGATTGCTTTCCACTCCGCTGATCCTTCGAAGACGTCTGCGTACTGCGTCGTGAACTGCTCGCGGGTCACCGCATCAGCAACGATGTCGTCGATCTCCGATTGCGTCGGCCATATGTCTTTGAGGTAGACGTCGGAGCCGCTCGGGTCCTGGCCGATCGGTTCAGCCGTCAGGTCGATGTCGACGGTGCCCGCCAATGCGTAGGCAACCACCAGCGGAGGGGAGGCGAGGTAGTTGGCCTTGACGTCGGGCGAGATCCGTCCCTCGAAGTTCCGATTGCCCGACAGCACCGAGGCTGCCACCAGTTCGTGCTGATGGATGGCTTCACTGATGGGATCGGGAATCGGCCCTGAATTTCCGATGCACGTCGTGCATCCGTAGCCGACGAGATAGAAGCCGGCGGCTTCGAGATCCTCGGACAAGCCGGCCCGGTCGAGGTAATCCGTGACAACCTTTGAGCCGGGAGCCAGTGACGTCTTGACCCATGGTTTGCGGGTCAAGCCGCGCTCCCGTGCCTTCCTGGCGACCAGACCGGCGCCGATCATCACGCTCGGGTTGGACGTGTTCGTGCACGAGGTAATGGCCGCAATCACTACATCGCCGTCGGTGAGAGAGAATCGGTGTCCGTCGTAGTCAACCAACACCGGGTCGTCCTCCGGTGCCGCATCCTGAGCCGGACCTCCCTCATCCTCCCACTCGATGACGGTCCCGGTCGCCGCCGGACTTGCCTTGCCGAAGGTATTGACCAGGTCCTGACGCCACTGAGCCTTCATGCCTGAGAGGTCGATGCGATCCTGCGGCCGCTTGGGACCGGCCAACGCGGGTTCGACCGTCGTCATGTCGAGCTCGAGTGTCGAGCTGTACACAATGGTGTGCGATTCATGGCGCCATAAACCTTGAGCTTTGTAGTACTGCTCAACGGTTTCAATGAGGGCTTCGTCCCGTCCCGTCAAGCGCATGTATTTCAGGGTCTGGTCATCGACCGGGAAAAAGCCCATGGTCGCTCCGTATTCAGGAGCCATGTTGGCGATCGTGGCGCGGTTGGCAAGCGGCATGTCGGCCAGGCCGGGTCCGTGGAACTCGACGAACTTGCCGACCACACCGTGTTCGCGCAGCATCTGGGTGACGCGCAACACCAGATCGGTAGCCGTCGCTCCCTCAGCCAGCCGTCCGGTGAGTTTGAAGCCGACCACTTCCGGGATGAGCATGTAGATGGGCTGGCCGACCATGACGGCTTCGGCCTCGATGCCGCCCACGCCCCAACCCACCACACCGATGCCGTTGATCATGGTTGTGTGCGAATCGGTGCCGACCAGGCTGTCGGGGTATAACACCGATCCGTTGTCCCAGACCACTTTGGCAAGGTACTCGAGGTTGACCTGGTGGACGATGCCGGTAGCTGGGGGAACCACCCGGAAATTGGCGAATGCCGACTGTCCCCACTTGAGAAACTCGTACCGTTCGCGATTCCTCTCGAACTCGTGCTCCGAGTTGATCTGGAGGGCCATGCCGCTGTTGAAAGCATCAACCTGCACCGAATGATCGATAACCAGGTCACAGGGGACGAGCGGATTGACCTTCTGGGCCGCCGTGTGATCACCCGTCATCCGTACCACTGCCGCTCGCATGGCGGCGAGATCCACCACGGCCGGAACCCCGGTGAAGTCCTGCAGCACGACCCGGCCGGGTGAGAAGGGGATCTCTACTTCCCCGACCTTGCGAGCGTCATAGGAGGCGAGGGCGTTGACGTCCTCGTCGGTGACCACCTGCCCGTCGTAGTTGCGCAGCACCGCTTCGGCCAGCACCTTGATGGAATAGGGGATCGTGTCGATGTCCCCGATATCGCGCAGCGCGTCGAGGCGATAGATGGCCCTTTCTCCAAGGGGCGTAGCAATAGATGTGCGCGCCTGGAACGGATCGGGGGTGGCGTTGCTCATGGTCACCTCAATGAAGAATGGCCGAATTTTGCACAAGTCTACCGCCGGCGTGGATAGGCCTTACCCGCCGGGGCTTTGCTTCGCAGCTCGCAGAAGGCATAATTGCTGCTCCACACGTTCACTTTTTCCGAGGAGTACATCAATGGAAGTCACGCTGCGCGCTGAGACCGGGCGAACTCAGGGAAGTCGTCCGACGCGGCGTCTTCGACTAACCGGTCAGGTTCCCGCCGTTGTGTACGGCAAAGACATCGAAACTCAGCCGATCGCCGTGGACGCCCGAGAGCTCCACGGGGTACTGCACACGGAAGCCGGCCTCAACGCCCTCATTAATCTGGAGGTCGACGGCGGCAAGAAGCAGTTGACCATGGCGAAGGTGGTCGATCGGCACCCGGTGCGGGGCGAGATCATCCATGTCGATTTCGTGACCATCTCGCTGACCGAGAAGACCCGGGCCGAGGTCACGCTCGAGCTCCATGGCGATCCGATCGGTGTTGTCGAAGGCGGCATTATCGAAACGATCAACAACACTGTGCTCGTTGAAGCCTTTCCGGCCGACATCCCGACCAGCATCGCTATCGATGTGTCGGGTTTGGATGTAGGCGATACGGTGCGCATCTCCGACCTGCCGGTGATCGAAGGCGTCGAGTACATCGACGATCTCGATGATCCGCTCGTCACCATTGTGTTGCCCGCCGCCGAAGTCGCCGCAGAAGAGGAACTCGAGGAAGGCGAAGAGGGCGAGGAAGGCGAAGAGGGCGAGGAAGGCGAAGAGGGCGAAGACGTGGAGAGCAGCGACGAGTAGCGGGTCGTTTCGGAGCGCCAGGTGCAGGTCATCGTTGGTCTTCGCAACCCGGGTTCGGAGTACACCGGAACCCGGCACAACGTTGGTGCCGAAGTTGCCGACGTCCTTGCCGCCCACTGGGGTGTCGCTCTCAAGCGCGGACCGCTAAGGGTGCGGTCCGACTTGACGAGGCACCGTGTTAACGATCGATCGGTGATCCTTGCCGTGCCGCGGACCTTCATGAACACGTGCGGTCCTGCCGTGGTTTCCGTGCTTCGCTATTACAAGGCCGAACCGGAAGACCTGCTCGTGGTGCACGACGACATTGATCTGCCGTTTGCCCGCTTGCGCCTGCAGTTCGCCCGGGGAACCGGGGGTCACAACGGGGTCAAGTCCATTGTGCAATCCCTTGGCAATAACGACTTCCACCGTTTGAAAGTCGGTGTTGGGCGGCCACCCGGTCGGATGGATCCGGCTGCGTTTGTGCTCCGCCCCTTTGCGAAGTCCGAACGTGAGGAAGTTGATTTCCTGGTTCGAGATGGCGCAGACGTGGTAGAGCAATGGATCTCCGACCCTGAGGGAGCGGTCCAGCTGGCGGCGCGCAGGCGGCCACCTTTGGACTGAGCGGGGGCTGTAGCGTTGAGCTGCGAGCCAGCCTGGAGGATTCGGAATGGCGGAATACGTCGGAGCGCTGGATCAAGGTACAACCAGCACCCGCTTCATGGTTTTCAACCACGGCGGGGAGGTGATCTCCTCCCATCAAGAGGAGCATCGCCAGATCTTTCCAAAACCCGGATGGGTCGAACATGACGCTCTCGAGATATGGGATCGGTCCCGGCAGGTCATCTCCAAGAGTCTCCAACGGGGAGGGTTACGCCCCGCCGATCTGGCCGCGATCGGGATCACCAATCAGCGGGAAACGGCGGTGGTGTGGGAACGGGCCACCGGGAAGCCGATCCACAATGCGATCGTGTGGCAGGACACGCGGACCGCAGCCCTCTGCGACGAGCTGGCGACCGAGGGTGGGCCCGATAGGTTTCGCCCCTTGACCGGCTTGCCACTCGCTACCTACTTCGCCGGGCCCAAGGTGGCCTGGTTGCTCGACCACGTTGCAGGGGCTCGCGCCCGCGCGGAGGCGGGGGAGTTGTTGTTCGGCACGATCGACAGTTGGTTGTTGTGGAACCTGACGGGGGGAACGTCCGGCGGGCGGCATGTCACCGACGTGACCAACGCCTCTCGGACACTATTGATGGATCTGGCCACTCTGGATTGGGATGATGGACTCCTGGCTGCTGTAGGGGTGCCGCTGGCGATGCTGCCGGAGATCCGTCCGTCGTCGGAGATGTACGGCCGGGCAGTGGATCCGCTCGAGGGTGTGCCCATTTCTGGAATCCTGGGAGATCAGCAAGCTGCCTTGTTCGGCCAGGCTTGCTTCGATGTTGGTGACGCCAAGAACACGTACGGCACCGGGTGTTTCATGCTTCTGAATACCGGGCCGGATCCGGTTACCTCCCAGAACGGCCTGTTGACGACGGTTGCCTACCAGGTCGGTAGTCATCCGGCCGCATATGCCCTCGAAGGCTCGATCGCGATAGCCGGGGCACTCGTCCAATGGTTGCGAGACAATCTCGAAATCATTGAGTCGGCCCCGGAGGTGGAGGCGCTGGCCCGGTCTGTCGAAGACAATGGTGGCGTCTATTTCGTGCCTGCCTTCTCGGGCCTTTTTGCTCCGCATTGGAGGAGCGATGCTCGCGGCGTGATCGCCGGCCTGACCCGGTTTGTGAACAGGGGCCATGTGGCGCGGGCGGCATTGGAAGCCACCGCTTTCCAAACCCGGGAAGTGCTGGAGGCCATGAACCTCGACTCGGGCGTCGACCTCACGTCGCTCAAAGTGGACGGTGGCATGGTATTCAACGAACTCTTGATGCAATTCCAAGCCGATCAGTTGGGAGTGCCGGTGATGCGACCGGTGGTGGCAGAAACCACTGCGCTTGGTGCTGCCTATGCCGCAGGTCTGGCGGTTAGTTTCTGGAAAGATGTCGACGACCTGCGCGCCAATTGGGGCTTGGACCAGCAATGGGACCCCGCGGTGTCAGACTCCCGGCGTGACGAGCTCTTTGCTCAGTGGAAAAAGGCCGTACGTCGAACCCTGGATTGGGTCTAGAGGGCGGGGCGAAGCGACTGGTAGCCTCCAGATGCCAAGCAGAGCGAGGAGCGGATGAAGATCGTCGTTGGATTCGTCAGGAGCAAACCCGGTAAAGCGGCGCTCGATCGCGCCATAGAAGAAGCCACGTTGCGAGAGGCGCATCTCGTTGTCGTGCATTCGATGGAAGGTGGCGTCAAGGAAGGTGCCGAAGAGGTCCTCACCTACCGGGCAGAACTCGAAGCGGTCGAGCAGCGCCTCGTTGACCTCGAGATCTCCCACGAGATTCACGAATTCGTGCGCGGGCAATCACCCAGTGAGGATCTCATCCAATGCGCGCGAGATGAAAAGGCCGACTTGATCGTCATCGGCTTGCGTCGGCGCTCACCGGTTGGAAAACTGTTGCTTGGCAGCAACGCTCAGGAGATCCTGCTCGACGCCGAATGTCCCGTTCTGGCGGTAAAAGCGAGCTACTGAACGTTCGGACATGCCTGATTTCACGTGCTCAGATTGCGGGACGGCCTTTTCGCTGCCCTCGGCCGTCCTCGACCGGTATCCCGGCTGGCAACCTAGACAGTGTCTTGCCTGCCGAAAGGGCGGCTAGTGCCGTCCGGGGCGGGTCCGGCCTGAAACGGCCGACCATGGAAGATCCCCTTTCCGGCGTGTTCACCGACGGGGGAGCTTCTCCGAATCCTGGCCCCGGGGGGTGGGGAGCCGTCTACGTGATCGACGATGTGCTCATCGCAGAAGAACTACGGAGACGCACCCGCGACCACGAACAACCGGATGGAGTTGACCGCGCTGATTGCCGCGCTCCGTCTGGTCCCATCCGGCGTTCCAACCGTTGTGTACAGCGACAGCAATCTCGCGGTGCAGACGATCAGGGAGTGGGCAGCAGGATGGGAGAAGCGCGGCTGGAAACGCAAGACCGGACAAGTCGAGAATCTCGATCTGGTCAAGACCGTGTACCAGGGGTTTCGCTCGCGTCCGGAACTCGACCTGCGTTGGATCAAAGCGCATGCTGGATTCAAATGGAACGAGTATGCCGATCAGCTCGCCAATCGGTGGCGAGACCGGTAACCATTCGCGGGCGGCCAGTCATGGAACGGGGCAATGGAGCATTGCTGAGGCACCCGACTGTCTGAATCAGGCGGGAGTTCCCCAACCACCGTTCGGTCGTGTCAGACTGTTTTGATCTAGTCGAGAGAGAGCCATGCCGTACAGAACGATCATCGAGCCCTTCCGTATCCACAGTGTGCAGGCCATCGATTTTCCCACCGCGCGCAACGTGAGGAGGCTCTGCAACGCGCGGGGTACAACCTCTTCGGGCTGCACGGCGACGAGGTGATCATCGACCTCCTCACCGATTCCGGTACCGGGGCCATGTCGGCTCAACAGTGGGCGGGGATGATGGTTGGAGATGAATCGTACGCAGGGAGCCGGTCGTTCTATCGGTTCCGGGACGTCGTTGCAGACCTCACGTCGTTCAAAGAAATCATCCCTACCCATCAAGGTCGAGCGGCGGAGAAGATCCTCTTCACGACTGTGGTTAAAGCGGGGGACGTTGTTCCGAACAACACGCACTTCGACACGACGCGGGCCAACGTCGAGTATCAGGGCGCTGAGGCTCGCGATCTCCTGATCGCTGAGGGCCGGAATCCGGCCTCGGAGTTCCCCTTCAAAGGAGATATGGATGTTGATGCACTCGTCCGGACCATCGAGGAGGTAGGCCGGGATCGGGTGCCCCTGGTCATGGTCACCGTCACGAACAACTCGGGCGGTGGTCAGCCCGTGTCGATGGCCAACCTCCGTGCGGTTCGGGAAGTTTGTGACCGCTACGACATCCCGTTCTTCCTCGATGCGTGCCGGTTCGCCGAGAACGCCTGGTTCATCAAACAGCGTGAAGATGGTTACGCGAAGCACATCACCCAAAGAGATAGCTCAGGAGATGTTCTCGCTGGTGGACGGGTGCACGATGTCGGCCAAGAAGGATGGGCTCTCGAACATCGGTGGCTTCCTGGCCATGAACGATCCCGACCTGGCTCAGCTGTGCAGGAATCTGCTCATCTTGACGGAGGGTTTTCCTACCTACGGCGGTTTGGCCGGCTACGACCTCGAAGCCATCGCTCAGGGGCTCGTCGAGGTTCTGCAGGAGGAGTATCTGCACTACCGGATTCGATCGACGGCCTATCTGGCCGAAAAAGTGAGCGGTGCCGGAGTCCCGATCGTGCGGCCCCCCGGCGGACACGCCGTCTATCTCGACGCCAAGAGCTTTCTCCAGCACATTCCCGCGCACGAGTACCCGGCCCAGTCCCTGGCCGTCGAGCTCTATCGCGAAGGTGGAGTGCGAGGCGTGGAGATCGGCTCAGTCATGTTCGGCAAACCGCAAGCTGACGGTACGGAGGTCCCGGCCGCTATGGAATTGGTGCGTCTTGCTGTTCCCCGTCGGACCTACACCCAATCACACATCGACTACGTCGGCGAGGTAGTGATCGCGGTGGCCGAACGGGCCAAGAGTTTGCGCGGCTACCGCATCGTTGAGCAGGCACCCTGGCTGCGCCACTTCACGGCTCGTTTCGAGCCGGTGTAGGAGCGTCTCCCCCTGACGAGGGGAGCGAGTCGGTAGGGGCGAGTACCGCCGAAGGCGGGGAGGGGGGCCGACTGTCGGCTACTGGCTTCTGATTTTTCCCCTTCTGCGCCCTGTAGGGTTCCGGGTACGGGTCCTCTCCTGGACCCGGCGAGAGGAGCTGTGGATGATCGGTCCGGATGCTGTGCACAAGACTTTGCGGGAGTACCAGCTGGCCGACGGATACCCCGTCGTGTTGGACCTGGAAAAGTCCGAAGGCGTCTGGTTACATGATGCTCTAACCGGCAAGCGCTACCTCGACGCGTTTTCGTTCTTCGCCTCATGGCCAATGGGCTATCGCCACCCCATGCTGCTCGACCCCGAGTTTCAGGGAGAGCTCATGCGCGCCGCTACGACCAAGACGTCGAACTCAGACATCTACACCGTCGAGATGGCCAGGTTTGTCGAAGCCTTCGCTACCAAGGTCACGCCGGACGGATTTCCCCACCACTTCTGGGTGTCGGGTGGCGCTCTCGGCGTCGAGAATGCTCTCAAGACGGCCTTCGACTGGAAGGCGCGCAAGCTAGGGCGAACCAGCTTCGAGAGCAACGTGAATGATCTGGTCATTCTCCATTTCCGGCACGCCTTCCACGGTCGGACGGGATACACCCTGAGCCTGACCAACACGCGACCGGACAAGATCGGCTTGTTCCCCAAGTTCGATTGGCCCCGGGTCCACAGTCCGGCCATCGAGTACGACCTGCAGGGCGGCATCGCCAACGACATCGAGGCGGAGGAACAACGCGCCTACGACGATATCGAAGAGGTCTATTCCCGCCACGGGAATCGGGTTGCCGCAATCCTGATCGAACCCATGCAGGGGGAGGGGGGCGACAATCACTTCCGCGGCGAGTTTCTCGCGGCGTTGCGCGACATCGCCGATCAGCGGGAATCGATGCTCATCTTCGACGAGGTGCAAACGGGGTTCTTCGGCTCGGGCAAGCCGTGGATGTGGCAGCACTTCGGTGTGAAGCCCGACATCGTTGCTTTCGGCAAGAAGACCCAGGTCTGCGGGCTCTACGCGTCGGAGCGGGTCGATGAGGTGGTGGACAACGTCTTCAGCCTCTCGAGCCGGATCAACTCCACCTGGGGCGGAAACCTCGTTGACATGGTGCGGTGCCGGCGGTTCATTGAGATTTGCGAGAAGGAGCAATTGTGCGCTCAGGTGGCCGGCACGGGGGATCAACTCATCGCCGGCTTGCGCGAAATCGCTCATCGCACCGGTGTGATCTCCAACATCCGCGGTCGGGGGTCTTTGGTGGCTTTCACTGCGGAAACACCGGAACGGCGCGGACAGATCCTCGGCGACATGTTCGACAATGAGTTGATTGCGTTGCCGTGCGGTCCCAGCTCCATCAGGTTTCGACTCCCCTTTGTGATCCAGCCCGACGAGATCGATGAGGTCCTCAACCGAACCGAGGCGAGCCTGCGGCCACCGAGCCGCGAGCATGCCCTGACCCGCCAGGAGAAGGGTGGATAGGTCGCTTCGCGTCGCAGTGATCGATGCCTGGATCTGTATCATCGCCCCGCGACCCTCTTGAGGAGACGATTGACCTCCTTACCCAACATGCTGGCGGCGGCCCGGATTCTGCTGACACCCGTGATCATGGCGCTCGTCCTCGCCGAGGGAACGGTCGCCAACAACTACACCTACGCGGTCGTGCTCTTCGTGATTGCCGCCTTCACCGACTTCTTGGACGGATACTTTGCTCGTCGTTGGAATATCGGCACAGTACTGGGTGCGTTTCTGGACTCGACAGCCGACAAGTTGCTGGTAACCGGGTCGCTGCTGGCCCTGATAGCTGTTGATCGGGCTTCTGTTTGGGTGGCACTGATCATCATCATCCGGGAGTTCACGGTGATGGCGTTGCGGGGCATGGCCGCGCTCGAAGGACAGGTCGTCAAGCCTTCGCTTTGGGGGAAGCTCAAGGCGAACGTTCAGTTCGTTGCAATCGGTCTGGCGATGGTGAGGCTGGCCGAGCCATGGGGTCCCCTCTATCTCGATGAGTGGGCCATGTGGTTGGCTGCCGTCATCACGATTGCATCCGGCTGGCAATACGTGGCGACCTTCTGGTCGGTGGTACGGGCTGCCGATCGATCATGACCACGTTGGTGACCGGCGGTTCCGGTGTGGTCGGTCGTGCTCTCCTGACGGAACTCGCGTCCCGTGGTCGGAACGTCCGAGCCCTGGTTCGGTCAGACCAGGCAGCTTCAACCGTGAAGTCGCTTGGCGCCAATCCGGTGCGAGGGGATGTTCTCGACAACCGATCCCTTGCGGCTGCCATGCAGGGATGTGATGTGGTCTATCACGTGGCAGGATCCAACGAGATGTGTCTCTCGGACCCGTCGGTCCTATTCCGGGTCAACGTCGACGGGTCCCGGAACGCGTTGCGGGCGGCTGCTGCGGCCGGGGTGCGGAGATTGGTCTATACCTCTTCTGCTACGACCCTGGGGGAGGAGCGAGGGTCCGTAGGCGACGAATGGTCGCCCCATCGTGGCTGGTTCCTATCCAATTACGAACGCTCCAAGTACGAAGCGGAAAAGGCTTTGCTGGCCGAAGAAACGACCGTGGAGTTGGTTGTGGTCAACCCTTCCTCGGTGCAAGGCCCGGGACGCTCCTCCGGGACCGGCAAACTATTTCTGGATCTCATCAATGGCAAGATTCCCGCAGTGATCGATTCCCGCTTCAGCATCATCGACATCGAGGATTGCGCCCGCGGGCACCTGCGCCGCAGAAACCCATGGCGTCGCAGGCGAACGGTACGTCCTGAGCGGATTCACCCTTTCAACGATGGAGGCCGTTCAGCTTCTCGGGTCCGTCACCGGACTTGGTCTTCGCTTACCCGTGCTGCCCCGAGGTCTGGTGCATGGCGCGGCCTCGATGGTCGAGTTCGGGTCCCGGGTAATGCACCGGCAGCCCCGGTTCTGTCGGGAGATGATCCGTGTGATGGCGTTCGGCCATGCCTACGAGGGCTCACGAGCAACCCACGATCTTGGCCTCGAGTACACACCGGCCGAGATCACCCTCCGGAAAACGATCGAATGGTTTGTGGATCAGGGCCTGGTGACGAGAGACTTGCCGGGGTTCGGGCGCTAGCGGCCGAACCGCTGAGATCAGTTCTCAATTGACGGCTCGTTGCTGCTGAAGACTGAAAGGGCAGCCGATCGCTCGACTGAATACTGATAACTCATTTCCATGACAACGACCACCCGGCTGGGAGGCTGAACCGTCGCTGGGGGGCATTGCGATGAGATAGCCGGTTCAGTTTGGGGCCTAAGGTGGTCGCTGTCGTGAACGAAATTACCGCACCGGGGCTTGATTTTCGCGGAAATCGGTAGGTCGGGCGACCTAGGGGGCTGGGTCCGACGTCCCGGGGGAGCTTTGGAGCACGGCTACTCTGGCTGCCGTATGCCCGCTCCACTTGCGCCTCTCGTCGATCGGTGGCGGCCGCACCATCTCCCGAAGCTGCCGGGTCGCCTGGTCGTGCCACCACCCGCTCGCGCCTTCTTCCTGGCCGGGATGGCCGCGCGCGCCAAGGGTCCCCTGTTGGCGATTGTGCCCGGCGAACGAGATGCGGAAGAGCTCGCCGAGGACCTTGCCCTCTTTCACAGCGCGGTGGTTCTCATGCCCGCCTGGGAGACCCTCCCCTTTGAACACGTGTCGCCCAACGCCGGAACCATGGCCAGGCGAGCCGAGGCACGCCACATGCTCTCGGCCGGCCCGCCGGGGATGGTTGTTGTCGCATCGGCCCGTTCCGCCTCGCAACGAATCAGCCCTTCCGATCCGTCTCCGGTGATCGGCCGGGTCGGCGAGGAGATTGGGTTCGACCGACTGATTGAATGGCTGGCGAACGCCGGGTACCACCGCACCGATCGGGTCGAGGCCAGAGGCGAATTCTCTGTGCGAGGCGGGATCATCGATCTCTTTCCTGCCCAAAGCGACGAGCCGGTCCGGCTTGATTTTTGGGGCGACAATCTTGAAGACGCCCGCGTATTCGGTGTTTCCAGCCAACGATCGGTCGAGAAGGTTGAGCAGTTCACTGCCTACCCGGCTCGTGAATTCCGCCCCGACACACAGATTGCAGGCGAGGCCCGGAGGCTCTTGCAGCATGAGGCTTGGGCTGCCGCTACCTGGGATCGCCTTTCCGAAGGCATCCTGTTTTCGGGAATGGAGTCGTGGCTTCCCTGGCTTGCCCCTCCGGTCACCGCCCTGGCAGAGATGGCCGAGGCCGGCGCGGTCATCGTCTTCGATCGGGCCAGGGCCGCCGATCGCAGTCACGACCTTCTCAAAGAAGAGGGAGACCTCGCCGCAGCCCTGGCTCCAACCTGGGGCCACGGAGCTCCCGGAGCGGGAGATCATCCCGCGTTCTACCTCGACCTTGATCTGGCTCTCGAGGGGCACATCCTGCTCGATGCCCCCGCTATGGCAGCCGGACCGGATGACCGCTCACTGGATGTGGTTGGTTTCGACGCAATTCCCGGAGACTCCGAATCGGTCGCGACCGGTCTGCGCCGCTTCCTGGAGCGGAAGATGGACGTGGTTGTGGCCATGGATGGAGCCGGGGCGGCAGACCGGGTGGCCCGTCTGCTCCTGGAGGTGGGTCTTTCGCTGACCAGAGTGGACCGGCTGGATCGGTCTGCATCGGCAGTGCTTCCCATCGGGATCCATCGAGGTTTCGTGCTTCCAGAACTTGCGGTTGCGGTGTTGGGCGAACAAGAGGTGGCAGGGCGCAGGCGGGCTCACCGGCGAACCGGACCCCGTCGGATTGCGCAAGATACATCCAGCTATCGGGATCTGACCGGAGGCGACTACGTCGTCCACTATCGCCACGGGATCGGCAAGTTTGAAGGTCTCGCGGCTCGAACCATTGCCGGAGTCGAGCGCGACTACCTGGTCATCGGCTTCGCCGCAGGTGACAAGCTGTACGTCCCGACCGACCAACTCGCGGCAGTCCGCAAGTACACGGGAGGCGAAAGACCCCGTGTGTCGAGGATGGGAGGCTCCGACTGGTCGGCCACCCGGTCGAAGGTTCGCAAGGCGGTGGCCGCCGTTGCCGAGCAGGTGGTTTCGCTCCACAAAGCGCGGGCAGCCGCGCCGGGGCATGCCTATGCACCCGACGCTCCCTGGCAAGGCGAACTCGAGGCCGCGTTCCCGTTTGAGGAGACACCCGATCAACTCAGCGCGATTCGAGATGTCAAAGCAGACATGGAGCTTGCCGGGCCGATGGACCGCCTGGTGTTTGGTGACGTCGGATTCGGCAAGACGGAGGTGGCCATCCGGGCCGTTTTCAAGACCGTGATGGAAGGGAAACAAGCAGCCGTTCTTTGTCCGACGACGCTGCTGGCCCAACAGCACTTCCAGACGTTCTCGGAGCGGTATGCGCCGTATCCCGTTCGGGTCGAGATGCTGAGCCGTTTCCTGACCGCCAAACAACAGAGAGCTGTTGTTGATGGCATCGCAACCGGAGAAGTCGACGTGGTGATCGGCACGCACCGACTGATCAGCGACGACATTCGATTCAAGGATCTCGGTCTCCTCGTGATCGATGAGGAACAACGGTTCGGAGTCAACGCCAAGGACAAGATCAAGCGGTTCCGGATTGGTGTCGATGTGCTGACCTTGACCGCCACCCCGATCCCGCGCACGCTGGAAATGGCTTTGACCGGCATTCGGGACGTTTCACACATCCGCACGGCTCCAGAAGACCGTCACCCAATCCTTACCTACGTTGGTCCACTTGATGAGCAAGCCGTCTCGGCTGCGATCCGGCGCGAGATGTTGCGAGAGGGTCAGGTCTTCTATGTTCACAACCGGGTGCAGTCGATCGAGCGGGCGGTTGCACAGCTCCGGGAACTCGTGCCCGATGCCCGCTACGCCGTCGCTCATGGGCAAATGAGCGAGGGTCAGCTCGAACAGGTGATGATCGACTTCTGGAATCGTGAATATGACGTGCTTGTAGCCACCACCATCATCGAGTCGGGGCTCGACCTTCCTCAGGTCAACACGCTGATCGTCGAGCGGGCCGATCTGCTCGGCCTCGCCCAGCTGTACCAGTTGCGGGGCCGGGTTGGGAGATCGTTTCAGCGGGCGTACGCCTACCTCTTCCACCCGACCGGGCTGTCCTTGAGCGAGGACGCCTACCGGCGGTTGGAGGCGATCGGAGAGGCAACCGATCTCGGATCAGGGTTTTCGCTGGCACTGCGCGACCTGGAGATTCGGGGAGCCGGCAGCGTCCTCGGCGAAATCCAATCCGGTCATGTGGCCGCCGTTGGGTTCGACCTCTACACCGAACTGGTGGCCGAAGCCGTGCGTGAACTCGAAGGCAGGCCGCTGGAGAGCCCCAACCGGGCGGAGGTTCGCATCGACCTGCCGGTCGATGCTCACTTGCCCGACGACTACCTGGAGGATCAAGGGGCGCGCCTCGAGGCCTACCGCCGGTTGGCACTCGCCGAAACCCATGATCAGGTTGAGGACGTCGGGCGTGAATGGCTTGATCGGTACGGACCGGTACCCGAGGCCGCCCGTGCGCTACTCGACGTGGCCAGATTGCGAGTTGAAGCTCTGCGGGTCGGTGTCGACGAAATCGTGAAGCTCAAAGACGAGGTCCGTTTAGCGACCGTAGACCTCTCCGCATCCCAGGAAGTCCGCCTGTCGCGCATCGCTCGGCGGGCCGTCCTGCGAGCCGACGAGGGCGTCATTTTTCTTCCGGCCCCTCCCGACGACCAGATCGTGGGGCAGTTGCTGGCGTTCCTCGTCGAAATGTGGCCGCCGGCCGTTTAGTCCCGGCCGTCGAAGGTTCGAACTGGAAGGTCCAAAGATCGAGGTGCCCCTTCCCGCTTCCCGGCTCCCACTTCCTGCGATTACCTGCCTACCATGGTGTCTGCTTCCTATTTCTCGTAACCAAAAGGTGATCCCCGTGCGCAGACTCGTCGTCCTACTTTTGTTATTTGCACTCTCGGCAGCAGCCTGTTCCGGCGGCGGGGCGGTCGTCGCCACCGTCAACGGTACGGCCATCACGCTGGACGAGGTTGAGGCACTCAGAATCGACAGCAGCCTGGCCAATCGCGATCAGTTCAATCAGGACTTGTTTCAGCTCATTGCCGAGGAGACGGTTCGCCAGGCTGCCGCCGAACAGTATGCGATCGTTGAAGACCAGGCTGCCGTCGATGCTCAGTACGACCTCTTGATAGCCAGCGCTGAGGAGGAAGGCCCTCTCGACGAAGTATTGGAGACCAACGGTATCACCGAGGACTTCCTCCGTCATCGGGCCTTCCAGCTGATGATGCTCCCCGAGATTCAAGCGCAGCTGACCGCAGACACCTCCGAAGAGGACATCCAGGCTGCCTACGACGCACTTCTTCCCCAACTTACGACGGTCTGCACCCGGCACATCCTCGTGGAGACCGAAGATGGAGAGTCTGGCCGTTCTCGAGCGTCTCGATGCGGGCGAGGAGTTTGCGGATCTCGCCGGGGAGCTCTCCATCGACCCCGGCTCCGGCGCACAAGGGGGAGATATCGGCTGCATCGCGGATCCTTCCAACAACCTGGTTGGCCCGTACGCCACCGCATCATTGGAGGCCGAGATCGGTGAGGTCACCGGACCGATCGCAACCGACTTCGGGTACCACGTTCTCGTCGTCGACTCCCGCGAGACGCCATCATTCGATGAGGTCCGCACCAACCTGGAGACATCACTTGGTGCAGAGCTCTTCGACGCTTGGGTGTTCGAGAGTCTCGGCGCCGCCGACATAGTGGTCACCGAAAGGTATGGGACCTGGCAGACCGAGCCGTCCTTCGGAGTCATCTCCCCGGCCTGATGGCTGGACATATCACCATCGTCGGTCTCGGCCCGGGCGACTATCAGCGGATCCCATCCGAGGTCACCGATGTGTTGCTCGACCCCGACGCAACGGTGATCGTCCGTACCCTGGAGCACCCCGCTGCCCGACAGCTCAGCGAACTGCGTGTTGTGGAGAGCGGAGATGATCTCTACGAGGCTGCCGATACGTTCGACCTTGTCTACCAGCGGTTGGCCGAGCGGGTCGTTGAAGCTGCATCGGCGGCGCGAGTTATCTTTGCCGTCCCGGGCAGCCCCTTTGTCGGCGAGCGCACCCCTGGGTTGATTCGAGAGTATGCCGCCCGGGCCGGCGTTGCCGTCGAGGTCATCGGTGGAGAGTCGCTTTCTGGACCTTGTGCTGTCTGAAGTTGGACTGGATCCGATCAGCGATGGGCTGGTTGTCTGGAACGGCCACCGCCTTCCGGAACCGTTGTTGCTCCACCTGCCGACGGTGATCACCCAGGTCGATGTGCCGATGGTGCTCATCGACGTGCGCGACACCCTCGCCAGGTTTCTGCCTGCCGGGACGCCCGTGACGGTTCTGATGGACCTCGGAACCGAGCAGGCCAGGGTGGAAACCGTGGCTCTCGAGGCGCTCGGCGGTGATTACGCGGGGTTGCGCACTTCTCTGTACCTTGGTACGGCACAGGTCGGGTTACCGGGGCTGATCACCACGATGAAGCAGCTTCGGGCCGAATGTCCCTGGGACCGGGAGCAAAGCCACCACAGCCTGGTTCGGAACCTCGTCGAAGAAAGCTACGAACTGGTTGAAGCCCTGGCGCAGACTGCCGGTCGAGGCGCCGGCAGGAGAAGCCGATTTTGTCGCCTACGAAGAGGTTCAGGATGAACTGGGTGACGTACTCCTCCAGGTGCTGTTCCACAGCACGATGGCGAGAGAAGCCGGAGCGTTCGATGTCGAGGATGTGGCCGAGCGTCTCCGCCAGAAGCTGGTGCGTCGCCACCCCCACGTGTTCGGCGATGTTGAAGCCACAACGGCCCAGGAAGTCCTGCAGAACTGGGAGCAGATCAAGCAGGATGAGAAGCAGCGCTCCTCGATGATGGATGATGTTCCGGCCGGCCTCCCGGGAATGGAGCGGGCGGCCAAACTACAGCGGCGGGCGGCCACCGTCGGGTTCGATTGGAAGGATGCAGCCTCCGTCATGGACAAGGTCCGCGAAGAGGTGACGGAACTCGATGAAGCACTCGACGACCGGGTGCAAGCGGAACACGAGCTGGGGGACCTGCTGTTCTCTGCCGTGAACCTGGCGCGTCATCTCCACATCGATGCGGAAGTAGCGCTCCGCCGGGCCGTCGACCGGTTTGGCGAGCGGTTCCGGCGCATGGAAACAACGGGAGACCTGACCGGTCTGAGCCTCCTCGAATTGGATGAATTGTGGGAAGCCGCAAAAGTTGATGAGACCGATTTCCCGGAGAACAGGAGCAATCATGGCTAACGTGACCACGCAAGGAGGGTCCATGACCACGATCGATGTGATCAGGGCCCGTGAAGTCCTCGATTCCCGGGGGAACCCGACCGTCGAGGCCGAGGTGCTCCTCGCTGGCGGCGCCTTCGGTCGAGCCGCGGTTCCATCGGGAGCATCGACGGGGGCGCTCGAAGCCGTCGAGCTTCGGGATGGTGGAGACCGCTACGGCGGCAAGGGCGTAACGCGGGCACTATCCAATATTCATGATGAGATTGCACCTGCGCTGATCGGCAGGGACGCCACCCAGCAGGAAGCCCTCGATCAGATCATGATCGACCTCGATGGCACCCCCAACAAGGGCAGGCTCGGCGCCAACGCCATTCTGGCCGTTTCGCTTGCCGCGGCCCGCGCCTCTTCGGCGGCGCTGAACATCCCTTTGTTCAGGTATCTCGGTGGGCCGGCCGCCCGGGTCTTACCAGTGCCTTTCCTCAACGTGCTCAACGGTGGAGCGCACGCTGCCAATTCGGTCGACATTCAGGAGTTCATGCTGGTGCCGGCCGGAGCGCCCAGCTTCAGCGAAGCATTGCGAGCCGGTGTCGAGGTCTACCACAAGCTCAAGGCGGTCCTGGCCGGGCGGGGTATGTCGACCAATGTAGGCGACGAGGGAGGGTTCGCCCCCAACCTTTCGAGCAATCGTGAGGCTCTCGAGATCCTGTCCGAAGCGATCGGGAACGCCGGTTACAAGCTGGGCGATGACATTGCCCTGGCCATGGATGTGGCGGCCTCGGAGCTGTACAAGGGCGGCAAGTATGTTCTCTCGGGTGAGGGTCGCGAGTTCACCTCCGAAGAGATGACCACCTTCCTCGAAGGGCTCCTCGATGACTTTCCGCTGGTTTCGATCGAGGACGGGCTGGCGGAAGATGACTGGGACGGCTGGAAGGAGCACACCCAACGGATGGGGGAGCGTACCCAGCTGGTCGGCGACGACATCTTCGTCACGAATGAGAGCATCCTTCGCAAGGGGATCAGCGAGGAGGTCGGGAACGCCATTCTGATCAAGGTCAACCAGATCGGCTCACTTTCGGAGACGCTCCATACGATGGAAACGGCCGAACGTGCCGGGTACGGGCGGATGGTCAGTCACCGCTCCGGTGAAACTGAGGATGCATTCATCGCTCATCTGGCCGTGGCTACCAACGCCGGCCAGATCAAGACCGGAGCACCGGCCCGCGCCGAGCGGACGGCGAAGTACAACCAGCTGCTCCGGATTGAAGAGTATTTGGGAGATCAAGCCCGGTACGCAGGGTGGGATCCGATCGGACATCGATCGTGATCAGTGCCACCGGTAGGACCAGGGTCGTCTGGGTTGTCACCTTGCTCCTGCTCGTGGCTGTCGCCGTAGTGTTCTCCAACGTGTTTCCTTTCCGCCAGATCCTCGCTCAACAAGAGCTGGTCGAACAGAAGGAACAGACATTGGTTGTTCTGCAAGAGGAGAACTCGCGCTTGAGCACCACCGCCGACTACCTCCGCACCGATCAGGGCGTTGAGAAGATCGCCCGGCAGGATTTTGGCTACGTCCGGCCCGGCGAAGTGGCTTACGTGGTGGTCGCACCTCCGGGAGAAGAGGATTTCGTGCCGGCGCCGGCCGATCCGATCGAAGAATTGGATCGTGGCTGGTGGCAGGGGATATGGGATTTCCTCACCGGGCGCGATCTGCTGGGTTGACGAACTCCTGATGGACGATCAGGCTGTTGTGGCTGTTCAGCTCGAACGACCGTTGCGAGCTCTGAGCCAGGTGGTCGCCCGTTGTCCCCTGGGGTTACCCACTGCCGTTGCGGTTCCCCCAATCCTCGACGATGGCACTCCTTTTCCAACCCGGTACTGGCTGACCTGTCCGCTGGCCGGCATCAGGGTGGGCAGAATTGAGTCGATCGGCGGCGTGAAGTCAATGGAACGGTGGGTGGAGTCGGATCCGGCCAGCAAGGCCCGATTCCTGGCGGCGGGGATTCGGTACGCCGCCGAACGGGATCGCCTGGTTCCCGATGATGCTGCGCACCGGCCTAGCGGCGGCGTGGCCGGTAGTCGGCGGGGCGTCAAATGTCTCCACGCTCAGTACGCCGATCATGCGGCCGGCAACGACAATCCGGTTGGAGAGGCGGTTGCCCCCTGGGTTGAGCCTCTCAACTGCACGCTGGGTTGCGTTGTGGATGACGAGTCGGGAACTGCGATCAGGAACCCGGCATGGCGGGAACCGAAATAGCTGCAAGGAACCAGTCCCAAGCTCCTGGCTTCCGACCGTGGTATGCCGCTACTGGTTGCTGATCGCAGCCCTCAGCTTTTCCCAGGTGTCCAGCAGGTCTTCGGGGAGGACCCGGGTCGAGCCGACGGTGGTCATGAAGTTGGCGTCGCCTTCCCAGCGCGGGACGAGGTGCAGGTGGAAGTGTCCGGGTACACCGGCCCCGGCGACCCGCCCGAGGTTGGCGCCAAGATTGAACCCGGCGGGGGACATCGCTTCCTCGAGGGCGCTCTGCGCGGTAGCCAGGGATTCCCAGAGCTCGGATTGTTCGGGTTCCTCGAGATCGCCAGGATTGGCGACATGACGGAGCGGGGCGATCATCACGTGCCCGGTCGTGTAGGGATAGCGATTGAGGACCGTGAAGGTCAACTTTGCGCGACCGACAATGAGGGATTGGCGGTCCGGTTGGCCGGGCAGCCGGCAGAAGAGGCACCCATCGGGGTCCGGGTCCCCGGCTCCGGCGATGTAGGTGCTCCGCCATCCTGCCCAGAGGTGGTCCATGTGGTTGAGGTTACCGTCGGTTCGTCCTGTTAAGACCTTCGAACTGTGTCTACCGTTCATCTATGGTTTGTGAGCCCAAGCCCGGGTGACGTAATTTGGCAGCCGTGGCGGACTTAAAATCCGCTGTTCCGAGAGGAACGTGTGGGTTCAAATCCCACCCCGGGCACAACGAAACCTCCAATGATTTCGGGGTATTTTGTCTGATCAGGTTCTCGCTGCCTGGTCGCATCTTCGGCATTGGCGCTGAATCTCAGATGACCACCTGGCCACAAGAGCAACCACCTGCAACCAGGCCAGGAGACATGCGGGCGCAGCAGGGACCTTGAACCACGCCACCCGCCTGGTGTCATGACCGTCACCTAGTCGTTGCGAGCTTCCTCCCGTTTCTGTTGCTCACCCGACTCGAAATACACCAAAATCACCGTGCGGTCCTCCAGTTCTGAGGCTTCGACCGTCACCTCGCTCCCCCAATGATCACCCTCCACCCCGTAGGCATACAGGGAGCGGTCGAGGGGCACATCGTCGAAGATGCCGTTGAACATGCAGTACTCGTAGCCCTCCGCATCCTCATCCACGTGACCCGGCCCGAGCCTGGCGACGGCGATCACCTCATCGTTCGTGGCGTCCTTCATCAGGACATTGGTGTTCATTTCGATCCAACGGAAATCGATGCCCGCGAACTCCGACGCCCAGCAGAAGTCCAGGGTCGTGGGTGCCCACCCGTCATACACATAGATCTCAACCTTGATGTTGACAGTCGGAATGGCTGCCGTAGTCGAAGGTGGAAGAGTCGTCGTTGGAGCTGCCGTTGTTGAAGTGGCCAGCCCAGCGGTTGTGGTGACCGGCGATGTCGACTGATCGGAGCTTCCACACGCTCCCAGTACTGCTGCCGTTGCCAGAAGCGTTGCGATACGAAAGAAGGGTGTCACTCGCTCGACCCTGGTGCCCTGTAGTTCAGAATCTACTCCTTGCAGGTGGCGCGGGGCACATACCCATCCCGAGACGAGGAGCAGCGTCGCCTTTCGTCGGTGAGGTCAAATGGTTCGCCGGGAACTTTGCCCCAGGCGGTTGGGCGTTCAGCGACGGACAAATCTTGTCAGTATCCGCGCCCCCAGGGTTTTGCCTCGCGATCCCGTCGCTCAAATGCGCAGCAGAACGATTCGACAATCTCGACCGGTGGCTCCACCTGTTGCTCCGTGTGTGGGCTTCCGCCGGTCATTGTGTCAGGTCGTGGACCTGGTCACACCCTGGTCACAAACGCCGCACAACAGCTGGGTACAGCGCATCACTGTCCGACCGGGAGGATTCGCGTTTGGGCTGGTCAGGTACCTGCGCGATATCCTGTGACACCGGTCAGAACCCCTGATGCTGGAGTTCAAATCCCACCCCCGGCACCCAGGTCAGAGGTCGGCCCGTCGATGGAGCGGACGCCCGTATCCAAGTTGGTAATCAACGATTCGGCTTCGGCGACGGGGAACGGTTCAAAGAAGTCAGCGTCGGTAGTTCGAGGGCCGTGGTTGTCTTGGCGGCCGAGGTGGTCTCGACGGTCCGGTGTTGCATGCGGCCGGACCGGCGATCAGCAACGCTGCCCAAAGGCGGCAACCTGTCATGGTGGAAGGCTACCGGCAGCGACGGCTCCCCGGTGCCCGCACCTGCTGGTTCCTGCGAGACGAGATCGTCGAGTGGCTGCAACCGGACGAGACCAAGGGGAATCCCCCGTCGCCAACAACCCTCATTAGCTGTGCAGGACCGATAGTGTGTCCTTGTGAAATAGTGAAATTCTGAGGGAGGTTGCGTGAAACGGTTCCTGGTAGCAAGTGTATTGGTGTTGTTGGTTGCCGGGTGTGGTGACGACGCGAGCACAACCACCGCCGCTTCGGCTGCTACCACGACCGCCGCCCCGACCACCACGGCAGCTACTGCTACGACTACCACGGTTCCCGCCACAACTGCCAGCACCGAGGCAACGACGACCACCACCGAGGCTCCAGCAGCGTTTAGTCGGAACTCGATAGCTCCTGGTCAACAACGGGCGTATTCGTTCTTATCCGGCTCGGGTGTGGAGATCGAGTATCTGCTCTACCTGCCGGAGGGCTACGACGACGATCGTGCCTGGCCGCTGATTCTGTCCCTGCACGGTTTTCTCGGCACCGGGGCCCAGACCCTAGACCTGGAGTCGGTACGAACACAGACCCCTGTGGCGTGGGTCGATCCGAATGTGGAGTTCCCGTTCGTCGTTGTGGCCCCCAAGGCACAAGGGCTGTGGTCTCAATTCCACGAGCCGATGGACGAGCTATTCGAGGTCTTGGGCGACTCCTTATCGATAGATGGCGAGGCACAGTTCCTTACCGGTCTGAGCGCCGGTGCACCCGGCGTGTGGCTGTGGGCATTAGCCAGACCCGATCTGTTCGCCGGGATAGCCCCAGTCGCCGGTAGCCTCACTTCGGTCCCCGAAGACATCTGCCTGCTCAGCAACCTTCCGATTTGGATGGCTCACGGTGAGGCAGATCGTGAGATACCAATTGATTTGTTTGTTGCCCTCATCGAGGCGTTGGAGGAGTGCGGGAGCACGGTGGTTCGCTTCACTGACTATCCGAGCTTGGGTCATTTCGAGTCCATCAGTACGGCATACGCAGGTCCAGATCTCTACGAGTGGATGCTGGAGCAGGTGCCGTAGGCTCCCGCTGGAGCGAGAGGGACGAATCCACCCAGCGACCCTCACACCGGTCTTCCCGGTCGCCACACCGGCCGGCCCCCCGACTGTCAACAAACCAGGTGCCCCCGAGATAGCAAGGACCACCGCACCAGCCAAGAAGGCATGCAGAGGCCCCCACCACGAACCCTCCTGCCACAGACTCCACAGACTCCAGCCGAAAGCCACACCGCCGAACACGGCAGCCAGCCGGAACGCTGCCGACGCTACTTGATGCGATTCGACGACCCGGCGGCCGCGCCGGTCCGTCACCACCGCGGTGACCAACCGGGAACCACATCCGGTCGGACCGATCGGAGTCCAGTCTTGTCGGAGTCCAGCTTCCGCATCCTCTCCATCCCTTGGCGTTCAGGCTACCGATGGAAGTTCGTTGTGCCTGCGGAGCACGTGGCTGCGCCCCGCGCCCCGCCACTCTGTAGCTCGCGAAAAAGCCGGGTCCGAGAAATGAACCGCCGGGTGGTCGCACGCTGACCGCTTCGTTCCAGCTCCCCGCCAGAACGGTGGCTGGTCGCTGGCAACTTCTTTCTCACCCGACTCTCATCCGCGCTTAACCCGCGCCTTAGGCGACGTCTCTACCTTGATGCTCACAACCTATCCCTCCCTCCCGCGGAGCCCTCGAGTGATCGGGGGCTCCGTTCGTGCTGCGGTTACCCTGGTGCTTCCCTTGGAGGAGAGGCGCCGCATGCGGAAATCGACTGCCATGGTGATGCTGGTGGCTTTGATGTTGGGTGCTTGCAATCAGGAGTCCGGATTGTCGACCGATCCTGCTGCGGCCTCCACGTGTCCGGAACTCGCCGATGTCGCCATGAACCAGCTCCAGGTCTTCATCGACCAGGCGGTTGGGACTGAGAGCCAAGAGGAATTCGTTGAGGCTTTCGAAGCCGACGGTGGCGAGGCCTTCAACGAAGCGACCGCGATCTATTCGGAAAGCTCTGTTGCTCTCGACGCTCGGCGGTCCGAAGTCGGTTGCGCGGATGAGGAGTTCCGGGGGCTGCTCTGTGCTCGATTGGAAAGGTTTGAGGTGGCCGGGACCGCCGCAACGCAATTGCTCGAACCGTCCCGGGCCGCATGCCGGTAGCCGCTGAGTTGTGGCTTTACGGCCACTTGGGGTGGTTGTCATTCGCACGGAAAGTCGCATCTAGGCGGCAGCGGTGTACAATGGTCGGGCTCTTACCGGGAGCGATTCACAGTCGACATCCCTGGTCGCGGATCGCGGCACGAGAGCACTACAGGAGGAATCCAGATGACATCAACCAGCAAGGGTTGGCTGCGGTTTATCGCGGTCTTCGCCGTGTTGACGTTGATCCTCGTGGCTTGTGGCGACGGCGCCGAAGAGACCACGACGACGGCGGCACCAGGCGAGACCACAACCACAGCAGACTCCGGCGAGACCACCACCACTGAAGGAATGATGGCCCCGGAGGGTGTTGTCTCGACATTCATCGTCGAACCGGAGCACCTGACACCCAGCACCTCCAATGAGTCGGAAGGGTCCGCGGTTTTGGACGCCTTGTTCAGCGGATTGGTGTCCTACGACACGAAGACCTCTGAGCCTCGCAATCAGATTGCGGAGTCGATCGTTTCGGACGACGGTGGCCAGAACTGGACCATCACGCTCAAGGACGGGTGGACGTATCACAACGGCGAGCCGGTTACAGCGATGAACTTCGTCGATACGTGGAACTGGACCGCCTACGGTCCCAATGGTCAACAGAACAACAGTTTCTTCGGCAACGTCGTCGGTTACGACGAGGTCAACCCCACAGAGGGCGATCCGACCGCTGAAACCATGTCCGGTCTGGTTGTGGTCGACGATTTGACCTTCACGGTCGAGTTGCAGACTGCGGATCCGCAGTATCCGATCCAGGTTGGCTACACCGCCTTCTACGCCCTGCCTGCGGCATTCTTCGAAGGCGACATGACTGCTGAGGAGCGGGTGGCAGCCTTCGACGACTCGCCGATCGGCAACGGCCCGTTCATGATGGACGGCGTGTGGGAGCACAACGTGCAGATCGCAACGACCTACTACCCGGACTATGCCGGAGACGATTTCCCGCACGTGGCCGGGATCACTTTCTCGATCTACGTAGACGACAACACCGCCTACAACGACCTGTTGGCCGGCAACCTCGATGTGCACGACAGTTTGCCCCCGGATCAGATCCAATCGGCCCAGGCCGAGTTTGGTGATCATTATCTGGAGTCAACGACAACGTCGTTCAACTACATCGGGTTCCCGTCCTACGTTCCCGAGCTGACCCAGGAGATTCGCCAGGCGCTGTCCATGGCCATCGATAAGGAGTTGATCACTTCGACGGTGCTGAATGGGACCCGACAGCCGGCTTTCTCTGTCATCCCGCCGAGCTTGCCCGGCTACCGGGCGAGCGTCTGTGAGAACTGGGAGTACAACCCCGATTCGGCCAAGGAGAAGTTCGACGCCGCCGGTGGTTGGAATGGAACGATGACGATGTGGCTCAACAGTGGTTCGATCCACGAGGATTGGATGGAAGCAGTTGCCAACATGTGGCGTGAGACGCTCGGCATCGAGGATATCCAATTCGAGGCTCTGCCATTTGCCGAGTATCTGCCCTTCATCGACAACCAGCAGTTGACCGGCCCGGGCCGCCTCGGATGGAGTATGGACTACCCGTCGCCGCAGAACTTCCTGGAACCGCTGTTTGCGTCCTATAACGCAGCGCCGGTTGGCTCGAACAACTTCATCTACGAGAGCGCTGACTTCGACGCAGCCGTGGCAGCTGGGAACGCAGCCGCCGTCGGTGGGTTGGACGCGGCTATCCCGGACTACCAACGGGCCGAGGACATCCTCTGTGAGGACGTTCCCGTTACTCCGATGTTCTTCGGGTTGAACCAGTTCGCGTGGAGTGATCGGGTGACCGGGGTGTACATCAACACCTTCGGAAGGCTCAACTACACCGAGATCAGCGTCACCGGCTAACGACAGACATCTACTACCAAAGAGGGGCGGTCTTTGACCGCCCCTCTTACCGTTCGCTCATGAGCGAATTCTCTGTACTAGGGTGTCCACCTCAGACCCGGAAGAGGCTGAATGGGTCGCTATCTCATTCGAAGGATGCTGCTTTTCCTACCGGTATTCATCGGTGCTACCTTCCTCATCTTCACCCTTGTGTTTCTCATCCCCGGCGACCCGATCCGGGCGCTGGCCGGTGACCGGCAGATGTCACAGTCGACCCTGGACGCCCTCGCGCGACCGCTACAACCTCGACGATCCGTTTTTCAAGCAGTACGGGTTGTATGTGAGCGGCATTGTCCAGGGTGATTTTGGAACTGACTTCCACGGTCGCGAGGTCACCGAGATCATGAGCGAACGTATTCCAGTCACCTTTCGGCTCGCTATCTACGCGTTCACCTTCGAGATGATTCTGGGGATCCTGGCCGGGATCCTCGCCGGGATCAGAAAGGGGGGATTTATGGACAACCTCGTCCTTGTCTCTACCACTGCCGTGATCTCGATCCCCATCTTCGTGCTGGCTTTTCTCGCCCAGTTGTTGCTCGGTGTCCAGTTCAAGATCTTCCCGGTGGCCGGCATCCGGGAGGGGAACTGGAGCTATGTGCTGCCGGCCATCGTGCTCGGTTCCGTGTCGCTCGCCTATGTCGCCCGATTGACCCGCACCAGCCTGGTCGAGAATCTGCGCGCCGACTACGTCCGGACCGCGACTGCCAAAGGCTTGCGAAGGGGCCGGGTCGTCGGGGTTCACGCGATGCGTAACTCCCTTATCCCGGTGATCACTTATCTTGGGGTGGACCTCGGGGCGTTGATGGGCGGCGCCATTATCACGGAGACTGTCTTCAACCTGCCCGGCCTTGGTAGGGCGGTGTTCGACGCAGTCGCCCGACAGGAAGGAACGGTGGTGGTCGGCATCGTCACGTTCCTGGTACTGATCTACATGGTTTCAAACCTCGTCGTCGATGTGATGTACGCCGTCCTCGATCCACGGATTCGCTATGAATGACGGCCCGCGCGGACGCGACTTCGAGTCGGAAGAGGCGGAGGCGGTTGCCGAGGCAGCCTTGGCCAGGCAGTTGCTGACCGACATCGATGTGGAACCGGTTGGCAAACCGGCCAGCCTTTGGAGTGATGCCTGGAAAGAACTCCGCACCAGTCCGATGTTCGTTATCTCGGCACTACTGATCGTGGTGTTCATCATCATGGCGATTGCCCCCTCGCTATTCACCAACGCCGATCCGCGAGCCTGCAATCTTCGTAACTCGTTGGAATTGCCAAGCGCCGAGCATTGGTTCGGGTACGACCTCCAGGGTTGTGACTACGTCGCCCGGACGGTCTACGGGGCGCAGGTCTCGATCTCGATCGGGATCATCGTGACGGTGTTTGCGGTTCTCATCGCTCTGGTCCTCGGGTCTCTGGCCGGCTACTACGGGGGTCTTCTCGACACGATCATTGCCCGCATCACCGATATTTGGTTCGCCATCCCCACCATCCTTGGCGGCATCGTCATCCTCAGCCTGCTCCAGGAGCGCGGGCTTTGGCAGGTGAGCCTGGTGCTCATTTTGCTTGGTTGGCCGACCATGCTGCGGTTATTGCGATCCGCTGTCCTTTCGGCCAAGGAACAAGACTATGTGGATGCGGCCCGGGCGTTGGGCGCCAACGATTTCCGGATCATCGTCCGTCATATCCTGCCAAATGCCATCGCCCCGGTGATCGTGTACGCCACGATTACCGTCGGCGTGATCATCTCGGCCGAGGCGGCCCTGTCGTTCCTGGGGGTTGGGTTGCAGTTGCCGGCCATCTCGTGGGGTTTGATGATCGCTGGTTCACAGACCCGGATTCTGCAGTACCCCCATCTCTTGCTGTTTCCCGGAGCTTTCCTCAGCATGACCGTATTTAGCTTCATCCTGATGGGCGACGCTCTGCGGGATGCTCTCGACCCGAAGCTGCGTTGATTATGGCGTCGAAAGCGAATCAGATACTGGCCGACGATCTCTTCGACTCAACGGCGCGATTACTCGAGGTCGATGACGTCAAAGTTGAGTTCCGTCTCCGGGCCGGGGTCGTCAAGGCGGTGGACGGGGTCAGCTATACCCTCGACGGTGGTGAGACGCTGGCGATCGTCGGAGAATCGGGGTCAGGCAAGACCGTCAGCGCTCAGGCGATCATGGGCATCATCGACACCCCGCCGGGGTTCATCACCAACGGGGAAGCTCGATTTCGGGGTGTGGATCTCTTCGCGCTCCCTGAGGCGGAGCGGCGCAAGGTGCGAGGCAACAGGATCGCCATGATCTTTCAGGACGCTCTCACTGCTCTCAACCCGGTCTTCAGCGTCGGGTGGCAGATCGGCGAGATGTTTCGCCAACACAGAGGGGCCTCGAAGGCAGAGGCCAAGGAAAAGGCGATCGAATTGATGGAACGGGTTCGCATTCCGGACGCCCGCAAGCGAGTCAACAGCTACCCACACGAATTCTCGGGAGGCATGCGCCAGCGGGTGATGATTGCTATGTCGCTGGCCCTCGATCCGGACGTCCTGATAGCTGACGAGCCGACCACGGCCCTCGACGTGACGGTGCAAGCCCAGATCATGGAGCTTCTCTCCGACCTTCAGCAGGAGACCGGTATGGGCCTCATACTGATCACCCACGACCTGGCCGTCGTGGCGGAAGTGGCCGACCGCGTGGCGGTGATGTATGCAGGCAAGATTGTCGAGGCGGGCGACATCGGTCCCCTCTACCACCAGCCCTCCCATCCCTACACGCTCGGTCTGATGAACTCTCTGGCCCGACCGGACATGAAGATCGGTGACAAGCTTCAGGCGATCGTCGGGTCGCCACCCGATCTGCTGAACGTTCCGTCCGGGTGCTCTTTCCACCCCCGGTGCCCGTATGCTCGAGAGATCTGCATCACCGACGAACCTGCCCTAATCGAGATCGCTCCCGGTCGCAAGAGCGCCTGCCATTTTACGGAAGAGGTACTCCGTGGCCAATGACAACTCCGTGATCCTCAAGGTCGAAAATCTGGTGAAGCACTTTCCCATTACCCAGGGAATCGTCCTGCGACGACAGGTGGGGACCATCAAAGCCGTCGATGGCGTCAGTTTTGAACTGCGGCGCGGCGAAACGCTTGGCCTGGTCGGAGAGTCGGGATGTGGCAAGTCAACCGTAGCTCGAACCCTTTTGCGCCTCGAGGAACCGACCGGAGGCACAGCGATCTTCAAGGACCAGGACATTCTCTCACTTCCGCGCCGGGAGTTGCGGGCACTGCGGCGCAACATCCAAATCATCTTCCAGGATCCCTACGCCTCGCTCAACCCGCGTATGACCGTCGGCGACATCGTTGGAGAACCGTGGGCGATTCACTCCGGAGTCGTTCCCAAGAATCAACGCCGCAACCGGGTGGCCGAGCTGCTCGAGCTGGTGGGGCTGAACCCCGATCACATCAACCGATTCCCTCACCAATTCTCCGGTGGCCAGCGGCAGCGGATCGGAGTGGCGCGAGCGTTGGCCTTGAATCCCGAGATCATCATCTGCGACGAGCCCGTCTCGGCTTTGGACGTCTCTGTTCAGGCGCAAGTGGTGAACCTGCTCGAAGACATCCAGGACGAGTTCGGACTCTCCTACATCTTCATCGCCCATGATCTCTCGGTAGTGCGGCACATCTCCGATCGGGTCGCGGTCATGTACCTCGGCAAGATCGTCGAGTTCGGCGACGAGGGCGAGATCTACGAACACCCGACCCACCCGTACACCCAGGCTTTGCTTTCCGCCGTACCCATCCCCGATCCGGACCTGCGCCACACCGGCGAGGGTCGGATTCTCCTGGAAGGTGACGTGCCCAGCCCGGCCGACCCACCCTCGGGGTGCCGGTTCCGCACCCGCTGCTGGAAAGCGCAAGAGATCTGCGCTCAGGAAGAACCGGCGTTGATTGATCGAAGCACAGGTCACCCGAGCGCCTGTCACTTCGCCGAGGAGCGCGAAGTCTTCGAAACCGCGTAGGCGCGGCGGGGCGTTGCCAGTTCCCAGTTCTCCGCTTGCGAGAAACTCTCGATGACTGATTACTGACTACTGACCTGTGCTGCCAAACTACGGGTCGTTATGACCGAACGCGCCCCCGAGTCTGCCCGTGTGATCCTGGACGGATTCATTTCCTATCAGGCCCGTTTCCGGGAGATAACCCGGCGAGCCAAGCAGCGGTTTGAGAAACGGGACTGGTCAGGCTTGCAGACTGACGCTTCTGAACGGCTCGATCTCTATAAGGACGTGGTCGATCAGGTCGTTGCCAATCTGCATGGCGGTCTTGAATCGGCAGTAGAAGACAAGGCCATCTGGGCCATCATGAAGGCGCACTACTCGGAATTGATCGCCGATCGTGAAGATTGGGACCTGGCCGAGACGTTCTTCAATTCGATCACCCGTCGCATTTTTTCGACCGTCGGACTCGATGCGAACATCGAGTACGTCGATACGGACTTCGAGAGTCCGCCCACCGCAGCGACCGCTCCGGTGTATCGCGCCTACACAGACCACGGGTCGGAAGTCGAGTTGCTCGAGCAAGTCATGGCCGACTATTCCTTCGACGTCCCCTACGCAGATCTTGTTGGGGATGCTGCGGCAGCTGCCGGCCAATTGATCTCGCATCTCCCCGAGGTGGGGGCACTTCGTTCTATCGAACGGGTCGAGATGGTCCGCAATGTTTTCTACCGGGGCCAACGCGCGTACCTGGTGGGTCGCGTCTACAGCGGTTTGGCGGTCATCCCGCTCATCCTCGCCCTGGCCAACACGGACGCTGGCATTCTGGTGGACGCAGTCCTGCTGGAAGAAGATGATGTCAGCACGCTCTTCAGCTTCACCCGGGCCTATTTTCACGTTGAGGCCGACCGGCCTTACGACCTGGTCCGTTTTCTGGCAGCGCTGACCCCGCGCAAACGCAGCGCCGAGCTCTATATATCGATTGGATACAACAAGCACGGCAAGACCGGCCTCTATCGCGACCTCTTCCGCCATCTCGCTCTGTCCGATCAGCAGTTCGAGTTCGCTCGTGGCACCCGGGGGTTGGTGATGGTGGCCTTCACCATGCCCGGCTACGACATCGTCTTCAAAGTCATTCGCGACTCGTTTGATCCTCCCAAGCAGACAACTCGCCAGTCGGTCAAGGACAAGTACCAGCTCGTCTTTCGACACGACCGGGCGGGTCGGCTGGTCGATGCGCAAGAGTTCGAACACCTCAAGTTCGAGCGGATCCGCTTCACCGACGCTCTCCTGACCGAGTTGCTCGAAAAAGCGGCCAGGTCGGTATCGGTAGTCGGCGATCATGTCGTGATCGATCATGCCTACCTCGAACGGCGCGTTATTCCCCTCAATCTCTACGTCCGGGAGGCGAGCGATCAGGCCGCGCACAGTGCGGTGTCCGATTACGGGCAAACCATCAAGGATCTCGCCGCCGCCGACATCTTCCCCGGAGACATGCTCCTCAAGAACTTCGGAGTGACCCGGCACGGTCGGGTGGTCTTCTACGACTACGACGAGTTGACCTTGCTGAGGGAGTGCAACTTCCGGGTCATGCCGGAGCCAACCACCCCCGAAGAAGAGATGGCCGCCGACCCCTGGTATTCGGTCGCGGGAAACGACATCTTTCCCGAGGAATTCCGGGCATTCCTGGGTCTGCGCGGGGAACTCCGGGAATTGTTCGAAAGCCTGCATTCAGAGATCTACGACGCAGGATTCTGGAAGTCCATTCAGGATCGGATCGCTGCCGGAGAACTTATCGACATCTTGCCCTACGGAAGCGGTCGGCGACTGCATCACTAGCAAGTTCTGCGACGTTAGACGTCGGCGTTGTTTCCCCTATGCCGGTACGAGTCGACCATCTGTTCCAGGTGGCCTAGGGCATGGTCGTAACCCCGGATGGCCTCGAAGATCGTGTAGTGCAGCACCCGCGTGATCCAGAGCTTGAAAAGCAGGGCTTCCCAATCAGGATTGCCCCGCACGAACCTCTCCAGGAGGGCTTCATACGTGTTGAACCAGTTCTTGTCGTCCATGTACGAGAACCGTGGATAGGTGCGGGCGGCCCGCAACCCATCTCGCACAGCCGATGGGAACCCGGCCAACAGGTCCTCCTGTTGGGGTGACCAGTTAGTAGCCAGGAGTTGCATGGTGCTCTCGACGTCGTACGCGACCTTGGTCTTGATCTCGTTGGGCACCTCGACCGGTGTTTCGATCTCATGGGGGGTCGCAGCGTCGACCGGGATGCTCTGCAGGCTCTGCATGGCCGCGAAACACTCGATCACCATGGTTTGGATGTCGGTCAAACTGCCGTACAGCTTGTGGATCTTGCCTTGCGAGACGTAGGTTTCGAAGACTGAGAATCCGCGTCGGACGGTGGCGAAGGTATACAGGGTGTCGATACCCCAATCGCTCTGTGCCTGCACCGCATCATCAGCGACCAGATCTTCCACGACGGGCCGGGTGAACAGCAGTTCCCCACCCAAGGGTTGCCTGATCTGTGGCAGCTCAGAGTCGGGCCACAGCATGGCAAACCCGGTCCTGGTGATCATCCAGGTAATCATGGCGTCGGTGCTCGAGCGCGGGAAGTAGTGCCGGACTACGTCAAAACCGGCGTCGGCGGCGATCTCTGCCTGCTCGATCCACCCTTGGTCGAAGCTGGTGATGTCGGCGTCGTAGAAATGCAGTCGCTCATCAGTGGATTGCTCGAGGAAGTAGCGGAGGGAGGTGTTCATTGCGTCGCCCTTGCCATGTCGCAAAGAACCGATCCGCTTCTGGAGCAAGAGAGTCACCGGTGTCCCCGTCGAGTTTTCAACGCCCGGTATGGCCTCGCTGATTGCCTCATAGGTTGATGCTTCGTCGAGTCCCATGCAGACGACGTTGGAAACCCGCGGGTGGCCGGCCGCCATGGTGACGTTCCGGATGACCACATCGTGGTCCTCCTCCTTGAACGGGAAGACGACAACACTCATTTCAACCTCGCCTGCGGATACTGGAACTCACCCTACAGTTGCCCGGGGCTCAGCTCTCCAGTGGAGCCGTTCCGGGTCCTCGGATCCGGACGTCCCGGCACGTGCCAGAATCAAGGCAAACACCCACCAGGGGGGAACGTGAGCAACTACCCATCTGAATATGAGATCGACCTGGCCCTTCGGGACGGCGGCGTTGTGCGGTTTCGGCCGATCAAGCCGGACGACTCCGAGAAGCTCTATGAGCATTTCCACCGTCTCGGTCCCGAGTCGCGCTACTTCCGTTTCTTCCGGGTCAAGAAGGACCTGTCTCCTAAGGAACTCGAGTACTTCTCCAACGTCGATTACAAGGACCGGATGGCCTTCGTCGCCATTCACGACGATCAGATCATCGCTGTAGGCCGATACGACCGGGTCGAAGACGATCCCCAGTTTGCCGAGGTTGCTTTTGTGGTCGAGGACCAGCACCAGAATCGGGGCATCGGGAGCCAGTTGCTGCAACTCATGACGACCCACGCCCGCAAACTCGGAATCTCGGGCTTCCGGGCCTTCGTGCTACCCGAGAACGTGCAGATGATGCGTCTGTTCCGAAACTCCGGATACCGATTGGAGCGGACGCTGGACGAGGGCGTGTACAGCGTCAGTTTCCCGGTGGCCCTGTCCGATGACGCCCGCGCTGCCGACGAAGAGCGGGAGAAACGGGCGGTGGCGGCTTCCCTGCTCCCCATCTTCTACCCACGTTCGATCGCCGTGATCGGCGCCAGTCGCAACCGAGCCTCCATCGGCGGGCGCCTCTTTCACAACCTGGTCAAAGGCAACTTCTCCGGACCGGTGTTCCCGGTCAACCCCAAGGCGGACGTCGTCAATTCGGTTCGCACCCACAAGTCGGTTCTCGACATTGAAGATCCGGTTGATCTGGCCTTCATCGTCGTGCCAGCCCGATTTGCCCTCGCGGCGGTCAAGGAATGCGCTCAGAAGGGCGTTCGAGGCATCGTGATGATCACCGCCGGGTTCTCCGAACTGGGCGAGGAAGGCCGGCAGATGGAGCGCGACCTCCTCGAGGTCGTGCGGTCCGCCGGAATGCGCATGGTGGGACCCAACTGCATGGGCGTTCTCAACACGGACCTCGCCGTCTCCATGGACGGCACGTTTGCTCCTGTGTTTCCGCCGCGTGGCAACGTGGCCATGTCCAGCCAGTCCGGGGCGCTCGGAATCGCCATTCTGGACTACGCGCTGCGCAACAACATCGGCATCTCCACGTTCGTTTCCGTGGGTAACAAAGCGGATATCAGCGGTAACGACCTGCTGTTGTATTGGGAGGGTGATCCGGCCACCGACGTGATCGTGCTGTACCTGGAGTCCTTCGGCCATCCGCGCCGTTTCGCTCGGATTGCCAAGCGAATTGCCCGGAAGAAGCCGATCATTGCGGTGAAATCCGGACGGACCACAGCCGGAACACGGGCGGCCAGCAGCCATACCGGTGCGTTGGCCAGTGCCGACGTTGCGGTTGACGCCCTCTTCCATCAGACGGGGGTAATTCGGACCAATACCCTGGAGGAGCTATTCGACGTCACTGTTTTGCTGGCCAACCAACCGGTTCCAGCCGGTCGCCGGGTCGGAGTGATCACTAACGCCGGCGGCCCGGGCATCCTGGCCGCCGATGCTTTGGAGTCGAACGGTCTCACCCTTCCAGAGTTCTCGGAAAAGCTTCAGAACAAACTGCGGGAGGTTCTCTCCGAGGAAGCGTCAACCCGAAATCCGGTTGATCTCATTGCCTCCGCTGGTGCGGATGAGTATGCCCACTGTCTGAACGCCATGTTGGAGAGCGACGAGATCGATGCGGTGATCGCCAGCTACATCCCGGCTAGTCCGCTCGGAACGCCCGAAATCGCAGCTGCCATTTCTGAAGCCGGAGTCCGCCATCACGGCCAGAAGACGTTCCTGTCCGTGTTCATGTCCTACGACGACCCTACGGATCTGCTCGGTGGCGAAGATGTACGCATCCCCACCTATCTGTTCCCGGAGGCGGCGGCCGTTGCGCTGGCCAGGGCGGTTCGGTACGGCGAATGGCTCAACACCCCGGAGGGGGAACTGCCGTCGTTTGAGGACATCGAGGTGGAGGCGGGACGCAAGATCGTCGCCAAAGCTCTCGAGCGAATGGGACCGGAGGGCGGGTGGCTGGAACCGGAAGAGGTTGAGGATGTTCTGTGTTCGTTTGGGATCTGCCTTCCCCAATCGAAGGTGGTCCAGAGCGAAGACGATGCGGTACGGGTGGCGGCCGAGATCGACAGCCCGGTAGCCGTCAAGGTGATCTCTGCGTCGGCGCTGCACAAATCTGACCTGGGCGGCGTGGTCCTCGGCGTGCGGGGCGAAGACGAGGTGCGCAAGGCCTTCCGCAAGGTGATGTCGGTGGTCGATGAGGCCGACGGAGTGCTGATCCAGGAAATGGTGACCGGCGGCCATGAGGTCCTGGTCGGAATGACGGAAGATCCGTCATTCGGCCCACTCATCGTTTTTGGGATGGGGGGCGTATTGGTCGAACTCGTCGGGGATGTCGCCTTCCGGATCACTCCGGTGACCGACCTCGAGGCATCCGCGATGGTACGTGAGATCAAATCGGCCAAGCTCTTGCAGGGCTATCGCTCCTACCCGGCCGGTGACATTGCCGCCGTCGAGGAGGTCATCCTCCGGGTCTCGACGCTGGCCGATGCTATCCCCGAGATCCGCGAGATGGACTTGAACCCGGTCATGGTCCTGGCTCCGGGAGACGGCGCCAAGGCCGTCGACGCCCGGATGCGAGTGGCCCCCACCGCCAAGGGCTGGTCGCCGGAACTGGCCGACGTACCCGGACGGGTAGGGAAACCCAAGGTCTCCTCCAGTAGCTGAACACGGTCGGGGGACAAGTGAATCTGTTGAACCAGCTTCTCTAGGCGGGCGTGTTGGGACGTCGGTGAGTCATCGCTCGTACTTCCACCTGATGAGCAGGCAATCCAAGCCAGGCAGCGGGATGGGCCTAATCGGCGCGAACGCAAAATCGCTACAGCAATAGCGCCACGTAGAAACCACCATAGATCGTCAGCAGGGTCAACCCGACCTTCCAGTCGACTCGCCGCGTTGACACGACCAGGACGGTCACCAGGGCGACGGCCACGAGAGCGACTATCGAGCCGCGCACAGCCAACGAACCCGTTATGGCGGTAGGTGCGATCAACGGGCCGGCGGCGATCGAAAGCGACGCATCAGAGAGAGAGGCCCCGAAGAGATCTCCGACAGCAAGGTCACGCGCACCCTGTCTGAGGGCGGATACCGAGACGACCAACTCCGGCAGCGAAGTGCCTATTGAGGCGACGAAGAACGCAATGAGGTATTGAGGAACACCCAGGATGTCTGAAAACTCCACGAACGCCAACACCGCTGCGGTTGCACCTACGCCGACCAAGGCGAGATAGGCAAGGGCCCCCGCAAGGTGCCGGTACTTGGTGCGGCTGGGGACCGTCAGCACGGGATCCGAACTGGGAGGCGTGGCGCGCCACACCATGACGTTGGCGGCCAACCAAAAGGCCAACAGAATGGCGGCATCTCCTCGTCCCAGGTAGCCGTCGGAGAACAGAAAGGCGCCGATGGCGAGCGCGACCGCAGTGAGGGCACCTACCCAGGCCACCCTGCGGCTGCCGGCAATAAAGGCTCCTCCTGCCAGAGGAGCAATCCCCAGGACGAGAGTTATCTGCGTGGCCGCCGACCCCACCGAGTCTCCGACATTGAGGTCGCCATTGCCCGAGACCGAGGCGGCGATCGAGTTGGCAATCTCGGGAAGGTCGGTACCGACGGCCACCAGTGTGATCCCGATCAGAAACGGTGGAATTCGCAGCCCGAATGCCAGCGCAGATGTATTGGTTACGGCTCTTCGGCTTGCAAAGATGGCGAGCCCCAGGCCGACGACGATCAGGATCATCCAGACCACGACCATAGTCTCAGGCTACCTGTCGCCGACTGGCCTCGATACTGGAAGAAAGAGCCACCAGACGTGCCCTTTGTCCCTACGGCAACTGACCCCGGCCTCTAGGGACAGGAGCGGTGGCGGACCTACCGTGGGTGTGGCAATCGGAGGTTACTGGTGGACCGTGGACTGGCTGAGGGACCGGGGGCTCGGATTTGAGAGACCCGTTTCGGCGTGATCTCATCTTTCTGCACCCGCCGTCGATCTACGACTTCCGGGGCAAGGATGTCTTTCTGGGACCGATTGCCGACGCCGTGCCGTCGACCGGTGAGTTTGAGATGTACCCGGTGGGGCTGACCAGCATTGCCTCATTCCTGGAGAAGAATCACTACAACGTCCAGATCGTCAACCTGGCTCATCGGATGATGCAGCGGTCGAGATTCGACGTCGAGCGCTACATCGCCCGCCAGTCTGCAACCGTGTTCGGTATCGACCTGCACTGGCTCCCCCATGCACAAGGCGCCCTGGCTATCGCCGAAGTGGTCAAGCGACTCCATCCGAACAGTTACGTCCTCTTCGGGGGTCTGTCGGCTTCGTACTATCACGAAGAGCTGATCGACTATCCCTTCGTGGACTTCGTCATCCGGGGGGACTCGACGGAAGAACCGGTCCGGCAGCTGCTCCAGGCCCTCCGGGAGGGGTCCGGGCTTGAAGGTGTTGAGAACCTCACGTGGAAAGGGGCGGACGGATCGAAGGTGGCCAACCCGCTCACCTTCATACCCGTGGACCTCGACTACGTCGACGTGCCCGACTACCGGTACGCCATGCGATCGGTTTTCAAGTACGGAAACCTCTCCAACCTGATCCCCTATATCGAGTGGATGCACTATCCACTCACGATGCTGCTCAATAGCCGCGGCTGCACCCAGGATTGCTCAGTTTGCGGTGGGTCAGCTTCGGCCTATCGGCATATCGGCCGGAGGGCGCGGCCCGCCTATCGCTCGCCGGAGAAGCTGGCCGCCGACGCAAGAACCATTACAAGTTTCTCCCGGGCTCCCATCTTCATGGTGCACGATCCTCGGATCGGCGGGATGAGCCGGTGCCGCGAGATCTTTGACCGTCTCGCCCGGCTTGAACTGCCCAATGAACTCATCCTGGAGTTGTTCTTCCCGGCCAACGGCGACTTCTTTACGATGGTCGAAAACAGCGTCCGCTCGTGGAGCCTCGAAATGACCATCGAGTCCCACGATGAGGAGTTGCGGCGCGTCAACGGGAAGTTCCCGTTCTCCAACAAGATGCTCGAATCGACCATTGAGGGTGCCCTGGCGCACGGATGCCGCAAACTCGATCTCTTCTTCATGGTCGGGATCCCGCATCAGACCTACGGACAAGCCATGGAGGCGGTTGACTACTACCGGCACCTGCTCGAGCGGTTCGGTGAGGGCGGCAAGATACACGCCTACGTTTCACCCCTCAGCCCGTTCCTTGATCCGGGAAGTCGAGCTTTTGAGGAGCCCTCTTTCGGGTACGAGGTTCGCTATCGCACGCTCGAGGAACACCGCCAGGCGCTCACCCAACTCTCCTGGAAGGACATGCTTTCCTTCGAGACCGAAGCGATGAGTCGAGAAGAGATTGCCCGGGCCAGCTACCAGGTGGCCGGGGAGCTCAACAAGTTGAAATACAAACATGAACTCATCGATGCCGCCACCTATACGGCCGTGTCGCACAGTCTCGCCGCGGCGGAGGCCGTTCTCACCGAAATCGATCGAACCGCGACCTTGCCGGAGGACAAACGGGCTGCCGCTCTGGCTTTGATCCGCAAGCAGATCCAGACGGCCAACGGTGCGGCGTTATGCGGCGTCGACGAGCTCAAGTGGCCCTTGTCGCAGCGATTCCATGTCGGGGGCACGCTCGCCAGGGGGTTGGCCGGTGGGTTGCTCCGAGAGTTCCGCCACACCGCCGCACGTCTGGCCGGGCGCTACGACGTGGCGCCTTACGACGGCGAACGAGCCGTTCCGAGTAGCTAGTTACCAGTTACCAGTTAGGGCAGAATGATACGTCTTCGCTGGCTACTGGCTACTGGCTACTGTTCTAAACAAACGGGCCGGCGTAGGTGACCAGGGTTTTCATGTAGTTGGCCCGTTCGAAGGCGCCCGGATCCGGCGAGGACGCCTGGCTCAGGCTTCCCTTCAGCTGCTCGACGGACTCGTAGTCATTGTCCTGCAGCCACCGCTCAACCCCACTCACCACCTCCCGAAGATGGTCCGGTCCGTTCTTCAACAACGCCGAGGCCATCATCGTCACGTCCGCGCCGGCCAGGAGCAGCTTGATCACATCCTCGGAGGTATGCACACCCGTCGTAACGGCCAGCGACGTCTTTACTCGCCCGTGGAGGATCGCCGTCCACCGGAGCGGCAGGCGCAGTTCGGAAGAGGTGCTGAGTTCGAGGTCCGGTCGAACCTTGAGCCCGTCGACGTCGATGTCTGGTTGGTAGAACCGGTTGAAGATCACGAGGGCATCGGCTCCGGATTCGACCAGTCGATGAGCGATGTAGGGGATGGAGCTGAAGAACGGCCCGATTTTCACCGCCAGCGGTATGGAAAGAGACTGCTTCACCGACATGACCAGGTCGAGGTACTGCTGCTCGACCTGAGAAGTCGACACTTTCGGATCGGTCGGGATGAAGTAGATATTCAGTTCGAGGGCATCAGCCCCGGCTTCTTCGATCAGCTTCCCGTATTTGATCCAGCCGCCTTTGGAGGTGCCGTTGATACTTCCGATCACCGGTATCGAGAGCGAGCTCTTGGCCCGGGCCACCATGTCGAGGTACGTTCCCGGTCCGGTGGCGTAGTCGTTGAGTTCGGGGAAATACCCGAAGGTTGCTTCGCCGAAACTCTCGGATCCGAAATCGAGGAGTCGAGCAACCTCGAGCTCCTCATGTTCGATCTGCTCTTCGAACAACGAGGGCAGCACTACGGCCGGGGCGCCCGCATCCTCGAGTCTCCGCAACGTGTCCAGGTCACCGGTCAGCGGCGATGCCGACGGGACGACCGGATGGGCCAGTTTCATGCCCATGTACGTAGTGTGAAGATCCACGCTCACGCCTCCACCTCCTCATCCTCGAGATCTCCCTGCACGTTCCGTTCGATATCCGCCAGCTGTTCGTAGAGGCTCCAACGTTCATCGATGTCGTTCTGAGCCATCCGGAAAAGCCTCTCGGCTTCTTCGGGTTGCGACCTGGCCAGCATGGCGAACCGGGCTTCCTGCCAGGCGAACTCTTTGAAAGGAATCGACGGCTTCTTGCTGTCGAGATGGAACGGGTGATGGTCCTCCAGGCGGGGATCGAACCGATACAGAGGCCAGTAGCCGCTGTCCACGGCCTCCTTCTGGTGGGACATGCCCTTCTCCATGTCGATGCCATGGGCAATGCACTGGCTGTAAGCAATGATCAGCGAAGGCCCCGGGAACGATTCGGCTTCTGAGAAGGCCTTGACCACCTGAATGTTGTTGGCTCCCAGCGCCACCTGGGCTACATAAACGTTTCCGTACGCCATGGCTATCTGCCCCAGATCCTTCTTGGCGGTCTGCTTGCCGCCGGCGGCGAACTTAGCAACCGCACCCCGGGGGGTAGCCTTCGACGCCTGGCCGCCTGTATTCGAATAGACCTCGGTGTCCAGCACCAGGATGTTGACGTTCCGGCCGCTGGCCAGCACATGGTCAAGACCGCCGAACCCGATGTCGTAGGCCCAGCCGTCCCCGCCGACGATCCACACGCTTTTCTCGACCAGCGCGTCTGCCACCACCAGCAAGTTGCGGGATTCGTCGCCGTCGACCTTCTCCAGCCGCTCCTTGAGCTGAACCACTCTGCCGCGCTGCGCAGCTATTCCGGCCTCATCGCGCTGATCGGCCGACAGCAAGCTCTCTGCCAGTCCCTCGCCGATGTGCCCGGCCAGACGTGTCACCAGGGATCGGGCTTGCGACCGTTCGGCGTCAACCGCCAGCCGCATTCCCAGTCCAAATTCGGCATTGTCTTCGAACAGGGAGTTGGCCCAGGCCGGACCGCGCCCATCCGAGTTGGTGGTGTACGGCGTGGTCGGCAGATTGCCTCCGTAGATCGACGAGCAACCTGTGGCGTTGGCAATGATCGTTCGGTCGCCGAACAGTTGTGTCATGAGCTTGATGTAGGGAGTTTCGCCGCAGCCTGCGCATGCTCCCGAGAACTCGAACAATGGTTCGAGCATCTGGGAACCCTTGACCGTGTTCGGGTTGATCTCGGTTCGATCCATCTCGGGAATCTCGAGGAAGAACTCGAAGTTCTGGCTCTCCTGGGCCACATGCTCGATCTGCGGTCGCATGTTGATCGACTTGTGCCGGACGATCTCTTTGCTCTTGGCCGGGCAGACGTCAACACACACACCGCATCCAGTGCAGTCTTCCGGGGCAACCTGGATCGTCATCTTCTTGCCGGGCAGGTCGCGACCGCGCCAATCCTTGGACGGGAATCGGGCCGGGGCAGTTTCCAGCGCCTCGGGGTCGTAGACCTTCATGCGGATCGCCGCATGGGGGCACACCATGGCGCACTTGGCGCAGTCGATGCAGATGGTGGGATCCCAGATAGGGATTTCCTCGGCGATGGAGCGCTTCTCCCAACGGGTGGTGCCGGTCGGGAACGTCCCGTCGACGGGCAAAGCGCTGACCGGGAGAAGATCTCCTTTGCCTTCCATCATCAGTCCGGTGACTCGCTGGACAAAGTCCGGGGCATAGTCGGGAATCAGCTTGTGGCCGTTGGTCTTCGCCGTGACCGCCGCCGGCACAGCGACCTTGTGCAGGGCCGCCAGGGCGCCGTCGACCGCTGCGTAGTTGCGTTGGAGAACGCTGTCGCCGAACTTGCCGTAACTCTTGGCGATGGCCTTCTTGATCTCCTCGATCGCCTCATCGCGGGGCAGAATCCCGGACAGGGCGAAGAAGCAGGTCTGCAAGACGGTGTTGATTCGTCCGGCCAGGCCGGCCTCGCCCGCCACCTTGCCTCCGTCGACAATGTAGAACTCGAGGCCTTTGTCGATGAGCTGCTGTTGAATGCCGGCGGGAAGGTGGTCCCAGACCTCATCCGGCCCGTAGTGACTGTTCAACAGGAACGTGGCTCCGGGTTCGGCTACGGCCAAAACATCCATCTTCTCCAGGAAGTTGAATTGATGGCATGCAACGAAGTTGGCGCTCTTGATCTCGTACGTGGAGCGGATCGGTTCCTTGCTGAACCGGAGATGGGAGACGGTCGTTGCGCCCGACTTCTTCGAGTCGTAGACGAAGTGCCCCTGGGCGTAGAGCGGGGTGTTCTCCCCGATGATCTTGACCGAGTTCTTGTTGGCCCCGACCGTGCCGTCGGCTCCGAGGCCGAAGAACACTGCCCGGGTACCCTCTTCGGCTTCGGTCGAAAACTCATCGTCATAGGTCAAACTCGTGTGGGTCACGTCGTCGACGATGCCGATCGTGAAGTGATTCTTGGGTTCTGGCTTCTCCAATTCAGCGAAGATGCCGGCCACCATGGCCGGGGTGAATTCTTTCGAGGAGAGCGCATACCGGCCACCGATCACGGTGGGGAAGGAGTCCCAGGCGGTACGTCCGGCTGCCTGCTCTTCGGCGATCGTGGTGACCACATCTTGGTAGAGGGGTTCTCCAGGAGCGCCCGGTTCCTTCGTACGATCGAGCACCACAATCGACTTCGTGGTAGCCGGAAGAGCAGCGATGAACCCTGAGGTGGAGAAGGGCCGAAACAGCCGAACCTTGATTGCTCCCACTTTCTCGCCGCGCCGGTTGAGAGCCTCGACCGTCTCCTCGACGGCTCCCACCCCTGATCCCATCAAGACGATGACCCGCTCAGCGTCGGGGGCTCCGACGTAGTCGAAGGGCTGATAGCTGCGCCCGGTCAGCTCGGCGAACGTGTCCATGGTCGCCTGGACGATGTCGGGCACTGCGTTGTAGTAGCTGTTGGCCGCTTCCCGCGCCTGAAAGAAGACGTCCGGGTTCTGGGCGGTGCCGCGAATGGCCGGTTGGTCGGGGCTGAGCCGGCGGGAGCGGAACTCCCGGACGCGTTCATCGTTGATGAGCGCGCGGATCGTTTCATCGGAGAGCAGTTCGATTTTGTTGACTTCGTGCGACGTGCGGAACCCATCGAAGAAGTGCATGAAGGGAATGCGGGATTCCAGTGTGGCCGCATGGGCAATGAGCGCCAGGTCGTGAGCCTCCTGGACCGATGATGAGGCGAGCATCGCAAAGCCGGTGGAACGGGCGGCCATCACATCGCTGTGGTCCCCGAAGATCGACAAAGCGTGGGTGGCAACCGTTCGGGCTGCAATGTGAATGACGGCCGGGAGCAATTCACCGGCGATCTTGAACATATTGGGGATCATCAGGAGCAAACCCTGAGAGGCAGTGAAGGTGGTGGTGAGAGCCCCGGCCTGCAAAGAGCCGTGGACGGCTCCAGCTGCCCCGGCCTCGCTCTGCATCTCGATGACTGCGGGAACCTCTCCCCAGAGGTTCTTCCGGCCGGCGGCCGACCAGACGTCCGATAACTCGCCCATCGGTGAAGCGGGCGTGATCGGATAAATGGCGATGACGTCGTTGGTCTTGTGTGCCACGTAGGCGGCGGCTTCGTTGCCGTCGATTGTGGCTACCTTTTTTTCCACGGTTGTGCCTCCTCGAGGGTCGGGCCGGACACCATGGTGGCGCGGCCCACGGGACAAGGTTAGGGCAGGAAGTCCCCACCCCAATCGCGTTCGTCCCCTATGGCGCGATCAACCCGCCTGGCGAGGCCCGGCGGGTTGATGACACGCTCCTAGATGAAAATGATCTGGCCGCCCTCAGAGAGTTCCATGAAGTCGTTGGCGCTGATGATGTCTTCGACACCATCCCACAGGTCATCTTTGGTCAGCCCCATGGTGTTTTCCATCATGTCGAACGTCAACCGGCAAGCCCAGAACTTGGCGCCGGAGTCGTGGACCATCTGCATGAACTCGCGGTGCGGGGGCACCTGGAGCTTCTCCATCTCTTTGTTCATCATGCTGGACGCGAAGGCCGTCATGCCGGGCAATCCGGCCAACATGTTGGACATGCCGATCTCGGTGCCGGGAACCTTCATCGACGGGTTGGCGACCGGCGAGATCTTCAGTTTGTCCATCCGCTTGTCGATGATGGCGTCGAATCCCCAGAACGTGAAGAACACGTGGAGTTCGATTCCTTCGCTCGTTGCGGCATTTCCGAGCACCATGGCGGCGGTAGCCCATTCCATGGTTCCCTTGGAGACAATGATGCAGAGCTTGCGGTCGGTTGCTTCGTCTTCAAACTTCGGAGGCAAATGATGCTCCTTTCTTAGGGCAGAGCGGAGCCCTGCTTACACGCATCCAACGGGCTTCTGCAGCCCGGAAACGTACGACATTTTCTTGGCGGGCTTCTTCGGAAAGAGCTGGTAGAGGTCCTTGGTCGGGACATTCGCCATGGTCGAGACCCGCCGCAGGGTGGCCGTCTGTCCTTCCTTGGCGAAGTCTTCGCGCAAGAAGCGGATGACCTTCCAGTGACCTTCGGTCAACTCGTCGATACCGATCTCCTTGGCGAGGGCCGGAGCCAGTTCTTCGTTCCATTCGCCCGGGTCCGTCATGAACCCTTCGTCGTCCACGTGGACTTCTACTCCACCTATCAACTCCGTAGCCATCGTGGCTTTCTCCTTTCGGTGTTGTCTAGCTTTCTTGATTGGTTTCGGTCGGCGCTTCGCCCGAGAGCGAGCGCAGCGTCAACAGTGCCTTGGCCATGCCGCGCTTGACGGCCGGGTCGCGCATTTGGCGAACCAGCGCAAACAGCGAGACATCTTCGGGGGGTTCTTGCTCCCGAACCGTCAACGCAGTTCTCCGCACGAGTCCCATGAGTTCCGGTTGGGTCATTTCTTTGACCGTCTGCAAGATGAGCCCGATGTTCTCGCCGAGGGACCGTACGTCCTCTTTGGTGAATGACTCTACGATCTCGTCGAAGATACCGAACGCCTCCTGGACGAATTCGAAATAGCCCTTGCGGTCGAACTCTTCGAGCTTCTCCATGAGCGAGAACACTGCACTGCGTCCGATCGGCGTGGCGTCGCGAACGAGTTCCATGACGCTCTCGAGTTGGTCGAGCATCATCTCGAGGTTTCTGGTGTTCCGCAACATCCGTTTGGCCAGATGGCCGAGATCGTCGAGGTTGACGTACGCTTCGACCTCGTCCAGTTGCTTGACCACCATCTCGAATGCCTGGTTGGTGACCGGCCGCACATCTTCGAGCAGTTCGACCCAGGCGGCACGGCGCTGTTTTTGAACGACGGCCTCATTGCTGAGGGTCTCGATCTGAGCGGTCAGCGCATCGAGTTTCCTGTTGATGTCCTCGAGAGAGGCAGGAGCCAGAGTGTCGGTACTCATCGTCCGGCGCTCCACTTGCCGGCCATGGACATCAAGGCCGGTACCGGCATCTCCTTGCCCTTGAGCAGAATGTTCCAGTACATCCAGCGGAACATCAGCTTGCCCCAGTGGTTCAGTTCCGTTTCCTCGAGTAGCGAGAAGGGGCCGATGCCCGGCAGCGGGTACTTGCCGGGTAGGGGTTCGGTGTCGTAGTTGAAGTCGATCAGCAGACCCTTACCGTGTCCCGATTCGATGTAGCAGTTGGCGTGCCCGTCGAACTGCTCCAGCATCTCGAGCCCATCGATGTAGCGGAGGAAGTTCTCCGTCCACAATTCGACGGCGAAGTGAGCCACGGAGCCTGCCTTCGAGGTCGGCAGGGCGGCGGCATCACCGAGAGCGAAGATGTTGTCATGCTGTTTCGACAAGAAGTTGTGCTTGTCGACCGGGACGTGACGCAATTCATCACCGAGACCAGAGCGACCGATCACCTCGGCACCCATGTTGAGCGGCACCGTGACCAGAAGGTCGTAGTCGACCACGTCCTCTGAGTAGGCGATCACCTTGTTGGCGTCCAGGTCGACTTGTTCGACGTTGAAGTCGGGCACCAGGTTGATCTTCTTCTCTTCCAGCATCCCACCCAGAGCCTTCGACGCCACCGGCTTGGTGAAAGCGCCTGGCAGGGGAGTCACGTATGTCAACTCGGTCACATCGCGCAGTCCCTGTTCCTGGAGCCACCAATCGGCCAGAAAAATGAACTCAAGCGGAGCAACCGGGCATTTGAAAGGCATCTCGGTGATGTGCATCACGAGTTTTCCGCCCTTGAAGGTCCGCAGTTGCTTCTCCAACTTCATGGCACCTTCGAGGGTGTAGAAGGTGTGCACGTTGTCGGGACCCTCGTCACCGAGCGCTTCGAGACCGGGGGTCTCTTCCGGGGCGATGTGGGTTCCGGTGGCGATCACCAGGAAGTCGTAATCGAGCCAGCGGTCGCCATCGATCTTCACCCGGTTGTTGTCGGCTTCGATCTCCTCGATCTCGGCCTGGATCATCTCAACCCCTGGTGGGATGAAATCCCGCTTTGGTTTGACGACGTCGTGACGGCCGTACATCCCGAAGGGGATGAAGAGGAACCCGGGCTGGTAGTAGTGCGTCGGGTTCTGGTCGACGACGGTGATCTTCCACTCGTCGGCGTCAAGCCGGTGTCGGAGTTTGTTGACCACCATGGTGCCGGCGGTTCCGGCACCCAGGACCAGCAGTTTCTTCATGTTGTTGAACTCCTTCTAGCTGGAGGAAGCCCCGGCGAGCGCGGCGATAGCGTCGAGCTTGCTGAGGAGTTGTTTGCGTTCGTTGGTTACTTCCGAGAGGAACCTGGCGAGTCGGGGGAGAAGGGTCAAGACCCGCTGCCGCCCGTCGTCATCGAGGTCAAAAACGTCGTGGAGGTGATCGTGAATGAGGTCGACGCCAATTCCAAATTCAGCGGCGATCTGCTCAACCTCTGCTTTGGTCGGCGGCCAGTTCGCCGGGGCTATGCCGCCGACGAGGATGATGCCGCGGAGCTCGGCGCCGACTCGCAGGTAGGAGCGAGCACACAGCAATCCCAGGTGGCTGGGGGCAAATCGAGGAGCCATGTCGAGGTCGTGAGCCAGCTCTCGCCAGCCTTCGACGCATTGCGCAACGGCCCCGGGTTGCTCGTTGATCAATGTGAAGAGACCGCACTGATTGGACGGTGGGGCGAGGGGCTCGCCGTCCATATCGGTCACGACCACCATGACTCCGAGCATCTCGCCGAACAGATCGCCGATCGACGTGATGTATTCGGCCGGGAGGAGGCCGTTCAGGGAGGCTCCATTCGCAGCGAGATCCGGAGCAGGTTGCTTGGCAACGGGGCGCATGTTGCGGTCCTCGAGCCAGCGGTTGATCCGGTCGGCAGGGAATCGCCATTGCCGACCGACCTTCATGGCGGGTAGCTGGCCGGCTTCGGCCATGCGGTAGATGGTTGACCGGTCGACGTGGAGTAGCTGCTGGAGATCTTTGGTGGTGAGCATGCTCATGGGTGGGCCTATTGGGGCTGCAACAAATGCAGACTGTGCATGTCCTGCACGTTAGATAGCTCTCTGCAGCTACGTATGGGGCCATAAGACCCTATTGGGTGGGACCAAGGGCCGGGCGAAAGACGGGTGGATGGATGCTTGCTGGTGGAGCTAACCGCTTCTGTACTTCGAGTCCGGGGGGAGGGGCAGTTCCTCATACAGTTCGATACGGTTCCCGTCGAGATCGTGGATCCAGCCGTGCTTGCCGCCTTCCCAGGCGATCCGCTTCGCTTCCACGTGAACACCTGCGATGGTGAGGCGGTTGAGCGTGTCTTCGAGATCGGCCACTCGCAGATTTATCGTCAGGCCCCGCTGTTCTGCCGGAGCCAGAGCGGTGCCGGTCTGGTTGATGGCAAATACGGGGTTCTCCCGGATCTCCTTGGTCAGAACGTCGCGGGTTCGGTAGACGAAAAAGAAGGAGCCACCGTTCGGGTGTTCGTCAAAATCGATATCGAGGTGACGCCGGTACCACTCAACCAGCGCCGGAGCGTCGTTGCTCTCGAGGAAAACTCCACCAATTCCTTCTACGGTGCCCATATCCCCTGCCTCTTGCATGTTTTGGCGCCTAACGTGCTCGAATATCGTGCAGGTTGAGCGCCAAAACCGATCTTAGAGGCGGCCGCTCTTCACGGTGAACCAGTAGGTCCGGTTGAAGAGCCAGGTGGCGGCATGCCAGAAACGATTCGGACGAAGTGGGCGCGGGGGGCGGTCGTAGTCGAATACGAGCACCGTTGCCTTGCCGCCACCGACTTCGAACGGGCAGATCACAAGCCCGCGGTATCTCGAACGGACCGGATTTGGGACGCGGCCCTCCACGGCCGCAATGATCTGTTCGGCGACCCGGGGAGCCTCGAAATGGGCCGTTGATCCGTTCTTGGACGTGGGGAGGTCGCTGGCGTCGCCAACGACGTAGACGTCCTTGGCTCCTCGCACGGCCAAGGTGCGCGGGTCGGCGGGGATCCATCCCTGCCGGGTACCGAGGCCGGACGAAACTGCGATGGGCGCCCCTCGATTGGGCGGGATGCTGACCGCGAGGTCGAAAGGCTCCCTATCGCCGGTTGTTGAGACGAGGGCTCCCTCTTCTACCCGCTCCAGCGTGAAGTTGAGCCGGGAGTTGATGCCGCTCTTGGCGAAGAGATCGTCAACCATGCTCGCCACCGACTCGATCGGGAACACTCGATCGAGCGGAGAGACATACGTAATCCTGGTTTGGTCCCTGACCCCGAGCTTGCGCAGATACTCATCAACGAGAAGGGTGAACTCGACCGGCGCGGGCGGGCATTTGTACGGCATCGGCGGCACGGACACGACCAGATTGCCCCCCGAGAAACCCCGCAGCGCTTCCCGGAGGCGTTCGGCACCCGCAGAAGAATAGAAATCGTGGGTGGTGTTTCGCATACCGGCGATCTCATCGCGGGCCAATGTTGCGCCGGTAGCAATGACGAGGTAGTCGAAATCGAGGTGATCTCCCCGGCTGAGGTCGACCCGCCGGTTGTCAACGTCAATGTGCGATGCCACATCGATGACCAGTCGAATGTCCCGGCGAAGCAGGGCGCGGGTATCGCGGGCCAACCAGCGGGCGTTGGCCTTGTCCAGCGCAACGTAGAGCCATCCAGGTTGGAAAACGTGCATACCGTTGGCGTCAACCAACGTGATGGATGCCTGGGTGCGATCGAGCCGTTTCGCCAGCAGATTGGCGGTGAGCAACCCACCGATCCCCCCACCTACAACAACGATCCTGGCCGGCACTCCGTCTCCTCTCGCCCTGAGGCTAGTACTCGAATAGAGACCAGCAACCAGCTGCCAGTTTCCAGCGCCCCCAAACCCGGCACGGCCAATCGGCTACCGACTACCAGTCGGAACATGCTGCGCAACTATCGGCGCTGGGCCAGCCGGATCAGTTTTCGAGGCGGGCCAGGGCCTTTTGCAGCCGCCCCCGCGCCTCCGAGGCGATATCCTGCAGCTCGGGATTGTTGGAAATATCCGCCATCAACTGCGGCTCGAGTGCGGCGATCACCGTTTGGTCACCTTTGACATACACGACGACGTTGCACGGAAGCAGCAGTCCGAGATCTTCCTCTGCCTCCAGCCCGCGATTGGCCAACGGTGGGTTACAGGCACCGAGAATCTTGTAGGGAGCGCGCTCCACACCCAGTTTCTCCTTGAGCGTTGCCGCAACGTCGATCTCAGTGAGAATCCCGAAGCCTTCACTTGCCAGGCTGTCGCGGATGGCGGCCTCGGCCTCCTCCATTGGTTGATTCGTCGTGACGACCATTCCATAACGGGTGTTTTTCATGAGCGATCTCCCTTAGGCCAGAGTCATGAAGAGCTTCTCGAGTTCCTGAGGGGTGTAACCGGAAGCTGCCGCAGATTCTTCATCGAGCAGGCAACTCTTCAGGTGAGCGGCCAGCATTTTGTAGGCGACCCGATCGAGCGCCTTCGAAGCGGCAGCGATCTGTTGAACCACGTCCCGGCATTCACGGTCGGCCTCGACCATTCGGGCGATCCCGGCAATTTGGCCTTCGATCCTGCGCAGGCGCGGCATAACATCAGCGACCGTTGTTTCGTCCAGCTGCATCAAGACCTCCTTGCATACCCTACGGGGTATGTTACTGCCGTCGTGAGGTCGGTTCATACAAGGGGTCGGATCTCAGATGTCCTCTAGAGTTGGTGAGTTATGACAACAGGGGAAGCTCCAACGCCGGTCGAAGCCTGGCATGCCCTGCCGGTGCGCGCAGACCGAGATCGATCTCGACACCAACCTGGAATTGGGTCTCACTGCGGATGAAGCCGCTCGGCGGCTGGTGTCGGTAGGGCCGAATGTCCTGCAAGCCGACTCAGGCCCTTCGCGATTACGACTCTTCTTCGGCCAGTTTGGCGATGCTTTGATCTGGGTCTTGCTCGTGGCGGCCTTCATCAGCGGGGTCATCTTGAACGACTGGATCGACGCCGGCGTGATCCTGGCGATCGTCATCATGAATGCCACCATCGGGTACACGCAGGAGAGTCGCGGCGGAGGAGGCCCTGGCGGCACTCAAAGAGATGACCGCTCCCGATGCCCGGGCGGTGCGGAGTGGCGCGGAGCGACGAATTCCGGCTTCCGAACTGGTCCCGGGTGATGTGATCGTTCTCGAAACAGGCGACCTCGTACCCGCAGACGGGCGTCTGGCGAAGTCCGTTCATCTCAAGGTGGATGAATCGCTCCTGACCGGCGAGTCGTTGCCTGTGGAAAAGGACGTTCAAGACGTCCAGGAGGGAGCTTCGCTGGCCGACCGCAGATCCATGGTTTTCTCCGGAACGGCGGTGGCGGCCGGACGGGCCAGGGTGATGATCACTGCCACCGGACGAGCGACCGCGATGGGCCAGATTGCCGAGCTCTTGAGCGAGGAAGAACCCCCGACGCCTCTGCAAGTCTCTCTCGATCGGGTTGGCAAGCGCATCGGCCTACTGGCGTTGGGCATTGCCGGCCTGGTATTCGGGTTGGGGATCCTGAAAGGATTCGATGCTCCTTTGATGTTCCTGACGGCCGTGGCACTGGCGGTCGCAGCCATTCCAGAGGGTTTGCCGGCAGTGGTGACCATCACGCTCGCGCGCGGTGTGCAGCGCATGGCCAGGGAACACGCCATCGTCCGACGGTTGCCTGCGGTCGAATCGCTCGGTTCGGCGAGCGTGATCTGCACCGACAAAACCGGCACGCTGACCCAGAACAAGATCAGGGTGAATGAGATCGCGTTCGCCGATATGCGGCAGGTCCCTTCCGAGACCGATGTTGCAGACGAAAGAGTGAAGCGATTCACCCAGATTGCAGCCCTGTGCAACGACGGAGAACTGGGGCCCGCAGGACCGCTGGGTGATCCAACGGAGACGGCGCTGCTCCTCGCCTTGTCGGAGGATATGGGCATTGATCCTGGCCGAATCCGGGGCGAGCATCCGCGCCTCGACGAGGTTGCTTTCGATAGCCGTCGCAAGCGTATGAGCACGTTTCATCGGTGGGCGGAGGGCTATCTGCTGGCCACGAAAGGAGCCCCCGAGGTCGTTTTGGAGCGGGCCAGCATGGTTGCCTCGGAGGGCGGTATTGAGCCGATCCATGATGAACGCCGGGCAGCTGCGATGGCGGTCGCGAACTCGATGGCGGAACAAGGGCTGCGAACTCTGGCTCTTGCCTACCGGGAACTCTCTGAGCGGCCGGTCGATCTCGAGGCTGCCGAGACTGATCTGGTCATCGTTGCCATCGTGGGGATGAGCGATGCGGTCCGCCCCGAAGCTGCCCCGGCTGTTGCTTTGGCCCACGAGGCGGGTATCCGGGTCGTCATGGTGACCGGGGATCATCCTGTTACGGCTGAAGCGATCGGACGCGAGGTCGGGATTCTCGGTGAGACCGGCCGGGTCATGCCGGGTGACCGGCTGCGCGAGACGTCCGAAGAAGAACTGATCGCCCAGGTGGAGGCCAACGATGTGTACGCCCGGGTCGATCCGGTCGACAAGGTCAAGATCGTGCACGCCTGGCAAGCCCGGGGCGAAATCGTCGCGATGACCGGCGATGGTGTGAACGATGCTCCGGCCCTCCGGGCAGCCGATATTGGAGTCGCGATGGGGAGCGGCACGGCCGTCACGCAGGAAGCCTCGGCGATGGTGCTCACCGATGACAATTTCGCCACGATCGTCAGCGCGGTGCGGGAAGGTCGCGCCATCTTCGCCAATCTGAAGAAGGTCGTCTATTTCTTGCTGTCGTGCAACGCCAGTGAAGTCCTGGTCATGCTGCTTGGATTCTTGTTGTTCGGAGCTCTGGGCGAGCCGCTCCTCCCGACCCAATTGCTGTGGATCAACCTGGTTACCGATGGTCTCCCGGCCATAGCTCTCGGTTTGGATCCGGCCGTTCCCGGGATCATGTCTTTGCCTCCCGATCGAGGTCGGGAACTGCTTTCCCCGCCCCGGTTGCTGAGGATCTTGGGCCAGGGATCGATTCTTGCCGTGGCCACGCTCGCAGTAGCGATCTACGGCCACTATCTCAAGGGAGCCGATTGGGAATATGTGCGCACGCTGATGTTCACCACCCTCGTCACCGTTCAATTGCTCCACGCGTTCAACGTGAGGGCCGAGGGGCCGGGCGTGCGGGTAGTTGGGTTTGGGGGCAATCGGACCCTGCTCATTGCCGTACTCGTTCCCGTGATCCTGCAACTCGGCGTCGTCTATACCTCTTTTGGGAATCAGCTCTTCTCGACCGTGCCCATTGACGCAATTGAATGGTTGGTGATCATTGGTCTCACGGTTGCGAGTTTTCTGGTCGTCGCTGCAGCCGAACGGTTGATCCAGAAAAGGCGCTTTTCTGGAATGGTGGACGCATCGGTGTCCGGACCCTAGATCAGGCCGGGAGAATCACCCGAACGGTGGTGCCGAAACCGGCCCGGCTGACGATTTCCGTGTCGCCGTTGGCATCGCGGGCCCGGGCCCGCAGATTGTCGAGACCCATGCCCCGCTCGACGGTGTCCGGATCGAAACCGCGACCCCGGTCTGCCACGGTGATGACGATGCGGTCGGCTCCCCGGTGCACGCTGACGGCGACCCGGCCGACGCCGGAATGGCGGAGAGCGTTGCTGGTTGCCTCCCGAACAACCTGGACAACGTCGCTGACCACCTCGGGTGGAAGGTCGCTGATATCGCCGGTTACTTCCAGATCGATACTGGCTTCATACGGCTCGGCCAATTGGCCGACCAGATCTGCCAACTCGCTCTTGAGGCTCCGACGTGTCCACACTGGTGGCCGCAGGTCGAAAATGAACTTCCGTAACGAGGAGATCGCCTCGTCGAGTCGCTGCACGGATTCCGTGAGGTTCGCCTTCACCGTTGGATTCTCCACCTTCTGTCCGAGTGATTGCAGAGAGAGCCCAACGGCAAAGAGATCCTGAATGATGGCGTCGTGGAGATCCCGGGCGATGCGCTCACGGTCCTCTACCACAGCGGCGCGCCGGAGGCGGCCGTGCATCCGGGAAGTAGCGATCGCCGATCCGGCTATCGCGGCCAGCGCTTCGACGAGTGCCTCATCGTCGCCGGTGAACCCGCCCGGCTTCTCCGTCAAGTAAAGATTGCCGAACGTTTCGGCACCCACCATGACCGGCACGCCAAGAAAAATCTCCATGGGCGGGTGATGCCTCGGGAAGCCGACAGAATCAGGGTGCTCGTTGATCCGGTCGGTCCGCACGGTCTTGGCGATGTTCGTGATCGTTCCCAACAACCCGCGCCCCTGAGGTGGAGCGCCTATGGCTGCCACTGTTTCCTGATCCAATCCGGCGTGAACGAACTGAATCAACGTGCCGTGTTCCCCGAGAACTCCGAGCGCGCCGTAGGCGGCACCGGTGAGGTCCAGTCCGGTTTCCACCGTGGTTCGCAGGACCGCCGTCAGGTCGGTTTGGCGAGTGACGGCTGAGGCTGCTGTGACCAACTTCGCCAAGCGGTCCGAGGGGATGATCGGTTGATGCATGTCGCCAGGCTAACCAGGGTCGACATCCATGACGCATCGCCGTCCGGCCCGGCAACTGACGGCGACGCCATCGCTCTGCAGTTCCGTTCCGAGAGGTAGCCTGGAAGCAGACCAGGAGGCAACACGTTTGCGCTTATTGATAGTGGATGACCATGAGATCGTTCGACAGGGTTTGAAGACCCTGCTCGACGCCGAGGAGGACATTGAGGTTGTCGGGGAAGCCGGTACCGCCGAGGAGGGCGTCCGGCGCGTGGGATACGACTCGCCCGATGTCGTAGTCATGGACGTTCGGCTTCCGGACGCGACCGGGATCGAGGCCTGCCGCGAGATCCGGTCGCGATGGCCCGACGTGAAGGTCCTCATGTTGACATCTTTCGCCGACGAAGAAGCCCTTTTCGCATCCATCGTCGCCGGTGCATCCGGGTACGTTCTGAAGCGAATCAAAGGCGATGAGCTGGTGGAAAGCGTCCGCCGCGTCGGAAGGGGAGAGTCGCTGCTTGATCCCACCATGACCGAACGCGTCTTTCGCAAGATCCGTGGCGAAGAACCGGATGACCCTCTGCTGGCCAGGTTGTCCCCGCAAGAACGCAAGATCCTCGATCTCATCGCCGACGGCCTCACCAACCGCGAGATCGCTGAAGAGATGTTCCTCGCCGAGAAGACGGTCAAGAACTACGTGTCGAATCTCCTGAGCAAGCTCGAAATGACCCGGAGAACGGAGGCGGCCGCGTACGCGGCGCGGCTGGCAGCCCGCAAAGAGCAGCAGTATCCGCCTGAACAATGGGGGGAGCCACAACCATGATCATCGTTGTCGGGATCGACGAGTCGGAACCCAGCGAGCGGGGATTGCGGAGGGCCATCGAGCTGGCGACTGCCGTGAAAGCCGAATTGCATGTGATCCACGCGGTGCACATTCCCGGCACACTGCTGGCCGTCTTGAACCAGGTGCCGGCCGACATCATCCAGTTAGAACAAGCCCAGCGTGACTCGGTCTGGGAGGCTGCTGAACCTCAGTTGGCCGAGGTGTCGATTGCCGTCAAGCGTGTCGACTTGACCGGATACCCGGCCGACGCACTCGTTGAGTACGCCGAGGGGGTCGGGGCCGAGATGATCGTGATCGGGTCGCGCAATCGCGGCGAATTGGCGGCCTTGTTTCTGGGCAGCACCAGCCATCGAATCCTGCACCTCGCCCACTGCGATGTGCTGGTGGTAAAAGGAGGCTAATGATGCGGGTGCTTGACATCATGAGCATTGATGTTCTGACGGTTTCGCCGGAAGATAGTCTCAAAGCAGCAGCACGCCAGATGGTTGAACGGGGGGTGAGCGGACTCCCGGTTGTCAATGCTGAAGGCAGGCTGGTCGGGATCATCACCGAAGCTGATTTCCTGGAACGGGAAGCGGACCGCAGCCATCGCAGGCTGCTCGATGCTCTCATGCACAAACCGGATGCGGTTTCCGAAGCCGAGACGGTCGGCGAAGTGATGAGCACGCATCCGGTCGTCATCTACCCGGAAGCGAGTGTCACCGAGGCGGCCCGGGTCATGTCCCATCACCGCGTGAAGCGACTGCCGGTTGTGAACGATGAGGGTGAGCTTCAGGGGATCATCAGCCGGGGCGACGTCGTAACGGTGTTTACTCGTCCCGATGATGTCATCGAGGACGAGGTCCGGGAGGACATCATCGACCGGGTGTTGTTGCTGGACGGGGAAAGCCTCGACGTTCAAGTCGTCGACGGCATAGTCCGGCTGTCGGGTCGGCTGCCCACCCGAACCGACAAGCGTTTGCTCGAGGAGATGGTGCGTCGCATCGATGGCGTCGTGAAAATGGAGAGCGACGTCTCGTTCGAAATCGACGACACGTAGCCGGATTGTCTTCTCCGACCGCACGTCGCGACTGGCCGGGAGCCATGCCCGGACACGTCTTCCTGGCCCACGCCACGGGGTTCTGCAAGGAGGTGTGGGATCCGGTGGTCGCCGAGGTACGGAACGCGGATTGGCAAGGATCGGTTACCGCTTGGGACGCGCCGGGGCACGGTGGATCACCACCTGGGCCGGTACCTTTCGATTGGTGGGACACCGCCCGGGTTGCCATTGATGTTGTTCACGCAACCGAATCGGCCGGCCCCCGATTGGGAGTGGGTCATTCGATGGGCGGAGCCTCGCTCGTGATGGCCGAACTGCTGGTTCCCGGAACCATGCAGGGGCTCATCCTCGTTGAGCCGATCATGTTCCCGCCGCCCTTCCAAAGGGTTGAGGAGAACCCGCTCGCGGTTGGAGCGGCACGACGCCGGGCCTCGTTCGCTTCGCCCCGGGAGGCCCTGGCGAACTTTTCTTCGAAAGCTGCTTTTGCGTTGTGGGACAACCGTGCACTGCGGGGATACGTGGACGGCGGTTTGATCGAACGGGACGGTCGATTCTGGCTTGCCTGCGATCCGCGGGTCGAAGCGGCCGCCTACCGGGCCGGCATGGCGCACGGCGCATACGAGCGGTTGTCCGAAATCGGGTGCCCCGTCCTGATCCTGGCCGGCGGGTCATCGGAGACGCACCCTGAAGCCTTCGTCGCCCACCTGGCGGACTTGTTACCGGGGGGCCGCTACCAGGTCATCCCCGGAGCCGGGCACTTCCTCCCGATGGAACGACCGGACCTGATCGCCGGCCAGATCACTGATGAGTTTCGAAGGTTGGCCACCGCCTGAAGCCCCCGACCAACGTAGAATGCCGAACCGTGCTGATATCGCCCCTTACGCTCGAAAAACTTGCAGACCAGTTGGCCGGTGACGTCCGCGAGTACCGGTTTGCTTCTGTGCCCGTGGTGGTGGATCCGCTCGACCTGGTGAGAGCCGGAGCAGCCCTCTTCTCGACGGCCGGGTATTTCGGAAGACCCGGTGAGCTCGAGATAGGTGGATTGGGGGTTGCCTGGCGGACGGTTGCCCCGTACGGTCACGACCGGTTCGAGGCGTTGGCCGGTGCTCTCCAATGGATGAACGGTGTCAGCTTCCAGTTGCGCGCTCTCATCGGGTTCGCGTTCGACCCGGATGGACCGCATCGACCCGAGTGGGACGGGTTCACGTCGACTTCGGCCGTGGTACCTATGGTTTCGATCGTCTCCGAAAACGGTTCGCACCGCTTGATGGTCACGTTGCCGCCCGGGCGCGCGGCCGGCGAGGTGCTGGCGACCCTGGGCGATCTGGAGGAGCAAGAGCCTCCATCCGGTATGCAAGCCGCGGACCATGCCATCGAGTCGCGTCCCGCTCCTCCCGAATGGGTCGCAACGGTGCGCGAGGCGGTCCACACGATCGAGCTGGGAACCATGGACAAGGTTGTGCTGGCCCGTTCGGTGATCGTCCGGGCCGATGTAGCTGCGGCCCCGTTCGACCTGGTTGGCCGGCTGCGGTCGGCGTATCCAGGGTGTTTCGCTTTTGGCTGGCAGGAAGCTGATGCGACCTTCGTCGGTGCGACCCCGGAGCTTCTGATAGAACGACAGGGCGAGCGACTGCGGTCCCAGCCTCTCGCCGGGTCCGCGCCGCGCGGCGAAGGTGAGGAGGACGATCGGGCGCTGGGGGAGGCGCTCATGGCCAGCGAAAAGGACCGCCGCGAACACGCCGTCGTGGTCGATGACATCGTTGCCAGGCTCGATCCGATCGTGGAAAGAGTGACTGCCCCTTCGACTCCCACCCTGTTGAAAATGGCCAACGTCCAGCATCTCGCCTCAGAGGTGGTTGGCATCCTCCATGCACCTCGATCCGTTGTTGAGGTAGCAGGCGACCTCCATCCGACGCCGGCGGTCGCCGGGCTCCCCCTGGCGGAAGCCCTGGCTTTCATCAGCAAGACCGAGAGCATCGATCGCGGCTGGTATTCAGGCGGGATCGGATGGACCGACGGCTCCGGCGACGGTCAGATCGCGGTAGCGCTTCGCTGTGCGTTGGTCCGGGGTGACACAGCCCACCTCTATGCAGGGGCCGGAATCGTCGCTGGATCTCATCCCGAAGGGGAGCTGGAAGAGACGAGACTGAAGTTCCGTCCCCTCCTGAATCTCCTGACCGAGGCGTAGCGCCGGTTAGGCATCAGCGACCATGCGCCAGGCCCGCTCGTGCACGGCCACGTTTTCGCTGCGATCCGTGCGGATTTCAATGAGGCGGGGAGAGTCGGTCGGGTTCTCGACGAGGTTTTTGAATACGGCCTCGTTGTCGACAAGGTGGTGTTCGATCCCGAAGAGTTCGGCTGCAGCCTGGAAATCGGTCCCGTGGGGGGTACCCAGCAACCGCTCGAAGTATTCGGGAAAGGCTGCTTGCGGCAAGAAGTGAAAAATCCCACCGCCATCGTTGTTGATCACGATCACGGTGATCGGGAGTGCCAACCGGGCGGCTGTTCCCAACGCCGTGAGGTCGTGCAGGAGTGATAGGTCGCCGCTCAGGACGATGACCGGCTCGCCGGTGGCGGCTGCGCCGAGACCCGAGGAGATCAGACCATCGATGCCGTTGGCGCCCCGATTCGATAGGAAACGGAGGCGCCGTTCGGTAGCCGGGAAGAAAGCATCGACATCGCGTACGGGCATCGAAGATCCGACATACACCGTGGTGTGGTCGGGGATACTGGCGGCCAGTGCTGCTACAACGGCCGGTTCGCTCGGGAAGGTGAGAGAGGCGGTCAATGCCGCCCGTGCCTTCTGATCGGCTTGTTCCCATGTGGTCGCCCAGTCAGATGGGGCCGGGTCGACCATCTCGGCTAATTGTTTCGCAAAGGAGGAGGGGTCGCTGCGGACCATACTGGTGGCGCTCGCACCCGGATCTCGCCACCCGGCATCGTCGACCAGGATCTGGGGGACTTCCGGATGATCCGCCAGCCAGGTGGAGAGAGCCTTGGAGGTTGGCATGGCTCCAAAACGAATCACAACCTCTGGTGCTAGATCTCCGTCGAGTCGTCCGGTCCGGGTGAGTGGATCTCCGGTTGTGATGACGCGCGTCCGGTCATGGTCCCCCGCCCTGAGTTGCGACAGAGGATCAGCCACAACCGGGAGCCCGGCGCGGACAGCCAGCGATGTGATGGCCGTCGGGAAGTCTGGTCGATCGATCGGACCGGCGACGAGGAGGGTCCGCTTTCCAGATATCGCCCGGGAGATGTCGGCGAGAGCAGACCGACCGATGTCAAGACGCCCGGGGATGTAGCCGGAAGGTGGAACGACTTGGGTCGCAGGCCCTACGTCACCGGGAACATTGACGGGAGCCAGCGGGTCCCGGAACGGGAAGTTGATGTGCACCGGGCCGGAAGGAATATCGCGAGCTGCCGCCCACGCCCGGGCGGCCAGCGCTACGGAGTAGCTGCCCGGCGTGACGTCGGGAAGCGCCGCATCGTGAAACCACCGGGCGGCGGTGCCAAACAGATTGATTTGGTCAATGGCCTGGGGAGCGCCGACGCCGCGCAGCTCAGGTGGGCGATCGGCGGTCAGCAGCAACAGCGGAATTCGCGCGAGGTTGGCCTCGACGGCTGCCGGGTGCAATTCCGCGGCCGCCGTACCAGAAGTAGTGACGACCGCCACAGGGCGTCGGGTGGCATTGGCCAGACCGAGTGCGAAGAAGGCCGAAGACCGCTCGTCGTGATGTATCCAATCGGTGATAGTCGGGTGGTCCGCAAACGCGAGGGCCAGGGGGCTGTTGCGCGAACCGGGCGTGATGCATACATGGCGGAGGCCGAGGTCCGCCAGGGCCCCGACGAAAGCAGTGGTGAAGGCGTAGTTGCGGTTGCTTCGCTTCATGAACGGCCACAATACAACCCATGCATGAAAGCGGAGGATTGTGGGTACGCCGGTTGCCGGGTCGGCAGCCCCCGTTGGTGGCGCTGCACGGCTTCACGCAGACCGGTGCGATGTTCGCGGAACTAGCTGAACTATTGGGTCGGGAAGTGCTCGCCCCGGACCTTCCAGGGCACGGACGTTCGGCCGGGGTTCCGACCACGTTCGCATCGGCGGTGAGCGGCGTGGCCGACGTGCTTGCCAGGGCCGGGAGCCCGAGTCCTTTGATGGGATACTCGCAAGGGGGAAGGGTGGCGCTGGCAGTGGCCTTGGAGCGACCCCGGCTGGTGTCGCATCTTGTCCTGGTTTCGACCCACCCGGGAATCGAAGATGAAAGCGAGCGGGCGGCCCGGCGCCAAGCCGACGACATGCTTGCGGCGGAGTTACGCGATGGGGGGATTGCCCCCTTCGTAGATCAGTGGCTGGCCCGGCCGATGTTCGGGGGATTGGATCGGCGAGGCAGCACCTGGCGGTATGCCGATCGGGCGGCCCGGCTCGAGAACACGGCTGCGGGCGTGGCCAACGCTCTCGTGGGGATGGGGCAAGGAGCGCAGCCCTACTTCGGTGGGAGACTGCCGGAGTTGCAGGTGCCGGTACTGCTCATTGCCGGCAGTCAGGATCAGAAGTATGCGGCGCTTGCGACTTCCGTTTCCCGATCACTTCCCCGAGGGAGACTGCGTGTTATCCCGGATGCCGGGCACGCGGTAATCGGCGAGCATCCCCGTGTAGTGGCTGATCTGGTCGATACCTTCCTGACCGAGGTGGACCGGGCGGTCTAATTGAGCTCCCGTGACTACCTGTGGTTTTCTGAATAGAGAACCACAGCGGCCCCTGCCGACCGCGAATCCGGGTACCGGCTGCGTTTCTAAGGGCCGGGCTGCGATACCGACGGCGGCTGGTTGTCGCATCGAGCAGTGAAACTGTCGATTGCCTCGAGGTCCTCCGACCAGGTGGTGGGATCGCGATCGATCTGCCTGGCGATCTGGCCGCGAATCTCCCCGGGGGCCACTTCAAGGAGCAGGGCAAGACTCTCATAGAAGGACAAACCCCTGACCTCGTTCCATGTGGCGCAGAAGACTTTCATCTCGGACTCCGTGGCGGGGGATGGTCCCGTCGAACCGATTGGCTCCGCCTGACGACATCCCACCAACAGCATGACGGCCAACACTAAGGCCGTGGTCCTCACATCCCTCTCCTCCGTGATCGGAGCACAAAACTACATCCGCCCAACGGGTTGGTGACGGCACGCAGGGCGGGTTTTTTCTGATATCCGGAACGATGATGTCGCGGGCTAGACGTGCTGGTCGATCAGGATGGGATTGCCGTCTGGATCAACGATGATGAAGCCGGCCGGGCCGGTGGTGGTGATGTCGACCTCTTCGAGCAACTCCACTCCTGTCGCTTTGATCTGTACCTGCAGATCGCGGACGTCGGTGAAGTCCTTGATCTGGTTGGCGTCCTTGTCCCAACCAGGATTGAACGTGAGGATGTTCTTTTCGAACATGCCCTGGAACAGACCGATGGTGTGGTCGCCGTTGCGCAGAATGAGCCAGTTCTGGGTCTCGTCTCCGCCTACGACGGCGAACCCGAGCTTCTCGTAGAACGCCAGGGAAGCGGCCAAATCCGCAACGTTCAGACTTATGGAAAACGCTCCAAGGTCCATGGTGTCTCCTATCTCGTGTTGATGTGCATTGCTCTGGAAACCTGGGGCTCTAGGAATGCCCTACGTCCATGCGACGCTCGCCGGTTTCACGCCAGAGCGGAGCCTATGGCCAGCAGGACTCCGACGAGGAGTTGGAGTCTCGCGACACCCTTCAATGCCCTGATCAGTGGCGGTCCTTGGGTTTCCTTGTAGATGGTCTTCACGATGGGAATCGCGAGCGGTGCCACGATCATGGCCAGCAGGGTCCAGCGCGGTGTCCACTCGAAGACTCCGAAAACCAGGATCGTGGTGAACGCTCCCCAGACCAGAGCTGCGAACAGGGCCTGGGTACGGTCTCTGCCCAGGTACACGGCCAGCGTGTTCTTGCCGGTGGCCCGATCGGTTTCGATGTCACGGACATTGTTGGCGACCAGAATGGCCGTGACCAGGAACCCGATGGGGATGGCCAGCAGCCATGCGTCGGCGGGTGCCGCCATGTCGTGCACGTACCTTGCCCCCACCGTGGCCACCACCCCGAAGAACACGAAGACAAACGCCTCCCCAAGGCCGTGATAGCCGTATGGTTTCGGGCCGCCGACATACCCGAGCATGGCCAGCAGCGAGGCGATGCCAATGGCCGCAATGACCCAGCCGGCAATGATGATGAGGTACACCCCGGCCGCCACCGCTACCGCCACCACCAGGATGGTGCCGGCCCAGACCACGCGTTCGGCCAGCAAACCCGATGCAACCACCCGGGTCGGTCCGATCCGCTCCTCGGTGTCGGCCCCCTTGCGGGCATCGAAGATATCGTTGACGAAGTTGGCGGCGACCTGAATGGCCAGAGCTCCAATCAGCGCTGCCAGGAAAGCATCCCACCGAAAGACACCATCGCCGTAGGCCAAACCTCCACCCACCAAGACGGGAACGAAAGCGGCCCACAAGGTGTGGGGGCGGGCAGCGATCCACCAGGCATGCGTGTTGCTCATGCTCGGCTCAGAAGTGCCAGGGATAGTCCGACCAATCCGGGTCCCGTTTCTCCAGGAAGGCGTCGCGACCTTCAGCAGCTTCCGCCGTTCCGTACGCAAGGCGGGTAGCTTCTCCCGCAAAGAGCTGCTGACCCACCAATCCGTCGTCCGGCAGGTTGAACGCATACTTCAGCATGCGCACGGCGGTCGGACTCTTCCGGTTGATTGCGGCGGCCCACTCGAGGGCGACCTTCTCCACATCGGCATGGGGAACAGCCGCATTGACGGCGCCCATTGTGACGGCCTGATCGGCCGTGTAATCGGCTCCCAGAAAGAAGATCTCTCTGGCCTTCTTCTGTCCGACCTGACGAGCCAGCAGCGCGGACCCGTAGCCTCCGTCGAAGCTGGCTACATCGGCGTCCGTCTGCTTGAACAAGGCATGTTCCCTGGAGGCGATGGTCAGGTCGCACACCACATGCAGACTGTGTCCGCCGCCAACGGCCCAACCCGGAACCACGGCGATCACGACCTTCGGCATGAACCGGATCAGACGTTGGACTTCGAGGATGTGCAAACGGCCCAGGCGGCCGGGATCGATGCCCTCCTCGTCCGCGTATTTGTATCCGTCCGCGCCCCGGATCCTTTGGTCGCCGCCCGAGCAGAATGCCCAGCCGCCGTCCTTGGGAGACGGCCCGTTTCCGGTGAGAAGCACACACCCGACATCGCTGCTCATCCGGGCATGGTCGAGGGCCGTGTACAGCTCATCGACGGTCTGGGGGCGAAAGGCGTTGCGGACGTGAGGTCGGTGGAAAGCAATCCGCACAGACCCATGCTCGACGGCCCGATGGTAGGTGATGTCTTCGAAGTCGAACTCATCGACGGCATCCCACGCGGAAGCATCGAATAGTTCGGAAACTTCGGGCGTTGCCATTGGTTGCCTCTCTCTCATTGGGCCGGCAGTTACTGTAGTGACGCTGGAGGAAAGCGACTCATGCACGACTGGTTGGCAGCGCGAGCAGCACAAGATCCATCCGGTCTGTGTCTGATAGTCGGTGATGACCGGGTCACCTTCGCCGAACTGGACGATCAGGTTGCCCGAGCGGCCGGAGCTCTGGTTCGGGCGGGGGTCACAGCCGGCTCGCGGGTAGCTCTGTGGGGTGCGCACGATCTCGCCACGGTGCGGGCGATGTGGGCCGTGCCCCGGGCCGGGGCCGTCTTGCTTCCGCTCAATGCCCGGCTCACCGGGCGGGAAGCGACCCTCCAGGTGGTCGACGCGGCAGTGTCTGTGGTTCTGGGTCATGGCGATCAGCCCGACCTCGGCAGACCTACCGTGCTACTTGAAGACCTGGCAGGTGGCCGACCATATCGGGGTGATCGGCCCCACGCCGACACACCGCACTCAGTCGTCTATACCTCGGGAACCGGAGGAGATCCCAAGGGAGTGATTCTCACCTGGGCCAATTTCGAGGCAGCCGCGGCCGCGTCGGCGGCGGTACTCGAGCACCGTCCCACGGATCGATGGCTGGCCGTCCTCCCGCTCTACCACGTCGGTGGGATGTCGATTCTGATTCGATCCGCCCGCCAGGGTGGGGCAGTGGTGTTGGATGAGTTCGACCCAGACGGGGTGGCCTCCCGCCTGCGGGGAGGACGAATCACCCTCATCTCCCTGGTTCCCACCATGCTTTCGCGCGTGCTCGAGGTCGACCCGGGTCCGTTTCCCGGCTTGCGGGCTGTATTGCTGGGTGGGGGCCCGGTTTCGGAATCGCTCCTGGCCCGGGCGGCGGCCGGTCGGGTTCCCGTGCTTTCCACGTACGGACTCACAGAAGCCGCCTCGCAGGTAGCGACGGTGCCGCTGGAGGCGGCCCTCGCCCGGCACACGGTCGCTCCGCCCGTGCCGGGCATGGAGGTGCGCATTGTGAATCCGGTCGGCGAAGAGGTTGGCGCCGGAACCGCCGGACGGATCCAGATTCGCGGAGGGGCCGTCTCACCCGGGTACCTCCACGAGAAGCCAAGATCTCCGGGTTCCTGGTTCGCGACCGGCGATCTGGGCCGCGTCGAGGCGGACCATAGCCTCAAGGTCCTTGGTCGAGCCGATGACACGATCCTCTCCGGGGGTGAGAACGTCTATCCGGTCGAGGTTGAGGCTGCCATCGAGGAGAACCCGGCTGTCGTCGAAGCCGCGGTGTACGGGATCGACGATCCGGACTGGGGACAGGTTGTAGCCGCCTCGGTGGTCGCGGCCGGTCTGAACGAGCAGGACCTCGTTCGGTTTCTGAGAAGCAGACTGGCAGGATTCAAAATCCCGACCCGCTGGAGCTTTGTCTCATCGATTCCCCGCACCGGTCTCGGCAAGATCGACCGGTCGCGTCTCGGACATCTCCGCTGACCAGCGCCCTCGGGGCCGGTACCCTGACACCATGGATGATCTGGCCGTCAATGGATACCGAGTTCCCGCGCGGGACCTCGAGTGGAAGTTCGATCCGTCTGGCGGGCCGGGAGGACAGCATGCCAATCGGGCGAGCAGTCGGGTCGAGTTGAGTTTTGATCTGCGCTCGTCGGAGGTCTTTCCCGACGAGCTCCGAGAACATATGGTCGAGCGCTTGGGCGGCAAAGCGGAAAAGGGGATTGTCCGCGTCGTGGCCTCCGATTCCAGGTCGCAATGGCGGAACCGCCAGGTGGCCCGCCGGCGTTTGGCTACGCTGCTGGCGGAGTCTATGCGTCGACCGACACAGCGACGCCCAACGAAACCCGGCCGGGCTGCCCGGGAGAGGCGTCTTGACGAAAAACGCCGCCGCTCACAGACGAAGGCGGGGCGCCGCAAGCCCGACATCGAATGAGACCGGGAAGGGTTCTTGATTGTGACTAGTCGCATCGTCGTCATTGCCAACCGATTGCCGCTACGTCGGACCGACGGTGGCTGGGAGACCAGCCCGGGCGGACTGGTGAGCGCAGTTGCTCCGTTCCTGCAAGAACGGGGCGGGAGCTGGGTGGGTTGGACGGGGGCTCCGGATGATACTCCGGCGCCTTTCGTGCACGATGGGATCGAGCAAAGACCGGTCGGGCTGTCTCAGTTGGAAGTCAACGACTTCTATCTCGGCTTCTCCAATGCCACGATCTGGCCGCTGTATCACGACGCTATTCGTCCTCCGGAATTCCACCGGCACTGGTGGCACCCCTATGTGGCGGTCAATCGCCGGTTCGCTGAAGAGGCGGCCGATACCTTGCGGCCGGGTGACCTGGCCTGGATTCACGATTATCAGCTTCAGCTCGTACCGGCGATGTTGCGGCGTCTCCGACCTGATGTACGCATCGGGTTCTTCCTGCACATCCCGTTCCCTCCGGTTGAGATTCTCGCCAGATTGCCGTGGCGTCGTGAATTGTTGGAGGGTTTGATGGGTGCGGATGTCGTTGCCTTCCAGACTCGCCTCGGGCGGCACAACTTCGGCCGGGCCGTTCGGCGTTTCCTGGGTGGTGAAGGCACCACCCGCTGGATGCGTGCCGGGGAGCGAAGTGTGCGGCTCATGTCGGCTCCGATCTCGATTGATCGAGAGCATTACGCGACGCTGGCGGCGTCGCCGGCCGTCAATGCAAGGGTGGCGGCATTGCGCGAAGAACTCGGCGCTGATCGGAAGGTTGTCCTCGGTGTCGATCGTCTCGACTACACCAAGGGGATCGATGTGCGCCTCCGTGCCTACGACACGCTGCTGCGACGTCACCGGGAGCGAGCCGAGGACATCCTGTTTCTGCAGGTCGCCGTACCGAGCCGGGAGGAAGTCGGTGACTATTCGGCCATGCGTGACGAAGTTGAGGGTCTCGTCGGCCGGATCAACGGCGCGGCACGGCGATCTGCATCACGTCCCGGTGCACTACCGCTACGGGAGCCTCGAGCCCGAGGAACTCGTTGCCTATTACCGGATGGCCGACATCTTGTGTGTCACGCCGCTGCGGGACGGCATGAACCTGGTCGCCAAGGAGTTCATCGCGTCTCGCCCGGGAGATAACGGGGTGCTGGTGCTGAGCGAATTCGCCGGCGCCGCCCAGGAGCTGCGCCAGGCTTTGCTCGTCAACCCCTACGACGTTGACGGAGTCAGCGAAGCCCTCTGGCGGGCCTTACACATTCCTCCCGCTGAAGAACGGTCCCGTATGCAGGCGATGCGGCGCCAGGTCAAGCGGCACGATGTCTTCCGGTGGGCCCGCGCCTGCATCGACGCCATCCAGCAATGACTTCCCTTCCGGAAGAACTGAGGAGAGCCGCGACCTCCGATTGCCTGCTCGTGGTCTGTGACTACGACGGAACGCTGGCTCCGATCGTTACCGACCCGGACCACGCCTACCCGGATGCTCGGGCGATGACCGCTCTGGTCTCCTTGGCAGAGTTACCGCGCACATTTGTCGCTCTGCTGTCCGGACGAGAGGTAGCGGTACTGCAGCGGCTCACGGGTGGTTCGCCCGGGGTGACGCTCATCGGTAGCCATGGGGCCGAACAGCCCGATCAGGCGCCCGCCATCGAGCCAGAGGCGCGGGCGGATCTCCTCGAGGTGAAGGTTCGCCTGTCGGAACTTTGCGATCAGTTCCAGGGTGCCCGTGCGGAGGAAAAGCCTGCCGGGGTAGCGTTTCACTTTCGGAATGTTGATCCGGTCCTGCAACCGGCGGCTGAGGAGGCTGCCCGACGGATCGGCGGCGATTTCCCCGGCTTGACGATGCTCAAGGGAAAACGGGTGGTTGAGTATGCCGGCTCAAAGACGAACAAGGGGCATGCTCTGGCGACCCTTCGGAGCCGTTGGGCGGCCGACATGGTCGTGTTCATGGGAGACGACGTAACGGACGAAGACGCGTTCGCGGCACTGCAACCCTTCGAGGTGGGAATCAAGGTCGGGAGGGAAGCAACCCGGGCCAAGCTCCGGGTCGATAGTCAGAAACACGTGGCGCCTGTGCTCGAATCACTTCTGGCGTTTCGGATGGACCGCCCGGCTTCCTGACACGGGATCCTACGTGGTGTCAAGCGCTTCGAGCATTCCTTTGGCGGGGATGCGGGCCCAGGATGGACGGTTGTTGACTTCCCACGTGAGTTCCCGGGCCGCCTTTTCGAACATGAACGCCTCGAGCAGAACCGCCGTGGTGGTCTCAACGGGGGGGAGAAGATCGGTTCCGGCCAGGCCCTTGAGGTAGGTACGCAAGAACGCAGCACCGACCCAGCGATACCAACTGGTCGCCCAGGGTTCCAGGTCGGGCAGCTTTTCGAACGGGATCGTTCCGATCTCGACCTGCTCATAGAGACTGGCAAGTGCTGCGTAGTGAATTGAACGGAGCAGATCGGCGACGTCTTTCAGGGGTGAATGCTTGAGGCGCCGTTCGCTCATCGGCCGGGTGGTGTCGCCGGCGAAATCGAAGAAAACGTAGTCGTTTCCGGAAGCAAGGATCTCCTCCAGGCGGAAGTCCCCGTGCAAGCGGATACGTTTGGCTTTGATCTTGATTGCCATCAATCGTCGCAATCGATCGATGACCTCTTCCTCCCGGCTGCCGATTTGCTCGACCTCCGTGCGGGCTTCGGGGGGAAGCCATCCGGAAGCGGCACGAGCCGTTGCCAGGGCCTGTCGGATCTCCCCGCGTAACGACTGGTACAACGACCGCTGCGTCAGGGTCGTGAACGGTTCGGGGCGGAAGTCGAGGTCATCGCTATCCGACGCAAGAGCTTTGTGCAGTTCGGCTGCTCTGATGCCAAGAGTCTCAGCAGACTGGACGTCTTCTTCAAAAAGCTCGCCGAGAGCCGGGGGTATGAGCCGGCGGGCCAGGGCGATGAGATTGCCGGCGGGTACGTCCGGTTGGGGGAGTTGGTCCCCCGCAAGCACGGTTTCGAAGAGGCGTCCCAGCGAGCCGGTCGCCCGATCCCATGCCTCCCCTTCGTGGGGTACGTAACTCTGGAGAATCCCCAGGGTGGTTGCGCCTTCGCCTCCCGCTTGATACTCGAACCAGCCAAGAACGGCCGGGAGGTTGGCGAAGTCTGTCTTACCGGTGAGGAATCTCCTGATCTCGAGATCAGGGTTGATGCCTTGTTCTATGCGCCGTGACAGTTTGAGGACGAACTGGTTACCGAAGACGATGGAGGTGTGCCCTTCCCGGTTGTCGGTTGACCGTACGTCCGATTGGTCGACGGTGGCCGGACCGGTCGGACGGCGGGTCAAGGTTGCCTTCAAGACCCCCGCAACACCCGGTAGCTTCTTGCGGTCGCCCATGAGCTTGATGAGCGCACCGGCGAAATCGGCCGATAGGGCAGCGTCGTGGACCACGCCACTTCCAGCGTCTCCCTCGACCCTGCAGATGATGGATTCGGGACGTTGGTCCCAGATCCTGGCGGCTTCGTCCCCGAAGGCGAACCCGATCGACAGCAAGTACCGCTGGGGGTCACCGTCGAGGTATTCGATCTCCACGAGTGCCACATACGTGTCGGCAAGAACTCTGCGAAGCGGGATCACGTCGACCAGGCGGGCATGTCGGATCTTGCGGTCACCGCCGTGATACCAGGCGCGGCCGGGAACGTAGCGGGCGATGAGTGCCTCGACGTCGGTCCGGAGAGGATCCTGAAAAGCGGTTTCGGTCCCACCGGAGAGCTCCAGTTGCTCGCGTTCGCCTTCCCAACGTGGGAGGTGCAGATCACCGATGGTCGGGTTCAAAGAGAACCAATAGAAACTGTGCGGAGCCAGGGTCAGGAGATATGGCTGGTCGCCGACCGCTGGGAAAGGTGTTCGCCCGAATAGCTCGAGTGGGCGGATGCCGTGGAATTCCGACAGATCGAGCTCCACGTACTGATTGTGGCGAGACAGGTTGGCTACCACCAGCACAGCTTCGTCCGCGGAGCGCCGCAGAAAGGCAAGGACGCGTGCATTCTCGGGATGGAGGAACGCGATGGTTCCCCGTCCGAATACGGGGTGGCGTCGCCGAAGCGCCAGCATCCGCTTGTTCCACCACAAGAGCGAATTCGGGTTGCGCTCCTGCCCCTCTACGTTGACGGTTTCGTAGTGATATTCGGAGTCGATGACGGTCGGCAAGTACAACTGCTGGGGGTTTGCATCCGAGAAGCCCGCGTTGCGGTCGTTGCTCCATTGCATGGGAGTGCGGACGCCGTCGCGGTCGCCGAGGTAGATGTTGTCACCCATCCCGATCTCGTCGCCGTAGTAGAGAACGGGGGTCCCGGGCAGGGAAAGCAGCAACGCGTTCATCAATTCAATCTCGCGCCGACTGTTGCCGAGCAGGGGAGCCAGGCGTCGTCGGATCCCCAGGTTGATCGCGCGCCTGCCGGTTCTTGGCATAGGTGCGGTACATGTAGTCGCGCTCTTCGTCCGTGACCATCTCGAGGGTCAACTCGTCGTGGTTTCGGAGGAAAAGCGCCCATTGCGAACCGGGCGGTATCGGGGGCGTCTGCTCGAGGATGTCGATGATGGGGAATCGGTTCTCCATGCGAACGGCCATGAACAAGCGCGGCATGAGCGGGAAGTGAAAGGCCATGTGGGACTCGTCGTCATCGCCGAAGTACGCCGCGGCATCTTCTGGCCACTGGTTGGCCTCGGAGAGCAGCACCCGGCCTTCGTACTTGGAGTCGATGTGAGCTCGCATCGCTTTGAGCTCGCGGTGGGTCTCGTCGAGGTTCTCACACATGGTTCCGTCCCGTTCGAAGAGGTACGGGACGGCATCGAGACGGACTCCGTCGACACCCATGTCGAGCCAGTAGTCGAGGACTTGATAGATGGCCTTACGGACGGCCGGGTTGTCGTAATTCAGGTCCGGTTGGTGGGAGAAGAAACGGTGCCAGTAGTACGCACGTGCTGCAGGGTCCCACGCCCAGTTCGAGGTTTCTGTGTCGGAGAAGATGATCCGTGCTTCGGGGTATCGGTCCGGGGTATCACTCCACACGTAGAAGTCGCGTTCCACCGATCCCGGCTCAGCGCGTCGCGCTCGTTGAAACCAGGGGTGTTGGTCGGAGGTGTGGTTGACCACCAGTTCGGTGATCACTCGCAGGCCGCGTTTGTGTGCTTCGCGGAGAAAACGGCGGAAGTCGCGGGTGGTTCCGTAGGCGGGGTGGACCGAGTTGTAGTCCGCGATGTCGTACCCATCGTCACGTCGGGGTGAGGGGTAAAAGGGAAGCAGCCAGATGGCAGTGATCCCGAGGTCCTGGAGGTAGTCCAGCTTCTCGGTCAGACCGCGAAAGTCGCCGGTCCCGTCTCCGTCGGAATCGCGAAAGGCCCGCACATGGACCTCGTAGATAATGGCGTCTTTGTACCAGTCGGCGGTAGCAGTCACGGACCTGATGCTAGAGCGGGGGTGCCCCTGGGGTAACGATCTCGTGACCAGCCGCGATAAGAGCGTCATGGGCGGGCTGTTCATCTCGAGTTCTGATCAACAGGTGATCGGTGTCGTGAGTGGCGATCGGGAACACGCTGACGCCCGCCTTTGCCAGGGGAACGGTCAGCGCGGCCAGCACTCCAATCAGGGCGAAGGAAAGGGGCCCCTCGACTTCGAGCCGAATCCAGGGTTCCGGGCGAGGTAGGTCGAGAGGGATCGAGCGGATGTCGCAGACGATTGAGAGTTCCGCAGGTGTTCTGGTGATGGATGAGAAATCGCCACCTTCAGCCCAAGTAGGAACCACCGTATTGGGTGGCAGCTTCACAACGATCAATTGTGTGGAATGTCGGATGAGTCGCATGAAGCGTGAGGTTAGGCGATCGAGATCTACCCGCTCCCGAGTTGCTGCTGCAAAACTGCGATCTCCTCGTCGAGGATGTTTTGCAGGTGGTCCAGTCGTTCTGGAGGCGAGTCGATCCCCAGGAGACCCTGGGCATCGAGCGGCGATAGGGGAGCCAGAGCGCACAGTTGATCGACCGCCACCCCGGTTTCCTCAGACACTTCGAACCCGGTATCGCCTACGTCGTAGCCTGCTTCGGACATCAGTGCCAGGGTCCTGCGGACCTTCATTTCGGTCTCGGCGATGGGCAAGTCGTTGGGAGGCGTGATGGGATCGTTCAGCTCGTTGATCACGGCCCGGGGATACGGATCGTCGGGAAGCCACCGGTCGACTTCGAACCGGGTGGTGCCGACGGCCAGCACCAGGCGATGCCCTTCCTCGAGGTCGGCGATTCCGGCGATGTGCGCAATCGTGCCGATCTCAAAACGGGTATCCCCGCCGCCAATTTCAGAGCCCCGTTCGATCAGCACCACACCGAATCTGCCGTCTCCGGCCACACAATCGTCCACCAGCATCTGATAGCGAGGCTCAAACACGCGGAAAGGCAGGACGGTGTTCGGAAAGAGCACGGACCCAAGGGGAAACACGGGTAGTTCGTAGGCCATCGGGCGGAATGCTACGCGGGCTTCGGATCTAGCTAGATGGTTCTGTATTCCTGGCGAGTACCCGGAAACGAACTCGCTTGCGTTCGTCGCCGTCGATGAGCACCCGGAAGGCAAAACCGCCCGGCTTCGGGAACACGAGGCCGTTGAACGTCATCGTCCGAACGAAGCCGACATCGCTTCCGTCGGGCAGGCCCGGCGGTCGCGCCACCCGAAAATTCTGAACGGGACGTCGTTCTCCGAAGAGGCTTTTTCCGTCCTCATCGACCAGGTCGACCGACAGGGTGAGTTCTTCGTCGGTCTTAGTCCACGGAACCCGGATCCGCAGCCCGAGGCCGAGCGTGTGGTGGCGGGCGGGGAACTGGCGCACAAAAATGGTGTCCCAACCGCCTCCCAGCACGTAGATCTTGCCGGCCGAAGCATGGACGCCATCGGCCAGGATGGCGAAGTCGATTTCAGGGGCGGGAAGGAGATCGTCGGCCTGGAAGTCCATGGCCCCACTTTAGAAGCTCCCGGCTCCCAGCTCGCTCCGCTCGCAGTTCTCAGTTGCCAGTTGCCAGTTGCCAGTTGCCAGTTGCGCGACAATGGTATGCCTCTCTGGGTACTGGGTACTGGGTACTCTTCACAGGACTAGGTTCCGCGTTGTGGCTTCGGTGATCTCGATTCAGCATCTGCGCAAGACCTATGGGTCGTTGGTGGCGGTCGACGATGTCTCCTTCGAAGTCGAAGAAGGGGAGATATTCGGATTGCTGGGGCCCAACGGAGCGGGCAAGACGACCAGCGTGGAATGTGCGCAAGGTTTGCGCATTCCGGACGGCGGGGATATCCGGGTGCTGGGTCTCGATCCGCGGACGCACGCCGCCCAGCTTCGGCGCGAGGTCGGCTCCCAGCTCCAGGAGTCTGCACTGCCCGGTCGTCTGAAGGTATGGGAAGCGCTGGACCTCTTTGCGTCACTGGTACCGGGCGGGCCCGACTGGCGAGAGGTGATGGAGCGGTGGAGTCTGACCGAAAAGGCGAACGCTTCTTTCTCCAGTTTGTCCGGAGGTCAACGGCAGCGATTGCTGGTGGCGCTGGCGGTGGTCAATGAGCCCCGGGTTGTCTTTCTCGACGAAATGACCACCGGGCTCGACCCGGCGGCCCGGCGGGCCACCTGGCACCTCATCGAAGCTATGCGGGACGGCGGGGCGACGCTGGTGCTGGTCACCCACTTCATGGACGAAGCCGAACAGCTGTGTGACCGTTTGGCGATCGTCGATGACGGTCGGGTGGTCGCCACCGGGAGTCCTCAGAGTCTGATCGCCGAGTACGGAGGCGAGCTGCTCATCCGCTTCAGTACCGACCGACCCGACGTTTCGTTCCTCGAAGCCGTTGAATCGGTGCATTCGGTTTCGCGACGCGGCGCCCATGTCACCGTCGGCGGCCGCGGCCCGGCCCTGGCGATGGTCGGAGCTGAACTGGTGCGTCATGGGATCGTGCCGTCCGACCTACGGGTGCAACAAGCGACCCTGGAGGACGTGTTCCTGCGGTTGACGGGACGCGGGCTGGAGGATTGAGGGCGTGAACCACCGATGAAATCCCTGCTCAAGACCTCATGGGTGGAAACCAAGCTCTTTCTGCGTGAGCCGGTGACGGTGTTGTTCACCTTTGCGCTGCCGTTGATGGTGCTCTACGTCCTCGGTGGGGTATTCGGCAACGAGGCGGATACCGGCGAAAACGGCGGCTTCCTGGTCTACGGCGGGTACGGACCAACCAACTGGTACACCGCCGCCTACGTCGGCATGGCGATAGCCGGGGTTGCCCTGATCGGTGTGCCGGCCCACATCGCGGAGTACCGGGAGCGAGGGGTGTTGCGACGTTTGCGGGCGTCCTCCGTGCCCCGCCTGGTCTTTTTGAGTTCGCAACTGATCGTGGCGTTCCTCATATCTACGATCGGCAGCGTGCTGCTGCTGGCGGTGGCCTTTCCCACCACCTCGGTCGCGGCGCCGGAATCGGTCGGGCTCTTCTTGCTGGCATTTGTGTTCGGGACGCTCTGCTTCTCGGCCTTCGGGATCTTGCTCGGGACCGTGTTGCCCACCGCCCGGGCGGCTCAGTCGGCCGGTTTGCTCCTGTGGTTCCTCTTCATGTTCGTCTCGGGCTCAGGTCCGCCTCCCGAGGTGTTGCCCGAATCGCTGGCCACGATCGGCGATTATGCGCCGCTCACGCCGGTCATCAAGATGCTGCAGGAGCCCTGGTTGAGCGGCGAGTGGGCCGTGGGTCCATCGGTAGCGGTGTTGGGAATCGGTGTCGTGTCGGCCGTAGCCGCCTTCTTCCTGTTCAAGTGGGAGTGAGGGGCTGCAGGCTCGCTTCGCTCGCCGTTTCCAGTTTCCAGTTCGCAGTCGCAGTCCGCAGTCGCAGTTCCCGAGATTGGTATGCCTTCACTGGTTACTGGTTACTGGTTACTGGTTACTGGCTACTGGCTACCTTCATTTCTCCCCGAATGCGTAGAACCGACCGTCGCGTGATCCCACGTAGATCGTTCCCTTCCAAATGGCTGGGGTGCTCTCAATGCAGCCGGAATCGTGATCGTATTGCCATATCTGGACGGGTGCGGCCGGGTTCTCCAGGGAATACGCCCGCAGACCACCTCCCGTCTCGCAGTTGACGGATACCACCAGCGTGTTGTCGACGATGACGGGCGACGACCAGGCGTGAAAGCCGATCTCATCGCGCCACAGGACTTCGCCGGTGCTGGTGTCGACGGCCAGCAACTCGCCCGGATGGGTCGACGCGTAGATCGTCCCATCACCGAGAACCGGGGTGGCCCACAACCCGCCGTCGCCGGCTCCGCGCGGTGGCACCGGAACTCCCCACACGTAGGGATCGGCGGCGTACGGGTTCAGTTTGATCAACTGGCCCAGCTCGGCCGAGCGGTCATTGAAGCGCTCCAGTTCGACCGCTACGTACAACATGCCCTCAGCGTCGATGGTGATCGTGGCGTCTACGTCGTCGCCGACCCAGTAGTCGAAAACAACCGGGGCCTGCCCGGTGTCCAGATTCGACAAATCCAGGCCGACGATCCTGCCGCCCGAATTGGCGAAGTACACCCGGTCGTCGAAAACGGCGGGGGAGTTCTCGATCGAAACGTTCTTGCCGACCCGGCTAAGAAGCTCATCGTTGTAACCGGGTACTTCCACCAGCCGCTCCGGGGCGACCGTCACCAGGCCGGCAGCATCGTAGGAACGGTTGAGTTTGATGATGAAGAACCAGGAGTTCTCGCCGCCTTCGAGCAGCAAATCATCGAGGATGACCGGGTTGCCATCCCAGTCGTTGTTCCAGATTCCCCGAACGGCGGACGCATCGAGATCCCAGAGCAACTCCGGCTGCGGGCGGTCCAGGGCGATGATACGCAGCTTGTTGTCCCGCGAACCGAAGTAGAGCAGCGGGAACCCGTCCGGATCGAGGGAAACCGAACCTTTGATGATGTCACCGGTGCGAAACGCCGGCCGGGTCGGCAGGCCGGTCGCACCGTTCAGGAAGTGAACCTGTTTGTCGTATGCCCCGAAGATGACTTCCGTAACCCCGTCTCCCCGCTCATAGACGACGGGCTGTCCGGTCCATCCAGTCCCACACCAGGTCTTGGCCGTCCCTGAGACGGTTGAGCTGCTGCAGAGGGAACCGCCGGCCGGGTATGCCCACAGGACTCCGGGATTCTCCGGGACCGGCGGCTCCCCGTAGTACGTTCGGGTGGGGTTGCCACGGAACATCGTCAGGCCGTCTACCGATCCCCACGGTTGCCCCACCGTCCATCCGGGGACGGTGCCGGTTGCGCGCTCCGGGATGGTTGTTGTGGTCGAGGAGATCGCAGCGGTGGTCGTTGGCACCGCTGCGAAGGTCGTCGTGGTCGTCGTCGACGCGGTGGTCGGTGTGTTGTCGACAGTTTCGACATCCAGCCAGGAACTGCACGCAGCCAGGACGAAGGTGGTCGCCAACCAGAGGGGTAAGGAACGTCGCACCCGAACCAGTGTACGAAGAATCGGCCCGGGAGGGTGTAGGCCCGGCAGCCATCGGACCTAACCTGGGGGGATGGTGCTTTCTCGGGTCATCGATCGCATCGGCGAAATGCCGGTGGTGAAATTCTGGGTGCGGTTCAGTGCTGCCGGTCCGGCTGTACTGGCGGGGGCGATCGCCTACAACATCATCTTCGCACTGGTACCGGGCGCCGTCGTGTTGCTCACGGCCGCCTCGTTCTTTGGCAAGACAGCGGAGGCTCAGGCGGAAACCATTCGCATCATTTCCTTGATTGCGCCGGTTGAGGTTGCCGAGTTCATTGGTAGCGCGCTCGGCGACACATCCCGCATTGTCGACAATCGCGAAGGTGTTGTCATCATTCTCGGCGCCGTCCTGGCCCTGTGGTTTGGGACTCGCGGGGTGCTCACCATCATGCGGGTACTCACCAGGGTTGAAGGAATCGAAGAAGACCGTCCCTGGTGGGAGACTCGCCTCATCGCAACGGGTTTGACCATTGCCGTTGGCCTGGCCCTCGCTCTTGCATCGGTCTTGATCGTCGCCGGTCGGGCGATCCGGGATTGGCTGCAAGAGATCACGCAACTGGCCTGGCCGATCGACCTCTGGGCGGCGCTTCGGATCCCAGTCGCTTCACTCAGTGTCCTGGTCTTCTTCTGGTTGCTCTACCGCTTTGCCCCGCCTCGCCGGTTGCCGGGTACGTGGCTGGCAGCGGTGATGGCGACTGTGGGGATGGTCGGGTTCTCCCTCGGTTTGCAGTATTACGTGAACTCTGCCGGAGGCCTCGGAGCAACCTATGCCACCATTGGAACCGTCGCTTTGCTGCTTCTTTGGCTGTACGTCGTTTCGTATTTGATCATCGTCGCCGGTTCGGTAGCAGCAGCGACGGCTCGGCGCCGCCAACGGCGGCGATCCGGGGACCTGACGGATACCACCGAACAAATGAGACTCGGACTCGAAACGCTCGAACAAGAGGTTGTCATCCCCCCACGGGCCGGCCCCCGGTGACGGCGACGCTGCGAGATCCAGCGGTACGGTCCGGTCTGCGGTTGCTGGGCCGGACGCTTCTTCAATACCGGCGCGAGTCCATGTTCAGCGTCGCGAGCGCTTTGTTGTGGATGGTGATGGTGGTCGCCACTCCCTACCTCACCAAGTTGGTGATCGATCGGGCGATCGAGGGCAAGCAGCGCGAGGTGTTGCTGCCCCTGGTTGGTCTGGTCGTTGCGGCCGGCGTACTGAAGGCCGTGGGGATCGGGGGTCGCCGGTTCTTCGCCTTCTCGCTCTCGTACCGGGCGGAGACCGATCTCCGCAACCGCATCTTCGAGCATCTGCAACGGTTGGCATTCTCCTTTCATGACCGGGTACCAACCGGCGAGTTGATGGCTCGCTCGTCGAGCGATCTGTCCCAGGTGCGGCTGATCTTCGCGATGCTGCCCATCACGACTGCCAATCTCTTCATGTTCGTTGCGGTGGTGATCGTGCTGATCGTGCTCGACCCGGTGCTTGGCCTCCTGTCCGCGCTGACCGTGCCGGCTTTGCTGTTCCTGGCGAATCGTTACGCCCGCCGGGTCCTGAAGGTCTCCTGGGACGTTCAGCAGCGACTCGCCGACCTCTCGAACGTGGTCGAGGAAGTTGTTGCGGGCGTCCGGGTGGTCAAGTCGTACGGGCAAGAGGATCAAGAGGTGGGAAGGCTCAGCCGGACGGCCAACCGTATCTTCACCCGAACCATGGACATGCTGCGATTGCGCTCGATCTATGTGCCCCTGTTTGAGTTGATCCCCGCCGTGGCCACGGTCCTGGTGCTTCTGGTCGGGGGCCGGCGTGTGGTTGACGGTTCGATGACGCTCGGCGACTTCGTTGCTTTCACCCAATACCTGGTAGCCCTGCAATTCCCGCTGCGGATCACCGGATGGTTCTTCGCCGAGTTGCCCCGGGCCGCGGCATCTGCGTCTCGGGTGACGGACCTTCTGAAGACGGCTCCCGATATCCGTGACGTGGAAGGTGCCACGAACCTCCCGGATGGTCCGGGCGACGTGCGTCTTGTCGCTGTTTCGTTTTCCTATCCGGAAGGGCCGCCAGTTCTGGACCGTATCGACCTCCATATCCCCGGAGGTTCATCGGTGGCGCTCGTCGGTTCAACCGGTTCCGGAAAGACGACGCTTGCGTACCTATTGCCCCGTTTCTATGACCCCACGAGCGGCTCGGTACGGATCGACGGTATCGATATCGCCAAGGTGTTGATCGACGACCTCCGCAGCGAGGTTGCCGTGGTATTCGAGGAGACCTTCCTGTTCTCGGCAACGATCGCAGAGAACATCGCGTTCGGTAACCCGGATGCCACCGAACAGCAGGTCCGCCTGGCCGCGCGGCTTGCCCAAGCTCACGACTTCATCGTCGACCTGGAGGACGGCTATGAAACGGTGGTCGGGGAGAGGGGCTACAGCGTGTCGGGTGGTCAACGCCAGCGCATCGCACTCGCCAGGGCGATTCTTCGCGACCCGCGCATCCTGATTCTGGATGATGCGACCTCGTCGGTTGACGCGATCACCGAAGGGGAGATCCGAGCCGCATTGCAACAGGTGATGGAAGGCCGAACGACCATCATCATCGCGCATCGCACATCAACCCTCACGCTGGCCGATCGAGTCATTCTCCTCGACGATGGCAAGGTGGTCGCGTCGGGGCCTCACGAAGAGCTGTTGGCCACCGTGCCTCGCTATCGAGAGGTCCTCGCCGAGACCGGGGTGCTTCCGTCTGACGGGGTGCCGTCATGATGTACGCGCGGTTTGGTGGAGATCACAAGGTGGAGCGGCCGATCCGGCTTCTCCGGCGGGCAGGCCGGTACGGCAAGGATCTCGTTGGCCCGGCTGCCGGCGCCATGGTGGCGACCGTTGTATCCACGCTGGCCAAGCTGGCCAGCCCGTTGGTCATCAAACTCGGCATCGACGGGGGAGTCATCGCCCGCGATCTTCAGGTCATCACGACCGCGACGTTGTTCCTTCTCGGCGTGCTCGTCGTCCAGTACATCTCCCAACGGGTCTCGGTCTACTCGGTGGCCTGGGTAGCCGAACGGTATTTGCGGGCGATGCGGGTGAGGGTATTCCGCCACTTGATCAGCCTCGATATGGGGTTCTTTGGACGTTCGAAGACGGGCGTGCTCGTAGCTCGTATGACATCTGACATCGAGTCCTTGACCGAATTCGCCAATCAAGGGGCGGTTTCGGTGGTCTCGAGCGTGCTGATGGTGACCGGGGTGACCGTCGCCATGTTCCTGGTCGACGTCACCCTGGCCTTTTCCATTCTGGCCCTGATGCCGTTGCTCATCGTGATGTCACTCGTCTTCCGCCGCTACGCCGATCGCGCCTATCAGGCCATCAGGGAACAGATCGGTCAGGTGCTGGGAGCTTTGCAGGAAGGGATTTCCGGGGTGCGAGTGGTTCAGGCATACACCCAGGAGCGACGGCAGGCGATCGAGTTCGGTCGCGTCAACCATCGGTACTTCGAAGCGAACCTCTCGGCCGCCAAAGCCATTGCCTCCTATTTCCCTGCAGTCGACCTTCTGGCCAGTCTCGGGATCGCTCTGATCCTGTTTATGGGTGGGAGCCGGGTGCTCGACGGTGCCATGACGTTTGGATCACTGGTGGCTTTCCTTCTCTATCTGGGCTACTTCTTCGAGCCGATCGTCCAGTTGTCAAACGTGTACAACCTGCTCCAGGCTGCGCTGGCTGCCCTGAGCAAGCTCTTCGGAATACTCGATACGAAGACAGCCGTGGCTGAAGCGGACCGTGCTTTCGCCCTCGCGGAACCTGTCTGCGGGGCCATCGCCTTTCGCGACGTCACGTTCGGGTACGACGCTGATACACCGGTCCTGGAAGATATCCAACTTGATATCAAATGCGGCGAGCGAGTGGCGGTGGTGGGGGAGACGGGAGGGGGCAAGAGCACCCTGGCGAAGCTGGCTGTGCGGTTCTACGACCCGACGAGCGGAACGGTCAGTGTCGATGGAGTTGATCTCCGTGATGTTTCCTTCGCCTCGCTCCGCCGGCACGTGGCGCTCGTACCGCAGGAGGGCTACCTCTTCGGAGGGAGCCTGCGTGACAATCTGGCTTTCGCCCGGCCGGAAATCTCCGATGAGGACATCTGGGCGGTGTGCGCAACGGTTGGAATCGATGACTGGGTTCGGAGTCTTCCCGAAAGGCTCGACACGGAGGTGCGTGAGCGCGGGTCCCGGCTCTCCTCCGGCGAGCGCCAACTCGTGGCATTGGCCCGGGCGCTGATCGCCGACCCGGCCCTGATCGTCCTCGACGAGGCCACCAGCAATCTTGATCCGGAAACCGAAGAACGAGTAGAGAATGCGCTTTCAGTACTGCTCGAAGGCCGGACGGCGATGGTGATTGCCCATCGCCTCCAGACGGCAAGGCGCGCTGATCGGGTGGTTCTCGTCGACAAGGGACGGATCATTGAACAGGGAACTCACGAAGATCTCGTTGCCGCTGGCGGTGCCTATGCGCGGCTGTCCGAGGTATGGGAAGGGACCGACGTCGCCTCATGAAGCTGTTGTCAGGAAGTGGCGATGGAGCACTGGGAAGTGGTGAGAATTGGATTCGCGACGGATAATGCAGCATGCACAAGGAGGGTTAGATGACATTCACACTCGACGACGCAAAGAACATTGCCGACTCGCTTGGTGTTGATTTCGAGGATTCTTCATTCGATCTCGAGCAGTTCCTTCTGGGTTTGAACGTGGAGCTGGAACACGGCACTCGCGACCCGGCGACCAACGTAACGGGAGATGATCCCGTCAAGACCGGCAAGATCGCCCTGGCCCACCTCAACGAGTTCCCCGACTACTACACACGGCTCACCGAACTCGAGGAGGCCGCCAAGCGACATTGGGGACAGAGCTGACGGTTGGTTAGGGAATCACCATCAAGCGCCCGGTCGCCGGTCGGCGGCCACCGGCGAGCGCCATGATGATCTCTTCCGCACCGTCGAGCGGGATCTTGTCCATGGCAGGCGCCTGCAACGTACCGTCGGCCAACCAACCGAGCACCTTCTCGACGTCGCGGCGGTGACTGCCGAACGAGCCCAACAGCGCGTATTCGTGGCGGGCCCACAACACAGGCGGCAGGGTGGTCAGCGGCTCCATGCCGACCCCGACGGCGATGGCCCTCCCGCCGGGCCGCAGCGACTTGACGGCCGCGTCGAGCGTGGCCGCCCGTCCGACGAACTCAATGGCCGCATCAACCCCGCCCGAGGTGAGCAGCTTGGCGGCCCGGCCGATGGAGGTTCCCGGCTCGACCAGGATCGTCTCGTCGGCCTCCAGGTCCCGGGCCCGTTCGAGGGCGGCCGGGTCGGCATCGGCGACGATTACGGGAGCGGCCCCCCGGGCCCGGGCGATCTGGATGCCGTATGAGCCCAAACCTCCCGCTCCGATAATGAGCACGGCTTCGCCGGTTTGAACCCCGGCACGGCACACCACTGCGTGAAAGGCGGTGGCGCCGGCGTCGACTGCCGTCGCGGCCACTTCGGCGGTCATCGCCTCGGGCCGGGCCAATACCGCGTGGGCGGGCACCACGACCTGCTCGGCCAGTCCGCCGTCGAAGTCGATGCCCGTCATGGCCAGGCGTTCGCAGATCATCTCTCTATCGCTCAGGCAGGCGAGGCAGGATCCGCACGTGACTCCGGCGGCGACGACCACAGCATCGCCTACCGACCAGGATTCGTCGGCCGATTCGGTGATTCGTCCGGCGATCTCATGTCCGAGGGTGATGGGAACGTGCCGGGTACGGGCGGAGCCGTCGAGGAAGTGAAGGTCGGACCCGCAGACGCCGCAAGCCTCGACGTCCACAACCACTTCACCGGGTCCCATCGGGCGGAGATCGACACGTTCGGAGCGGAGATCGTCGGGGCCGTGGTAGCGGAGGGAGCGGACGGTCATGCGCAAACGATACGCCGCCGGGTGCCGGCTGTGCGTCCGGACGGGTTGCGACCACCTAAAGTGTTTTCTGAAATGGACGATTACGACTCTAAGTGGCAATCATCTGCGATGGGAGCAATCGATGAGATTAATGAAACGCTGGGGGGTCATGACGCTGGTGGCGTTACTGGTGCTCGGGACGATGGGCGCGGCGCTGGCCGACGAGCCGGCGACCGAGGCCGATACCGCCAAAGCACCTCCGGAGCCGGATACCTATGTGCCTATCTTTGATTGGGCCATGGGCCTGGTCGATTTCGTCTTCTATTGGGGACTCGACGAAGCGGAAGAAGGCGTAGCGGAAGACGACTGCCCTGTGGCGGAAGCGAGTGCGCCAACGAGTTGGCTTCTTCAGGAGTTGCCTTTGGCCGCCGACCCGCCCTTGTGTGTCACGGTGAATGTCGAGAAGAACGGCCATGTCAACCACGGGTCGATGGTTTCCGCGGTCGTGCACTGGCTCAAGTCCGGTGGGATGGAGTTGCTGCCCGAGGAATATCAGGACATGCCCAAAGGCCAGCTCGTGAAAGAGTTCGCTCACCTGGATTTCGGGAAAGGCTCCTTCGAGTTCCCGGACCCCGATGACTCGCTGGAAGCAACCGACGGCGACGCTGACGCCGATGGCCACGGACCGCCCGAATGGGCCAAGAACAAGAAGGACAAGAAGGCCGAGAAGGCCGACAAAGGCAAGAACAAGTAGCCGGGAGCCATCTCATCGAGAGGGCGGCCACGAGGCCGCCCTCTCCTTGTTCCCGGCAGGATTCGCCATGCATCGTTTTGCATATATCCAAAAAGGCCCGCTATGGTCACGGGGCCCGACCGGTCAGGTTGGGTTTTCCTCCACAGGTAAACGAATGGTATTTCAACGCGTCTTCGCCATCCTCGCTGTGGCCCTGATCATGGTGACGGCTACGTCCCCCCCGGTGGCTGCTTCCGAAGATCTCCTCATACGGTTCCCTCAGTTGGACGAGCAAACGGAGTTCGTGAATTCGTGGGGCTACTCCCGGTCGGGAGGGCGCAGCCACAAGGGCGCTGATCTCATGGGAACCAAGATGGCACCGGTCGTTGCGGTTCTGGACGGCGTTATCACAACGATGCGCAAGGGTGGTATCTCCGGCTATTTCATCGTCATCGAGCATGAAGGCGGGGTCACCTCGTGGTACATGCATCTGAACAACGACACTCCGGGAACCGATGACCGCCGGGGTGGCCCCGACTATGCGTTCGCCGAGGGCCTCGCAGCGGGCGACTTCGTCGAAGCGGGCCAGATCATCGGTTATGTAGGCGACAGCGGGAATGCCGAGTGGAGCGGAGCCCATACGCATTTCGAACTGCACATCGGTGGCCGCGCCGTCAATCCATATCCGTACCTGATCGACGCGTGGGACCGCTGGATCCTCGAGCTTGCCATCGAACGTGGTGAGACGGACTTCAGGTAGCAGCTCGGTGTCCGGACAGGTCACGACGGTCGTTGAGGTCCGCCACCTCGAGAGCGATGTCCTGGTCGGATCTCCCTGCTGAAGCAACCACCGCGCATTCGGGCGCCAAGCCGGCAATGGCATACGGCGACGGGTCGCCGACCCAGATGGCCCGCTGCACACCTGCCTCGCGAACGGCGGTTTCCCACGTGTTCACAACTGCCCTGGAATCCGTTGCGAAAGCACATGGCCGACCGTCCGCCAGGGCGGCTTCGATGAAGACAGCCGTGAAGGCCTCGTGCGCGGCTGCCGCAACGTGCGAACCGTCGGACAGGTCCCCAACAGCCACTTTGACCCCTTGCGCCCGCATCGGCGCTCCGCGAGCCGCGTCGGTGACAAAGGCGCGTACTTCGCCGCCCCGGTCCACGAGGGCGGAGACAATCGTCTCTCCTGCGGGCGTATCTGCCCCAACTACGATCACCGGCATGGTGAGGAAGCTATCAGCAATCTCCAGGCAGCACTATGCTCCCCCGCTTCTGAGATGGGGGGAGACATGACGGGTGCCGAGCGGAATGGTCCGACCGCTCCAAGCCTCGACGGGGGTTTGCGCTTTCCCCTCTACGACCCGGAGTTCGAGCACGATGCATGCGGGGTTGGGTTCATCGCTTCCCGTTCTGGAGAAAGCAGCTACCGGTTGGTGAGACTGGCTGCCGAGTGTCTGGTCCGTCTCGACCATCGCGGCGCCCGGGCAGCGGACGGGACGGGCGACGGGGCCGGGCTGCTGACCGATATTCCCTACGAGATTCTCGAGCGGGAATTGCGTGCTCGGGGTATCGATCCGCCCTCCCGGGGGCGGCTGGGGGTCGTGACGGTCTTTGTTCCGGTGGAGCAGGTGGCCCGAAGGCTCGTTGATGATGGTTTGGTGGGGGAGGGCTGCAGCGTCCTCGCCTGGCGCAAGGTCCCGGTTGATGCCGAAGCGCTCGGCGAGCGAGCGCGCGAAACGATGCCGCTCATCTTTCAGGTTCTGGTTGAGGCTCCGCCGGAAACTGAAGATCGTGAGGCTTTCGAGCGACTCCTCTTCCTGGCGCGGCGCAGCATAGAGCGCGTGGCCAGACGGTCCGGGCTTGAGAACTTCTCCATCCCCTCTGCTTCCTGTCGAACCGTCGTCTACAAGGGCCTTTTCAGCGCCAGCCACGTTGAGGATTTCTACTGGGATCTCCGCGACCCGTCCTACACGACTTCGTTCGCCATCTTCCACCAGCGTTACTCAACGAACACCTCTCCCAGCTGGCACATCGCCCAGCCTTTCCGGACGCTGGCCCACAATGGCGAAATCAACACGATTCGCTCGAACCGGGCGTGGATGCGGTCTCGACAGCTCAAGCTCACATCGCCGATCTGGGGCGATCGTATCAAGGCCATTGCGCCGATTCTGTCGCGAGGATCCTCGGATTCAGGGAGCCTCGACGAGGCCTTTGAACTGTTGATCCGAAGCGGTCGTTCGGTGTCGCACACAAAAGAGATGCTGATTCCAGCAGCTTGGGAGAACGTCGGAGATTTGCCGACCGCTTTGCGCTCCTTCTACGAGTATCACGCCTTCCTGACCGAACCCTGGGATGGTCCCGTCGCCATTGCCGCTACCGATGGGCGAACGCTGGTGGCCGGGATGGATCGGAATGGACTCCGGCCGCTGCGCTGGTCGGTGACTCCCGACGTTGTTGTGGTCGCTTCCGAAGCCGGCGTTTGCCCGGAGGAAGAAACCCTGGCTCTGGCAACCGGACAGCTGGGCCCCGGCGAGATCCTGGCGATGGATCTCGAAACCCGAAAGGTCAGCTTCTCTGCGGATGTGAAAGAGGCTTTGGCGGCGGCGCGGCCCTACACCGACTGGCTCACCACCGAGACGCTCTACGTACAGCATCCGTTTGACCCGCTCCAGGATGAGCGGTTCGACCCCACCCGTTTCTCACGGGTATTCGGGTACACGGCCGAAGAGCGACGTCTGGTGCTCAAGGAGATGGCACACGGGCGAACTCCACTCGGATCCATGGGGAACGACACGCCGCTGGCAGCCCTATCTGAGGTTCCGCGCCGGGTGAGCCACTATCTACACCAGGCGTTCGCCCAGGTGACCAACCCTCCCATGGATCCCATCCGGGAACACGGGGTGATGTCGCTGCGCACGTATCTCGGCAGGCGCGGTTCATTGCTGGAGGAAACGCCCCAGCAGGCACACCTGATCCAGCTCGTCTCCCCCGTGATGAGCGATGCTGAGGTGGAGGGCGTGCTCGCATCGACGGACGAAGGTTTCGTCTCAACCTGGATCCCGGCCGTATTCGAGGCAGTTCATCGGGATGTCGGCCTGCGAGTCGCCCTCGATGAGATCTGCAACCAGGCAGAATTGGCCGTCCGAGCCGGCGCAGGGGTGGTTGTGCTTTCGGACCGCGAAGTCAATGAGGTGCTGGCCCCGGTCCCGATGCTCCTCGCGGTCGGTGCAGTTCATCATCGGCTGATCGACGCCGGCCTGCGCCTCGATGCGTCGATCCTGGCCGTCTCGGCCGAACCGCGCGACGCCCATGATCTTGCCACGCTGGTCGCGTTCGGCGCTTCGGCGGTGAACCCTTACCTCGCTATCGAATTGGTCCGCGCGTTGGCCGAGTCCGGCGAGATGGGCATCGGCCCGGTAGCCGCACAAGAGAACTACCGCACGGCGCTTCAGGACGGTTTACTGAAGATCATGTCGAAGATGGGGATCTGCACGATCAGCTCGTATCGGGGGAGCGAGCTGTTCGAATTGATCGGTCTCGACGAGGAGTTGAGCAGACTGGCATTTCGCTATGCCCCCCGGCGGGTCGGCGGCGTCGGAATGGAAAGAATCGCGGCCGATGTGCTCGCCTGGCATGCCAAGTTCCTGGCAGGCAGTGAGGATCCCGGCGGTTTCTATAAGCATCGGCGGGGAGGCATCACCCACATAACCAGTCCGTCGGTCGTTTTGGCTCTCCAGAAGGCTGTGCGCTCGGGCGAGCAGACCCAATGGAACGCCTATCGCACGGCCATCAACGACCGTCCGCCGAGTTTGATCCGGGACTTATTGCGAGTGGCTTCCCGACAGCCGATTCCTTTGGAGGAGGTTGCTCCGGTCGACCACATCATGCGGCGTTTCGTCACGGCGGCCATGTCGCTCGGGGCGTTGTCACGGGAGGCTCACGAGGCTCTTGCCGAGGCCATGTCGATGATCGGGGGTATGTCCAACTCGGGAGAAGGCGGCGAGGATCCGGGGCGCTACGGGACACCTCGCAACTCCGAGATCAAGCAGATTGCCAGTGGTCGATTCGGGGTCACTCCTGCATATCTGGCCTCGGCCGAGGAGTTTCAGATCAAGATGGCTCAGGGCTCCAAACCGGGCGAGGGCGGTCAATTGCCGGGTCACAAGGTGACGGAGGAGATTGCCGTTCTGCGCCACACGGAACCTGGCGTGACCCTCATTTCCCCACCGCCGCACCACGACATCTATTCGATTGAGGACTTGGCTCAGCTCGTCTACGATCTCAAGTCGTTCAAGCCCTCGGCCCGGGTGTCGGTGAAGCTGGTCTCCGAACCCGGCGTCGGCACCGTCGCAGTCGGGGTGGCGAAGGCCAGGGCCGACGCCATCACGATCTCCGGGGCAGATGGCGGGACGGGAGCCTCGCCGCTCGTCAGTGTCAAACACGCCGGCTCCCCGTGGGAGATCGGTCTGGCCGAAGCCCATCAGGTTTTGGTAGCGAAGGGTCTCCGGAGCCGGGTCACGCTCGAGGCCGATGGCGGTTTGCGCACCGGATGGGATGTTGTCGTAGCCGCCCTGCTTGGTGCCGAACGATTCGGTTTCGGAACTCTGCCGTTGCTGGCTCTCGGCTGCAAGATGGTCCGCCAGTGTCATGAGAACACCTGTCCGGTGGGGATCGCAACGCAGGACGAGGATCTCCGTGCCAAGTTCACCGGTGCCCCCGAGCAGGTTGTGCAGCTGTTCACGTTGTTGGCAGAAGAGGTCCGGGAACACCTGGCAGCCCTCGGTGCTCGCACGCTCGATGAGATTATCGGTCACGCCGAGTTGCTCGAAGCTATCGATCCGACGCATCCGGTCGCGCGCGACCTCGAGCGACTGTTCGTCCGGGCCGACGACTTCACCAGGCACCCCGGATATCGAACGGCACCCCGGCCGCGACTCTCGCGCCGTCTCGTCTCGGATACGGCCGCGGCGGTCGCCGATCGCGAACCGGTCGAGGTTGCGTATCCCATCACGAATTCCGATCGGGCTATTGGTACGACTTTGTCCGGGAGAATCACCCGGCGGCACGGATCCGCGGGACTGGTCGAAGGCACCATCCGGGTGCGGCTGGCGGGTACAGCCGGGCAGAGCCTGGCTGCTTTCCTGGCCCCGGGGGTCTCCATCCATCTGGACGGACCCGCCAACGACTATGTCGGCAAAGGTATGGGCGGCGGCCGGGTGGTCATCGTCCCCAGGCTGAACGTGCCGGCGGGCGGTGACGATCCTCCGGTACCCCATGGGGCGGGTAATGCCGTCCTCTATGGAGCCACGGGGGGTTCGTTGTTCATTGCGGGATCGGTCGGCCAGAGGTTCGCCGTTCGCAACAGCGGCGCTGTGGCAGTTGTCGAGGGTTGCAGCGATCACGGCTGCGAGTACATGACGAACGGATTGGTGGTTGTGCTGGGCCGGGTCGGGCGCAACTTCGGTGCCGGCATGACGGGTGGAAAAGCCTACGTGTGGGACCCCGACCGGGCTTTTCCGGTTGCTCTGGCCGACACAGCACCAACCCATCGACCGCCTGGTGAGTCGGAACAGCTCGAACTCCGGATGATCGTCGAACAGCATGCTTCCTTGACGGGAAGCTCGACGGCCAGGGCCGTACTCGATGGTTGGGAACGGGCCGTAGACGCCTTTTGGTTGCTATCACCGGGGCGGTCCGGCGATGCTGAGGCCACCCTTAGCGGTCCCGTCGTCGATCTGGGCCGCGATGCGCCGCTTGCCGGGCAATCCATGCAGGGCGCCGTCGACCTAAGCTAGAAAACCGGCGCTGGTAGTATTCCCTATCTCCGTAGTGCAAATTGGGGTGAGCAAGGACATGGCCACAGTCGACATTGATCTAGGTGCCTACAAGCTGGGCTGGAGCGACAAGGAAGACTATGTCTTCAAGCCCGAAAAGGGTCTGAATGAAGACATCATCCGCCAGATGTCGCAGATGAAGGGCGAGCCGGACTGGATGCTCGAATTCAGGCTCAAGTCCTACAAACGGTGGCTACGCAAGCCCATCCCGCAGTGGGGCGGGGGCGGACTGCTCAACGAGATCGACTTCGATGACATCTACTACTACATCAAGCCGATGGAGGGCCAGGCCAAGGATTGGGACATGGTGCCCGATTCGATCAAGGAAACCTACGAGAAGCTGGGTATCCCGCAAGCGGAGCGCAAGTACTTGGCCGGGGTGACGGCGCAGTACGAGTCAGAGGTCGTCTATCACAAGAACCGCGAGGACCTCGAGCAGTTGGGCGTGCTGTTCACGGACATGGACACGGCCGTGCGGGAGTATCCCGACATTGTCAAGGAGTACTTCGGGACCATCATTCCGCCGAATGACAACAAGTTTGCTGCCCTCAACTCAGCGGTGTGGTCGGGTGGCTCATTCATATACGTTCCGCCCGGCGTGCACCTCGACCAGCCTCTCCAGGCATACTTCCGGATCAATGCCGAGAACATGGGACAGTTCGAGCGGACCTTGATCATCGTCGACGAGGGCGCCTACTGCCATTACGTCGAGGGTTGTTCTGCACCCGTCTACTCAACCGACTCGCTCCACTCTGCCGTGGTTGAGATCGTGATCAAGAAGGGTGGACGCTGCCGGTACACGACCATCCAGAACTGGTCGAACAATGTGTACAACCTGGTCACCAAGCGGGCGGCCGCTTACGAGAACGCCACGATGGAGTGGGTGGACGGAAACCTGGGGTCGAAGCTCACGATGAAGTACCCGGCTGTATGGCTGCTCGAGCCTGGAGCTCACGGGGAGGTACTGTCGATCGCGTTTGCCGGACCGGGCCAGCACCAGGACGCTGGAGCCAAGATTGTGCACGCCGCGTCTGATACGACCTCGACCATCACTTCGAAGTCGATCTCCCGTGGGGGCGGCCGGGCCGGCTACCGCGGCCTCATTCGGGTGGAGCCGGGCGCCGAGAGAACCAAGTCGTTCGTGCGGTGCGATGCGCTCATACTCGACGACCATTCTCGCTCGGATACCTATCCGTATATGGAAATCGAGGAAGCCGACGCTCAGATCGGTCATGAGGCAACCGTCTCCAAGGTTGGGGAGGATCAGCTGTTCTACCTGATGAGTCGCGGACTGAGCGAAGAGGAAGCAACCTCGATGATTGTGGCCGGCTTCATCGAACCCATCGTCAAGGAACTGCCGATGGAGTACGCCGTCGAGATGAACCGGTTGATCGAGCTCAACATGGTGGAGGCCGGCGCCATCGGATAGGGCGGCGAGAACCAGATCCGCGGTCCCCGTCATCGCGGGAGTGCGGCAATCGTCGTCCGGAGCCTGCCCTAGAGTTCCCTGCGCACCTAACACGGAGGATCATGAGCGATAAGAGGGCGGCGATCGTAACGGCAGCAGGCAAGGGTATGGGTGCCGCGATTGCCCGCGAATTGGCGGCCGAAGGTTACGCCGTTTCTCTGCTTTCGGTTTCAGAGGCAGCCGTCGAACTGGCCAAAGAGCTGGGCGGGATCGGAATGAGCGGATCGGTAACGAATCCTGCCGATCTGGCCACCCTGGTGCAGCGGACCACCGACGCCTTCGGCCGGATCGATGCGGTTGTCAACAACACCGGACATCCACCCAAGGGGCCGCTGCTCGAGATCTCCGACGAACAGTGGCATGCCGGGCTCGACCTGGCGGTGCTCAACGTGGTGCGTATGGCCCGGCTGGTGACTCCCATCATGCAAGCTGCTGGGGGCGGAGCCATCGTCAACATCTCGACTTTTGCCGCTTATGAGCCGGATGCCGGTTTCCCCGTCTCGGCCAGCCTTCGGGCCGCCCTGGGGAGCTTCGCCAAGCTCTACGCCGATACCTACGCCGCCGAGGGTATCCGTATGAACAACGTCCTGCCCGGTTTCGTCGAGAGCTATCCGGTTGACGAGAACACCGTGGCGCGGATCCCCATGGGCCGCGCCGGCACGGTTGAGGAGATCGCCAAGACGGTCGCGTTTCTTCTGTCGGAAGGAGCCGGATACATAACGGGGCAAAACCTCAAGGTCGACGGGGGCATCACCCGCTCGGTGTAGCGAGCCCCTGACATTCGGTGGCGTCGCCACCGGTTCCGGTACCGAGCGCATATGTGCCGTTCGGCTCCCTGTCGTACCCGACGATCCCAACGGTCTGCAAGAGGCCAGCAGCTTGATGGTCGATAAATCGGTCACTCCGACAGGGGAACCTCTAACCCGCTTCTTGAAGTGCCGATCAAGTGCACCCCTAATCGGAGCCTTCTTTGACGGGAGCCGAGCGATATGCGCTGATTCGGTGGGCTATCAGTTGTTCCAGATCCGGCAGATGAGGTGCAAAGCGCCGCGACGATCGGTGTTCGCTGCGAGCGGGAGTAGCTCACGATGTGCCGATCGGGGACAGGTGGGCGTTGCGTTTGTTATGGCTCGATATTTGGTGATCGGGGTGGATCATCGATAATGAGTTGATGCTGCCCTTTGGACCTTTGTTCGCAACGGATTTGCCGGTGGTTGAGATGGAGAGGCTGGGCGGGACCGGCGCAGCAGAGGATGCTGAAGCTAAGCGGACGTGGGATCACACTCGCCGTCGTTTCCTTCGGTGGGAGCCCGAACGGGTGACTCCTCTTTCGGAGGATCTCAGCCCGCAGAATGGGCAACCTACATCCGGAGGTCTACCTCTTGGTGGCTGGCTGGCTGCATCCGAGGACTGCAAGGCGGTAGCAGCACTCACCCTCGATAGATTGACCACCGCCTGCGACGGAACGCAGACCTTTTCGTTGCCGTGTCTCCCGGGATGGCATGGCCGGGACGTGGTAGGAGCGGTGGCTTTCCCGTGGGGGGATCGTCGCGCTGTGGCGATCGTACCGACCGAGGATCCGACCGCCTATCGGATGCTGATCATCGACGCCGGCGCCGGCGAGGTTCACCACGAGCTGGTGTTGGACAGCGACCATCCGGCCGTTTTCACGATCTACGGCCATCCAACCGGTGAGGGATTCGTCGTCGATGCTGGTCGGGGACAGGATGGAACCGATCTGTGGTCCGTGCAAGTATCCGAGGATCAGGTCACCGTGACTTCCTCCGACACTTGGCAGAGGGTCTTCGCCGATTTCTCACCGGACGGGACCGAGATCCTGACTACGCCCCACTATGGAGATGACCTCGAAGTCTTCTCGTGGCCCAACTGGACGCCACAAGCAGTCTTGTCCGGAGAGGTGGTCTTTGCGATGGAAGGCAACTATCCGGCGGATCGTTTCGACTACTTCGCCGTCTACCTGACGTCGCGCAGCATCCTCGCCAAGTCCACCGAATACGGTGGGATGGTCGTCGTCGACCGACAATCTGGCAGCCCCACCCACCGGCTTTCACTGCCCGGTCTGGAAGCGGACGAGGATGGCGCCACTCCAATCCAGTCATTCACACTGATCGGTCGCGCGCATCTCCTCACATGGTCACGGAAACAAGGTGTATCAACAATGGACATCTGGTCACTGCCTGAACCCTTTCATCGCGCATAGTCAGCTTCGTCGGGCCCATAACCCACTCAATACGTGCCATTATGGGCGGGTCTATGGCGATCCAGCTTGTGTGTGGATATTGCTATTTGGCGGCGTCGATTGCGTCGATGGTTAGCTGAACAACCTCGTGTCCTACCGGGTCGTCGGGCCGCTCGACCCAGTCACCGTTGATCACTTCGTAGAAGACAACGTTCGCATGGTCCCCGTCGTCGATCTCGTGAAGGACGGTGTTGTAGCCGACGGATTGAAGCTTCTCGGTTGCGTCCTGGGACTGCCAAAGTTCACATACGTCGTCGTCAGACCCCGCAATAACTACGAGATCCGCGTCGAGGTGCGAGTATCCAGCGGTGTCAAACGGGTACCGGCCTCCGTCTGGGCTCTCGTAGTAGCAGGCTGTCACTGACACGATCACATCTGGACGAGGGGCACCGTCGAAGCACTGGTCATAGGTACCTCCCGGACCGTAGACGGCTTCGGTCAGTCCGCCCAGGATCGCCATCTGGCCTCCAAATGAATGTCCAAGAACGGTGATCGGTTGATCGAGATCCCCGCCGTGGTCTTCGGCAATGCTCAGGCCGTAGCGATATGCACATTCGAGGTCTTGTTCGATGTGCTGGGATTCTGTCGATCGGTAGCTTGGCGAGAAGACCAGCATCCCGTGACTTGCCAGGTTCTCTGCGGTGGTCGCCAGACCGTCACCCGTGCCCCCCTGACCGTGGTAGGTGAACACGACTGGCCATGGACCTTCACTGTCGGGTGCGAACACCCAAATGTCCTGAGTCGTCTCATGGGATACCACAGTTGTCGTCACTTCATAGGTTGTGGGGCCACTGGAGCATCCTGCGATGAGCAGTATTGTTACAAGGATTGAGAGGTTTCGGGTTACGTTACGCATCAGTCCTCCTCGGGACCCGATGGCGCTCTTCGCTGTGGTCTTGTGGGAGCCCGATGCGCCGACTCTGCGGCGGTCCCACGATCTTGGACTGTCGGCGTCATACATATATAGTTATATATAAACCTAGAGAGGTTGTATGTCAAGAGATCTCCCGATTGCCGTCGATACTCAGGCAGAGTTGTCGATCGCTGCCCAGATCAGCCAACAGATCGGTTGGCTCATTGCTGCGGGAACCATTGAGGCAGGGGACGACTTGCCATCGATCCAAGAGATGGCAGATCACCTCAAGGTCAATGTCCACACCGTAAGGGCTGGGTATCAGCGGCTCGAAGCTCAGGGATTCGTGTCTCTCGCCCGGGGCCGGAAGGCGCACGTGCTCGGATTCGATCGAACACGACATGCTGCAACGGCCTCACGGGTCCCCTCGCACACCGTTGGAGTTGTGATCCCCGAATTCGTCCAGCTCTACCGACCGATGCTCGCAGCCATCGAAGCAGCCGCTTCACGACGCCCATCGTTAGTGTTCGTAGCCACTGCCCACGAGAACCCTGACACCACCCTCTCCTACATCGACCGACTCATCTCCCAGGACGTGGACGGGATCATCATCGCTTCACCGCTCATTGACCCTGAGACTGACTTCCCGGAGAATGGCCCGCCGATCGTCTACATTGACTCACCTGGTTCCCCCGGGATATCAATCGAGTTTGACCTCGAACGGTCACAATACCTGGCAACTCGCCACCTTATCGAGCACGGACACACGACCATCGGGTACATCACCCCACCTGTCGGACTGAGGAACATTGCTGCAAAACTGCAGGGCCACAATCGCGCTCTCAGCGAAGCCGGGATCGAACACTCAGGTCGCCACACGGTCGAAACCGATGGCTTCGCCATAGCCGCAGGTAAGACAGCGGCGCACCGACTCCTTACGATGACCCGTCCACCTACCGCGATCACCACGACCTCCGACGCCCTAGCGGTCGGCGCCTACCAAGCAGCCACCGATCTCGGGGTTCACATCCCGACCGAACTCGCGATCACAAGCAACGACAATTCCGAGCTCGCGACCGTCGTCAACCCCGAACTCACCACGGTCACCGCACCAGTTGAGCGGGCCGGACATCTTGCCACCCAAGCGATACACGACACACTTGACAACAAACACTTCCCCCACCGCACCGTGCTCGACGTAGAACTCGTCATACGAGCCAGCTGCGGTTGCCAAACCGCAGCTGGCCGAAAGGGCACCTGAACCCCCGCCCATAACCGGCCTCTTGTTAGAACTGGACGTGATTCGGGGGCTCGGCGAGTCTTCGGGTTGAGGTCCTGGATGGCTCGCGCTCGTGAACCGGCTGCCCATTCCGTGTTCGGGTTGTGGCTCTTGAATGGCTGGCGGCCTGGACCTCGGATGGGGTGTGGCTGAAGAGAGGTTTGCTCTGCTTGAAGAGGCATTGCCCGTCCTGTCCACTGTCAGGAATACGGCGAGGACGAGGAGAAGGCAATGACTGAGATGGGTTATCGGTCTCGATCCGCACAAGGCGTCGAACACGATTGCAGTGTTGGACCGGGACGAGATGTTGGAGTTGGAGCAACGATTCGATAACACGGCCCGGGGCATGGGAACTGATCGGCGCGATGGATCAGAGCCTGCTCGATGATGCGACCGTCGCTACCGGGAAACTGTCCCCACAGCTTGTACGAGGTTTGATCCAGGGTGGGTTGGACGGACAAGAATCGTTCTCCGAATAACCGCTGTTCATCCCGTCGACTCATCTGAACGTGGCGGGCCGTCATGCGGCGGAGTCCGGCTAAGTCCCAGCCTCGTGACCGGGCGACGAAATCAGGTTCGGCTCCTGATGAAACCAGCCGGGATTCTTCGATTACCCGCTCGAATGACACCGTCCCTTCGCCGAGTTCCCGTGCGAGGTCGGGTTGGTCGATGAGTCGACGAGCCGTCTCCACCAGCCGCTTGGCGGTATCGGCGGTCAAGTCCATGCGAGATGCGGCCCATTCGGGAAGGTTACGAGCCCCGTCCATCATCGGGACTTGGGCCAGGTCCGAGAGCTTGGAGGGTTGCGATTTGGCGGGAGCGAAGCCGGGCGACGAGGGATTCGTCGCTAACCAATAGCTGTTCGAGCTGGTCGATGGTCGTCTCTACCGTTCTCATCCATCAAACATACCGTCCAGGTATGACAAGAAACGTTGAGCAACGCTGTCTGTTGTCAGGTGATCGGCTCAGGCCGTTCCGTCGATGCAAAAGGGGACCTGGGTGGGGAGCAGAACCTCACCCGGGCAGCCATTAAGGAACTCCTAGGACCAGGACTGGCGAACAATCCGGGCACGCGAAAACGCCGGATGACTGCTTAGCGGCTTCCGAAGCCGACGACGGCGGCCAGAAAAATGCCACCGAAGACCGCATAGACGACCGAATACCCCGCTATCTCGACGATCGGTGGGAAATTGGCGGCGCGAGTCAAGACCGAGGCGACGAGGCCACCGATGATGCCCATCAGTATCGAACCGACGACGGAAGCCTTGCGACCGGTCAGAATGCCCCCCAACAATCCGCCAAAGGCAGCGGCTGCCACGATGATGAGCATGTTGGGGGTGAATTCGAGGTCCATACCGGCAGGTTACAGCAATGACTCGAGGTCTATGGAACATGACGGGTGTCGCAGCTTCGAGATGGCTCTCCCCTCGATCTGACGCACGCGCTCGCGGGTCAGATTGAAGATCTTTCCTACATCGGAAAGGGTTCTGGGTTCGCCACCGTCCAAACCGAAACGCATCATGAGTACCTGGCGTTCGCCCTCTTCGAGAATTCGGAGCGCGTCGATGAGGTGGAGGCGCCGCATGACGGCGGCCGTGTGACCGAAGGGGTCTGGAGCGCTTTCGTCCTCTACAAAGTCCTGGAGTTCGGCGTCTCCCTCTTCGCCGACCGGACGGTCGAGGGAAACGGTGTCCGAAGGAGCCGAGAGCGCGGCCTGGACTCGCTCGACATCGAGTCCGCTCGCCTCGGCGATCTCTTTGAGGGTGGGCGGCCGGCGCAACTCCTCGGCGAGAGCCTGCTCCGTGTCCTGCACCGTCCTCACGACATCGACCATGTGCACCGGCAGCCGGATAGTCCGCGCTTGATTGCCGAGTCCGCGGGTGATGGCCTGGCGGATCCACCAGGTTGCGTAGGTCGAGAACTTGAAACCTTTTCTCCAATCGAACTTCTCAACCGCTCGGATCAGGCCGAGGTTGCCCTCCTGAATGAGGTCGAGGAGATCGAGGCCCCGCCCGGCATATCGTTTGGCGATGGAGATGACGAGGCGCAGATTGCACCGGATGAACATCATCTTCGCTTCTTCGCCTGCATGGGTCAGGCGGTAGAGCTTGGCGCGCTCGGCAGGGGTGAGATCGTCGCCGGATTCGAGCCTGTGTTGGGCTTTGCGGCCGGCCTCCATCGCCCGTGCCAACCGCACCTCATCTTCGGCATCGAGCAGGGTGTGGGCGGATACTTCTTCGAGGTAAATGCCCACTGTGTCGTACATGGGGATTGAATCGCGGACCGCGCTTGGGCAAGCTCTCACATCTCCTGTCATTGCCAGCATTTGCAAGGTATCACGCCAGAGTGACGCTGACAACGGCGAATCGGTTCTGCCAGGCGATCTCCCTTGCCGGTTGCCGGTCATCTGCTGAAGTTGAGTACCCTCTCGTGCTATGCACATGGGCCGGGTCCTGCGGACAACGACCAGCAAACCAACTCTCGTCATGTTCCTGGTGGGCTCTCTGGGGTTGAGCGCCTGTCTCAACACGTCCATGGTGGTAATCGGAGAGACTCCGACTCCGGTGCCTCCGGCTCCCCCGGCGATCTTCGTGAGTGTGGTCGACGACGCCGGCGTTTCGATGGTCGGAGCACGAGTCGACTTCGAAGGCTTCGTGACTGAGACGGACGCAGCCGGGGTGGCCTCGACCGTGTGGGAGGACACACCGATCGAGGTGGTGGCGGCCGCACCTGGATTCCATGATGCAACGGCCAACCTCGAAGAGTTCAGCGACGATCCGCTCGAAATGACACTGCAACCGGTGGTGCTGGCCGGCCGCATTGCCGATTCGGACGGAGACGGCGTCGAGGGCGCCACGGTGCGCCTCGGTGAGGTCGCGACGATCAGTGATGCGGACGGTTCGTTTCGGCTGGAAAGGGTTGTGGCCGGTGAGGTGACCGTTGCCCGGCCCGCCTGGATGTCCGCCACGGCGGCCTGGGACGGAGTGGCGACCGAATTGGAGATTGCCCTGGAGCCGCGAACGGTGCGAGCCCTCCATGTCACGGGGTGGACCCCGCAGAACACCGAGGCCTGGAACGGGCTCCTGAGCCTGGCCGATTCCACCGAAGTCAATGCGCTGGTGGTGGACTTGAAAGACGAATCAGGTCGTGTGTACTACGAATCCGCGGTTCCTCTCGCCCAAGAAGTGGGGGCAACCCGGGAGTTCTACCAACTCAGAGAACTCATCGAGGAGGTGGAAGAACACGATCTCTACATGATCGGGCGCCTGGTTACCTTTCAGGATCCGGTGGCTGCCCGCGCCCGGGTTGATCTGGCGATTACGAACTCGGATGGGACCCCGTTCGAAAAGAACGGCCAGTACTTCCTCGACCCGACCGACGCGTCCGCTCGCCAGTACGCCCTCGATCTGGCCGAAGAGGCATGTATGGCAGGCGTCCATGAGATCCAGTTCGACTATGTGCGGTTCCCCGATGGTTTCGGATCCTCGGTCCGATTCGATGGAGGCGTTGCGTATTTGGGCGCATACAACGACCCGGCAGCGGGGAATGCCAGGGTTGGTGTCATTGCCGCGTTCCTGAACCAAGCCCGGGATCTGCTGAATCCGCTCGGTTGTGCGGTCTCGGCCGACGTCTTTGCCATCATTCTTTCCGTTCCGGACGATCAGGGCATCGGCCAGCGAACTGAGGACCTCTCCGGCGCGGTCGACGCTATCAGTCCCATGATCTACCCGGACCACTACTCGGACGGCTCATTCGGGTTTGCCACACCCTTCGATAATCCGGGAGGGGTCATCGATGCAGCCCTGGCCGCCGGCATGCCTCGCTTGCATGCGACCGCGATCATGCGTCCCTGGTTGGCCGATTACTACTACGGGCCTTCAGAAGTGCGAGCTGAGATCGACGCAGCCGAAAAATATGGCATCGGCTGGATGCTCTGGAACGCCAACAGCAACCACACCGCCGGGGCCCTCAAGCCTGCCAGCGCCGACCCTGCTTCCGAATGAGAACCGGGGCCGCCGGCTAGCGCTTGGGAGCGAAGGCCGATCCCATGATCTCGGGAGTGAACGGACCCACCACCTGCCCGCTCGCCGCGTAGCGATACAGCGCCGCCTGGAAAACGGCGTTGAGCGCCGACAACACCACAGCAGTGCCAACCACCCAGACCACGGCCACGGCGACGGAGACTGCCGCCACCGCTCCACTTCCGCTCGTCACGGCCAGGGCGATGAGAGCCAGGGCAGGAAGTACCGCCAGGAATCCGAGTAGCCCGAATCCGACCATCGCAACAACGTTCTCGCCCCAGGTTTTCTTGAACAACTCCCCGGACCTCCGGATGGCATCGCGGACCGGGACATCCTCGATGACCAGAACGGGGATGACGAGGAAGGTGACCAAACCCCACGCCAAACCCGCCAGACTCGCCGCGATTCGACCGACCATGCCCCCGCGTTGTTCGAGCATCCGGAGCAGTACCGACACAGTTGCCGAGACAACCGCCCAAGGGAAGATACGTCCGGCCCGTTGCGTGGCACCGCGGAGGGCACTTCCCAGCGTCGGGTCGCCACCTTGGAGTCGTTCGTCCGCCGCGGAGACGAGCGCCGTGTTGAAGAAAATGGTTACGTACGCAAGAGCGATGTACGCAACGAAGGCAACAACATAGGTGATGGGGCTCTCCTGGTCGACGATCAGCAGGGTCGGCACAAGGAAGGTGGCTCCGACCACAGCACTGGCCAGGAACGAGAGGATCGGAAGCAGGAGCAGCTCCTTGTCTGCCCGGAGAACTTCAGCGGATGCCTTCGCCAACTCCAGTGTGCGTCGTAGCTTGCCCATGGCTCCTCTTCCGTCGCGTTGTATGAAGCCATTCTGCCCGACCCCGCTCAGCTTGGCAGCGACTTGTACTCTCTTGTACATGGGAGTGGCTGCCATTCAGAAAGACGTTGAAGGCTGTAGGCGTTGCCCACGGCTGGTGTCCTGGAGAGAAGAGGCGGGTCTCACCAAGCGAGCTGCCTACCGGGCCTGGGACTATTGGTCGAAACCGGTGCCGGGGTTCGGAGATCCACAGGCAAGACTTCTCATCGTTGGTCTCGCCCCGGCCGCCCATGGGGCTAATCGCACCGGCCGGATGTTCACAGGCGACCGATCCGGGGACTGGCTGTTCCGGGCGCTGCATCGCGCCGGATTTGCCAACCAGCCCGAGGCTGTTTCCCGACAGGACGGCCTCGAGCTCACGGACGCATTTGTCAGCGCGATCGTTCGGTGCGCCCCGCCCGACAACCAACCGACTCCCGAAGAACGGGAGAATTGCCGGTGCTGGTTGGAAGCCGAGTTAGATGTGCTGCGCCGGGTCGCGGTAGTCGTCCCGCTGGGCGGTATGGCGTATATACAGGTTCTCCGCATCCTGGCTGCTCGTGGCGTCGGAATCCCCAAACCGCGCCCCCGTTTCGCGCACGGGCTCGAGGTCGATCTCCGGCCCGCCGGCCCCATACTGGTGGCGTCCTACCATCCCAGCCAGCAAAACACGTTCACCGGACGACTCACGGAAAAGATGCTGGACGACGTGTTCGCGAAGGCCAGGAGCCTTCTGGACTAGCCGGGAACGGGCCTTCTCGATGGAAAACCGGCCCCTTCTGCGGCCCGGTCCGTTGTGAGCGGAGCCGCCCTCATTCGCTGACTTCGTTCGCCGGGAAGGACCTCCGTTTCTCCTATCTGCTCAGTGCTAATACCATGGAACCGCATCATCCTCGAGGAGTCCTTTCGTGCCAACCCGTCCCGCCCTGCCGCTTCGCCCGGAAACGATCGATCTGCTCAACGGCGAGATCCCGGACTTCCTGGTTGCCACCCGACGCCGTGGTCTTGAGTCTTTCGAAAAGCTGGAAATGCCTTCATCTGCAGAAGAGGTCTGGCGGTACGTCGATCTCCCGTTCCGACTTCAGGATCTCGATCTGGCTCCGACGCCCGAGGAGGGTATGGGCGGCATCGACGACGTGGCCTTGGCTCTCGGATCCATGGCCGGACACGCCACGATCACCGATGGGATGGTGACCGATATCGAGGTGGATGAAGACGGCGTCGTGTTTGTTTCCCTGCGAGAGGGACTCGCTGAGGAAGAGCAAGCCCTGGCCACCCTGTACGGCACCGGAGTCGCGCCTGATCTCGATATTTTCTCGGCTGCGCACCACGCCTTTGCCCACGACGGCGTTCTCCTGCGGATACCGGCCAACCGCACTGTCGAGCGGCCTTTCTACATCGACGTGCAAGCCACCGCTGAGGGAACTGTTTCGTTTCCTCATGTCACGCTCCTAGTCGAGGCAAACGCCGATGCAAGTGTTGTCGTTGGGTTCAGGTCGCCGGCTGGGAGATTCCTGGTGGTGAACCCTCACATTGAGGCCTTCGTCGAAGATGGTGCGCGACTCAAGCTCAGCACCGTCCAGCGGTTTGCCTACGAGACGCACAGCATCGCGCACGAGCGGGTGCTCATTGGTCGAGATGCCAACGCGCGCTTGGGTGAGGTCGGTCTCGGTGGCCGGCTGGGTCGCTTGCACCTGAATCTCGACGTGGCAGGACGTGGCGCGTCGACAGACCTGGTCGGGTTGTTCTTCGGCGAACAGAAGCAAACACTCGACTATCGGCTCTTCATGAACCATCTCGGATCGAACACCTCCTCGAACGTCTTTCTCAAAGGAGCGGTTCAGGATCAGGCGCGCTCGGTATTCACCGGGCTCGTGAAAATCGTGAAGGACATTGCCAAAGTGAGCGCCTTCGAAACGAATCGCAACCTGGTTCTGTCCGAGGGTGCCTCAGCTCACTCAGTCCCCAATCTGGAGATCCTCAGCGATGATGTCATCTGCGGACATGGTTCCACGGTCGGGCCGCTCGAAGAAGAGCCGCTCTACTACCTGATGAGCCGGGGCCTCTCGGAAGCTCGCGCCGCCCGGCTGCTGGTGCACGGCTTCTTCGAGGAGGTCATCAACCGCTTGCCCCATCCTGCCCTGGCCGGACCGGTACGCACAGAGGTCAATCGCAAGTTCGTTGAGGCCCAGAAAGAAGGCCGGGTCTGATGGCGGATTGGGTCAAGATCACGACTACTGCCGCGTTGCCGGAGGCGCGGGGCATCCGGGTTGAGGCAGGTCCGCATCGGATTGCCCTGTTCCGCATCGGTGGCGAAGTGCATGCCATTGGAGACCGGTGTAGCCATGCGGAGGCTTCCCTATCAGAAGGCGATGTGTTTGATAACGAGATCGAGTGCCCGAGGCACGGAGCAACGTTCGATCTCCGCACGGGCGAACCGCTAACGCTTCCGGCCACCAAACCCGTGCCCGTTTATGAAACCAAGACCGAGGGCGGCGATCTGTACGTGCTCCTCGACGACCGGGAGGAATCGTGACCAGCGCAGCTCTCTTGATCCGGGACATCCGGGCCTCAGTAGGCGACACCGCCATCCTCAAGGGCGTCGACCTCGAAGTTCCGTTCGGGGAGCTCCACGCCATCATGGGGCCGAACGGCTCCGGCAAATCGACCCTGTGTCACGTCTTGACCGGCAAGCAGGATTATTCGGTTGACGGTTCGGCCGAGTTGGGCGGGACCGAGCTCCTCGACAAGTCGATCACGGATCGAGCCCGGCTCGGGCTCATGCAGGGGTTTCAGTATCCCGTTGAAATCGCCGGGGTTGGCCTGCGCGAGTTCATGAAGGAGGTAGCCGACGAACGGCACATCCCGGCAGACCAGATCGAGGCGCGCCTGGCCACCTCCGCGGGCAAGTTTGACATGGAGCCTTTTCTGAACCGGGCGGTCAATGTTGACCTATCCGGCGGGGAGAAGAAGCGCTCGGAGATATTTCAAATGGCCGTTCTAGGTCCCAAGGTGGCCATTCTCGACGAGATCGACTCAGGGCTCGATATCGACGCGGTCCGTGAGGTCGCCGAGGCGGTTGAGGCTATGCGAAGCCCGGACATGGCCGTGGTGATGATCACCCACTACAGCCGAATTCTCCGCTACCTGACCCCCGATCGGATCCACGTGATGATGAACGGTCGGATTGTCGAGTCCGGCGGCCCGGAACTCGCTGATGAGCTCGAAGACGGTGGGTACGAGGCATTGCGAGAACGGTTGGGTATTGAGGTCTCGTCGGGTCCGGTCCGGGCGAAGGCTGCTTCGGAGTACTTCACCGACACGCCGTTCGACGTCTGACCGAATCGTTCCTACGAGTTGTCGGCCGGGATCGTCAACTCGAAGGTGGTGCCGCCGTTCCCCGAGTAGATGAGGTCCCCGCTCATCAGTCGCGCCAGGGTGCGCGACACGGCTAGTCCCAGTCCGACCGACCCTGGTTGGGTGCCCGGCTCATGAGCCGACGTGTAAGGATCGAAGATCGTTCCCGCCCGGTCGAGCGGGACTCCCGGCCCGTCATCTCGAACGGCCACCGTTACCCGGGGACCGTCTCGGAAGGCTTGTACGGACACGTTCTTCCCGCCGTAGCGGGCTGCATTGGAGAGAAGGTTGCGGATGATCTGACGAAACCGGAGGGGATCGCTCCAGATGAACTCTGCCCCGGGTTCGATGTGGACGGTCGGTGCCGTTTGCGAGGTTGGGACACAATGTCCGGCAATCACGGCGTCCAGTTCGGCCCGAAGGTCGACGCGGCGCGCTTGGAGGGTGAGCGTCCCGATGTCCGCTCGGGCGGCGACGAGGAGATCTTCGATGATGTCGGCCAGTTCGGAACTCTGCGAGGCGATGAGTTCAACGATCTCGCGGGCGTCGGCAGCCTCGTAGATCTGCCAGTTGTCGTTGAGTTCGTGGGAAAGCCCCACGACCGCAGTGAGCGGCGTCCGCAGTTCGTGACTGACGGATGCCACAAACTCGTCTTTCGATTTGATGACCTCTTCGAGTCGATTCTTGAGCGCGGTGAGCTGGGAGAGCGAATCCTCCAAACGGCCGTTCTCGAGGGAAACACTGATCTGGTTGGCGAGCGTATCTAAAAGGGGAACATCGTCGGCAACGAACGAACTGATATCGCCGACCCGGTTGAAGACGATGATGACGCCGACCACTCCGGTGGTGCTGGTCAAGGGTGCGACCAGAGCTTCTTTGATCGGTCCACGCTCGGAGGGCGGGAGACTCAGGGCGGATGCATCGCTCGCAGCGAGAAGCGTTGCTCGACCGACTTCCGCCAACCTCTCCCACGCTCCCGGGGGCAGATCAGCGGGTTGCATCACGTTCAACCGGTCCCGTGGTCCGACTGCCGTCCAGTACGTCTCCAACCGGTTCCGTTCCGAGAAGAGCAGGATTTCGGCGTATTCCGCCTCGAGCATCCGGGTTGCATCCCGGCAGGCGGCCACGAGGGCTGCCTCTATTTGGGGCGTCCGATGCAACGATCGGGTGGCTTCGTATAGCGATTCGAGTTTTGCCCGCTCGTGGCGTTGCGAGACATATGCCCGATACGCAAGAAACAGAATGACGGGAGGCATGAGCGCCAGCCAGCTTGCGGAGGGTGCGGCCCACAATATGACGACGGCGCTCACGGCCAGGCTGGCGTTCATGGAACCGGCCAGGCAGCTGAGCGCCAGCACCTGCACGAGGTCTTCACGAGGCACATGTCCGCCCGTTAGTCGCACGGCCACGTTGATCAGGAGGTCGGCGGCGATGGTGGCAACGAGGCCGGCGGCAACGGCTGCAAGCCATCCGATCAAGCCCAGGGGATCACCCAGTGCAACGATGCCGCGGAAGACGGTGACGGCGAGGGCTCCCTGGAGTCCGAACTGTGCAATGTTGAAGGCGAACTTGATCGAAGGAAGCCGGCGGTGGAAGGCGTAAACGGCCGCGATACCCACCAACTGACCGACGGCCAGATGAGCCGGGGAGGCGAAGAACAAACCGAGAACGAGGGGGATCTCGCTCATGGAGAAAGAGTGGGCGTCCTTTCGGAAGCGCAAGTGCACCACTGCGAGTTCGGCCACGTAGAATCCGACGGCGAGTCCCCACCACGGCAGCTGGGGGGAGTTCCGCAACACCGGCAGGTCGAGCACCGAATACCAGATGGCAGCCGCACTCACGGCAATGAACGCGGTGAGCCACCAAACCCTGGTGGTTCCGCGCACGGCCGTTGGAGATCTGTTGGCTCGGCGCCCCGTCTGCGTCACGTGTTTCTCATTTGTGCTCGGCGGATTTTTTGCCTCACCCCGCATGAGGAATATCGGCAGAGCGGGGCCCAGTCTTTACTGCAGACATAAGTGACTTAGGTCCCTGGGTCGGCCCGAGCACGGGCGCCTACGCTACGAAGGAACAAACGAGAGGAGCCGGCCGTGGAGTATCGGATTGAACGCGACTCGATGGGTGAGGTCAAGGTACCGGTTGATGCGTTCTACGGGGCATCCACCCAGCGAGCCGTAGACAACTTCCCGGTTTCGGGCATCAAGGTCGACCGCAGAATCATCTGGGCTTTCGGGTTGCTCAAAGGCTCGGCGGCCGAGGTGTCGGGAGCTGATGGTTTCGTCGACGAGGACAAGGCCAAGGTCATCCGGCAAGCGGCCGACGAAGTGATGGCAGGTGGCCTCGACGGGGAATTCCCGGTCGATGTATTCCAGACCGGGTCCGGGACCTCAAGCAACACCAACAGCAACGAGGTGATCGCTCATCGGGCTTCCGAGTTGCTGGGTGGCAAACGTGGCTCGAAGCTGGTCCACCCCAATGATCACGTCAACTTCGGCCAATCGTCCAACGACACCTTTCCGACGGCGATGCATGTCGCGGCGGTTGACGCGCTGCGCCAGGATCTGCTGCCCGCCCTGGTTGTTCTTGGTGCATCACTCGAGGGGAAAGCCGATGAGTTCTCCGACGTCGTCAAATCCGGCCGAACCCATCTGATGGATGCAGTGCCCGTCACCCTCGGGCAGGAGTTCTCCGGGTATGCGGCCCAGATTCGCAAGGCCGCCGAACGAGTGGAGAAGGTGATCCCGGAACTCGAGGAGCTTCCCCTGGGTGGCACGGCCACCGGAACCGGGATCAACTGTCCGGAAGGTTTCGCTGCCAAGGTCATCGCCGTCATGGCGGAGCGCACCGGCTACGGGTTTTTCGAAGCCACAAACCATTTCGAGGCGCAGGCTTCGAAAGATGCAATTGTCAACGCCTCCGGGGCCTTGAAGACGGTGGCGGTTTCGCTGTTCAAGATCGCCAACGATCTCCGCTGGTTGTCCTCAGGACCGGTGACCGCCATCGCCGAGATCAAGCTTCCCGCTCTGCAACCGGGCAGTTCCATCATGCCTGCCAAGGTCAATCCGGTCATCCCGGAGATGGCCATGCAGGTTGCGGCGCAAGTCATGGGCAACGACACCGCCGTCGCCTGGGGAGGAGCGAACGGCAACTTCGAGCTCAATGTCATGATGCCGATGATGGCTCGCAATCTGGGAGAGTCGATCTCCCTACTGGCAGCCGCCTGCCGGTTGATGGCTGAGAAATGCGTCGACGGCATCGTCGCCGACGCGGAACGGGCCCGTCACCTTCTCGAGAAGAACGTCATCGTCGTCACAGCCCTCAACCCCCACATCGGATATGACAACGGTTCCATTGCCGCCAAAGAGGCTTTTGCGAGTGGCCGCACGGTGCGAGAAGTGGTGCTGGAGAAAGGCTGGATGTCCGAAGAAGAAGTCGACAAGGCTCTCGATCTCAAGCGCATGACCGAAGGGGGAGTGGGCTAGAGGGAGTCGCCAGTATTCAGTATTCAGTATTCAGAACGGCATGCCTTCACTGATGACTGATGGCTGACTACTGACGGCTCTTGAGTGCTTCTTCCAGTGTGGTCCAGGCCAGGTTGGCGCACTTGATCCGGACCGGAAACTTGCGAACTCCTTGCAGAGCTTCCAGATCACCGAGCACCGCGCCCGGACGGTCGGGATCGAGGCCTGCTTGCGTAGGCGCCGCCACGTCGATGTCCATCATTGCCTTGAAGGTGGAAATGAGGTCGTGGACCTCGTCGAGCGTCTTGCCTTTGATGGCTTGACTCATCATCGAAGCGGAAGACTGGCTGATCGAACATCCCTGACCCTGGACGGCCACTTCGGTGACGCGATCGCCGTCCAGGTGAAGGTCGAGCTGCAGTTCGTCCCCGCACAGAGGGTTGTTGCCCTCGGCGTGGGCGTCAGGGTGGTCGAGGGTTCCGCGATTACGGGGATTGCGGTTGTGGTCGAGGATCACATCCCGGTAGAGATCTTCAATCGACATGGAAAACCTCTTGCACCTTGCGGAGGCCGGCCAGGAGCGCGTCGACATCCTCTCTCGTGTTGTACACCTGGAATGAGGCACGGACGGTGGCCGGGACACCCAGTGCTCTCGTGAGTGGCTTGGCGCAATGGTGACCGGCGCGAACGGCGACGCCTTCCTGATCGAGAATGGTCGCTACATCGTGCGGGTGAATATCGCCGAGGGTAAAGCTGATGACTCCGCCCCGCCGGTCGAGATCCGCCGGTCCGAATACCCGGACGGCGGGCAGCCCGGCGAGTTGTTGCAGTGCATAGGCGGTGAGATCTTGGCCATGCCGGCGCACCTCGCCCATGCCGATCTTTTCGAGGTAGTCGGTCGCAGCTCCCAGGCCGATAGCTTCGACGAACGGAGGCGTTCCCGCCTCGAACTTGTGCGGCACGGGGGCCCAGGTTGACCCATCGAGCCGCACGTCGCTGATCATTTCGCCGCCGCCCTCAAAGGGTTCCATCTCTTCGAGCAACGCAGGACGACCCCAGAGGGCTCCGATACCGGTGGGACCCAGCATCTTGTGGCCGGAGAACGCTATGGCATCGGCTTCGAGTCTCTGGACATCGACCGGAGCGTGGGTGATCAACTGGGCAGCATCGACAATGACGAGCGCACCTACGGCTCGCGCCATTCGGGCGAGCTCGGCGACCGGTGGCATCGTTCCCGTTACGTTCGACATGCCGGTGAACGAGAAGACTTTGACACGCTCGTCGAGGAACTCGGGGAGCCGGTCGAGATCGAGTTGGTAGTCGTCGGTCATGGGCAGGTAGACCAGTTCGGCGCCAGTCCGGCGGGCGACCAGTTGCCATGGGACCACATTGGCGTGGTGCTCCATCATCGTCAGCAGGATTCGGTCGCCGGCCTGCAGATGGTCCATGCCCCATCCGAACGCGACGGTGTTGAGCGCCGTGGTCGCTCCCCGGGTGAACACCACTTCGGATCGTGACCCGGCGTTGATGAATCGCGCCACCTTGCCCCGCGCCTCTTCATAGGCGGTGGTTGTTTCCTCGGAGAGGAGGTAAGCCCCTCGATGGACATTCGCATAGTGCGAGCGATAGATCGCATCCATGGCGTCAAGAACCTGAATCGGTTTCTGGCTCGAGGCGGCCGAATCGAGGAACACGAGGGGCTTTCCGTGGACCCGGCGCTCGAGAATGGGGAAATCCGGGGTCAGATGGGAGTAGTCGATCACGTTACCCTCGCCTCTAGACCTGGGCGCCGGTTCGAAAAGAGTCGTAGCCTTCTGCTTCCAACCTGACGGCGAGCTCGGGACCGCCCGAGGTCAGCACCCGGCCGTTCATGAAGATGTGAACCACGTCGGGTGTGATGTAGTCGAGAAGGCGTTGATAGTGGGTGATGATCAGGAACCCGCGTTCGGGTCCGGTTAGTTTGTTGACTCCTTCGGCCACAATCCGCAATGCGTCGATGTCGAGGCCGGAGTCGGTTTCATCCATGATGGCCAGGTCTGGTTCCAGGACGGCCATTTGCAGAACCTCGTTGCGTTTTCGCTCTCCTCCCGAGAATCCTTCGTTCAGGTATCGGTCGGCGAAACTCGATTCCATGCCGAGTTCCTTCATGGCGTCCATGACCTTCAACCGCAATTCGAGGACCGTATATTCGATACCGGTGCGGTTGGAGAGCGCCGCGCGCAGGAAGTTCACGACCGATACCCCGGGTATCTCCTCCGGATACTGGAACGCCAGGAACATACCCAGGTTGGCTCGATCGTTCGGTGGTGCCGCCGTAACGTCCTCGCCTTTGAAGAGAATCCTTCCGGAGGTCACCTCGTAGTTCGTGTTGCCCATGAGTACATTCGCCAGCGTGGACTTACCCGACCCGTTGGGGCCCATGAGAGCGGCAATCTCGCCCTGCTCGACGGTGAGGTCGACTCCGCGCAGAATCTCTGCGTCGGCGACACGGGCGTGGAGGTCCTGGATCTGAAGGAGTGGTGTTTGGGTCGGCATGAACACAGCCTAAATACACCACGGACATAGTGGAATTTCAGGGTCGGAATCTGCTCGGCTCATGTCAAGAAACCTACGAAAGCAGCACCTCGAACGTTTGGTCGAGGGCCGACAGATCGGAGAGGTCGAGGTGCTGGACGTAGAACTTGGTGACGCCGGCCGCTTCGAGCCCTGCCAGCGTTTCGGCGACGCGAGAAGGCGGGCCGAGTGGGATTCCGTGTGACTCCCAGCGGCGTTCGAGTTCGTCGGCCTCGTCGTTTCGGTGCGCGGCGGCCGTTTCGAGCTTCTGGCGGTATTGAGCTTCGTCGACCCCAACCAGGACCGGTCCCATCACGCTCATGGTGATCCGATCGGGGTCCCGCCCGGCCTTGATGGCCGCGGCGCGGACCCGTTTGATCTTGGGGGCAATTTCAGAAGCGGTGCCGACGAAGTGGTTGTATTCGTCGGCATAGGTGCCGGCCAGGCGCGGGGTTCGCTGCGGGCCCTGGCCCCCGACGATGATGGGGATCCTGGTTTTCGGGATGGGACGGACGTCCGCCTCCAGTTCGTAGTAGCGGCCGGCAAAGACCTGCGGCCCTTCCGCGAAGGCCGCCCGGAGGTAGAGGAGCGCTTCTTCCAGACGGCCAAAACGCTCACTCCAGGCCGGGAAGGGCAACCCGAAAGCGTCATGCTCGACGTCCATCCAACCCGTGCCGACTCCCAAATCCAGTCGTCCGTTGGACATCTGGTCGATGGTCGCCGCCATCTTGGCCAGCACGGCCGGGTGCCGGAAGGTTATGGGCGAAACGAGCACACAGAGCCGGATGTGCGACGTTTCGCGGGCGAGTCCGGCCAGCACAGAAAACGCGTCAGTGGCTTCCGCCGGGGGTTGCCGGCTGGAGTAGTAGTGGTCGGAACGAGCAAAACTGGTCAGGCCGGTTTGCTCAGCCCAGCGGGCGGCGGCCAGCTGCTCTTCGTAGGTACCGCCCATCTGGGGCTCAGTCATCAAGGCGAATTCCACCCGGGCTCCTTTCCCTTGACACTAATCGCGGCGAGCCGGACGATCGGCCGGTCCGCGCCGAGGGTCGCCGACTCATGCGGCGTGGGATGGTGGTGCCGGTAGCATGACCGGTATGAATCCCCGGACTGCCGTCGTCGTTGCAGCTTTGTTGCTGGCCGTGTTTCTGGTCGTGATTGCTGCCATGGTCTGGCAGGAAGCCAAACGTCGATCCGCAACCGGTCAGCTGATCTACTCCATCGATGATGCTGTTGATTTCGCTATACAGGACCTCGACGAAGAGGTGCGGGTCCGTCTCGGGAAGGCAGGTGTACGTCGGATTCTCGAATGGGAAGTGCACTATCTCCAGGGTCTGGCAGAGAGCAAACGTGCGAAAGGCGTGACGGTAGTAGCCGGCGGGCATGGCCCGGCGGTTGCATACATCAAAGAGCAGATCGCCCGGCGCCACGGCGTCTCGTACGATGAGAGTGATATTCGTGCCGTTCTGGCGGGCGAAGCGCGGTATCTGGCCACGATCGGAGCAGTTGGAGAACCGGTGGAGGATTCATCATGATGGGCGTTCGGTGCGGGCGATGCAGTACGCAGTTTCCAGTGGATGGCGCCGGTCGTTTTCCCTGTCCATCGTGCGGTGCCGTGAATGAGGTCCGTCCGGCCGCAGCCCCCGAGCCGTCGTTGACGGTGCCCCCAGCAGCAGCACCCGAGCCCGGGGAACCTTCGCCGAAAGCCACCTGCGGGGAGTGCTCGTTCACGTTCATCGTTGGGGAGGTTGCCGTCGCACCATGTCCCAATTGCGGTGCCGACGTCGCCGTTGGGCGGAACCCGTGAGCGATCGAAGCGCCTGGGAGGGGGAGTACGACGCCCAGCAGAAGCGGCGGGAACGATTTGAGAGTCTCTCCTTCGAACCGGTCCCGCCCCTTGTCGATGGGGAAGACCCGGACGGTCAGATTGGATACCCGGGGCACTATCCGTATACCCGCGGGATCCATGCGTCCGGGTATCGGGGGAAACTCTGGACGATCCGCCAGTTTGCCGGATTCGCCGGAGTAGCCGATACCAACGCGCGCTTCCGAAAGCTTCTGGCCGAAGGCCAGCACGGTCTGTCGGTGGCATTCGACATGCCAACGCTGATGGGATACGACTCCGATGACGCGATGTCGCTCGGTGAGGTCGGTCACTGCGGTGTGGCCATCGATTCGGCGGACGACATGGTCGGCCTCTTTGACGCTATTCCGCTGTCCGATGTTTCCGTGTCGATGACGATCAACGGTCCGGCCGTGATTCTCTTCGCGTTTCTTCTGGTTGCCGCTGAGGAGCAAGGCGCTGACTGGAAGGACCTGCGCGGAACGCTCCAAAACGACATCCTGAAGGAATACATAGCCCAGAAGGAGTGGATCTTCCCTCCGGAGCCGCATCTGCGCCTGATCGTCGACATGGTCGACTTCTGCCGCACTGAGGTACCCCAATGGAACACGATCTCCATTTCCGGCTATCACATCAGGGAGGCCGGAGCCAACGCCACCCAGGAGCTGGCGTTCACGCTCGCCGATGGTTTCGCCTATGTGGAGGCCTGCCAGCGAGCCGGAATGAAGATCGAGGATTTTGCTCCCCGGTTCTCATTCTTCTTCGATGCCCACATTGATTTCTTCGAGGAGATTGCCAAGTTCCGCGCCGCCCGCCGGATCTGGGCCCGGTGGATGAAGGAACGCTACGGGACCCATGATGAGCGGTCGCTGAAACTGCGATTCCACACCCAGACGGCCGGCGTTTCGCTGACTGCCCAGCAGCCGGACAACAACGTTGTGAGGACCACCGTCGAGGCCCTCGCGGCGGTGCTGGGAGGCACGCAGAGCTTGCACACCAACGCCCTCGACGAGGTGTACGCCCTCCCAACCGAGGCGGCAGCCGAGCTGGCTCTGCGAACGCAGCAGGTACTCGCTGAGGAGACCGGCGTTGCCGATACCATCGATCCGCTGGGCGGCTCCTGGTTCGTTGAGGAGATGACCGACCGGATGGAAGAACGAGTCGAGGAGATCCTGCAGATCGTGGATCGGCTCGGGAGCGGTTCGATGCTAGATGGGGTGCTGCGCGGGATCGAGGAGAGCTACTTCCAGTCCGCGATCGCGGATTCTGCCTACGAGTTCGAGAAGGCGGTCAACTCGGGAGAGCGCTCCGTGGTTGGCGTGAACCGGTTTGCCAAGACCGATGAGGACGCAATCGAGATGTTGCGAATCGCCCCGGAAGTAGAAGAGATCCAGCGAGGGCGCTTACAAGCCGTCCGCCGGGTTCGGGATCAGGATGCAGTCGACCGGGCCCTGGCGGAGCTGGAAGCCGGGGCGCGAAGCTCGGTCAATCTCATGCCGCTTCTGGTCGAAGCGGCCCGTCGGCGAGTAACCGAAGGGGAGATGGTGGCATGTCTCAAGGCAGTGTTCGGGACCTATCGTGAGCCTGCTCGTTTCTGAGTCACGTGCGCTCGCCGGCCGTTTGATGCTGGCCGTGTTCCTCGCCCTGGCGCCGAGTTCAATTCCGGAATGGAGGACATCCGTTGCTGCTCCGCCTGCACTGGTTCTGCCGGTTGGTGACCCGATCCGATGTATCTTTAGTGGAGGTGACCGATGACTGATGAAGCAGCAGATGCCGCATTCGAATCTGTAGCCGACGCCGCCGTCGAAAACGCCAGTGACGAATTTGTCGACCTGTTCAATGCTCGTGACCTGGATGGGATTGCTGAAATGGTCACCGCCGACGTCGCCTCAGACCTCCTCGACGGGGATGGCGCAGATAGTGTCATCGAAGGTCTGGCCGGGCTGCTGCGCCGGTACCCGCAACTCGTCGCTACTCGCGGCGAGGACGGGAACCAGCCGATCGTGGCGTTGTGGATCCCCAACGAGCAGGATCAATACAGTCTGATGGGTTATCTCGAACTATCGACCGAGGACGAGCTCATCGATCGGATTACCTACGTGGACACGCCTGGAAGAAGCGACCTTCTCCTGGAAGAACCCGATCTGGACGAGATGTCCGAATGGCAGGATTGGCGCGAGTGGGATACGGGAGAAGAAGCGAACAGCAGACAGGCAGGGGAGTAATGGGAAGGCTGCGGAGATTTGCCGAATTCAGATTCGTTGGCGTGCGGGACACGATGGTCGTGTACGACTGCGACGACGACCATCACTTCGCCGAGCTCTCTGAACGCGTTGAGTCGGACGACCTGGTCGCGAAGAACCTCCTGTCGAGTTTCGCACCGGACGAAGCCGCCGAGGCGCGCAACAGGGGATTTCGATTGAAGGCGAGTTAGCGGCTCGCCACCGGTTTTCGATAGACCCGAGAACCTTCGAGCACATCTCGTTCGACGTGGCCGCCGTTCCGCAGGTGCTCCAGGTGGGCCATCGTCTCCTGAAAAGCGAGTCGTTCCTCCAGAGAGCTCAGGTTGGGCCGGAACACCGATTGCATGACCTCCCATGGTGTCCTGGGCTCCGTCAGAACCTCGAGCATGGCGTCCAGGCGGCGTTGATGATGGAGCAGGATCTGGTGAGCCCGGACCGATCCTCGCTCGATGGTTGGTCCGTGGCCGGGATACGTTGCCCCCGCATCCAGCGAAATGATTCGAGTCAAGGAGACGAGGTACGCGTCCAGGTGGTCCGTGTCTTCGCCGGTGTACGGAATGAAGGGGCTGATTCGGGGCAGCACATGGTCGCCCGAGAACAGCCATCCCGTCCGCGAATCGCGCAGGCACAGGTGGTTGGCCTGATGGCCAGGGGTGAAGAGGACACGCAGTCGCCGGTTCTCACTCAGCGGTATGGCTTGGCCATCCTCGACGGGATGCGTCGGAGCTATCGCTTGGGAGAACCAGTGCGGGGCGAGACCATCCCCGGCTAAACCGGGCCACCGCTTGAGGAGGGGCTCCGCTTGATGCGACGAGGCGGGCCAGCGCATCACGACGGGGGCCCCAGTCGTTGTAGTGCTGGATCTCCGCCGACGTGGAGCTATGCATGACCCACTCACATCCGGTTGTTTCGACGACGCGCTTGGCCATGCCCATGTGATCCACGTGGAGGTGGGACGCCACCAACCGATGCACGTCTTCGAGGGCAAAGCCGAATCCCGCCAGAGCGTGTTGCAGCAACTCGAATTCATGGGTGCCATCGATGCCGCAGTCCAACAACGTCAGCCCCCGGTCCCCTTCGAAGAGATAGCAATTGACGGCCTGGGGGGTTGGAAAGGGGAGAGGCAGCGTGATCCGGTAGATGCCCTCGCCGAGCGAATGGGCCTGCGAGGTTCGAGCCTGCCTCGGGACGCTCGGCACGGTTAGCCGTGCTCGGCGGCGGATTCCCTGACCACGAATCCAATGTCCAAAGTGACCGAGTATTCGGAAGGTGCTCCCGAACGATCTACCTTCCCGGCCACTTCGATGACCTTGAATGATTGGATCTCTTCGAGGGTTTCGGCCGCCCGTCCCAGAATGCCGGAGATGGCATCCTCGATCGATCGGGGCGAGCTGCCGCTCACTCGAACCGTCTTGGTAATGGGTCCCATGGACGTTCCCTTCTGATGGTCATCGACAGGGTACCGGGCGATGATGGGCCCCCGTGGCTGGTAGCCGGACACCGAGCGTCTGGCTGGACCCGGCCGACGGGGGCCCTGGAGACCTTGCGTCTCACTCATACTGTGCGACAACGGGGCGGCACCGACCAGGGCCAGAAGTCCTTTGCAGCATCTGTCCATGGTCCGACTCGAAGTCTGCCTGGGTGGCTTCCGACCGCTCCGTCGAGTCCGGGCTCGACACCTCCAACCGGTTCCCCTGACTATGTTCGCCACGGGCCGAGGACGAACGAGGCGCTCACTGGACCGCCATGAGGAACCAAACCGCCGAAGCCGCCAAGATCACAAAGGCAACGGCCAGGGAGATGATGAGCAAGTACCGGGTCTTCACGGCGCCAGCGTACCGCCTGGAGGAACCGCGTTGCCTGCCGGACCACCGGGACATACCCTGTCCTCAACTATCCTCAGGTCTCCTACACGGAGGACATCTTGTACGACGTCGTCATCATCGGTGGAGGGCCGGGCGGATACGCAGCCGCCCTCTACGCCCACAATTTCGGACTCTCGGTGGCGCTCGTCGAGAAGGATCCCACGGTCGGCGGCACGTGCTTGCTGCGAGGGTGTATTCCTGCCAAACACTGGCTCCACACGGCCGATGTCTTCACCACCGTCCGCGAAGCCGGATCGTTCGGTGTCAACGCCGGCGAACCGACCCTTGACTGGGGGACGGCCCTCGCCAAGAAGAACGAAGTCGTGACCGGTCTGGTGCGGGGTCTCACCGGTTTGCTCAAGGCGCGCAAGGTCGATGTCGTGTCCGGGTTCGGACGGCTCGACGGACCGGGCCGCGTCATCGTCAGTGGCGACGAAGGGGAGAGCGTTCTCGAAGGCCGCAATGTCATCGTGGCGACCGGATCGGCCCCGCGCAGCATCCCCGGGTATCCCCTCGATGGGGAGCGCATCGTCAGCTCAGATCATGCGCTCGATTGGGAGAAGCAACCGGGGCGGGTTGCCATCATCGGGGCCGGAGCTATCGGCTGCGAATTCGCCAGCCTGCTGGTGGATCTCGGCAGCGAGGTGCACCTTTTTGAATTGATGGACCAGATCGTGCCCGGGGCCGATCGCGATGCCGCCGCCGAGCTGAGCAAACAGCTCGCTCGCCGTGGTGTCAAGGTCAGGACGGGTGTGACGGTGGGCGCTGCCGAGATCGGGGATGACTCTGTGGTCGTCCCGTTCGGTGAAGAGTCGGTCGAAGTCGATGTAGTACTCGTTTCTGTTGGCCGGGCCCCCCAAACGGAAGGGATCGGTCTCGAAACCACCTCCGCCGTGGTCGATCGCGGATTCGTCACGGTGGATCTGGCGACGATGATGACGGCCAGCCCCGGTGTGTTTGCCGTCGGCGATGTGGTCGCAGGCACACCGCAGCTAGCCCATGTCGGTTTTGCCGAGGCCATTGCTGCGGTGACCTTCATTGCCACAGGAACACCTGCCCCGGTCGACTATCGGGCAGTGCCGCTCGTCGTGTACACCCACCCGGAAATGGCCGAGGTCGGCCTCACCGAGGAAAAAGCCCGGGAAAGCGGATTTGAGGTCGAGACGACCTCGCACGGCCTCACCGGTGTCGGAAGGGCCAAGATCATCGGCCAGAATCGGGGGCTGGTCAAGCTGGTAGTCCAGAAGGACGGTCCCATACTGGGGGCGTCGGTAGTCGGACCCCAGGCAGGTGAGATGATCCACGAACTCATGTATGCCGTCGGTTGGGAAGCTTTACCGGAGGAAGCGGCTGCGTTCATTCACGCTCATCCGACATTGTCCGAGGCCATCGGTGAGACCCTGCTCACCGCAACCGGGCGGAGTTTGCATTGAGTCCATCGAACAACCATCACAACGCGTAAGGGAGACAGCATGTCCACGACGGTCACCATGCCGCAATTGGGCGAAACGGTCACCGAAGGGACCATTCTCAGTTGGGCCAAGCAGCCCGGTGAGTCCATCGCCGCAGACGAGGTCCTCTTTGAGGTTTCCACGGACAAAGTGGACACCGAGGTTCCCTCGCCGGTGACCGGCACGGTGCTCGAGATTCTGGTGGAAGCCGGCGTAACGGTGCCCGTCGGCACTCCGTTGATCGTCATCGGTGAGGCCGGTGAGGTTCCCGCGGCTGCCGGTGCCGCCACTCCGGCCGCTCCGGCGGCGCCGGAGCCGGAGCCTGCGCCGCCACCCGCGCCCGCACCAGAGCCGGTAGCGGTTCCCCAACCCGTCGCCGAGCCGGCAGTTGCTGCGGTGACACCGTCTGTGGAGGTCGACGCCGGTCCCGAAGAAACTGCGGAAACCGTAGATGCGGCGAAGTTCCTCTCTCCTGTCGTTCGCAAACTGGCCAAGGAACACGACCTGGATCTCACCAAGATTGCCGGCACCGGCCGGGCCGGGCGGATCACCCGGAAGGATGTTCTCGAGTTGATCGACGCAGGCGGCGGTGCTGCCCCGGCCGCCCCCGTTCGTCAACCCGCGGCTCCAGCCACCGCGCCGGCGACCCCGCCTGCGGCCGCCCCCACCGGGACCGGCCAACCATTCGCGGTCATGGAAGGCGACGACGTCCGGGATCTGGACCGCATCCGGACCCGAATCGGAACCAACATGATTCTGGCGAAACAGACCGCCGCCCACGTCTGGACTTCGGTTGAGGTCGACTACGAACGGGTGGAGCGAGTCCGCCAGCGGCACCGGGCGGCTTTCAAAGAGCGGGAGGGCTTCTCGCTCACGTATATGCCGTTCATTGCCCGGGCGACCATCGACGCGTTGAAGGCATTCCCGGTGGTCAACAGCTCGTACTACCTCGAAGAGAAGAAGGCCGTGTTCCATGCGAAAGTCAATCTGGGCGTGGCCATCGACCTCGATCAGGGGGGCCTGATCGTTGCGACCATCCACGATGCCGATGGGCTCCGGATGATCGGACTGGCCCGGCAAGTGCGAGGGCTGGCCGAGAAGGCACGGGCCGGGAAGCTCGAGCCCGACGATGTCGCCGGCAGTACGTTCACCATCACCAACCCGGGACCTTTCGGATCCTTCATGTCGGCGCCGATCATCAACGTGCCCAATACCGGGATCCTGTCGACCGATACCGTTGCCAAGCGGCCAACGGTGATCACGAACGACGAAGGCCAGGACATGATCGCCATCCGGCACATCGGCTACCTGGGCCTGACCTGGGACCACCGGGCCTTCGATGGTTCGACGGCGGTTCTGTTCCTTCGCAAAATCAAAGAGAACCTCGAGACTTGGGATTGGGAACAGGAACTGAATTGACCCCTGAGTTACGCGCTGGCAGCCCCGCGCCGCTGGTCGGCGGGGACGCCTCTTCCGGGGCTCTGTTGCGCACCCGGTGGCTGGGGCGCATGCCGTACGCCGAGGCCTGGGACCTGCAGCGAGCCTTCTGGGAAGGTCGTGTCGAGGGCAGATCGCTCGACGACTATCTCTTGTTGCTCGAGCATCCGCACACCTACACCGTTGGCAGGAACGGGGATCGTTCCAACATGCTGATGTCCGACGATGGGTTGGAGGCAGTGTCGGCGGAGCTCTTCTTCGTTGACCGCGGCGGTGACATCACCTATCACGGGCCGGGCCAGCTCGTCGGCTATCCGGTGGTGGCGCTTCCCGATTCCAAGCGCATCAAGCGGTACGTGCACCGGCTGGAGGAAGTGCTGATCGGGACCTTGGCCGAGCTCGGCGTGGAAGCGTGGTCAGACCCCGACTACCCGGGCGTCTGGACTCACCAGGGCAAGGTGGCGGCGATCGGGGTGCGGGTGGCCCGGGGGGTCACCATGCACGGTTTCGCGCTCAACGTGAACCCCGACCTGACGTATTTCTCGCATATCAATCCTTGCGGGATCACGGACCGGGCGGTGACTTCGATCACCGAGCTGTTGGGTCGGCCGGTGACCATCGAGGAGGTCGTCGGCAAGCTGATACCGCGCTTCGCGGCCGTGTTCGCATTCGACGAGACCGAGGCGCAACTCGGTGCGTTCGTGCGCGGTCAAGGGAAGCCCCGCCGGTTCGAAGTAGACCGCCTCGTCGAGGAGGGGACCTTTGCTCCCGCTCGCGGCGAAGCACCGAGCACCGAGCGCGGCCTGCTGCCGGGTGAACCGGAACGGCCCGCCTGGATGCGGGTCAGGGCCAACCTGGGTTCCGAATACTCCGAGCTGAAGAAGCTGATGCGGGGAATGGAACTCAACACGGTATGCGAAGAAGCGGGCTGTCCAAATATCTACGAGTGCTGGAGCCAAGGCACCGCGACCTTGATGATTCTTGGGGATCGCTGTACCCGGGCGTGCAGCTTCTGCGATGTCACCACCGGCAAGCCGACCGAGGTCGACGTCTTCGAGCCGTTTCGGGCGGCGGCCGCCGTCGAACAGATGGGGTTGCGGCATGCGGTGGTTACTTCGGTAAACCGTGACGACCTCGACGATGGAGGAGCGGAGATCTTCGCGGCCACGATTCGGGAGATCCGCAAGCGAATGCCCCTCTGCGATGTCGAGGTCCTCATCCCGGACTTCAAGGGAGATCGACCTGCTCTCGAGACGGTCATGCGCGCCCGGCCGTCGGTACTCAATCACAATACCGAAACGGTGCTCCGGCTGCAGCGGGATGTCCGCACGGCCGCCAACTACGGGCGGTCCCTGGCGTTGCTCGCTCGCGCCGGGTGGATCAATCCCTCCGGAGCTGTGAAATCTGGACTGATTGTTGGAATGGGCGAAACCAGAGAAGAAATCTTCGGGGCGCTGGCCGACTTCCGCGCCGTCGGGGTTGGTATCGTCACGATCGGCCAGTACCTCCGCCCTACCGCCCGGCACCGACCCGTCCATCGGTACGTTCACCCTGACGAATTCGAGGAGTACCGCCAGTTTGGAGAGGGGATCGGTATCTCGCGTGTCGAGTCGGGTCCGCTGGTGCGGTCCTCGTACCATGCGCGTGAATCGCTGGAAGCGTCCGGGACGGCCGTTCCCGTGCAGATCGGCCGCCGGTGACCTTCGACTACGGAACCCGGCTTGCCGCCTTGCGCAGCCTCATGGGGTCGAGGTCGATCGATGCTCTGGTCGCCTCGGTGGGGGCGGATCTCCCATACCTGACCGGCTACGAGGCCATGCCGCTGGAGCGCCTCACCATGCTGGTCGTCACGATGGATCGCCCGCCCGTATTGGTTGTTCCGGAACTCGAAGCTCCCAGGGTGGTGGAGCGCCCCGAAGTCTTCGAGATCAACGCATGGGGAGAAACCGAGGATCCGGTCGCGATCGTGGCCAAGCTCCTGGACGGAGCAGGCTCGGTGGTGGTCGGCGATCAGACCTGGGCGACCTTTGTGCTGGCCCTCGAGGCGCGCCTGCCGTCCGTCCGGTTCGACGTTGCTTCTCCGTTGACCCGGGAATTGCGTATGAGGAAGGATCCCGCGGAGCTCGACGCGCTGCGAAGCGCGGGTCGAGCCACCGACCGGGTCGCCGCCCGGCTGCGCGAAATGCGTTTCTCGGGGAGAACCGAGGCCGAACTGTCCCGGCTGGTGGCCGCCATGACGATTGAGGAGGGCCATCAGCATGCAACCTTCAGCATCGTGGCCTCGGGTCCCAACGGAGCGTCACCGCACCATGAAGCGGGCGAGCGAACCGTCAAGGATGGGGATGCGGTGGTTGTCGATTTCGGCGGAAAACTCGACGGGTACTGCTCCGATACGACCAGGATGTTCCACGTCGGCGATCCGACCCCGGAGTACCTGGGTATGTTCACGGTTCTCGAGGAGGCGCAGGCAGCAGCGGTCGATGCGGTTCGTCCCGGCGTCACCGCGGAGGCTATTGACCGGATTGCGCGAGCCGTCATCGCCGGCGCAGGATACGGGGAGTATTTCGTACACCGCACGGGTCACGGCATCGGCCTTGAGGCTCACGAGCACCCCTACATCGTTGAGGGGAACGACTTCGAGGTGGAAGCCGGGATGACCTTCTCCATCGAGCCCGGCATCTACCTGCCCGGTCGTTTTGGGATGCGCATCGAGGACATCGTCGCCGTCGCCGAAGGTGGTGTCGAACGGCTCAATCGCTCCGATCGAAGTCTGGCCGTCGTCGCTTGACGATGCTCGCAGTCGAGTTTCGGAGCCAGTGCCCCCGGTCCAAACGCTGAGGGGCGTCGCTACGCTACAGGGCCAGGAGGAGATATGACCAAAGACTTTGCCCAGCTCGCCGTCAATACCCTCAAAGGCCTCGCGATCGACGGTGTACAGAAGGCCAATTCGGGTCATCCGGGAGCGCCGATGGGGATGGCGGACCTGGCCGTCGTTGTCTGGACCAAATTCCTCAAAATCGACCCGACCAACCCGAAGTGGATCGATCGTGACCGATTTGTTCTCTCCAACGGTCACGGATCCATGCTCTTGTATTCACTCCTTCATCTTTCCGGTTACCCCATCACGATGAACGACCTGAAACAGTTCCGGCAGTGGGGGTCGGCAACGGCCGGCCATCCCGAACGTCACCTCGAGCTCGGCATTGAGGTGACCACCGGCCCCCTCGGTCAAGGTTTTGGCATGGGAGTCGGTCTCGCCATCGCCGAAGAGCAACTGCGGGCCATCTTCGGTCCCGAACTGTTCGACCATCGGACCTTTGGGTTCGTCTCCGATGGGGATCTGATGGAGGGCCTTTCGGCTGAGTCGTCCTCCCTGGCCGGACACCTCGGCCTCGGTCGATTGCTGTACTACTACGACAGCAACGGGATCTCGATCGATGGTCCGACGTCGATCACGTTCACCGAGGACGTTGCCGCCCGGTTCCGGGCGGTTGGCTGGCACACGCTCGAGATCGACGGCCACGATCGCGACGCTATCGAAGCGGCCACTGAGGAAGCCTTGACGGTCGAGGATCGCCCGTCTCTCATTATCAGCCATACCCATATCGGGCACGGTTCGCCCAACAAACAGGACACGGCCGGGGTTCACGGGGCCCCGCTTGGCGATGAGGAAGTCCGTCTCACCAAAGAACTGATGGGCTGGCCCGATGAGCCTTTCTACGTCCCCGATGAAGTGCGGGCATACTTTGCGCAGAGCATGGAGCGCGGGCGTGAGGCGCGCGAGCAATGGCTCGACCGCAAAGATGAGCTTTTCGCGGATAACCCGGATGTGGCCAACCTGTGGGATTCGCACTTCCACCCGAAGCCGGTCAGGCTCCGGAACCCCGGATTTGAGCCCGGCAGTAATCTTGCCACTCGAGCAGCCGGTGGGAAACTCTTCGATGAGATCGCCACGCGAGATGCCCGGGTTCCTGGGCGGAGCAGCCGATCTGGTCGAATCTACCAAGACAACGATCAGTTTCAGCGGGGCGTTCTCGGCCCAGGACCGGACCGGGCGCAATATCCATTTCGGGATTCGCGAACACGCGATGGGGGCGATCGTCAATGGTCTAGCCGGACACGGTGGGTTTCGGCCCTACGGCGCGACCTTCTTCGTATTCAACGACTACATGCGCCCGGCGGTCCGTCTGTCGGCGCTGATGGAAGTGCCCAGCATCTGGGTGTACACCCATGACTCGGTATTCCTGGGCGAGGATGGTCCGACGCACCAGCCCATCGAACAGCTGGCCTCGTTGCGGGCGATGCCCGGCATCTGGGTGGTGAGACCCGCCGACGCCGGTGAAACGGTCGAAGCCTGGGAGCTGGCGCTCAACCGGACGGAGGGTCCGACCGTACTGGTTCTTTCCCGCCAGGGTGTACCGGTGCTCGACAGAACCGGTCACGAGGGTTTGGTGGAAAAGGGCGGTTACGTTCTGAGGGACGGGCACGATGTTGTGCTGGTGGCAACCGGTTCGGAAGTAGCCGTTGCCCTTGGTGCCGCCGATGAGCTGGCAGACAGCGGCCTATCGGCGCGAGTGGTCAGCCTTCCCTGCTGGGAGGCGTTCTTCGCTCAAGAGGCCGCCTACCGGGATGAAGTTCTCGGTGAGGGCCTTCCTATTGCTTCGATCGAAGCGGCGGCAACGTTCGGCTGGGAGAGGATCACCGGATCCATGGGCCTGAACGTCGGGATCGATCGGTTCGGTGCCTCGGCGCCTGCGGACGTGATCGCCGAACACCTGGGCTTCACCCCATCGGCCGTAGCCGGCCGGGTTCGGGAATGGCTCGGTTGATCCAACTGACCCTCCGGGCCGACCCGCCTGCGATTGCCGAGGAGCCGGTTTGACTGAAATCGATCCTGCTCAGGTGCTGTCCATGTGGGCCGCCGGAGTTGCCGGCGTAGCCGTCCCGATTGCATTGTGGAAGATAGCCGGACGCGGATTTCACGCATTGGTTGCCGGCGTGGCGGGTCTCCTGAGTCTCGGAGCGCTCGCCTTGGGCAGTGACGAGTTGGTGCTCATCGGCGTAGCTGCGCTCGTTCTGGGAGCTGCGCTCGCCCGGCGGCCCGTGGTCGTGGCGGTGCTGTTCACCAGCGCGGCGATTGTCTTCTTGATTACGGCGGCGTCGGCCGGCGGATGGTTGCTAGCGATTACCGGAGGGCTTGCCCTGGGCGGGGTCACCGACGGGATGATCCTCGGTCACTGGTATCTCGTGAAGCCTCGGATGCCGCGCTGGGCTCTGCAGCGAGTCAACCTCGTGGGTTTGACCGGACTTCTGGTCGATGCTGCCCTGGTCCTCATCGGTGGTGGACTCGGTTCCGGTTCCTCGACGGTTGTGGTTTGGGCATTCGCAGGCCTGTCCTTGCTCAGTCTGCTGTTGTTGGTTGGAGTGGGTTTGGCCCTGCGAGAACGTGGGTACTCGGCTGTGATGGCAGCAACTGGATTGTTCTACCTCGCTGAACTCACCACCCTCGGGGCAGTGGTAACGGGTCGATACACGATTGTTTAGGCTCCGGCCCTTCCGGCCTTGATGTTTGATGGCAGCACGGTCGTCTACAATTCCGGCTCACGTGTCGACCGTTACGGCTTCTCGCCGCCCTGCGCTTTCTCGTTGGCGTTCTTACGTTCGCGACTTGTGGTCGCGGCGTGAATTCGCCTGGTTCCTGGCCTCCGGGAATCTGAAGGCTCGCAACGCGTCGACGGCACTCGGGTTGGCCTGGTGGGTTCTCAATCCGCTCATCATGGCGGGGGTTTACTTCCTCGTGTTCGGCTTCATCTTCAATGCCAGACGAGGCGAGGATCAGTATCTTGCCTATCTCCTCTCCGGCATGTTCGCGTTCAACTTCGTGACGATGTCGATGACCGGAGGTGCCAACAGCATCCTGGCGAATTCCAAGCTGCTGGCCAATATCCGGTTCCCCCGCCTGATTCTTCCCCTGTCGGCGCTGGCCGAGGCGCTCTACGGTTTCCTGGCTTCGCTCCTGGTCTACTACTTCATCGCCTGGCCTGCCGACGGGGTCTATCCGACCGTCTGGTTGCTACTCCTCCCGGTTGTCGTCGGATTGCAGACCATCTTCAACCTCGGCCTGGCGTCTCTGACCGCCCGGCTGGCCGTGCCGTTTCGCGATATCAACAACCTCATTCCTCACATCAATCGCCTCTGGATGTATTTGTCACCCATCATCTGGCCGATGAGCTTCGTGGCCGACAAGGCCGACGTCTTCCAGTGGATACTGCGCATCAATCCGCTGTACTCGTTCATCGTTCTCTACCGGACGGCGCTCATGGGACGAGCTTTCGAGCCGGCCATGCTCCTCATTGCGTCGGCGTGGGCGGTTGTCATGGGGGTTGGCGGCGTCCTGGCCTTCGTGCGTTATGAAGGCAACATGGTGAGGCACCTGTGAGCTCGCCGGCGATCATCGCTCGCGACATCGGCGTCCGGTTCCGGCCCTATCTGGAAAAGAACCCAACACTGCGCCGGAGCATCGGCCGCCGCCGCCACAAATCCGCGCAGGAAGTGGTGGCGCTCGAAGGTGTGTCGTTCGAGATCCAAAAAGGCGAGGCCTATGGCATTATCGGCGAGAACGGGGCCGGTAAGAGCACCCTGTTGCGGGTCCTGGCGAGAACGCTCAGACCCGACGACGGCGAGGTCGTTGTCAACGGGAAGATCTCAACCCTGCTGCAACTCGGGGTTGGTTTCAATCCCGAGTTGTCCGGCCGCCGCAACATCTACCTTGGCGCACTGGCGGCCGGTCTCCGCAAGGCACAGGTCGACGATCTGTATGACGATATCGTTGACTACGCCGAGCTGCGTCCGGCCATCGGCCGGCCGCTGAAGACGTATTCGTCGGGCATGTTTGCGAGGCTGGCGTTTTCGATCAGCATGCATCTTGAACCCGACATCCTGCTGCTCGACGAGGTTCTGGCGGTTGGCGACGAATCCTTCGGCCAGAAGAGCATGCAGACGATGCAGGAACTCCTGGACCGGGCCGGGACGATTGTGTTTGTTTCCCATTCGCTTCCGAAGGTGGCGGAGTTCTGCGACCGGGCGATGTGGTTGTCCCACGGGACGGTCGAGAAGATCGGCGAAGCTGCGGTCATTGTCGAGGACTATCGGACGGCCGTCACAAAAGTGACCCCCACATAGGAACCTCAAGCAAAAACTCCGGTGACCGACATTAGGTTGTCACCGATCAAGGATTGAAGAAGCATGGCACGACGGATTCGGATCGCAGCGCTCGTGACGCTGTTGGTCGCAAGCGCGTTGGCGCAAACCAGTCATATCAGCCCGGCTCGGGCCATCGTTGTGGACGATCGTCCGACCCTGCTTGGTCTGGCGACCGATGCTTTCCGCACGAGCATTCCTGATTTCATTGCTGAGACCGGCCGGGCTCCCGCCTTCTTTCAGACCTTTTGGACAGTGGAGATGGCGACCGGCGGCTGGGTCGGCGCCGAATTGGCGGACCTTTCTTCGTGGGGCGTTACTCCGTATGTCGAGCTGACGACGAATGACTTCGACGCCTTTCTGCGCGGTGATCGAGATGCCAATCTGAACGAGATCATTCGGCTCATCGGAGAGTGGGCCGATGCAGCTCCGGGCCGCTCTCTGCTCATCGCTCCGTTTCCTGAGGCAAATCTCGATGCTTCACCTTGGGGTGGGGATCCGGCCGCATACCAATCGGGATACCGCAAGGTCCGCCAGGCCTTTCTAGACGCGGGACTCGGAGGTGACCAGGTCAGGTTCGTCTTCGCAATGAACGGCCTGTCGTCCACCGGACTCAGTTACGCGCCGTTCTACCCCGGCGACGATGTCGTCGACGTCCTCGGCTTCAGCAAGCTCAATCGAGGAAACCGCGATTACGAAATCACCTTTGTCATGCATATCCGGCAGATGCAGGCGGAGATCTCGATGTCGAAACCAATCCTGGTGACCCAGACCGCGCACCGTGGATGACGGCGCCGGAGGCCGCGCCGCATGGCTGGCGGACATGTTCGCCGGCCTGCCCCAGGAGGATCAAGTCATCGGGGCGATCTACTTCAACAAGAACCACGACCACGACTACCGGGTGCTCGTCGACGGGAAGCTCGAACCAGCGTTTCGAACAGGGTATCAAGGCTGGTCTGCCCCTTCGGAAACCTCGTGGATCTTCGATGGTCGGATGGATGTGTGGGTGGCGAATCGGGAGGCTCTGTACGGTCGATTCGTTGACATCGCTGGATCCAGCTTCGTTGATGAGATCCTCTGGATCGCCGACCAGGGAATAACCCAAGGGTGCGCGCCCGATCGTTACTGCCCGGGGGATCCGGTGATTCGTGGACAAATGGCGTCGTTCCTGGCGAGAGCTTTGAACCTGCCTTCGACCCCTGCCGACTATTTCGGGGACGATGACGGGTCGGTGCACGAATCCAACATCAACCGCATCCGCGAGGCGAACGTGACGCTCGGTTGTGGTGCACTCGTGTTCTGTCCAGGCCAACTCGTCACCCGAGCGCAGATGGCGTCATTTCTCTCACGAGCGTTGGATCTGCCTGCCACGAGTACCGACTACTTTTCAGACGACAACGGCAGTACTCACGAGGCAAACATCAATCGGGTCGCGGCGGCCGGGATCACCCTCGGGTGCCGGGTGAACAACTATTGTCCGACGGAGCCGGTGACCCGGGGTCAGATGGCCGCCTTTCTATACCGGGCCTTCAGTAGCTAGGTGTTCCCGGTGTGACCGGCTTGAGAAGATTGAGGGGTACCGGATGGAGGGGCAAGCCGGTCCGATACGGCGGATTGAAGGTTCTCTCCAGGATTACCGGGTGCCGGAGGGTTGCTTTCCCTTCCGGCGATACCTAAATGGGTGTCCCCCTATCGAAATTCCCCGACGGTCTTCGGGTGTCTGCAGACGGGCGGGCCGCCGGGATCGGCACCTGATCCACCGAGCGGGCTCGTCGCATTGTCTTGATGAACACGTGCCGATGGGAGACTGCTCGTCAACTCCGGCAGACCCCGTTCCAGAACCTTAAGGCTCGCCCCTTCTGGCTACCATCGCGTCGCAGCCATGACGGAAGGTTCGTGACCCGTGGCCCTCGACGGCAAACTCATAGCGGTCCTGATCCCCGCCTACAACGAGGGGAGCCAGATACGCCGGGTTCTCGAATCCGTGCCCGCGTACGTCGACCACATGGTCGTGGTTGACGATGCGTCGAAGGATGACACAGCCGAAGTCGTCGCACGCGTGTTGCGAAAACCGACGATCGAATCGAACTCATCCAGCTCACCAAGAATTCCGGGGTGGGAGGAGCGTTGGCTGCGGCATATACATGGGCCCGGGATCACGACGTCGATGTTGCCGTCAGTTTCGACGGTGACGGCCAGATGGATCCCGATGAGATGAAGCACTTGATTGCTCCTGTTTTGGCCGGCCAAGCCGACTACACAAAGGGCAACCGATTGCTCGATCCCGTCGGGTGGAGGCAGATTCCACGGATCCGCCTTCTCGGAAATGCCGTTCTGAGCCTCCTCACGAAGATGGCGTCAGGGTATTGGTCGGTTGCGGACTCACAGTCGGGTTTCACAGCCGCCGGACGCGTCGCCCTCGAGCGAATCGATTGGGATGACGTCTATCCGCGGTACGGGCGGCCAAACGATGTACTCGTCCTGGCCAACGTTGCCGAGTGTCGGGTCGCCGACGTCCCGATAACGCCGATTTACGGTGTTGGTGAACGCTCCTCCATGAACCTGGCCAAGGTGACTTTCACGATTGCCTGGCTACTCGTCCGACGCTTCTGGTGGCGGCTTTTCCAGAAGTATCTCTTGCGAGATTTTCACCCGCTTCTGTTCTTCTATCTCCTGGCGACGGTCACCTTCTTCGGTTCGGTCGCGTTACTGATCCGTCTCGTCTATTTCTGGCTGGCGAATGGCACGGTGCCGCAGGTCACTGCGCTGGCTCTGGCCTTCTTCACGATCACCAGTCTCAATTCTGTGTTCTTCGCCTTCTGGATGGACATGCAGGCAAATGCACACCTGGCGGTGAGGCTGCCAAGCGAACCTGCACACCGGACATCGCCCGCTCCAGACGAGGCCTCGTGAGTTCTCCCGAGGAGATTCCCGAGCAGCCGGCCGGTCGCCGCACCAACGCCGGTCGCTGGTCGGCGATTACCGGCACGCTCATCGGCCTGGCCGGAGCTGCTTTTGTGGTTCGGGTCTTCATCCGCGGATCGCGATCAGTTTGCAGAAGCAATATCCGGCGCGCGGCCCGCGCTACTGCTTGTAGCCCTGGCGCTGGGGGGTTTCGCGATGACCGGAATCGGTCTGGCCTGGTACACATCTCTCCGCGTGCTTGGAGGCAAACTCGACGTGCTGAGCACGCTCCGCGGCTACTTCGTTGGCCAACTCGGTAAGTACGTGCCGGGCGGAGTGTGGGCCATCATGGGAAGAGGAGAGTGGGCCAGAAACAAGGGCGTACCTGCCGCCGTCGCGTACAGCAGCGTGCTTCTGTCGATGGGTTCGGCGTACCTGGCGGCGGTGCTGCTCGCCGCGACGTTGGTGCCGCTATCTGGTCTGGTGACCACAGAAGGCAACACCAGATTCGCGCTCGTTTTGCTGTTGCTGCCGCTCGGGTTCGGATTGCTCCACCCGCGCGCAGTCCGCCGAACCCTGGCGATACTGCGTCGGGTCACCGGACGAGAATTGGTGGTCGAGGTACCAACCTGGGGCGCGTCGTCGTTAGTGGTCCTGCAGCAACTGCCCAGCTGGTTGCTGATCGGCTTGGCGAGCGTCACGATCACGGCTGCCTTCGGCAATAGCGGGCGAGCCGTCAATCTGATCTCAGCGACGGTGATCAGCTGGGTTATCGGCTTCCTGGCGCTGCCGGTGCCCGGCGGGATCGGAGTTCGCGAGTCGGCCTTCGTCGCCCTCGCGACCTCATTGCCGGGAGGTGTCGCAGCCGCAGTTGCCGTTGCTGCCAGACTCATATTCGTTGCGGTGGATGCCACCGGCGCCGCTGCAACTACGGCGTTGATTGGTCGTCGAGACCGGACCGCAGGAGTCAACGGATGAGCAAGGGACCTGAAGTCGCCGTCCTGGGTGGCTCGTTCTCAGGAAACAAAGGAGCGGCTTCCATGGTGTACGCCGTGTGGGACGGCGTACACCGGCAGTTGCCTGCAGCTGAGATCCGGGTGTTCTCGCCATACCCGGGCGCGGATCGGCGCCAGCAAGAGTCCATCGAGATCGTCAGTTTTACTCCCCGCGATATGGTTGTGCGGGTCCTGCCGAGCGCGTTGGTATGTCTGCTCACGCTCCGAAGATGGCGTCCTCGACGCGGTCCGGCCGGTCTCCTGGCGAGGTCCGACGCCGCACTCGATGTATCCGGTATTTCTTTCATGGACGGGCGAGGTCTTCCGACCCTTATTTACAACACGCTGCTCGTCTTTCTGCCGTGGGCTTTCGGGGTGCCGATCATCAAGGTTGCGCAGGCTCTCGGACCATTTCAGAGTTGGATCAACCGGGCCGCAGCCACATGGGCTCTGCGGCGGGTTGCTTGGGTAGGGCTCCGGGGTCGGAGTACGGCCGAGAATGTGGCCGTACTCGGTCTGACGAACGCGGAACCGGCTGCCGATGTGGCGTTCCTGCTGGAGGTGGGGGCTGCAGCCGAGGAGGCTGCTTCGACTGCTATGCCGCTGACGGGAGAAGTGACGCTGGTTGCTCCGAGCGCGGTCGTTCAGGAGGCTTGCGACAAGGACGGTATCGACTACTTGGGGCGCATGATCCACATGGTTGACGGACTTGCCGCGGTCGGCCACCGGGTAGTCCTCATTGCCCACTCTGCGCGGGCCACCGCCCCGCCGGGACGTACCAACGATCTCCCGGTCTGTCGAGCCATTGCGCAGGGCTCGTCGGCGACGTTGATCGACCGCGAGATCGATGCCCGGGAGTTGAGGGCATTGATAGGCCGCGCTCGGCTCCTCGTGACTTCGCGCTTCCACGGCATGATCTCGGGTCTGGCAACCCGTACGCCTACCTTCGTGGTCGGATGGTCGCACAAATACCGCGAGGTACTCGACGAGTTCGGCCTGGACGAGTGGGCTGTGGACTTTCGTCGCTTGACCGACGACGCGCTGATTGACGCGGTACAGCGACTCGACGCGGACGCGTCAACCGTGCAGCGCACGATGGAAGCTCATCTTCCGACCGTCCGGGCGGCAGCCCAACGTAACCTCGATGAAGTCGCTACGGTCCTGGGTGTCGGTCGATTCGCCGTGGTCACCGACCTCAGCCCGGTCCTCGAGAATGATCTGTGTATCGGGTGTGGCGCTTGCGTTGCAGCCGACCCGACGCTGACGCTCGAACTCCACGCCGAAGAAGCTCATCTTTGAGCCGACCCACCGCGGGCAACGAGCTTGCAATGGCCGTGTGCCCGGCCATCGGTGTTGACTATGCAGGCTTGCAAGCAGAACGTTTTCCCGGAGCTGAGCCGGGGCCCTTTGGCGTGGTTGAGACGGTTACCCTCGCGCAGAGCGTCGATCTTGACCGAAACGTCAAGGCCAGCTCAGGCGGGATTATCAAAGAACTGTTGATGGCCTATCTTGAACGCGACGACGTCGATGGTGTCATTGCTCTGGGTCACGTAGCCGGACTCGAGTTCGAACCCAGGATTATCCGGGCAAACGACGAAGTCGATACGTTGCCCGGGATCCATCTATCACAACTCTGCCCAAGCACCGCGTTCTCGAATTACTCAAGCAACATGAGGGGCGATATGTCCTCGTGGCGATTCCCTGCGAGCTGGAGGGCATCTTCAGCTACATCTCGAAGATCGAACCGGCCCTGGCCGATCGAATTCACGCCACGGTGGGTCTGCTGTGCGGTTGGCAATACAGCCACCATGCGCTCCGGGCGATATGCGAGTTCAAGGGCATTGATGCGGATGCAATAGTCGACGTGAGTTACCGGGGAGGTGGTCCCGTTGGCAAACTGCGCATCACTACGCTTGGTGGTGCGGTGACCGAGGTGAACCGACGGGTCGACTTCGGCTACCAGGTTGCCTTTGACCGTCACTTCAATACTCCTCGCTGCCACCTCTGCATCAACCACGCCAACTTCCTTGCAGACATCGTCGTGGGCGACGCCTGGTTGCCGTCAACCGTTGCTACCAAGACGGGCATCAGCCTTGTTATCTCCCGGACCTCCGCGGCGGACCGTATGGTGCGCGACCTTGCATCCGATGGGCGCATCGTGCTCACAGATGTTTCGACCGCAGAGATCGAAGAGTCACAGAGTCGTCGCATTGCGTTCGGCGATTTCGCCTACGCCTATGCCGACTACCTTCGCAAGATCGGTCGGTTCGTGCCCGACTTGCAGGGTCCTAACCGGGGATTTCATCAGCCGGTGACCGAATCTGAGGTCGCGCGCTTTCTCCGAGAGCTGGACCGCAAACTCGAACTGCAACGAGAGCAACGCTACCGGTTCCTGCGGTGGAGGAAAGGAACCAGGGAACTGGGCCGTTTCCTCCAGCGGTACGTTCGATGGTTCCTCGTCAGGATCGTTCGAATCAAGAGCCTCACGGGCCGGCGTCATGAGGTTACGCGGGACAAGCTGGAGGATTTCCGGTGACCTCGCGTCGACCGAAGATTGCCCTCAGTACGGATTGAGAGCTCGTCCTGTTCCTAGCTGTATAGTTCTCGCATTGCTGGCAGACCCCCCCTCCTGAAACGGGATTCGGCAGCCGATGCGCTGTCCATAGTCCTATTTGGACTGCTTGCGTTGATCTTTCTGCAGTTCGCTCCCCTGACCGGCGCCATGGTCGGCGCCGTCGATATAACCACCCGCCAAACATCTCCTTACATGGAGGACCGAGAGCGATTTGAGCGCAGTGAGAATCCTCTCCAGACAGACCAGGTTGATGGCATTGCTCTGGCCGCGACGTTCTGGGATGGCGTGAAGTCGGGCGAGCTCAGGATGTGGGAATCGAACCTGGGGACGGGGGTTCCGCTCGGTGGCGTCATCTACACCAGGGTCTGGTCGCCGTTCTACTGGATCGGCGTAGTCGTTCCGGCCCCGTCGCTCTCTGCGTTTGCCGTGTGGTTGACCCTGTGGTCGGCACAGACGGGAGCTTGGCTGCTGGCACGACGGATTGGGATCGGGCGGCTTGGCGCGGTCCTGACCGGTGTCGCCTACGGCTTCTCGGGTCCAACGACGGCTCTGCTCCTCCGCATCAACGAAGTGGCGTTGGCTCCCTGGGTGATGGTGGCGACCCATGAGGTGATTGCTCGGCGAAACAACAAGACCATGCGATGGGTGGTGGCTCTCAGCATTGCCGTAGCGGCTATGTGGCTCGGTGGGTTCCCGGCCGGCTCCCTGTTTGTCTTGTATGGGGCGGGAGCAATAGCCGTTGGAACAGCGGTCGTGCACGTGGGACCAAGACCGAGGCAGCTCGTCGCACGCCTTGCTCCTGCCGCAGGCGGTGTGGTCGCGGGAACCTTCCTGGCCTCGCCTTTGATCTTCCCCAGCTGGGAGTTCCTCAACGCATCGGAGAGCCTCGATCGCTTGTTTTCGAGTGATCACGTCGCTGGACTTGAGATGTTCGGGACGGCCCTCTCGGGGCGGATTCTTGGTTCGTACCCGCTCGGGACGTGGTGGTGGCCCAATCCCGGGTATTCAAATCCGGTATCCGCCTCGGCCACTGCGGGATCTGTGGTCATCCTGATTCTCCTCGTCGGCGCTGTGGCAGCCCGTTGGGTTCGACCCGACCCGGTTGCCTCCCGGATTGTTGGCAGGGTCTATCTGCCGATGGCCGCCGTCGTCTATATCGGGACTTTTGTGGGCGGGCCGGTCCTCGCAGCCCTCCAAGCACTTCCTTTTCTGGGGTCCAATGAGTTCGGGCGAAGTCGGTTTCTCTTGGCACTGGCACTTGCCCTGGCCGCGGGTCTCGTGCTGGATGGCCTGGTTCGCCCGGCTGGCGAGCTCCCTACGCTTGGCCGGACCTTCCGCCTCCTTGCAGGAACGGCCGGGTTGGCCGCGCTATGGGGCGCGTACCTCATCCTGCGGCGGGCGGCTGACGAAGGCTATCTTGACCGGGCTCTTGATGGTCTGACGGTCCCCATGATGTCGATGGGGATTGCGGCCGTCGTACTTCTCTCCTTGCCAATTCTCCGGAAGACGGCCCTCGGCTCCTGGGCGTCGGTGCTTGTCATCGTTCTGGCGTTGGCGGTGGAATTGCAGTGGGGTGCGTGGGAGTTCACACCCATCGTGGATCGGGATGAGGGTTTCCTACCGGATCACCCAGCTTTTGAAGTCATGCGGCCCGATGTCTCCGAGGGTCAATATCGATTTGCCGGCACCTCTCTCAATGTGATTCGCCCGAATACTGGAGCCTGGCTTGACCTGGCCGATCTACGAGTGAGCAATCCTTCATATGAGGGATATCGCGAACTAATGAGAGCCGTTGATCCTGATGTGTTCGATCGAGCCCGGCTTCGTACCTGGTTCACCAGCGATCTTGATCCGTCGTCGCCCGGCTTGGACCGGTCCGCGGTTCGCTTTCTGGTTGCTCCAGCGATCGACGGCGTACTCGAGGCGTCACCAGTGGATGAGTTGTTGCTCTCTCCAATCGGACACATCGAGATTCCAAGAGCAGATCGGCCGACTCGAGGGCTCCGCTTCGAGTTCGATCGAGAACGATGCAGTGCGGGGTTCCTGACCCTCCGGGTTGAGGAGGAGGTTGTCGGTAGGCGGCCGCTTTGGCAGCTCAGGCAAGGCTCTTTCGACGTAGCTATCGAGGACGTCCGCGGGCCGGCGCAGCTCACCGCGACTCTCGAGGGATGCGACTTGAGCCTTCCTTCGACGGTCGTGGTCCTCCGGGCGTTGTCAGACACGGGGCTAAGGGTCCGCTGGGCCGACGACGCGATCATCTACGAACGTCTTGACACACGCCCTCGGTTCGAGATGGCAACCGCGGTGCTCGGAATTGGCGATCGTGATCGTCGATTGGAATTCCTGGTGCATGCCGAGGATACTGCCGTTGTCGTACTGGATGATGACCGACCGCTGACAGAGCTCAATGGAGGCGAGGTCCAGCTTCTCGAGGACACGGGCGATCGTCTCAAACTTCAGGTCTGGTCCGACGGACCCGGTTTGGTGATAATTCGTGACTCCAATGCCCCCGGGTGGAGAGCCAGGATCGACCGGGAGTCTGTCCCGATCCAATCTGCCGACCACGCATATCGAGCCATCAACGTACCGTCCGGGGACTCAATTCTTGAACTGACGTATCTGCCTGCCTCTCGGTTGCTCGGGTTCGGAGCGGCTGGTTTGGCAGTGATGGCTCTCACCGCTGCGACATTGCTCGCAAGACGTCGACGCTCTCAGCCTGGCCGGTCGGAGCCATCACCGGACGGCGAGCCGAGTTAACGGGGACGGTCTCGCCAGAACTTGGCTCGAGGAAACGTTTTGAGGGCTCGAAGTCAGAGGCAGGATAGGGAATCCGCAATCGCTTTCGGATAGGACGGGTAGCACCGTCCAGCTACGCTGTCCCACTGTGGAGTACGACGGCGAACGTCTGATTCCCGGCCTTCCGGGGTTGCAGCGGCTTGAGGTAGAGCACCTCGGACGTTATCACTGGGCTGCCCAGTTTGCGGCAGGCAAGAAGATCATCGATGCAGGAAGCGGAATGGGATATGGGGCCGCTCTCCTCGCGCAGACGGCCACATCGGTTCTCGGAGTCGATGTGCACGACCAGGCAGTCGCAGAAGCAAAAGCCCTCTACGGTTCCAGCCAGCACCTTGACTTCATCTCCGGAGATTTGGAGTCCTCCAACCTGGTTCTGCCATCAGCCGACCTGATCGTGATGTTTGAAGTCATCGAGCATCTGCACCGGCCTGCGGTCTTTCTCGAATTGGCCGCCCGGTCCCTCGGCGAGCAGGGCATGTTGCTGGTTTCAACTCCCAACTTCGATCGGTTCTCGCGAGCGCTGGAAAAACACAATCCGCATCACCATGCCGATTTTCGGGCCGCTGATCTGGAGCGGATCCTGAAAACGCATTTCCGCAACGTTCGTATTGAGCATCAATGTGTGTGGTTGGGGTCGGCTATCGCACGCCCGGAGTTTGTTTCGGAACAGGCCGAGGGCGGTCCCGGTGACGGGATGTTTCTCATTGCGATGTGCTCTCAGTCGGAGCTGCCCCCAGCGGAACCTTCCCTTTATGTTGATCACGATCGGATTACGCATCTTCTGAGCGACCGCCTGCGCAGGACAGACGAGTCTCGCGAAACGCTCCGCCAAGAAATCGCCGACCAGAAGTCACGATACGAGGCACGATACGAGGTCGTTACGAGCGACCTTAGTTCTGCAGTTACCGCGCACCGAGAGGCGCAAGAACAACTCGGTACCGCGCTGGCCAAACTCAAGGCCACGGCTGCAGAAGTCGGCCAATTACGGGCGGCCCTCGAGAGGTCCCGCCGCGACTTACATCGACTGCGGGGCAGACGTTCGGTGCGAATCGCGCTTCGGACATCGACCGCGTTTGGTCCGCTGTTCCGGGTGGTGCGGGAGTGGCGCAATCGCCGGGCATCCGGAGTTGACGCACCAGAAGTTGAGCCTTCGGCGCGCCAGCGTGAGAAGACTGCGGCAGCCAGACTGGCTTCGCTTCGTGCAGCGCGTTCCCGTCCTGGCCGGAGCAATGGGCCTTTGGTCTCAATCATCATTCCGACCCGGGACGGAAGGGAGCATCTCGAGCGTTTGTTTCCGGCACTGGCGAACAACACGAACTATCGAACGTTTGAGGTCGTTGTCGTCGATAACGGGTCGACAGACGGCTCGGTCGAGTATGTCGAAGGTGACTGGCCGTTCCCGGTTCGGGTCGTTCGAAACGCGGGCAATTCGTCGTTCTCACAAGCCAATAACCAGGGTGCCGCCGCTGCAGACGGAGAGTTCGTGCTGCTGCTCAACAACGACACAGAGCCGATCAACCTCGGATGGCTAGGAGCCATGGTTGATGAATACATGGCCTCCGAAGACGTCCTGGCGGTTGGCGCGTTATTGGTCTATTCGACGAGAAACCGCGTCGATGCAGAGGCGACCCATCCACCTTTGTCGGTCCAACACCGCGGAATCGGCTTCACCTGGCGCGACGGCAGCCCCCGGGCGGTGAACCTGGGCGGGGGAGAAGATCCGACCGCACCCGAACTCACAGAATCGATCACCGTTCCGGCGGTCACGGCTGCCTGTTTGTTGACGCGCAAGATCACGTACGAGCAGGTAGGCGGACTGGACGAAGGATATGTCTACGGAACCGAAGACGTCGATTTTTGTTTGAAGCTTCGCGAACTCGGGGGACTCATCCGGATGTGCGGGGGAGCGGCTCTCTTGCACCACGAATTTGGAACCCAGGATGAACTCTCGCGCGAAGTCAAGAAGATCAACCGTATCGGGAACTCACAGCTCTTCGCAGAGAAGTGGGCGCCGCGTCTGTCCCGTTCGATACGAGAAGACAGTCTGAACGGACGGGGCGCTTGGGTTGCCTCGACCGCAAAGAAGGTTGCCATCACGCTGACCGAGGAGAATCCGGCAGCCGGTTGGGGCGATTGGTACACCGCTCATGAACTCGGCGACGCCATGGCCCGCCTGGGGTGGGACGTTATATACGCAGAGCGGCTCAATGATCGCTGGTACGAATTGCCCGAAGACACCAATCTGGTGATTTCGCTGCTCGACAGCTACGACGTGCGCCGGGCGCCGGCCGGTGCCGTGACGATCGCATGGATAAGGAACTGGTTGGAGCGATGGATGGCTCAGCCCTGGTTCGATCATTTCGACGAGGTGACCGTTTCGAGCACGCCCGCCGCGAGGCACATTGCCAACCATTCTCGCTTCCGGCCGCCGGTGCTTCCCCTCGCTACCAACCCCGAACGGTTCATACCGCACCAGCCTTCGCCTGCTTTTTCGAGCGATTTCACGTTCACCGGAAACAATTGGGGCGAGAATCGAAAACTCCTCGCCAACCTGTTGTTGCGGCCCAACGAACGGTTCATGATCTTCGGGAAAGGCTGGGATCGCTCGCCGCGTGCGCAGCGCTACTGGCGTGGTCACCTCGATTACGACCAACTCCCGGCTGCCTACCAATCAGCCGCGATCGTCCTCGACGACACGGCCGGGCCCACGCTGCCGTTCGGGTTCGTCAACGCCCGGGTGTTCGACGCACTGGCGACGGGGACCCTGGTCATAACCGACAACATCGCCGGGTCTGAAGATATTTTCGGTGGAGCGTTGCCTGCCTATCGCGACCGCGCCGAACTTCGCAAGCTGATGGACGACTACAGCTCGAATCCGGAAAAGCGTCAGGATCTGGCGAAGCGCCTCCGCGAGCAGGTTCTCAGCTCTCACACCTACGATCACAGGGCCCGGTCCTTCGTTGAGATCGCCGGACAGATCGCCCGGCGGCCCAAAGTGGGGCTGAAGATCGGGCCACCATCGTGGGACGTTGCCGAAGCTTGGGGAGACACCCATTTCGCCAGACAGTTCGGCGCGGCCCTCGTCGACGTGGGGTTCAGTGCAGAATTGCATGTTCTGCCGGAGTGGGATCGACCCGACAAGCAGGATGTGGACATCGTCATCCATCTACGCGGGCTGACTCCGTACGTCCCGAAGCCGGCGCATCTCAATGTGCTCTGGATCATCAGTCATCCGGATGATGTCTCACCTGAAGAATGCGATCGGTTCGACCTCGTACTCGTTGCCTCGCCTTCGTTTGCCGAGGAACTGCGACCCAGGGTCTCGGTGCCCGTCCATGTGATGATGCAAGCCACCGATACAGCCCACTTCAGTCCGGAGGGTCCGGTCGCTCAGAGATCTCATGATCTGCTTTTTGTCGGCAATTCCCGCAAGCACGATCGGCATGGTGTTCGGTGGGCCGTGGACGCGGACCTGCCGTTGACCGTGTTCGGCGGCGACTGGGACGGTCTGATCGATCCGTCGTATGTGCGGGGCCGAGTGCCAAATGAGGACCTCCCTGCGCTCTACCGCTCTGCTTCGATCTTGCTCAACGACCACTGGGAGGACATGCGGCAGAGGGGATTCATATCCAACCGGATCTTTGATGCGCTTGCCTGCGGTGTGTTCGTGATCTCCGACGAAGTCGCCGGACTGACTGCCCTTCTTGGTGATGCGGTCCCGACCTATGCCGATCGAACCGAATTGGAAGAACTGGTAGCCCGGTATCTGCCCGATGAAGCGGCCCGGCGGGAACTTGCCGAGCGCGGCATGGCCATTGTGCGGACCGAGCACACCTTCACAGCCCGCGCTCGTCAATTCGCTGACCTGCTGGAGCCCCTGCTCGTCCATCGGCAGGCGGAAATCGAGCCGGATCGAGGGACGGTGCAAGCCGGCGCGTCCGATGGCTAGCTCGAACGTCAACGGAAATGTGTCGTTCCCATCTTGGATTGGGTCTGGCCGCGGTGAGTAGGCTGTCGCCTCTGCAAGGAGGGAGCCGGTCAGCATGAAGGTTATCGAGACCGAACTTCCCGGCGTCCTCGTCCTGGAGCCAGATGTCTTTGGCGACCAACGGGGGTTCTTCCTCGAGGTCTGGAACCAGCGACAATTCGACCGGGATATCGGCCACACGGTGAGTTTCGTCCAGGACAACCACTCTCGCTCGCAGGCCGGAGTCCTGCGTGGCCTGCACTATCAGGTTCGCCAACCGCAGGGAAAGCTGATCAGAGTTTCGGCCGGTACCGTGTACGACGTGGCCGTCGATGTGCGTCGCGACTCACCTCATTTCGGTGAGTGGGTGGGTATCGAGTTGAGCGCCGAGACCAAGCGCCAGCTCTGGATCCCGGCGGGGTTCGCCCACGGGTTCTACGTCCAATCAGAAATCGGCGAGATTCTCTACAAAACCACCGACTACTACGCTCCCGAGTGGGAGAGGGCGATCCGCTGGGACGACCCTGAACTGGGCATCAACTGGCCGCTGAGCGGAGACGCGCCGATACTGTCCGCCAAGGATGCGGCCGCGCCTTTCTTGAGTCGGGCCGAGCTTTTCGATTGATGGGGGAGTGATGAGTCGCCGCTATCTCGTGACCGGTGGAGCCGGGTTCATCGGATCCAACTTCGTGCGCTACGTGCTCGATCATGAGCCTTCGGCGCAGATCACCAATCTGGATCTGCTCACCTACGCCGGCGTGCGGGCGACGCTCGAGGAGCTGGACGAGTCGGCCAACCATCGGTTCGTGCACGGTGATATCCGCGACGCGGACCTGGTCGAGGGTCTGGTCCCCGGACACGACGTTATCGTCAACTTCGCCGCCGAAAGTCACGTCGATCGGTCCATCGATGGCCCGTCCGTGTTCCTCGAGACGAATGTCGTCGGGACCGGGGTCCTCATCGACGCGGCGCGGCGCTTCGAGATTCCTTCCTTTCTGCAAGTCTCGACCGACGAGGTCTACGGATCGATCGGCGAAGGTTTTGCATCCGAAGATGCTCCCCTGACCCCGTCTTCGCCGTATTCGGCATCCAAGGCATCTGCGGATCTCCTCGTGCACTCCTACGGCGTGACCTTTGGTTACCGGGCCATCATCACCAGATGCACCAATAATTACGGGCCGTATCAGTTCCCCGAGAAGGTCATACCCCTGTTCATCACCAACCTTCTGGCCGGTAGGAAGGTGCCTCTCTACGGTGACGGGCGAAACGAACGCGATTGGCTCTTCGTCGAAGATCACTGCTCCGCTATTCACCTGTTGCTTGACAAGGGAACCCCGGGGGAGATCTACAACATCGGGGCGGACGCCCAGCTGGCCAACATCGAGCTGACCCGTCGATTGGTCGACCTGCTCGGCCGGGACGAATCGTTCATCGAGCCGGTGGCCGATCGACCCGGACACGACCAGCGGTACGCGGTGGACTCCACCAAGCTGAGAGCCCTCGGCTGGGCGCCGCGCCACACGATCGAGGAGCGTCTCCGAGACACCATCGAGTGGTACCGCAGTCGGGAGGACTGGTGGCGACCTTTGATTGGGAGCAGAACGTGAAAGGTATCGTCCTGGCCGGTGGTGCCGGCAGCCGGCTCGATCCGATTACCCGGGTTGCGTCGAAACAGCTCCAACCCGTGTACGACAAACCGATGATCTACTACCCGCTGGCCACCCTGATGCTGGCCGGGATTCGTCAGATCCTGGTGATTACCACTCCCAACGACCTGCCCCGTTTCGAGGAGCTGCTCGGCGACGGGTCCGGCTGGGGGATCGAACTCTCCTACGCGGCGCAGCCCGAACCGAAAGGGATCGCCCAGGCCTTCTTGGTTGGGGAGGAGTTCGTCGCCCACCAACCGGTGACCCTGATCCTTGGAGACAATATCTTCTACGGCCAGATCGGCCTCGAAGAGGTTGTCGCCACCTTCGATTCGGGCGCCTACGTCTTCGGGTACCCGGTTCGTGATCCCGAGCGTTACGGAGTGGTTGAGTTCGACTCGGCCGGCAACGTGCTCTCGCTCGAAGAGAAGCCCAAGAAGCCGAAGTCCCGCTACGCGCTGCCCGGCCTGTACGTATACGACGGCGATGTGGTCGGCATCGCCCGGTCGATCAAACCATCGGCGCGGGGTGAACTGGAGATCACGGACGTCAACCGGGTGTACCTCGAGCAGGGCAAGCTCCAGGTGCAGTTGTTTGATCGCGGCGTCGCGTGGCTCGACAGCGGCACGCACGACAGCCTCTTGGAAGCGGCCAACTTCATCGCCACCGTAGAACGGCGTCAGGGAATCAAGATCGCCTGTCTGGAGGAGATTGCCTTCCGCAGTGGCTACGTAGGTGAAGACGAGTTCCGTTCCGTTGTCGAAGCCTTGCCGTTTTCGACGTACCGGTCGTACCTCGAAGAAATCCTCGCAGAAGAGACCTGATGGGGGACATCGTCGTCACCGGCGCCTCCGGTCAGCTTGGCACCGCCTTCAGAACGCATATTCCCGACGCCCGCTTCCTCACCCGGGCCGATCTGGACTTGACGGACCTGGCATCTATCGGTCCTACGGTCGAGCGTTTGCAGGCAACTGCGATCGTGAACTGTGCTGCGTTCACGGCCGTCGACGCAGCTGAGGAGAATGTTGAGACGGCCCACACGGTGAATGGGGCCGCCGTCGGCGAACTGGCCGCCGCGGCCGAACGAGCCGGAATCCCCTTCATCACGTATTCCACCGACTACGTCTTCGCAGGGTCCGGCCGTCGACCTTACGTGGAGAGCGATGTCACTGCCCCTATCAATGCTTATGGGGTTTCCAAGCTCGTCGGAGAACGGGCCGCGCTTGCCTATCCCGGCAGCCTGGTCATTCGTACTTCCTGGGTGATTTCAGGAACGCATCCCAACTTTGTCGCGACGATGCTCCGTCTTGCCCCGCAACGGGTACTCAGCGTCGTGGATGACCAGTGGGGTTGTCCGACCATCGCCTCCGACCTTGCCGGGGCCACCCTCCGGGCGATGGAAGTGGGCGCCACCGGTCTGTTGCATGTGACCAACCAGGGTCCGACGACCTGGTTTGAGCTGGCCCGCACCGCACTCCAACTCGGTGGTTTCGACCCGGCCAGAGTGACGCCTTGCACGACAGAGGACTATCCGACGCCGGCCCGCCGCCCGGCCTTTTCTGTGCTGGGCTCCGAGCGGCTCGAAGCTCTCGGTCTGAGCCCCCTTCCTCCGTGGAGAGCTTCACTGGTCGAGGTAGTGGCCAACCTTTCGAATTCAGGAGGATTCGGCACCGGCCTCTAGGCTGTCACCCACCCCACGCGAACAGGCTCCACCATGCACATCCCGGAAACGTTTCAAAAACATCGGAAATGGTGGGCGCTCGGCAGCGCGGTGCTGGTCGTTGGTGTGCTGGTGGTGGCATTTACCGGAGGCGTGGATGACTCCGCTTCAACCACGCTCACCACGGACGACGGATCGTCTACGTCGACTTCGCCAACCATCCCCGACGCCTCATCCACCTCGACGACGGCGAACGGACCGATCAAGTCGGTGGATCGGAATCCGCTGACCGGGGAGCCCCTCGACGGGCCCGGCCAACTGCAGGTGATTGCCGTCAAAGTGGGGAACTCACCCGCCGAGCGCCCGCAGATGGGTTTGGCTGAAGCGGACCTCGTCTTTGAGACGGTTGTCGAGGGCGGGCTCACCCGCTTCATCGCCCTCTATTACGCCGGGGAACCCGAAAGCGTCAAACCTGTGCGATCGATCCGGCCGGTCGACGCGTCCGTTCTGGCGCCGTTCCAACCGTTCTTTGTTTTCTCCGGTGGCCAGGACTTCGTTTACCGGTTGGTGACCGCAGCAGGCATCAACCTCACCGACGAGGCAGCCGGCGAGGCCGTGTTTCGGGGATCGGGGCCGGCCCCGTACGACCTGGTGGTCGATTTTGCTTCCGCTCGTGCGCTGGCCATAGGTGAGCCTCCGGCCACTCCCGTATTCGCATTTGCCGATGGGTTCTCAGGCGATTCTGCGACCGAAGTTGATCTAGAGATGGGGGCGACCAGCGTGCAGTATCGCTTCGAAGATGGGACTGGTTACGCGCGATCTCAGGACGGAGCACCTTTCAATGTTCTCTCCCCATCGAATAGCCCGGAACTCTTCGTGCGCGACACGGTGGTAATCCAGTTCGTCGCCCAACGATCGGCCGGCTACGCAGATGTCAACGGCGCCGAGGTACCGGACTTCGATGTGATCGGTTTTGGTGAAGCCCTCATCTTCCACGGCGGCCAGGTGATAACGGCGGAGTGGCGTCGGGCCTCCCAGGCATCGGGAACCCTTTTCTTCGACGAAGCTGGAGAGCCTCTCTCGCTTCCGATCGGGAGAGCCATCGTCGAACTGGTACCGGTCGGTAGCGAATTCTCATACCGGTGACCGATCTGATCCACGTCTTCATCGGGACCAAGGCGCAATACATCAAGATGGCCCCGCTCTTGCGATTGATGGACGAGCGGGGCATAACCTACCGGCTGATTGACTCGGGACAGCACGCCAAGATCTCGGCGATGATGCGGGAGGAACTTGGTGTACGAGCCCCGGACTACGTGCTCGGCGGCTCTGAGGACGTCGCTTCGATCCCAAAGGTGATCCTCTGGAGCCTCAAACTGGCCACCCGACTCTGGTCGAGAAGGCGGTTGAGAAAAGGCATTTTCGGGGGTCGCGGAGGAATCTGCGTCGTCCACGGTGACACACCGTCGACCTTCCTTGCCGTCCTCCTGGCTCGGCGGGCAGGGTTGCCCGTAGCGCACCTCGAGGCGGGCCTGAGGTCCTACCGGCTCACCCATCCCTTCCCGGAGGAGATCGTTCGTATCGTGACAATGCGCATGGCCTCCTTGCTGTTTGCTCCCGACGCAACCGCGGTCGCCAACCTGACCAGGATGCGGGTCAAGGGCCGGGTCCTGGCCTTATCCGGCAACACATCACTCGAAGCGGTTAGGGGTGCTCTCGGTGATGAGTCCGTTCCGCCTTCCGGACCAGTCATCGTGACCATGCATCGGGTCGAGAACCTTCACCATGCTGGACGCGTCGACCAATTTGTAACCCTCACACAACGCATCGCGGAGCGGTACACCGTGCGATTCGTGGTTCATGGACCGACGGGGTTGGTCCTCGCCAAACGCGGCCACGACGATCGTCTGCGGGCGGCCGGCGTTGACATGCGTTCCCTGGCAGGACACAGCGAGTTCATCCGGATGCTGGCCGCGGCGCCGTTTGTTGTTACGGATGGAGGCTCAATCCAGGAAGAGTGTGCGTTGATCGGCGTTCCGACCCTTCTGTGGCGCGAGCGTTCCGAACGGCCCGACGGTCTCGACGCCAACGTGGTGGCGAGCCGATACGACGATGTGATCATCGAGCGCTTTTTGGCGGATCCGGAGGCCTACCGGGTGCCGCGGCTCCGACCGACCGGTAACCCGTCGGCCGAGATCCTCCAGGTTCTCGAGGATTCGCTCAAGCAGTGATCTCCCCGGCGGCCGTCGCCAGGGCATCACGCACCAGCATCACGGCTCGGAATCCTCCCAGGATCACTGCAACTTCCGTGATTTCGCCGGTAACCAGGAGTGCCGCCAAGGTCACCTCGAAGACGCCAATACCCTGGGGAGCAATTGGAGTGAGAAACCCGACTCCCCATGCGACCATGAAGGCCCCGGCGAGAACCCATGCCGGTCCGCTGGTCAAGCCTGGAAACACCCATAGGTAGATTACGAAATTGGCGGACGTCCAGATCCAGTAGGCGACGGTCCACGAGATCAAGCGTAGATAAGCTTGACCATCGAGTCGGGGCGGATCGTCCCGCCCCCGCCGTTGCGCGAGCCACGTGACGAACCGATTGATCGTCGGCCTTGAAAGCACGAGCGCTCCGAGGGCGACTGGAGGAAACGCCCACCAGGCCCCTCCCGGGAGCTCCCCGCCCACCGCCAGCAGTCCGAGCCCGACGACGAAGACGGTGACCACGCTCATGAACATTTCGAGGCCGGCGGTGATGACCAGCGGAAAAGTGGCTACCCCCTGTCGGGAGAGGAGGACGGATTTGCCTGCCGCATACCAGACACTGCCCGGCACATACCGGGCGAAGAGCGATCGGGAGGAAGCGACCAGAACCTCCCGGTAGGTGGGGGCCTCGTTGAGAGCCAACAACGAACTCCGCCAGAAACCTGCATTGAGCGCGATCTGCCCAAACCCCAGCAACAGGGCGACCAGGAGGAGCCACAGTCTGGCGGTCCGTACGAGGTCCGCCAGGGCGTCCCGGCGATTCCAAACCAACCAGACCAGACCGACACCGACGGCCACCAGATAGGTAGTGCGGCCGATTCTGAGCAAGGTGCGACGCTTCACGGGGGGCCAAGCAATCGATCGAGAACCACGATGTTGTTTCGTTCCTTGTCGCGCAACCGCGCCAATCGCTGTTCGAGGTCACCCGGGTCTCCCATGGCCTCCTGAATGGCCTCCGGAATGAGCTTCCATGAGTTGGGATCCGTCGGGACGGTTGCGACGCCCGAAGCGAGATCCGCAGCAAGCTGGTGCACTTTTGGTGAGTAGGGGAGAAGCACGACGGGCCGTTGCGCAACTGCGGCGGCGACGCCGCCGTGAAACCTCATGGCCAGCACGGCCCGGCCGGTTGCCACTTCATCAAACACCGTGTCGATCGTCGGTTGCGCGAACGTGGCAGCCGCATGCATGTGCGAGGCAACAGACCGATGGAGTTGATGGTCCCGGTCGGTTTGCAGAGCGACAAAGTGTGGCTGGAGGCCCGTCGCCTCGACCGCCGAATCGAGGGCTCGAGCCATTGCCCTTGCCCACGCTGATCCCACCTCGCGGCGGGCGCTGATCGACGCCGGAAGCAGGCGAGACCGCCCGAGGGGCGGTCGCAAGCAGATCACCAACCGATCGGTTGCCTCGGCTGATGGACCCGGAAGAGAAAATGCCGGGTCGGCGGCAACGATCGGACCGGGCACACCGAGCGCTTCGAGGACGCGAGCAGATTCAGCATCCCGCACGCTGGTCGCCACCACAGAACGGAGTGCATGCCGAACCAAGGATTTCCCCGCGACCGTGCGGATGGCTCCCGCCCCGACCCCGTACACGCCGAACGGCGTCCGGGCGAGGCGCGCCATGATCACCCTCGACAGCTGATAGGGAAGATTCCAATATCCGGTTTCGTCTTGCAGCAAGCCGCCACCCCCGAACACGAGACGATCTGCCCTTCGTACGTCGCGCCAGATTCCGGGGAGGTTGGTGTGATGGACTGCGTCAACCCCGTGCTCGCGACGGGTCTTGTCCGGGTCGATAGACACCACCGTCGGAAGAACCCCCCGCTCCTGGAGACGGTTGACCAGCGCCCTGAAGACCAGTTCGTCTCCGAGGTTCGTCGAGCCGATCCAGGCGCTGACCAGGACGCGCACGGAGAATCTACCGGTCGTCGAACCGGTAGACGGCTGCAGGCACAACCAGGTCCTGTTGCCGGTTGAGATTGACCATGAGATCGGCGATCAGCGCGATCATGACGACGACGGCGCCGCTGAAGAGCCACACGATCGTATTCGTTGCAACGCGGAAGTCTTTGGTGAGGAGATCGAACAGGAGCTTGCCGAAGGCCGATACCGAAATGAGCAGACCGAGCGGCATGAAGACCCTGATCGGGTTGTAGAGCAGCATCATGCGGACCACCTGGAGTAGGAAGAGGCGGGTGTCGCGCCACCAGTGGAACTTGGACGTACCGGATCTTCCCCGGTACTCAATCGGCACATATTTCACCGAGTAGGCATTGTTGAGGAAGGTCATCGTGAGTGTGGTCACGCACGAGAAGCCCTTCGGGAGAAGATGCAGAAACTGTTGAGCAACCTCCCGGCGGAATGCCCGGAATCCCGAGTTGAGGTCGGGGATCTTTGTGTCCGACAGATATTCGGCGAGCTTGCGGATGAACCACTTGGCCGGAACCCGCAATAGCTTGGCGGTTCCTTCCTCGCTGGTCCGGGCGCCGACAACTTGATCCCACCCCGCTAGTTCGTCGACTAGCTGGGGTATGCGATCGTTCGGGTAGGTCATGTCGGCGTCCGTCCAAACCACGATCCCGCCCCTGGCCAGGTTGGTTCCTGCGCGCCGAACGGATCCAGATCCCCGGTTCTGAGCAAACTGAACCAGGCGAATACCTTCAACGTTTGCCAGGACGTCACCGGTACCGTCGGTCGAGCCGTCGTCGACGACGATCAACTCGTAGGAGTACGACGAGTTATCCATCGTCGTGCGAATTCTCTTGATCTCATCGAGGATGTGCCCGGCCTCGTTGTAGGCCGGCAGGACGATGGAGACGTCGGGGTCGCTGCGCATGGTCAGAGGTTACTGCCAGCCGCCGCCCGCACAAGCTCTCGGGATCGGGCCGGCCCCCTCATGGGCCGGACGGGTCGCGGCGCGGCCGCTGCTTAGGACACCGGCACGTTGCCCGCGACTTCAGGTCTGCACGATGGCGCCGATACAGGCCGAGACATCCCCTGCAGTCCCGACTGCGGGGTGGTCGTCGGGATGCAGGACAAGATGAGGAGCCGAGCGTTGTTGATGAGGAGGCGATTGCCGAAGGTCGCCGTAGCGGTAGCCGTTGTCGCACTGGCGTTCGCCTACCTCGCGCCCGTGCCGGTTGCCGCGGCGGCCCAAGCGCCCCTTCCCCCCGGCGGGACCTTTGTTGATGACGATGGGTTGGCCGAGGAGGGTTACATCGAGGCCATTGCCGCCATCGGCGTGACACTGGGATGCAATCCCCCCGCCAACGACCGCTTTTGTCCGGACCGAACGCTGGCACGATCCGACATGGCGACGTTTTTGGTCCGCGCTCTGGATCTGCCGGCCAGCGCCACGGATTTCTTCAACGACGACGGGGGCGTTCACGAGCCATCGATCAACGCCCTGGCACAAGCAGGTATCACGATCGGATGCGAATCCCGCCAGTACTGCCCCGCTTCCCTGATCACTCGCCAACAGCTCGCGACGCTGCTGGTGCGGGCCCTGGAACTGCCCGCTTCAAGTACCGACTTCTTCAGCGATGACGACGGTTCGGTTCATGAGGAAGCGATCAATGCACTTCGAGCTGCCGGTTTGTCGTATGGATCGTCCGGAAGTTCCTTCTTCCCGGGCCGGGCGGTCCTCCGCAGCGAGATGGCCGCCTTCGTTTCGCTGGCGCTCGGTCTGCAGCCCACACCTCCTCCACAGCGGTACCCGAACGTTGGAACCGGTCAGCGGATCATCTATGAGAATGCAAATCAGCGCGTTTGGCTGATCGACGCCGATAGGTTGCTGGTCGACACCTATCTCGTTTCCGGGCGAGCCGGGGTTCCAGCCCCCGGAAGCTATTCGGTCTTCTCGAAGTCGGTGTTCACCACCGCCGGCCATGGGGGAATAACCATGGAACACATGGTCCGGTTTGCTCACGGGGCGACTCTCTCGATCGGCTTCCATGCCATCCCCCGGTATCGCGATGGAACACCAATGCAGACGGAGGCGGAACTTGGCCAGTATCGAAGCGCGGGGTGCGTGCGGCAGTCGGATCTCAAGGCTGAGGCCCTCTACCGATGGGTTCCGATCGGAACTCCCGTTCACGTCCTTCCCTAGCCGGGCGGTACCCGCCGCTCACTGAACCACCGGTACAATCCGGCTCGAATGGATTCGGCCTCTCTCACTGAACCCCCCGGTTCGCTCCCGACTCCCGGAGTACCTCATCGCTTGTGGTTGGCAGTCGGTGGGTTGATTGCGCTCGTGATCGCCACCTGGATTCCGGCCATGGGGTTGCGGCTGGGAGACTCGCACGAAGGCCGCATCCTTGGTCGTTTCGCGCTCTCACGTTCGCAATTTCTGGGAAATGGGACCCCTCGGGTCTGGCCTCGCTTCGAACTGGGAGCCGATGTACTCAACTCCCTATGCGCATCATCCGCCGCTCACGAACGCCCTCATGGTCGCATCCTCCGCAGTATTTGGACAGGGCGAGTTCGCTCTCAGGGTTCCCGGGGTACCTCGCCGGAGTTCTCTCTCTGGTAGCTCTGGCAGCCCTGTTACGGGCGGTACAGATGCCAACCGGACCGACCCTTATCTCCTTGGTAGCGCTCACCGTTACCCCCTTCTTCTGGGTGTTTGCTCGCTTGGGGCTCGGGTTCGTTCTGATCGTTTCCCTGGCAGTGGCGATCGTGAAGTTGCGAAGCGTCGAAACTCCTTCCGCTTGGTTGACCGGTTCGGCGATCGCCATTGCGTTTCTCACGGTGATGGGGTCCTGGGAGGGGGCGTTGGCGGCTGCGCTGCTCGGCGCGTGGTTGTGGCGCGGCCGCGGTCTTGACCGAACGACCGTGCTGGTCGGCCTGGCCATGGTGGCCGGGTTGGTGATCTCCCTGGCGTGGATCTCCTATGCGGCCGGGTTGGGGACGCTCACGGCTCAGGCCGCCGATCGTGCCGAAGGGATCGAATTTTCGTGGATCGATTGGATCATCCGCCAGGGAGCCTTTGCTGCCAGGCTCGTCCCCTGGTGGTATCTGGCGTTGACCGTGCCGGCGTTAGCGGCCGGCATGATCGATCGGCGTACCCGGGTGGTCACGACGACCATGCTGGCCGTCGCTTTGATCTTTGGCTTCGGCCTGGCCCAGAACGTGTGGATTCACGAGTACTGGAATTACCTGGGCCTCGCCGTGGTCACCCTCGGTGGGGCCGCCCTGGCTGATGCTGTTCACCGGCGGTTGCGAGGCCACGGTGCACGGCTCGCGGCTTCGGGGTCGGCGTCGGGCTGGTGGTCCAATTCGCACTTCTCTTGACCGGCGCGGTGCCGGATCAGTATTTCAACGTCCCGGCCGATGCCGGGCGTTTGGTTCGTGGAACAGCGACCTCCCGCCGGACAAATAGTGGCCTGGGTCGGCCCGAATATCCCGACTCCGCGCTGGCTCGCCTACTACTGGGATCTACCGGCTCGTAGCCTTGATGGGTCCGACCGCGGTCGGGCGATGGAGGGCGACCTGATGCTGATCAGGTTGAGCAAGCCACCGCAAGGGATGTCAGAAGATGTCGCGAAGAGGACAGTTGCGCAGATGGGCGAGTACGCGGTCGGTTAACGTCGGGGATATCTCATCGGAGGAAGCACCATAAAACACCGGACGAGCCTGTGGGGTTGGGCGGCCGTCGTGTTGATGGGCCTGGTCGTGCTGGCCACCTGGGTGCCGGACCTGGCGTCTCCGCTTGGGAATAATCACGAGGGGCGCATCCTCGGACGTCTCGGACTCCATCTTGCAAATTTCTGGGACGATGGACCGTTCGCCTCCCGCCTGGCGAAGCGATTTCCGGCCCTGACGCCCCTGAGTATTACGCCCACCACCCGCCGCTGGTCAATGCTGTTCAGGTCGGCATCTCGGGGTTGTTCGGTCAGGGTGCAAGCCAGCTCCCGGTTGTTGGGCTACTTCTCCGGATTCGCCTCGGTCATCGCCATGGCCGCCCTGATGAGAGCCGTGCGGATTCGTTGGGCGCCGTTGCTCATTGCCCTCGGCGTCATGGTGGCCACCAACTTCTTCTGGGTGTACGGACGGCTTGGGGCCGGGTACTGGATCATTGTGGCGCTGGCCGCCGTCATCGTCCGATTGCGGGAGGCCGAAAGCCCCCCGGCCTGGCTCGTGAGCGTTGCGGTCGTAGCCGGTTTCGCCACGGCCATGCTGTCGTGGCCGGCCGTTATTGCGGCGGCACTGCTCGGTCTGTGGCTCCTCAAGGGCCGTGGCTTCGACCGCCCTACCGTGTATGTAGGGCTGGCGATGGTGCTCGGCGTCCTTCTCGACTTCGCCTGGATCCTTTATGCCACAGAACCGACCGAACTGGCCGAACACACGGCAAGCCGAACGACCGACCTGCGATTCACCGCCGGCGAGTTCTTCGTTCGCCAGTGGCGGTGGCTAACCGAGCTCCTTCCTCCGTGGTACCTAGTACTCGCGATCCCGGCCCTCGGGTTCGCTCTCGTCGATAGGCGAACCCGTTTCCCGGCCGGTTTTCTTCTGGCCGTCGCCGTCGGGTGGACCTTGGGGATCCCTGACGGTGCCTACGTTCACGACTTCTGGAATCTGATGTTGCTCGCCCCCGTCAGCCTGGGAGTGGCGGTCCTCTTCGACCGCATTTTCGTGCGAATTCCTCCTGGAATCCGGCTGTTGTCCAGTTTGGCAGTGGCCGCACTTCTCCTGGTGGGGTTCGTTGAGATTGTTGGCGGTCCGATTCCTCTGGTGTACTTCGACGAACCTCAGGAGGCAGGAGCTTTGCTGGAAGAAACACGGCCTGCGCCGGATCAACAGGTCATCTGGGTGACCGACGGCATACCAACGCCGCGCTGGGCTTCTTGGTACTGGGATTTGCCACCGAAACCCCTCACGATTGAAGACCTGCATGACCACCGCGACTCGAGAGATCTCGTCCTGGTTCGCCTCGACCGGTTGCCCGACTGGATCCCGGCCACGGTTGAACAGGCAGCTGTGGTCGTTGAGGGGAGCTATGCGTTGGTGCGAATGAACGCGCTGGCCGGACTACTCGTCGGCTGACAGGATGGGTGCGGTTCCCGTCCCGGCTGCCCGCCGACGATCCGGCGGTCGCCATCGTGTACCAACCCGAGGTCGTGACGACCACGGCCGGCCTTTGTGGACCGGCCCGAACCAGAGCGCAGCTCTGTGTTGCTATCTTCCCTGTGGTCGGAAAAGGAGTTATGTGGAGTCTTGGGGTTATCGGGCCTGGTTCATTGTTCTCCTGCTGATCGCGGCCAGTGTCGGCGGGATACCCGCCACCGGGGCGGCCCTGCCACCGGGTGGGACCTTCTGGGATGACGATCAGAACACCCACGAGGGCATGATTGAAGCCATTGCGGCGGTTGGGGTAACCAAGGGCTGCGACGTCGATCAACCGGGTCGGTTCTGTCCTGCGCAGCTCGTCACTCGCGGTCAGATGGCCTCGTTCCTGGCGCGCGCCTTCGAGCTAGCCCCGGCAGACAGCGACCATTTCTCTGATGACACGGGTTCGGTCCACGAGGACAACATCAACCGCCTCTACGAGGCAGGGGTCACCACCGGGTACGGAGATGGAACTTTCCGCGCCGACCAACCGGTCACTCGCGCCCAGATGGCCTCGTTTCTGGCCAGGGCGATACCCCTCGACCCCGTTCCCGGCAACGTGTTCCCGGACGTTGAGGGGATCCATGAACCAAATATCAATGCGATCGCTGCGCAGGCGATCACGCTTGGGTGCAATCCGGGCGGGACGCTCTACTGCCCGACCGAACTCGTTCGCCGAGACCAGATGGCCTCCTTCATCGGCCGTGCCCTCGGCTTGCCATCGGCGAAGGTAACGCCTTTTGTCCTTGGCGTGGAGCTGATTGAGAACGGATTTGCTTCTCCGACATTCGTGACTTCCCCGCCAGATGACCCCCGGTTGTTCGTCACCGAACTAGCCGGAAGGGTCTGGATCATCGACGGTGGAACAACCCTGGCGCAGCCTTTCCTCGATATACATACCCTCGTGAAATCGGGAGGCGAACAGGGACTTCTCGGGCTGGCTTTTCATCCCGAGTTCTCCGAGAACGGCTACATCTTCGTGGATTACACCGATACCGCCGGCGACAGCCGTCTGGTCCGCTATACGGTCGGCACCAACCCGAATATGGTGAATACCGCCAGCCGGATGGAGCTACTGAAAGTCGATCAGCCCGCTGCCAACCACAACGGCGGCATGTTGGCTTTCGGTCCGGACGGCTACCTCTACTGGGGTTTGGGAGATGGGGGCGGAGCCGGCGATCCCTACGAAAACGGGCAGAATCGCACCACATTGCTGGGGTCCATCTTGCGTCTCGACATCGATGGGCCGGCCCCCTACGGCGCTCCCGGGAACCCCTGGGGTACCGAGGTTTGGGCGATCGGACTCCGGAATCCGTGGAGGTTCTCCTTCGATGAAAACCTGCTCTACATCGGCGATGTTGGTCAAAACGCGTGGGAAGAAGTGAATGTGGTCACCCCCGAGGCGGGGTTGAACTTTGGTTGGGACGTACTGGAAGGGACGCACTGCTACGAGCCGGCGACGGGGTGCTCATCCGCCGGGATGACGCAACCGGTCCTCGAGTATTCACACAGTGTTGGGCGATCGGTGACGGGCGGCTACGTCTCGAGGTCCGCAGCTATTCCTTATCTCGACGGCGCGTACGTATACGGGGATCTACTCGGACGGGTGTGGAGTTTTCGTATGGTCGACGGCCGGTTGCTTGACCAGCGTGAGTGGACGGCCGGGTTGCCGGATATTGGATCTATCTGGTCGTTCGGCCGTGACGCTCTAGGTCGGGTCTACATCGTCTCGGGGGGCGGCAGCGTTTACCGGGTGACCGGCTGATCAGGCTGGACGTATCGTGGAGTGACTGCTTCGATGTTCGTTGACGGGGCCCCTATCCTGACGCCGGTGACAACAGACGCACCACCATCGGCCCGGGTTGTCAATAACCGCTGGACCGATGTCGACATTGAGCCGATCGGCGCTTGGCGGCCGACCCTCCTGGTCAGCGTGGTCATTCCCTATTTCCAGGCGCCCGAAGCACTCGAGCTGACGCTGGCTGCTCTCGCGCGCCAGACATATCCCCGGGCCTTGACGCAAGTAGTGATTGTCGATGACGGGTCGACACCACCCCTGGTTGCTCCGACCGGGTTCGGCGATCTCTCGCTCATGGTGGTCCATCAGGAAGACCGTGGTTTTGGCTTGGCCAGGGCCCGCAACACGGGCGCAGATGCTGCCGCAGGTGAGATTCTGGTTTTTCTCGATTGTGACATGGTTCCGGAGCCAGTTTGGCTCGAGGCGCACGCTCGCTGGCACCATGCTGTTTCGGATGCTCTGACGCAGGGGTTCCGCAGGCACGTCGACTTTGCCGGGATCGATTCGACCGACATCGACCGGGCGGCGGCCGGGGGAAGCGTTGGGGCTCTTTTCGAGGGTCGACCCCAGGAGCAGCCGGAATGGATCGAGCACCACATCGTTCGTCTCGATGACTTGACGTCAGGTGCCGACGATCTGTTCCGGGTCGTGACCGGCGGGAACCTGGGCATTCGCAAGGAGACCTTCGGGGCTGCAGGCAGATTCGATGAGTCGTTCACTCAGTGGGGTGCCGAAGACACCGAATTCGGCTTCCGGGTGTTCACCCTGGGTGCCCTGATCGTCCCGGAGCGGAATGCCTTGTGCTGGCATCAGGGTTTGGGGACCCTCCCGGACGATGCAGAACGGCGCTCTCTCGACGAGCAGCGGGTACGGATCTCGCACCTCATCGCGGAGCGCACCTTCCGCCGGTCCCTGCCCGGCCGGTCGTTTCGCGTACCCCTGGCCCTGGTACGAGTTGAGGTCGATAGGGGTCACGTAGCCGACGAGGTGGTGGCCCTGGTCGAGGAGATCCTTGCGAATCGGTTCCACGATCTCGTGGTGATCGTCGACCTCACCCCCGGCCACCCGGACGAGGTCTGGTTGTCGCGACAGTTCCAGGGCGACCCGCGAGTGACCGTTGGTGTCTCAGTCGACCACAATGCGCTCTTTCCCCATACGCCCGTGAGAATCGACGTCCGTCCGGACGTGAGGCTGATCGATCGTGCCGTTGGACGGATCATCGAACAACTCAGTGGAGTCGGTCTTCTCGAGGTAGTGGTACCGGGATGCACGCCGCTGCGGGCCATCAAGACCAGAGCGCTGCGGAGGGCGGAACGGCTGGAGACAGCCGACCCGGTCGGCCTCGCCGGCGAGTTATTCGGCAAGGCCGACGGGAGTTGGCAAGACCTCGGAGTGCGACCCCGGACCGGCAAGCAGACGAGTCGGATCGCCCCACTGGCCACTCTGCAGCGCTGGTGGCGGAGGAAGCTGGGGCCCGATTCTGTCGCCGGGAAGGTCATGTATCGGTTCGGGAAGGTGCGTTCACTGCAGGAAGCCGCCGAGACGGTTCGCTGGTTGACTCGGGGCGCAGCCTCGAGAGCGCGTCCCGCTCGGGAGCGGGGACGCCGGGCCCTGATGGGTCTTCCCGTCGGTTCCGGAGGGCCGGACCAGCCGGGGAGTGCGGCAACTCGTGTTCCCGGCATTGCCGCAATCGGCAGCTCTGCCCGACTGGTGTTCGGTAGTGCAGCGGTGGTGCTCGGCGGCAATGACGAGGTTTCCTTCGACCGTCTCGATCTTCTCATCGTCGACCCGGTCGACGTTCCGGATCAAGCGCGGGAGTCGGCCATCGAAGCGGCCCGGGCCGCCGGTGGAGTCATTGTGGGCATGGCACCCTTCCCGGGTGCCGATGGGATCGTCACCGGAGTAGCGCGGTCGCCCTCGTTTGATCCGCGCACCTGGAATCCGAGCGGTTTCCTCCAGGTGAAAGGCCGCCGCCTGGTGTCGTTTGGAGGGTCGGCACCTCGCGAGTGGTTTGGTGGCCAGAAGGTTGATGTCGACGTATTCGAAGGCGGGTTCGACCGATCTGACGATGATGCGAGGAGGCTGATCCGCGAGTCGCGCACGTACCTGGGAGTTCTCGACCACAGTGACGACTACCGCAATTCTTCGGATCGCGTGTCGAGCATCATCCGGATGGCAGCCGCCGGGATACCAGTAGTCGTCGACACCTTGCCGGATGAGGTCCGGGACCTGCTGGGAGCCAACCTGAGCGAGACGCTCGGGTCCCTCAGTCTTGAGGCTCTCGGCGACCCGATCGAGCGGGAGCGTGCCAGCGTTGAGCTGCGGCGGGACGCCCACCGTCACCATTCCTTCGGTGCCCGACGGCGACAACTGCTTGCTGCGGCCGGAGTCGACTCGCGATGGCCCAAAGTATCGGTCATTCTGGTCACCAACCGGCCGGACTTCATCGCCCATGCGATTGCCCAGGTCCGACGGCAGACTTACCCGGAACTGGAGTTGGTGGTGGCCTGCCACGGTTTTTCTGAGCCGGAGGATCTGGTATTCGACGGTCAACTGCAACTGATGAGTGTTTCGGCCTCTACGCCGTTCGGAGAGGTTCTGAATCAGGCTGTGGTGGCGGCCTCCGGAGTCCTCATCTCGAAGATGGACGACGACGATTGGTACTCGCCGGATCACCTATGGGATCTCGTGCTGGCCCATGAGTACTCGGGAGCGACCTTGGTCGGCAAAGGCGCCGAATTTGTGTATCTCGCTCAATCGGATCTCACCATGCACCGTTTCGGCGGCGGCGCCGAAACGAACAGCACCACGCTCGGCGGCGGCGCCCTGCTCGTTTCCCGCCGGGACCTCGATGCTGTGGGGGGTTGGCGACGTGTGCCCAGAAGTGTCGATCGTGGCCTCATCGACGATGTTGCCGCCTCGGGAGGGTCAATCTACCGAACGCACGGCTATGGCTATCTGCTCCATCGAAGGAGTTCCGGTCACACCTGGGACCGGAACGATGCCTATTTCCTGGACCAATCCGATACGCGATGGCCGGGCCTGGATCTGCGGGCAGCCGGAGTCGACTGAGACGGTCCTACGCACCTTCTCCATAGAAAAGCGCTCGCGATAGGAAGCTGGCCATTTGGGCCCGGGTCACCGAGTCTCTGGGACAATATTGCCCTGCCGCACAGCCCGTGGTCACACCGGCGAGGGCCAGAGCGTTGATGGCCGCTTCATGAGTCGATCCTTCGTCGTCGTTGAAGAAATTGGACCCATCCGGAGCCAGCTCAAACGCCCGGGCTAAGAAGCTCGCCATCTGCTCCCGGCTGACCGGGTCATCTGGACAGTAGAGCCCTTCGGCGCATCCGGTCGTTATCCCCGCTTCGGCAATGGCGTTGATGCTGGATGCGAAGGTATGGCCCTCCGTGTCCGAGAATGGTGCCGACGTCACAGGCGGCAGGTCGAGGGCCCGCTGGAGGAAGGCGGCCATCTGTCCGCGAGTAACCAGCTCGTCGGGGCAGTACAGGTACTCGGAACAGCCGTAGGTAATGCCGCGTTCGGCGATATCGATGATGGCCGGCTCGTGAATCGACCCTTCGTCATCGCGGAAAGGCGGAACGAACACCCCCGAAAGGGGTGACTCGAGATGTTGGGCTGCTTCCAGGTGGGCATACGGGTTCGTCTTGACACCGCCTGGTTGATGGAGTTCGAAGTGGAGGTGCGAAACGGTTGCCTCGGCGTTGCCGCTGTCACCGACCCAGCCGATGAGCTGTCCGGCTACGACGTGAGCGCCCGGCTCGATGCCTTCATCGAAACCCCAGCCGAGCCCGTCATCGGTACCTGGGGTGTCGTTGTTGAGGTGGATGTACCAGCTCGTCCATCCGTCGTCGTGGTTGAGGGCCATGGCGCAGCAGTTGCCTCCCTGCTCGTTGTGCATCCACCCAACGCTGCCGTCTGCGACTGCAACAACCGGAACCATCTTGTCCGCAAGGATGTCGATCCCCTCGTGGGTTCGGCCGCCCGAGCGGGGCGCTCCAAAGGTGTCGGTGTAGTTGTGTTCGCCGACCACAGGGAAGTACATCGGGTAGAGGTCGGGCTCGTCTGCTCCCGCGGGAGCAGCCATGCCCGCGACCACGATTGCCAGTGTCAGTGCTAGTGCCATGCCCCGTTTTTGCATCTCATTATCCGTATCGTCCGGTGGGTCCGAAACTTGAGGGACCATGGCCACGTTGGGGTATCGGGCGCCGTCGAAGGCACTTACGCGGGGTTGGTCGATTGAACAGCCTTCTGCCATGTCCGCGGCCGCTTCTCGGCGCGACCTCTCTTCGGGCTAGTCGAACGCGAAGAGTGGTCTATTCTGGCGACCATGACGCTCGAGGCAAATCGGAAAGGACCCCTCCGGAACCACTATCCTCGCTCTCACGTGCGAACCTCACACCCGCCCCGCCGGTCGATGGGCCTCCTCATCCTCTCTGTTTCCCTCCTGCTGAACCTCCCCGCCGTCCAGGCCGCAACGGGGGAGGGGGAGACCTGGCCCGTGTTCAACGAATCCAACGGGTGCGAACAATTGCGGACCGAGCAACCTTTTGCGTCACGGTCGGGTTACCTGTCCAACGATGAGCCCGTGCGCGGGCCGTTCGGGGATTTCTTCGGCAGGACGATCGGTGAGGTCAGGTCGCACCTCGTCTACTGGGACGTTCCGATGAGCGATGGCGAGCGATTGCAGGTGCATGGGTACCTGCTTCCGGCCTTCCAACGGGTGACGGCCAATCTGGCAGCCGAACAGGCGAAGGGCCGCTACTACGCGATCAAGAAGGCCGAGACCTACGCCTTCGCTCCCCGTACGATTTCCGGCAGCTACCGGCTCTCCTATCACGCCCTCGGTTCCGCCGTCGATATCAATGCGCGGTCAAACCCGTACCGCTCAGATAACCGGCTCATCACGAATATGCCGGATTGGTTTGTGCAGGCGTGGAGAGATGCAGGGTTCTGCTGGGGTGGAGACTGGCTCGACATCAAAGACCCGATGCACTTCGCATGGAAGGGCCCATCCGCCACTCCCGGCTATACCGAAGTGCCCCCAGCATCCCCGCCTCGCTCGGGTGCCGCGTCCTTCGCGGATCTCGTATCGGCCGACACCACGCCATTCGGTGTTCCAGAACCGCCGGAAGTTTTCGTCATCGCCGACGGTAGCGGTGACGGTGCGATGGACCTCTTTCGCTTTGAGCCACGGCCGGAGGGAACGCTGATCGAGTTTGTGAGATCGAGTAAGGAGTACCACGAGTGCGGAATCAGTAGGTATTTCGCCCTCGGCGCGTACCTCGACCGCGGTTCGGTACTCGTCGGTGACTTCGATCGATCAGGGTACAGCGACGTGTGGTGGATAGATCGTTCAAACCCGGTTGCGGAGCTCTCCATCTATCTTCGCGCGGACGGCTTCGAAGGTCCGCAGAGGATCTTGACGTCCGTTCCGAACCAACCCGACGATGTCTTCCTGCTTGGTGACTGGGACGGAGATGGGCATAGCGATCTCTTCGTGGTGCGGAGGGACTCGACCACGACGAGCGTTGAAATCTGGGATGGTGCCTCCGGGTTCGCGACCCGGGTTGTTTCTTCCACAACACGGCTCGGTGCAACCAACACCTCATCGTGGCACTTCGCTCTCAGCGATCGGGACAGGGATGGATTACTCGACCTGCATGCCGTGCAGGCGGTTGCCGGGTCACTGGTCGTCAATGTCGTCGGCGGAGCAGGTGGGTTCCTGGATCCGGCCACGGTGATCACCGGGGCACAGGGCGGTAATCCGGTTGATATAGCGTTTCAGGACTACGACGGTGACGGTCGGGATGACTTCCAGATGCTGGGCGTGGATGGGCGCCTGCGGGTGCTGCTGGGTAACCAGCGGGTCTGGAGCGACATGGACAACTGGTTCGTGCCTCCGACCTGGGAATGTCCGGACGAGTGGCAGCCGTACGATTACAACGGTGTCTTTCGAGATGACGACGGCTCCATGTTCGAGGCCGATATTGAGTGGTTGGCCGGAGCGGGCATCACCGTCGGGTGCAATCCTCCTTACAACGACGAGTATTGCCCGTCCAGGGCAGTGACTCGAGGCCAGATGGCCACTTTCCTGGTACGGGCCCTGGGACTGCCATCGGCCACGGCCGATTACTTCTCTGACGATGGTCCTCCGCACGAGGCCAACATCAATTCCCTGGCCGAATCTGGCATCACTCTGGGCTGCGCAGAAGGACGCTTTTGTCCCACCGACCCGATCTCCCGGGAACAGATGGCAACATTGCTCGTCAGGGCACTGAATCTTCCCGCTTCATCAACCGACTTCTTTACGGACGACGGTCCGCCCCATGAAGCAAATATCAACGCTCTGGCCCAATCCGGGATCACCCTCGGTTGTGCCGAGGGTCGGTATTGCCCCCACGACGTTGTCACCCGGGCTCAGATGGCTGCCTTTTTGGCCCGTGCGTTCCGCACACCCTGAGACGGGTGTGGTCCCGATTGGTTCCGCCGCCGTCGTAGGATGAACCCGGTCCTCGAACACCTCAAGCGACGTGTTCAAGAACCGATACAGGCAGCAGCGATGAGGGTGAGGCAACGCGTGATCAGCAAAGCGGTGTGCGGGGCGATCGCCGTCCTGTTGATAACGCTGGGATCGCCGGCCGCCGCCCTGGCCGTAGACGACCATCCGTACGTCGTCGATGGAGGCGGCTGGGGCCACGGCGTGGGGATGTCACAGTACGGGGCGTACGGGCAAGCGCTGGAGGGGAGGACCTACGACCAGATCCTCACGCATTACTACTTCGAATCCATGGTTGCGCTGGCGGATCTTGGATCCGCCCTCCCCGCTCCGGAGCCCCTCTGGGTGAACCTCCTCAAGGAGGTCGACGGAATCGAAATGATCAACCGGACCATCGGGTCGGGACCCGGTGCGGATGTGCTCATCACCCAGGGCGAAACGACCGTCGTCCTGGCCGTCGGGGAACGGGCCACCATCACCATGAGCGAAGGGGCGTGCACCGTTGTAGCGCCGGCCGGGACCCTGGCAGCGGAATCGTGCGACATCGACATCCAGTGGGATGGTGATGCGGACAGCCCGACGACTCGAGTTGAGATACCGAGATTCCGAACCTGGGAAGCAGAGGCGTGGACGAACTGCAGGCTCACCGACTGGAACTCAGGAACGACTCCGAATTGCTCGTATGCGTTCGGGATGTTGCACATCAGGCCGGATATGGTGTGGAACGCTTCTTCGGGACAGTACGAACCGGACGAAGGCCTGCACCTCGTGATCGAAACTGATATCGAGGACTACGTGCTGGGAATCTCCGAAATGCCTTATTACTGGGGTGAACGGGGCGGTATGGAAGCACTCAAAGCGCAGGCGGTTGCCGCCCGTTCCTATGCGCTCAACAGGCAAGCTCGCAGGTCTGCTCCTGAGTACCGTCCAGAGTGCTGGTGCTCTCTGGTCGATACGCCGACCGATCAGAATTACGTCGGTTGGGGTCATGCAACCTCCACCTGGATAGCGGCCGTTTCTGCAACTTCCGGGAAGGTCCTTACCCATCCGAGCGAGTTCGATTTGTCCGGGGACCTGGTGCCAATCCAAACGTATTACTCGTCCTCTACCGGAGGAATGACGGAGAACGTTGAAGATGTGTGGGGGACGGCTATCCCTTACCTCCGTTCCCGCGACGATCATTGGGCCGTCGATCCTGCGGTCGGGAACCCCTATGCCACCTGGACGGCGGAAACGACAACCGGGGTGCTGCGAATTGCTCTCGGGTGGGATGCTCTCGGCAGTGCAGAAGTGGTCGCCGGTCCGCCCGCCACCATGATCCACTTCACCGGGACCTACAACGGCTCGCCGGTATCCGCCGACCAAAGCGGTGAGTGGCTTCGATCTCGACTGGGCCTGCGGTCACCATTCGTCGTCAGTATCAAGTCGGCGGTGGTTTTCCCCGACGCCTACGGGTCGACTCACTATGCAGCGATGCTCGCCATTTGGGAGGCGAACATCACGCAAGGTTGCGGGGACGGTCTCTATTGCCCGCTGGAGCCGGTAACGCGGGGACAGATGGCCTCGTTCCTCGCCCGGGCCCTCGATCTTCCCGCACCCGTGGACGATCACTTCTCCGACGATAAGGGCAACACCCACGAGTCCAACATCAACCGGCTGGTCGAGGCGGGCATCACCTTCGGTTATGCAGACGGGACCTTCCGGCCGAATCAAGTGGTGAATAGGGCCCAGATGGGTTCATTCCTGGCCAGGGCGATGGGTTTGGAGCCGCTGGCGGGGAATCGTTTCTCCGACGTGTCGGGTTCTCATGCGGGCAACATCAACGCCATCGCCGCCGTCGGGGTGACACTCGGATGCAATCGAGAAGGAACCCTGTACTGTCCGCTTGCACCGGTCAGGAGGGACCAGATGGCGTCATTCCTGGCCAGGGCTTTTCTCTGGTCGGGTTAGCCGTCGATCGAATTGTCCTAGGAGAAAACCCCATCCCCAGGCAAGGTGCATGGTCGGGTAGACAATGGGCAGGATGAGGGCCGCGCCGTCCCGGGAGCGCCGCAACGACCAGACGGTCGCCAACACCACTGAGCCTGCGTAGACAACCGGAACAACGCCGGCCAGAACCCGCCAGGGGGTCAGGGCTAAAAGCGCCGAACCTGCCAGGCTTGCCACGAGGACGGGAGCTGCCAGCTGCCGGGCCCGCACCGATCGGGGATGGATACGAAGCATCAATCGTTTCCACAGGCCGTAGTCACGGTATTGCCGGGCAAGGGAGTTGAGGGTGGCGCGCGGTTGGTAGCGGACCTGCAGACGGGGATCGAAGAAGACCACTCCGCCCGCGGAGCGGATTCGCCAGTTCAGCTCGTAGTCCTGGTTCCTGAGGAATCGTTCGTCGAAGAGGCCGAGTGGTTCGATGAAATCGCGGCGAAACACCCCCAGATAGACCGTATCAGTGGGGCCGGGTTCGCCACCTCTCCTGAACCGTGCATCACCGGCACCCATCGGCGACGACATCGCCAGTGCGATAGCCCTTTGCAGCGAGGTGTCGCCCTCAGGCACCTGCATGCCGCCGGCGTTGGCGGCACCCGTCTCATTGAGTATTTCGACGGCCGTTTGGACATAGCCGCGAGGGAGTACCGAGCGCGCATCGCAACGGACGATCACCGATCCCGAGCTTGCCCGGATGGCCTCGTTGAGGCCGGCCGCCGTTGTTCCGGACGGATTCTCAACGACGAGGACGTCCGGATGCTCCCGGGCGAGTTTCTCTGCGGCGCTGCGACTCTCGTCGTTCGAGGCGCCTTCAGCGATGACGACTTCGAGGTGACCAGGATACGCTTGTCCGATACAGCTTTCAACAGCCGCATTGATCGAGGCGGCATCGTTGTGGAGCGGAATCACGATCGACACAGCCGGCCATGGTCGCTCCAGGCCAGGTTGATCAGCCCGGTCGGCGGTAGTCGCTCCGACGATTCGCCGCGGAGACCTCAACGGACGTGGCATTCCCATATGTGTGCCGATCGGAATGGTTGACGCAGGGCGCTTCTTCGCTCTGCGAGGCTAGTCGTTTGACCAGCACAGCCGTACGAACGACGGAGTCACCCCAACAGCCGTGTGGGTACACTGCTCGCCTGTGAAGATCTATACAAAAAAGGGCGACGACGGGACGACCGGCCTGTTCTACGGGGGACGGGTCGCCAAAGACCACCTTGCGCCCGAGGCCTATGGGGCCGTAGACGAGTTGGTTGCTGCTTTGGGAGTTGCCCGGTCGCTGGCGGAAGGCAGTCTCGCTGCAGAACTGTTGCGCCTCCAGCGGGAACTCTTCGTCGTTGCCGCAGAAGTGGCGACCGCCCCGTCGAATCGGCACAAGCTCGAACCGGAGGTCAGTGTCACCACCCCGGCAATGGTTGAACGGCTCGAAGTAGCCATCGATGGTGTGATCGAAGAGGTCGGGATGCCAACTGAATTCATCGTTCCCGGTCAGGCTCCTCTTTCTGCAGCCCTGGACGTGGCGCGGACGGTGGCCCGTCGGGCAGAACGAAGGGTCGTTGCGTACGCGTGGAGCGGGGGACTCGAGAAGAGCGTGGTTGTGCCGTATCTGAACCGGCTGGCCGACTATCTCTACATGCTGGTCCGTGCCGCTGAAACCGAGTGGCAACCTACCCGACCCAAGGAGGCGTCATGATCGAATTCGAGGCCGGCCTAGACCTTGCCGGGGAATCTGGCGAAGCCCTGGCCGTGCCGGTCTTTGCCGAGAGGACCTGGGGTCCTGGCGCCGATTGGGTCGTGGAACAGATGGGCCCGTGGCTCGAGGAATGGCTCGAAGAGGTTGACTTCAGCGGTAAGGCGGACCAGATCGTTTCGCTGCCCACCGATGGAAGGATTCCCTTTCGGAACCTCTTTTTTGTCGGGCTGGGAGACGAGGCTGACCTCGATACCGTGAGGAGGGCCGGCGGTTGGCTTGGTGCCAAGACCAACCGGGTCAAGGATCTGGCGGTGACGTTTCAGATGTTGGAGATCGACGGAGCGGCCCAGTCATTTGCGGAGGGTTTCCTTCTGGGTCAGTACCGATTCGACAAATATCGATCAGAGCCGAAACCGGCGTTGACTGAGAAAGTGCGGTTCCTCGGCGAGGGGGCCGAAGCCGCGGCCGGCGCTGCCAATACGGGAGCTGAACTGGCGGGAGCGGTCGCCCTGGCTCGAGACCTCGTGAATGAACCCGCGCAAGGGAAGTCACCGGAGATGATGGCAACACTGGCGGGGCAGCTTGGAGATGACTTTGGTATCCGGGTGGTTGTTTTCGACGAGGATGACATCGTCCGGGAACGTTTCGGCGGCCTGGCCGGCGTAGCGGCGGGTGCGCACCGGCCGGCGAGAATGGTCGAGTTTTGGTACGAACCCGCGGAAGCTCGAGCGTTTATCGCGCTCGTCGGAAAGGGGATAGTTTTCGACTCGGGTGGTTTGTCCTTGAAACCCCCGGCGGCCATGGAGACCATGAAGACGGACATGTCGGGGGCTGCCGCCGTTTTCGGGGCGGTTCGAGCCATTGCGGCTTTGAAGATTCCCGTAAAGGTCCTGGGCATAACACCGCTCACCGAAAACATGCCGGGGGGAGGAGCCACTCGCCCCGGTGACGTCCTGACGGCGCGAAACGGTAAGACCATCGAGGTGCTGAATACTGATGCTGAAGGTCGGTTGGTCCTGGCCGATGCACTTGCGCTGGCGGCCGAGTCCCAGCCGGATCTGATCGTTGATCTCGCCACACTGACGGGTGCTTGCCACATCGCCCTCGGCGACAAGATCGCCGGTTCGTGGACCAACGACCGTGATTGGGAAGAGCGAGTGATTCGGGCAGGCGCTAGTGCCGGAGAGCGTATCTGGCCGATGCCGCTCCCCGCCGACTACCGCAAGAATATCGATTCCACCATTGCGGATATGAAGAACACGGGTAGCAACAGGTACGGCGGGGCCATCAACGCCGCTCTCCTGCTTGCCGAGTTTGTCGGTGACGTCCCCTGGGTTCATCTCGATATCGCCGGACCTGCCCGGTGGCCCGAGGATGAGCACTATCAGCGCCAGGGCGGCTCGGGATTCGGTGTCAGGACCCTGGTTGCGCTCGCGGGTGATCTCGCCGGTCAGCCGTGATCAATCGTTAGGCTGGCGCTCATGCGGCGGAGGTTCCTTCTTTCCATTGCTGCGGCCGACCTGGGTGCTCTGGCCGTTGCGGTCATGCTCGCCTCGTTGTACGTCTTTGATCGGGTCTTGCCGTTCACCAGTCCGCGATTGCCGCGCGGCGAGTCGATTTGGCCGCTCCTCGGGCTCGTGTTTGTCGGTGCGGTGGTCGGTTCGTACGCCAGCGCCCGGGCTTGGGCGGGCGCCGCGCCGCGTCCCACCTACGGGCGGGCCCTCACGATCGTGCTGACGACCCTGGCGGTAACGTCCCTCGGGCTGGTGCTGTCGCGAACGTATTTCTCGCGTCCTTTTCTTGCGGCGACGATGACCATCTGGCTCGTGGGCGCTTTGGCCCACCGCTACGTTCGGCGCCGGCGCCCCTGGACCGAGAGCCTGGTCTTGATTACCAGCGAGAAAGGGTTGGTTGAGCATCTTCGGGATGCCCCCCATGCCGATGTTTGCGAGGTTCTCGACCCGGGGGCCCAGGGCGACGTCACCCATATCGAAGATGGCGTCACGTTGGCCGTTGATCTTCGCGAGGTGCTCTCCGATCGCATGGCACAGTTCGTGTCATCCAGTGTCCTTTCAGGTGTTTCTGTGCGAGCCCTATCGACGGTGTACGAAGAACACACCGGCCGGATGCCCATCGTCCACCTGGCCGAAGGCTGGGAGTTGAGAAACCCGGTCATTCGGTCCGCCGGGTATGTGCCCGTCAAGCGGGTTGTCGATACGCTTCTCGTATTCGTGACCTTTCCGATTTGGCTGGTCCTGGCGGCGGTCATCGCCACGGCCGTGCGGGTGAGTTCGAAGGGACCGGTCGTTTTTCGTCAAGAGAGAATCGGTCTCAACGGTGGCCCTTTCACGCTGTACAAATTCCGGACCATGGTTGAGGGAGCTGAGTTGGCGGGACCGAGCTTCGCCCAACCGAGGGACTCCCGGTTGACGCCCGTCGGCACCGTATTGCGAAGGTTCCGGGTCGACGAGATTCCGCAGCTGTGGAACGTGCTGCGAGGTGATGTCAGCCTGGTCGGGCCCCGGCCCGAGCAGGCATTGTTCGTTGAGAGATTCGATCGCGAGATCCCGTTCTATTCCCATCGCCATCTCGTGCGGCCGGGGGTTACAGGCTGGGCTCAGGTCTACTACGGATACGCCGACGATCAGGCCGACACAGTCGAGAAACTCTCTTTTGATCTCTACTACGTCAAGCACATGTCTCCATGGCTGGACATTCATATCCTGGGCAAAAGTGTGTGGACTGTCCTGGCCGGGTTTGGCGCTCAATAGCCTGCCATCATGTCCGGCCAACGCTCCCGGCCGGCCGGCAAAGGTCGTCATATTGGACGATTCGGGGCGGATGAGTCTCATTTCCGCAGGCGGCGCAGTCCGGGTTGCGACGGAACCGCAATGTGCGAAATTCTTGATCGAGGGCTTCGTAGGTCAACAACTTCCCGATCAAGGGGACACCGATGCCAAGCAGCAACTTGAGGGTCTCGGCCGCCTGGATGGAACCGATGATGCCGGGTACAACGCCCAAAACCCCCGCTTCTGCGCAAGAAGGTGCCAACTCCGGCGGGGGCGGTTCGGCGAATAGACAGCGGTAGCACGGTCCTTGATAGGGGGCGAAAACGGTCGCCTGTCCTTCAAAGCGGAACACCGATCCGTGTACGACGGGGACCCGAAGGTGCAGCGAAGCATCGTTGACGAGATAGCGAGTGGGGAAGTTGTCGGCTCCGTCGACGATGACATCGTATCCGGCGAGCAGATCCAGCGCATTGTCGGCCGTCAAGCGCTCCGGGACCATGGCGACCTCCACATCCGGATTGAGCGCGTTGAGTGTCTGGCGTGCCGAATCAACTTTGAGACGCCCGAGGCGATCGGTGTTGTGGAGTATCTGCCGCTGGAGGTTGGTCACATCCACGACGTCAGAGTCGACAATGCCGAGGGTGCCGACTCCGGCAGCGGCAAGATAAAGTGCGGCAGGTGATCCCAGGCCGCCGGCGCCGATCACCATGACCTTCGCGTGCAGGAGGCGCTGCTGACCTGCGTCGCCAATTTCGGGCAGCAGGAGGTGGCGGCTATACCGGGCCCGCCGGGCCGCAGGCAGGACGGGGGGAATGGCCCATGTTTGACCGGCTCGTTTCCACCCCTCGAACCCTTCAGCCACAGAACGTACGTCGCGGTAGCCGAGGCGGCCCAGGGACTGGACCGCCAGGGCCGACCTTTCTCCGACCGCGCAATAGAGCACTATCGGCGTGTCGGCGCCGGGAGCGTACGCTCCGATCTCGCCTTCGAGTTGTCCACGCGGTATCAGGTGCGCGCCGGGAATTGCGCCCTGCTCGAACTCCTCTGGTTGTCGAACATCGATCAGGACGTAACTTTCGGAAGGGGCGTCGGCCAATTGGGCAACTGAGATCTCCTCGATCTCGGTTCTGATGGCGGCGATCCAGCGCTTGTAGTCGATCATGGTTTGTCCGGTCTCGGGGGCGATGAGTCAGCGTAGTGCGCCGACGTAGTTGCGGTACGGCGTCATGGGGCTAGCTGGGACGGGTCGTCCCTGCTGCCCGGCGGTACAGAGCCAACGACCTGGTGTGCTCTGACCGCACGGCGGGTGGCAGGCGCCGTAGCTGCGTTTCGCCGAGGGGCGGTACCAATGATCGCACCCACAGCGTCCCAAAGAACGGCAAGACAAGTCCTGCACTCACGAGCATGTGGAGGTGCTCGGGGTAGGGGAGTGCCCGCTGGTTGGCCGCGGCTGCCATCAAGCGGAGGAGATCGGCAACCGCTCCCGGGCCAAGCGCGGCGATCCAGAAGCGACGAACATACGGGTGCTGAGCGGGAAAGCCCGTCCGTCCATCATCCCAGAGGCGAGGGACGAGGTTGGATCTCCGCCAGACCGATCGGCGACCTGCACCACCCGGAGCCGTTGCGGCGGTGATCGCGACGGGAGGACGATGGTCGCGTTCGTCTCCGGGTGGTGCGGATCGCATGAACTATTGATATCAAGTGAACCTAACTGACATCAATAGGGTTGCAGTGGGGTCGCGAAATTCTTTCCAGCCGGTGGCCGGCCTCGTTGAACCCTGTTGCGGCTCAGTTGCCGCCCGGAGCGGGCTTTCCCACGATGATCAAGATGGACTGGCCGTGCTTCACGGTTGTGCCGACCGCGGGAGTGGTTGCAAGGATTCGCCCTACCTGGCCGGGTTCGGTCACCTCCTGGAAGTTGACCGAGAACTCCAGAGCCACACCGGTTTCCTCCTCGAACACGCCCAAGGCAGCTACGGCTTCATCGACGGTGAGCGCCCGAAGGTCGACGAGGGGTGCCTCAGGGGGGAGGCCGGATGAGATTCCAATGGTGAGAACCTGACCGTGTGCGGCGGTGGTCCCTTCTTCCAAGTCCTGGGTGAGGACAACGCCTTTCTCCTCGATGGAGCCGACCTCGACGACATTGGGTCGCAGGTGAGCGTCGTAGATGTCGTTAACGGCTTCGTTCTCCATGAGCCCGACGACCAGCGGTACCTCGGTGTTGGGTGTCACGAAGTACTGGGAAACTCCGGGCGGATCCTCCGGGAAGTCGGTAACAGGTGTGTCTGCCAGCATGTACGTCATGAATTCCTTCCAGATGGGCGCCGGCACTGTACCGCCGTACACCCGGCCGTAGAACTCACCGTTGATCGTCAAATTGCGGAGGGGTGCCTGAAAATCAGGGTATCCGACCCAGACCGCGGTGGCATAGTCCGGGACGAAACCGACGAACCAGGCTTCGTTGAAGTTCTGGTGGGTGCCCGTCTTGCCGCCTTGGGGTCGGGCCGGGTTCTCGAACCGGGCGCGGGTGGCGGTACCGGCTGCAACCACCTGGATGAGCGGACGGCGGGCCGCGGCCAGGACGGCTGGTTCAACGACCTGGATCCGCTGGACGTCTCTGGAGTAGATCAGCTCGCCTGCGGTGTTCTCGATTCTCTCGATGAGGTAGGCGTCGGCGTGCAGTCCATTGGTCGCGAAATTGGAGTACGCCGAAGCCATTTCGAGCGGGCTCACCGCTCCGGCGCCCAGGACCAGGGAGTAGACCGGAGGCAACTCCGACTTGATACCCAGTCGGTGGGCAACATCAATGATCCGTTCGGGGCCAACTTCTTTGGAGACCTGAGCGTAGACAACGTTCACGGAGTTCTGGGTGCCCGAGAACAGTGACGTTCCACCGCCGCCGCCACCGGCGTTGTGCACGACCCAGGGATCGGGGTTGCAAAACGGACAATCGATTTCCTTGGGGCTACGCGCATCCCAGAAGGAATTGAGCGATCCACCCGATTCGAGGTAGGCGGTGAGCGCAAACGGCTTGAAGGACGAACCGGGATTGCGTTTCCCCTGAATGGCGAGGTCGAACTGCTCGAGGTCAAACGGCAATCCGGAGGCCATGACCTTGATGGCCCCGGTCACGTTGTCGACGGTGGCAATGGCCCCCGTTGGGGCACACCGCAGGTTGGGCAGTTCCGGTACCGGGATCTGCGCATTGTTGTACCGTTGAATGCAGGCGGCGAGCTGGTCTTCGGTGAGGGCGCTCGGATCGGCGATCGGCAGCCAGGTGTTGAGGATCTCGTTGGCCTTTTCCTGGAGTTCCAGGTCGATCGTCACGTATACCTTGAGGCCTCCGCCTCCGGAGCAGATCACATCGTCGGACGGGCAGCCGAAAATCGCCTTCTTGCGCTCTTCGTTTGTTGCTCCGAGGAACGAGAACTCTGGATCGTTGAGCAACGCACGTCGCACCTCGGCGACGACATGGTCGGCCGGTCCCTTGAACTCCGGGTGCGGCTGGATCACATACGGCTCGTTCTTGGCTCTCTCCCCCTGATCGGGAGTGATCATCTCATGGACGACCATCGTGTCGATCACGTCGTTGCGGCGGTCGAGCACCCGTTCCGGTTGGCGGCGCGGGTCGTACGTGGATGGGTTCCGAATCGGGATGAAGAGGGTCGCTGCCTCAGCGATGGTCAGCTGATCCAGGGACTTGTCGAAATACTCGCGAGCCGCCGTCTTGACCCCGAAGGCGCTCCACCCGTAGTACACAGAGTTGACGTAGAACTCGAGAATCTGCTCCTTCGTGTAGCGGCGCTCCAATTCGACCGCCACCATGGCTTCCTGGATTTTGCGCTGGAGCGTGACCTCATCTCCGACAAAGTTCTGTTTGACCACTTGCTGGGTGATCGTCGACCCACCGCGGGTCACACCCCGCAAGTTGTCGATCGCCGCTCCACCGATGGCTGCAAAATCGACACCATCATGTTCGAAGAACTCGGCATCTTCTGCTGCCAGGACGGCCTTGATGACGATGTCCGGCAACTCGTCATATCGAACGGGTTCGCTGTTCTTGCCATCGTGGAGTTCGGCCAGCACAACGTCGTCAAGCGTGTAGATGCGGGACACCTGGGACAGATCCGGGAGGTCCAGGAGAAGATCGTCCACCTCGGGGATGTACTTCCGCTCGAGGTCCGTAAAGGTGCCGTAGGCTGAATTCGTTCCGAAAAAAGCAAAAAGACCGATCCACGTGGAAGAGAGCAAAGCAATGCTCAACAGCGTGGCGAGCGCGACAAACCATCGCCTGCTGACGTCGCGCCGTTCGAGTTCGTGGATTGGTGCTTTTGACATCTCCGGACTATCTAACGAAGGGGGAGTCGGGAAAGTTGCCGGTAGCATCCCCTTCGATGTCTGACAGGATACCCGTGAATTCAAAAGACTCATCGCATCCAACCTCGCGGACCACCTCGAGTGGCATCGAGATCGAGGTGGTCTACGGCTCTGAGGATGTCCCATCCGAGGTGGGAGCTCCGGGCGAATATCCGTTCACACGCGGTCCATACCCGACCATGTATCGGGGGAGGCCGTGGACGATGCGCCAATACGCCGGTTACGGGACGGCCGAGGAAACCAACGCTCGGTTTCGCTCGCTTCTTGCGGCCGGTCAGACGGGGATCTCGGTTGCCTTTGATCTGCCCACCCAGATGGGATTTGACTCAGATCACGCCATGGCCGCCGGAGAGGTTGGGAAGGTCGGGGTGGCCATCGACAGCGTCTCCGATATGCGTCGCCTTTTCGCCGAGATCCCGCTCGGCGAGGTGAGTACTTCGATGACGATCAATTCCACAGCAGCCGTCCTGCTGTTGCTCTATCAGATAGTCGCAGAAGAGCGCGGCGTCCCGGCCGGCCAGATCAGGGGCACGGTCCAGAACGACATTCTCAAGGAGTACATCGCCCGTGGAACGTACATCTATCCACCGGCCCCTTCGATGCGGTTGGTTACCGACCTGTTTTCGTACTGTGCGGCCAAGTTGCCTTCCTGGAACACCATCTCAATCAGTGGATACCACATCCGGGAAGCGGGATCCACGGCAGCTCAGGAAGTGGCGTTTACGCTCGCCAACGGCCTGGCCTACGTGGAGGCGGCGGTATCGGCCGGATTAGTCGTTGATGATTTCGCGCCCCGCCTCTCGTTCTTCTGGAATGCGCATAACCACCTCTTTGAAGAGGTTGCGAAGTACCGGGCCGCTCGACGGATGTGGGCCCGGCTGATGAAGGAGCGGATGGGAGCCCGCGACCCGAAATCATGGATGATGCGGTTTCACACCCAAACAGCCGGCAGTACGTTGACGGCTCAACAGCCGGAGAACAACATCGTCCGCACCGCCATGCAGGGTTTGGCCGCGACGCTGGGTGGCACCCAGTCGCTTCATACCAATGCTTTCGACGAGGCACTCGGCCTACCAACCGATCAATCGGCCAGAATCGCACTCAGAACCCAACAAATCATCGCGTACGAATCGGGCGTCACAGACACGGTTGATCCTCTGGCGGGTTCCTACTTCATCGAGCACCTCACCGATCAGGTGGAGGCCAGGGCCTCCGATCTGATGGAGAAGATCGATGAGCTGGGGGGCGCCCCGGCCGCCATCGAGGCCGGTTTCCAGCAAGGTGAAATCGAGGAGGCGGCCTATGTGGCAGCCCGCCGCACTGAGAGCGGCGAGTCGGTGATCGTTGGCGTCAACGGTTTCGTCGACGACGACGGCTCCGGTGTTCCCGTTCTGTCTATCGATCCGGCCGCCGAGCAAAGACAAATCGAGGCCGTTCGCGAGGTTCGGGCCGGCCGGAATGCTGCGGCCGTCGCCTCCGCCCTGCATCGTTTGCGAGTCGCCGCCGAGGGCGATGCCAATCTTCTCTATGTGATGAAGGAGGCCTTGTTGGCTTCCGCGACTCTGGGCGAGATCTCCGATGTCCTGAGAGAGGTGTTCGGAGTCTATCGGGGGCCGTCCCGGCCTCAGGGCGGTTGATCGATCGGGGAAGTCCGCAGCAGCACCTATTGAGGAGGGGATGTCCTGAGGCGCCCGTCCCGACCGGTGACCATGCTGCACCCTTGAACCTGTTCCGGCAGACCGTGCGGAAGAACCTTCACCGGATGATGGCGATCACCTGTCCGCTGGAAACCGTGTCGCCGGGACGAACCCGCAAATCAACCACTTCACCCTCGATCGGGCTTCTGACCTCGTTCTCCATCTTCATGGCTTCCAGAACACAGATTGGTTCTCCGGCGTTGATGCGGTGGCCCGCCTCCGTGTTCACTTTCACGATCGTTCCCTGCATGGGCGCGGTGACCACTCCTGCCTCGCCGGCATGGTTTCCGGCGGGGTGGGACAGCTTTGGTGGTTTGCGACGGGGTGCCGGCCTGCGTCCCGAACTTGCGGGTTGGAGTTCCGGCATCCAGTAGGTGACCACGTAACGCCTGCCACCGATCTCTACCGTGATCTCTCGTTGGGCGGTGGCTTCGTCTTCGGGGAGGGCCGGCGCCGTTGGTCGGGCGATTCCACTGAGATCGAGTTCATCTTCCGCCCAACGGGTGTGGTGCTTGCCTTCGATGAACGTGGGGTGATCCAGAACCCGGAGATGGGCCGGAATCGTTGTTGCCACCCCCTTGATGTGGTATTCGCGGAGGGCCCGTCGAGCCCGACTGATGGTGTCCTCACGCGTCGGTCCCCACACCACGAGTTTGGCCAGCAGATTGTCGTAGTACTGGCTGATCTTCGTGCCGGGCCTGATCCAACTATCTACCCGGACTCCAAATCCGGCCGGTTCCCGGTACTCGGCAACCCGGCCGGGATTCGGGAGGAAGTCGCGAGTGGGATCTTCGGCATTGATACGAAACTCCATGGCGTGCCCGGTCGTCTGAACCTTGTCGATGGAGAGCGGTTTTCCCTGAGCGATCTTCAACTGCTCTTTGACGATGTCGATGCCCGTCACCATCTCGGTCACCGTGTGCTCGACCTGCAGGCGCGTGTTCATCTCGAGGAAGTAGAAGTTGCCGGTGCGATCCAGGAGGAATTCGACCGTTCCGGCATTCCGGTATCCACACGCCTTGGCGATGGCTATCGCTGCCTTGCCCATCCTGTTGCGCGTCTTCTCGTCCAGGCCCGGTGATGGGGTCTCCTCGATGAGCTTCTGATGCCTCCGTTGCACCGAGCAATCCCGTTCTCCGAGGAAGAGGGCGTGTCCGTGGTCGTCACAGAGAATCTGCGCTTCGATATGGCGGGGGAATTCGAGGTACTTCTCGACGTAAACAGCGGGATTGCCGAAATAGGCATCGGCCTCACGGCGCGCCCCCTCGAAGGCGGACTCGAGTTCGGCCTCTGTGTGGACGACCCGCAATCCTTTGCCACCTCCTCCGTGAGCAGCCTTGATCGCAATCGGGTATCCGAATGTCTCGGCGGCGGCGCGGGCATCGTCAGCGGAGCCGAGCGGTTCGAGGGTGCCCGGAACGCTCTCGACCTTGGCGCGACCGGCGGCTTGGCGCGAAGCTATCTTGTCGCCCATCGTGGCGATGGCGTCGGCGGGCGGCCCCACCCAGGTTATGCCGGCGTCTATGACTCTCTGCGCAAACGTTGCGTTCTCGGCCAGGAACCCGTAACCGGGGTGGACGGCGTCGGCCCTCGCTTCCTTGGCTACTTCGATGATGCGATCCATGTTGAGGTAGGAGGCAGCAGCGGGAGCAGGCCCAACGTTCCAGGCTTCGTCGGCCAGATCGACATGCAGGGCATCGCGATCTAACTCTGAGTACACCGCGATGGTGCGCATGCCCATCTCCTGAGCCGATCGGATGATGCGAACTGCGATCTCGCCGCGATTGGCAATCAGGAGAGAATGGATGTCGGCCATGCTAGAAGGCTCCTCGGAAGCGGGCATGGGGACTCATAGCGGTATGTTCCCGTGCTTTTTGGGCGGAAGGGTTTCTCTCTTGTTGCGCAGCATCTCGAGCGCCTGGATGAGCTTGGGGCGAGTCTGGCGCGGTTCGATGACCTCGTCGACCAACCCGAGTTCTGCAGCCCGGTATGGATTGTTGAATCGTGCCTCGTATTCGGAGATGAGCTCCGTCCGGCGCTGTTCCGGTACCTCAGCCCCGGCGATTTCGCGACGAAATATGACGTTCACTGCACCCTGTGCCCCCATCACGGCGATCTCGGCCGAAGGCCAGGCGAACACGTTGTCGGCTCGAATTCCACGAGAATTCATGACTACATACGCCCCCCCGTAGGCCTTGCGGGTTATGACCGACAACCGGGGGACGGTCGCCTCGCTGAAGGCATAGAGCAGTTTGGCGCCGTGGCGGATGATGCCGCCGTGTTCTTGTCCGACGCCGGGGAGAAAACCAGGAACATCGACGAAGACCACCAGGGGGATGTTGAAGGCGTCGCAGAAGCGGACGAACCGGGCGCCCTTCTCGGACGCGTTGATGTCGAGCGTTCCTGCCAAAGCAGCGGGCTGGTTTCCGACCACGCCCACGGTGTACCCGTCCAGCCGGGCGAAACCAACCACGATGTTCTTGGCCCAATTCTCGTGGACCTGGTAGAAATCACCGTCGTCAACTACATGCTCGACGAGTCTGACCATGTCGTAGGGCTGGTTGGATGAATCCGGAATGATCGAATCGAGAGCGTCGTCCATGCGATCCGGCAGATCCATTGGGGTGAAATACGGCGGCACCTCCATGTTGTTCTGGGGGAGGAAGGACACGAGGTATCGCACCTCTTCGAGCGCCGAGGTCCCGTCGTTTGAAACGAAATGGGTTACACCGGAGGTTCCGGCGTGGGTGCGGGCGCCGCCCAGCTCCTCGAAACTGACCTCTTCGCCCGTGACGGTCTTGATCACATCGGGACCGGTAATGAAGAGGTGGCTGGAACCATCGACCTGGTAGACAAAGTCCGTGATAGCCGGTGAGTAGACCGCCCCTCCCGCACAGGGCCCCATGATCACCGAGATCTGGGGGATGACGCCCGAAGCTCTCACGTTCCTCTCGAAGATCCGTCCGTAGCCGTCGAGGGAAGCAACTCCCTCCTGGATGCGTGCACCGCCCGAGTCCTTGAGCCCGATGAGGGGAGCCCCGACATTCAGGGCAGTGTCCATCACCTTGCAGATCTTGTCGCTGACCGCTCTTCCGAGGCTGCCGCCAAACACCGTGAAATCCTCGGCGAATACGAAGACGGTCCTGCCCTCGATGGTCCCCCAGCCTGTGACCACTGCATCCCCGGCGGGTCGCTTGTCCTCGATGCCGAAGCCGATCGCCGTGTGACGGACCAGCATGTCGATTTCCTGGAAAGACCCTTTGTCCAGGAGCAGTTCGAGACGTTCGCGGGCCGTGAGCTTGCCCTGCTCATGCTGCCGATCGACCGCGCGTTGGCTCCCCGCATGCAAGGCTTCCCCGCGCAACCTGCGCAATTCTTCGATTCGTTCTTCGGTTCCCACCCTCACCCCGGGATATATTGGACCCACGTTTGACTCATGGGACGCTCCGATGGATACACCATATGTCTCAATTGTGATGGAGGATATCCCATCCACCCAGGATGCCGCGGTCGCGCACGCCCACAACGCCCCGGTGCTGGTCGTCACAGCTCGCCAAACGGCAGGAAGAGGGCGCGCGGGGAACCGTTGGGAAACCGCCCCGCGAGCGATCGCGGCGTCTTTGGCGGTTCGCCCGCATGGCTGGGAAAGTTCCCAATTCCCCCGCCTGTCTCTGGTGGCCGCATTGTCCGCTCGTTCTGTCCTTGGGCAAACCATCGCGTGCAAGTGGCCGAACGACTTGTTGAAGGGAGAAGCGAAGGTCGCTGGTTTGCTGCTCGAGGCCGTTGGTGACCTCGTGGTAATCGGACTGGGGGTGAATCTGTGGTGGCCTGATCCTCCGCCGAGGTTCGCCGGTTTGCTCGACAAAGACCCCGGTCCAGATTTTGGCCCTGAGGTGGCTTCCCGGTGGTGTGACGACCTGCTGGTCAGAATTGAGGGCGGTCCGATTCATTGGGGCCGTGAGGAGTACCGTCGCGCTTGCGGGACCATCGGGCGACCGATTCGATGGAACCCGTCTGGATCTGGCCTGGCAATCGACGTCGACTGCGATGGGCAACTGGTAGTCGAAACCGACTCCGGTCGGGTGAACCTTTCGTCCGGGGCTGTGTGGGAAATCAGATAGTTGCCCTGGGGATCGCTACGCTTTCATCACCATGAGACGGGAACCGAAGTTTTGAGCGTGCTCGCCCATGAGGGGACCTACCCGATCCTCTACGGGAGCTATGCCGTTCCAACGGGGAGCGGGCACATGCCCGGTTATCTGGCGCGTCCCGACCAGGCCGGGCGTTTCCCCACGGTGCTCGTCCTGCCAGATTCCGGGCTGACCTCACACCACAAGGATCTGAGTCGCCGTCTGGCCCGGCACGGCCTTGCAACCCTGGTGATCGAGCTTCCCGGGCCGATGGACGCAGCCGTGTGGGCCGTTGCCGAAGCGTGCGAGTTTGCGATGGTCAACGAGTGGGCGATCGGGCAAGACCTGGGGGTGCTGGGGATTGGTTCCGGGGGACGGCCCGGTGTGGTTTTCGCTGCCGATCAGCCCGCAGTGCGAGCCGTTGCCCTCGTCTCGACGCCTCTTGGTGACGACGGACCGCTGGCGTCGAGCCTGTCCAGATTGACCGTTCCCGTGCTCGGCCTCTTCGGGGCCGACGAGATGATCGGGTCGGGGATTGATCATGAGCGGATCCTGGACGGGCAATTCGTTGCCTACGCGAACGTGGGAGCAGGCTTCATGGATGATGGGGCCGCCCGGTATGACGTGGCTGCGGCGACCGATGCCTACCGGCGCCTGATCGACTTCTTCCTTCACAATCTCCCGGTGCCGCAGGTCGAGCGAATGGGCTGACGAGCGACGCACATCGAAGATGCTCCGCAGCTGCTACTAATCTCCGTTTGATGACTGAATCCCCCGTCCCGCCGCAACCGCCGGCGCGTTCGCGCACCTGGCTGAAGCGCACCCTCGTGACGCTCCTGGTGTTGGCCAATCTGGTGGTCTTTGGCGGTTACTTCGCACTGCGTTTCTACACCGGGAAGATCGACGACGAACTCAAGAAGAACCAAGAGGTTGTCGCCTCGCTCGCCCAGCGCTCCGCCTCACGACAGGATCCTGTCAACTTTCTTCTGCTCGGCAGCGACTCTCGCGAGAATCTGCCCGACGATCTGGAGGGGAATTTTGGCTCCTTTGGTGGTCAGCGGGCCGACGTGATCATGATCGTGCAGCTCATCCCTGAAGACGGCACGGTCAGGATCCTCAGTTTGCCAAGAGACCTCCGGGTTGAGATCGCCGGCCACGGGACCAACAAGATCAATGCTGCCTATTCGTTTGGTGGTGGCGCTCTCACCGTGCAAACGGTGACTGCGTACACGGGTATCCCCATCCACCACTACGCCGAGATCGACTTCTTCGGTTTCTCCAGTCTCGTCAACGCGTTGGGGGGCGTCACCCTCGACTTTCCGTTCCCCGCCCGCGACATCAAATCCGGCCTGGAGGTTTCAGCCGGCCGACAACGCCTCGCCGGACCGATGGCTCTGGCCTATGCACGATCCCGGAGCTATCAGGAGCTGCAAGATGGTCGGTGGACCTCCGTTGATGCGAATGACATTGGCCGCACCCACCGGCAGCAACAGCTGATTCTCGCGATCATCGCAGAGGCCAAGCGTCCATCGACGATCACCGAAGCGGGCGGCCTGATCAAGTCGTTGGGAAGCTTTTTGACCGTCGATGCTGCTCTCGACCAGGACGCGCTCATCGATCTGGTCTGGTCGATGCGGTCTGTCAATGCTGCTGAAATCGAGTCGGTGACCTACCCGACGGTGACCCGGACCATCGACGGCGGTTCGTATCAGCTCCCCGACGAACCGGCGGCCGGAGCCATCCTGGCTGCCTTCCTGAAAGGTGTTTCGGTTGGTGTCGTTGCGGACGGTCCGGTCCGTGTTCAGGTGCTCAACGGGAACGGGATTCCCGGTGCAGCTGCCCGCTGGGCCGCGGAGCTGTCCGACCCGCGGTTTGTTGTCGTTGGCGTAGGCGATGCCGAGTCCTCCACCTTCGCCACAACGGTCTTGTTGGCCGGACCCGATCGCGTTGCCTACGCCACGTTGGTCGCAGATCAACTCGGCTTTGGAGAGATTCGACCTGGAACAGTGCCGGAAGGTGTCGATGTGATTGTGATCGTCGGCGCCGACGCTCAATAGGATTCTCGTCTGATTGTGTCGCTACCTACTGCAGGGATTCCTCGTGAAAGACTCAGTAGGCGCGGTGCGTTGGTCGATACCCAACTTCTGGAGGTTCACACGTGGAAGTAGCAGTCATTGGAGCCGGATACGTCGGACTGGTGCAAGCCGCCGGTCTTGCTTCGCTCGGTCACCGGGTCCGGGTTGGAGAAAACAACAGCGAGAGACTCATAAAGCTCAAGGCCGGCCAGTCGCCGATCTATGAGCCCAACCTCGAATCAATTCTCGGAGAAGGTCTGGCGACCGGTTTGTTGACATTCGAAGCATCGAATGTAGCTGTGGTAGCCAACGCTGAAATAGTTTTCGTTGCGGTGCCGACCCCGCAAGGCGACAGTGGAGCAGCGGATATGACCGTTGTGTCGACGGTGCTCGACGAGATCGCTCCGGCGCTGATCGAGGAATCGCTGATTGTATTCAAATCTACGGTGCCCGTTGGCTCCGTGGCGAGGTACCAGCAGTTCTTCGACGAGCGGAGGCCCGGTGTCACCGTGCTGAGCAACCCCGAATTTCTCCGGGAAGGGAGCGCGGTTTCGGACTTCTTCCATCCCGACCGCATCGTTATCGGGACCTCGAACCAGCGTGCTGCCGAACAGATGATGGAGTTGTATCGCGGGTTGGATGCCCCTGTGGTGGTCACCGATCCGATCAGCTCGGAGATGGTCAAGTACGGATCCAACGCGTACCTGGCGACCCGCATTACGTTCGCTAATGCCATGGCCAATCTTGCGGAAGCGGTTGGGGCCGACGTGCGGGACGTTCTCCTGGGTATGGGCTATGACAAGCGGATCGGGCACCACTTCCTCAACCCCGGGCCCGGATTTGGAGGTTCTTGTTTCCCGAAGGACACCCATGCCCTGGTGGCGATTGCTGAGGAAGCCGACTACGACTTCGCGTTGCTCAAAGGGGTCATCGAAGTCAATGAGCAACAGCGCCAACGGGTCGTCGACAAGGTACGTGCGGCGTTGCCCGGCGGCCTGGGCGGCGCAACCATCGGGCTGTGGGGGCTGGCTTTCAAAGCGGGGACTGACGATACCCGGGACTCACCCGCAGTCGACCTAGCTCGTGCGCTGACCAGCCGCGGTGCCCGGATCCAAGCGTTTGATCCCCAGGCGACCGTCGAACTAGAGGGCGTTGTGGTCGTTGCCGGGCCTCTCGAGGCGGTCACGGGGGCAGACGTTCTGCTGATCGCAACTGAGTGGCCCGAGTTCCAGGCCGTGGATCTCCGTTTGGTGCGCGCCGCAATGGCCGGACAGGCAATTGTGGATGCCCGAAACATCCTCGATCCTGATGCCGTGCGTCGCCTCGGCCTCGAATACCACGGCATTGGTCGATAGAGCTTTATGCGAAGGGCAAGTCTCGTTAGCCTGCCCATACGCAAACTGGAGTAGAAGTGGCTGAAACGGCAAAGCTCTCGATCTTGATTCCCGTGTTCAACGAACAGCGCACGATCGCAGAAGCAGTTCGCCGCGCCCGCACCGTAGATTTGCCGGTCGATCGGGAGATCCTGATCATCGATGACGGCTCGACCGATGGGACGGGCGACATTATCAAGCGTCTCGCCGACTCAACGGTGAAGGTTCTCCAGCAGCCGGTCAATATGGGCAAGGGTGCCGCCCTGCGGCGCGGATTCGAGGAGTCAACCGGGGACTTTGTTGTGGTGTACGACGCCGACCTCGAGTACGACCCGCGAGACTGGCCGGCCTTGCTCCGTCCCGTCCTCGAAGGTGAAGCGCGAGCCGTGTATGGGTCGCGCTTCACCGGTGAGCGGCGCAACATGATGTTTTGGCATTGGGTTGGAAACCGTTTCCTCAGCCTCGTCACCAACGTTCTCTACAACACGACCCTCTCGGATATGGAGACCTGCTCGAAGCTCATCGAGGGGGACCTGATCAGGTCGTTGAACCTCACGTCGAACCGGTTTGACATCGAACCGGAGATAACCGCAAAACTTCTGCGATCCGGAGTCAGAATCTACGAGGTTCCGATCCGCTACACCGGGCGGGAGGTCGAAGAAGGCAAGAAGATCTCCTGGCGAGACGGATTTCCGGCTTTGTGGGCTCTCGTGAAGTACCGCTTCGTTCCTGCGACGAGCATTCGCCGTTGAACGGCCGGGCCCTCGTCACCGGCGGCGCAGGGTTCATCGGTTCGCACCTCTCGAGCCGGTTGATGGACGAAGGCTGGGAGGTGCTGGTTGTTGATGATCTCTCTTCCGGTCACCTGGACAACCTGGCCGAAGCGCGAGCGCACGGCCGGATCAAGTTTCATCAAGCCGACATCAGGGATGTCGAGTTTGCTCCGGTTGTCGAGCAATTCGCCCCGGATGTGGTTTTCCATCTTGCCGCGCAGGTCTCGATGGTGCAGTCCGTCGACGATCCATTGCTCGACGCCTCGGTCAACATTCTCGGCACGGTCAACCTGTTGGAAGCTTCTCGCCGATCCGGCGTAGATCGGGTCATCTTCGCGTCGAGCGGAGGAGCCATCTACGGTGAGCAAGTGAAGCTTCCGGCCGAGAGGGGTATGTCAAGCGCCCCGGAACTCCCTACGGAATCTCGAAGAAGGCAGTCGAAGATTACTTCCGTTTCTACGAAGCATCGTACGGTGTCGATTTCGTTGCCCTGGGTCTCTCCAACGTTTTCGGGCCGCGTCAAGACCCTTTTGGAGAGGCGGGCGTCGTCGCCATCTTCACACGCCTCATGCTGGACGGGAAACGTCCTGTTGTCTACGGGGACGGCATGCAGACCAGGGACTATCTCTTCGTCGACGATGCGGTGGACGCGTTTATTCGGGCAGCGGGCATTGGTGGTGGAAGGTACTTCAATGTTGGAACGGGCCTGGAAACCACGGTCCTCCAGGTATTCAAGGCAATAGCCGATGCGGTCGGCTTCATCGAACTGCCCGTCTTCGTTGATCCCCGCCCCGGAGATATCCGCCGTTCGGTGCTCGACCCGCATGCAGCGATGCACACGCTGCACTGGCAACCGTGGACGAGTTTTGAGGAAGGCCTGGCAATAACGGTCGAGTGGATGAGAAAGAACAGATAGCCTTCAGCTTTCAGCACGTTTTGCCATCAGCCAGATAGGCAATCACTGGTCTCTCGTCGCTAGTGCTGATTGCTGATTGCTCACCGGAACATGTCCTCCGCTGCGGGCCGGACCAGATCTGTGGCCCGGCCCTCACCGGCGGGATACTCCACCCCTCGAACCACGGCCAGCGGGACACCCTTGGCCTTGCCCATGACCAGATCCGCCGCCGCAGCAACTTCATCGACGAGGGCCACTTCTGTCACCGTCAGCACCCGACCGAACGTGTCGGTCTCTCCCCGGTAGTCGATCAGCGCAGGCATCCCAGAAACACCGATGGCGACGTCGGTGAGGCCTCTTCGCCAGGGACGTCCGAAGGTGTCGGTGATCACGACGGCGATCTCGACTCCCGTTGCTTGTTGGATCTTGACCCGCAATCGGTGAGCCGATCGATCCGGATCGCGAGGGAGGAGCGCCAGGACGCCCTGCGGCATATTGGAACGGTCGACCCCGGCGTTTGCGCAGATGAACCCGTGCCGGGTTTCAGTGATGACCAGATCGCCGCGGCGCCGAAGAACCGCGACTGCTTCGCCTGCGATGATCCTGCGGCGCGCCTCCTCGTCATCGTCGAAACGGGCGACGGCATTCTCCGCTTTGGAGACTGCTTTGTGGGTTACGACCAGGACATCGCCATCGACGAGAGGGAAGCCAGCGTCCTCGAGGGCAGACAACACGATGGCGGCGAGGTCATCGCCGGGCTCGATCTCGCCAACGCCGTGGATGGGTGTGATTTCTATCGTCACAGCAAGTCGACGAGCCAGTCTGCGAAGGACCAGGCGGCGGTCGGGTCGGCGATGCGCGTATCGCCCACATGTATCTTGACCCCGAGATCCCCGAGGAGAGCTCGATCCTGGGCGTCTCCGGTGTCGATCACGAGGTCGTTGATCAAGCCGCCGTAGGCCGCCACAATGCCCGCATTACCCGCCGGAAACCCGAGGGAGGCAAGCACCCGGTCGGCCGGACCTTTCAGTGGCCGACCTCCGAACAGCGGGCTTATGGCCAAGACCCGTTGTGCAGATTCGACTGCCGACGCAATGTCGCTGATGGCCAGCATCGGCCAAATGGAGAGTGGCGGGTTGGACGGTCCGATAACCACAGCCTCGGCCTGCTCGATTGCCTCCAGCACTCCCGGAGAGGCTTGGGCCGTTGCCGAACCGTCGAAACGAAGGTCGGCTACCTCATCTTCGTGCCTGCGCATCACGAAGTAGTCCTGGAATGACAGCCGTTCTCCCTCCGGCGTTTCAACCACGGTTCGCAACGTGTCCTCGGTGGCAGGGAGAACCGTGCCGGAGATGCCCAGAGCTTCGGCCGTCCTGGCTGTGATTTCCGAAAGGGTCACGCCGGCCAGGAGTCCCTGGGTGCGAAACAGGTTGGTGGCGAGATCGCGGTCTCCAATACGGAAGCGGGTATCGATTCCAAATAGCGCGAGGCGTTTCATCACGGTGAAGGTGTCGGCGGTGAGGCCCCACCCCTCCGGTCCTTCCACCCCCGCCATTGTGTAGAGCACGGTGTCGAGGTCGGGAGAGACGTGGAGTCCGTAGACGATCTCGTCATCACCCACGTTCACCACGACCGTCAGATCGACATCGTCAAGAGCAGCCAACCCCCGTGCCAGCCGCGCTCCGCCCACGCCTCCGGATAGCAATACGACCTTTTTCACGTCCGTCACTTCCCTCTCCCGTTAACTTCGCGGAGCGCGCGGATTGCGGTGTCGCGCTTTCCGCTCCACAATGGCATCCTCATGTCGATCCCGGACCCTTCCCAGTCTGTGACCGCGTCCGCCCCTACAGCGGTCGTTGCTGCGGCCATCATTGTTCGTGACGAGTCGCAACTCGAAGTAGCACTCGACACGCTTGCCCGTCAATCCTACGAGACTGATCACACCGTCGTCGTGGGAGGCGGAGAACGATCCCGAGCGGTGGCTCGCCTCAGGAAGCTCGACTGGGTATCCACGATGCACGGGTTGATTGCCGAGCTCCCGAAAGAGACCACGCACGTGTGGCTGGTGCACGACGACGCCGCCCCCCGCAAAGACGCGTTGGCCGCGCTCGTTGAAGGGGCTCAACGTGTTGATGCTTCGGTGGCGGGCTCCAAGCTCCTGCGGGCCGATCGGCCCGGGATGCTGGAGTCGGTCGGAGCGGCTACCGATGTGTTCCTGGTCCCTTATTCCGGGCTCGACACGGAAGAGATGGACCAGGAGCAATACGACGTTGTGCGGGATGTCGCTTTTGTCTCCGGAGTCTCGACCCTCGTTCGGAAGGACCTCTTCAAGGGTCTGGGCGGAACCGATCCGTTGCTGGCCCCGCAGGCAGCCGGCATCGACCTTTCGTATCGGGCGCGTGCAGCCGGAGGTCGGGTCGTTGTGGTGCCTTCTTCGGAGGTTCTCCATGCAGGTTTGTGTTCCGCGCAGACGCCGATCTGGAGAGAGGAAGCCGGACGGCTGCGGGCGATGCTGAAAGTGTATAGCCCGATCACCCTCGCGTGGACCTTGCCGTTGGCCTTCGTCATCGGGCTTGTTTACGCATTCTTCATGACCTTCCTTGGTCGAAAGCGCGCGCTCCTCGATCTCCCGTTGGAATGGGGATGGAACCTCCTCCGTCTGCCTTCCACCCAGGCGAGCCGGAGGCGCCTGCGCCGGTCCAGGATGACTGGTGATGAGGAATTGTTCCGTTATCAAGTGCGCGGCTCAGCGTTGCTTCGGGAGCTGTCGGATCGGTTCTCGTCAAAGATCTTGTGGGATGATCGATTCGCGGGCCGCCTCTCGGGAATCGCCGAGCGGCGGAGGGCGTTTTGGCATGAGCCGGGTTTGTATGCGGCCCTGGCTGGTCTGGTTCTCCTCCTGATTGCCGGCCGGACGATTCTGGCCGACGGTCTCCCGTCGGTTGGGATGACGCTGCCACTTCCCGAGTCGGCCTGGGCAACCCTTCGCTCCTATGCGGGAGGGTGGAACACCTCAGGATTGGGGAGCCCGGCCCCGCTGCATCCGTCGATTGGAGCGACCGCCCTGGCCCAGCTCATCCTCCTATCGAGCGGAAAACTTGCCGAGATCGTGCTCTCGGTCGGTGCCGTTGGCGCCGGTTTGGTGGGCGCCGCACGCCTGATGCGGCGGTTGGACATGGAGCGGCCGGCCCGTTACGCCGCTGCCCTCGCCTTGGTTGGCGGTCCGGCAGCGCGAAGTCTGGTCGGATCGGGCGACTGGCCCGGGCTGATCGCCATAGGGCTGGCTCCCTGGGCCATCCAGGCGGTGCTGGCGCCCTGGCCCGTCGGGTGGCGCAAGCGAATCGGATATCTGGCCCGTGCCGGTCTTGCAACGGGCGCCTTGGCGGTGTTCGCTCCCGTGGCGGCTCTCTTGCCGCTGATGGTCGTGCTGGTTCGGGCCATCGTCTCCGACGATGCTCCCTGGTCGGCAGTGGCCCGCGTGCTTCCTGTGACCGTTCTTGCTGTGCCTCTGCTCTTTCCCTGGTTGTATTGGGTTTCCGTCGATCACGTTCTGAGGGAGGGCGCTTCCCCCTACTTTGATCCCTCCGTCTGGGCCGTGTCCGGATTTGCGATAGCGCTCGTGCTCGGACTCATGTTTGGGGATCGGCGGACGGTTGGGCTGCTCGGCTGGGGCGGTGTGCTCGCCATGGGCGGATCTCTGCTGGCGCGGACGGGCGGACTCGGTGTCGGGCGCGAGCCGGTCGTGGCCGGCTACATAGCCGCGGCGATCGGTGCCGCCATAGTGGTAGGCGCCGCCATCGACCTTCCCACCCGTTTCAGCGACGTCCGCCTCTGGCGGTTGGTCGGCGGGCGAGGCGCGGCATTGGGCGGTCTCGTGGTGGCGGCCGGTGTTGTTTTGCTGCTTCCGGCAGGCCGGGTCGGGCTTCCGGAGGATCGTTTTGGTGCTCAACTCGAGTTCGCGGCTGCCCGTGCGCCTGACCACGGCGCCGATCGGATCCTGATCGCCGGGTCGGCCGGGGATCTTCCCGGAGAGTCTCGCTCGGCAGCGGGTTTCTCGTACAGGGTTGTGGCGGGGGAGGGACCCATCTTCCCGGAAGCGTGGTTGCCGGAAAACCGTCCGGGAGATGATGCCTTGGCCCTGGCACTCGAGCGAGTGATCACGGCAGAAGACTTGCGACCCGGCCAAGCTCTTGCCAGGTTCGGAATCCGGTGGGTTGTCTTCACCGAGCCCAATCCCCTCGAGGTCGCGCTCGAGTCCCAACTCGACCTTCGCCAGCTTCCGGGTCTCGACTACGCAACCCTCGAAAGTGAGGTCATGAGCCCCCGAGCAGTTGGAGCCGACGGAACCGCGTGGACCTGGGATCGGCCAGACTACAAAGGGACCGCGACCGGCGGGCCGGTCTACGTGGCTGAGAACCAGGACGATCGTTGGGGCGATGATTGGATGGCTTCGGATTGGGCCAATGAAGTCGTCCCGAGCGGCGGGACCATTAGGTATGCGGGTGACCGCACCAACCGGGTCATGGCGTTCGCGGCCGCCGGCCTGCTGGCCATCTTGGTGACACTCAGCTTCCTTGGACTCGATCGGAGGGCGTCGATGAGGAGAGCACTGGTAGCTCTACTCATCGGAGCCCTGGCGGTGGCGGTCTGGTTCGCTCCCGCTCCGGAGCCGGAGTCGGTGGAACTCCCCGTCACTTCGGTGACCGAGGGCCCTGCGGTGGCCAGCAACTTCTCCAACTGTGCTTGGGCGATAGCCGACGACACCCGGGAGACCTTGATCAGCATCGTCACGCTCAGCGACGCTGACGTGCAACTCACGTTTCCGGTGGGCGGCGAGATTCGTGAGACCTACCCCGAATCCCTTCCAGGACCGGGCGCCAGTGCGATTCCCTTGTCGTCGATTTTGAGTTTGGGAGTCTCTCCGGCCGTGATCGAGTTCACGGATGCTCCTGCAGCTGCGGGAGTGGTTGTCGCAGGAGAGGGATTACTCGCAGGAGATCTCTGTCCATCGAGCACGAGCAAGGTGTGGGTCCTTCCGGGTGGCACCACCGTGCAGGATCGGGCACTTGATCTGCAGCTGTTCAATCCGTTCCCTGAGGACGCCCTCGTAACCGTCGAGGCGATCAGTGAAGAAGGCTTCGAACCGGTACCGGAGTTGGAACGTGTCTCCGTCCCCGGCCGGTCGTGGCGGACCCTGGCATTGGGTGAAGTCCTGCCGTTCAGGCAGAGGCTGTCGGTGACGGTTCAATCGGAGCAGGGCAGGATCATTGCGGCAATGGTCCAAACCAACGGCACCGATCAGGCAACCTGGACCGACGTTGGACGGAGCGAAGTCTGGGAGTTCCCGCTCGTCGCGGTCGGTGAGCTGCAACCTTTCCTCGCCATTGCTAATGACGGGTCTCTCGAAGTCACCTATGCCCTCGACGTATTCACGGCCGATGGGCCGGTTGAGGTGGTGGTCGAAGGACTGATCCCGGCCAACGGCCATGATCGAATCTCGATTGCCGGTCTGGTGGACAACCAGTACGGCGTTCGACTGCGAGCCGACGGACCCCTGTCGGCCGTTGTCGTGGGCGAGGGAGAAGGACAAGTGGCGGCGACCTCCGGGGCTCCTCTGACGGCGCGCCGGTGGATGATGCCGGGCGCCGGCGCCACCAGCGCCGCTCAGACCACTCTGTGGTTCTTGAATAGTGGGGCCGAGCCGATCACGGTGACGTACCAATTCCTCGACGCCGGAGGTCCGGTCGAGAACCCCGGCAAGATCACGCTGCCGGCCGGCACCCTTCGCAGCGTGGTGCTCGATCAGGTAGGAATTTCCGGGGTCATTGCGGAATCAACCGGGCCGTTTTCAGCGGCCTGGAGTGCCGAGACGGAGTCGGCGACCGTCTACTCGTCCGGGGTTCCGATCGGTGAATGAGGTCACCCGGGCCCTCGTGGTCGTGGGTGTCGTGGCCGTTGCCCTAGCCGTTACCGGTCTGTGGATCGTGTGGGCGGCCCGCTCCCGACGTAGGGCGATACATACTGAGATCTCTGCGGCCCTGGCCCGCCGTCGTCCTGTTCTCTTCGACCGACTGCGATGCTTGCGAACCGGTGCGGACCGTCGTGGTGAACCGGGCGCCGGGTGATGTGGTGCGAGAACTCGTCTATCAAGGGAATGCCGAACAATTCCACTCAGCCGGGGTCACCAGGGTGCCTGTGGTGGTCGTGATCGATGGAGGGGGGAGTCCGGTTGGTGTATTCGAAGGGCAGGTGACCCCGCGTCAGATCGGGCGGGCGTTGCGACGAGCCGGAATCCGATAATTCTCGCCAAATCCTTGTTCTCGTCCCTCGCTCCCTCTAAGTTCAACCCATGATTCAAACTTGCACTCGCTGTGGCGGTCCCGGGGCTGCCGTCTTATCCTTCAATTACGACGACCGGGCGGTCTGGTTGGACGATCTCACCACCCCGGTCGGACCAGGTGAGGGTCACCCGCTCTGCGCCCTTCACGCCAATCGCATGACACCCCCGTTGGGGTGGACGCTCACGGACCACAGGACCACGACCCGTCTGTTTGCGCCGCTCGAGGTCGCGTAAGAGACCGCTGAGTCAGACGTGTCGCTCGACCGGGATCTCATCGAGGCGGTCAAAGAACTCGATGAACATCAGCTCCGGCGCCTGCTCATCCTGGCTCGGGCACGCCTCGAAGGCTCTGGCGCGTTGAGCCCCGGCTCCGAATCGGAGGTCAGCCTCCGTCGGCAATGGGTCAAGTGCGGGAAATCGGGATGTACCACGTGTCCGCACGGCCCGTACTGGTACGCCTACTGGCGCGAAGACGGAAGACGAAGAAGCCGCTATATCGGCAAACTGCTGGAGGAGTGACCGGCTGCCTGATGCCGGCCCGGTTCGCAGGGATGGTTTGTCTGGCGGCTGCTGATTGCTTCTTCTAGACCACGCGGTTCGTTATGCTGACGCTCGACCTAGCGCAAAGGGTGGTCATGCATTGTCCAAATTGTGGCGCGCGTGACGTGATCCAAATCCAACAGAAGCTCCCCGGCGAGACCGAGGTCCATTTCCATTCGTGTCACAAGTGCGAAGAGAAGTGGTGGGACCGGGATGGTAAACCTGTGTCCCTGTCCGAAGTTCTCGAGCTGGCGCGCAAACAGAACACTTGACGCTGGGTCGTCCCTTGGAATCACCTGCAACGGAACCCATTCGGGAACCGAACGATCGTCTGCCTCGCTGGGTGATAGCGGTTGGCCTCGGAGCCGTGATGATGGCCGTCTTCGTGGTCATGAATCCGGTCCTCATCTTCACGGCCAACACTCCATCCGGCGGAGATATGGGAGCGCACGTGCTCGTGCCCGCGTATCTGCGCGACACGCTTCTCCCGGAGGGACGCATCCTCGGGTGGAGCAATAGTTGGTTCGGGGGGTTCCCCGTCTTCTACTTCTATTTCCCGCTCCCGGCTCTCGTGACCGTTCTGCTGGATGTCGTTCTCCCCTACGGAGTTGCCTTCAAGATCGTTACCATTCTGGGGCTCTTGGCCCTTCCGGCCGCTACCTACTTTCTCGTCAGGACGATGCGGTTCGGTCGCACGACGTCGCTGGTCGCCGCAGCTGCCGGAGGCTCGTTCATGTTCATGGAGAGCTTCTCGATCTACGGGGGGAATATTCCGTCCACGTTGGCCGGGGAGTTCTCTTTTTCCTGGTCATTCGCGTTCGCCCTCGTGTATCTCGGATTGCTCATCAAGATCGTTCGGGATGAACGGAAGCTGGTGCCGCTTGCCGGCCTCGTGTTGGCGCTCACGGCGCTCACCCATTTGATAACCACGTTGGCGATCCTCGTGGCCTCGATCCCGATCCTGATCTGGAAGCGGGGAGTGAAGCCGGTGATGCTGACCTGGGTGATCGGGTTTTCGATCGCCGGATTCTGGGCGTTGCCGCTCCTGGCTCGCGTTGGGTACTCAGCGGATATGGCTTGGGTACCTTTACGAAACTGGAAGAACGTCCTTCCTTTCGAGCTTTGGTGGCTGCTCATCCCGGCTCTGGTCGGCATGGTGTGGGCGATTCGTCGAACCCCCCGGGTGATTCCCTTTGTCGTGCTGTCCGTGATGCCCGTGGTCTACTACTGGCTGGTGCTCTTGGTTCCTGAGTTCTTGCCCTCGAGCTTCCATCAGATTCAGGACAAGCTGTGGAATGGGCGTTTCTTGCCCTTCTTCTACTTCGGCGTGTTTGTGTTTGCGGGTCTTGCCGTCGGGCACGGCCTGCGGCAACTTTCGCGTCGACTGCCGGATCAGTTCTCTATCTGGTGGGTGCGGGGAACGATCGGACTGCTGGTGGTCATCGCTTTCTTGCTGATTCCCGAGATCTCGCTTGGAGGGACGGCTGGTTGGGTGACATTGGGGGTGGGTTTGTTGGCGTTGTTGGCGACTCTTGCCGGCCCCTGGTCAGTCGACGTACGCGTGGCGACACCGCTACTTGGGGTCACACTGTTTCTCCTGATTGGGTTATCGGGCTTGAGCTTCATTCCAGGATGGGCGCGCTGGAACTATTCAGGCTACGAGGGCAAAGCACCGTGGCCCGAGTATGAGGCATTGATGGTTGCTATGAATGACCTTCCTGAGGGCCGGGTGCAATGGGAATACAACAAGGACCAGAACAAATACGGAACGCCGATGTCCCTGATGCTCCTTCCCTATTGGACCGAAGGCTCCCATCCGTCGATGGAGGGTTTGTTCTTTGAGTCGTCACTCACAACACCGTTTCACTTTCTGAACCAGGCCGAGATGAGTGTGTCTCCGTCGCGGCCGGTTCCGGGGCTCAACTATCACACGTTTGATTTTGATCGAGGTCTCGAGCACCTGGCCATCTACGACGTTCGGTACTACGTGACGTATACCGAGGAGGCTCAACAGGAAGCTGATCGGCGCGCCGAGTTGCGCAAAGTGGGAGATTCGCCGCCGTTCTCGATTTACGAACTCCCTCCATCCTCGGTGGTGGACGTTGCTTCCTACACACCGGCGGTCTTCGAGGGGTCTTCGTTCGATGACGCGGCGCTGGACTGGTACGACCGGCAGGGCCGCCTCGACGAGTGGCTGGTGGAGGACGGTCCCGACGACTGGCCCAGGGTGGTCGATGACCTCATAGGTCTCGGAACCGAACCAATCGGCCAAGGCGGGGTTGTCAGCGATGTGGTGGTCGACAATCACGAGATCTCGTTTCGGACCACAGCCATCGGCGTTCCCCACCTGGTCAAAGTCAGTTATTTCCCCAACTGGACCGCAGTTGGGGCCGAGGGACCGTACCGGGCGGCGCCGGCCCTCATGGTTGTTGTGCCGACCGAAGAAAACGTTTCGCTCGAGTTTCGCTCTACCTGGGCCGAACAAGTAGGGATGGCGCTGAGTATTGGCGGGCTGCTATTCGTGCTGGCGAGCGGTCTCTACGCGTGGCGGAGGTCCCCATCATGAGGTCCTATCTCCGGTCGCTGGTAACTCGCGAAGCAATGGGCCAGTTTCTCAGGCTCGGGATCATCGGCGGCTTGAACACCATCGTCTACTTCATATTGCTCAATGTCTTCTTCTCGGTTGTCGGTCTTTCGGATTTTGCCTCGGTGACCTGGGCGTTTGTGCTGGCTACCGCCTTGTCCTATGTCATGAATCGAAGATGGACTTTTCAGATCAAGCAGGGGAGAGGTTCCTTGCGCGAGACACTGGTTTTCTATGCCGTGAATCTGACCGCCTGGGCCGCAACCGTTGGAGTCGTTGAACTCGCCGAGACGGTTTTTGGAACGAGCACAGCCTTACAGGTCAACCTGGCGTCACTAGCAGCGACCGCCATCATCCTGATTCCGAAGTTTGCTTCCTATCGCGACCTCGTATTCAAGAAGTCGCTTGGTGAAGCGAAACAAGTCGAGCCCGCCTAATTCCGGTGCCTGAGGGACCACACGAAGATGCGCAACGTATCGCGCCCCATCTCCCACAACGTGGAGAGTTGCAGGGGGGCGGATGAAGCCCCCACCCGCAGCTCAACCGGTGTCTGGACGATGTTGAACCCTGCCCGGTGAGCCCGGACCAGGAGCTCCAGGTCAAATGCATAGCCAAAGACTCTTTGTTGGGCGAACACCTGGCCGAGAACCGTGCGTTTGAATATCTTCAACCCGGTTTGGGTTTCGTCCACCGGAAGACGAAAGAGCACTCTCGTGATCAACGAGAACAGACGGCTCAGAGCTCGTCGTTTCCAGGGATAGCGCCCGTCGCTCATCTCTTCCTGTTTGGCGCCTACGAGGACATCGGCCTTTCGTTCGCCGAAGAGGGCAAGCAACCCAGGTACCTGCTCAGGCGGTAGGTCGAGGTCGCCGTCGAGGAAGACCACCGTCGATCCTTCTGCGCGGGCCGTGCCTGTTTGAAGGGCGGCACCTTTGCCCCGATTGTGATCGTGCCGGAGGACGACAGTGCGTTTCATTCCGGCGGCAGCCTGCAGAGCGCTTTCGTATGTGCCGTCGTCGCTTCCATCATCGACCACCACGATCTGCGCGCCGGGCAGGACGTCGGCGACGGTTGCCATGTTGGGAGCGATGTTCTTGCCCAAGCGGTACGCAGGGAGCACGACAGATACATTCGGGAAGTCGCGGGGAGTCGTCATGATGCGCCGTGCAGTGTAGGGATGAACGGTGCGGTGTAACTCGTGCTCGGCAACCGGCCGTACAATGCGTTTCGGTTTCCGGTAGTAAGGACCAAGCATGGGCGACCTGAAAAGCATCTTCAAGGCGTATGACATACGCGGGCGGACGGATACGGGCGACCTGGACGAAGACGCCGCGCATCGGATTGGCGCGGCATTCGCAAGGTTCACCGGCGCCAGCGAGATCGCGGTCGGTTACGACTGCAGGCTTTCGACACCGGCCATCGGAGGAGCCTTTATGGCCGGGGCAGCCTCGCAAGGGGTCGACGTCCTGGACATCGGGCAAGTAGCCACCGACACCGTGTACTACGTTTCCGGGAACCGGCACTTGCCGGGCGCCATGATCACCGCGTCCCACAACCCTCCAGAGTGGAACGGGATCAAACTGTGCCGGGAAGGAGCCGCGCCGGTCGGCGCAGATACCGGCCTCAACGAAATCCTGGAAGCCGCCGAAACCGGGCTAGCGGACGCCGATACGAGAGGAGCGATCACGCCATTTGATCCTCTCCCCGGCTACATCGACCATCTCTTCGGGATCGTCGACCCGGAGCGGATTGGGCCGCTCACCGTGGCGGTCGACGGTGGCAACGGTATGGCCGGGGTGGTTCTGCCCTCCGTCTTTGATCGCATACCGGCTCACCTCTCCGGTCTCTACCTGGATCCGGACGGAACCTTCCCCAATCATCCGGCCGATCCGCTGAAACCCGAGAACCTGCGCGATCTCCTCGAGCTCATGGGTCGCGAACGTCCGGATCTGGGCGTGGCCTTCGACGGAGATGCCGACCGGGCTTTCTTCGTCGACGACCAGCTGATTCCCCTCTCGGGGAGCACGACGACCGCTATCATTGCCGCCTGGTTTCTCCGCAGGGAGCCCGGCGCCACCATCGTCCACAATCTGATTACCAGTCGCGCGGTACCTGAAAGCGTCAGGGCCGCCGGGGGGACACCGTTTCGCACGCGGGTCGGACATTCGTTCATCAAGCAAGTGATGGCGGATACCGGGGCAGCCTTTGGGGGCGAGCACTCGGGCCACTACTACTTCCGGGACAACTACCGCGCCGATTCGGGAATGCTGGCGATGCTGGTACTCCTCCAGGTTATGTCCGAAGACGGTCGGCCCCTCTCAGAACTGCGGCGAGAGTTTGAGCCATACGCGGCGTCGGGTGAGATCAACCTGCACGTTGGCGATCAAACCCAAGCTCTGGACGCAGTAGCTGAGAAATTCGCAGACGCCGGCCAGGATCTGACCGACGGGCTGACCATCGAGTGGCCCGATCGCTGGTTCAATCTGCGGCCGTCGAACACCGAGCCCGTACTCCGCCTCAATGTTGAAGCAGCCGATAGCGAAACGGTCGCGCTCCTGGTGGATGAAGTTCGTTCAACGGTGGAGTCCGCCTGATGATCCCTCCGGAGTTGATGGAGATTCTCGTCTGCCCGTCCTGCAAGAGTGACCTGCTCGAAGAGGGGGCAGAGTTGGTGTGCACAGGGTGCGGCTTGCGGTATCCGGTGCGAGACGGCATCCCGATCATGCTGGTTGAGGAAGCGACCAGGCGGGATGCATCGTGAGCCCGATGTGGGAGATGATTGCCGGGCTGAGCGCTCAATACTCATGGGCCGCGAACCTCGAGGTGCCCGCGGTACCTCCGGCGGACGCCGTTCTCGTGTGCGGAATGGGCGGTTCCGGCATCTCGGGAGATTTGGCTGCTGCTGCTGTCGCTTCCTCGCTCGTCGTTGTCAACAAAACGTATTCACTGCCGGGTTGGGCGGCCACCCTGCGGCCCCTGGTGCTGGCAGTTTCGTATTCCGGGAACACCGAGGAAACTCGATCGGCAGTAGACGAGGCGCTTGCCATGCGATTGCCGGTGGCCGTCGTCACCGGGGGTGGGTCTCTGGCCGACCTGGCCGACCAGGAGGACCTTGCCATGGTCAGGGTTCCGCTCGGGTTGCAACCTCGCGCGGCCGTTGGCTATCTCACCGGGGGCGTGCTGCGCCTCCTGGAATCAGCGGGTCTGGCCGGGCGACAAGCCAAAGCCCTCAACGAGGCCGCCGCCGTCGTAGCCGAACTGTGGGGTGGAGGCCCGACCGGTCCGGCCGGTCAACTCGCCATGGATCTAGCCGATGGCCTGGCCGGCCGAATCTCTCTGATCTTCGGTTCGAATGGCTTGACGGCTCCGGTGGCACAGCGTTGGAAAACGCAGATCAACGAAAACGGGAAGCGCCCGGCCTTCTGGTCGCTGCTTCCTGAACTCGACCATAACGAAATCGTCGGCTGGTCGGCCTTGGAGGCGCTGACTCGCCGGTCGGTGGGAATCGTGAACCTCCGCGACCGGGACGAGCATCCTCAGGTAAAGCGCCGGTTTGCCCTGACGACCGGTCTGATATCGTCGAGCGTGCCGGTGATCGGCGAGGTGTGGTCACAAGGGGAATCCCGTCTTGCGCGCATCGCCGGCTTGACACTGATCGGGGACATTCTGTCCGTCCATTTGGCCGAGCAGGAGGACGTCGATCCGATGCCGGTCGAGATCATTGAACAACTCAAGGTTTCACTGAACGAGGAGTGATCATGGAATACGATATTGCAGATCCGGGTTTGGCCGACGTCGGTGCCCGGCGCATAGCCTGGGCCGGTCGCCGCATGCCGGTGCTCAGCACCATTAGGGAACGATTCCTGAAAGAGCGTCCTCTGGCCGGCCGGCGGGTAGCCGCTTGTCTTCATGTCACGGCCGAGACTGCCAACCTCATGTTGGCGCTGCGGGACGGTGGGGCAGATGTCGTATTGTGTGCCTCGAATCCACTCTCCACTCAGGATGATGTCGCGGCGGCGTTGGTGAACGAGGGTATTCCGGTATTTGCCGTCCGAGGCGAAAACAACGAGCGTTACTACCAGCACATCCATGCCGTTCTCGACACGAAGCCCGACATCACGATGGACGACGGCGCGGACCTCGCGACCGTGCTTCACACCGAACGCACGGAACTCGAGCCGATTGGTTCGACGGAAGAGACGACGACGGGCGTGATTCGCCTACGGGCGATGGCTGCTGATGGAACCCTCCGGGTGCCGGTGGTTGCGGTCAACGACAGCGCAACCAAGCACCTCTTTGACAACCGTTACGGCACGGGTCAGTCGTCTATGGACGGCATCCTCAGAGCTTCGAATGTACTCCTCGCGGGGTCCACCCTCGTCGTGGTCGGTTACGGGGATTGTGGACGGGGAGTCGCAGATCGGGCAGACGGCATGGGTGCCAAGGTGGTCGTTGTCGAAGTCGACGCGGTGCGCGCCCTGGAAGCGGCCATGGATGGTTACCAGGTGCTCACCGCCGATGATGCCGCCTCGGTTGGCGACGTGTTCGTGACGGTGACCGGCAACAAGCATGTGCTGCGCGATCGGCACTTCGACCGCATGAAAGACGGGGCCATTCTCGCCAACGCCGGCCACTTTGATGTCGAGATCGACCTCGCGGCGCTGGTCGCCAGAGCGGTCGAGCGACGGCCGGTCCGGGAGAACCTCGAGGAATTCGTCATGAGTGATGGCCGGAGGTTGTTGGTTGCTGCCGAAGGTCGGCTCGTCAACTTGAGTGCTGCTGAAGGTCACCCGGCTGATGTCATGGACATGTCCTTTTCCGATCAGGCCATGGCGGCTGAGTGGTTGGTCAAGGGCGCCGGCATCCTCAAGCCGGGTGTGTATACCCTCCCGGCCGAACTGGACCAAGAGGTCGCGAGAATCAAACTCCAGCACCTCGGATGCGGGCTCGAAGTCCTCACCGAGGAACAGGTGGCGTACCTCGCCTCCTGGAAAGAGGGAACGTAGCGAAGCTCCCGGCTCCGAGACCGCGCTCGCACCCGGCCGGGAGGGTGTTCGCTGGCTACTGGCTCCTGGCCTCGGTGAGGTCGATGATCTGGACCGCCCCGGGTTCCCTCTGCGCCGTCTCGGCGACCCGAATCACCTCGAGTATCTCGTCGCCGATCAGCTCATGACGGGTCAGGAGGGCATCGCAGAGTGCCGCGACGATGTGGCGGTTCTGGGCGAGGAGCCTGCCGACTTCACCCTTGTTGTCCGCGAGGATCTTTTCGACCGCCGTCCTGCTGGGGGGATCGGCCAGAACTTTGGATACCAGGTTGCCGCCGAGCAATCCGCCGTCGAGGGCGCGAAACGAAACCAGCGATCCCCCGAGACCCAGAGATCCAACCATTTCTGCGGCTATTTGGGTTGCCGACGAAAGATCGCCTGCCGGACCCGTGCCGGACTCGCCGAAGAACAGTTCTTCGGCGACCATTCCTCCAAGTGAGATCTGGATCAAAGCGATCAGTTCGCTGCGGCGTTGGGTATGGCGCTCATCGATGAGACGGTGAGCGAGGAAACCCAGAGCTTCCTTACGCTTGATGATCGAAAGCATCTCGAGCCGGCGACCTTTACCGACGAGATGCGCCATAGTGGCGTGCCCGGCCTCGTGCACTGCGATCGTTCGCTCTTCGTCGGCGGGATAGTCGACGGGTTCGGGCAGGCCGACCTCGATCTCCAATCGCGCGATGTGCACATCTTCCGTCGAAAGCCTGGACCGCTCTGCCCGCAACGCGAGCAAGAGGGCCTCATCGAAGAGTCGCTCGAGCGAAGCGGGCGAGTATCCAAGGGTGGCCGAAGCCAGTTCGGCTCTTACACGGTCTGAGTCCAGCTCCGCTTCGTGCGCCTTCCTGCCGAGGAAATGGTCGATCAACTCCCGCCGCCCGCTCAACCCGGGCAGTCCAAAGTGAAGCGAGCGGTCGAAGCGGCCCGGACGGAGAAGTGCCGCATCCAGAGCGTCGGCCCGGTTGGTTGCGGCAATCAAGAGCACGTTGGCATAGGGCGCAGGTTGCTTCGCGAAACGTCGGTGCTCAGGCAGGAATTGATTGACGACATCTTGGAGGCGCCCGACCACTTTCATCCGGAAGGTTGGCTCGTCGAAGCTCTGCATCTGGATGAGGAGCTCATTGACCATGCCTCCCGTTCCGCTGCTCATGGACCGCTCGACCATGCTCGCCCCGGTCGGGGTTGTGTTATTGCTGTGCGAACGACTCATGCCGATGGCGTCGATTTCCTCGATGAACCCGATCGCACCTCCTTCGCGACGGGCGGCCTTGCGGAGCGCTCGGAAGAAGGCCCGAATCTTGCGCGCCGTCATGCCGAACCACATGCTTTGAAAAGCTGTCGCAGAGACGAAGAGGAACGGGACCCCGGCCTCTTTGGCCATCGCCTTGGCGACGTGAGTCTTCCCGGTACCGGGGGGACCCTCGAAAAGCACTCCCCGCCTGGGGGAGCCGCCCATAACGTTCTTCAAAGTCTCATGGTCGAGCAACACACGCATGGTGTGGCCAACTTCGTCGAGCACCCGACCTAATCCTTTGACGTCCGCAAACGTGGTTTCGATTTGCTCGGACCTGAACATCACATGAGGGGAGCGAGAGTTTCCCAACATCGGAGCGATGAGGACGACGGCCAGCATCCCGATAATCAGGATCCCGGGGAGCCAGAACAACGCTTCGTCTGACAGTTGCGGGAAGGCGGGCCACGGAGTCTCGCCGTTGGCGATCCTCCACCACATCCAGACCGCAACCATGGCCAGCACCGCCGCGAGTTTTCGCAGCCGGCGCAACCTCTGGTGTTCCCGGTTGACAGCAACAGTTCCGTTCACATCGCCTCCCAGCGTGAGCCCCGACCCCAACATAGCCACTCTAAGTGGTCATGTCACGAGATTCTGTCGGCGCCGGGCCGTACGTTGGCTTCATGGTTTGCCTGGTTTGCTCGAGAACCGGAGGCGGAACGCTGTGTGGCCGATGCCGGCAGCGGTTGGTCCCGGCCGGATGGAGCCGCCTGCCTGGAGGCTTGCTGGTCGGGTCCGCGTTCGCGCACGACGGTCCGGCCCGCGTTCTGGTGCACCGGTTGAAGTACCAGGGAATCGTTCAAGCCGCCGGGCCCCTCGCCGAGCGGATGGCTGGTTTGCTGGGCAACAAACCAGGAACCCTGGTTCCCATTCGAAGGGTGGTCCTGCGGACCTGGAAGTACGGCGTCGACCCGGGTCGAGCATTGACCGATGCTTTGGCAGCCATCACCGGAAGGGGGCGCGCAGATGTCTTGCTGCCTCCGTGGTGGGGAGCTGCTCACGCCGGAGCCGGGCGGGCTCAGCGTTCGGCGGTTCGTTTCGGAACTCGCCGGGCCCCACCAGGTCCGCTCATCCTTGTCGACGACGTACTCACGACGGGGGCGACACTATCGGCCGCACGCCGGGCGCTCGGGTTTTCTGAGATCTCCGGGGTGACGGCGACTTCGGCAGGTAGAGTTGTCGTGTGATCCGATGCGAAGAGGCGGGGCGAAGCCAATTCAACGGCTCCTCACGTCCTGGCTTTGCGGGTCGGTACACCTGCGGGTGCCCCAATCCAGGAGGTTGACCTTGGACGTCAAGATGCACGGCCGGAACTTTCAGATCGATGACCGATTTCGTGAGTTGGCCGAAAGCAAGATCTCTCGTGCCGCCAAGTTCTTTGAGAACGTTGGCTCGGCCGACGTTGAGGTGACCGAGGAGAAAAACCCGCGTATCGCCGACGAGCGTTTCCGGGTTGAGATCACCGCTTCTGCGGCAGGAAACGTGGTGCGCGTGGAAGGAGCGGCCGGCACTCCCGGAAGCGGCGCTCGATGTGACGGCCGAACGATTCGGCCAGCAGATGAAGAAACTCAAGGGTCGGCTCATCACTCGCTCCCGTCGTTCTAGCAACAAACATCTCAATGAGCAGGCGGTTTCGGTCGATGATTCTTCCGAGCCCGAAGCGCTCGACATCGTAAAGGTAAAGCAATTTGTGATGAAGCCAATGACGCCTGAGGAGGCCGCGCTACAGATGGACACACTTGGGCACGACTTCTTTTTCTTCCAAAGCGCGGACTCGGACATGCCGAGCGTGCTGTACCGGCGTCGCGACGGGGCTTATGGCCTGATTGAGCCTGCATGACCAAGGTCCTCGTCGTCGACGACGCCCCCCTCTTCACAGCCGGTCTGGCTGCCGCATTCCAGAACGCAGGTTTCACCGTGGTTGGACAGGCCGAGGACGCGATGGCTGCGGTGATGCTGGCCAAGGAATTGAAGCCCGACCTGGTCGTCCTCGACGTGCTGATGCCGGGCATGTCCGGGGTCGAAGTCGTGGACAAGATCATCGGGGCCTCGGCCGGCTCCAAGGTCGTGCTGCTGACGTCGAGCGAGTCGGAGGAGGATCTGCTTGCCGCGATCAAGGCGGGGGCTCGCGGGTACATCGTGAAATCGACGCCGTTCCCCGAGTTGGTTGAATCCATGAAGTGGGTCGTGAACGGCGGGGCGGTTGTGTCGCCGATGATGGGTGGCAAGCTGTTCGACACGGTTGCTCAGTTGCTCAAACACCGGGAGGTAGTGTTCGGGCGGAAGCCGACTTTGACCGGCCGTGAGGTCGAAGTGATTCAGCTGATCGCAGACGGGCAAACCAGCCGGGAGATCGGCGAGAAGCTCTATATCTCTGAAAATACGGTGAAGAACCATGTCAGAAACATTCTCGACAAACTCGGCCTGCATTCTCGGAACGAGGCGGTCATGTACGCACTTCGAGAAGAACTCATCAGTATCGACGGATGACCGCTGACCCGGCTCGCGCCGCATCGGTTGTCGAAGCCTTGTCCGCCGCATGGACGGTCTACAACCTGTACCCCGACCCAACCTCGCAGGGGGCTTTCCACCGGGTCGCCGATTCCCTGCGCCAGGCAATCGGAGAACACGAGCTTTCCCTGGAAGTTGGTCCGACGGGTTTTCTGGTCGAAGGAGAAGAAGTCCAGGTCGCCCGCGATGCGGCCGATCGACTTGTCAAACAATGTTTCGTTCACAACATGGAGGTGCTTGCCTTCTCCGGCAAGCCGTCCGACACCGATATCGTCGCCTTCCTCGGAGTTCTCTCCCAGGACGAGGAAGATCTGCGGGGTGAAGGCGGGATCGGTGCCATTCTCACTAAGCAAGGGATCACCGACATCGCCGTGGTCACACGTTCGTTGTTGAGCTCCTTCGGCGAACCCGTCGAGACCGTTGAACGAGACGCGGCCGTCCAGGCGGCCATGACTGCAGGTGTCAATCCGGAACAGTTCGCTCGCAGCTTGCTCGACGAGGCCGGGGGAGACATGGACCGGCTCGGCACGCTCTTCCACGATCGATACCGGGACATCTTCGTCCGGGTTGAAGACGGCGACGTGGCCGGACGTGAGTCAGTTGTGACCGCTTTTGTCGATGCCTTCTTCTTTTTTGACGAGCGATCGCAGGTGGCGGTGCTCGGCGAATTCCTGACGGGACAGGAGGATCAAGTTGATCGGGTCTTCCTCGATCAATTTGCCGGCAACGAGTTGGCTCTTCTGGCCCCGCAACTCGACTCGCGCGGGTTCTCTCTCCTGCTGGACTATGCGCGCATTGCCACCGACCAGATTGACAAGCGGCCCGAGGATCTGCTCGGTCTACTCGAATCTCCAGAACCCGTTCGCTCAGCCCGAGAACTGGTGGCAACAAGGGTCCAGGACCGCCTTGCCGATCTCGAGGGTCAATTGCCGCAGCGAGAGGCGTTTACGGCGCTCAAGACCCAATTCCCGGATCCATCCAGGTACTTCTACGAAACGCTCGATACCTTCCGGGGCTTGTTGGCAGTCGAGGAACGCGACGATCGTTTTCGCCGCCTCATGCGGGTCTTGACCGGGAAGATCAGCGGGAGTATTCGACGAAATCGCTTCCGCCGTGCCGAGCTCTGGCTGCGGGCGGCAGTCGATCACCCGACCTATACGGCCGATCGCTCCGCCGAGGTAACGGAGGCCATTTCTCAGGCGGGCGCACCCGACGTCTTCGAGGTTCTCATCGGGAAGCTGGCCCAGGACGACGATGACGCCGAACCGGCGAAACGACTCCTGTCCATCCTGGCCCCTGGCCACATCGGCACGCTGATCGACATGATGGCATCTGAAGAGGATCGCAGCCGGCGCAGGACCCTGCTCGACGTTCTGGGCCGAGAATCGGCGCGTGACCCGCGCCCCATCATCGATCGACTCGACGACGAGCGGTGGTTCGTAGTCCGCAACCTGGCGGTCGTTCTCGGCCGTTCGGCCAATCCCGAGTGTCTGCCTGCGGTGCGCAGGCTGCTGACCCATGCCGATCATCGCGTCCGGGTTGAAACGCTCCGGTCGCTCTCCGCTTTGGATCAGGGAAGCGTCGACTATTTCCAAGAGGCGTTGTTGGACTCTCACGAGAGCGTCCGGCAGGCGGCCGTTGCCATGCTCGGGGTCCGAGGATCCGGCGAGTCCGATTCGCTGTTGATCGGCGCGCTCTGGTCGCCCAGTCTCGACACCGGCGAAAAGGAGCGAGTGGTCCGGGTGCTCGGTGAGAGGCGGAGCAGTGACGCCCGCCAGGCCATCGAGGCCCTGGCCGAGGAAAAGGTTCACCCTGTCCGCCAAGGTCCGACAGCTGCGCACCGCCGCCCGCGAAGTCCTGGAGACCCAACGATGACCCGTGACAAGCGCGCTCGCCAGCTCCTCAAGGACGTGCATGCGTTGGCCCGGCAGATGGCGCTCTATCCCACCGGACACCCGACCACGGGCGAAGCCTTGACAGCAGCAACGCAATCGGCAGAAGCTTTGGCCTCCGGAGCCGGCGGGGAAGTGGTTCTGAGCTTGCTGACCGACTCGTTCTACCTTGATCGAACCTTGCTGGCCCACGCTTCGCTCGAGTCGAGCGCCTTACTCCGCACCATGCAAGGACGTGGGATCGAGTCAATCACTTTCCTGTCGCCCGTAGCCGGGGCCGATATCGCCGATCTGGGAGCGTTTGTTGCCGGCCTTTCGGGGGATGTGCCGGCCGAGAGTACCGTGCGACTCAACGAGTCGCCTTATTCGAAATCGGACCTGGAGTCAGATTCGTCGTCGGCGAGATTGCGTCGCTCGTACACCCGCTCCCTGGATGTCCTCCGGGGGGTGGCAGGTGCGCTCGATACCGACGAACCGATCGACTTGAGTGCCGCGTCCTGGGCGGTTGAACAGCTGGTCGAACAGACGATCTCGCAACCGGCCGCTTCGCTGCTCCTGTCGACGATGAAGAGTCACGATGAGTACACGTTCTTCCATTCGGTCAATGTCTGCATCCTTTCCATAGCGCTGGGACGCGTGTCGGGCCTGGAGGGAGACCAGCTCAAGGTTCTGGCCATAGGTGCGTTGTTGCACGACATCGGCAAGATCCGGGTTGATTCGTCGATTCTGCAGTTCCCCGGTCGGCTCGATCACGATCAGTGGAACCAGATCAAGCTGCATCCTCAGGAGGGAGCTGCCTCGATCATGGCGGCAGCCGCTCCCGGACAAGAGATCGCCGCAACGGTCGCCTTTGAACACCATGCCCGCTTTGACGGGAGCGGATATCCCTCGGTTACGCGCCGTGAACACGACTTGCACTTCTTCAGCCGGCTCGTAGCGACAACCGACACCTACGACGCGATTACGACCCGTCGATCGTATCGTCGAGCGGAGACCCCCAACCAGGCGCTGGGTGTTCTGCTGAAGGGTTCGGGAACGTTCTACGACCCGGATTTTGTGAGGGCATTCATCGATCTGGTTGGGATCTACCCGCCGGGATCGTTGCTCATGCTCGACGGCGGGGATATTGCCATGGTCACCCAGACCCTGGAAGCCGGTGACATACCGGACTTCGTTCTCGTGAGAACTGCGGACGGGGTTCTGCTCGATGATCCGGAACCGATCGCTGGAGCCGGGCGAACGATCCTCGATCAGGTGGTCCCTGGACAAGTTGGCATCGACCCGGCCGCTTTGCTCGAAAGAGTCGGCATCGTCGTCCAGCCTGTCTGAAGGCACTCCTAATCCGTCCTCTCGATATGATGAGGTCTCTATGTCGTTGATCACCAAAGTCCTTCGTGCCGGGGAAACGCGCATGCTGCGGGAACTCGAGGTGCTCGTGGTTCGAGTCAATGGACTCGAGTCTTCGATTGCCCCCCTGACCGACGGTGAACTGCGCGCCAAGACGGACGAGTTCCGGGCCCGGTTGGCCGACGGTGAGACGGTCGACGACCTCGAAGCGGAGGCCTTTGCGGTGGTCCGGGAAGCTGCGCAACGGGTACTGGGTCAGCGGCACTTCGACGTTCAGGTGATCGGCGCCGGAGCCTTGCACCGGGGGATGATCGCTGGAGATGAAGACCGGTGAGGGTAAGACGCTCGTCTCGACCATGCCTTCCTACCTCAACGCCCTCAGCGGGAAGGGTGTGCACCTGGTCACGGTGAACGACTACCTGGCTGCTCGCGACGCGCAATGGATGGGTGGTATCCACCGTTTCCTCGGTCTCAGCGTCGGCCTTATCCAGGCCGGGTTGACGCCGGCCGAGCGGCGGCCCGCGTATGCCGCCGACATCACCTACGGCACCAACAATGAGTACGGATTCGACTACCTCCGTGACAACATGGCCATGTCTCCGGCCGACCTGGTCCACCGCGGCTACGACTACGCGATCGTCGACGAGGTCGACTCGATTCTGGTCGACGAAGCACGAACACCTCTCATCATCAGCGGCCGGGTATCGGAAACCGTCAAGTGGTATCGGGACTTCGCGAAGATCGCGTCACGATTGCGGCGCGACGAGCACTACGAGGTAGACGAAGGCAAGCGTCAGGTAATCACCACAGAAGAAGGAGTCGCCCGGGTCGAGGAGATTCTTGGAATCGAGAACATGTACGACTTCGCCTCGGTCGATTTCGTTCATCATCTCGACGCATCCCTGCGGTCCAAGGAGTTGTACCTCAAAGACGTTGACTACCTCATCGATCAGGGTGAGATAAAGATCGTTGACGAGTTCACGGGACGGGTACTCGACGGACGTCGCTATTCCGAGGGCCTTCATCAAGCGATTGAGGCAAAAGAGGGCGTCAAGATCAAGGAAGAGAATCAAACTCTCGCGACCATCACGTTGCAGAACTTCTTCCGGATGTACGAGAAGCTGGCCGGAATGACCGGCACGGCCAAGACGGAGGCCGGTGAGTTCGCTCAGATCTACTCGCTGGAAGTGGTCGAAGTGCCGACCAACCGTCCGCTGGTCAGGATGGATCAGCCCGATCTCGTCTATAAGACCGAGACGGCTAAATACGATGCGGTCACCGAGGATGTCGTTGCTCGCCACCAGGTTGGTCAACCGGTTCTCCTGGGAACGGTTTCGATCGAGAAATCGGAGCGACTCTCGAAAGCCCTTTCGAAGCGAGGCATTCCCCATGAGGTGCTCAACGCCAAGCAGCATGCACGGGAGGCTCAAATCATTGCCCAGGCAGGTCGGTTCGGTGCGGTCACCGTTGCGACCAACATGGCCGGACGCGGTGTCGACATCATGCTGGGTGGTAATCCGGAAGAGCTGGCGAAGCAGGAACTGAACCGGGCAGGGCTCGAGCAAGATACAGCCGAGTATTCGGAGGCTTTTCCGCCAGCCCTCGAGAAATTCTCCGCAGAGTCTGCAGCCGAGCACGACAAGATCCTGGGCGTCGGCGGCCTCTACGTGGTTGGTACCGAGCGACACGAGTCCCGGCGAATCGACAACCAGCTCCGGGGTCGATCGGGACGCCAGGGTGATCCAGGTGAGTCCCGGTTCTATTTGTCGCTCGATGATGACCTCATGCGCCGGTTCGCCAAAGACCGTGTGACGGCCATCATGGAACGGTTGCGAATCCCCGATGATGTGCCCATTGAGGCAAAGATGGTCAGCCGGGCCATCGAACGTGCACAAGCCCAGGTGGAGTCTCAGAACTTCGAAATCCGAAAGAACGTGCTCAAGTACGACGAAGTCATGAACCGGCAACGCGAGGTCATCTACGCCTGGCGGAACGGAATCCTGCTGGGTGAGAAGGGAGAGGATCTCGCCCAGGAGTGGATCTCCGCCACAACAGAGGCGACGGTTACAGAAATCCTCGGCGAGGCATCTCCGCGTGATTGGGATTGGGATGAACTCATCCGGCAGCTCTCGGTGTTGTACCCGACAGAACTAGAACGTGATTCGATCGGCGACACGCACGGTCTCGATGTCGCCGATGTCGCCGATGCAGCCGTTGAGGAAGCACACGCGGTGTATACCCGGCGCGAGCAGGAACTCGGTGCCGACGTGCTCCGGAAGATAGAGAAGACGGTTGTCTTGTCCGTAATCGACAACAAGTGGCGCGAACACCTATCCGAGATGGACTACATGAGGGCCGGGATCGGTCTCCGCGCGATGGGCCAGCGTGACCCGCTGGTTGAGTACCAGCGGGAAGGCTATGACCTGTTCGCCGACCTCGTCGATACGGTCAAGCGTGACTCCGTCCGATATCTCTTTCACGTCCAGGTTGCTCAGGAGGCGGAGAAAGCGAAACAAGAGCAGCTACGCCATCAGGCCCAGGCAGCGGCCGCGGGGGGCACCTCGGTCCGCCAGGCCGTATCCGACAAAGTTGGTCGGAATGACCCCTGTCCTTGTGGTTCGGGCAAGAAGTACAAGAAATGCCATGGAGCCGTCGCCTGAAAGATCTGCCCGGGAGCTGCCGGCTCCGAGCCAGCTGCGCTCCAAGCAACCGGCCAGAACGGTGGTGAGCCTGGTTGCTGGATGCTAGTTGCTGATTACTATCTCTCCTCTCATGAACACTGTTGATTCCCGCGCCTTGCTCAAGGAACTCCGTTCCCGACTCGACGACGCCCGGAGGTTCCTTTGACGTCGACCAGAAGGAACGAGATCTAGCCGCGCTGCGCGAAGAGGCGTCCACTCCGGAGCTGTGGAACGATCCCAAACGGGCGACCGCGGTGAATCGAAAACTGGCCCGGTACGAGCAGATCATCACCATGGTGCACCAGACGGCGTCGACACTCGACGACGGGGAGGTCTTGCTCGGTCTGGCCGTCGAAGAGGACGATCCGGGCGCAGTCGCGGAAGTTGCCGGGGAGTTCAAGGCCGTTGAGGAAGAGCTTTCCCGCCTTGAGCTCGAGTCCCTCTTTTTCGGACCCTACGACGAATACACAGCCATCTTCAGTGTGCATGCCGGGGCAGGCGGAGTCGATGCCCAGGATTGGGCCGAAATGATGCTCCGGATGTATCTGCGTTATTTCGAGGCCAAAGGATTCCAGGTGGAAGTTGACGAGGTAACCGCCGGTGACGAGGCAGGCATCAAATCGGCCACGATCACGGTATCGGGAGAAAACGCCTACGGGGTGCTCGAAGGTGAGCGGGGAGTGCATCGCCTGGTCCGTATCAGTCCCTTTGATGCGGCTTCTCGGCGCCACACCTCGTTCGCCGGCGTCGACGTCATCCCTGAGGTGGAGGAAGAAGATGTTGAGGTCGATGCCGACGACCTCCGGGTGGAGACGTTCCGTTCGCAAGGTGCGGGCGGTCAGCACGTCAACGTGACGGATTCGGCCGTCCGACTCACCCACCTTCCCACCAACGTGGTAGTCGTGTGTCAGGCGGAACGATCCCAGCTGCAGAATCGGGCTCGCGCCATGGTGATTCTCAAGGCGCGATTGGCCGAGCTGGCCCGCAAGGAACGCATGAAACATCTCGATGAGATTCGCGGCGATCAAGATGAAGCCGCCTGGGGAAGGCAGATCCGATCGTATGTTCTGCAGCCGTACCAAATGATCAAGGACCTGCGCACCAACCTCGAAGTGGGGAATGTGCAGGGAGTCCTCGACGGCGACCTCGATCCATTCGTGGAGTCATACCTGCAATGGCGGCGGGAACGGCAAGAGCAGTCGGGCAACGAATCGCAGGCGGATTGATTACTTATGGTATCGGGCCACTGGTAACCTGATGGGCGGCGCGGCGGAGTAGGGGCAAGCAGATATGGATGGGTTCTTCCGCTCGCCGGATCCCCACTGAGGTTTTGTTTCGATGATTCTTCTCGAAGATGTCACCAAGGTATACGAGGGCGGCATTGTTGCCTTGCGGGATGTCAGTCTCGATGTCCAGAAGGGCGAATTCGTTTTTCTGGTCGGGCCTTCCGGATCCGGCAAATCGACCCTGATACGCCTCATGCTGCGGGAGGAGCCAGCCACCCGCGGGAAGATCTGGGTGGCAGGCAAGGACATCACCAAAATGCCGGGGTGGAAGGTGCCCAACCTGCGCCGTTCGATCGGCACCGTCTTCCAGGACTTCAAGCTCCTGCCGAACCGAACCGTTACCGAGAACGTTGCCTTTGCCCTCGAGGTCCTGGGACGTCCCAAAACGGTGATCAATCACCAGGTAGCTCAGGTGCTGGAACTGGTCGGGTTGGCAACCAAGGGTGACCGTTATCCGCTCCAGTTGTCTGGTGGTGAGCAGCAGAGGGTGTCGGTTGCACGAGCGTTCGTGAACCGACCTCCCATCCTTCTTGCCGACGAACCGACCGGTAACCTCGATCCGGCGACCTCGGTTGGCATCATGCGCATTCTTGATCGGATCAACCGAACCGGTACGACCGTCTTGATGGCCACCCATGACCACGCCATTGTTGATGCCATGCGCAGGCGAGTTGTACAGCTCGAGCGCGGTCGCGTGGTCCGCGATCAGAGCCGTGGCCGGTACGAGAGTTTTCGTGTGGATGATGACGAGGCTTCCCGCCAAGATGAGAAGAAGCCTCCCGTGGCAAAAGCCCCACCGATCGAAGCTCCCCCGCCTGAGGCAGCTTCACCGGAGGCCCAGGAACCGGTCGAGGTTCCCGAGCAGGAGTCCTCGGCATGAGCCGCGCCAAGTACCTCATCCGGCAGGCCTTCACCAGCTTGCGCCGCAATGCCCTCGTCGTTGCCGCTGCGATTCTCGCCGTGTTCGTATCTTTGACCCTGGCCTTCGGGGCGTTGGTGGTCAACGAGTTGTTCCAGGTCAACACCACCAGGTGGCAGGAAGGCGTTCATGTAGTCGTCTTCATGAAGGACGATGTTTCCCAAGCCGCTCAGTTGGATCTCCAGCGGGAGATTCAGCAGTGGGACGAGGTGCAGGACACCTCGTACTGCGACAAGACCTGTGCGTGGCTCGAGTTCAGAGAGATGTTCGCAGACCAACCGGCTTTGCTGGAAGAAACCGATGCTTCCATTCTTCCGTCGTCGATCCGTATCAAACTGACGGACGTCGACTACTACCGCGAGATAACGTTCCGACTCCTCGACAACTCAGCCGTCCGGAAGACGGTCACCGCCGGCGAGCGGTTTGACCAACTCTCCAACATCAGCAGCATTCTCAACGCCCTCGGGCTGGGTCTGGCGATCTTGCTGGGAGTGGCATCTGTCGTGCTGATCGCCAACACGATCCGGATGGCGATTTACGCCAGGCGCGATGAGGTGAGCGTCATGAAACTCGTTGGGGCCAGCAACTGGTTCATACGCATTCCTTTCCTGTTGGAAGGGATGCTGCAAGGGTTTGTTGGGGCGGTTCTGGCAGTTGCTGCCGTGTGGGCCGGCCACAGTTTTCTGGCCAGTTTGGAACCCGATGACTTCTTCATCCGTCTGTCCGTCGGCAACGGATTCCTTGTTCAGTGGGGCGTGCTCATCCTGTTCTTCGGTGCGGCTGCAGGCATTGTCGGGAGCGCGTTCGGACTCCGCCGGTTCTTGAAGGTGTAGCGATGCGCCGTCTCGCCCCTCTCTTGTTGATCGGGGCTTTCTTTCTCGTTACGGCAGTACCCGGCTTCGCACAGTCCGCTGAGGACCGGCTCAATACGATCGAGCAAGAAATCCGCGATCTGAACGCCAGAATTGCCTCACAAACCGGCGAGAAGGTGGCCATCCAATCGGAACTGGCTGCTGCCGAAACCAGGATGCTCGAGGTGCGTTCCCAACTGGCCGATGCCGAAGGACGGCTCAACGACGTCGAGACATCGATCGCGTCAACGGAGGAGTTGCTGGCCGAGATTGGTGAGCAAATCTCCGACCTGAAGGTGCAACTGGCCGAAATCGGGTTGGAAGTGCGTGACACCCGATCGCTCGTTCGGGAACGAGCGGTCGAGCTCTACATGGAGGGTGGAGCCGTGCTGTCGTCGCTGGTGTTTACTGCTGATGTTGCTGAAGTCGAGTTGGGTTTGCAGTATGCCGAAGAAGTCATCCAAGACAGTGAGGCGTTGATCAACACTCTTGAGGTGCTCCGCTTCCAGGAAGAACAGCAGCAGGAAGCGGTTGAGGCCCGGCAAGCCGAGACCGAACAGTTGCTGGACGGCCTGGAAGTGAAACGGGGGGAATTGGAGCAATACCGCGTCGAGGTTGAAAACCGCCGCGGGGAAGTGGCGAGCGAACTAGAGACGGCGGCGGCCCTCCTCGCCAAGGTCAACAAGGATATTGCCGAATACGAGGGCGAGATCACCGCACTCGAGAAGGAGTCTGATCAAATCGCCGCCGAATTGGCCGCCAAGCAGACCACCGGCAGTGACAGCCCCGGGGTCATCGGCTGGCCCGTCAACGCTTCGGTCGGGTCGGGGTTCGGCTATCGGATCCATCCGATTTTCGGAACTAAGAAACTCCACACGGGCATAGACCTCAACGCCGGGGCCGGAACTGCCATTTCGGCGTCTGAATCCGGAACGGTGATCATGGCCCGTACCTACGGGGGTTACGGCCGGGCGGTGGTCATCGACCACGGGGGAGGGCTGAGCACGCTCTACGCACACCAGAGTTCCATTGTCGTTTCGGAGGGTCAGCGTGTCGAGCGCGGCGAACTGATCGGGTACGTTGGGTGCACGGGGTACTGCACGGGACCTCATCTGCATTTCGAAACCAGAGAATGGGGCAAACCGGTCGACCCGATGAAGTACCTGTCGTGAAGGCCATAACTACCAACCGTCGAGCCCGGCACGACTACCAGATCACCGAGACGTTCGAGGCGGGACTCATCCTGCAGGGATCTGAAGTCAAGAGCCTCCGCGCCGGCAACGCCAACCTCAAGGACTCCTATGTCCTCTTTCGAGATGGTGAGGCCTGGTTGATCGGTGCCTACATAGCGCCGTATTCGTTCTCACGCGAAGGCGGGCATCCGCCCGAACGAGATCGCAAGCTGCTGCTCCACAAGCGGGAGATCGAGAAGATCTCCTCCAAGGTGGCCGAGCGGGGCCTGACGTTCGTGCCCATGAGCATGTACTTCAAAGAGGGAAAGGCCAAAGTCGAGTTGGGCTTGGGCCGCGGTAAAGCTCGCTACGACAAGCGCCACGCTCTCAAAGAGAAGCAGCAGAAAAGGGAGATGGACCGGGCCGTTCGTCGCAAAGGGCGGGTTTGAACGGAAGGGGCCATGGCCGGGGGCAGGCGGGGGTTGGGCAGTGCGGGTTTCGGAGTGTGAGACGAGCGGAGACGGCGCCGATTCCGGCCACCTGCCGACAACGGTCGCTTCTGCGGCCGGCGTGGCTCATTCGTCGGTCAGCTCGAGGCAGGCACCAAGAGCGTCCCGGGCCGTTCGCGTTTCCTCCGTATCTTCGTGAGCGTCGCGTAACTGGGCGGCGAAGAGAGCGATATCGGTCAAGGTCCATCGGAGCCGGTACAGCTCGAGTGTCGCGGCGTCGACCGGGACGCCGGTGTGTTGTTCGTACCGATCGGCAAGAGTGACATCCTCGCGGTTGAGCCACCACAGGTCTCGCTCCGGAGGAGCAAGCAGCGTGGTGTCCCAATCGACCAGAACCACTCCGTCGGTTGTTGTGATCGTATTTCCGCGATGCGGCTCACCATGCGTGATCACGAACCGCTCCGACCGATCGGCGGCGGTGGTAACCAGGCGGTCGTACCGCTCCAGCCGCCCAGCGACCGACCCGGCATGCTGAGCGAGCAGCCGACGGGTCGATTCGGCGAAAGGCCCACCGTCCCATCGCGTCGATGTGTTGGCAAGGGCTGACTCGAGCTGTTGTCGTTGGGGTATCGCGAAGTCGTCGACGAGCGCCAAGCGTCGTGCCTCGATGGGGGCAGTGTGGAGAGCGATCAGACGATTGAGCATTGCCTCGAGCGAGGCATGATCCGTGAACAGGCCCCAACCCCGGGCCGTACCGTCGACGTACGGATACAACGCAGCGAGGTAGCCGCCGTCGATGGGTGCCAGCAGGTCGCCTTGCTCCGTTGCGATTGGCGCGACGACAAAGGTCAAACCGGTATTCCTGAGCAGGCGCGCCGTCGAAAGCGCTGCGATCAGTCGAACAGATGCGGGGAGTGCTCCGGTAGCGGCTGCAGTGCCGGTGACAGGTCCGTCCACGGTCACGAACCATTGCCGGCCTGCTGCGGTGACGAACCAGTGATGACTACCGAAGCCCACCGGGGTGTACTCGATGGTTTCGACGGCCAGCGACCAGGCGGTTCGTAGCACGGCGATGATTCGCGAATCGGGAAGATCGCTCGGGCGGGTGAACATAACCCGCACGATAGAAGCAGGAACAATCGGTGTTGATGTGGACCCGCGTGTCACACACACCGCCGGATGGTCACTGAACCGCATCGGTTGACGGCAAACACCAATGAACGCGAGGGGGCGCGCCGCTGCCGCCACGCAGTGGGCTGGTTCGTTGCCATTCGATAGTGAGGACGTTGGCTCGGGACGAGCTGGAGGGACCTGGGTCAGGGCGGTCCGCGAGTGACGGGGGATAGGAACCGGCGGCGTTGGGGTGGACTGCCCGGGTCGATCTGATACCCGTTGCGATGGATGACGACGTGGTGATGAAACCAGCAGAGCGTCGTCAGATTCGCCGGTTCGTGTGACCCGCCTTGGGATAGCGGGGTTATGTGGTGGGGTTGCAGGCGATAGCGGGATCGGCATCCATCGATGGTGCACATCGCCTCCGTCTCGGTGGAGGATGAACCTTCTGAACTTTGGCGGGATCGTCCGAGCCGTCGGACCCACTGCCAACGGTTGCCCCTGATGACCGGTTGTGAGGATTTCGACCCGGCCGCCGCACAGGATCTGCTCCAGGGTGAGCGGCCCGATACGCGGTCCGCCGGCGATCGCGGCACCGCTTTCCCCGTTGGTTCGGGTGGCGAGCCCGGCCTCGAGATGGATCGAAACGAGAGGAGCCGAGGCCGTTCCTTCCCCTGTTCCCTTCAGTGAGTCCTGAGCGATTGATATCAGAGCGTCGGCTTGCCGTTGGCTCCGGGTACACCTCGTTCCGTCGGGGAGGGGCGGGAACTGCTCGGCTCGCTGCTGGAGGGCTTCTTCGACCAACCGTCCGTCTGCCGCGGGGAGCAGTCCCCACATCTTGTAGGAGGACTCGTCCAGAGCTGGTTGGATGGACAGGAACCGCTCGTCGAATACGTGCTGCTCGTCAGAGCGGCTCATCCTCTGGTGCCTGGCAGCCACGCGACGCAGCCCGCCGATGTCCCAACCCCGGGACGAATCCACGAGAGCCTGGTCGGCACCGGCGGCGACCAGCCGCGACTCTTCTACGGCTCGGTCGAAGGACACGTGGCCATCGTCGAGTTGATCGGCCAGGACCGGTTGGTCCTGGAGACGGCGGGCGGCCTGGATCAACCGTAGAGCGGTTTCCGGAGCCAAATCCATCCGGGCGGCTGCCCATTCCTGGAGACTGCGGGCACCGTCCCCCATGGGGATCTGCCGGCGGTCGACCTCGGTGAGGAGCTGCATCTGCGTGGCCCGGATGCGAGCCACCGTGGCTTCTCCCCGAAGCAGAGCCTGTTCGATCCGATCGGTTGTAACGGAGGTCAGTTCTACTGTTTCCATTGCTCAAACATAACGCTTAGGTATGACAAAAAATATTGAGCAACGCTACCTGTCGTTGATTCGGGTGCCGCAAAACCTTGTCCTCGGGAACCACAATGTCCGCCGAAAGGCAGCGAGCGAAACCAAGCAACCAACCGCCCGATCGTGTCTGCCCTTCGATGCAAGAGGCACCCACCCGACCGGGGCCATCAACCGGAGGTCGGGTGCCCACCACTGCTTCACCCGAACGGAGGCGGGACCAGCAGCCTTCCCCCTGGAGCCCCCACCCCATACACTTGAGGCATGAATCGGCGCCGAAAGGACTTGGCCGCTCTCTTCGCTGTTCCTCTCTTCGTAGCTGCTCTGGCAGCCGGAGCGCTGATCGGGATCGTGAATATGGGCGGAGGGCCCCAGGAAGGCATCATCACCTCCCGAGAATTGATCGACGGCCAGGTGGTCGCCCGTGTCGAAGCTTCGGCGCCCTATGCGGGTCCCTCCTCGAATGTGGTGGTTGCCGAATTGGTCTTGCCAACCGAGTACCACACGGCGGAGACGGTCCCGGTTCGTGTCTTGTCGGACTGGTCCGTTGAGATTGCCGAGCCCGGTATGGGGATGCCGGGAACCGGACTCCTGGGAATCGTTGCGGGGTTCGGTGCCTTGGCCGGCCTGGCGTTGGTCTTCAATGCTCGCGGCTTCGGTTTCGTGCGCGGCACTGGTGAGTTGGGGACCATGCAGACCTCGGAGGTGGACGAGGACCGCGGCTTCTACTGGCGTTCGTGAGGCCGGCCTACGCTTCGGCGGCCAACTGCTCCAGTTGATCGAAGATCGTGAGAAGTTGCTCCTCGGGCAGCAGTCCGGCCGTGCGACCGACGACCGTGCCGTCGGGGCCGGTGAAGACCCAGAACGGGAAGGCGTTCACGCCGAGCTGTCTGGTGAGGACGCCCGACTCGTCCATGAGAACCGGAAAGGTGAACTGGTTCCCTTCGAGGTAGGGCACGAGAGGATTGGCGGCAGCGTCGTCCATAGCGGTGGTAATCGACACCAGTTCGAGGTTGGGGTAGTCGCCGGCGCGGTTCTCCTGCCAGTCGGCAACGATCGGAAGTTCCTGCTGACAATATGGGCACCAGTGGGCCCAGACCAACCATGCCCGGGCCTTGCCATCGGCAGGATCGAAGGTTTTGGTCTGCCCGTCGTAGAAATGGGTTCCCGTGAGTGGACCGAGCGCGAGGCCCACCGCCGTGTCCTGACCGCTCTGCGGGTAGCGGGGGAGATCCGTCGCAACGATGGATGTCCCGGCATCACCGACGATCTGTGACGACCCTGAGGACTCGAGCGACGCTATGCGGTTGTCTGTGGATGCGACATCGCTGGCTACGGCTGTGATCTGTTGTTCGAGACTGGCGACCGTCTCCTGGAGGTCGGCCACGTCCTGGCGAGCGGAGATGAAGGCCGCCAGCAATCCGAGGGCCAGCAGGAGGGCCAGCCCGGCACCGGCCAACGCCACCGAAGCTGCCCTGGATCGGTCGGGTCGGCGACGGGCGGCTTCGGGGAAAGGGTTCTGGAGCTCCGGCATCCCGAACACGCTACCGGACCCCGATGTCTATTCCCAACAAAAAGGGGAGTAACAACCCGCCCGATCGGTTACATTGAGAGAGCTGATCAAGCACCTGGGGGTGACTTGGTTTCGACTTTGAGGGTTGAAGCGACGGAAGCGAGCCGAGGTCTCCGGAGTCCTCGTTAAAGAGCCGGAAACAAAATAAGTGCCGAAGACAACTTCGCACTGGCTGCGTAAATAACGCAACCCGTCTGACCGAAAGGGCCGCCTACACCGATCGGATCTGACGTCGCCAACGTAGGCTGCCCCCGCCGGGATTCCGGGACCGGCGGGGTAAGCACAATTCTGGATAGGGCGGAGGGAAACTTGCCGACAGAGTCCCACCACCCGAAAGCTCGCTGTCGGCTGCGCTCGGAGATGCCGGCGCTGAAACCTCAGAGGACCGGGGTTCGAATCCCCGCACCTCCACCGCGGGGCCCTCGTGCAGACGGGGGCCCCGAGCTTTTTGACAAGACGGATCGGTCGCTCGCATTCCGTGCGAACATGTTGCTATGGATACTTTCCTCATAGGTGTCGGGCGTCGTCGCCGGGGTGGCGGCACTTCTGTATGGCGCCCATCGCTTCTTGCTCTACGCCGAGCAGCGCGGCTGGGTGTACTACAAAGACAAACGGGCTCCCGCCGGGTCGGGAGTACTCGCCTTCATGGAGTTGATGAGCATCTACAAGCCGGAGATCGAGCACGTGATCGAGGAACAGCGGGGCGGCGACCTACGAGTCACCGATGATGAGTCGGGCCAGAAGCGCATTCCCGGCTCCGATGACGTTGCGGCAGTAGGTGAGTGAGCGGCCAGCTCACACCAACGCCTGCAAGACCCACAAGACCGCCATACCGCTTCCGATCGTCAGCAGCACATTGCTCGTCTTCCAGGCAACCAGGGTGGCGACGAGGCCGGCCACCAGCCTCGGGTTGAGCGGGAGGAGAACGTTGGCTGTCCGTTCAGGAGAACGACGGCCGGGGCGACGAGAGCTGCCAGGACTGCAGGGCGGATGAATCGCAGGACCCGCTCCACGGCCGGAGGCGTTCGCTCGATGCGCCCAAGGAGGGCAATCATCGAGATCCGGAGCGCGAAGGTTCCTGCTCCGATTACCAGGATCACCATCCAGACAGTTGTGGGCGGGTAGGACGTCACGAGGGGGACCGCCGGGCGTGCCAAACCCCGATCGCGACCCCGGCCACTGCTGCGGAGATGAGGCTGAGGTTATACGGCAAGCCAACCGCAACCACCGCCAGCACTGCGGCGGTAGCGGCTGCCCAGACATCGGAACGGTCATGCAGCGAAGGGACCAGCAGGGCAATGAAGACCAAGGGGATGGCGAAGTCGAGCGACAAGCTCTCGGGAACGAAGGCGCCAAGCAACGCCCCGGCGGCGGTGGAAATCTGCCACACGACCCAGAGGGTCGATCCCACGCCCAGGTAGTACGCATATCTGACCCGGGGAGTCTCCGAACCTTTCGTGAACCGGTTGATCGAGAACGCATAGGCCTGGTCGGTGAGCAGGTAGGCCATCAGGGCTTTCTGATGGGTCGGCAATGGTTTCGCATACGCAGCCAGCGAGGCGCTGTACATGACGAAACGGGCGTTGATCACCCATGCCGTGAAGACGACGGTTACGAGCGCTGCGTTCTGTCCCAGCAGCTCAATGGTGGCCAATTGCGAAGCACCCGCCAGGACGATTAGCGACATCCCGACAGCCTGGGAAACCGATAGACCCGCCTCGACCGCGGCGATCCCGGCGATGGCTCCGAAGGGGATCACGCCGGCGATGATGGGCGCGAAGTCTGCAGCGCCAGCGCGAAAGGCCTGGCGTACATCGGGGGGGTTGCTCACGAGGCCACAGGCTAGTGAGCGGTACGAACAGCCTGTCAGTCCCCGAATCCAATACCGAGGGACCTGGCGCTCCTGATCCAGGGATGATCGAGCGGAACCGTTTTTCGCTTGCCGGCTACTTCCGCGAGGGGCACCGGTTCGGTGCCTTCTCCCCGCGCCGCAACCATGACTCCGTGAATGCCTTCGTCGATGTAGCGCGCACAAGCACTGCCCAGCCGAGTTGCCAGGACGCGATCGCCGGGCGACGGAACCCCGCCTCGCTGCACGTGGCCGAGAATGGTGACCCGCGATTCCAGCCGGGTGAGTTCCTCCAGTTTTCTGGCCAGACGGTGGGTGTGTTCGGATTGCTGCTGCCGGGCCTGGGCGAGTTTGATCGCTGCCTTGCGATGGTCGTCCTTGTTGGCAGCCTTCTTCTTGCGGGCCTTCCACTTCTTGAGGTACTCAGCTTGTTGGGTGGAGAGCGCGCCTTCGGAGACGGCGATGATGCTGAAGGTGCTATCCGCCTGGCGCCGCTCGATAACGGCCTGAGCTACCCGTTCGACGTCGTAGCGGATCTCCGGAATGAGTATCACGTCGGCTCCGCCGGCCAGCCCGGATCCCAGTGCCAGCCATCCGGCGTTGTGTCCCATGACTTCGACGACGACGATTCGGTGGTGGCTATGGGCAGTTGAGTGCAGGCGATCGATCGTCTCGGTCGCGATGGTCAGGGCGGTGTCGTAGCCGAAGGTCACGTCCGTCATCGCCACGTCGTTGTCGATTGTCTTTGGCAGGGTGAGTACCCGCAGGCCGGCCTTCGCTAGATGCAGGGCATTCTTCTGTGTGCCGCCGCCCCCGAGACACACCAGTGCGTCGAGATGGTTTTCGTGGTAGTTCTCGACCATCAGGTCCGTCATGTCCATCGTCCGACCGCCCACCGGCATCTTGTGAGGTTTATCGCGGCTGGTTCCGAGGATGGTTCCACCGGCCGTCAGGATGCCGGAAAGGCGGGACCCATCGAGGCGAATGGTGCGGTTCTGCATCAGCCCACGAAAACCGTCACGGAATCCGATCACGTTCATGCCGTAGGAGCGGTGCGCTGCTTTGCCGATGCCGCGAATCGCCGCATTGAGACCGGGCGAATCTCCCCCAGCGGTGAGGATGCCGATGTTTCGATCCATATCGCCTCGACAATATCGGAAAGGTGGACATCTCATCATCGGCTCCCGAGCTCGTGGTCTGAACCTGATCTATCTGATGCTGCCTACCATTGCGCGTCGTGACCGCCCACACTGAGCTTCCCGATCGTTTGTCGGAGCGCGCCCTCCTGGCCCTCGAGCATGTCGTGGCGAGCAAACCGGGGGGGCGGCAGCGCAGCGGGCAGGTCGACATGGTGGCAGCCATCTCCGCGGCTATCGAGGACGGCGTACACGTGCTGTGCGAGGCAGGTCCCGGTACCGGGAAATCGTTCGGTTATCTCATTCCGGCGCTGTGCTCGGGTCAGAAGGTCGTCGTGTCGACTGCCACCAAGAGCCTCCAGGATCAGCTCTCCACTCGCGACTTGCCTTTCCTGGCGGAAGTCCTGTCCCAGATCGGCATCCGCTTCAGCTGGGCCACGGTCAAGGGCCGCAAGAACTACCTCTGCCGGTCGCGCCTGGCCGAGCGCCTGGAGGCGGAGGGAGGCACTTCCCAACAGGGCCTCTTTGAAGAGGAGGTGCTCCCCGAGACCATCCGGCTGTTGTCCGAATGGGCCGAGCTCAACAGCACCGGCGATCGCGACGACCTGCCCGAGCACGTCCCCGATGACTTGTGGGCGGAGGTGTCGGTGGCAGGCATTGAATGCCCGGGCAGGGACGGGTGTCCGCAAGGCGACCATTGTTTTGCGATGACGGCTCTCGACCAAGCGCAGGAAGCGGACGTCGTGGTGGTCAACCACCACCTCTACGGAGCAGATTTGATGATGGGCGGCAGCGTGCTCCCCGAACACGACCTGGTTGTGTTCGACGAAGCCCACCGGCTCGAGGACACCATGGCCACGGCATTCGGAATCGACATGACGGAAGGCCGTTTCTGGCATTTCCAGAGGTCTGCCAGTTCGTATTTGGGGGGAGCGACCTCCCGGGTGATGCTCACCGATCTGACCCGGCGAGTGCGTGAGGTCGACGACGCTCTGAAACAGTCTCCGCTGGGGAGGGTCACTGAACCGGCTGCGACCCCGTTGGGAGGCAAGTTCTCGGCCGCGGCTGCAGCACTGGGTGAGGTCTTGAAAGCGATTCGCGAGACGCAGCCGAAGACCCCGGGTTCCCTCGGGGCCCGGGCTCGGGCTCTGCGATTGGGCGGACATCTCGCCGGCGATATCGCCATGGCCATGAGTCCGCCCGAGGGTCATGTGGCGTGGGTCGAGGGGGAAGGCAGTCGCCCCTCGTTTCGTTTGGCGCCCGTGGAGGTAGGTCCGTTGCTCGCGCAGCACTTGTTGTCCGTGCGGCCCGTGGTTCTCACCAGTGCCACGTTGTCGGTGGGGGGTTCGCTGCGTTCCATTGCCGGTCGCCTGGGTTTTGAAGAGGAGTCCGACCCTCCTCTCGGGTACCGGTCGGCGCAGGTCGGAAGCCCCTTCGACTACGACCGGCAAGCCCGGGTCTACGTGGCCGCCCGCCTTCCCGAACCCCGGTCTCCCGACTACCAGGCCGCGGCGCTCGATGAGACCGAACGGCTCGTGGAAGCTTCCGGAGGTCGTGCCCTGGTCCTGACGACGAGCTACCGGATGCTCGAAGCTCTCGCAGACCGTCTCAAAGCTACGATGCCTTTCACGGTGTTGGTCCAGGGCGAGCTGCCAAAACGGCGGCTGGTTGAGCAGTTCGAACAAGACGAGACTTCGGTGCTCGTGGCCACCATGGGTTTCTGGGAGGGTCTCGACATTCCCGGGCGATCGCTCGAACTCGTCGTTATCGACAAGCTTCCGTTTCCAAGACCCGACGACCCGCTCTGGGCCGCCCGACGAGAATTGGCCGAGCAGGCGGGCCTGTCTGCCTTCAACACTATCGATCTGCCGCCGCGCCGCCATTCTGCTTGCGCAGGGCGCCGGGCGTCTCATCCGAACGACGGAGGATCGCGGGCTGGTTGCCGTGCTCGACTCCCGGCTCATGAAACGCCGGTACGGCCGTCAGATCCTCCGTTCGCTGCCTCCCATGCCCAGAACCACGTCGCCGGAGGCTGCACTCGCGTTCCTTCGATCGGAAGGTGGGCCGTTGTGAAGGATGTGGCTGTTGGGTCGGGCTATGTCGAGATTCCTGCCCAGATCTACACGGCGATGCTGGCGCACAGCCGATTCGCATATCCTGAAGAGGCCTGTGGCCTGCTGGCCTCCGACGGGGGAGGTCGGCTCCGGATGGCCTACTGCCTGACGAACGCTGAGCACTCGGAGTCCTCCTATACGGTCGATCCGACCGAGCATTTCCGCGCGCTGCAGCATGCAGAGGCGCAGGGCTGGAACCTGAGCGGGGCGTTCCACTCGCATCCCCATTCCCAAGCCTTTCCCTCCAGGACGGATGTACGCATGGCTGCCGAACCGGATTGGATCTACTGCATCGTGGGGTTGCAGGGGACCGAGCACGTGCGGGGGTTCTTCCTCGATGCTGGGACGATCAGCGAAGTTGGCCTGCGAATCGTCGATTGAGAAGTCCCGGCCGCCAGGGCGGACCGTGTCGGGGTCGTGTCGTACACTCCTGGTCATGCGCCTCACTATCCTCGGCTCGAACGGCACCTATCCGACTCCCGGCCACCCGACGTCGGGATATCTGCTCGAGGATGAGGGGACCTCGGTCTGGATGGACACCGGTTCGGGGAGTTTTGCGGCGCTGCAGAACGTGATGGATTTCTCCATGCTTGATGCGCTCATCATCTCCCATACCCATGCCGACCACTGCGTTGATGTGCTGGGCTTCTATCACGCCGTCAGATATGGCGCACGGCCGGCACGTGCGATTCCCACCCATGTGCCCGAGGGTCTGGCCGAGCGGTTGAAAGCGTTTCTCGGAGACCCGGACCACCCCATTGGTGAAACACTCGATTTTCAGGTGCACGGCGACGGCGACCGCATCACGATCGGGGGGATCGAAGTTGGGTTCGTCATCACCGATCACCCGGTCCCGACTCTGGGCTTGCGAGCTACCGCGTCGTCGGGAAGGGTCCTGGCCTATTCCGCCGACACCGGTCCGCAGGGAGGGTGGTCCTCGATCGCAGAAGGCGCCAACTTGTTCCTCTGCGAGGCGACATACCAGGGTCCGGCTGACGAGAAACCGTTCTCGCATCACCTAACGGCAGGCGAAGCGGGGCTCATTGCCCGGCGGGCGGGCGTCGAGAAACTGATGGTGACGCACATCTGGCCGGCGCTCGATCCCGAGCGGTCGGTGCAGGAAGCCGAGCATACGTTTGGGAAACAGGTCAGTTTGGCCGTTCCCGGCATGGTTGTGAGGGTCTAGGACAAGGAGCGAAGTGTGACTTCAAGAGAGCGGCCGGCCGATGAACTGCGGCATGTTCGCATTACCCAGGGATTTACCGACATGACCCCCGGGTCGGTGTTGATCGAGATGGGCCAAACCCGGGTCTTGTGCACCGCTTCGATCGAAGCGGAGGTGCCGCGCTGGATGCACGGACGCGACAGCGGATGGGTGACCGCCGAATATGGAATGCTGCCCGGCTCGAGCGGCGAGCGGATTCGTCGAGACAATTACACCGGCGGACGGTCCAAGGAGATCTCACGATTGATCGGGCGGGCACTCCGTTCGGTGGTCGATCTGTCGAAAATGCCGGAGATGATGATGCGGGTCGATTGCGACGTGCTTCAGGCCGACGGAGGAACCAGGACGGCCGGAGTGACGGGCGCGTGGATCGCCATGCACGATGCGTTCTCAGCCGGCGTCGCCAGCGGTCGTTTGGCCGCCAACCCGATCCACGACTTTCTGGCAGCGATCTCCGTTGGCAGCGTCTCCGGGGAGATCTTGCTCGATCTCGAATACGTCGACGATGTTGCAGCAGACGTTGATATGAACGTGGTCATGACCGGGCGGGGTCTTCTCGTCGAAGTGCAGGGAACCGCCGAGGGCGCCCCGTTCACGCGCGATGAGCTCAACGCCATGCTGGATCTTGCTGCCGGCGGTATTGAACAATTGTTCGACCTGCAGAAGCAGGCAGTAGCTCCGTGAGAATTGATCGGCTGGTAGTCGCTTCGAAGAATCCCGACAAGGTCCGGGAAATGGAAGCGGTATTGCTCGGCCTCGGTTTGGTCGGCGAGATCGTCACCCATCTCCATTGGCAGGATGTTGAGGAAACCGAGACGACCCTGCAAGGTAATGCCCTCCTGAAGGCGCGGGCGGTGGCGGCTGCCACCGGCCTGCCGGCGCTTGCCGACGACACGGGGCTCGAGGTTGACGCCCTCGGGGGAGCACCGGGAGTGCGGAGCGCCCGATTCGCCGGGGAATCAGCGTCGTACGCGGATAACGTGCGGGCACTTCTTGATCAGCTTGCCGGAAAACGGGAACGATCCGCGCGGTTTCGTACCGTGATGGCGCTCGTGATGCCCGATGGGGAGGAGATCGTTGCGGAGGGCACACTTGAAGGGTCGATCCTCGACACCCCGCGCGGCGAGTCCGGCTTCGGCTACGACCCGGTCTTCGATGTGGAGGGCAGGACCCTGGCCGAGCTTGATGCAGCCGAGAAGAACATCATCAGCCACCGGGGTCGCGCCCTGCGCGCCCTTGCCCAGGAGCTCAGAACCAGATAGGTCGCGCCGCGAACGGCGTGCGGGCGGTGGGACTCGAACCCACATCAGGCTTGCGCCCACCAGATCCTAAATCTGGCGCCTATGCCAATTCGGCTACGCCCGCTCGATGCCGGGGCCCTCGACAAGTGGGTCGCGTGGGATTCGAACCCACAACCTACTGATTAAGAGTCAGTTGCTCTGCCAGGTTGAGCTAGCGACCCGAAGAGAGACTAGCCCCGACCTGGGGGCAGAGAAAACCGGCGTGCAGCCGGGTTCGATCCTGGTCGTCTGGATTTCGCCCTTCGTGCTTCGCACCTAGTACGTTGTAGTCGGATGAGGGGGCATCAACGGGCTGTGGCGCAGTTTGGCAGCGCACCTGCTTTGGGAGCAGGGGGTCGCCGGTTCAAATCCGGCCAGCCCGACAGAGAACCGGTTGCACTATTCTGTGCGGCCGTTGCGGGTGTAGCTCAATGGTAGAGCTCCAGCCTTCCAAGCTGGCTATGAGGGTTCGATTCCCTTCACCCGCTCTGCGGACCGTAAGGTAGATACGGCGGGCCGGTTGTGCGCAAGCGTCTGCCCCCGTAGCTCAGAGGACAGAGCAGGAGCCTTCTAAGCTCTTGGTCGGGGGTTCGAATCCTCCCGGGGGCGCCCGCCGGTCCGCGCATGGTGACCGTAGCTCAGTTTGGTTAGAGCGCCGGGTTGTGGTCCCGGAGGTCGCGGGTTCGAAGCCCGTCGGTCACCCTATCAACGGTGTGAGCGCGCGTTCTCAATCAAGTGAGGTATGGAGTTGAACACGAATGTCACAGACGCCGGTCCCTTCGAGAAACTGCTCACCATGCAGGTACCCGAGGCGGAACTTGAAGCTGCCAAGTCCTCGGCGGCACGCCGCCTGTCGAAAGACCTCAAAATCAAGGGATTCCGTCCCGGCAAGGCGCCACGGAGGATCGTCGAGGCGACCGTCGGGCCAGAACGTCTTCGCAGCGAGGCCATAGACGACCTGCTGCCAACCCTGGTTGCCGACGCTCTCCGGGAGGTCGATGTACGACCTGCGGTCCCGCCCCAGGTCGAAAACTTAAAGGACATCGACACCGGCCTCGAAGTTGAGGTCAAGATCACCACGTGGCCGGTGTTGGACCACCTGCCCCCGTACGAAAGTTTGGAAATCGAGGTTTCCCCGCCTCAGCCGACAGACGAGGAACTGGAGCGTCAGGTCGATCGACTGCGCGACCAGTTCGCGGATCTCGAGTTGGTGAGCCGGCCGGCCGCCAATGGCGACTTCGTCACCATCAATCTCACGGCGAGTCGCAACGGTGAACCGATTGAGGAGGCCGCAGCGAGCGATCTTCTGTATGAGGTCGGATCGGCTTCGTTTCTTGAAGGTCTCGACGGCGTGCTTCCCGGCTCGGCGGCCGGGGCGATCGTGAAGTTCGATGCCCCGCTCCCGGCCGGTTTCGGAGAGTTGGCCGGCCAGGAAGTGACGATGCAGGTGCTCGTCAAAGAAGTCAAACAGAAGGTTCTTCCCGATCTGACTGATGAGTGGACCGCTGAGGTCACAGAGTTCGCCACCGTCGATGAATTGCGCCGTGAGCTGAGCAAACAGATCGAGGAGGCGAAGCGCGGATCGCGCGCAACGAACTGCAGACCGGGGTGTTGGAGTCGCTCCTCGCCGAGATCGACCTGTTGATTCCTCAGGCCATCATCGACGCCGAGATGGAAAACACGTTGCATCGGTTGGCTCACCAGCTGGAAGGTCAGGGGATCAGCATCGCCGACTACCTGCGCGTGACCGGCCAGGACCAGCAGGTGTTCGTGGATGACTTGCGCAACCAGGCGGATCGCAATGTTCGTACCGACCTTCTGCTGGAGGCCGTTGCTGCGGCCGAGAAATTTGAGGCATCTCCTGAAGAGCTGGATGAAGTGGTTGCGGAGCTCGCTGAGCGGGCCGGCCGTGACGTGGAGGAGTATCGGGTCGAGTTCGCGAAAAGTGCCCAGGAGAAGGCGGTGATGGGTGATATCCTGAAACGCAAGGCTCTCGAGGTGCTCCTGGAGTCTGCCGTGCCTGTTGACGAGTTCGGCAACCGAATTGACCTCAGCACCCCACAAGACGACGAAGAGGAGACTGTCGAACCATGAGCTTGAACTTTGAGAACTACCTGGTCCCCACCGTGATTGAATCGACCAGCCGGGGCGAGCGGGCGTTCGACATTTACAGCCGGTTGCTCAAGGACCGCATCATCTTCTTGGGCACTCCGATTGACGACACGGTTGCGAATCTGATCATGGCGCAGCTTCTGCATCTCGAGAGTGAAGACCCTGACAAAGACATCATGTTGTACATCAACTCCCCGGGCGGCTCCATCACCTCGCTGTTCGCTATCTACGACACGATGCAGTACATCAAGCCGGCCGTGGCGACCGTGTGCATGGGGATGGCGGCTTCCGCAGCCGCCGTCATCCTGTCCGGAGGCGAGAAGGGGAAGCGGTTTGCGCTGCCTCACGCCCGCATCATGTTGCATCAGCCGAGCGGCGGTGCTCAAGGCCAGGCCAGCGACATCGAGATTCAAGCCAGGTTGATCATGCAAATGCGTGAGCAGCTCAACGGGATCCTCGCCGAGCACACCGGTCAAAGCCTCGAGAAGGTGACGCTGGACACCGAGCGGGACTTCTGGATGCTGGCCGATGAGGCACGAGAGTATGGGATCGTCGATGCCATTCTGTCCCACCGCGAACTCGCCGCCGTTGCGGGTGGCAAGGAGGGCTAAACGTGGCCAAATTCGGTGAGGGCGGAGACCTCCTCAAATGCAGCTTCTGTGGCAAGTCTCAAAAGCAAGTCAAGAAGCTCATCGCCGGGCCTGCCGTCTACATTTGCGACGAGTGTATTGAGCTCTGCAATGAGATCATCGAGGAGGAGTTCTCCGAGACGGAAGAGATCAGCTTCACCGAGCTCCCCAAGCCCAAGGAGATCTATTCCTTCCTCGGCGATTACGTCGTCGGCCAGGACCGGGCCAAGAAGGTGCTCTCGGTTGCCGTCTACAACCACTACAAACGGGTCCAGGCGGGCCTCCAGCCAAAAGACGACGTCGAGCTGCAGAAATCCAACATCCTGTTGGTGGGGCCGACCGGTTGCGGTAAGACCCTTCTCGCTCAGACATTGGCGCGTTTGCTCAACGTCCCCTTTGCGATCGCCGATGCGACCGCGCTCACCGAGGCCGGGTACGTTGGAGAAGATGTCGAGAACATACTTCTCAAGCTGATTCAGGCGGCCGACTACGACGTGAAAAAGGCCGAGACCGGCATCGTCTATATCGATGAGATCGACAAGGTCGCTCGCAAAGCGGAGAACCCGTCGATTACCCGCGACGTCTCTGGTGAGGGAGTCCAGCAGGCTCTCCTCAAGATCCTGGAAGGCACCATCGCTTCGGTACCCCCGCAAGGCGGGCGCAAGCACCCTCACCAGGAGTTCATTCAGATCGACACCACCAACGTGTTGTTCATCGTCGGTGGTGCCTTCGCCGGTTTGGAGGACTTGATCGGTCGCCGGGTCGGCAATCGCGCCATCGGGTTCGGCGCCGACATACGCGGCCGTTCTGAGGGCCGATCGGGGGATCTGCTTGCCAAGACTCTCCCGGAGGATTTGATCAAATTTGGCCTGATTCCCGAATTTGTTGGCCGGTTGCCGCTCGTCGCCACCGTTGATGATCTGGATCGGGAATCCCTCATCCGGATACTTCGGGAGCCCAAGAACGCCCTCGTGCGCCAATACACGAAGTTCTTCGAACTGGACGGAGTTGAATTGGCGTTTACGGACGGCGCCCTCGATGCCATCGCCGATCAGGCCCTGGCCCGCGGGACCGCGCGCGAGGACTGCGTGCCATCCTCGAAGAGGTGCTGCTCAACACCATGTACGACCTTCCCTCCCGGTCCGACATCGGGCGAGTTTCCATCGACGAGGATGTCGTCGCTTCACGGGTCAATCCGACACTGATACCTTTCCATGAACTCGATGAGGAGCCCCAAGAGCGCTCTGCGTGACGGTGTTTGGGTCGAGCGACCCATTTCGCGAATCTATTCGGTATTTTCATGGCCAAAGACCGCGAATCCGGGGGTCCAAACCGCTACCGTGACCTTGTGCTGGCAGTGATAACTTGCGGTCCAGGGAGGCAGAGACCTACGACTCGATATGCGGTCACCTGAGTCGTGGTGAGCCAATGGTGAGACCGGCCCGGCCCTGAAGGGTTGGGAATATGATGCGGAGTAATAGCAATACGATCCGGACAAGAAGTCGGGCGTTTTGGGTTGGGATGCATGGTGCTCGAACTGTGCGCCGACTCTCAGCCCTGGTTCTGGTGGTGTTGATCGTTGGCGTTGTGCCGGTGCTGGCGGCCACGGTAGATATCGCCATCCCACTCGAGACGGTTGTCTATGGCGAGGCCGGATCGCAGCATGTGCTCGACGTCGTGAACGTGCCCGCAGAGAGCCGGGGAGAAGTGTGCCGGGTGACGGCCACCGCTCGTAACCAGGACTCTGAACATCCAGATTCAAACCTCACGATCAGCTCTGCGACGGATGTCGAGATTCTCAATGTAGAGTTCACGGCGAACGGAACGGTGTTCGGGGGAGGGGACATAACCCTGTCCGACACGGTCACAGTGATCTTGACCCTGGGCGCCGATCAAGTTTTCTCGGCAGGCCTCGACCTGGACATTGACTGCCCGCCTTTCAACCCGACGACCACGCCCACGACGCTCGAGGCGACGACGGCCCCGGAAGCGACCCCTCCGACGGATACTTCGACTGGTGGTGCTGATGGGGAAGGTGAGGCATCGTCGGCGAGCACCGCAACGAGTGCCGTTCTGGGCACGTCGATCACGGCGCCGGGAGCGACGGTGGCCGGTACCAGTGAAACTCTGCCGTTCACCGGACTTGCCGATGGAAGCATGGGCGGCGTGGCCTTCGCGCTCGTCGCTCTAGGTGGCTTGATGGTGCTCTCGGTGCGACGGCGCGAGACAGATGTAGCCGTGGCCCGGGAGTGGCAACCACGCATCGACTTCTACGACGTCAACTTCTGAATCTCGGTGCCGGCTTGAAATACCGAGCAGGGTAGGCTCTCGCCTTGCGCATGTTCTGAATGGATGGAACCACCGTGGGCGACACTGCGATGAGGGACACATACGACCCGGAATCCGTTGAAGCGGACTGGTACGAGGTGTGGGAGACGGCCGGGGTATTCCGGCCCGAACACAACCCGGACGGTGCGCCCTTCTGTTTGGTGATTCCCCCTCCCAACGTGACCGGGTCTCTCCATATGGGGCACGCTCTCAACCACACCATCTACGACGTCATCGTCCGTAGGAAGCGCATGCAGGGAGCAGCGGCCCTCTGGCTACCCGGCACCGATCATGCCGGGATCGCTACCCAGAACGTAGTCGAGCGGGACCTTGCCGCACGTGGAACCGATCGTCACGAGATCGGCCGTGAGGCCTTCATCGACGCCGTGTGGCGATGGAAGGAGCAATACGGTGACCGGATCAGCCTGCAGATGCGCAAGCTTGGCGACTCAGTCGACTGGACCCGCGAACGCTTCACACTCGACGAGGGGCTCAGTCAGGCGGTCCGCGAGGTCTTTGTCCGCCTCTACGACGAAGGCCTGATTTATCGGGGCAACCGCATCATCAATTGGTGCCCGCGCTGCGAGACCGCCATCGCAGAAATTGAAGTCGAGTACGAAGACGATGTCGGTGAACTGGTCCACATCACCTACCCGTTCGTGGAGGGTGAGGGTGGCGTAACGGTTGCGACGACTCGAGCGGAAACAATGCTCGGGGACACTGCGGTGGCCGTTCACCCCGACGACGAGCGCTACCGGGACCTCGTAGGACGGTTGGTGACGTTGCCTCTCGTCGGCCGGGAGATTCCCATCGTGGCCGATACGGCCGTCGATCCGGAGTTCGGGACGGGCGCCGTGAAGGTAACGCCGGCTCACGATCCGAATGACTTCGACATTGGCGAACGACACGGGTTGGCAGCGGTGAAGATCTTCGATGAGCGGGCAATGGTCACACGCGAGGGTGGAGATTTCTCTGGGATGGATAGATTTGAAGCTCGCGAGGCTGTGAAACACGCCCTCAGCGAGGGGGGCTATCTCGAGCGTGTCGATGAGCATCATCACAGCGTCGGTCACTGCTACCGATGCGGGACGGTAGTCGAGCCATTTCTGTCACTTCAATGGTTCGTGAGCGTCGCGGATCTCACTGCTCCGGCCATCGATGCTGTTCGGGATGGCCGCACCCGGTTTGTCCCACAACGTTGGGAGAAGAGCTACTTCCATTGGATGGAGAATCTGCGCGACTGGTGCATCAGCAGACAAATCTGGTGGGGCCACCGGATTCCCGCCTGGTATTGCGATGATTGTGGCGCAACGATCGTGTCCCGCCGGGACCCCGAATCTTGTACCGAGTGCGGCGGGGCGTCCCTCCGACAGGACGAAGACGTCTTGGATACGTGGTTTTCGTCGGCGCTCTGGCCATTCTCCACCCTGGGCTGGCCCGATCGCACCGATGATCTCGATCGCTTCTACCCGAATGCTGTGCTCATCACCGGGTTCGACATCATCTACTTCTGGGTCGCCAGGATGATGCAAATGGGCCTGTATGTCATGAACGAGGTTCCCTTTGCCGACGCCGTCATCCACGGTCTAGTGCGGGACGCTTCTGGCCGCAAGATGTCCAAGTCCATCGGCAACGCCATTGATCCTCTCGACGTGATCGCCGAACATGGCGCTGATCCGCTTCGGTTGGCTCTCATTCAGGCCGCCGCGCCCGGTCACGACGTGCCTTTCGATACCGAATGGGTTATCGGCGCCCGCAAGTTCGGGAACAAGATCTGGAACGCCATTCGGTTTGCCCTCCATCATCTGGAGAGCGGGTCTGTTCCGCCCGAAGACGGCTATCCCGAAAACCCCGGTCCGATCGACCAGTGGATTCTGCATCGACTCGCCACGGTGACCCGGCGGTTTGACGAGTTGTGCGATCTCTACCGCTTTTCCGACGCCTACGGGCTTCTGTATAACTTCGCCTGGTCCGAGGTATTTGACTGGTACCTGGAGATGGCCAAAGCGCCGCTCCGGAACCCCGAGTCGGCGCCTGCCACCCGGGCGACACTTGGCGCGGTCCTGCGGGACCTTCTCAAGCTGTTCCACCCGGCGATCCCCTACCTCACCGAGGAGCTATGGAGTTTTCTGGTCGGCGACGGGTTGCTGGCCGGATCGCGGTGGCCCGATCCTCCCGAAACTGAAGCGGTGACCGGGGTCGAATCTCTGCAGGAGTTGGTTACCGGCATCCGCCGCTTCAAGGCCGGGCATGGACTGGCCCCCCGGGCCCCGTTGACGATCACGATCAACGACCCCGACCATGTGGCCGAGGCTTGGTGGGCTGAACAGCTCGAGGCCCTGGCGGCAGCTCAGCCGAACTTCGCCGGGTCTCCACCATCCGGGGCCGGTTTCACCAGGATTGTGGCCGGGTCCATAGACGGTTACGTGGAGCTGAAAGGCCTGATCGACGTCGCGGCCGAGCAAGCCCGGATCCAGAAGAGACTCGACACGGTTGGTGTCGATCTGCGCCGGGCCGAGAACAAGCTCGCCAATCAGTCGTTTCTGAAGAAAGCACCGGCCGAGGTGATTGACAAGGAGCAAGCGAAAGCCGAAGAGCTCGGAGCGTTGATGGAGAAACTCGAGACCCAACTCGCCGAGCTGGGCAGCTGAGTGAGGCGATGACGGACTATCAAGACGCTCTTGCGTTCCTCGATCGCCACATCGGTCTCGGTGTCAAGCCGGGTCTCGAGCGAATGGTGGCGATGCTCGACATGCTGGCCAGTCCCCACAAGGCCTATCCGATTGTTCATATCACCGGCAGCAACGGCAAGACGTCGACCGCTCGCATAGCAACCTCTCTCCTGGCTGCCCACGGTCTGACGGTGGGGACGTTCACCTCGCCTCACCTCGAGCGAGTGGAAGAACGCCTATCCATCAACGGTATCCAGGCAACGCCGGAAGAGTTCGCGGCAGGCAGTTGAGGATGTAGCGCCGTTTGCCGATTTGCTCGAAGAGCGAACCGGCGAACGCCCAACCTACTTCGAGTTGACGGCCGCAATTGCCTTCGCTTGGTTTGCCTCGCACGCGGTCGATGTCGCGGTCGTGGAAGTTGGCCTTGGCGGCCGCCTCGACGCGACGAACGCCGCCGACGGATCCGTCGCAGTTGTGACCGGCGTGTCTCGCTCGAGCACGTCAGCTTCCTCGGTGATTCTGTCGAGCAGATTGCCCGGGAAAAGCTGGCCATTGCCAAGCCCGGAAGTGTCCTGATTGCCGGTCCTATGTCTGAAGATGCCGATCGTGAAGCGATCCGGCACGCGGCCGGGCAGTCGATCGAACTGCGTCGGTATGGACATGATTATCGTGTGGCGGAGGCCGTGCGGGCGGTGGGCGGATGGTTGTGCGAGATAGAAGGCATGTACGCCACATACGCCGACCTCTATCTGCCGCTTCACGGGCGCCATCAGACGCTGAACCTGGCAGTAGCCGTTGCGGCGGTTGAGGAACTGTACGGCCGAGCACTATCGGCTGAGGCCGCCATCGAGGGGGCCGGTGCAGCGTCATCACCCGGTCGGCTCGAGGTCTTGGGACACCGACCCTTGGTGATCGTCGACGGCGCACACAACGATGAGGGGTTCGGTGTTCTGGCAGATGCCATGGACGAGGAGTTTCCGGCGCTCGAGTGGACGGTGGTTATGGGGGTGTTGGGCGACAAGGACCTCGACGCCATGCTCGGGCATCTCAAGGGGAACGTAGCACGGTTCTTCGCCACGGCTCCGGACAGCGACCGGGCTTGTAGACCGGAGGAGGTAGCGACCGCGGCCCGGCGGGTCCTCGGCCCCGATGTCGAGGTGATTGAAGTCCCGGACGTCTCGCTGGCGGTGACTTCGGCGAGAGTAGCGACGCCCTCTGATGGCGCACTGCTGGTAACCGGTTCCCTCTATGTCGTCGGGGAGAGCCGACCGGTTTTGCGGGGATCGGATGCTTCTCTGCCCCGGTCGAGGCCGTATCACGAACTCAGCTGACCGTTTACCATCCCGTCAGAACCCTCCAAAGGAGACTGCATGGGCATCGAGAAAACCTTCGCCATGGTCAAGCCGGATGGCGTAGCGCGCGGACTCATCGGCGAGGTCATCGGCCGCTTCGAGCGCAAAGGGCTGCGACTCGAGAGGATCCGCAGTCTGCACATCGACGAAGCGATGGCGAGACTGCACTATGCCGAACACACCGAAAAACCCTTCTTTGGCGAGCTCGTTGAGTTCATCACCAGTGGTCCGGTCGTGGCGATGGAGTGGTCCGGAGAGTCCGCCGTTGGTGTGGCCCGCACCCTGATGGGTACAACCGATCCCAAACAAGCGGCCCCGGGGACGATTCGCGGTGACTTCGGACTGGTGGTCACCAACAACATCGTGCACGGATCAGATTCGGTGGAGAGCGCAAAGCGAGAGCTGGGAATCTTTTTCGGAGAGTGAAACTCAGGTGGGGAGGCGAGCGCCGGGCGAGTTGCGGGCCTGTCCGTGTCCCGTCTGAAACCCGGGGGCCGACGACGAAGGGGAACAGGGGCCGTGGATTTCACTGCCTGCGGCCCCGCGACAGCGCCTGGTGGCCCACTTCACATAGCCATTCCGACAAGCGACCGGTAAGCTGTCTGAGTTCTTCGATCTGGGGCCTCTCATGGCTGACTCACTTTTTGCTGTTGCTGGTCAGGATATGGCCATCGACCTCGGCACGGCCAACACGCTGGTATATGTGCGCGGCTCGGGCATCGTCCTCAACGAGCCGTCGGTGGTTGCCATCAACACTCGTAACAACCGGGCCCTGGCAGTGGGAATGGAAGCCAAGCGGATGATTGGACGGACCCCGTCCTACATCCAGGCGATCCGGCCGCTGCGCGACGGCGTTATCGCCGATTTCGATATCACCGAGAAGATGCTCCGCTATTTCATTCAAAAGGTGCACAAGCGGCGCTGGGCGAAGCCTCGCATTGTGATCTGCGTGCCGTCCGGGATCACCCCGGTGGAGCGGAGGGCCGTCGAAGAGGCTGCCTATCACGCCGGAGCTCGCCGGGCGTACACGATCGAGGAGCCCATGGCCGCTGCCATCGGAGTTGGATTGCCCGTCGGGGAGCCCTCGGGGAGCATGGTCGTCGACATTGGTGGCGGAACTACCGAGGTGGCCGTGATTTCGCTTGGAGGCATTGTCGTGTCCCGCAGTATCCGGATCGGCGGAGACGAGTTGGACGAGGCGATCATCGATTGGGTCAAGAAGGAGTACAACCTGCTGCTCGGCGAGCGGACCGCCGAGCAGATCAAAATGGCGATTGGGTCCGCGTTTCCCTACGCGGAGGAGCCGGCGGCCGAAGTGCGAGGTCGCGACTTGATCTCGGGGCTTCCCAAGACGATCGTTTTGTCCAGTCCGGAGATCCGCGAAGCAATCGAAGAACCTGTTCAACAGACGGTCGATGCGGTGAAGTTCACGCTCGACAAGACTCCACCGGAACTGTCGGCCGACATCATGGAGCGGGGGATTGTGATGACGGGCGGTGGAGCCCTCCTCCATGGTATCGACGAACGGCTTGCCTACGAGACCGGTATGCCGATTGTGACCGCCGATCGACCGTTGCAGTCGGTCGTCGTGGGTTCAGGTAAGTGCCTCGAAGAGTTCGATGCATTACAGGGGGTCCTGGTCTCGTCGAGCCGCGCCTGAGGTGACCGGCATGCAGTTTGTGTCTGGGGTAGGTCTACCGACCCTGGGAAGGTCCGTGCGATGAGAGAACGGCGCTACCAGGATCGAGCTACGCCGATGTTGGTGGTTCTGGTCATAGTGTCCTTCCTACTCATGACTTTCGACATTCGGGCTTCGGGCGGAGGCGTCGCCGGAACCCTTCGCGAGGGTACCCAGGCCGTCCTGGCTCCGGTGCAGAAGTTTGCAACGTCGCTGATCTCCCCGGTGGTCGACTTCATCGACGGTCTGGCGAATCTGGCAGGGTTGAGAGACGAAAACGAGGCGTTACGTCGCAAGATCACCGAACTCGAGGCGCGAGTTGACGAGGTTGGAACGCTGGAGGCGGAAGTAGAGACTCTGCGCCGGGTCGCCGACCTCACCCTTCCGGACGAATCTATACCGACCCAACCGGCCAGAGTGATCGCCCGTGGCGATAACTTCGACTCCAGTTTCACCATTGGCAAGGGCACCCGCGATGGCATCGTCGTCGGCAACCCGGTGGTGGACGAGAACGGTGCGCTGGTTGGCGAGATCAGCCTGGTCGCCCCCGCTTCGGCAACCGTGGTACCGATTATTCGGCCAACCGGAGCCGTCACCGTTGCATCACAGACCGGTGAGACCGGGATTGTGCTCGGGCAGGGAAGTGCCGTCTTGATCCTGGAGGTGAACCCCGCCGCGGAGCCCGTATTCGCCGACTACCTCCTCCTCACGGCCGGGAGCACAAAATTCCCCCCCGGTTTGTCGGTCGCAAAAGTGGCCGAGTCGGCCAGTCCTGAAGCTGGCAAAATCCGAACCGAAGCTATTCCTATTGCGGACTTCAACCGGCTGAAGCTGGTGGTTGTGCTGCAATGGACCTTTGCGGCGGGCGAAACGTCGGAGGAGCAACCCGCCACGGAGGAAACTACCCAGCCGGGTGATGCCGGATCAGACCCGGGTACGCCATGAGGACCCGGGCCCTAGGGCTCTCGTTGCTGGCTGCCGCCCTCGCGGTTGTTCTGCAGACCACGCTCTTTGCCCAGGTGCGGGTTTTCGAAGTCGCCCCGGATCTGGTCATGTTGACGGTCATCGCCGTCGCTCGGCGACTCGATGCCGAGCCGGCTGTTCTGCTTGGTTTCACGTCCGGGCTCGCCGTAGATCTCCTCGGTAGCTCACCGCTCGGCCTCCGAGCTCTGGTTCTGACGTTGATCGCGTATGCCACCGTTCGAACGAGAGATCGGTTCGACATCAATATCGTGGCGACGGGCCTAGCTGTGGTCTTGCTCAGCTTGCTCGGCGTTGTGTTGGTTGTTGTGATCGGTACGCTGTTTGGGGAAGCGAGCTTCAGGGACCCGAACGTATTCCGCAAAATCCTCCTGGTTCCCGTCTACAACCTCGTGTTGTCCATCGGGGTCTTCCCACTGGTCACGCTGGTTGTCTCAGGGAGGCGGCGGAGGGAGTCATTGCTATGAAGCTCAGCTGGCGGCTCACCTGGATGGTTGTTGTATTCGTTGCGATGTTCGGCGTGCTGTTCACGCGGCTTTGGTTCGTGCAGGTTGCCGCCGGTGAGACGTACGATCGGCAGGCGGAAGATCAGATTGTGCGACTCGATCCGACCCTCGCTCCTCGCGGCAACATCATTGATCGAGATGGCATCCCGCTGGCCACGAGCAGCCTGGAGCCGTGGATCGTGGTCGATCGAAAGCAGATCCCCCTCAAGGACGAGGAGCGGGTCATCCAACAGCTGTCAGGCCTTCTCGAGTTGGCGGCTGTTGAGGTGTCCGCAGCCTTTGAAGACGCCGGATCTGGTAAGCGGTTCCTGCTTGCCGAGGTTGACCCGGCGACGGAGTTCTATGTGCTCGAGCATCAGGACGAATTGCCGGGCGTCGGCATCGAAGAAGTTCCGGTACGTCGGTACCCCCAGAGTGACGTCATGGCTCATGTGCTCGGCCACATCGGAAGACCTTCGCCGGGCGACCTGGAGGAGAACCCCAAACTCGATCCCAACAGCACCGTCGGAAAATCGGGCGTCGAGCGCTCCTACGATGATCTCCTCCAGGGGAGTGCGGGTTTCGTTGCCAACCAGGTCAACGCAACCGGCAAGGTGCTCAAGCCACTTGGTGGGGAACCGGCCCGCACGGGCGCGACACTGCAGTTGACTACCGACATCGACACTCAGGAAGTCTTGGAATTCGCCCTCGAGGAAGCCGTTCGGTTGGCGAATCGAGTAAAAGTTGCGACCAACAACTACACGAACTTCGCCGAACGGTCGGCCGGGGTGGTCATCGATGTAACCGACGGGTCCATTCTCGCCATGGGCTCATATCCGGACTTCGACCCGGAAGTTTTTGTCAGCGGGTTGACCCAGCGAGAGTTCGACGCACTGCTCGAAAGGAAAGTGTTCAGCAACCTGGCCATTCAGGCCCTCTACCCGCCGGCCTCGACGTTCAAAGCCATCACGTACACGACCGCGCTTCAAGAGCGGATCTTCCCTGAAGGAACCCTGTCTGCCAACGATCTCATCGAATGCAGTTCCCGGCTCAACGCGCCATTCACCGATGCATCTCAGCTCGTTTGGCGAAACTGGACGTGGCCGAATGACGACGGATTGCAGGATCTCCACACCGCGTTCGAACGTTCCTGCAACATCTACTTCTGGCAGATTGCTTTGCGGATCTGGAACGATTTCAAAGAAACCGATCGGGAAGGTGTCATCCAGGATTGGGCACGGGCCGTCGGGATGGGCGAGCGGACCGGTATCGATTTGCCGTATGAAGCGCAGGGAATCGTGCCGGATCGGGACCTCTTCAATACCTGGCTCGATGAGCAGCCCTGGCGGGTCCGGCCCGAAGGGTGGCTGGGTGGCGACCTGATGCAGACCGCCGTTGGCCAGGGCGCCGTGTTGAGCACGCCACTGCAGCTGGCAACTGCCTACGCCACGCTCGTGAACGGCGGTACCTTCTGGCGGCCGCGAGTCGTGCAGAGCTCTTTCGATGCAGACGGGCAGCTGATCGAGGAGTACGAACCCGTACCGGTGCGTGACATCGGCATCGCTCCCACCACTGTGCAGTCGCTCCTCGGTGACATGCGGCGCGTGGTGACCGCAGGCACGGCAGCCTCGGCCTTCTCCGACATGGGCGCAGACGCTTACCGGGTGGGCGGCAAGACGGGAACGGCCCAAATGGGACAGGAGTGCGAAGGCGTTGGGGCAGAGCGAGTGTGCAAGGACCGGGACAACACCGCCTGGTTTGCCGGGGTAGCACCTATCGATAGTCCCCGTTATGTGGTTGTGGTCGTCGTTGAAGAAGGAGGCAGCGGGGGACGGGTGGCCGCCCCGGTGGCGCGCCACATCATGCAATACCTGCTTGGCCTCGACCCGACGCCCATCAACGACCCGAAGGTCGAGGGTGACTGATGGCCGCTATCGCCCGCAGCAGCCCGCCGGCCATTTCCGATCGTCGCCGACCAACTCCTGACATCATCCTCTTCGTGGCGATGGTTGCTCTCGCAGCTGTCGGAGTACTCATGGTGTATTCGGCGTCGAAGAACCGGTTGGAGGCACTCGGTCTCGATCCCACCGGCGACATGGTTGATCAGGCGATCTTCGCTGCAGTCGGTCTGGTGCTGTTCTTTCTTGCTTCTTTCATCGACTACCGGGAATGGCGAAATGTCGCGCCGTTTCTCTACATCGCGACCCTGATAGCGCTCGGGGCCGTCTTCCTGTTCGAGCCGGGTGCTGCTCGAGCGCAGCGCTGGATTCCGATCGGCTCCTACCAGCTCCAACCGGCGGAATTTGCCAAGGTGGCGATGATCATGGTCCTCGCCTCTGTGTTGGTGCCCGCCAAAGAAGAAGGGATGAGCTGGCGCCGGCTCATTCAGACCATCGTGATTGTGGCGCTCCCGGCAGTCTTGATCTACATGGAGCCGGACCTGGGGACGATGCTGGTCTTCGCTTTTATCACCCTGGTCATGCTCTTTGTAGGGGGAACCACGCTTCGCCAGTTGACCGTCTTGATGATGGCGGCCGGATCCGGTGCGCTGGCCATTTGGAGACTTGGTCTCCTCCGTGACTATCAGATTGAACGCCTCCAGAGCATCTTCAACCCGGCTGCAGCCGACCCCCTCGGTGCCGCCTACAACCGTATCCAAAGTGAGATCGCCATCGGCAGCGGTGGGATCTTTGGCAAGGGGCTCTTTCTTGGTACCCAGACAAACCTCGACTTTGTGCCTGCCCAGGCCACCGACTTCATCTTCACGGCGGTAGGGGAGCAGCTCGGGTTTGTCGGTGGGGCCCTCGTGTTGCTGGCTTATGCCATCATCATGTGGCGACTGGTCGTCATCGCCGTCAATGCCCGTGACCGCTACGGCGTGCTGGTGGTAGTGGGGATTGCCGCCATGTTTGCCTTCCACGTCTACATCAACATCGGTATGACGGTCGGCATCGCCCCCGTGACAGGTCTGCCGCTGCCGTTCATGAGCGCCGGGGGGTCGACGTTCGTGACGATGGCCATCGCGCTCGGCATAGCCAACTCCGTCTGGTTGCGAAGATCTCCGGTACCGGGCGAGACGTACATTGTGTGACCGGCTGCGCCGGTCACACAAGCTTTCAGCGACCAGACCGCTCCGCTGGCCCAGCTCGTAGACCACCGGGCCGCCTGCTGGTTGCCGACCGCTGATTGCTACGCTTGCTGGCTATGTACCGACGGGGTGAACAGGGCTGGGTCGAGGTCGTGTGTGGCCCTATGTTCTCGGGTAAGAGCGAAGAGTTGATACGCCGGGTGACCCGGTCCAAGATCGCCCGCATTCCGGTGCAGACGTTCAAGCCGGCCGTTGACATTCGATACGCAGCGGCCGAAGTGGTGTCACACAGCAGCCTGTCGGTGGAGGCCAGCCCGGTTGAGGACTCGGCCGCGCTCCTCAAAGCGGTCGAAGATGCCACCGTCGTCATCGGAGTGGACGAAGCCCAGTTCTTTGATCAGGGGCTGGTGGAAGTCGTCGATTATCTGGCCAAAGCGGGAAAGCAGGTCATTGTGGCCGGCCTTGATCTCGACTATTTGAGCCGCCCGTTCGAACCGATTCCGACGCTGGCCAGCCACGCCGAGTATGTCACCAAGATGCTGGCAGTGTGCCACCGCTGCGGCGCTCCGGCCGGCTACACCCAGCGAATCGTTCGTTCGGACGAGCTGGTCGTGCTGGGTGCCACAGATGCCTACGAAGCTCGGTGCCGGCTCTGTTACGACCCGACCGAACCGGAGCAACCAAAGCTTCTGGAGTGACCGGTCGCCGGTTTCCAGTTGCCAGATCGGCTGGGAACTTCAACGTGGCCGGATCGCGATAGTGGTGCTGGCTCTGGATCCCGGGTTCTCCTCAGGATCACTCTCCGTGCTACGCTGTCTGTAGCCGCCAGTCGGCGGCTGTTGTTTCGCGGACTCGAACGGAGAGAGCGGTGGTTTTCCTGTCGCCGCTTCTTCCCGGTTCCGGCACCCTTCGCTTGGATCACCGGGGAAAAGCACATAGTGGCCCTTCTGCTGGATGCGTTCCGGTGTTGGCCCCAAACTGCTCCGTCTTGTCCCCTGCGGCCGGTAGGGCCCAGCGGGATACCGCACTACACCCGGCGCCTGACGTCGGAGGAGGAGTTCATCTGTATGGCCATGTTTCGCCGGAAGACGCCCACAGTCATCCGCAAGGGCGTCGGCAGCGAATCGATCGTCGAACACAAGACCAGACGCGTCGGACGCGCCGTGGTCCAGGTGCGGCGTATCAAAGAAGCGCCGTCTAAACCCGAGCGCAAGACCGAACCCAAGCCCAAACCAAAACGACCTGCCGGTACCAGGCAGCGGCGACCGGCCAACGGTCGTGGGCGAACTGCTATTCGGGATGAAGAGATCATTCTCCCGCCCGAGACCGAGCGGAAACAGATGCTCGTCCGGGTCCTCCCGCATCAGACCCAGGTCGTTGTCCTCGAAGGACCGGTGCTCGTCGAGCACCACGTAGCTCGCTCCGATCGCACATCGGTGGTCGGCAATGTCTACGTGGGCAGAGTTCGCAATGTGCTTCCCGGAATGGAAGCGGCTTTTGTGGATTTCGGTGAAGCCAAGAACGGAGTTCTCTACGCGGGGGACATCCAATACGACCCGTCGAAGCACGGGAAACGCCGGCCGCGCATCGAAGAAGCGCTCAACAAGGGCGACGAGGTTCTCGTGCAAGTGGTCAAGGACGCCATGGGAGAAAAGGGCGCGCGGCTGACCAACCAGATCTCGCTGCCGGGGCGGTACCTCGTGCTGGTGCCGAACTCGGACGTGCAGGGCATCAGTCGGCGGCTTCCCGACGACGATCGGCAACGGCTGCGCGACATCATCCGTGATGCCAAGCCGGAAGGCTACGGAGTGATTGTGCGGACCGCAGCCGCCGCGGCATCAAAAAGCGAAATCCGAGCGGATATCGAACGATTGACGCAGACGTGGGAGGAGATCCAGAAATCCGGGAAAGGCGGGACTTCCCCCCGGGTTGTGTATCAAGAGCCAACGCTGCTGCTGCGAGTCCTGCGAGAGCACTACACACCGGAGTTCCGGCGGCTGATGATCGACGACGCCGAAGCGTACGAAGCCGTCATCGACTACCTCAAAGAGATCGACTCAGATCTCATTCGAACCGTCCAGATGTACGAGGATACGCTGCCCCTCTTCGAGAGGTTCCACGTCGAGGATCAGCTGCGCAAGGCCCTCGATCGCAAAGTGTGGTTGCCGTCCGGCGGGCATCTGGTCATCGATCGAACCGAAGCTCTGACCGTTATCGACGTCAACACCGGCAAATTCGTTGGCAGTTCCAGCCTCGAGGAGACGGTGCTGCAGAACAACCTGGAGGCGGCGGAGGAGATCGGCAGACAGTTGCGGTTGAGAGACATCGGCGGCATCATCGTGATCGACTTCATCGACATGGAGACCGAAACGAACCAGCTGGCCTTGCTCCGGAGGTTGCGGGAGACGCTGGCGAAGGACAAGACCCGGACGCAGGTGTTTGATGTCTCCAACCTGGGACTCGTCGAGATGACCAGAAAGAACGTTTCGGAGGGATTGCTGGAGACGTTTTCTGATCTTTGCCCCACCTGCAATGGGCGAGGTGTGCTCCTTCATGAGGCAGCCGCCACGCAAGGCACGCGAGTTGAAGACCATGAGAGCGTCCGCTGAGCAAATATTGGCAAGCACCGGGAAACGGTTAGAGTTACCGGGCTTCAGATCGAGGTAGATCCATCATGTATGCAATTATCCGTACCGGCGGAAAGCAGTCGAAGGTGCACGAGGGTGACGTGATCGACGTCGAGCGTCTCAAGGACGCCGACGGTACGGTCGAGTTCACACCGCTGCTGGTCGTCGACGCCGACGGTAAAGCCATTAGCGATCGCGCCGAGCTGCGCGAGGCGAAGGTGCACGCCAAGGTACTTGGACAGGCTGCCGGCCCCAAGGTCGATATCTTCAAGTACAAGAACAAGACCGGGTACCGGCGCCGGCAAGGCCACCGTCAGAAGTACACCACGCTCGAAGTCACCGCCATCGAGCTGCCTTCGCAGAAGAAGCCGAAGCCGTCTCCGGCCGAGGATTCTGCAACCAAGAAACCGGCTGCGACCGCCAAGAGCGATAGCGGCTCATCGAAAGAGACCGAGGAGGGCTGACCCGATGTCAAAAACCAAAGCCGGAGGGTCGTCGAAGAACGGCCGCGACTCTGCAGCGCAACGGCTCGGTCCCAAGGTCTTCGACGGCCAGCTCGTCAACGCCGGGACGATCATCGTTCGCCAGCGCGGAACCAGAATCCATCCTGGAGATAATGTCGGAAAGGGCCGCGACGATACCCTCTTTGCGTTGGCTCAAGGGGTCATCAAGTACGGAGAACGCCACGGGCGACGCTTGGTAGACGTGCTCCCCGAGTAGGGAGCCTCGCCCCGTGTTCGTAGACCGCGTTCGCGTCCATCTACGCGCCGGACACGGCGGCGCCGGTGTCGTCAGCTTCCAGAAACTGCGCGGTCGGCCCAAAGGCAAACCCATAGGTGGTTCCGGAGGGAAGGGCGGATCAGTTGTCCTGCAAGCGGACCCATCGATGGCGACGCTGCTCACCTACAAGCGAAACCCTCATCATGAGGCCGGGGCCGGCACCCACGGCCAGGGTGATTTGAGGGCGGGTCGCCAGGGTGACGAACTCGTCTTGTCCGTCCCGTTGGGTACCGTCGTGAGCGACGAAGATGGCCTGGTTATCGCCGATCTCGTTGAGGCAGGCCAGCAAGTGACCGTGCTTGAAGGTGGTCGGGGTGGTCGCGGCAACGCGGCCCTCGTGAGCCGACTTCAGAGGGCTCCCAACTTCTGCGAGCAAGGAGAGTACGGCGAGGGCGCCTGGTTCGAGTTCGAACTGAAACTCCTCGCAGACGCAGCCTTGGTCGGGTTTCCCAATGCAGGGAAGAGCACCTTGATCTCGCGGGTGTCGGCCGCTCGGCCCAAGATCGCCGACTACCCGTTCACCACCCTCGAGCCAAACCTTGGTGTCGTTACCGTTGGCGGGCCGTGAGTTCGTTTTTGCGGACATACCGGGGCTCATTGAAGGAGCCGCCGAAGGCAAGGGGCTCGGGCATGAGTTCCTTCGTCATGTCGAACGCGCCAGGGCCCTCGTCTTTCTGCTCGATCCTTCGCCCCTGCAAACGGAGAGCTTGTTGCGGCAATATGACGTCCTCGTTAGCGAACTGGCCGGGCATTCCACCGAGCTGGCCCAAAGACCACGGGTCGTCGCCGTCAACAAGGGCGATCTCCCTGGGGTCGCCTCCGACGTTGAGGGTTTGGAAGATGCGGTTGGGCAGCCGGTGTTTGCGATATCTGCGATTACCGGCACCGGTATCGAACCGTTGCTGCACGCGGTCGCCGACGCGGTCGATCTGGCGGTGCGCCAGGCCCCGGAGCGTGAAGGTTTCGTCTTGCACCGACCCGTCCGGTCCGGATTCGAGGTCTATTCGGGAGGGCAACGTTTGGGTTGTCGAAGGCCGCGTGGCCGAACGTGCGGTGGGGCTCGATGATCTGACCAACCCGGAGGCCGCCGACTACGCGGCGGCGCGCCTGGCCCGTATCGGGGTCGATGACGCTCTGCGCGAGGCAGGGGCCGAACCGGGTGACGAAGTCCGTATCGGTGAGCTTTTCTTTGAATACCAGGAAACGCGGTGACGACGCGTCGTCGGGCTCCGGCCGGCCGACCGGTCGTCGTGAAGGTGGGTTCATCGAGCCTCGCTTCCCGAGCGGGTGGATTGGACGGTGCTGCTCTCAGATCAGTCGTCGAGCAGGTGATTGAGCTTTGGTCCCTCGGGCATCCCACGGTTCTCGTCAGTTCGGGGGCCGTTGCGGCCGGGCTCCTGGAACTGGGAATCGAAGTCTCGTCCCACCCAGGTGCCCGACCTTCAAGCGGCAGCAGCGGTCGGGCAAGGCCGGTTGATGGAGCGGTACGCATCAGAGTTCACAGCGCGGCAGCGGCTGGTAGGTCAGGTCTTGCTCACCAAGGACGTTCTGGCCAATCGCAACCAGTACCTGCACGCCCGTGAAGCTCTCGACCGGATGCTCGCCCTTGGCATCGTGCCGGTCGTCAACGAGAACGACACCGTTGTCGTCGACGAACTTCGTCTTGGTGACAATGATCGGTTGGCTGCCATCGTTTCTCACCTTGTGGGAGCAGCATTGCTCGTCTTGCTCACAGACACCTCCGGGCTCTATTCGGAGGACCCGCGGCACGAGACGGAAGCGCTCTTACTCACCGCGGTGAAACACACCGATGAAGTCCTCGATCGGGTGGCCGACGGGCGATCCGGGCCGATGGGTTCCGGTGGCGTTGCCACCAAAGTGGCGGCGGCCCGTATGGCAGCCTGGTCCGGAGTTCCAACGGTGGTGGCCGGGTCACGGGACGAACGGGCCGCCGTGCGAGCTGTACTTGGGGAAAAGGTAGGTACCTGGATCGAGCCGCATCCGTCGCGACTTCCGGCGCGAAAACTCTGGATTGCGTTCGGACAGCCGGCTGAAGGTTCACTTCGTATCGACGCAGGAGCGGCTCACGCCGTGCTTTCCCGGGGGAGCTCGCTACTCCCGGTTGGTATCACCGACATCTCGGGGGTCTTTGGAGAGGGGGACGCAGTGGAGGTGCTCGGTCCGGCGGGAAACCTCATCGGCAAAGGGTTGGTCACCCTTTCCTCGGCGGCGCTCGGTCCTCTCCTTGGCAGGCACAGCTCTTCTGTCGCCGTAGACGGCTGGGGCGGGGAGGTTATCCATCGTGATGACCTGGTGGTGCTCGTCGACCGTTGAGCAAGGCAACCCCGGACGCACCCGCAACGCTCGACCCTGAACTCGAAAACGTCCTTCGCTTCGCAACCGAGAGCTTGATACCGGCCCCGCACCGGCTCCGACCCTTAGGGATGCGCAGCCACAATCACCGTGCCGAGCGGCGGCGGGTTCGAAACCCCAAGCCGACTGCGGTCAGGAGCAACAGAATCCCCACAGTCAACACTGCCGGATCAGCGGTCTCGTCAAACGGTCGACCAGGTTCCAAGACCTCGAGACTCACAACGTCGAGGTAGGTTTCTCCGCCGCGCTGTTCGTCGTGATACTTCCAGATACCGGACACTCTCACCAGGGGACCGCGTTGGTGATACCCACCCGGCGGATCGAGATTCTCAATGAGGCCGGTCGGGGCCCGGACCCCGATGCCCTCGTTGGGGCCCGTCAAGGCCCCACCCTCGAGCAGGGGGGCGGTTGCGTAGGAATCTCCGTTCAGTTGACTCCAAGCCGAACCGTCGCCTCGGTGCCCATAGTCGCCGATCAGTTCCCCGACGACGCTGATGCTCTGACCCGCAAACGCAGCTCCATCGGCGAGCAACTCATCAACACGTACGTCGGTTGAGGCTCGAACACCGGTCGGGATGATCACGACAGCGACGAGTATCAGCAGGGGGGCGAGTCGAAGCGGCGCATCATTTGCCACGCACCAATGAGATCAGGAAGCCGAACAAGGAGAAGATCGCAACGAATTCAAGCCGGCCTGCCCACATCTGGAATGCGTAGATCAACTTCAGGACCGAAGGCATGGAAGGATCGGTGATTCCCACTGAGAGACCGACGTTGGCCCCGGCACTCACCGACTCGAAGAGCGCCGACTGGAGCGGTAGGTGGTACATCAGCCCGACTCCCGCTCCGAAGAGGTAGAGAGCCACGTAGAGCAGCGAGACTCCCATCACCGCCTGAATCAGGTCGCCATTGAGCTGCTTCCGTCCGTGGTGCCAGTATCGGGTCGATATCACGGCTCCCTCCGGCAGAAGAACCTGGCGCACCTGAGAGCTCAGAGCCTTGATCGTCAGGCCGATCCGCAGTGATTTCACCCCTCCGGCCGTCGAAGACCCCATGCCGCCGAGCGCCATGGCGATGGCCAAGCCCCCAAATGCCAGGCCGCCCCACGAGGCAAGCTCGAGGGATGGGATGGTGGCGAAACCGGTACCTGTGTGAGCGGATAGGACCTGGAAGAACCCCTGGCGGCTCAGTCCTGAGAGTGACTCGAACGCGCCGCTACCGGCCAGGCCGGCCAGCGTCAGCACCAACGTCCCCAAGAACGTTGAGATAATGGTCCGAACCTCCAGGTTGTTGATGACCTGGCGCCTCCCGCGCCACAACGCATAGTGAAGGCCGAAGCTCAGGGCGCCTGCCACCATCAGTACAGCCGTTACAGCTTCGAAGGTTCCCGAGTGGTAGTAGCCGATGCTGGAGCTCTGCGGAGCGAAACCACCTGTGTCGAAAGCGGCCATGAAGATGGTCACGGCGTGAAAAAGGGCTCGGAATGGTCGGAAACCGAGCACGAAGTAGCCAACCGCACCGAGTGCTACCACTCCGAAGAGAGCGTGCACGGCACTGACAAGCCAGATGAACCGGGCGGTGGAGCGAACCGATGGGAAGATCTGGTCATCTCGCGCTTCGCCGTAGTAGAGCGTCATCGCGCCGCCCCCGGCGAAAAGGCTCAGTACCGCGATCACGATGCCCTGGCCACCCAGGAAGTGCAGGAGGTGCCTCCAGAAGTTGAGGGATGTGGCGAGATGATCGAGGTCTTGAATCAACGCGAGGCCGGTCGTGGTTAGCCCACTCATGGCATCGAAGAAGGGGTCGATGAACGATCCGTAGTGGCCGGACAGTTCCAGGGGGATCGCCCCGATTGCCGGAACGATCAACCAGGTCAGGCCGACGATGACCATCCCGTGGCTCCACTCCAGCCGGCCGGTCCGAGGGGGCCGTTGCAAGAGAGAGAAACCGAGCGTTCCAAAGACTCCGATCATCAGCACGAACGAAGCCACCGGAGCGAACTCGCCTGCCACAATGGCCCAGGTCAAGGGAATGAGGCCGGCCGCGGCGACGACAACCAGGATGCGTCCGAGGTTGTAGCCGATCAATCGCAAGTCATCGCGGTTGGGGCGGATCAGCATGCGGCTACCCGGTTATCCAGAGCACGACGAATGAGATCCCGAACCCAACTGCGGCCAGGGTCAATCACAACCGCAGCTTCGATGACGAGGGTGATCATTGCCCCCCGAATGTGTGAGCGCTCATGATGTCGGGATCCGGGGCGCGGGCCGGTCATATCTCTTGTGCGTGAGAAATCGGACGGTTCACGTTCGCTCCTTCGTGACAGCCGTGAGTGCCTCCCGCAGTTCTCCTTCGTGTTCGAGAGCGGTCACCGCCAGAACCCGATCACCCGGCCGGACCTGGGTTGTTGCATTGGGCACCGAGACGACCGCCCCCCGGAGGTGGGTAACGAGTACGGATTGGGGCGGCAGGTCGATCTCCAGCACCGTGCGGACGGGGACGTCTTCCGGGATGTCAATCTCAACCAGGCTGAGCTTGCCGGCCCCGAGCAAACGGAGCCGCTCGATTTCGGAAACCTCAGTTTGAACTTCTTGAGAGATCACGTCGACGATGAGATCGGTCACCGCGACGACGGGGAGGCCGAGGGCATCAAACGTGGGACGATTGCGCGGGTCGTTGAGCCGGGCAATGACCCTTTTGGCGCCGAGCGTCTTTGCCAGCTGGCAAGCGACCAGATTGGCCTCATCCTTGCCGGTGACCCCAAGGACCCAGTCGGAACGAGCTGCGTCGGCACGGTTGAGGACGTCGACCTCGGTCCCGTCGCCGGCCAGAACCAGAAAATCGGATCGGTCGCCAAGACCCTGGGCTCGCTCTGAATCGGCCTCGACGATGGTGATGGTGTGGCCGTGCGAGCCGAGGGCACGGGCCAGGTAGGAACCCACCTTGCCGCCGCCGATGATGAGCGTTCTCATGGACCTTTCCCCGAAGCCAAATAGCGGCGGATCTTGTTGACGACGCCCTTGCGGGCGGCAGCCACCACGAGGTCGCCTTCCTGGAGCAAGAAATCTCGATTCGGGATGAAGGTTGTTCCGTCCCTTCTGACGGCAGCCACGCGGAGACGGTCCTCAATCTGGAAGTCTTCGATCCGCATGTCGGCCGCAGCCGCCCCCAGTTCCATGTCGACAATCTCCGTTTCGCCATCCTCAAAGGTCACGTGGAATCGGAATTCCTGCTCGACGACCTGTTCATAGACCACTTTCGCAATCAGTCGGGACGCCGGGATGTAGGAGACATCGAGTTCCCGATACGCCCGTTCCCGGGTGGGGTCATCGAGCCGGGCGATCGTCTTCGGAACCATGAAGACCTCTTTGGCGAGCTGGACGGCCATGAGGTTGGCATTGTCGGAATCGGTGACCGCCACAAAGGCGTCGGCATACTCGATTCCGGCTTCCTTCAGTACCCCAACGTCGTAGGCAAGTCCGAGATGCACCGAGCCGTTGAAGGTAGTGCCGAGCTTCTCGAGTGCAGTTTTGGCGTGATCCACGACGGAGACGTCGTGGCCGTGGTCGGCGAGCTCATGGGCTAGATCCCCTCCGACGCGACCCGATCCGGCGATGACAATGCGCATCCCCAAGATGATAGGGATCTCGGGACCTTCACCGTCTCCAAAGGTATCGAGTGAAGAGTAGAACCACCGGGAAGATCTCCAGCCGCCCGGCAATCATCAGGAAGGAGAGAAGCCACTTGCCTGCGTCCGGAACAGCCAGGAAGTTGCTGGTGGGACCGACCGCGCCGAGCCCCGGGCCGATATTGCCAAGCGAAGAAGCAACGGCCGAAGCCGATGTCACCAGGTCGAGATCGGATGATATGAGGCCGAGGATGACGGTACCGGACATGAAGAGGAACATGTAGAAGAGGAAGAAGGTCTGGATGCTCTCCATGACGGAATCCGATACCGTTTCCTTACCGAATCGGGTGACGAATATCCCCCGTGGATGGACGATCCGGCGGAGATCGGCTGAGGCGGCTTTGGTCAAGACGGCGATTCGGAAGGTCTTTACCCCCCCGGCGGTCGACCCGGCCATGCCGCCAAGGAACATGAGCCCCACTGCCAGGATCTGCGCGCCGGGCACCCACGATCCGAAGTCAGCCGTTGCGAATCCGGTAGTGGTCATCAGGGAGGTGGTCGTGAAGAGAGCATCGCGCAGGTACGGCTCGAACGGTCCGCTCCCGATGATGGCGATGGTCATGACGGCCGTCGCTCCAAGAATGAGGATCGCATAGAGCCGGAACTCAACATTGCGAACGTACTGGATGGGTGCTCGCAACGCTCGGAAATGTAAGGCGAATGACGCGCCGGCCAGGAACATGAACAGGATGATCACCCACTGGGTGTAGGGACTGAAGCCGGTGATCGACGTAGCTTCCGTTCCGAACCCTCCCGTCGACATGGTGGTCATCGCATGGGCGACCGCCTGGAAGAGATTCATGTCTCCTAAGGCCAGCAGGATGCTCTGCAGGACGGTGAACCCAACGTAGACAAACCACAAACGCTTGGCCGTTTCCCGGAAGCGGGGGGTCAGGCGGTCCGGTTTATGGCCGGGCGACTCGGCTTTGGCGAGCTGAACGCCTCCAACGCCGAGCAGGGGCAGAATGGCGATCGAGAGCACGATGATGCCCATCCCCCCGATCCATTGCGTCTCGGCACGCCAGATCAGGATGCCATGGGAGAGCATGGCCGGGTCCGGGATGACCGAGGAGCCGGTGGTGGTGAAGCCGGCAGCCGTCTCGAAGAAAGCTCCGGTAATGGTCTCGATCGAGCCGGTCAGAAGATAGGGAAGGATCCCGAAGGCTGCCATGGCGAACCAGGCCAATCCAACCGCCGCGAAACCTTCCTTGGAGGTGATTCTTCCCTGCCGGCCGACAACCCGCCAACCCACGACTCCGGCGACGATGGTGATCGCTGCGGCCAAAAGTATCTGAAACGCCTCGCTCGTCTCCCCGTAGCTCGCGGCAACTACTGCAGGCGGCACCATGGCGGCGCCTGCAGCCGTGACCACCGCCCCAACGATGTAGGACAGACGCTGCAACATTGGGAATCGTTCTGGTCGCACGGTGCGGATAACGCCCCGTCGTCGCCGCATCGCGCGCATGTCAGGTGAACAACCTCTCCACCTCGGGGATGGCGTGTGGGAGAGCGAAGAAAATCAGATGGTCGCGTGCCTCGATGATCGTTTCGCCGGTCGGCACCAAAGCCCGGTCCTCCCGCAGAAGGCCACCGATGACGGCATCTTCTGGCAGTTCAAGGTCTCGAACCGCCTTTCCAACCAAACCAGCGTGGGGTTCTGCTTCGATTTCGATGGCCTCAGCGGTTGTTTCCTTGAAGGTGGCCACCGAGTGGATGAGCCCTCGCCGGACGAAACGGAGGATCGCGTTGGCGGCGGCCAACCGGCTCGATACGGCCGCGTCGATACCTCGGCCGGACAGCAACGCCACATAGTCGATGCGAGAAAAGCGGGCAACGGTGGTCGCCATTCCCTGGGCTTTGGCAACCAGACAGGCGACGATGTTGATCTCGTCCCAGCCGGTTAGCGCCAGCAGCATGTCGCGTTCGCTCGGGTCGAAGTCGGCAAAGGTCTCGGGGTCCGTTGGATCTCCACAAACAAAAAGTGGACGGGCGTACTGCTCGGCGAGCAAGCGGCACCGATCGCGATCCGCATCGACGACGATCACATCAAACCCTTCGTTCACGATGTGCTCGATCGTGCGGACGGCGAGGCGGGTCGTTCCAACGATGAACACCCGGCGAATCGGGTGGTGCGCGAGCCCGATGAGGGAACCGACCCGGTGGGCGTTCTCGGCGGTGACCATAATCAGGATGTGGTCGCCCTCCTCGATCACCGATCCGCCGTGGGCAACCGTGGTCACCCCGTCGCGGACCACCGCCGTGAGCGTCCAAGGCCAATCGGTTAGCCCCCGGGACTGAGCGAGCGAACGTCCCGCCAATATTGATGAGGTTTGCACGGTGCCACCGATGAGCGAAAGCTTGCCGTTGGCGAATTCCACGAGGTCGGAAACGCCCGCCTGTCGAACTAGACCGACTAACTCACGAGCTCCTGCTTCGCCGGTGTTGATGACAACATCGACGCCGAGCGTCTCGAGTCCCTCATGGAGGCTCGGGTCTTCGACCCGCGCCACGGTGCGTTTGACGCCCAATCCTTTGGCGGTGTGGCACGCCAGGATGTTGGCTCCGTCATTGTTGGAAACTGCAATCAGCAGATCGGCCTTTTCAACCTGAGCTTCAAGCAAGACTCTCTGGCTCGAACCATTCCCGGTAATGACGAGAGCATCGTGGCGCTCTTGCATTTCGGCGGCTTTCTGCCGATCGGCCTCGATGATGACGACGTCCTGACCTTCACCGGAGAGACGTTCGGCGAGCGATGAGCCCACCGCTCCGGCGCCGACGATCACGATTCTCATGAGATTCCTTGGAGATGGATAGATCAGCGTAGCCAGTGCGCCGACGAGGCCAAGCCCGTTATGTCCTGCGTCGTTACACTCCCCGCATGATCAACGATCTGGGAAGGCAGGCTCGAGCGGCCGGGCGTGTGCTGGCCGGATTGACGGGCGAGACGAAACGGGAGCTTCTGCTAACGATGGCCGACGAGGTCCAGCAGCGGATCTCCCCGATCCTGGCGGCCAACGCCGAGGACATGGCACAAGCAACGAACGAAGGTGTATCAGGTGCTTTGCTCGACCGGTTGCTGCTCACCGGAGATCGGGTCCTGGCCATGGCTGAGGGTTTACGTTCGGTTGCCAACCTCCCTGATCCGGTCGGCATGGTCACCGGTGGGTGGACCTTGACCAACGGGATTCGCCTCCAGCGTGTCCGGGTGCCGCTCGGAGTCATCGCCGTCATTTATGAAGCTCGCCCGAACGTCACCGCCGATTCGGCTGGACTCTGTGTGAAATCGGGCAATGCGGCTCTGCTGCGGGGATCCTCCTACGCGCTGCGATCGAATACGGCCATAGGAGACGCTCTCCGGGTTGCCCTGGTCTCGAGCGGTTTGCCGCCTGCTGCGGTCCAGGTCATGACGGATACGTCTCGAGAAGGCGCCAAGCAGCTCATGCAAGCGAAAGAGTGGGTGGACTTGCTCGTGCCGCGCGGCGGCCCCGGCCTGATTGCTGCTATTGAAAACGAGGCGACGGTTCCCTTCGTGATCGACGGCGCCGGTAATTGCCACGTCTATGTCGATGCAGGCGCCGATCTGAGCATGGCCGGTCCGATCGTCTTCAATTCCAAGGTACAACGTCCGGGCGTCTGTAACGCTGCCGAGTCGTTCCTGATTCATGAAGCGGTAGTCGAAGAGTTTCTACCGGATATCGCTCGCCGACTCAGCAACGCCGGCGTCGAGTTGCGCGGCGATGCGCGCGCTTGTTCGCTTGCCGGCGAGCTGGTTCCGGCCACGGAAGAAGACTGGGGCACCGAATATCTCGACCTGATCATGTCGGTCCGGATCGTTCCGGATCTCGACGCCGCGATTGATCACATCCGCACCTACGGGACCGGGCACACCGAGGCGATCGTGACCAACGACGTTTCTGCGGCAACCCGGTTCACGAGAGAAATCGACGCGGCTGCCGTCATGGTCAACGCTTCCACGCGATTCACGGACGGCGAGCAGTTTGGTTTTGGAGGAGAGATAGGGATATCGACCCAGAAACTCCACGTGCGGGGTCCGATGGGCCTTGAAGCGCTTACGTCGGAGCGGTACATCCTGTTTGGTGACGGCCAGGTCCGGCCATGACCGAAGGCTTGTCGAACCCGGCCGCCGTCCAGGACGGGTTGCGCCGATTCGATTACCTGGCCGACAACCGGATTGCCCAGGTTGTCTTCCTGGCCGATCGGCTCGGCAAACCGATCCTGGTGGAAGGCCCGGCGGGCGTTGGCAAAACCGAACTGGCCAAGGCCCTGGCGGCGGTAACGGGCCGCAGGCTGATCCGTTTGCAGTGTTACGAGGGCCTCGATGAGTCGAAGGCTCTCTACGAGTGGAACTACAAAAAGCAGCTGCTGAGGATCCAGGCGGACACGAGCGCGGCCTGGAGTGAGCTGGAAGAAGACATCTTCTCGGAGGAGTTTCTCCTTCCCCGGCCCCTTCTCGAAGCTATTCGGTCGCCAGATCCGGTGGTGCTCCTCATCGATGAGGTCGACCGGGTGGAAGTCGAGACTGAAGCCCTCATGCTGGAGGTGCTTTCCGACTTTCAAGTGTCGATTCCGGAGTTAGGCACCGTCGTGGCTGCGACCCGGCCGTTGGTGGTGCTGACGTCGAACAACACGCGCGAATTGTCCGAAGCACTGAAGCGGCGCTGCCTCTTTCTGCATATCGGGTACCCGTCGGTGGAAAGGGAGAAGGAGATTCTGTTGGCCAGGGTCGAGGGTTTGAGTGAGCAACTGGCGGATCAAATCGCCCGGCTGGTCCGGAGTGTGCGCAACTTCCAGCTCAAGAAGCCCCCGTCCGTGAGCGAATCCATCGACTGGGCTCGGACGCTCCTGGCTCTCGGAGTCGACGAGATCGATTCGGCGACGGCGCAGGAGACCTTGCACGTCCTGTTGAAGTACCAAAATGACATCGACAAGGTTTCCCGCGACCTCATGACGCCACCTGCGGATACCGCTGGTACTTGATGCTCAGCCTCCTCACCGGGTTCATCCAGGAGCTTCGTGAGGCGGGAATCCCGGTGTCAATGGTTGAGGCTATCGACGCGGCGGAGGCTCTTCGGTTCACGGACCTGGACGATCGCCAAGCCTTCAAGGCATCCTTGGGATCCACCCTGGTCAAGAACGCTCGTCACTATGAGGCTTTCGAAACGGCCTTCGAGGTCTATTTCGCGTTGCTGCGGCCGGCACCCGGCGACCACCCCGATGATGCGAAGCCGCAGGGCGCCAAGGGCAGCCAGATCCAGCCGGTGGCGAGGGCGGCGGTGGAGCCGCCGACCTCGACTCGTTGATCGAAGCCCTTCGGCGGGCTCTCTCCGAAGGGGATCAGGGGCTCCTGCGGGCGGTGGCCCGACGGTCGGTGGGGCGCCTGGCGGGAATGGAGAAGGGCAGGCCCGTTGGCGGCACCTACTACCTGTACCGCACGTTGCGCCGGCTCGATATCGACCGCATTCTGGCCGAGCTGCTGGAGGTCGCAGGCGAGTCTCCGGACGTGACGGCTCTCGAGGAGCGGCTCCTCCGGGAAGAGTACGAGGAACGAATCGAGGATTTCCGCGAAGAGGTGCGGGCCGAGATACGCCGCCGATTGGTGGCTGATCGGGGGCGGGAGGCAGTCGCGAAGACGCTGCGTCGACCGCTCCTGGAGGACACCGACCTCATGCACGCTTCGCGCGAGGAACTGGCTCTCCTCGGTCAGGCGATCCATCCTTTGACGCGCAAGCTGGCCGCCAGGCTGGCGCAACGGAGGCGGCGAGGCCAACGCGGCCGGCTCGACTTCCGACGCACCGTGCGGCGCTCCCTTTCTACCGGCGGCGTTCCCATGGAACCGCAGTTCCGGACCCCCCGGCCGACGAAACCCGAGGTCTTTCTTCTCTGTGACGTGAGTGGATCGATGGCTACCTTCGCCCGGTTCACCCTCCAGTTCGTATATGCGATGTCGGGCCAGTTCTCCAAGCTGCGTTCGTTCGCTTTCGTCGATGGCATAGACGAGGTGACGGGGTTCTTCGAAGCAGGGTCCGCCTTCGAAGTTGCGCTCGAACGGGTCGGCAGTGAAGCGGAAGTGGTCTGGTTGGACGGGCACTCCGATTACGGCCATGTGCTCGCCCAGTTCTGGGAACGGTACGGCAACGATCTCACGCCTCGATCGACCGTCATCGTGACGGGGGACGCCCGGAACAATTACCGGGATGCTCGAGGCGACATCATGGCGGCCATCGCCGGGGTTGCCAGGGCGGTCTACTGGCTCAACCCCGAACCGCAGGCTTACTGGGATACCGGCGATTCGGTCATGTCGGCGTTTGCCGGACACTGCGACGGTGTGTTCGAAGTGAGAAACCTGCGTCAACTCGAGGCGTTTGTTGAGGGCCTGGCTTTGCCGCGTGGGCGAATGGGCGGTTTGCGCACCGAATGGAAACCCGCCGAATTCAGATAAAGGATGGCCGGTTTGGTGTCGATACAGGACCAAGGACGCTGCACCGGTTGCAAACAACCGGAAGCACCCAAGGACCAATGAGGAGACAGCAGTGGGTCGTCGAGTGTTGGTGGTTGAGGATTCTGCCGTGATCCGTCGGCTGATCGAAGTCTGCCTTCGCCCTGCCAGCCTCGAGGTTGTCATGCGGGAAGACGGTCCCACCGGCCTTGCGGCTGCCATCTCCGAGAAGCCCGATCTTCTGGTTCTCGACATCGGTCTCCCGGAAATGGACGGGTGGGAAGTGCTTGATCGGCTCCGCTCCGATCCACGTACCAAGGAGCTACCGGTTCTGGTCCTCACGGCGCACGCCGAGGAAGAATCTCGCCGACGGGCCGATGAGGGTGGCGCCGACGCTTTCGTGACCAAGCCATTCCAGCCGAATGACTTCCGTCAGGAAGTTCTCAACCTGCTGGCCAGGATCACGATCGAAGCCGTCTCCTAGTTTCTGCCGCTCCACGGCACCGTCGTCACTCAGTCGAGCAGCAAAGCTCGTGCCTGCATGACTCTCTGCATCAGCGTGACCGGGTCGGCATTGATGGCGGTCAAGAGTTGATTGAGGTGCGTTAACTCGGCTCGCTCCAGGATCTCCTTTTCGTTGACGGTCCATTGGCGCGCCTCACAGAGGTGAGCGTGGGCAACTTCGATGCAGGCCCGGGCGAGATGACCCAGGACCCCGGTCGCGTCACCGTGCTCGGCCTTGGACATCCGCGTGGTCCAGACTGCGTCCGGCACTGCTCCGCCAGTGTGCCGATCCTTCCTCGGCCAGCTGATCGGGATATTCGACAACGTCGTCGAGCGATCCGGCTACCACAGTGCGCATGGCCAATTCGGCCGCGAGCGTGTATGACGGTATTCCGGCCAGGTACCCGTTCGATCCGGCGACCTCGAAGCGGCCGGATTCTGACTCCCGGATCCAATGCCGGACCGCATCGATGTCCCGGTAGTGAATCACAACCCTGCGGCCATCAACGATGAGTGAGGCACCACCATTCATGATCCTGCCCCATGCACCCGGAGCGGTGACGGTGCCATCGAGGTGCATGAGTCCTTCAGGATCGAACGTACCGCGGTAGTACAGGCCGAAGTCCCATTCGTCAGGTTCACCCGCTCGGGATGGGAGTCCTCCCGAAGTTACGGCAACGACATTGGGGAGCGAAGCAATATGGTCGATGAGGGAGGTAATCGCCTCAGGAAACTCGAAATCGTTCATGGCATACAAACGTACACCCAAAGCGCGATGTCGGGCGTAGGCGATCGATGCCCTTCCCCTCTCCGTGTCGGTGGGTTACGTTGCGCAGGCAGGGATCGTGGGGGAGTGGGAAGAGGTGGCCATTGGTACGGATGCTCATGATGTCGGTCATGGCGGCAACGCTGCTCACCCCATCGATCGGCGAACCCGTTGCCGCCTGTGCCGGGCTGGCGCTGCCCGTAGGACGGTGCTCAGGTGCGGGGGTTCGCGCCCACGGGCCGTTATTCGGGACACTGGGGAGTCGATTGGAGTGTCCCGGCGGATACCCCGGTTAGGGCGGCCGGACCCGGGACCGTCATCTTTTGCCGGGGTGGTTGCCGGCAACCAGACCGTAACCGTCGATCATGGTGGCGGTCTACGAACCAGTTATTCGTACCTGGCAGATGTGTTGGTGAAACGCGGTCAGCGGGTCGAAGGCTCGACGACGCTCGGAACGAGTGGAGTGGCGCACGGCTCTGAGGGGCTGCACTTTTCTGTGCGGGTCGGAGGCACCTATGTCGACCCGTTGTCCATCATCGGCTGTCGCTTATCAAACCCTTCAAAGGCGTTGCGGCTCGTCCCGCTTCGCGAGGTCGTCGTGACTCGCCTATTCTGTCGAAGTGCGCAGGGGCATTCTTGGCGGAACTTTCGACCCACCTCATGTGGCTCACCTCATTGCTGGTGAGGTTGCTTATCGCGACCTCCACCTTGACCTCGTCACGTTTCTGCCTGCCGGGGCACCGTGGCAGAAAGCGGACCGGTGGGTGAGCGATGCCGAGCATCGCTGGCAGATGACCTGCCGGGCGGTTCAGGGAGTTCCCTATTTCGAGGTGGATGAACGGGAGGTGCGGCGTGATGGCTGGACCTATACGGCAGACACGCTCGCCGAGTTTGACGAGCGAGAGGACCTGGTCTTGATCCTGGGGGCCGATGCGGCTCGGGGGATTCAGACCTGGCAGCGTTGGGAGTACGTCCTGTCGAGGGCCCACCTGGCTGTTGCGCCCCGGCCGGGGGTCGATCGAGCGGAGGTCGAGGCAGCCATTCCGGCTCCGTTCACCTGGCTCGACATGCCGCTCCTGTTGCTGTCCGGGACAACCATTCGCGAACGAGTAGCAGAAGCCAAGACCGTCCGCTTCATGGTTGCGGATCCGGTGTGGGAGTATCTCGAGGACCACGACGTCTATGGCTGAACCTCGCCACAAGAAGCTGCAACGTCGGAAAGGAATGGCCGTTCGCTCAGGCAGCGGTCGGCGGCGCCGGTCCGGGATCATGGACGAGACACCGCAATCGGCCCGCGAATTGAACCGGTCCGCCCGACGCTCGATCGCAGCCCGGGGGCGTCGACGCATTGCGCTGGCCATGTTGGGTTCGATGCTGATCATCGGCACCTCTGTTGGGCTGACGTGGTTGACGCTCCGGCAAACGGCGGATCCTGAACCGGATCCCGGTTCAACCCCCGCGACGGGTGCTTCGGTCTTGATGGTCGTCACCGATGAGAACGATCGGGCCGACTCGATAGCTCTGCTCGTGGCGCATCCGACCGGAGGTGCGGACGTTGTCCTTTTTCCGCCTTCCCTGCTGGCCATTCTTCCCGGATTCGGCGAAAGCGAAATTGCCGACATGATTCGCTTTAATGGTCCTGCCTTGGCGGACACAACGGTTACCAATCTGCTCGGCGTGAGGGTTGATGCGGTTGTGCATCTCGATGGAGCAGGCTTCGCGACCGCCATCGGCAAACCGTTGACCGTTGAGTTGACCAACCCGTTGCTCCAACCCGAGTCCGATGGGTTCACCGTTCTGGCCGCTGAAGGTTCGGCCGAACGCGATCCAGACATGCTCGCAACGCTGTTGACGAACGAGGGTGATAGTGATCAGCTCGAATGGCTCGACCGGCAGGGATCCGTGTGGCGCGCTGCTTTGACGGCGGTCAAGACGGACACCGCGATTGCGGAACGCTTGACCATCGGAGCCACCGGCGACTCGAACACGGCTTTGCAGGCGACGGTGGCAGCCTCGATCGACCCGGATCTCGTGGTGACGGCCGTGCCGGTCAGACGGATTGAAGCAGCGGGCGGAAGTACCGAGCGCTATCAACTACCCAGCAGCGCAGCAGCCTCGTTCGTCGTCGACCGATTTCCCTATTTGATTATCCGGGCTGAGCCCCGGCCCCGGGTAGAAGTCCTCAATGGGAACGGAAGAATTGGCACGACCGGCCCGATTGCTGCACTGCTGGTCGATAGGGGGTTTCGGATCGTGAAGACCGATAACGCAGATCGCGATGACTATGCCGAGACTCGAATCATTTCGCAGGGGCGTGAACATCAGCAAGAAGCGATCGATGTGCAGCGGATTCTCGGGAGCGGCGAAGTCCTTCTGGAAGTCCGTCAACCATCCGGAATCGTGGATCTCACTATCATTGTTGGTCGCGACATCCCCGTGTAGGAGGCTGAGCCGCTCATCGCTGTCAATACGGAAACGCAAAAACTGATCGATCAGATGGCTGCGGTACTCGACGAAAAGAAGGGCATCGACATTGTTCTTCTGGATGTCTCGGAGCTGCTGTGGATCACCGATGTGTTCGTGATTGTGTCCGGGACGTCCCGGCCCCATGTGCAATCGCTGGCACAGGACGTCGAGTTGCAGCTCAAGACCGTGGACCGTTCGCCGCTGAGGACCGAGGGAAGAGCCGAAGGCAAGTGGGTCCTGCTCGACTACGGCGAAGTTGTTGTCCACGTCTTCCAGCCGGACACTCGCGATTTCTACGGTCTCGAACGCTTATGGGGTGATGCCCCCCGGCTGACGTTTGAGACGTTGGCCTCTGAGGCTTGACGGCTGGTACAATCACGCACCGCAATCATGGGGCTGTAGCTCAGCTCGGCAGAGCACTTGCATGGCATGCAAGGGGTCAGGGGTTCAAATCCCCTCAGCTCCACCACCCGAAATCCCCTGTTTTTTGCAGGGGATTTCGCTGTTTCAGAGTTCGAGTGAGGGGCCTTCGGATCGGCGCAGAGTCCGCGGAGAGTCCGCGAGAGATCGGGTCCGAGCAGCTTCGAGGGCGTCGGCAGGCTTGTCGGTCGCGGCCTTCGAACAGGTGTCCGTAGATGTCGTAGGTAGTCCGGATCGAGGCGTGCCCCAGTCGTTGGGAGATGACGTAGGGGTCCTCGCCGGCGGCGATGAGGAGAGCGACGTGGGTGTGGCGGAGGTCGTGGGGTCGCATCGGCTCGCCGATCGATGCCCGTACGGCTGGGTACCAGGAGCGGCGGCGGAAGACCCGCAGGTCGAGGGGTCCGCCTTCGGGGGCGGTGAAAATGAGATTCTTCTCGCCCGGGTATGTGTCGAGATGTTTGGTGAGTTCCTCGGCGAGGAATGGCGAGAAGCTGACGGTGCGGCGGGCGGCGGGGGTCTTGATAGGTTCTTCGACCCGGAGCTGGCGGCGCGAGAGGTCGAGTCGGTCGGTGCGAAGGGCGGCCAGTTCGCCGGGGCGGACGCCGGTGTAGGCGCCGGTGAGGACGAAGACCCGGTAGCGGGGTGTGATGGTCTCGGCGAGGTGTTCGACTTCGTTGATGCTCAGGAAGCGCTTCTCGGATTGCTCGATGCGGGGGAGGGCGATTCGGCGGCAGGGTGATCGGGCGAGTCGACCGTCGTCGACGGCCATCTCGAGGGCGAGCTGGAGGAGGGTGTAGGCGCGGCGAATGGTGGAGGGGGAGTAGCCGGTGGCCACCAGGTCGGCGACCCAGGTGCGGATGTGGCCGGGTTCGATGGAGGGCAGGGAGGCGGGTCCGAACGTGGGGAGGATCAGGCTGCGGATGACCGACCTGTCGTTGTCGCGGGTGGAGGCGGCCAGGTTGACCCGACTCTGCTGAACCTGGGTGTTCCACTCGCCGAACGTGATGCGGGCGCGGCGGGGGTCGGTCCACTCGCCTCGCAGCTTGTCTGCCTCGATGGTGGCGAGGAAGGCTTCGGCCTCGACCTTCCGGTGGAAGTTTCGAGCCCGTTCCCGACCGTCGGGGGCTCGGTACCGGGCTTGCCAGGTACCGGCGGCGGTCTTGCGAACGTGCGCCAAGCCGAAGTCCCTTCGTAATGAGCTGCTTGCGGAGCCGGGTGCGGCCCCAGTGCACCCTCCACCTTTGGCCGTCACCCTGTCATCAGAGTGTCAATAGCCCTGTCATCAGGGTGTCAGCAGCCCTGTCAGGAACCCTCCAGCCCCACCGACCGCCACGTGTTCTTTCCGGTTTCGTGTCGTACGGATCGTTCCGGACTCATGTCAGATCGTTCTGGACACATGTACGGCAGTGTTCCGGGGATTTGTGTGACACCACCGAGATGGCCACTGCATGCCTGGCAGCGGAGAACACCCTGAGAACGCTTCAGCAACGGGTTAGTGCGGCAGGGCGTTGGATTGTCCTCGGGGAGATTGCTCTCGGTCGGCTTGTGGCTACGCCCAGGTCCAGGGTCACTCGTACCAGCACTGTCCACCACGGCGCGGAAACCACGTGACATCACGCAAACCCGAGCCTGACCGCAGCATGACAGGGTCACCTCCCACTATCTGCTCAAGAACCATTGGAGAAAGGAGGCCACCGGTCATGGCAGCACCAACCATCCCGAAAGCCTCAGACAGACGCGCCTCTGGGACCGCCACCGCGATTCGCGCACAGCACCCTGTCAACACCACACGCACATGCAACAAGTTGCAGTCGGTTAACTGGTTAACCGGCGAGGTGAGGTGATGGCATTGGATCGTGGCACGCTGGCCAAGATCACTCGCCGGATCTTCGCCGAGTTCGGGCACACGGTTGCGACCCAAACGGTGAAGGTTCCCCTGTCGGATGCGATGTGGTCGATATGGCGCCGCTATTGCGAGGCGATCGGGTTGACGATGGGTGAGGTATCGCCGGTCTGATCGACCAGGAACTTGGCGCGCTCGTGAACAAGGGCGAGCATCAGGGAGCGGTGTTCGCTGCGGAGCTGGAGCGCCGGTTGGTTGCCAGGTCTGAGGCTCTCGACGTCCGGAACGTCGTCTGGACGAACGGGAGCAGTAGCTGAGAGCCTTGGAGCGTCTTCTGCGGGCGAAAACCAGACCGCTTGAGCTACCCAGCCGGTCGAGTGTCGGTCGGAACGATTCCTGCCCGTGTGGTTCGGGTTACAAATACAAGCGGTGCCACGGCAACTGATCTGCTATCGAGAGTGAGTTATGGATGTGATCGGGATTGCACCACCCCATCCTCCCTGCCGGTTATGTGCGGGGGATTCTGAGTTGGTATGCGGTGATCCCAGCCGAGATGGCGGCGACTACTGCGGTTGTGTGGAGGCCGTACGGCACAAGCACGAAGCCTCGGTACGTGAAGTAGAGACCGACGATCACGGCCATGACACCGACCCCCAACGGCACGACCCAACTTCTGCGACGCACGCCAATCACGATCCACCAGACGCCCCCGGCAGCTATGGCGGCGAGGAGGAGGAGTTCGACACCCCAGCGTTCAAGCAACCGACCCTGAGGCGAAACGTATCCGCCCTCTGGTACGGCTTGACCAGCAATGACACCCGAGGGTTGGAGCCAGCCAAGATCGCCCGGACAGGGCTTGATCCATCCCGCCGTCCACCGCCACTCACCCCTACCGGGATACTCCGTGCGGTGACCGATTCGAACACCGAGATGCAAGTGGGTTATTAGCGGGTGATCTCTTGAGCCACCGTTCTCCCACTCGTCGCCCAGATACCCGACAAGGTCGCCCTTCTCAACGGTCCCTTTATCGATACTCCACCGGCTGGGACTCAGGTGGCCATACAGCGAGTAGAGATTCGCCCACGGATGGTCAACGATCACCAGCCACCCATATCCTCCCATCGGACCCGAAAAGGAAACCTCACCGTCAGCCATCGAGTACACAGGTGTCCCGGCGGGTGCGAAGTAGTCCTCAGCAGCGTGGTACGTGACATCCGGATATGGCCCACCGTGCTCCTGGAAATCGGCATCGAACGGCGGATCAACAACAGTGTCAAGAGGAAGCCGGAACAACACGTCAGTCGCTGCCGGATTCTCTGATTCCGTGTCCACCCTCGGAACCATCTGACACTCGGAAGGATCAGCCGAGTCGGCGCAAGCGGCGGTCAACAGAGTCAGAACAGCTATGCCCACAAGCATCAAGACCCGCCTGACCAGAAGCCACCTCCTCAAGGCCACCAGACATCCTATGCCGAGACCGTCATCCCGTAAACCCGCACATACCGCACACCTACAGACCTGTCAGGCACCTATGTGCGATTGGTGATCGTCGTCCATGTCAACATGGTGTACGCCGAGCCGAAAAGGGCGAATAGGCCAACGTTTAGCCAACCGAGACCGTTGAGTGTCCCCTCAAACTGTGCCGAAGCGGCGACTGCACCTAGTACAAGATTGCCTGCCGCCATAGCCGCAACAAACAGGAGTGCGTCGGAGCGGTCATCCGGTCGTCTCATGACCCAAAGAGCGGATGCAACAAGGAGAGCGAAAACCCCGAAAGCTCGGAGACCGAGAGTGCCGGCCTCGTCAGTTGCTGTGCCGTACATCTGCAGCAACTGGCTGGGCAGCACCAAGAACCCCGTTCCAAATCCGACTAGGACAACGGAGTGGACTGCGAATAGAGGTTGGCGGCTCACGTACCGAACACTCTCCTACGAACAGCCTCGCGAGCGGTTCAGCGAGGTCCAGGACGCCGGTTCTGAACCACAGTCTGAGGCTACCCGTTGGCCGGCCGATCCGCCCAAATCGGCACTTCCGCTCTCGGCTCTCGATTCGAACGCTAGGGCCTTGTCAGGAATGGTCATAGACGATACGCTATAGCCAATGAGAGGTATCGAAGACCAAGTCGCAGGCTCGCTGCTACAGCTGGCCCGAACACGGCTCGGATTGTCCCAGACAGCTTTCGCCGACCTACTCGGGATCGCCCAACCCACGCTGTCGGCATATGAGTCGGGTCGTCGTCAGCCGACGTTGCCCACGCTGATGAGGATGCTGGCACGAGCCGGGCTCGAGCTACGGCTGGAGCTCGCCGACCTCGACAACCACGACGCGGTGCTCGCCGAGTGGGAGCAGAGTCTGGACGACGCAACCAAGGGGCGGCTGAGGTCTCAGGGCTACCGGCTGGCAAGTAATGCCGCCTGAATTGAGCGACGAGCACGTTGCGGCCATCTGCGGGGTTCTCATCGATCACGGGGTGCAGTTCGTGATCATCGGAGGCATCGCGGCTCGGCTCCATGACACCGGACACGCCACTATCGACATCGATATCTGCCCATCGATGGATGATGCCAACTTGGGCAGGCTAGCGGCCGCGCTTTCGGAACTCGGAGCCCGACTTCGGGTGGAGGGGGATCCGGATGGCGTGCCGTTCGAACCTCACCCGGACATGCTGCGACAAGTCGAGATGATGACACTTGTCACGGAACATGGGCCTCTCGATCTGTGTTTCACGCCAGCCGGATTCCCCGATGGCTATGCCAGTCTCAGCCAGCACGCTTCGGTGGTGGTGGTCGCCACCGTTGATCTGCCGGTGGCGTCCCTGGAAGACGTCGTCGCATCGAAACGAGCGGCAGGACGTCCCAAGGACATCGTTGCCCTCCCACCTCTGGAAGCTCGCCTGCGGAAGCGCTGAGCAAACCGCCCGGCACCCGGACACAGGAGAACTTCGCCGGCCGACCCGAGTCCGCGCAGAGTCCGCGGAAAGTCCGCGAGAAGTCCGAAAACCATGCAAAACGACGCAAAGCAATGAGAGGCGAAGCGCCAATGAATAAGGGCCGTTTCGAGGATTCTGCCAGGTCGCTGAAACCCGCCGATCATCAATGGCATGCAAGGGGTCAGGGGTTCAAATCCCCTCAGCTCCACCACCCGAAAACTCCTGTTGTTCAGGGGTCTTCGCTGGTTTGGGGATCGATCGAAACGAGCTTGGATCCCCGGGGTGAGGGTCCATCGGTGGCGGGAGCGTCGTGGTGCTACTGGTCGGGTGGCCCGATCTTCTCCCAGGTGTTGGTGTTGAGGTCGTAGAACCAGAGATCGCTGGAGCAGACGGTGTCGAAGTTCGGACAGTATTCATTGTACGAATTGGCGAGCTCGACGCATCCCCCGAAGAGGGCTACTCGGTCGGTGTCGGCTGCAGCGTAAGCGATCCCTGCGAGGGCCGTATTGATCGGCCCGGTCAGTTGAACCGGCTGTCGGGTCCACGTGTTGGTGTTGAGGTCGTAAGCCCAGACGTCGGCGGCTGGTCGGATGACCACCAGGCGGTCCGATTCGGTATCGAAAGTGATGGGTCCGTCATACCCTATTGGTTGGGGCCCGTCCACGCTGATGTGTTCGGTCCAGGTGTTGGTGTTGTAGTCGAAATCCCACACGTTGGGATCTAGTGGGGCATGTGGTGTGAGTCCTCCCCAGGCAAGCACGCGATCGGACTCGGCGTCATACGCAAGTCCGTGGTGGACTCGTGCGATTGGGTGGGGATCGGACGGCGACTCTTCCCAGGCATTGGTGTCCGCGTCATAAACCCATGTCTCATTTAGGAGCACGACACGCTCCGAGACGGGGTCGGTTGGGCCGCCGCGATCGAGAGCGCCCCCGAACAACACCGTGCGGTCGGATTCGGAGTCGTAAGCGACGGCGGTGCCTATGAGCCAATTGGTGACCCTGTCCGATTGCTCTAGTTCATCCGGGATTGGACCCCGTCCTGCCAATCGCCAATCCTGCTGATCGCCGGAATAGATCCAGGTGTTGTGCACTTCCGTCGGGCTGAAGTCTCCGCCGTCTCCGCCGATCATGACGCCCAGGTCGCTTTGGGCATCATATGCGAAGGCAGCCAACGATCGTGATCCGGGTCGCATAGATGGGTTGATCGGATACCAAAGGCGTTCGGTCAGATCGAAGATCCAAGTGGAGTTGTTGGACCGGGGCCAACAATCTCCGTCGAACCCGTTCGCACCGCCGAACAGGACTAGGGAATTGGCTTGCTCGTCATACATCATGCTTGGACCGATCAACCGGGGCGGCCAAACCAGATGTGCTTCGCTTTGGGCCGTGGCGGTCGTGCTGGTGCCTGCCGTAGAGGTGGTGGCTGAACTGGTGGGCGTAGCCTCAGTGGGTCCAGCGGACTGGCTTTCCTGTTCGGCTTCTAGCTCTGCGATGCGATCCTCAAGCTCGCCGACAGTGTCGGGCTTATCTCCACCGCACCCGGCCACGAGCAACACCATGACGACCGATGCAACGAGACGGTGGCTGTTCATGACGCTGTCCCTCCACAAATACCGTCCCCAGCTTGATGGAATGGTCGTGCTGCTGCCAGGGGCAAATTGCTCTACCCGGGCAACAGCCAACCCACAGCAGTTCAAGCCTGGTAGGAGCCGCCACCGTTCAGCTCAAAGATGGCCGCCGTCGATACGACCAGCGTGCAGGTAGTGCGAGGACTGCGGAGCGAACTGGTTCCACCCACCCCCAACGTGCGCGGGTTGACACGCGACGAACGAGCACCAGTTCCGTATCGAACCTTCGATTCCCTGCTAGCGCTGTGCCAGCCACTCCCGAACGGCGGCGGCCACCGCATGCTGCTCTTCTGACTCGATCGCTCCGGTGCGGAGCTGATCAACCGCTTTGATGACCCTCTGGGTACTTTCCTTGCCGAGCAGACCGACCCGTCGTAGAAAGTGCTGCTGCTCGGATTGGGTCAGGTCGGTTTCCCAATCGGTCAGCCAGCGCATGTCTTGCCCTGCAGGACTAGCCCACAGCGTCACCACCGGCTCTTCGTCAAGGTAGATGCAGATCGAAGAACGGGCAGGGGTTATGTCGAAGGTGACCAGTTCGTCGAGCTGAGCCCACAGGCCGTCCTTTTCGTCCCACTCCAGGTTGGCCAGGGCTCCCAGTTCGATCAGGTCGAGTGGCTCGGCTTCCTCGTCGGGGCTGTGGTAGTGATGACGGCGGAGCTGGACGTCCAGGCCGATCAATACCTCCGCTGCCGTGGCCGCTTCACCGGCGCCGCTTGATTCCACCTGGTGCTCCTCTTCTATCGACGCTGTACGAGCGAGGCTACTCGTCGTAGCTGCAATCTCTACGCTGTGGGGATGAGTGGAGGAAAGCGCCTGACGGGCCGCGACTGGTCTGTTCGCTACGCCTTCGGTCGACCGCCCTGGGACCTGGGAGGTCCGCACCCCGAGCTTCTTGCCCAACTGACGCGGGACCCGTCCCTCGGCGTAGAGACAGCCGGGAGACGGGCGCTGGTTCCCGGGTGTGGCCTCGGACACGATGCCGAAGCACTGGCCCGGGCGGGCTGGGCGGTCACAGCGGTTGATTTCGCCGCCGAGCTGGAACCTCTGGTCAGGGGTCGGTTTGGTCCCCTCGGGTGCAGGTTCGTTGCGGAGGATGCGCTGACGTTCAACGATGAGGAACCCTATGACCTGTTGTTTGACCACACATTCTTCTGTGCAATCGATCCCGAAGATCGGCCCGCTTTTGGGGAACTCGCCTGCCGGTTGCTACGGCCCGGTGGTCGGGTCGGCTCTATCGTTTACCCGGCTGGCAAAGATCTGGCGGCAGGAGGCCCGCCGTGGGGTATGTCAACGGCCGAATTCGCCGGGGCCCTTGGACCCGAGTTTTATCAAATTGAGGACCAACCGGTCGTTCTGTGCGGTCACCCGTCGTGGAGCGAACGCTGGGTGCTGTTCGCCCGGGCCTGACCGGGCGCGATCCGTCCGCGCACCTTTCGTTCACTCGCCGGCTCCGCCTGCAACGTGCCAGGGGATCGCCTCACCCGTTTGCACCTTCCACAACCCGGCATAGAGCCTGTCCTGCTCGAGCAATGCTTCGTGATGACCAGCTTCAGCGAGGCGTCCCTGGTCGAGCACGTAGATGCAATCAGCATGGCGAATCGTTGACAGTCGGTGGGCGATCACAACGGTCGTTCGATTACGGGTAATCCGCTCCAATGATCGCTGGATGGCCGCTTCGGTTTCGTTGTCGACCGACGAGGTCGCTTCATCGAGGACCAGAATGGGGGGATCATCGAGTACCGCCCGGGCGATGGAGATTCGCTGGCGCTGGCCGCCGGACAGCTTCTGGCCTCGCTCGCCGACGACCGTCTCGTATCCGTTTGGCAGCTCCAGGATGAACTCGTGGGCCTCGGCCACCCCGGCTGCCTCCACGACCTCCTCGGTCGTCGCATCGGGTCGCCCGTAGGCAATATTCTCCCGGACGGTTCCGTGGAAGAGGTAGACGTCCTGGCTCACCAACCCGATGGCTTTCCGCAGGTCCTTCAATCGCAGGTCGCGCAGGTCATGGCCGTCCAGCTTGAGTTCCCCTCCGGTGACGTCATAGAAGCGGAGCAAGAGTTTGATAAGGGTGGTTTTTCCCGCTCCGGTTGCTCCGACGATGGCGGTTGTGGCTCCGGCCGGCAGGTCGATGGATAGCTCACTGATGATGGGGAAACCGGGTTGGTACGCGAACGAAACCCGATCGAAGGTCACATGGCCTCGCACCTCGCTGCGCGACAGATTGACCGATCCGTCGGTGATCTGGGGCTCGGTGTCGAGGAGGTCCAGGATGCGGTTGGTTGACGCCATGGCCCTTTGGTAGAGATCGAAAGTCTGGCCCAGCCGGGTGAGGGGCCACAGCAATCGCTGGGTGAGGAAGACCATGATGCTGTAGGACCCAACCGCCAGGGTGCCATCGAGGGCCAGGAAGCCTCCGGCCAACAGCGTGCCCGTGAATCCGACGAGGATGACGACGCGAATGAGTGGGGAGAAAGCGGAACTGAGGGTGATGGCCTTGCGGTTTGCCTCCTGATAGAGCTTGCTTTCCCGGCTGATCCGCTCTACCTCTCGCTCTTCCGACGTGAAGCTCTTGATCGTGGCGATGCCGGCCAGATTGGTGGCAAGTTGGGAATTGACCATGCCGGCCTGATTGCGCACCGCTGCATAGCGTGGCGCAATCTTGCGTTGAAACCGGACTGATCCCCACAGGATGAAGGGAATCGGAACGAAAGACATCCACGCCACTGATGGCGCGAGAGCGAAGAACATCGCTCCGACAAGCACAACGGTTGTGCCCACCTGCAGCAGGTCGTTGGCACCGGCGTCGAGGAACCGTTCGAGTTGGTTCACGTCGTCGTTGAGGATGGCCATGAGACCGCCCGTCGACCGGTCCTCGTAGTAGGCCAATTCAAGACCCTGGACATGCCCGTATGCATCGATGCGCAGGACGTGCTCAACACTCTGAGCAAGATTCCTCCAGTAGATCGAATGGAGGTACTCGAAGAGGGACTCGAGGAGCCAGATGAGGAAGGTCAAACCGGCCAGAACGATCAGCTGGGTCCTGGTGTCGGGGAAACCGAACCCGGCCAGGAAGGAGTTCTCCTTTTGCACCACGACATCGACCGCCGCTCCGATCAGAAGGGGCGGGGCGAGGTCGAACGTCTTGTTCAGGACCGAAAAGGTCGAAGCCAGGACAATCTGTTTGCGGAATTGAGTTGCGTACCGCCACAGGCGTCGCAGCGGTCCGTAGGGGAGTGTTCGGGACATGGATCCGGAAGGTTACTCGGGCACGCGGGACCGGGAGTCCCGAAACCCCGGTGCTACAGGACGGCCAGAAACTCGAGCCGGTTTCCGAAAGGGTCGTTCACGTAGAAACGCCGATAGCCCGGCAGGAGGTAGTCGGGTTCGACTTCATACCCCCGGGCCCGCAGCCGCGCTTCGAGCTCGTCGAGATCTCCTACCAGGATCCCCGGATGGGCCTTGCGGGCCGGCTGGTGGTCCTCATCGATACCAAGATGGAGCTCGACCCCACCGTACCGAAACCAGGCTCCACCCCGGCCTACCAGCGTGCCAGGTTTGGTCAGCTCTTGGCATCCGAGCACATCCCCGTAGAACGTGCGGGCCTGCGCTTCTGATCCGGGGGGGATGGCGATCTGCACATGATGGAAGAGCCAGGGCATGAGGGCAGCGTAGCGGCAGCGAAGGCTCGATGATGGTGGCCGACATCTCGCCGTTTGGGCGGTTGGGGTTGGCCCTTCGATGTGTGGCTTACCCCGGTAAGTGGTCGCGGCTGCGGGCCTCAAAGTGGTCCGAGAAGGTCCTGATACGTGGGTTCTTTGCACTTCGGCGCCAATATGATGCGATCGACCTACGAACGATCGTTGACACATAGAGTGGTCCAATGATACGTTGCAGAGGAAGCCGCCACTGGTGGCTCACGGGGCCAGCTGCATTGGGAGGTGCAATGACATACGAGAAGCCAGAAATCCACGATTTCGGCTCGATAGCCGATCACACATACTTCGATGTTCTGAGTTTTGCCGGAGCCTCCGGCATTGTGCCACCGAATGGCGGACCGAACGACGTCGAGCTCTAGAACAATCCAACAACCCGGCCCGGGTCCTCGTCGCTTCGTGCGGTGAAGATCCGGGCTCTTGTTGATGAAGGCCCTTGCGACGGCACGGGCAGGTTGCACCCGAACCAGTCGGTCTTGACCGCACTCACGGTGGCGGCTCGAGCAGGCGACTCGCCGTCCCGACACCGCTGTGAGTGACCGTATCACCCGGAACCTCGTATTTCGGCCGACACTCGGTGAGAACAACTAGTCCACGTAGGAGCCCGGCCAATGGTGCCCGACTATCAGCACGGCGACGTTGACACGCACAGTGGTCGGTGATACCTTCGAGACAGCACGGTAGGCCGTGTGGGGTGGATGCACGGGGAGGTGCGATGATTCTTTATGAGAAGCCGGAGGTAGTGGACTATGGCTCGATTTCCGAGCACACCTTCGGCGATCTATTGAGCCTGTACGGGGGGTCGAGCGCCGACGGGGATACCGATTCGGTGACGTAGCTGTGAAGCCCGGGGGTCACTACCGGGCACCGGGTGGTCCGATGTTCCAGTACGATCGATGCTGGTCCGTCGGACCACCGTTAGGTTGTGCACACGTTCGAGGACGGTCAAGGCGGGGAGCACGGGTGGATGCAGATTCGATGATCCGGCGGAATGATCGCGTCGCCTTCCGGGCGTTGACCGACAGCGAGGGCGGCGTGCTCCTCCACCTCGACTCGGGCTCATATCACGGCCTCAACGCGATGGGAACCTTGATCTGGAACTTGATCGGCGAAGGTACGAAACTCGGTGATCTGGTCGCAACCATCCGCCACGAATTGACGGACGCTCCGTCCGCCTTGTCGGCGGATGTTGAGGCATTCGTCGACGATCTGGCTGAGAGGCATCTCCTGACTCTTTCGGTGGATTGAAGCGGAGGCTCTGCTAATCGAGACAGTTCTCGATGATGGTGTCCATCACCTGCGGGAGTGATTCCACCGTGAGGGGGCGGTGGAGATTCCAGGCGGGGACCTTCCCGACCAGGTCCGCAGCCGTTTCGAAAACCTGAACCCGGCCCTGTTCGGTCGGCAGGCGGAAGCTCAACCCGAACAGGTCCCGTACTGCCTCGGACGAGGGTGCCCGGTCCAGGACGATCGGCCCGTCTGAAATGCGGAGAAACACGATGGCTCGGAGCGGCACGGGCGCGCCGTTTCCTCGAGTTTCCGGGTCCAGGGTGTAGTGCGTTCGGGCTGGTGTGATCATTGCCGGTGTCGCTCGCGCGAAGGAGAAACCCGCAATCACGTCGGCTCGGGCGCGCAGGACGGCCGGGCCGGGCAGGATGAAGGGCTCGGGAGCGGCGATTGCGCAGCTCATGTCGTCGGCCAGAAGCCGGTATCCGGCGGCGTGAAATGCGCCGGCCAGGGTCGTCTTCCCGAAAGATCCTGTGGCGGCCAACATCACACCCTGCCCGTTGATGTCGACCGATCCGGCGTGGATCGGCAACCGGTCCTGATGTGCCATGGATACGGCGGCCGGCGTCCCCCAAATCATCGATTCGGAATCGATCTCGTTCATCGCACCGGGATGGACGATTATTCCGGGTGGATCGGTGAGCACCTCGAACGAGTCGCCGGCACCGACCTCAATCAGGAATTGGGCGGGGGCTCGTTCGAAAAGCCTGGTTGTCATCTTGCCGGCCTTATCCAGGTTCCACTCCTGCAACAGATCTCCGTTTCCGGGCGGTTTTACCCCGGAACGGATGGTGAGCGGTGTGGCGGTGCCCGTCGTCGCCCGAAGAAAAGAGAGTGGCAGGTCGGAAACGACGTCGAACCCGTAGCATGAGCCGTGCGTGTCCGTCGACATGAGTCCCCAGCTGTGGCGGGTCAACACTCTACAGGGCAGTCAACCGACGTAAACACGCTCCGGATGGTGGCATCCCGCTGGTACGCTGCGGCGTTCCAGGAGGCGCGCAGTGGCGAAGTACGACTTCACGACGATCGAAAAGAAGTGGCAGGACCGATGGGAGGCCGAAGGCCTCTACCGGTCACGGGTTGACTGGGAGAAGCCCAAGCACTACGCCCTCACCATGCTGCCGTACCCGTCCGGCGATTTTCACATCGGCCACTGGTACGCGATGACCCCTTCCGATGCCCGGGCCCGTCTCATGCGCATGAAGGGGTTCAATGTGCTCTTCCCGATGGGCTTTGATGCGTTTGGCCTGCCGGCCGAGAACGCGGCCGTGCAACGGAATATTCACCCGGCCACGTGGACCCACGAGAACATCGACCGGATGCGGACCCAGCTCCGCTCGATGGGGACCATGTTCGATTGGGAGCGGGAGGTGGTGAGCAGCGATCCCTCCTACTACCGGTGGACGGAGTGGTTCTTCAAGAAGATGTACGAGCACGGCATTGCCTACCGCGACAAGGCAATGGTGAATTGGTCGGAGACCCTGCAGACGGTACTGGCCAATGAACAGGTCATCGACGGGAAGGACGAGCGTACCGGCCAGCCCGTCGTCCAGAAGCTGATGGAGCAATGGTTCTTTGCCATCACCACCTACGCAGACGAATTGCTCCAGTTTGCGGGCATCGACTGGCCGGAGCCGATCAAGACCATGCAGACCAACTGGATCGGCCGGTCGGAGGGCGCAGAGGTTTCGTTTGCCACCGCAAGCGGGGGCGACATAGTTGTATTCACCACACGACCGGACACGCTGTGGGGAGCCACCTTCATGGTGCTGGCTCCGGAGCATCCGCTCGTGGACGAGCTGACCACCGAAAACCACCGCCAGGCGGTGGACGACTATCGCGCCATTGCGGCCGGCCGCTCAGAACTCGAGCGCATGGAAACCGACCGGGACAAGTCCGGCGTCTTCACGGGTGGATACGCCATAAACCCCGTGAATCAGGAACGAGTCCCGGTGTGGATCGCCGATTATGTTCTGCTTTCGTACGGCACCGGTGCCATCATGGCCGTGCCCGCCCACGACCAGCGTGACTTCGAGTTCGCCCGCCAGTTCGGACTGCAGGTGACCCCGGTGATCCGGCCGACCGACGGCGAGTTTCAGTCGGGAGACACCATGGAGGTCGCCTATGTTGGCCCCGGAACCATGGTGAACAGCGGGCCAATCGACGGGGTTGCAACCACCGATGCTAAGGGGCGAGCCAACCCTTCGGTTGCTGCCGCTATCGACTGGCTGGAAGGCCAGGGAGCCGGATCCGAGGCAATCAACTATCGCCTGCGGGATTGGCTGATCTCGCGCCAGCGGTATTGGGGTGCGCCGATCCCGATGGTGCACCGGTCCGACGGCAGCATCGAGCCGGTCGCCGACGTCGATCTGCCGGTCATCTTGCCCGAAGACGTTGTGTTCGAGGGGCGTAGCCCGCTGAGCACCACGCCGACTTTTGTCGAGACCACCGATGCCGACGGACGGCCCGCCCGCCGGGAGACCGACACGCTGGACACGTTCATGTGTTCATCCTGGTACTGGTTCCGCTACCTGTCACCGGGCTACACAGAGGGCCCTTTCGATCCTGAGGAAGCTGCCTACTGGCTGCCGGTCGATGTCTATACGGGAGGGGCAGAACATGCGGTCATGCACCTTCTCTACGCCCGGTTCTTCGTGAAGGCCATGCGCGATATGGGCGTGTTCGACGAAACCTTGATCAAGATGAAGGAACACGATCGTGACCCGGCCGGGCTTTTCGACGAACCGTTCCTCGTCCTGCGGAATCAGGGTCAGATCCTGGGTGAAGAACGAAGTGGCGACCAGTTGGTCATTGAGGGCCGTCGAGAAGGGAATCGGGTCGTTGCTACCTCGGTTCGGGTCGATGACGCCGCCGAGGCGAGCGCCGGTCTCGTCGTCGGCGAGTTGAAACGACGCACCGAAAACCTCTTGCAGGTCGAAACGGAAACCGGGGTGGTCACTGTCGAAGTGCCCTCTTCGGCCACGGTAGAGACGGCGGCAGTGCAGGGAGTGAACGACGTCTCGCATCTTCGCCACCACCTCGACGTCGAGCGCATGTCGAAATCCAAAGGGAACACCGTCAACCCAGACGACCTGGTCCAACAGTACGGCGCGGATACCGTTCGGACGTACCTGATGTTCGCCTTCGATTGGGAGAAAGGGGGGCCGTGGGACAGCAAAGGCATTCTCGGCTCCTACCGGTTCATCCAGGATGTCTGGAAGCTGGGAACCGTCCGCTACGAACTCGACGAGTCTGCCACCGCAGAGACCCTCGCAGCATCCACCGAGGCGCTGCGGCGCAGCGTTCACCAAACGATCAAGAAGGTCGACCACGACCTGGCCGCCTTCAAATGGAATACGGCCATCGCTGCCCTCATGAAGCTGCGTAACACCCTCAATGATGCGCTGGCGGCCCGTCGGGTCTCCGCGGAAGGCTGGGCCGAGGCGGTCGATGCCTTGGTGACCCTGCTCGCCCCGATGGCTCCCCACGTAACCGAGGAATTGTGGCGCAGTCGGGGCAATGACGAGAGCATTCACGTGCAAGCGTGGCCCCGGTGGGACCCGTCGCTGCTGATTGATCAGACGGTCACGATGGTGGTGCAGGTCAACGGCAAGGTCCGTGACCGCGTGGAGGTACCCGCAGACATCGGGGAAGCGGATGCCGTCGAGGCGGCTTTGGCCACCGAGCGCGTCCGGTCTTGGACCGAGGGCAAGACGGTGCGGAAGGTGATCGCCCGTCCACCCAAGCTCGTCAATATCGTCGTGGGATGAACCCGGTCTCACTGCTCAACGCGTCGGGGATGTCTCCGGTGCAGGTTTCCTCGGCCCTCGGTGGGCTGGATCTCGACCGGGTCGACGTTCGTCCCGCTCCGGGCTGGATGACCGGGCTGTGGGGCAACACCGTCTCGGCCATGACCATCGGTACCAAGATCTACGTCAAACCACATCTGCTGGATAGCGATCCCGCCGGCCTGGGCTCGCTGATCGTTCACGAACTCGTCCACGTTCGCCAATGGGCGGACCTGCGTGTGGTGATATTCCTGTGGCGCTACCTGTCCGGCTATCTATCGGGCCGATTCGCCGGCCTCTCTCACCCCGACGCTTATCGCTCGATCCCGATTGAGATCGAAGCACGCGAACTGGCTGCTCAGATGGAGGGACCGGTCGGTCCGGTGTAGCCCTCGTTTGGCTCGCTCAATTCTCGGGCTCGATTACCGTTGCCGGGCAATGCTCTTGGCATCGATCCCATCACCAGCCAGCAACGGCATCGAGATTGGCCCATTGGATCTTCGCTTCTACGGCCTCATGATCGGTATCGGCGTAGTGGCCGCAATCATTGTCACGACCCGGCGCTATGCCCGGAGGGGTGGCGATCCGGCCATCGCCGAAAAACTCCTCGTGTGGGCGGTGGTCGCGGGAGTGATCGGCGCCCGGATTGCTTACGTGGCGCCTCGCTTCAGCCAGATAGCCGACCGCGGGTTCTGGCATCTCTTCGCGATCTGGGAAGGTGGTCTGGCGCTCTACGGCGGACTGACGGCCGGAGTGATCGTGGGTGTCTGGCTCATACGCAAGAACCACGGCGATGTTCCGGCCATGCTCGACGCAGCCGCCATCGGCATTCCGCTCGCCCAGGGAATCGGCAGATGGGGCAACTACTTCAACCAGGAACTGTTTGGTACCCCTTCCGACCTCCCTTGGGCGGTTGAGATCGCCGAACGGTTCCGCCCTTCGGACTACCTCGACTCGGCGACGTTCCACCCGGTGTTCCTCTACGAGAGCCTCTGGAACCTGGCCATCGTGATTCCGTTCGTACTGTGGGTTGAGCGGCGCTTCGATCTCCGTCGGGGCAATGTGTTCCTCGTATATGTGATCTCCTACGGCTTCGCCAGGTTCCTCCTCGAGTTCATCCGTACTGACAACGCCACGATCGTCGCAGGCATGCGGGCCAATCAACTCTTCGCCGCTGTTGTAGTGGTCGTCGCGGCGGTGATCCTGTTTCTTCGACAGCGGAAACCCGTCACAGCACCAACCGGGTGAACTCTTCCACCGGGGTCATTCAGGATCCGGGAGGCTGACTCCGAGATCGCGGCCGACCTCGTGGACATATTGTTGGTGGGCCGGTTGGGTGATCGTCTGGTAGTAAGAACGGAGGGCAGCGGCCCCTTCGTCCGGGCGATCCAGGCGGCGGAGCATCATGACGACGGGAAGGGCTGTCGGCAGTGGGAGGGCTTTCAATCCGCTCGCGGTCCATAGTTCGAGGATGCTCTCCCGAGTTGCGCGTTGTTCGAGCCAGTTGGTGCCGTGCTCGAGGATCGCATCGCCGATCTCGATTGCCGGCTGGCTGTGGTCGGGACGAAGCTCCCACCAAGTGTCTTCGTTGCGACCGAGCAGTTGCCCCAAGCGTTCCCTGATTGCGCAGTCGTATTCGTTGACGAAATCGGGAAAGACCACATCCTTTTGTCGCCCGCTCAACAACCAGGCCTCTTCAATGGCTACGCCGAGGTTGACCGTGAACAATCCGTGGAGGTCGAGGCGGATCGGGGGGATCGGTTCGGCCCTGGGCGGCAGATTCCGGCCCATCTGAAAACTGATGACCTGGACGACTCCAGGCTCGGCCGATCGATTGAACGCATGCCGTCGTTTCCGGAATCCGGCTTCTTTGAGACGCGGATGCAGCGCTTTGACGATGGCAGCCATGGTCTCGGCTGGTGTGGTCAAAGCTGCCTCCTCACGGTCCGCCGGATTCCTACTGCAGAGACAGCTGGGCCGCTATTCGATGACGATTCCTTCGAGGTCCTCTTCGGGTTCCGGATACCGCATGTCGAGGTTCTCGAGGGTGGCGACCAGTATCCTCGAGACAACCAGATTCCGGTACCACTTGCGATCGGCCGGTATCACGTACCAGGGGGCCGAAGCGGTACTCGTCTTCGATAGCACCGCCGCAAAAGCCTCGGCGTATTCATCCCAGCGTTCCCGTTCGGCGAGATCGCCTTTGGCGAACTTCCATTGCTTGTGGGGCTCATCCAATCGAGCCTGGAGCCGCTCTTTCTGCTCTTCTTTGGAGATGTGGAGATAGAACTTCAGGATCGTGGTGCCTTCGTCGGCAAGCATCTTCTCGAAAGCATTGATGTGGTCGTAGCGCCGGCCCCATACCTCGGGGGGGACCAGGTTGTGAACCCGAACGACGAGCACGTCTTCATAGTGGCTGCGGTTGAAGATCGTAATCTCGCCGGACCCCGGGGTGTGACGGTGGACCCGCCACAAGTAGTCGTGGGCACGTTCGGTATCGGTGGGTTTCTTGAAGCTCGCCACCTTGACACCCTGTGGGTTGGTCCCGTCGAACACGTGACGGATGGTCCCGTCCTTGCCCCCGGAGTCCATCGCTTGGAGAACGATCAGGATCTTGTGCTTGCCTTCTGCGTAGAGCAATTCCTGGAGCTCTTCCAATCGATCGTTGAGCGCCTTCAATTCGTGGCGAGCCGCTGCCTTGTCGCCCTCGAACGCGCTCCGATCGGCCGGATCCCAGGCGGCGAGATCGACCAAGGTCCCGGGTTCGATGCGGTACTGATCCATGAGGTCCTCCAGCTAGTTCACAAACTGCAACCTACTTCAACCTGTCGTCCCCAGCTGATACAAGGAGTCTGGATGTAGATCTCGAGGTCGATGGGTGCAACGTGTACATGTGCTGGCGGCGCTGGCCGTCCTCGGCCTGGCCGGTCTCGCCGGGGCCTGGCTAGGCGCCCCGCATGTGGATCCGCCACCGGTGGCGGTTGCCACCGGTGAACCGGTCGGGTCGGCGTCGGTTGAACCTACCGACGCCATTACCGTCCACGTGTCCGGCGCCGTCCGGTTGCCCGGCCTGGTGACCCTCCAGCCGGGCGATCGGGTAGCCCAGGCCATTGCTGCGGCGGGAGGCGCCCTGGTTGTCGCCGAGCTCGCCGCGTTGAATCTGGCTGCCGTCGTTGACGACGGCGATCAAGTAATCGTTCCGGTCAAGGGAGCGCCCGCCGGTCGGACGAATACCTCAACGGCCGAGGGTTTGGTCGACGTCAATCGGGGATCGGCTTCCGATCTTGAGGCTTTGCCGGGTGTTGGTCCGGTGCTGGCCAAACGGATCTTCGAGTATCGCGAAGAACACGGTCCTTTCAAGACGGCCGAAGACTTGCTCGATGTGCCCGGCATCGGAGAGGCGAAGCTGGCCGCTTTGCGAGATGCACTGAATCTCAAGTGAAGGTGACGGCTGGACGCCTGCGCCTGCCTTCAGGCCCGGAGCTGTGGGTCCTCGCGGCGGCAGCGTTGGTTTGGGGAGGAACTGCCGTCGGACGGCTGTTTGGATGGACGGCCGTCCTAGTTGCCGTGCTGGTGGGCACGGTCGCGGTCGCCGGGACACGGCGGGGTTGGGTCATGGTCCTGGCAGCCTGCCTCGTTGGAGGTGCGATGTCCGGGGCTCTGGCCGGTGCGGACGAACAGGACACGTTGGCGGCGTTGACCCTGGACGGCCCGGTTCGCGTGGCGGGTCGGGCTATCGACGACGTCCGGCCGGGTCGCAACGGTGACTGGTTCTTGTTGCAGCCCACCCATCTGCGCCGAGACGGAGCATGGCTCGCCTGGCAAGGACCTCCCCTGCTCATCGGGCTGAGGGAACCCGTAGACGTGGCCGCTCACCAGCGTGTGCAGGTCGATGGAACCGCTCGGCAAGCCGCCGGGTATGCGCGCGGCGATGCCTACGCCGGAAGGATCACCGCCCGCAGCGTGATTTCGCTCGGCCCTGCGACTGATCCGCTCTTCCGGGTGGGAAACGTGGTGCGGGATCGTGTGGCGAATGGGTTGACTCCCTACGGGGGTGCGCCCGCGGCAGCCTTGGTCAGTGGGTTCTTGATCGGCGACGTCCGGGAATTGCCGCCCTTGGACGGTGAACAGCTTCGGTCGGCCGGTCTCTCCCACTTCGTGGCGGTATCGGGTAGCAACGTGGCTGTTTTCCTGGTGCTCTGGTGGGTGATCACGGGGCCGTTGGCGATGGGCCCGCGACGCCGGGCACTCACCGGGTTGGCCGGTCTGGCGCTGTTTGTGGTGATCACGCGATGGGAGCCGTCGGTACTGAGGGCGTCGGCTATGGCGGGACTCGTCCTCGTGGCGCGAACCTTCGGCGTCGCGCTCTCTCCCTGGTCGGCGCTCGGCGCGGCCGTCGCTGGTGTACTGCTAGTCGCGGGTGAACTCGGTACCGACGTCGGCTTCCAGCTCTCCGTGGCCGCAACTATTGGTGTCATAGCCGGCTCAGATATATTCCGGTTTGCCCGGGCCCGCTGGTTGGCCGGCTCGCTGGGAGTCACGGTCAGTGCCCAGATCGCAGTCGGGCCGTTGCTGCTCATCCACTTTGGTGCGGTGCCGCTTGTCTCACCTCTGGCCAACCTCCTGGCGGCGCCGCTCGTTATGGTTTCAACCGTTTCCGGCGGGTTAGGCGTGCTCATCGGGATGAGGCCGATGATCGACGTTGCCGTGGCATCCGCCGATCTCGTCCTGGGTATCGCCCGATTCGCCGCGCCCTGGCCGCAACTGGAACCAGGCAGCCTGACCGTCGCGGCCCTGGTGGTGGGAGCGGCCCTGTGGCGACCCCTCCGGGCGCCGGCCGCGGCTGGTCGGTGCCTGTTTGCTGGCCTTCATCGTGTTTGCACCGACGGCTCAGGTCCGGGGTGCGGCTGTTGCGGTCCTCGACGTCGGCCAGGGGGACGCCATCTTGCTGCGCGGTCATGAAGGGGAGACGGTGCTGGTTGATGGCGGGCCTGATCCGGTGCTGCTCGTGCGAAAACTCCGGGAGATGGGCGTCGATCGGATCGACCTGGCGGTCCTCTCGCACCCGCATGCCGATCACACTTCGGGAATGGTCGCAGCTCTGACCAGCGTGCCGGTAGGGAGGCTCTGGCATCCGGGGTTTGTAGACGCAGGAAGGGGTTTTGAGGAGCTGCTGGCCATTGCTGCGTCCCGGGGAGTACCGGTTGAGGTTCCCGCCGCAGGATGGAACGCAGATATCGGCACGATCCACCTGGAGGTAATCGGTCCAGTCCGCCGTTATGCCTCTCCGAACGATCAGTCGCTGGTCGTGGTCGCAACGATCCATCGTCAGAGGGTCTTGCTGGCCGGCGACATCGAGGTCATCGCCCAACGGGAACTCGGAACCATCCGGGCCGACGTTCTGAAGGTTCCCCATCAGGGTGCGGCTACTTCGGATCTGGACTGGCTGCAGGCGGTCCAGGCGACCACGGCCATCATCAGTGTCGGCCCCAACACATTCGGGCATCCATCGGCAGATGTGGTTGAAGCTCTGGAACGGGCCGGGTCGGAAGTGCTCCGGACCGACCAGGACGGTGATGTCGTCATCCGGCTTGGTCCGTGAGGTTGTGCGCTACGCTGCCGCGATCGTCGACATCTCGAGAGCCGAACACATGCAAGCAGTGGCATCGTTTGAAACCGGTGGCCGCCGGTTCGACTTCACCGGTGACAGAACCTATGTGATGGGCGTTATCAACGTGTCGCCTGAGTCGCGCAACGAGCACACGGTCGCCGCATCGCCCGGCGACGCACTGAGGATGGCGCGCGAATACCGGAGCTTCGGAGCGTCGATCATCGACCTGGGCGGGCAGTCCTCGCACTACGAAAACGCCGAGTTGGAGGCTGAGGAAGAACTGCAACGGTTGCTTCCGGCCCTGGAACTCCTGGTTGACGACGGGTTCGTCGTGGCGGTCGACACGTGGAAACCGGAGGTGGCCGCCGCGGCTGCGGCGGCGGGAGCCGCCATCATCAACGATACCGGCGGCCTGCAAGACGCTGCGATGATCGAGGTGGTCCGGGAGGCAGCCATTCCGGCCGTTGTGATGTACATCGAAGGTGAGAACCCGCTGCGGGTCGAGGACATGGAGTTCGCCGCGGACAAGGCAGCCAACATGGCCGAGCTTCTCGGCCGGCGGCTGGCCACGCTCTCCTCGGCAGGTATAACCGAAGTACTCGTGGATCCCGGACTCTCGATCAACTACCGCAGCGATTACCGCCGGTACACCCTCCAGCAGATGGAAGTCATCCGAAGGTTGGGGGACCTGCGGGGCCTGGGACACCCGGTACTCATTCCGGTGCCCCGCAAACGTGAGTTTCCACGGGTGATGGCATACACCACGTTGGCGCTCGAGTACGGGGCCGACGTCATACGAGTCCACGATGTAGAGGCAGCGTGCGATCTCGTACGGCTGTATGGTCGGGACGACCCGGAGATGCAGTCGTGAAACATGTGATCCATGTCAAAGGGCCTTCCGACGCCGGACCGGGCGAGCGGCAGGAGATGCTCGAGATCAGCCGCCGATTGCTGACGCAAGCCGGGGTGGAGCGATCCAGCATCATTCGCATCGACGTGCCCAGCCGGGGAGCGGAAGAGCCGGGTGAAGGCGGAGTTCTGCGTCCCGCGGTTGAGCCGATCGTTCCGGCTCTCCAATCCGGTTCACTCTTTGGAGATCGACAGGGAATCGAGATTCTCGACGCGCAGGCTCTCCAGGCCGCCGAAGGCGACGTCATCATCGAGTTGCTGGAGGCAGCCGATCCAGAGGCCGTGACTGCCGTGTTCTTGACCACGGGGACGATGCCGGCCCGGCTCGGAAAAGCCGTTCGTTCGCTCGGCGAAGTGATGGAAGTCAAGAAGCTGCGCGAGCGAGACGCGGCGGACTGGTTGAGTCACGCCGTACGGGAACGGAAACTGAAACTCAACTCGGACGCCGCAGCCGCGTTGTTGCAGCGCTTCGGATCTGACGTTGCGGGCCTCTCCCAGGCATTGGATCAGTTCTCCTCAAGCGAGGAAGTGACCGGCAAGGATGTGCTGGCGCGGTTTCGCAATCGGCCCGATGAGCCCATGTGGTACTACGCAGATGCGGTGTCAGATGGGGATATTGCGGAAGCCTTACGCAGGTTGGCCGACTTCCTGGTTCATGGCCATCCGCTGCAACTCATGGGCTTTCTCGAGAGTGACTTGCGGCGCAGATCCCTGGCTGCTGCAGCTCCAAACCTGGAAACGCTGGCCGAATGGTTAGGTTCGCAACCGAAGGCTTTTCCCGTGCAGAAAGCGTGGCGCAGGCGGGGGAGCACGAGTGACAGCAATCTCCAGCGGGCTCTTTCTGCCCTGAGCCGGGCAGATCAGCTTCTGAAAACCGCTCCCGATGACATGCACCGGGTCACGATGGAACGACTGACTGTGGCGTTGTGTCTGTGGTACGGAGGAAAAGCCCGGCGGGTGAGCTGAAAATCAGCCTTCCGTCGTCCTGGCTGCGGCTGCCCGGATGCCTCTTGACTAGGAGCCCAAGAGGTCCTTGACTCGTCGGGTGAGCCGGGCTTTGCGCCGGGCTGCGGTGTTCTTGGCGAGCACGCCCTTGGAAACGGCCGTGTCGATGCGCTTCTGAGCCAACTGCAGCGCTTTGGTCGCGGCGGCTGCGTCTCCGGACTCGGCAGCCGCGAGAGCCGCTTTCGTGCGGGTCTTGAGTTCAGTGCGAATCGCCTTGTTACGTTCAGAACGCTTCACATTCTGGCGGTTTCGCTTCATCTGGGACTTGATATTGGCCATAACGGAAGACACTTTCGTGATTCGAGGAATCGACCCGCGGCTCATCGCCCCGAGGTTCGAACGGACCGGAAGGTTAGCAGCGCCCGCGCCATCGGTACAATGCCACACTGCCTCGTTCGGAGCCTCGTTGAACATCCGCAACTTCAGCATCATCGCGCACATCGACCACGGGAAGTCAACGCTGGCCGACCGGTTGCTCGAACGTACAGGCGCCATCAGTGCCCGGGAGATGCGCGAGCAAGTTCTCGACACCATGGATTTGGAGCGCGAGCGTGGGATCACGATCAAAGCCCAGTCCGTTCGGCTCAAGTACGGAGCTGCCGACGGTCGGGAGTACATCCTCAATCTCATCGACACACCGGGTCACGTGGACTTCAGCTATGAAGTCTCGCGTTCGCTGGCTGCCTGCGAAGGGGCTGTGCTGCTGGTCGATGCTGCCCAGGGTGTCCAGGCCCAGACCCTGGCCAATGCCTTCCTGGCGATCGAGGCGGGACTCGAGATAATCCCGGTTGTCAACAAGATCGACCTTCCCGCTGCGCAGCCGGAGAGGGCTGCAGCCGAGATCGCTTCGGTGCTCGGCATCGACCCCGAAGGCGTCATCCGGGTGTCAGCCAAAACCGGGGGAGGGATCGACGAGCTCCTCGAGCGGATCGTCCGGGACGTGCCTGCGCCACCGCAACATCCCGACCGGCTCTTGCGGGCCCTGGTCTTCGATTCCTACTACGACGCCTATCGCGGCGTGGTCTGCTACGTACGGGTCGTCGACGGGTCGCTCCAGGAGGGTGATACGGTGCTGTTCAGCGCCACCTCGGAGAAACACGAGGCCAGCGAAGTGGGCGTCTTGACACCGCGAGCGGTGCGCGTTCGGGCGCTTGAGGCCGGTGAAGTCGGGTACCTCATCACCGGGGTCAAAGAGATCGACAGGATTCGCGTCGGGGACACCGTCATGCACTCGGGCCGCATGGCCGAGCCTTTGCCCGGCTATCAAGATCCAAAGTCCATGGTCTACTCGGGGCTCTTCCCTGCCGACGGCGAGGACTTCGAACGACTCAGGGAGGCACTCGAGAAACTGCGCCTCAACGATTCGGCCCTCGTCTACGAGCCGGAGACGTCTCGGGCCCTCGGGTTCGGGTTCCGGTGCGGGTTCCTCGGTCTTCTCCACATGGAGATCATTCGGGAGCGTCTCGAGCGGGAGTACGACCTGGATCTTGTCGCTACGGCGCCATCGGTGGCCTACCAGGTGACCCTCACGGACGGCTCGGTTCAAGAGATCCGGTCGCCTCAGGACCTCCCGGCTGCGGACCGGATCGACCATATGGAAGAACCGTTCCTCAAAGCGATGATCATTTCACCTTCCGAGTATGTGGGAACGATCATGGAACTGGTGCAATCCCGGCGCGGCATGATGGAACACATGCAGTATCTGAGTCCCGAGCGAGTGGAACTCATTTATCACTTGCCACTCGCCGAGGTGGTTTTCGACTTCTTCGACAATCTCAAGTCCCGTACCCGCGGCTACGCCTCCCTGGACTATGAGCCCCTCGACTACCGGGTGTCCGATCTGGTCCGGGTCGATATTCTCCTCAACGGCCAACCGGTCGACGCGTTCTCCACGGTGATCCATCGCGACAAGGCCTACCAGTACGGAAAGCGCATGGTTGAGCGGCTCCGCAAACTGATTCCGAGGCAGCTGTTCGATGTTCCGATCCAGGCGGCGATCGGGAGTCGGATCATCTCGCGGGAAACTGTGAAAGCGACCCGCAAGGACGTCATCGCCAAATGCTATGGCGGCGACGTCTCCCGGAAGCGCAAGCTCCTCGAGCGCCAAAAAGAGGGAAAGAAACGGATGAAGATGGTCGGCCAGGTTGAGGTACCGCAGGAGGCGTTCATCTCGGCGCTGCAAACCGACGACGAGCAGTGACCGTCGCCCAAGGGCCGCCCGATTCTGCGGAACTAGCCGACACGGCGGGTGCATGGGCGGGGGCCTACATACACATTCCGTTCTGTGCCCGGCTCTGCCCGTATTGCGACTTCGCCGTGGTGACGGGCCGGGACGGGTCTGTTCAGCGCTATGTCGACGCTCTCCATGGGGAAATCGCCCTGGAGCCGGAATGGAGGCCCCTTGACGCGATCTACGTGGGAGGCGGCACACCGTCGCGCCTTGCGCCGCGTCAACTCGGTGGAATCGTCCATGACTTGAAGGACCGATTTGGACTGGCACACGACGCTGAGGTCAGCCTCGAGGCCAATCCCGAAGATTGGAATGCTGCTCTGGCGGACGGTCTGCTCGCGGTCGGTTTCGAGCGCGTGTCGTTCGGGGTTCAGTCATTTGAACAAAGCGTCCTCGAGTCGCTCGGTCGGGTACACACCCCCGATCAAGCGGCAGCAGCCGTGTCGGTCGCCCGCGCCGCCGGTTTCCGTTCGATCAATATCGACCTCATCTTTGGCACCCCGGGTCAGACCGATGCCTCGTGGCGGGCAACGGTTGATCAGGCGATCGATCTTCAGCCCGATCATCTGTCTCTCTACGCGCTCACTGTCGAGCGAGGCACCGAGTTGAGCCGGGCGATCACAGCCGGTGCTCCTGCGCCTGATCCCGATGCGCAGGCCGACGCGTATGAGGCGGCCGTGGAGTCATGCCGGGCGGCCGGTCTCGTCCATTACGAGGTGTCCAACTGGGGGAGACCTGATCACGGGTGCGTGTACAACCTGCTCACGTGGGCACAAGGTGAGTATCTGGCGTTTGGTACTGGAGCGCACGGGCATCGCGACGGTGTCCGCCGGCGCAACATCCGCAGGCTCGATGCCTATCTCGACCGGGTGGAGAGCGGTTCCAGCCCGCTGCAGGGCGCAGAGTCCCTCGATTCGTGGGGGCGCGAGGTAGAACGGTTACTGGTCGGTTTGCGGAGAACGGCCGGCGTGGTGCCGGGGCCGGGGGGCAGAGGCCTCCTCCGCAGTCCTTGGGGAGAACGGTTGGTCGAGGCCGGCGTGATTGGCCTCGTTGCCGGTCGGCTCGTGGTGTTACGACCGCTCCTGGGTGACGAAGTTGGGAGAGCCGTCTTAGCACTCCAACCAGGAGAGCGCTAACGTACCAGTATGTTGGACGAGCGAAAGTCCGAGGTGCTGAGGGCGCTTGTCGAGGAGCATATCCGAACGGCTGAGCCGGTCAGCTCGCGGGTCATCCTCGACTTGACCCGACTGAACGTCTCGCCGGCCACGATTCGAAACGACGTGGCCGCTCTTGAGCGTGATGGTTATGTCGTGAAGCCGCATACATCGGCGGGGCGTATACCCACGTCGCTCGCCTACCGGTACTACGTAGACAACTGCACTCCCCGCCGTCTGCGCACGTCAACGCGAACCAAGATCTCCGGTTTCTTCTCCAGCTTCCACCACGGTTTGGGTGAGCTCCTCAAGGACACGACGGACCTCTTGTCGGATATCACGCACTACCCGTCGGTGGTGGTCGGCCCGGGAATGGGCGGAGAGAGCATTCACGGAGTTCATCTGGTGCAGATTGCAGGCCAGCTGGTGCTGGCGGTTTTGGTGACCGATTCGGGCCGGGTCAATCAAGAGCTCGTGCGGCTGACCGAACCGGTCGAGAGGAAAGAAGTGGCCAGAGCGGAGCAACTCATGGAAGAGCTGCTCGAGAGCGGTTCACTCCTGGAAGCGAGCGCAACTGCGGAGGTCCTTGCCAAGGATTGGCCGGCTCCCGTGGCCGACCTGGTGCAAGGAGTTCTTGACGCCGCAGCCCGAGCTGAGGAGGTGACCCGCGACGTGTACGTTGGCGGCACGAGCCAGATGGCTTCTCTCTGGGAAGACTTGTCGAAGGTTCATCGTGTCCTCGAGCTCTTCGAGCGTGAATCACTGGTCTTGAGCATTCTGACCAATGTGCCGGAGGGCACTGGTATTCAGATAGGTGGGGAGCTCCCCGTCGGCGACGACGTCGACATCGCGGTGGTCTCAACGACCTATCAAGTCGGTGGAAGGGCAGGGGGAAGCGTCGGCGTCATTGGACCGATGCGTATGGACTATCGCCGCGCCATCTCGGCCGTTGAGGAGGTTCGGGAGAACCTCGAGGAGAGTCTCGGCTCCGCATGAGCAAGGACTTCTACGACATTCTGGGCGTTTCGCGCGATGCCTCGACCGAGGAGATCAAGAAGGCCTTCCGTCGGATGGCTCGCGATTCTCATCCCGACGCCAACCCGGACGACCCGACTGCCGAAGCCCGCTTTCGTGAGATCGCTGAGGCATACGAGGTTCTGTCCGACCCGGAGCGCCGTCATCGCTACGACCGGGGCGACAGCATCGACCTCAACGATCTCTTCGCTTCGTTTGGCGGTTTCGACGACCTGATCCGCTCCGTCTTCGGCGACAGCGGGGTCTTCTCTACCGCAACCCGGCAACCGAATCGGGGCAGAGATGTCTTGGTCCCGGCTCAGGTCACTTTGGCAGAGGCCGCCTTCGGAGTCACCCGGGAGCTCGAGTTCGCGTCCCTGGTTTCGTGCGAGACGTGTCATGGATCCGGGGCGGCGCCGGGCACGAGCCCGGAAACGTGCAGCAAGTGTGCAGGGGCGGGGGCAGTTCGCGTCGCCCGCCGTGGCTTTCTGGGTTCCGTGATGACGTTGACGGCGTGCGATCTTTGCGCCGGGACCGGTCAGATGATCAGGGTGCCGTGCGAGACGTGCCTTGGCAACGGGTTGACGTCCGGTCAGCGATCGGTGAGCGTTGAGATTCCGGGGGGAGTGTCCGAGGGGACGCGGTTGCGACTGACGGGACAGGGTGAACCCGGGAGTCGGGGAGCGCGTCGCGGGGATCTGTATGTCGAGATACGCGTTGAGCCGGATGATCGTTTCGTTCGAGACGGCGACGATCTGATGGTCAACGTCGAACTCGGGATGGCGCAGGCGACCCTCGGCACCGACATCGAGGTACCGCTGATCGAGGGTGGATTTCAGGAAATCGAGGTTCCCCGGAGTACCCAGCCGGGGACCGTCTTTCCGCTGCGCGGCAAAGGCATGGAGCGACTCGGACGGCGAGGACGCGGAGACATGCTCGTTGCGATCAACGTCCGTATTCCCGAGGATCTTTCCAAGGAACAAGAAGAAGCACTGCGCGCGGTACGCCTCCGTCCGGGGTGAAGAGACCAGTCGGGCTCGACGGCGCCGCCGGAGCCGATAGTGGCCGCGCGAGTGTCGGAGCGGTGCTGAGTGGGGCACATCCCGCATCTCCACGTGCCACCCCCGTGGGAAACAAGTGTCCTCAACCTGACCGATCTCCAGACCCACCACCTCCGCCGTGTGCTTCGTGCGCCGGAAACGGCCGCTGTTTCCTACACGGACGGTCGGGGAACTTTCGGGTACGGAACCCTCGCAGCTGAGGGGATCCAGAGGGGCGAGGAAACCCGGGTGCCGCGACCGGCGCCTGCCTTGACCGTCGCCGTTGCTCCTCTGCATGCTTCCGATCGGGTTCGCTTCATCGTCGAGAAGCTGGGGGAGTTGGGCGTCGATCGTTTGCTTTGGGTAACGACCGAGTTCAGCCAGGCCGGGCCACCCCGTGCCGAGAAATCGGCCCGCTGGGCGATCGGGGCGTTGGAGCAGAGCAGAGGTTCGTGGCTCATGGATATCGGTGATGTCCAGCTCGCTGATGTGCCGGCTCCCCGTTGGTTGATGCACCACGGGGGAGGCGGGTTGCCGCCGGACCAGGGGGATGTGACCCTGGTAGTCGGACCGGAGGGCGGGTTCTCCCCTGAGGAAGTAGCTCGAGCCGACACGACGGTCGGCCTGGGCGCTAGGGTGCTTCGAGTGGAGACGGCTGCCGTCGTGGCTGCGGGACTAGTTCTGAGCCACTTGGGAAGAATGAACACGTAGAGGGAGCAATTCTTCTCGATATCGGGTATAATTTCACCTAGAGTGACAAGCAGATCCACCCGGACCGTCCGGTCCTGGTACGATCTGTGAGCACCGTCGGAGGGGAGACATGACGGATACGTACAACCAGACCGTTGGTGAGCGCCTGCGTGCCATCCGGCGCCAAAAGGGTCTCTCACTCCAAGAAGTCGAAGCGCTTTCCCATCAGGAATTCAAGGCTTCGGTGTTGGGAGCCTACGAACGCGGCGAACGTTCTCTGTCCCTGCCTCGTATGCATCGCCTGGCTGCGTTCTATGGTGTTCCGGTCGATCAGCTCCTTCCGCAGGTGGAACGCGGCAAGACGGCTGTTCCGACCTGGTCGAGCGGCGGCGTCACCATCGACTTGAGCAAACTCGAAATGACCGACGGCACGACCGCCGAGATTCTCGAACGGTTCCTCAGGGCTATTCAGATCATGCGCCAGGACTTCAACGGAAGAGTTCTCACGATCCGCCGCAGCGACCTTCAATTGCTGGCCGGCCTCCTCGAAGAGGACGAGAAAGCGCTCGGCGAAATGCTGGTGAGCATCGGTGCCGCAGACGCCGGCACTGCGTAGCGTTCAGCTCAGAACCCTCGGTTGCCGTCTGAACGCGGCTGAATCGGACGAGATTCAAGCCGCGCTTGCCGCCCGGCGATGTGAAATCAACGATATTGCCCCCGATGTGGTCGTCGTGAATACCTGTACCGTGACCGCAGAGGCTTCGAAGGCGTCCCGCAAGTTGATCCGGCGCTCAATTTCCGAACATCCTCAATCGACGATCGTCGTCACCGGGTGCTACGCAGTCGCTCAGCCGGAAGCCGTTGCGGCCATCCCCGGGGTCGACCTCGTCGTTCCCAACAAAGACAAAGACCATCTGGCTGCCTTGATTGCCGGCGACCTCGTCGGCGCCTCGACGACGGCCGGGCTTCCCGCCAGGGTCAGGGCCAACCTGAAAATCCAGACCGGATGCGATGAGCTGTGTTCGTTCTGCATCGTCCCGCGAACCCGGGGCGCGCTCTCCAGTCGAACTGCCGGTGACGTGATCGCTCTGGCGGGCGCCATGGCCGAAGCCGGGACCCGCGAAGTCATCCTGACGGGCGTGCATCTCGGCAAGTACGGATGGGATCGCACCGGCACAGAGCGACTGGCCGATCTGATCGCCGGGCTCGGGAAGGTGTCCGGCCTGGACAGGATTCGGCTCTCTTCCATTGAAGCTTCGCAGATCGATGTTCCGCTTCTCCGCGCCCTGGCCGACGAGCCCAAGGTCTGCCGGCACCTCCATATTCCTCTACAAACTGGCGATGCGGACCTGTGGCGGGCCATGCGACGGCCAGGAACCCTGGAACACTTCTTGGAGATCAGCGCAACGGCCCGGGAGATCATCGACGATCTCACGTTGACGACGGACGTCATGGTGGGGTTTCCCGGCGAGGACGAGCAGGCTTTTGCCGGCACGATGGACGTTGCGGAGTCGGTCGGCTTCCGCAAGCTCCACGTTTTCCGGTTCTCGTCCCGCGCCGGGACACCGGCCGCAACCCTCCCGCAGCAGGTCAAACCGTCGACTGCCCGCGATCGCTCCGAACGGCTGCGAAGCGTCGGCCTTGACATGCGGTCCCGATGGTTGAAGAGCCGGGTGGGGCAACGAGTGCAGGTACTGATCGAGAGAAGTGGACCTGCTCAAAGTAGCCCGCCGGGCACGCCACGCCTGAGTGGATTGACCGATAACTATCTGCGGGTGCATACGTCGGGTCCGGCAGGTCTCGTCGGTCATCTCGTCGAGGTCTTGGTAACCTCGGCCGGACAGGACTCTGTGGAAGGAGATCTCGTTGGAGGACTGCCTGTTCTGTAGGATCGCCGAAGGTTCGATTCCAGCCGACCGCGTCGCTGAAACGGAGATGGTTCTCGCCTTTCGCGATATCAATCCGGCCGCGCCGACCCACGTGTTACTTATCCCCAAAGAGCATGTTGCCGATTCTGCGGCGCAACTTCAGGTTGAGCACGGACCGATGCTGGCCGAACTATTCGCGATGGCGGCCCAAGTTGCCGGCGATGAGCAACTCGAGAGCGGTTGGCGGCTCGTGACCAACGTGGGCGCGGGCGCCGGGCAGAGCGTCTTCCACCTTCACATGCACCTGCTGGGAGGTAGGCCGCTGAGCTGGCCGCCGGGATGAGGAACCTCCCGACCCCGGGAATCGTTGCTTCGGTAATGGCTCGACCTCCCGGTATACTGCTGGAACCTTATGGTTTCCCCTCGTAACGAGGACTCTTTGCTCGACACGCCTGCTACCGAAGTCCGGTTGCGCGTCCCCTCCAACCACTTGATGCTCGAGTTGGTTGGAGAGTACGACGCGCACTTGCGGCTGTTCGAAAAGGCCTACCCGGACGTGCGGATCATCGTGCGGGGTAACGAGGTCTTGATTTCTGGCGAACCGTCCCGCGCCGCCGAGGTCCGGACCGTCACCGAGGAGCTGCTCATCCTGGTTCAGGAAGGCCAGGGACTCGACGCCGACCGGGTGAGTCGCGTCATCGCGATGGTCCGCGATGATGTGGCGAGTCCGTCCGATGTGCTCACCGACGGCGTCCCGGTGGGCCGCGGCAAGATGGTCCGTCCGAAGACAGTCGGACAGCACAAGTACATTGACGCCATCCGGGAAAACACGCTCGTGTTTAGTGTCGGGCCGGCCGGGACGGGCAAGACCTATCTGGCCATGGCCGCGGCAATCGAAGCGTTGACCTCGGGCGCGGTGCGGAGAATCATCTTGACCCGCCCGGCGGTAGAAGCAGGCGAAAGCCTCGGGTTTCTTCCCGGTGATCTCATTGCCAAGATCGACCCGTACTTGCGTCCGCTCTACGACGCTCTGTACGAGATGCTCGGGCCTGAAGAAACCTCTCGATTGATGGAGCGGGGCACCATCGAAATTGCACCGCTCGCCTACATGCGAGGTCGGACGCTCAATGATGCGTGTGTCGTTCTCGACGAGGCACAGAACACGTCCCCGCCGCAAATGAAGATGTTCCTCACCCGTTTGGGGTTCAACTCCAAGATGATCATCACCGGCGACATCACCCAGGTTGACCTTCCCATCGGCCGAGGTTCGGGGCTGCGAGTCGCCCGGGATGTGCTGCAGGGCATCCCCGGGGTGGCATTCGTCGAGCTGACCTCGCGTGACGTGGTCCGGCACCGGATCGTGGCCGCCATCGTGGACGCTTATGAGCGTTTTGAAGAGAACGGCGGATCATGAGCGAACACTTCACGCGCTCCTGGCTCATCAGGGCGGCGATCATTGCCTTCACGATCGCACTCACCTGGGGCGTGTTGCTCATCGGGCAACAGCGCAGCGATATCACGCTTACCGTAGGGGAACCTTCGCCCGTGAGTTTTGTGGCCGATAGCCCGGTGGTAGTCACCGATGAGGCGGCGACCGAGGCCGCCCGCGAGGCGGCCGCGAACGCCATCGATCCGATCTTCACCCCGGATCCCGACCGAACTCGAGGCGTCACGGATCAGATTGCCGTCCTCATCGAGACGGCCCGGGCGGGTGTATACCGCGAAGAGGTCCCGACCACGACGACGACGGATACCTCTATCCCTGAGCCCGAGCCGACGACCTCTACCCAAGCCACGACGACAACGGCGGGCGAAGGCGAACAACCGGCCGGAACCACCACCACCACGAGCGAACCCGCCGTCTTGACGGCGGGGGTACGAGGTTTTGTCTATCTCGACGCGGACGGGGACGGATTCTTTCAGGCCGAGAGCGGTGATGCGCCGTTGGCCTCAGCAACCGTCAGCGTGCTTGATACCGAGTCGCTGGAGTATCGGACGCAAACCGACGCAAATGGTGTGTTCACCATCGTGGGGATTGCGACCGGTGACGTGGCGGTGACCGTGGTTGGTGACGATCAGCGTCTGGAGCACTTCACTTCCTCAACGGGCAACATACGACAGGAAACTACCGCTCAGGCTGACACGGTTGTCGAAGTCGCCGCCGTCGGGTTTGCGCCGCTGACCAGAACGCTCGAAACCCAGCAGCAGGGCTTGTCCGGTGCCTTCCCGACGCTACAGCCCGCTACGGTCGAAGCGCTGACGATGCTCGCAACCGCCGACGTCATGCGATCCGCTCAGGGTCTACGACCCTATTTGTCCGAGGTGCAAGAAAAGGCGATCGCCCGGGCAGCTGATGTTCTCACCGACGGTATAGGGACCACGGAGGAGTTGGCGGCGGCCGTGCGCGCCCTCGATGTGAACTGGCCGCCGGTCATTTTCGACGACGAGTACAACCCGGAAGCGAGCGCTGCCGCAGCCGATGTCGTCGCCAATACCCTGGTCATCAACGAGACGGAAGACGTGGTGGCAACCGCCGCAGCCCGGGAGGCGGTGCGCCAAGAGGTCGAAGTGGAATCGGTTACGTATCGTCCGGGTGACACCATCGTGAGCGAGGGCGAGGATGTCACCGCCGTTGACGAAGCGGCGATCAATCAGCTCGGTTTGCTGAATCAGACCGGTCTCGAAGTCCTGGCGATGCTGGCGGTCGTCACGATGCTGGTCGGGATGCTCTCGTTCTACCTTGCCCGGTTCCGTGAACAGTTTTGGGCCAATACCAAGAGAGTCATCCTCTTCGGGGCTCTGATCGCGCTGGCAGCCGGCGCCGCCCGATTGATCGGCATTCTCACCCCGGACGACAACCTCACGATCGGCTATCTGATCCCCGCCGCCACCTTTGGTTTCATGGCGGCGATCCTCTTCGACGCTCGCATCGGCGTCATCATGTCTCTGGCGGTCGGGGCGCTCACGGGCATCGCCACCCGCGACCCGGGTTTGACGCTGTTCGCCTTGCTGTCCGCCATGTCGCCGATCCCGTTCGTCTCATCGATCTCCGCCCGCGGCGACCTCAGGAAAGCCATCGTCTACACCGCCCTGGCTCTCACACCGCTTGCCGCGGCCATCTCGTGGTTCTTCGCAGGACCGGAAACTGTTGCCGGAGCCGCCCTGTATGGATTCTTGAATGGTTTTCTGTCCGGCCTGGTCGGTGTGACGGCCGTCTCATTCTTCGAGATCATCTTTGACATAACCACGACGTTGCGGCTGCTCGACCTGACGGACCGCAACCACCCGGCGCTTCAGATGCTCGAGGAGAAGGCCCGTGGCACGTTCAATCACTCCCTGCTGGTCGGAACTTTGGGTGATCGAGCAGCCAAGTCGATTGGTGCGAACAACCTCCTGGTGCGAGCGTCGGCCTACTACCACGACCTGGGGAAGACGAAGAACCCGCAGTACTTCATCGAGAACCAGTTCGGGATCTCCAATCCACATGACTACATGCGACCGGAAGAGTCGGCTGAGGCCATCCGTCAACACGTGATCGACGGGGTGGCGCTGGCCAAGGATTACCGGATTCCGGCGTTGGTCGCCGAGAGCGTGGTCGCCCATCACGGCGACGGCATCATGCGTTACTTCTACCACAAGGCCATTGAGCAGTACGGCGAAGACAACGTACACGTCGAGGACTACCGGCATCATGGTCACAAGCCGCGAACCAAAGAGAACGCGATTCTGATGATGGCCGATGCTCTCGAGGGAGCGTCCCGGGCAGTCTTCGCCGACGACGATCCGACTCCGGAAAAGATCCGGCGGGTGGTGGAGCGGGTCGTTGGTGAGAAAGTGGCGGATGGCCAGTTATCTGAGTGCGCGTTGACCCTTGGTGAGTTGTCACGTGTCAAGGAAGCCTTTGTCGACGCGCTGGTCGGTCACTATCACCAGCGAATTCCCTATCCAGATTTTCCTGAATCTGTTGCCATCCCCGGTGAAGCGGGCCCTCCCAACGTTGCGAATCCTCAATCGGATGGCCCAAGACCCGATCCGGCTACCGGTGACGGCAATGGGGCACCGACGACCAGCGACGTAACCAACGTGGAGTTGCGTCCGTGAGTGTCTTTCTCGCCGACGAACAGGATGACCCGATCGACGCCGAGCCGCTCCGGCGGCTGGCCGAGTTGGTGCTCGATGAGGAGGGTTTTTCCGGCGACACGGAAGTAACTCTGCTCCTGGTCGGCCAGGACCAGATTGCCACCTACAACGATCGCTTCATGCATCGGGAGGGAGCCACGGATGTGCTGGCCTTCCCGATTGAGCACCTCAAGCCGGGAGTAGTGCCGGAGCGCAGACCGGGCGGGCCCCCACTCAATATCGGTGACGTCGTCATCGCGCCCGCGTACGTGCGAGCTCAAGCCGATGCAGCCGGTGAGTCTTTTCATGATGAGCTGTCGTTGATGGTCGTTCATGGCTTGCTGCATCTGCTCGGATACGATCACCAGGACGATGAAGGAGCCGATCTCATGGAGAACCGGGAGAGCCAACTGCTGGCGAGGGCCCGGAGGCTGCGAACGTGATCGTTGCTTTTGTCTCGTCGATACTGTTGCTCGTCCTGGCTGCAGCCCTCAGAGCTTCCCTTGCGTCGTTGATCCGGACCCCGCGGGCCGACGCCCTCCACGCTGCCGCCGAAGGGGATGCAGGGGCGGAAAAAGTCGCCGCACTTCTCGAGGATCGCGCCCGGCTCCAGCCGGCGATCAGCATGGTTCATTCCGCTCTGTTGGTGGCCGCAGCCCTCCCGGCTACTTGGGCGGCGACGGAGCTCACCTTTGGGTGGCGCCTTCTGATGCTGCTGGTCGTCCTGGGCGTCGCGCTGGTGGTACTTGGTGAGCTGTTGCCGCGCGCCTGGGGCCGCGATCACCCGCGCCGGATGGCCTACCGGCTGGCTCCAATGCTGGACGTTGCATGCCGTCTGGGGGACCGCGCCGCTGATCTGGTCGCCGAGGACGAAGTTGCAGACCTGTCGGAAGACCCCAATGAAGAAGCCGCGCAGGAAGAAGAGGAACGGCGCCTCATCACCTCGGTGTTGGAGTTCTCGGAAACGATCGTGCGTGAAGTCATGGTGCCCCGCACGGACATGGTCACGATCGGCTTGGATGCTACGTCGGACAAAGCGCTTGATGTCGTTATCGAACACGGCTACTCGCGGGTTCCAGTTACGGGCGAGGGGACCGACGACATTGTCGGGTTCGTCTATGCGAAGGATCTCCTCAGGATCATGGACCGGGGGACCGGCCCGCAGCTGGTGACCGAGCTCATGAGGCCCGTCTACTTCGTTCCGGAGACCAAACGAGTGTCGGATCTCCTTCGTGATATGCAGGCGGGCAAGGTCCATATGGCGGTGGTCGTTGATGAGTTCGGTGGTACCGCAGGACTGGTGACCATCGAAGACCTCATCGAAGAACTGGTTGGTGAGATCGTCGACGAGTACGACACCGAAGCGCCCCTGATCGAAAAGACGGGCGATCACGACTATCTGATTGATGCCCGTTTGTCGGTGGAGGAGTTGGGCCAGCTCCTCGAGGTTGAGTTACCCCACGAAGAATGGGACACCGTGGGCGGCCTTGTGTTGGGTCTGGCCGGTCGGGTCCCACGCGAGGACGAGGCGTTTGAGCTTGAAGGGGTCACGTTGACCGTTGTCCGGGTTCAAGGCCGGCGGATTGCCCAGGTGCAGGCTTCGACCTCCCGGGTTGACACCGCAACGTGAACTCCGGCTTTGTGACCGTTGTCGGACGACCGAACGTCGGAAAATCGACGCTCGTCAACGGCCTGGTCGGGAGCAAAGTGTCGATTACCTCCTCGCGGCCACAGACAACCCGCAACGCCATCCGGGGCGTTGTGACCCTTCCTGCGGTTGGCGAGCCCGAGCATCAGATAGTCCTGATCGACACGCCCGGGTTGCACAAACCACGCACCAGCCTTGGGGAGCGGCTCAACAAGCTCGTGTATGGCACGCTGGCCGAAGCAGATGCCATTGTGTTTGTGCTGGATGCCACCCAGGACATCGGACCCGGGGATCGCAGGATCGCCGAGCGAGTCAAGGTCCCTGGTACCCCGGTCATTCTCGTTGTGAACAAGGTCGACGTTGCGTCGAGGACCCAGATCCTTCAACAACTTACCGAGGCTGCAGCGTGGGACTTCCATGCGTACGTGCCCGTGTCCGCGTTGACGTCCGACGGGCTGGATCGTTTGATCGGCGAGCTGACCGGACTGCTGCCGGTAGGTCCGCTCTACTTCCCCCGTGACGTCACGACCGATCAACCAGAACAGTTGCTCATTGGCGAGATCATCCGCGAGAAGTTCCTCGAGCGGCTTCGCGAGGAACTGCCGCATTCGCTGACGGTCGTGGTGCGGGAGATGGAGGAGCGCAAGAACGGAGTGCTCTACGTCGATGCCGTGCTCGTCGTCGAGCGGGACTCGCAGAAAGGCATCATCATCGGCAAGGGGGGCGACATGATTGCCGCCGCGGGCGCTGAGGCGCGCCATGAGATCGAGGCATTGCTCGGGACGAAGGTCTTCCTCGATCTGCGGGCCAAGGTCGAGAAGGATTGGCAACGCAATCCACAACTGCTCGACCGCCTGGGATTTGAAGAGTGACGGTCGGTTTCGACTCCGGCGAACAGGTGGAGCGTGTTGTTGGTTTGGCTGCCGACGGACTCCTCGCCGAGGCCGCCCTCGAATACGCTCGCTTTGCCTACCCGGAACTCGATGTTCAGGCGTACCTCGAGCGCCTGGCCGCGATGGCCGACCTCGTTGCAGGCGCCACCCATCTCGATCTACGTCGGGTCGTGGCGATCCGCGAGGGCCTCGGCGGCAATATCGACAACTACTACGACCCTCGCAACTCGTTTCTCAATGAGGTGATGGATCGTCGCAAGGGGATCCCGATAAGCCTGGCGGTGGTGTGGATGGAAGTCGGCAGGCGGGCGGGGATCAAGGTGCAGGGAGTCGGGTTGCCGGGTCACTTCCTCATATTCGTTGCCGGTCAGCTCGTCGATCCTTTCGGAGGTGGAGAAGCGATCGGAGCAGACGAGGCGGCTGCGCTGTTTGCCGAGAATTTTGGAGGTGCGCCTCGCTTGAACCCGGAGTGGCTCGAGCCGGTCACCTCCGAATCTGTGCTCGAGCGAATGTTGGGCAACCTGTCCGAGGCCTACCGTCGGGCGGCCGGGGAGGCCGGGGAGCCCGCCGATGAGTTTGGGGCGCCGGAGTGGATCCTGGCCTGTCTCCAAGAGTTGCGATCCCGCCAGGCTTGACCTGGTCAGTCGGCGAAAGCGTCGATCCTGGCGGCCAACTCCGTGTCTCGTTCGGTCAGTCCGCCCACGTCGTGGCTGGTGAGCGTGAGGGTCACTTTGTTCCAGCGGATGTCGATGTCGGGGTGGTGGAAAGCCCGCTCGGCGGCCACGGCGACTCGTGTGACAAACCCGAGAGATTCGCCGAAATCTTCGAACGTGAACGTCCGGGTGATGGTTTCGCCTTGCGCCAGCCATGCTGGATGGGCGGTCGCAAAAGCCTCTCGTTGTGGTCCGGTGAGGATGCTCATGAACACAGTGTACGGGGACTTGAGTTCCGGGTCCCGGCCGGTCAGTCCGATGGTACGAATTCGCTGGTGACGTCGTTGCCGGCTCCATCGAGGAATTGAAGCTCGGGCTCAGCCACGATGTCGCCTCCGCCGAAGCGGGAGTTGGGATCGAAGGGAAACCCAGCTACGAAGTACTCGGCGGTCAATGGCAACTGTTGCAGGAGACCCTCACCGGTGACGATGAGCATGGTTGCCCCGGGCCGCGTTTGACCCCCAGTACATCAGCACCGGCTGCTCGTCCGTCGTCGTATTGAACTGTGTGATTGTCGAGCTGTAGCGAGAGCCCCGGCCCGGAGGCATCTCGCTGGTCTGGAGCGGCGTGAATCTGCCCGGTAGCACTCGCTTGTACACGGCCAGCCTCAGCCGGCCGGCTTCCGATGATGCTTCCCGGATCACGAGGAACGCGTGTTTGGCTACATCGGCCCTGGCCACCAGGGAACTGTCGGGCCACCCGGCCATAGCGTCGCCGACGATGCCGTTCGGCCCGTCGCTCAGCGTTCCCGACACCACCGTTGCGACCATGACCGGCACGGTGATTAGGGCCGTGAGACCAACGGGTATTCTCGCCAGCATCAGCGGCTCGCGCTCGGTCGCCGCCCCGGTCCGATCGAGGAATGCTCGACCCCGGGAAGACCGATTCAGGAGAGTCGCAGCTATCCAGAAAAAGGCGAAGCCGAATGCTGCACCGGCGGTATTGAGGATCACATCGTCGATGTCGACGGCTCGGGCACCGGTGAGCATCTGGGTTACCTCGATTGCCAGCGAAATGAGCGCCGACCGCCAAAGGAGGGGTACAAGAGATCGCAATCGTGTGAACAGCAGCGGAAGCAGCACACCCAGGGGCAAGAAAAGGATCAAGTTGCCGCCGATATTCTCGGTGGCAGTTTCGATCGGAGTGTCACGAATCAGTTGGATGATGCTGGCAAAAGGCACCAGGCTGAACCGGCCATGCCAGTCGTAGAAGATGATGGTCAGCGGGAAGAACGTGAAGTACAGGATCACCAACGAGGAGCCAAACAGTGCGGCGATCGCGACCTCGCGCACCGCGTCCCCCCCGCTCCGTCGCCACACGATGAGGCGCCAGACAGTCCACACGGCCGTTGCAACCGCCAGCACCGGCGTCGGTTCAAACGTGATCATCGTTGCTCGCGGGGGGTCGCTTGATTGCCTGGCGAATGTGGGGTAGCTGCCTCAGCACCGTCACCGGGGAGCAGAGCAGACAAGTTGGTCGATAGGTTTCCATGATGCGGGAGGGGCCTCCGTGCGCAGAACCATTGAGCGTGACATATCGAGGAACCGGACCGGATGGATTCGCTGTTTGGCCCTGCGCCTCGCACCGGAGGCGAGATAATACCAGCGGCATCCGCCTTCGATTGGAGCCTCCGGTCCCGGTTTGCGGCCTTGGAAGGCGAAGGATTTGCCTGCGGGCTGCGCACTGTGGACTCCTTGCTTGAAAGGGCAACGAGGGATACGCAGTACGAAGCACAGGTACAAAGTACGCTGACCGCCATGGCCATCCGCAACGATCAAGGCATTGTGCTTCGCAGTTTTCCGTTCGGTGAGGCCGACCGGGTGGTCGTGATTCTCAGTCCGAACCATGGCAAGCTTCGCACGGTCGCCAAAGGCATCCGGAAGACCAAGAGCCGTTTCGGGGGCCGCCTCGAACCATTCACGCACGTTGATCTGGTTCTCTACGAGGGTCGTAATCTCGACACGATCACCCAGGTTTCGGTGATCGAGACCTTTTCCCATGTGCGCGACGACCTTGATCGGGTCATGGCCGCGGGCACCATGGTGGAGGCTGTCGACGCGGTGGCCAGCGAGGGGGAACCATCCCTTCGGCTGTTTCTGCTCCTGCAACGTGGTCTGCGAGCGCTCGACCAGCAACAGCCGTCACCCGATCTGATGACGACCTTCTTGCTGAAGTTGGCAGAGGTCATCGGATTGGCTCCTGCTCTCGATTCCTGCGCCAGTTGCGGCAAGCATGCAGAGTCGCTCCGGTTCAGCTTTGCCGCCGGAGGTGCGCTGTGCGACAACTGCCGCACGGATGGCGCTGTGCGGCTCCGACCTGGATTGACGGAATATCTCGCAGCTCTGGCCGGGGCCGATCTCAGTGAGTTGCCGGAATCGAACCCGCAGTTCGCCGGGGAGGCGATGGGGATCACTCGACGGTTCGTCGAGTATCACCTCGAGCGGAGGCTGTCGAGCCTGGCGGTGCTCGATGAGTGATCTGCTGGACGGTCTCGATCCGGACCGGATGCCTCGCCATGTTGGAATCATTCTCGATGGCAACGGGCGATGGGCCGAGCAACAAGACCTGCACCGCACGGCCGGTCATGCGGCCGGCGAGCAAGCCCTTTTTGATGCCATCGGAGGAGCGCTCGACCTGGGCATCGAATGGCTGACCGTCTATACGTTTTCGACGGAAAATTGGACGCGGTCAGAGGAAGAGGTCGCCTTCCTCATGCACTTCAATCAGGATCTGCTGCTCCGTCGGCGCGACGATCTTCACGCCGACGGTATTCGCATTTACTTCATGGGCGACCTCGACGACCCGCGGGTACCCGACCTGAACCGAACCAGGATGCAGGATGCCGAAGAACTGACCTCGGGCAACGACCGGCTGCATCTCGTGTTCGCCTTCAACTACGGCAGCCGGCTCGAAATTGCCGAAGCTGCACGGCGGATGGCCACCGACGCATCGTCGGGAGACCTCGACCCGGAAACGATTGACCCCCACATCATGTCTTCATATCTCTACGTCCCGGGGATGCCCGATGCGGACCTGATCATTCGCACGTCGGGCGAGTACCGGTTGAGCAACTTCCTGCTCTGGCAGGCGGCCTACGCCGAGTTCGTCTTTCCCGAAGTCCTCTTCCCCGATTTCACTCCCAAGCACCTTGCCGATTGTGTCGCCGAGTACCAACGCCGCAAGCGGCGGTTCGGCAAGGCATAAGCAGGGTCAGTTCACGGCTGTCGAACTCGGTTCCCAACAACGAACGGTCCTGCAAATGCGAAGTTCGTTTCTGCAACTACCATCCTCTTCCCCTCTCAACCAGACAGGCTTCACCATGACCATCACCCTCGACACCATCGTCAATCTCTCCAAGCGGCGCGGATTCGTTTTCCAATCGTCGGAGATCTACGGGGGCCTGCGGTCTGCTTACGACTACGGGCCGCTCGGTGTCGAGTTGCTGCGCAACGTCAAGAACGAGTGGTGGCGTTCGATGGTGCAACTGCGCGGCGACGTGGTCGGGCTCGATTCGGCGATCTTGCAGGCCCGGGATGTGTGGGTGGCCTCCGGACACGAGGCATCGTTCACCGATCCTCTTGTCCAGTGTTCGAACTGCAACTCGCGATTCCGCTTGGACAAGCTCGACGATCGGGATCTGTGTCCGAGTTGCGGCAACCGGAAGACGTTCGGTGAGCCGCGCCAGTTCAACCTCATGTTCAAGACCTTCATGGGACCGATCGACGATGAGACCGGTCTCGTCTACCTCCGGCCGGAGACGGCTCAGGGCATCTTCATCAACTACGACAACGTCCGGCGGGCGGCGCGCAAGAAGCTGCCTTTTGGTATCGCCCAGATGGGGAAATCGTTTCGCAACGAGATCACCCCCGGCCAGTTTGTGTTCCGGACCCGGGAGTTCGAGCAGATGGAAATGGAGTTCTTCTGCCGTCCGGAGCAAGCGGGGGAGTGGTACGAGTACTGGACCAAGGATCGGTACCAGTGGTACCTCGACCTGGGGATGACAGAGGAGAACCTGCGCATCCGTCCCCACGATGCCGATGAATTGGCCCACTATGCGGCCGCATGTTCCGATGTCGAATACCTCTACCCGTGGGGTTGGGACGAACTCGAAGGGATCGCCAACCGCACCGACTTCGACCTGAAAGCCCATTCCGAGCACAGCGGAACCGACTTTTCCTATTTCGACGACGAAACCGACGAGCGGTTCTTCCCCTTTGTGATCGAACCGGCCGCCGGGGCCACCCGCACGACCTTCGCTTTCCTCATGGATGCCTATCAAGAGGAAGAAGTCCGTGGTGAGAAGCGGATAGTGCTGAAGCTGCACCCCAAGCTGGCGCCGTTCAAGGTGGCGGTGCTTCCCCTATCGAAGAAGCCCGAGTTGGTCGGCGAAGCCGAGAAGGTGGCCGACCTGCTCCGACCGCACTACTTGATCGATTTCGACGTCACCCAGTCGATCGGACGCCGCTACCGGCGCCAGGACGAGATCGGCACCCCGTACGCGGTCACATTCGATTTCGACTCGCTGGAGGATCGGGCGGTAACCGTTCGGGACCGTGACACGATGGAGCAAGACCGCATCCCGGTCGAGAACCTGTTGACCTACCTGGGTGAGCGGCTGCCCTAGCTAGCCCGCTCCTCCCCTTACGACGTCGAGGGTGGCTTGCACGGTCTCATCTGAAGCGCCTACCGGGGGCGGGCCGTCGATGTCAACGAGGACGATGTCGAAGTGGCCGCCGTTGACGAAGACCACGTCGGTTTGATAACCGGTGGCACGCAGGATGTCGACCGTCCTTTGTGAAGTGCCGGGGCGGACCACAGGATCGTCGTTGCCTTCGATCAGCCGAATCCGCAACCCGGGGTTCGTCCCGAGGAGTGTCCGGGGCCAGACGTCGCCTCCGACGGGTGAGAAAGGTGAGATGCCAACGAGACCAACCGGTGTCGCTGCCTGGCTCGTGTCCGCACTCCGGAAGGTCAAAGGTCTCGGTCATGGCCACCGAACCGGCTACCGCAAATGCCGAGGAGTGGGCAACGAGCGTGATGCGGTTCGGGTCGCCCGTCCAGTCGGAGGAAGGTTCGGCAGCGAACCGGAGAGCGCACGCGACCTCCCGCATGCCGACCTGCACCTCGAGCACGTTCCAATCGATGTTGAACACAACGGCTCCCCCTTCCGCCAACCTCCGAGCGAACCGTTCATAGCTCGCGCGGTCGAGCCCCGCACCGTGAAGCAGGATCGCAACCGGCTGGGGCCCATCGCCATGTGGGGCATAGACATCGAGCATGCGTCCGGGCTGGTATTCGAGATCCCGCACCTCGTTCGAGCCCGGCGGGGCCCGCGGACGTGCAACTCGAAAGCATCAAGGTTGTGACAAACACCGAGATTGCTCGCATAGGGATACGTCGTGGCACGCCGCCAAGTTTGACAGGAGCATGGAAATAGGGGACAAGTCCTTTGACATGACCTACCACGAGTGGGTAACGTTCCTGGTAACCAACCCCTCAAGCAGGGTGGCCGTTTGGCGCCCGAGCGTTCCTTGAGCTGCTTTCTGGTGACGAGGCAGGCTTCTCGGAAGAGAAGCTGAAGACCGGGTGAAGTGCGAAACACAACTTCCCCCGCCCTCCGCAGTCGAAACCAAGATGCAAACAAAGGGGTACCTCCGGTAAAATTTGAGTTCCGCCCGACGCCTGTTGGGTAGAGAGATGTGGAAGCAATTCCACGGAGAGAGGAAGGGTAATGAAACGATTTAGACTCCTTATCGTCCTTGTCCTGGCCCTGGCGATGTTTGCCACGGCTTGCGGCGACGGCGATGCAGGAACTACTACGACTGCCGGCGGGGGCGATACGACCACCACCGCAGGAGACGGAGAAACGACGACGACGTCCGGCGAACCCATGGACGACATCACGTTGACGGTGTTCGGTGGCAACGTCGGCGACGAACTCATTCTGACGAAGGCTTCGGCGCAGCGGTTCATGGACGCCAACCCGGGTGTAACCGTCGAAGTGATCGACACTCCCGACTTTGTTGAGGACCGGCTCGGAACGTATCTCCAGCTGTTCCAGGCTCAGTCACCAGAAGGTGACGTCTTCCAGATCGACGTGATCTGGCCGGGCGACCTGGCGGAGCATTTCGTCGACCTCAACGAGTACGGTGGCGCCGAAGTTGCTGCAGAGCACTTCCCGGCGATCATCGAGAACAACACGGTGGATGGAAAGCTCATCGGTATTCCGTGGTTCACAGACGCCGGTTTGCTGTACTACCGGACCGACTTGCTCGAGAAGTACTCGATCGATCCGCCCACCACCTGGGACGAGCTGGAAGCAGCCGCTCAGACGATTCAGGACGGCGAGCGCGCCGCAGGCAACCAGGACTTCTGGGGCTATGTGTGGCAGGGCAACGCCTACGAGGGCCTGACCTGTGATGCACTCGAATGGGTCAAGTCGAACGACGGTGGAACGATCGTGAGCCCGGACGGGGTCATCACGATCAACAACCCCAACGCTATCGAGATTGTCGAACAGGCCGCAGGTTGGGTCGGCACCATCTCCCCAGACGGTGTAACGGCATACGGTGAAGAGGATGCTCGTGGTGTGTGGCAGGCCGGCAACGCCGCCTTCATGCGCAACTGGCCATACGCGTACTCGCTCGGTCAGGCCGACGATTCCGTGATCAAGGACCTCTTCGACGTGTCGCCGCTCCCGGCCGGCAAGTCCGGGTCCGGTGCCGCCACCCTTGGTGGATGGCAGCTGGCCGTTTCGAAGTACTCGGAGCATCCTGCCGAGGCCGCCAAGTTGGCCTTCTTCCTGGCTTCCTACGAGGAGCAGAAGATCCGGGCCATCGACGGTTCTTACAATCCGACGATCGAGGGGCTCTACTCCGACCCGGACGTGTTGGCAGCAACACCGTTCTTCGGTCCCCTCTACGACGTGTTCATCAGTGCAGTGGCCCGTCCTTCGACGGCGACCGCCCCGCAGTACAGCGACACTTCGTCGCTCTTCTTCGGAGCTGTGCACAGTGTGCTGACCGGTGAAAGCGACGCAGCTTCTGCCTTTGAGGAGCTCGAGCTGGATCTCGAAGATCTGACCGGTTTCCCGACCGGCTAGAACCTCGCGACCTAAGAAATAGCGGAGAGGGGCCTTCGGGCCCCTCTCCTTTCTTGGCGCAGTCGCCCGGGCTCGACAGGCGCGAGGCAGATGTGCTTAAATCGATTTCCATGGCTGTTGCTACAGAACCGGACAAAGAAGCTCAGACCGGCGAAGCAAAGGCCGGCGATCTTCTCAAGCAGGAACAGCGACTGGCCTACTGGCTGCTTCTCCCGACGCTTCTCATTCTGCTCCTGATTGCCTTCTATCCGCTCGGTTCGGTGTTCTACGCCAGCTTGACCGATCGCGAGTTTGCGAGTGCGCGCCAGGCGGAGTTCGTCGGTTTGCAGAACTACTCGGATTTGTTGAGCATGAAGATCCGGGAGTTGCCTGCTGAGGTCGATCCGGCGACCGGTGACCAGGTGATCGATCCGGAGACCGGCGACAAGATCTTCGCCCGGCCCCTCGACATCCTGCCGAGAGAACCCCGCCGCTACAAAGAGGCATTTCAGTTTGGCCTTTTCGGTAATCGCTACGTCGTAGGTGCGACCGATCCGGAATTTGTTCTCAGTATCTGGGACACCTTGATATTCACGTTCTCGACGATCATTCTCGAGACCCTGATCGGCCTTGGTATTGCGCTGTCCCTCAACTCCAAGTTCAAAGGGCGTGGAGTCATGCGGGCGGTGATGCTGGTTCCCTGGGCCATCCCGACGGCCGTCTCCTCGAGAATGTGGGAGTGGATGTTCGGTTCGACCCGGACGGGGTTCTTCAATGTCGTGTTCCAAAACCTGGGGCTGGGGAACGGGCAGATACCCTTCCTGGCCGACGCCGCTTGGCAGCTTCCTGCCATGATCGCCATCGACGTCTGGAAGACCACGCCGTTCATGGCTCTGTTGCTCCTGGCCGGGTTGGGACTCATTCCCGCCGAGCTCTACGAGGCCGCCAACGTCGACGGCGCCAGCAAGTGGAAGCAGTTCACATCCATCACCCTGCCTTTGCTCAAGCCGACGCTCGGTGTTGCTCTTGTGTTCCGGACGCTCGATGCGTTGCGGGTGTTCGACCTCTTCCAGATTGTCCTGGCTCAGAAGAAGTACTCGATGGCGAGCTATGCGTACTACCAGTTGATCGACAGCCAGAAGATGGGCTATTCGTCGGCGGCCTCGGTAGTTATCTTCGTCATCATCACGATATTCGCGGTCATGTACATCCGGCTGCTGGGAGTGACCGATGACTGATATCGCCGTCGATCGAGATCGGGCTGGCACCGTCTACCGCCCTGCCCGGGATAATAAGAAGATCCTGAAGCGAATCGGCTTCTGGTTGCTCATCCTCCTCATCGCTGTGTACCTGCTGTTCCCGTTCTACTGGGCGATCGTGTCATCGCTGAAGGCCGAGTCGCAGCTGCAGATGACACCGGCCACGTTCATTCCTCGCAGCCCGGTTGACAACAGCATCGACATCACCTTCAAGAACTATTCGGCGGTGTTTCAGAATGAGAAGTTCCTCAGCGGCCTGGTGAACAGTGTGATCGTCGCCATGACCGTGACAACGCTCTCGTTGGTCATCGGGTCATTTGCTGCGTTCGCTCTCGGCAAGCTCCGCTTCCGCGGCAAGACACCCTCTCTGTATCTGATTCTCTCGATGACGATGTTCCCGCAGGTAGCCGTTCTGACAGGTCTGTATGCAGTCATCCGGGCTCTCAACATGCCGGCTATTCCGAGCATGATCCTTTCCTACATGCTGTTCACTTTGCCGTTTACCGTCTGGGTGCTCACCGCGTTCTTTCAGGCGCTGCCGGACGATTTGATGCAATCCGCCCAGGTCGATGGTGCTACGCCGTTTCAGACGTTCCGCATGATCCTCTTGCCGCTGACGTTGCCTGCTCTCGTGACCACCGGCTTGCTGGCGTTCATTTCCGCGTGGAACGAGTATCTCTTCGCTCTCACGTTCACGACGATCGAGCCCGCCGCCCGAACCGTCCCCGTCGCCATTGCCTTGTTCACCGGCCAAATCTCCCGGCAGGAACCGTTTGGTGAGATCATGGCCGCGGCCGTTCTGGTCACCATCCCGCTGGTCGTGCTCGTGTTGATCTTCCAGAAGAAGATCATCGGCGGGCTTACCGCAGGCGCCGTCAAGGGCTGAGCGGGAATGGCCGGCTGCTGAAGCCGGTTATACGAGGGACTTCCAAGCGAGATCCTCTGATGCCCCGTTTCCCGCCCGCAAAACGATTCCTGGTGATCCTGGCGCTGGTCGCAGGCGCGCTGGGTGCTTTTCTGATCACATCTGCGGGAGATTCGCCAACCACGGTGGCCGACCAATCCGGGGCAGACCTGCTTCTGAGTCGCGATCCAGACGTACCCGATCTCCCGTTTGACGACAATCCGGACCCCAATCAGTGTGGTATTCCGGTGCAATGGGGTGATAGCGGCCGGGCCTGGTTGACCGGCGTCTACGAAGGGGATCTCATTCAATCCACGGTCCTTCTCTACGACAGCCACTTGCGGCGCAGCGTCGTTGGGTCGGCCCTGCATGGGGCGGAGGTCCAGGTGGTGTTATTCCAGGAGAACCCCGTCCTCGACTATTACTTCGTGAAGATCCCTGGTGCGCAGCCGCAGGAAGGCTGGATTCCCGCCCCCTTCCTGTCCTTTGAACCCGTCTCCTAGGAGTCCCGGGCACCGCCACTAGTCTGTTGACGCCATGGACAAGCCCAAACCGAAACCATCCCTCGCTCGCAAGTGGCTATCCATAGCCGCCGCTACCGTTCTGCTGCTGATCAGCTACGCGCTGATCCTCCTTCCGATCATGGCGGGTCCCGACGACGGAGCCGAAGCGTTCGGCGCCTCACTCGGCGTCGGTCTTGCTCTGGTGCCGCTGGTTTTCATGGTTGCTGCGTTCGTGTCGCAGAATGAGCGAGCCGCGCTGTCCATTGTGAAGGCTTCGGGTCTTTGGGCCCTGATCACGTTTCCGATTGCCTACTACGGGCTGATCGTCGGACTCCTCCCGCTCTTCATCGCAGGCCTGGTAGCGGGGTATGGGGCCGGCGGGATCGTGGCTTTCCGGCTCGAGGGGCAGCACTCCCGTCCAAGGCGAATCGTCGCCGTTGCGCTCACCGTCCTCTACACCTACGCCATCGTCACCATTTCTCCGGTGGCGGGGCTATTCGGCGGGGCCGTCATGCCTTTCGTGGCGATCGCATTCGCCGACGAGTTCGGCGGCGGTCGCCGGGGCCTCCTGGAGGATTAGCTTCTAGCTTGCCCGGCCGCCACCGGGGCGGACGATTGTGCTCCGGAAAACCTTGACGCACCGCCCATCTACACTCGCAGCAATGGCCTTTCACCGCGATGACATAGAGCGCGTCCGGCACGCGACCAATATCGTCGACCTTCTCGAGGGTGTGACAACGGTAAAGAAACGCGGGCGCACGTTCACCGCCATCTGCCCGTTCCACCAGGAGAAGACTCCTTCCCTGTCGATCGATGTCGGCCAGGGTCTCTATCACTGCCTCGCCGGTGACACCGGAGTATTGACGTGGGATGGTGTTTTCCCCATCGAAAAACTTGCCGGCGGTACGCACCGACTCCTGACGACCGGCGGCCAATGGGTAGACGCGCCGATTTCATCGTTCGGCGAACAACGCTTGTGGGAGATTTCTCTTTCGAGGAACCGTGTCTCCAAGACGATCTACGCAACGTCGGGTCATCGTTGGCTGGTCCGCAACGGACGCCGACTGGGAGAGGTCACCACGGAAGACCTTCAGCCTCGCATGCCGCTCGCCTACGCCTATCCCAACAATGGTGGGGCGGGCCGCGTTCCGCCTGCTCCTTTTGGGGTCGCGCAGGGGTTCGTGTTTGGGGACGGTACTTCGACTCCGTATGGCTCCATCGCCCAGTTTGCCGGCAAGAAGGATGAGGACATGCTCCGGTTCTTTCCTGAGGCGAGAAGGTGGGAAACCACACCAGGAGTTGTCAAGATCGGGCGTCTGCCAATGAGTTTCAAAGACCTTCCGTCGCTTGACGAGGCACGGGGGCATCTCTATGGGTGGTTGGCCGGGTATTTCGCAGCAGACGGTTGTGTCTCGCTCGATGGGCAGGTGACGATGGCGTCTGCCAACCGGGACCATGTGGAGTTTGTGCGTACGCTGGCGAACCGACTCGGAATTGGTACCTATGGCATCAAGCGTCAAGACCGAACAGGGTACAACCAGATGGCCACGGCGCTCTACTCGGTGACCTTCATAAACTCGATGCTCGATCCATCGTTTTTCGTTCTTTCCAAGCACCGGGAGCGTTTCGAACAGTACGCAATGACTCGCAGCGGCCCGGAACGAAAGGGTTGGGTAGTTCGACAGGTCAAACAGACCAACAGGATCGAGGAAGTGTTCTGCGCAGAGGTGGAGGGCACACACGCCTTCACGCTCGAGGACAACATCCTGACCGGCAACTGTTTTGGCTGTCAGGCGGGCGGGGACGTCTTCAAGTTCGTCCAGGAGACGCAGGGTCTCGACTTTTCTGAGGCGGTTGAGCAACTGGCGGCCCGCGCCGGCATCCCCCTGCAACGCGACCCGGAGGCCATCAAGCGCAAGGGGGAGCGGGAGGGGCTGATTGAGGCCACCCGGACTGCCGTCGACTTCTACCAGGAGCGGCTCAAGACCGGCCCCGACGCCGGGGGAGCCCGCTCATATCTGCGCAACCGCGGCTACGACGTCGACGTGATTGATCGCTTCCAACTTGGCTACTCGCCGGGCGGAGACGTATGGGACGCTCTGGTCGCCCACCTGCGGGACAAGGGGGTCACGGACAAGGTCATGACGGGCGCCGGGTTGGCGGCCCGGACCAGCCACGGCCGGCTTCGTGATTGGTTCCGGGGTCGGATCATGTTCCCGATCTTCGATCTGCGCGGTGAACCTGTTGGGTTCGGCGCCCGGATCCTGGATGGGGATGGACCCAAGTATCTCAATTCGCCGGAGACCCGCATCTACCAGAAGGCCCGGCTGCTGTACGGGTTGAACTGGGCGAAGTCGGATATCACCCGGGCCGCGTACTCGCTGGTCGTGGAGGGCTACACGGACGTCATCGCCTTGCATGTGGCCGGCCTACCGCAGGCGGTCGCAACCTGTGGCACCGCGCTGGGGGAGGAGCACTTCGACCTGCTCCGCCGATTTGCCGAGCGGGTGGTGCTGGCTTTTGATGCCGATCAAGCGGGGGCCGGAGCAGCGATCCGGGGCGATGAGTTGGAGATCCCCGTCAAGCTCAACCTCGACCTCAGGGTGGCGGTCATGCCGGAGGGGAAAGACCCGGCCGACCTGGTGGCGTCCGGCGACGCAGACGTGATGCAGGCTGCGGTCGCCGAGTCGATGCCGTTGCTGCAGTTTCGATTGGGTAGAGAGCTGGCCCGGTTCGATCTTTCCGAGCCGGAGGGGCGGGCCCGGGCGGTCCGCGAGACGGCCCGGTTGATCGGTCGCCAGCAGGACGATCTGGTGCGGCGCGAATACGCCCGTTTTGTGGCTCGACGGGTGGGCACGGATTTCGATGCGGTCATGGCCGAGATCAGGGGTGGATCCAAACCCCGCCGGCCCGATTCCAGCGCCGGCGCCCCAAGAACCGCGTCGGCGCAGCGGTGTCGAACGGGCCGAACGGGAACTGTTGCGCGCCTTGCTCGCCAACGATGCCAGGCTGGCCGATGTGGAGGTCGATTCGGCCATGTTCATGGACGATGTGTTCCGGGATGCGTACCAGCTGCTGGCGCCGACCATCACCGGGCTGCCCCCGGGCGAGCCGCCCGATCTGGCCTCATTGATCGGTGAAGGTGACACCGGGGCACCCGCCCTGTTGCGAGCGCTAGCGCTGGATGCCCTACCGATCAGCGACCCGGTGGCTTTGGTCGACCGCCTGCGCGGGTGGCGTATCGAGCGCGATATTGCGGAGCTGCGGCGGGTCCTCGACCAGACCGACCCGGCGGAAGAACCACAAACCTATTCCGCAATGTTCGAACAGTTGATAGCTTTAGAGCGAAAGAAGCGCGAACTAGGGGACCGGTAGGTGTCACCGCAAGCGAAAACCATTGAGATCCTGGTTGCGCGCGCGCAGCAGCGCGGTTTCCTAACCGTGGCGGAGATCCAGCAGGAGTTGCTCGAGGCTGAGGCCGTCGCCGAGTCGTTTGAAGAGGTGTTCGACCAGCTCCGGAGCCTCAAGGTCCGCATCGAAGAGGATGGTCCCGATGCTCTCGACGCGGGTCCAATGGCAGCAGATGAGCTGGTGTCGGTCTCCGATCCCGTCCGCATGTATTTGCAGGAGATCGGGCGGGTGCCCCTGTTGAGCCCTCAGCAGGAAGTGGAGCTGGCTATGCAGAACGAGGCCGGCGCCCGTGCCGTGACCAAGCTCGCGTCGGACCCACCCGCGGTTCTGACTGCCGAGGACACGACGATTCTCGAGCTGACGGTTCGCAACGGAGAAGCGGCGCAACGCCGATTGGTCGAAGCCAATCTCCGTTTGGTGGTTTCCATCGCCAAGAAGTATGTGGGCCGCGGCATGCCACTGCTCGATCTCATCCAGGAAGGCAACCTCGGTCTGATGCGGGCGGTCGACAAGTTCGATTACCGCAAGGGGTTCAAGTTCTCAACCTATGCAACCTGGTGGATCCGCCAATCGGTGACCCGGGCGCTGGCCGATCAGGCGCGAACCATTCGCGTGCCCGTCCATATGGTGGAGACGATCAACCGGTTGGCTCAAGTGCAGAGGGCGTTGATGCAGGATCTGGGCCGTGAACCGACCATCGACGAGATCGCAGGCGAGATGGAGGTCGAGCCCGGCAAAGTCACCGAATTGCGTCAGATCGCTCAGGATCCCGTCTCGCTGGAGACCCCGCTGGGAGAAGAAGAAGACTCAACGCTCGGCGATTTCGTCGAAGATACCGAGGCAGTGGTCCCGGTCGAGGCTGCTGCCTTCAAGCTCTTGCAGGAGTATGTGGCTCGCGCCTTGGAGGATCTGAACGAGCGCGAACGCCAGGTCATCATCATGCGGTTCGGGCTCGACGACGGCAAGGTCCGGACTCTGGAAGAGGTGGGGAACCACTTCGAAGTGACCAGGGAGCGAATCCGTCAGCTAGAGACCAAGGCACTCGCCAAGCTGCGGCACCCGGCGCGATCGAAGCGCCTCGAGGGATTCCTCGGAGAGGCCTAGTCCCCGGAAGGGGCGTGTGGTCTTCCCCGCCTACTTGTCGATGACAGACGCGAATGCGCTCAGACGCGGTGGTCATTCCGTTGCCCAGGAACTCTTTGCTCGCCTCGGTCGCCTTCTGCACCGATTCGGTTCCCATCAGTTTCTTGAACGAGCGTACGATTTGGTCGTATCGTTCCTTGCCGGCCCGGGATCCGAGTACGTAGCCGGCGACGAATCCCAGGATCATGCCGATTCGGAACCTCATGGTCGTCTCCCCGCTGGTCGCATCGTGAATAACTGATTCTGGCACACGGTGGTACTATCTCGTGCTCGAAACCCCTTCCGGGGTAGCTCAATTGGCAGAGCGCCGGACTGTTAATCCGTAGGTTGTGAGTTCGAGTCTCACCCCCGGAGCCAGCAAAACCCCTGCTCAGCGGGGGTTTTGGCTTCTCTGAGGGAGGTCGATCACATCGCCCAGGACGCGCTCAGGACGCGATTCGGTCGCGGAATGGGCATCGAGGCGGTCCATTACCGCTGTGAGATCACCCTCGAAAAGGTGCGTGTAGGTGTTCAGTGTGACGGTCGCGTTGCGGTGGCCGAGCTGCTGTTGGATGGCTTTCACATCTGCACCTGCCGCCCTCATCAGCGACGCGCACGTGTGACGCAGGTCGTGGGGTGTGATGTCGGCGAGATCCTCGTCGGATTGTCCTCGCGCACGATCCCAGACGGTCTTTCTCATGTTCGGGTACCGGAGGGGCCCTCCGCGTGGGGCGGTGAACACCAGTGCTCCCGGTGCGTCTTCGACGTCCTCCAAGTGCCGGCCTAACAACTCGGACACGAAGGCCGGAAGATGAACGGTTCGCGACTGATGAGTCTTCGTCGTTCCGAAGTCAAGGTATCCCGCGACTTCCGTTGCGGACTGGGTTATCTGGAGGGTGCGGCGGAGAACATCGATCCGACTGCGGCGCAGAGCGACGAGTTCGCCCCATCGAAGACCTCCGTAGGCAAGGACATAAACCATTGTCTTGTGTTGGCGGCTTGGCATTGCCTCTGCCAATCGGGCGACCTGTTCGGCCGTGAGGTAGCGGTGTGATGGTTCGCCGAGTCGTGGCAGTTCGACCCTGCGGGCCGGGTTACGTCCGATCACTCCGTCGTCGACGGCCTGTTCAAGAATCGCTGCCAAGCATTGGTGAGCTTGGCGGGTACGCGACGCCGAAAGGCCCTCTTCGGTCATCGAACGCACCCACGAGCCCACCATTGCCCGATCGATGGTTGCGAGTCGTGTTTGACCGAAAACCGGAAGGATTCGTGAATCGAGGAGGGACCGGTATCCGGCACGTGTCTTTGGCTTGATACGCGACTTCGCCATGAGCCAGCTGTTTGCGTAATCAGCAAATGAGATCAGTCCGGCGTTTGGATCGATCCACTGCCCACGATTGGCCCTTGCCAGCTGATCCGTGAGCCACTTCTCAGCGTCAACTTTGCGGTCAAAGGTCCGGCTATGCCATCGGGCGTCGGGACCTTCATACCGCGCTCGATAACGGCCATTCTCACGCCGATCGATTGCACCCCTCGCCATCATCTCCTCGAGTCTGGTAGTGACCTGCGCGACTCAGTATGCACGATTCCGCAATGCGACGGTTGGGGAGGGATGGATCCGACAGTATGCCTAGTGTCGAGAAGTGGTGCCGACATCCTGCACCCGCCCTGCGATCCACTGTTCCACATCCCCGAGCCGATACCGGAGGTGCCTGCCTGCTTTGAAGCTGGGCGGCCCTTGACGGCGGTGCCTCCATGCGTACAGGGTGGCTACAGGCACGTCTAGGTAATTGGCGAGTTGTTCGACTGTCAGCAACTGGTCGAGTTGAACCATGGCCGGATCATGGATGCTGACCCTTTCAACCCGATGTCATCTCGTGACCAAAGCTCAACAACACTTGGAAGACAGCCGGCCAGTGTCTTGAGAGCACTCATGCGCCGGTATTCCTCAGAAAAGGACGAGTTGGAGGGTCATTGAAAGGGCTACTGAAACTCTGGTGAAAGGGTTCCGTGGCACGGTCCGCTCATGGAGATCTTGGTGTTGCAGATCAGAGCCGGCGCTGTTGCTGTTTGGAGGGCTGGTGAAATCCAAATGAAAGGGTTGTCGCGCCACACGGCGGCAGGCGCCCCTTACATATCAACATGATGCATCGTTGTTCGTCACGACACGCCTGCTCTCGGATAGGTATGGTTGGCCGGGCTACTGGGAGCAGGGGTAGCCAAATGAGCCCACGGCGCTCGTCAATTGGGTTCGGCGGCCGCAACCGGCCGGCGTTTCTCGTAGGCGTCGCACTCGCGACGCTGCTGATCCTTGGCGCCTGCACATCGACCGAATCCACGGAATCCACGACGACGTCGTCGACCGACCCCGTGTCGACCACTGGCGAACCTTCCTCAACATCGACGAGTACTTCGACGCCGCTTACGACCACCACCACTCGACCCAGCGAACAGAACGCGATCGACGCTTGGAGTGCCTATTGGCACGCATGGACCGAGGTGCGCGCCTCCCAGGATCTCAATCGAGGCCCACTGGATGCGGTTGCGTCGTCGGATGTGGTTGATGGTGCTTTGACCTTGTTCGAGCGTCAGCGCTCGTCCGGCCTCGGTCCTGTCCAAACCGAAGTCGTGTTATCCGCAACCGTCACGGCTTGGGACGACGACCGGGCCACGGTCGAAGACTGCGTGTTGCTTGTACCTTCTTTCACTGAGGCTGTCGGTGTCTGGTACCAGGCGGACCTCGTTCGAACCGGAGAGGGTTGGATCGTGGACGCCCTTCGAATCTTCGAGACCGATGGGTGCGTTCCAGCGGTGTTGGCCGAAGCAGCGATTGTCGGGTACCGGGCCTACTACGAAGCGGAAGCCGAGTTCTGGGATCCGCCAGATCCGGAAAACCCACAGATCGAAGAGGTGCTGGCCGAGCCTCAGAAGAGCTTCATCGTCGGACTCCTTCAGGAGCACCAATCTCGCGGTGTTGCGCTTCGGGGGCAACCGACGGTGCATCCAGAAGTCATTGAGGTCCGAAGCCCGACTGAAGTTGTGATCTTGAGTTGTTCAGAGCCAGACCCTGAATATGGCCTCTACGACGCTCGCAAGCGGAGATCGGCTGCCTGATGAGCCAGCGGTTCGTGACGGACAGCGTGATCTTCAGTCTGCGGTGATGGTGCTCGACGACGGCGCCTGGAAAGTCGCAGATCTTCAAGGACAGGTTGATTTCGCATGCGAATTCGCACCGACAGATCGCGGGCTTCCGTCCGTCTGATTCTCGCCATCGCGACGATTGCTGCTGCGATGGCGTTCCAGGTCGCGCCGGCCCAAGGGAATCACTGCACCGGCGATGGGAGCATCCACCGACCGCGGCGGAGACGTAGTTGCCGAGTGTCACGGGCAGACGCCAGGCCAGCGTGGCGGGCGGACGGTGCACGAAACGTGGGATTTCTACTGCGCCGCTATCGGCCCGTACCAAGAGGGTGACGAGGTCGAATTCTCCTCGACAGACGAGCTCAACCCCGGCGACGTGGAACAACTTGGTTTCGATCCAACAGGGGAGTATTGGTGGTGGAACGTCACCTGCTGGCGGAATGGTGAGCCGGCGCATTCCCACGAGTTCGCTGTGGAGGTGACACCACCTGTCCGGCCAGAAGCGATCCGTGATGTCGCCGCTGCGCGGCTTGAGCCTCCATCGCCGGATCCTGAGACGAGCCCACCGTTGGCTCAGCAGGCTTTTGTGAACGTACCAACCTGGCTGTGGCTGGATCCGGCGAGTTGGTCGCCGATCGAAATCTCGGAGACTCGTGGTCTGACGACCGTCATGGTGCGGGCGACTCCTACTCATGCACGTTGGGAGATGGGAGATAACGGCGGCGTTACGTGTATGGGGCCGGGCATTGTGTGGACGTCGGGCGCTTCGGAGGACGCGACGGACTGTTCGTACACGTACGACCACAGCTCGTATGGCGAACCCGAAGGTCGTTTCGAAGCCTCGGTGACGGTGACCTGGGAGTTCGAGTGGTGGATCAACAACGTCTACCAGGGTGTTTTCGGCACTGTTGATCTCTCTGCAGCATTCGGGGTGGCCGTTGGCGAGATTCAGGCGGTGGAGACGGGAGGATGAGCATGAATCGCAGTGGCGCGAGCCAATCGACAAGGCCGACAGAACTATCTGGCAACGGGCAGCGCTCGGGGGGTCCCTTTCGTCTGGAGCCACCGCGCCGAAAGGTACAGGTGCCGCAGCTGTTGATCGCCGTGTTTCTAGTAGCTGTCAGTGCGCTTGTGGCGGTGGTGTTGTTTTCCCGGGCGGCCGCAAGAGATCCGGTCCTCGCTCTCGCCCAATCTGTCGAGAGGGGCCAGGTGATCGGTTCGGATGATCTGATGGTGGTGTATCTGGCAACCGATGACCCGATCACCACGTTGGACTCGGCTGCGGTATCCGAATTGGTCGGGTTGACGGCCGTCGCCGACCTCGATGCGGGCACCATCCTCACCCCTGCGCACTTCGTGGCTCGGAGTCTGTTGGACGCGGGCGAGGCGGTGGTCGGTCTTTCGCTCGCTCCCGGCGAGTATCCGACACCGCTGCTGGCAGCCGGGGATCGGGTTGATGTGGTACTCACCGATCAGGTGTCGTCTGAGTCGGGGATAGCGGCCGGCAGGGTCATCGTTGCGTCAGCCGAGGTTTTCGACATTTCGGGTTTGGGCACACAAGGTGATCGGTTCATCTCGCTTCGGATGCCACAGGAGGCAGCCGCTGAGGTGGCTGCCGCAGCTGATGCTGATCAGGTCCGGCTGGTCCTGGTGGCGGGGGTCGACCGGTGAGCCTGGTGAGCCTGGGTTCCGCTCACGGGTCTCCCGGTGTGACGACCACGGCGCTTGCGCTGGCAGCAACGTGGCCGGAGCACCGCCGCTGCCTGTTGGTCGAGGCAGATCCGTTCGGTGGGGTGATCGTGGCCCGATACGGTCTGGGCGATACCCCTGGGTTCTCCTCGTTGGCAGCTGCTGGACGCCGAGGCCTTGAGGACGACGTCGTCTGGCGGCATGCGCAACAGCTTCCGGGCGGGATTCGGGTGCTGGTCGGTCCCGCCTCGGCGGATGAGGCTTATGCGGTGTTGCGGGATCTGGCGGGAGCTTTCGCGGCCTGGTCCGCTGCTCACACCGAGGTTGACGTCATTGTCGACTGTGGCCGTCTGGCTCTGGGTTTCCCTGCTGTCGGCCCTCTACTTGAGGTAGGCGGGTTGATGGTGTTGACGCGTTCCACTCTTGATCAGCTTCGACCAAGCGCCCATCGGGTCATGTCGCTGCGCGACTCGGGAGTGGATGCCAGCCTGCTGCTGGTCGGTGACCAGACCTATGGGGCCCACGAGGTGACCGTCACGTTGGGTGTTCCGGTGGCGGGTGTGGTCGCCTGGGATCCTCGTGCTGCAGCAGTGTTGACCGGTACGCAGGGTGCGGTGCGTGACCTGCGCCGGTCCCCGCTGGTCCGATCGGTGGGAACTCTGGCAGACCGTCTCGCGATGCCCCGCTAGCTGGTCCGATGTCGGCGATGACTTGGATCCGGCGCCGGGAATCCGTGTGGCGGAGGTTGCGCAGGAGGCCGGTTCGTGAGCGGCAACGGCGACCTCAGGGGACGGTTGCACCGTACGGTGGCGGAGAAGCTGTCTGAGCAGCTCCGGACCCTCGACGGGGAAGACCCGATGACCGTCGAAGACGAACAGGCCTTGACCCGCTCACTGATCGCCGGCCGAACTGGCGCGTCTCGCCGAGGACGCCTACCGGAACGGTCAGACACCACTGGACGCCTCAGCCGAATCCGAACTGGCCGAGGCCGTGTTCGATCGAGTCCACGGACTCGGGCGCCTCCAGCCCTACATCAACGACCCGGACGTCTCGAACATCCATGTCAACGGTTGTGACAACGTGTGGCTGGTGTACCGGGACGGCATCAAGGTCCGGGGCGAAGCGGCCGCCGACTCGGATCGGGACCTGATCGACATGGTCTCGACCGCCGCCCGGCGAATCGGTCGATCTGAGAAGCGTTGGGACCAGGTGTCGTGGGAGCTGCACCTCCAACTCCCGGGCGGCGAACGCCTCCACGCTGTCATGGGTCTGACAGGCCGGCCGACCATCACGATCCGCCGTCACGACTTCAGCATCTACCGCCTGAAACACCTGATTGATCTCGGAGTGATCGATGAAGGCTTGGCGGCGTTCCTCGGGGCGGCGGTGCGAGCGAAGCTGAACTTGATCGTCGCTGGAGGGACGAACACCGGCAAGACCACGATGCTGCGATGCCTGCTGAACGAAATCCCCCCGGAAGAAAGAGTGGTGACCGTCGAGGACAACCTCGAGATCGGACTGGACCGATTCGCAGACCTCCACCCCGACCAGGTCATGTGGGAACGGCGCGGCGCCAACATCGAAGGCCGAGGCGAAGCCTCCCTGGCCGACTGCGTGCGGGCGACGCTGCGACAGAACCCCGACCGGGTGATCGTCGGTGAGATCCGCGGAATCGAAGTGGTCGACATGCTCCGGGCCATGTCCCAGGGCAACGACGGCTCGATGTCCTCGATCCACGCCGACTCGTCGAAGGGGGCCATCGTCCGCCTCGGCATGTATACCGCGGAAGCGGGCTTGGATGAGGAAACGTCCAACAAGTGGATCGCCAACGCGGTTGACCTGATCGTTCACCTCGGCTGGGTTGACGGCTTGCGGCGAGTCACCAGTATCCGTGAGGTGTTGGAGGCTGAGGCCCGTCAGATCGCTACCAACGAGATCTACCGGCCCGCCGCCGACGGGAAGGCAGTGCCGGCGCCGGGACCGACCATTCGTAATGACACTCTTGCCCAGCTCGTCGATGCTGGTTTCGACGCCACGTACCTGTCCACCTCGTCCGGGTGGTGGTGAGCATGCAGGTTGTGCTCGCCGCCGCCGTCGGAGCTCTCGGAGGTTTGGGAATCTGGCTGGGGATGACTGCGTTGCGGGGCGTCAGGGTTGTGCCCGACACCCACCGCCTGGTCCCCAAAGCGGTGCCGCCGGAACGGGCCGCCGTATGGCTTGCCGCAGCACTCCTCGTCGGCACGGTCGTCGGGCTGGTGACCGGCTGGCCGGTAGCCGGACTCGGCACCGCACTCGGCATGCTGGTAGGCCCGGCTGCATTGGGCGGCACCACCCGCCGTGCTCAGGAGACGGCTACAGCCGATGCCATCGCCACCTGGGCAGACATGATCCGCGACACCATGGCCGGAGCCTCCGGTCTCGAGGAGTCACTCATCCAAACCGCAGCCGTCGCCCCTGCCGCCATCAAACCCCAACTCGAGACCTTCGCCCACCGGCTCCGGCATCAGCCACTCGAAAGCGCTCTAGACGCTCTCGCTACCGACCTGAACCACTCGTCCGCCGACCTGATCGTCGCTGCCCTGGCTGCTGCCGCCCGCCTCGAAGCGCGGGACCTCGGCGGGCTGCTGGCTCGCCTGGCCGAGGCCATCCGGGGAGACGTTCGCATGCGCACCCGCATCGAGATCGGCCGAGCACGGATCCGCACCTCCGCCCGGATCGCGGTCGCCACCACCACCGCCACCGTCGTCTTCCTCTACGTGTTCGCCCGGCACCTGCTCGAACCCTACGACACTGCCGCCGGCCAGGGCTGGCTGGTGGTGGTGATGGCCGTGTTCTTCGGTGCCGGGGTGATGCTTCACCACTACAGCCAACTCGAAGCACCTGAGCGCTTCACGCTCCGTCACATCTCACATCAGGAGCAGGTCCGATGACGGCGCTGGCGGTGATGGTCGCAGGGGCGGGGATCGGGCTCGGTGTCTTCCTGGCCGCAAGGGCGGTGTTCCCTCGACCTGTGCCACTCCAGCGGGCACTGGCGGATCTGAGTCGACCGCGCCCGAACCCTCGTCGAGTCAGAGACGATGTCGACGACGAGGATGAGCAACCGGATCGGTCAGGCAGCAATCAGCTTGTTCGAGGCCACCGGACTGGTCGACCTCGGAGGGCTCCGCCAGCGTCTCCGAGCTCTCGGCAAGCCAGTCGAAGTCCATGCCTACGAGAAGATGCTCGGCGGACTCGCAGGGTTGTTCCTCCCCCTCGGCTTCGCCGCCATCCTCGCCGCCGGGGGAGTGACGGTGCCGGCCGGGTGGGTGGCGGTTCTGGCGGTCGGGTTGGGCATCGGAGGCTTCGTGTGGCCGGACCTCGGGTTGTCGGAGCGGATCGAACGTCGCCGCCGCGACTTCCGCCACTCCCTGTCCGCCTACCTGGATCTCGTCACCATCATCCTGGCCGGTGGGGGAGGACTCGAGACCGCCCTTCAAACCTCCGCCGACCTCGGAGAGGGGTGGGCGTTCACCGAAATCCGTCAGCGCGCTGAGCCGGGCTCGCCTCACCAACCGCACCCCGTGGGAGGTCTTCGACGATCTTGGAACTGAACTCGGCGTCGACGAGCTCCGCGAACTCGCCGCATCGGCCCACTTGGCTGGCGATCAGGGAGCCCGCATCCGGGCGTCTCTCGCCGCCAAAGCAGATTCCATGCGCGCCGCCCAGACCGCCGCCATCGAAGCCCAAGCCGAAGCCGCCACCGAGAAGATGCTCCTGCCGGTCGTCACCCTGGTCGTCGGCATGATCCTCTTCATCGGCTTCGGCGTCGTCCAAGCGATCTCCACGCCGGGGACAGTCCCATGACACCTGCGAAAGGAATCGAACAGCCTCGGCAAGACCAAACGATCCGCTACTGGAAGGAGCGACTGATATGACCGCCTACATCGACTACACCCGCCTGCTGATCGAGGTCGGCCTCAGCAGACTCGGAGTCCAGGTCCGGGACGAGAGAGGAGCGATGTCAACCGAGGCCGCCGTCCTCACCGGAGTCCTCGTCACAATCGCTGTCGCCGCCGGAATCATCTTGATCGCCAAGATGCGATCCAACGCCGAGGCCATCCCCGACAACGTACCCACCCCCTGAAAGGCCATGGGCGAGAGGTCGTGAAAGTGGCGAAGAGGCGGCGAAAGGCCGAGGACGGCCTCACCTCTACCGAGCTGGCTGTGATCATGCCGGTGCTGATCGCGCTCGTCTTGGTCCCATTCCAGATCGCGTTGTGGTGGCACGCCGATCAGATCGCCGATGCCGCTGCCCGAGAAGCAGTCGACGCCGCCCAGGTCGTCACCGCCACCGAGGAAGACGGGATCCAGAGCCGCCGAATGGTTCCTCGACGCTGCCGGCAACATCACCGAACCACAGGTGACCGTCACCCGCACCACCGAGACCGTCAGCGTCGAGGTGACGGGACGAGCGCCCCGACTCCTTCCCGGATTCGACTGGCAGGTCACCGCCCGCGCCGCTGGTCCGATCGAACGATTCATCCCGGAGCCAGACCGATGACCCGCATCCACCGTGACCAGCGAGGAGCAGTCTCCACCGAGCTGGCCGTGCTCACCCCTGTGCTGATCGGGTTCATGCTCCTGGTCGTGTTCGCCGGACGGGTCGCCCAGGCCGAAGGTGATGTCGCCAACGCCGCCCACGAAGCCGCCCGAGCCGCCTCCCTCGTCGCCACCCCACAAGCCGCCCTGGAGGCGGGCACCAACACGGCCGCCGCCAACATCGCCGAAGGCGCGGTGGCATGCCGGAACCTCGACGTGTCCGTCGACACCTCCGACTTCGCTGCCGGCGGTCAAGTCGCCGTCACCGTCAGCTGTCGAGGCCGCATTCGCCGACATCGCCATGCTGGCCGTCCCCGGCAACCGCACCTTCGCCGCCACCGCCGTCGAGGTCATCGACACGTACCGGGCCAATGCCGGAGCCAGCCCATGAATGAGCGCGGAGCAGTATCCACCTTCCTGGCAGTCATCGCCCTCGCCCTCCTGATGGCGGCAGGGCTCGCCATCGACGGTGGCCGCAAGGTCAACGCCCTCAGAGAGGCCAGCCACCTGGCCGACAACGCTGCCCGAACGGGCGCCCAAGCCGTCGACCTCGACACCCTCCGCACAACCGGCGACCTCACCCTCCTTCCCGGCTGAGGCAGCCGACCGAGTCGACCAATACCTGACATCCCTCGGGCACACCGCCACTGAGATCACTGTGATCGGCGACACCGTCACCGTCACCGTCGAGCTCACCGTCGACCCCGTCCTCCTTCCCACCGGACCCATCACCGTTACCGCCACCGAGACCGCAGCCGCCATCACCCAGGAGCCATGATGCGACACCTGAACAACATGATCCGTGGCGTCGGAGCCCTCATCATCGTGCTCGCTGTTCGTCGATTGGAGTTCCCGCCGGTTTGGTCGCATATGTGGGATGGCCACTGCCCACCAGCCTTCCCACCCTCGACCAGATCCAGCTCGCTTTCCGAAGCGGGATCGACCCTCAACTCCTCATCAACGCCCTGGCTGTGGTCGTCTGGATCGTCTGGGCCCAGCTCGTCACCGTATTGATGGCCGAATCCATTGCCGCCGTCCGAGGCAGAACCGCCCGCCGCCTACCCGTCCTACCAGGACTGCAGCCGGCGGTCGCCCAGCTCGTCGCTGCCATCACGCTCGCCGCCGCCACCCTCGGTCCGCTCCGCGCGGTCCCAGCCACGGCGACTCCGCTTCCAGCCGAGTTCACTCTGGCGTCGAGCTATCCGGCTGTGGACTTGGGTCAAGAGCCAGCGAGGCCCAGATGGGCGGAGTCCACCCAACCGCACAAGGCCGAATCTCACCAACCGACATACCAGGTGATGCGCCACGACACGCTGTGGAGCATCGCCGAGACCACCCTCGGAGACGGTCGACGATGGAAGGAGATCCGGGCACTCAATGAAGGACGGACCATGCCCGACGGCCACAGCTTCACCGAGACCACAAATGATCTCACCCCCGGCTGGCTGCTCGTCCTGCCAAACGACGCAACCACACCCGACGAAGACGATACGAAAGAGATCGCAAGCGTGGTCACCGTCCAACCAGGAGACAACTTCTGGACGATCGCCGAGACCACCCTCGCCACCGCCTGGGGGCGTCCACCCACCGAGTCCGAGACATCCGAGTATTGGCGGCACCTCGTCGACACCAATCGAGAACACCTGGCACCACCGTACGACCCCGACCTCATCTACCCGGACCAACGATTCGAACTGCCCCCCATCCCCACCGACCCCCAGGCCGAGTCAGCAGAGCCGACCGAGGTCGGATCACCCTGAGCGAGCAGGGAGTCGCCGAGGCCACCGTCGAAGCGGGTGACAGCTTCTGGAGTATCGCCGAGACGGCCCTTTCTGACGCATGGGACCGAACCCCCACCACCACAGAAACCACCCGCTACTGGAACACCCTCGTCGACGTCAACCGGGACCGGCTTGCGCCACCTCACGACCCGAATCTCATCCACCCCGGCCAGAGATTCCTCCTGCCGGCCATCCCCAACGACCCCCACAACCCCGCCGAACCCGACACCGGCCTCGAAGTCCCCGCCCCGCCCGAGACCGCACCTTCACCTCCAGACAAGCCCGAAACCGCCCCGAACACGCCTCCACCCGATCTCCCACCCGCAACCACGTTGCCCACCCCGAACGCCGATGCGCCGACTCCAACCGACCCCACCAATCGCCACGCGCCGCCCGAGCCAATCACTCAGCCTGATGGAACCGACGCTGCCGACGACATAGACGACGGGAGTCTCGCCGGCGAGCTGCTCCCCATCGCCAGCACCCTCGCAGGCCTCGGAATCCTCGCAGCCGGGATCGTCGCCCTCCTCCGCCGGCTCCGAACGGCACAGCTGAGGCACCGCCGACCCGGCACCATCCCCACACCCCCGCCCTCGGAGGCTGGCGCAGCCGAGACAATGATCCGAAGTGCCGCCGCCCCCACCGCCACCGAGTTCATCGACCTCGCCCTGCGCGCCATGGCCCGAGACGTCATCGCCTCCCACATCCCGCCACCACAAGTCGTCGGCGTCCACCTCACCCCCGACATACTGCGGGTGCTCTTGTGGACCCCACACCAAGAACCACCGCCCGGATGGCGTATCGACGACGACGGACGCAGCTGGACCATTCCCACCGACACCGACATCGACAGGCTCCGCGAGCAAGGCCGACGGTGTGCCTGCCCCGTACCCGGCGCTCGTCACCGTCGGACACGGAGACCACACCCAGCTCCTCCTCGACCTCGAATACCTCGGAGCCACCCAGATAACCGGTGACCCCGACGACGTCACAGCCACCTGCTACACGATGGCCACCGAGCTCGCCGCCAGCTCCATCGCCGACGAACTCCAGATCATCTGCATCGGATTCGGGACGGACCTCAACCACCTCGAGCGCATACATGCGGTAGACGACCTGAGCGAGATCCTGCCCACGCTCGAAGCCAAAGCCGCAGCCGTGGCCCGGGTCGCATCCCCATCGCCTCTGCAGGGTCGGATCTCGTCGGTAGGCGGCGATACCTGGGACCCGATCGTCGTCTTCCACCCGACAGCCGACGCCACCGACGAGGCGAACAGACTTCTCATCGCCGCCCATGCCGGTCGAGGCGTCGCCGCAGTCGTCGGCTACCCGACCGGGGACCGGTGGCGACTCCACGTCGAAGACGACACCGTGCGAGTCGATCCACTCGGCCAGACGTACGCCCGCCGCAACCTCACCCCGACCGAACAAACCGCGGTGGCCGACCTCGTCACCGCCGCCAAAGACCTCGACGGCCTACCACCCGAACTCACCACCGACCCGCTCCTGCTCAACGAAGCCGTCGACGACGTTCCCGGATCGATCGAGGAAACCATCGAACCGACACTGTTCGCAGAGGAAGAGACGGCCGGCGAGGAGCTCCCGGCCCAAGTCCCCGAGATGAAGGTGCTCGGCACCCTGAGGGTCGAGGGGATCGACGGCCGCTTCGCGCTCCGCAGATGCACCGAACTCGTCGCCTACCTCACCTTCCACCGCGGTGGCGTCGAAGCCGACACCCTGATGGAAGCACTGTGGCCGGAACAACGACCCGACTACCAACGGCTCAACCGACACACCTACCGTACCCGCACCACGCTCGGACTCGGCCCCGACGGCGAGCCCTACCTTCCCTACGTCACCGACGGGATCTACCGGATCAGCCCTGACCTCCAGAGCGACATCGAGAAGTTCACTGGACACGTACGCCAAGCCGACCGAACGTCGGGCGCCGACGAAGCGCACCAGTTGCGGGCCGCGCTCGAACTAGTCGAAGGAACGCCATTCACCGGAGCAGGCAACGCCTACATCTGGGCACACACCGACGGGATCATCACCCACGCCATCGTCGCCATCGACAACGCCGCGCACCGCCTCGCTCAAAACGCCCTCGCCAACGACGATCCTGCCGAGGCGACCTGGGCCGCCAGAAAAGGGCTCGTTGCCACCGGAGCGTGCGAGGAGTGTTACCGCAACCTCATGCGAGCAGCAGCCGCCGAGGGCAATCAGGTCGCCTTTGAGGCCGTCTATTCGGAGCTGCTGGCAGTCGTCGACGCTGACGAAGGCCCCGACGCATCCAGCTTCCTCGACCCCGAGACCATCGAGCTCTACGAACGTGAGTCCCGCAGGCGCCGGCGTCAGGCAGGGTGAACGACGGGGGAGATGCAGTTTCCCACTTGAAGGTCACTCGGAGTGACATACGGTTATGTCCGGCATTGCCTGTGATTCCAAGGCCGAATCGAACGGGTGCCAAACCCAGGTGACGTGTGGTTATTCGTTGGCTGAGCGACCGTGCTTGCGAATATCGGTAGAAGAGCGCCGATTGCTGGTTCGGTTTGCATCATAAGCCTTCCGCCAGAATCGCTTCAAGAAGCCACTGCCGGAGGTGTCTACACTCCTGCTACATGCGAGGGCCAGGAGAATCTAGTCGAGTGGTATCTGATGCAATCACTTCAATCTTCGGTGCATACGGTCGAGTCCTACCGCCTGATGTGACTGATCTATCGTTGGGGCTCCTCCGTGAGATCCCTCTGCTGAATCGGCTCTGGGCGGACGCAGTATCGCAGCCGATTGACTTGCGCAGCATCTCTTCATACCCCGGCACGCAGGGATCTATCAGGTTTCGAACGGCGGTCGCTCGACTCTTTTTCACGGAACGTGGGATTGAGATCGATCCCGACATGGTCGTAGCAACGCACGGTGCCTATGACGGAATAGCTTCTATCCCGTGCGACGACTGCGGTGGGCACGCACGTTCTATATCCCATGCCGGGTTTCGATCTTGCTCCCGCCGTCTTGAGGGCAGGGCGTACGCCTCATCCGGTCAACTGGCCCGTGGATGCACCGATCTCCGATTTACTCACGGCGCTCACCGGCGAGATCGGCAGGTTGCGTGGGTCATTCGCCGTGGTTCTCGCATTCCCCTCCAATCCCGCCGGAAGCGATTGCAGCGAAAACGAATGGCGCTCGTTGCACGATGTTGTTGCCGAGAACGGCGGACTCCTGGTAGTCGACGACGTGTACGGCTTCTTGTCCGAGACCCGCCCCAGTTTCCTCTACACCAGCGACACAACAGTGATCGTGGACTCGACGTCGAAACGGTTGGGGGCGCCGGGGCTGCGGGTTGGGTGGACCCTATCTGGTTCGCAGTTGACGGCGCGGCATCCGAGCTGCAATTGCGTCCCAGAGTGTCGGTGTTTCGGGAGTCTCGCTCGAGCTTGCTGCCGTTGGGCTCGAGCTATTCGTCGAACGCGGTTGCGGTGGGTCGTGAAGGCGGAGCTGGAGCGAAGGCGGTCCGTGCTTCATCGCGAGATTAGAACAGCGCCCCGTGGCTGCATTTGCCGGCCGAACTCCCTCTACGTGTGTTTGTTCACTCCCGACAATATCCACGGAGGCCACTTCGCTCGCGGTACTCTCCGCACGCGGGCTCGATCGTCACGCCTGGCGAAGCGATGAGCGGGGGCTTCCCAACTAGACCCTTCGTACGCCTCTGCTTGGGAGGTGCCAGCGACATGAGGCACGCTGCCAGTCTGATAGCAGATACGTTCAGGGATACGAGTCTGTCGTGGTAGCGATGCGACGCAAGCGAGATCCCTGGCGTCCCGTCGGGAGCGGATTACCTCTCCGACCGGATCGGGTCGGTTCGAGCCATATGGGGCGATTTGGCGCCACGGACGCGAGTCGCGGAACCCCCTCCGAGCCCCAGGGATTCGGATGAATACTCCCCATCTCCTGGCCGGTTTTGACGATGCCGCGCTTTTCCATCAGAGACTGCGCGACGAACCCGAACCCGACTGGATTCGGAGAGGGCAGGACATGGCGTTCGGCCTATTTCACGCCATGGCTCGCCGCGTTCCGGCATATCGGGACTTCCTGGCCTCGTGTGGCTTCGATCCTGCGAGCGTGAAGTCGCCTTCAGAGTTCCACACTGTTCCCAAGATTGACAAGGAGAATTACCTCCGGCGATACCCCACCGACATGCTGTCGTGGGACGGCGCGTCTCCCGAGCGGGAACTGGACTATCAGCATGACTTCTGGCTCAACCGGGGATCCCTACTATTTCCCGCGTCAATCCACTCAGGGCGCGGTGTACGTGTCAATGGCAGAGCTCTACCTGCGAGCCAACTTCCGTATTCACGAAAGAAGAACCCTTTACGTCGTTGCGTTTCCTATGGGCGCTTGGATTGGAGGAGTATTCACGTACGAAGCGCTGACAATCCTCTCTCAGAGGCGACAATACGATCTATCAGTCATCACGCCCGGCATCGACAAGCGGGCCGTCGTCAACGCCGTCAAGCGGTTATCCCCATACTTTGATCAGGTCATCATCGGAGCGTATGCGCCATTCTTGAAAGACATACTTGATGATGGCGTCAGACACGGTGTCGACTGGCATGGTTTGAGACTCGGATTTGTGCTTTCTGCGGAAGCGTTCTCTGAGCAATTCCGCGACTACCTAGCAAGGACAGCCGCACTTGACAATGTGCTGCTGGACACCCTGAACCACTACGGCACAGTGGACATGGGCACGATGGCCCACGAGATTCCACTGTCGATCCTGACCAGGCGAACGATTTTTGAGAGCCCTGCCACCGTGTGCCGTGTTTTTCCTGAGGAGCACCAGCAGCCCACACTGGCACAGTACATCCCCGAGTTGTTCCACTTCGAGGAGGACGATGCCACACTGATCTGCTCTTCCTGGAGCGGGTTGCCCCTCGTTAGATACGATCTCAAGGATTACGGCGGGGTCGTCACCAAAGCCGATTTGGAGCAGCGACTTGAATCCCAGGGCCGATCCCTTCCGGATCTTGTCGACTCCTCGGGCATCGGGGAGACCGTTTGGAATCTCCCATTCGTCTACGTATACGAGCGAAAGGGATTCTCGGTCAGCTACTACGCCTTCCTTGTATACCCGGACTCGGTTCGCCGGGCTCTTTCCGCACAACGCTTCGTACACGCACTGACGGGGAAGTTCACGATGACCGTGGACTACACGAAGGATGGCCAGCAGCGCCTTGTCGTCAACGCGGAGGTCAAGCATGACGTGAAAACCGATACGGAACTAGCGCGGGACACCCAGTTGGCCATCCACCAACAGCTCATGATCGAGAACTCTGAGTATCGCGAACTGTATTCCCTTAAGGCTGATGTGGTGATCCCGGCCGTGGAACTTTGGCCGTATGAGAGCCCGGAATACTTCAAGCCCGGTATCAAACAGAAGTGGGTTACGTAGCGTGCGCACTCCAATCATCTTGAGAGAAGAATCCTTCGATCCTGCGGATCTAGCGAACCTTCGTCGCCAAGCAACGACTCTGGTCGATCTTCGCGACAAGCAGTTGCACGAACTATTCGTGGTCACCCATCCGCCCCTGTCTGACGACCAACAAACCCTTAGCCAATTCCTGAAAGCTCGAGGCCACGGCAGAGATGATCTGGGGGCGTGGGTCTTTTTTCCATGGATGAATACCTTGGTGCACCTCGTTGGGGAAGACGACTTCGTCGCCTTGCGAACGAACCGAAACCGTGATCTCATTAGCCACAGCGAACAGGCAGTGCTGAGAAGCGCCCGAGTCGGCATCGCTGGCATGTCGGTCGGAGCGGGTATTGCGGTTGGCTGCGCGTACTCCGGGATTTCCGACACAATCAAGATCGCTGACCTTGATTTCGCCGACACAACCAACATGAATCGCTTGGAGGTCGGAGTGCAGGACCTGTATCAGAGCAAGGTTGTCCTGGCGGCGCGACGGATCTACGAGGCCAATCCATTCGCGGAAGTGCTGTTGTTCGAGAATGGCCTCGACGAAGGGAACCTTCGGCAGTTCTTCGCTGACGAGAGCGAGTTGGATCTAGTCGTCGATGAAGTCGATGACTTCAAGCTGAAGATTCAGTTGCGCACAATGGCACGCGAACAAGAGGTTCCTCTGATCATGATGACGAGCCTCGGCGACAACGTTCTCATCGACATCGAAAGGTACGACGTTGACCGTGAGGTTCGTCCATTTCTCGGGAGAGCTGAAGAGGCCGTAAAGGAAATCGAGGCGAACCCCGATGTTTCTTCAGACGAGATCGTAAGGTATTCAGCAGATCTTGTCGAGCGACAACACATTCCGATTAGGGCCCTCAACTCGCTGCGAGAGATGGGTAAGACTTCGTTGGCCGCCCCAACTATTCGAGGTACTGTCGCAACCAACGCGGGACTTGCCACGATGGTAATCCGGCACATCCTCACGGGCGGCTCCGAGCCAGTCTCTGGCAGATACTTCATGGACTTGTCGAGCCTCATTGCCGATTCTTCACCGACAACGTGACCTCCCAACAACTCGCCGCAAGAGCCCGAGACGAATTAGTAACCGGATATCGGTCTCTATCTTCACAGCGCGATGAGATCCTCTACCTCATAGGTTGGGCCACCCTCGCTCCCTCGACTCACAACACCCAGCCGTGGCGGTTCGAGGTTGATGGCTCTCACGTATCCATCTCGTTCGACAGGCGTCGTTCGGTTCCTGAAGCCGATCCAGAGATGCGAGACATGGCGTTGAGCATGGGGGCATTGCTTCGCCACATAGAACTTGTCGGCGAACGAGTCGGATGCATCCAGGATCTGACGACGAATCCAGACCTCGACTTGGGCCGCTTGGCGACTTTCACCTTCGCATCAACGGATCAGTGGGCGGATTTCGTTGCAAGTGATCTCGGACAGGCGATTCTTCATCGCCAGAACTACCGTGGCGATTACGCTGACACCGCCATTGAGCGATCGAAGATCGCCGAGATTGCGTCGGAAGTCGCTCAAGCTTTGGCTGTAGGGACGGCGACCACTAGAGATGCGGCCGATTTTTACGTCATCGATGGAGCTGACGATCGGCCGCAGACCCTTTTTCGGCTGACTGCCGAAGGAATCGCGGAAGCGTACAAATCGAAAGGGTTTCGACGCGAGGTCGCGAGGCACATCAACAGCAATTACTCCACTCGCAGTATCGGCTTGCACGGATACAGCTTGACCATGGGCAACTTCACATCCCTGGCTCTGCCTCACATCATGAAACATGTGAACATCGGTGCGAAACTCAGCAAATTGAATCTGCGGCGGAGCTTATCCTACGAGTCAAGGAGTTGTCGTTCTTACCTCTGAAGCCGACAGCCTCATGGCGTGGATCAATGCTGGCAGAGCCCTCGTGGATCTGTCGCTCGAGCTCAACACCCAATCAATCAGGACGTCGGTCTTTGCTGCAGCGATCGAGATTGGCCGGCTTCGAGAACGTGTGGAACAAGCAGTTGGCCTCACAACTCGCCATGCGCATCTCCTGGTCACCTACGGGTACGAGAAGACGCCGAATAGGCTTCAGTCATCGACAGCATCCAACGGTTATCACGCAGTTCAGATAGCCGCAGAGGGACGATGTCAAACCCTTGGCTCACCGAGCCCTGATTGGCACTCCCTGAATGATGATGCTCTTCCTCCGTCCAGAGCCCCGGCGATCGCAGCCCAATTGTGCGCATGATGGGCAGGGTCGACCATCATTGGCACCTAGTTCATGATGGGCAGTTGTTCGAGGGCGGCGTGCACCTTCTCCTCCGGGTACTCGTAGTCGACCAGACTCGCCGGCGAGGTACGCCTCGTAGGACGCCAGGTCGAAGTGGCCGTGGCCGCACAGCGCGGTGAGGATGACCTTCTCCTCGCCGGTCTCCCGAGCACGCCTTGCGCTTCGCGGATCGCTGCGGCGATGGCGTGGGTCGGCTCGGGCGCCGGCAGGATGCCCTCGGTCCGGGCGAACTGGAGGCCGCGTCGAAGCACTCGGTCTGGTGGATGGCGATCGCCTCGATCAGGCCCAGCTCGTAGAGGTGCGACACCAGCGGCGCCATGCCGTGGTAGCGCAGGCCGCCGGCGTGGATCGGGTCGGGCACGAAGTCGTGGCCCAGCGTGTGCATCTTCACCAGCGGCGTCATCCCGGCGGTGTCGCCGAAGTCGTAGGCGGTAGACGCCCTTGGTCAGCGACGGGCAGGCCGCCGGCTCGACCGCCCTGATCGTCGGGTTCATCTTGCCGGCCAGCTTCTCGCGGAGGAACGGGAAGGAGAGGCCGGCGAAGTTGGAGCCGCCTCCCGTGCAGCCGACGAGCAGGTCGGGGGTCTCGCCGACCTTGGCTCATCTGCAGCAGCGCTTCCTCGCCGATGATCGTCTGGTGCAGCAGCACGTGGTTGAGGACGCTGCCCAGGGCGTAGCGGGTCGTCCGGGTCGGCGGCGGCGGCCATTCGACCGCCTCGGAGATGGCGATGCCGAGAGCTCCCGGGGCTGTCGGGGTCCTGCGGCGAGGATGGCGCGGCCGGCCGCGGTGAGATCGCGAAGGGCTGGGGTGAACGGTCGCGCCCCAGACCTCCATCATCGACTTGCGGTAGCGGCTTCTGCGTCGTACGACGCTCGCACCTGCCAGACCTCGCACTCGAGGTCGAAGAGGCGCGCAGGCGAAGGCGAGGGCGCTGCCCCACTGGCCGGCGCCGGTCTCGGTGGTGAGCTTCTTGACGCCCTCCTGGGCGTTGTAGAAGGCCTGCGGGACGGCGGTGTTGGGCTTGTGCGACCCGGCCGGGCTGACGCCTTCGTACTTGTAGTAGATGCTGCGCCGGGGTATCGAGCGCCTTCTCCAGCCGGCGGGCCCGGTAGAGCGGCGAGGGGCGCCACAGCCGGTAGATGTCGAGCACCTCCTCGGGGATGTCGATGTAGCGCTCGGTGCTGACCTCCTGCATGATCAGCGCCATCGGGAAGAGCGGCGCGAGGTCGTCCGGCCCGACCGGCTGGTGGGTGCCCGGGTGGAGGGCGGGCGGCGGCGGCTCCGGGCAGGTCCGGGATGATGTTGTACCACTGCGTCGGCATCTCGGACTCGTCGAGCAGGTACTTGACAGTGTTGGCCATGTGATCCCCCAGTCGCGAGGGGTGATCATACCGGGCTCACTCCCTGGATGAGACGGTCGCTCGGCACCGAATAGTGCCGACTGATGCTCGAGGGCTGACCACTCACGGTCGGTGCCTCCGCAGATCATGCGAGGCTTCTCCCGGTTCCTCGTTGTCGATCGAGGGCTCGATGCTGGCTTGTCTCTTTGAGGTATGCGGCAACAATCGCGACGTCTCGACCGACGCTCGTCGCCAAGTACTCGGTCGCCTTTGTGCGAACTTCGATGTCAGTTGCTGAGCACAGGACGGATCTGGCGGCACGGATTGCCCGGGCCATGGCCTCGGGCTCGTCGAGCCTGTGTTGCTCGACAATCTGATCGATCAGGTGGTGTTCTAGGGGAGCGGCGTTGGCGATGGCTTCTTCAAGCGAGTGTCTTCCGCCGTTTGCGAGCAGGTCTGCAGGGTCGTGTCCCTCCGGCAGCCTGGCGATGTGGAGCCGGATGCCGTGGTGGGCGCGGTCCAGGTCCGCTGCGCGCTCCGCCGCCTGGAGACCGGCGTGGTCGCTGTCGAACGCAAGCGTGACGTTGCTTGTGGTTCTCGCAAGTGTCTTCAGGTGCTCCTCGGTCAGCGCGGTTCCCCCGGTGGCGACGACGTTGGTGAGGCCTGCTTGGTGGGCGGCGATGGCGTCGGTGTAGCCCTCGACTACGACCGCTTTGCCGGCGTCGAGGATCGGTTGGTGGGCGAGGTGGAGGCCGTAGAGCAGGGACCGTTTCTGGTACAGCTCAGTCTCGGGGGTGTTGAGGTATTTGGGTCCGTCACCCGAGAGGAGCCGACCGGCGAAGCCTCTGGGTGCACCGTGGTCGTCGTGGATGGGGAAGATCACTCGGTTGCGCATCCGGTCGTAGAGGCGCCCGTGCCGTGACCGGCCGGCAACGCCGGCCTCGAGGAGCAGGTCGTCGCTGAAGCCTTCTTCGCGGAGCGCCACCGTCAAGGCCTCCCAGGCGCCAGGTGCGTAGCCCAGCTGCCAGCGATCGATCGCCTCGTTGTCGATGCCACGACCTCGCAGGTACTCGAGTGCCTCCGCTCCCGCCGGCTCTCGGAGTTGGCCTTGGTAGAACGCTGTTGCGGCGCTGACCACCGTCTCGAGATCCGATCTTGCTTTCGGCGCCGGCGATCGCGCCGCGGTCTCCCGATCTCGGGCCTCGATGCGGGGACTGGCGGCGATGGGCTCGCGTTCGAGTCGGCGTTCCTGCTCGAGCTGGGTGAGGACCTGGCGGGCACAGCCGATCACTCGATTGGCAGTGGCAGACACTTTCGTGATGTCGCCTCCGCTCCATGACGCCACGTACGGGAGGCTGTAGCCGGCGCTGTCGATCCCAAGGGCCGCGCACACCATGTACGCCACCGACTCGGCCTCCACCTCGACGATCCCTCGACAGGACGGCCTGCCGTCCGAGGTCGGTTCGTGCAACCGAACATGGGCGAGTTCGTGCACTGCAGTCTTGAACCGTTGCGCCCCGGGGAGACTGGCACGCACCACCACATCTCGGTGCTGCCAGTCGGTGATGCCGTTGGCTTCGCCGAGTCGCTCGAGGTCGGCGACCTGCAGCTCGAACCCGGCCTCGGTGATGAGCCCGCTGACTTGTTCCCAGTGGGAGGGAAGATCCCCTTCAACGAGAGCCACAGGCACTTCGGGGAGGGGTTGGCCGTCGGTTTGGGCGATGTCGAAGACGTGGACGACTCGGAACCCCACAACTCGCCGTTCCTCCTCTTCTCCGTTCTCGGGCGTGATCTTGCGGATGACGGGGGCGAGGATCTGCAGTCCCCGTTCGCCGCGTCGCACGTGCCGGTCGAGTTCCTGCCAAGCCCGATAGCCGGCCACCCGGCTCGGGGTGAAGCCGCGGGCCAGGGACTGTGCCCAGATCAGTCGTGTGTTGGCGAAGGAGTAGTCGTGGAAGCGGGCCGCTACGGCGAGGGCCCGCTGCCAGTCCTCGGAGGTGACGAGCTCTTGGAGCGAGTCCTGCAGCTGTTCGTGGAGTCGCTCCACGGCGTCGCTTCGGTTGGTGGTCTTTTCTGCTGATTCCACGCCTCGATCGTGCGCTCCGACCCTGTCAGCAGAGTGTCAGCAGACCCTGTCAATAACCCTCCAACTCAGATTGGCCGGGCTGTCCGAATGCGGGTCGGCGATCCGAACTCCGCGATAACACCAGCGTTTACAGGGCTCTCGGCGGAGACGCCTGGAGCAGTCGTCAGTTCTGGAACGACTGAGCGTGCGGGAGGTCGGCCGGACACCATTCCCTCAGAAGAATCTGAAGATTCTCTTCTCGAGCAGCCCAAATGATCACGGAATGACAGGGTCCTCCTCCACGATCGACCAGATGAACCAGATCGAAGGAAGGAACCCGATGTCGAACCGCCATCGCCAACAGGTCACCTCGGCCGACGACTCAGGCAGCCCTGTCACCCGCTTCTCATCCAAACCCCCTCAGCACCACACGCACGTGCAACAAGTTGCCGGGGGTCTACTGGTCGACCGTTCTGGGAGGGTCCGGATGCTGAGCATCGCCAAGGCCCGCAAGGACTACTACCTCCAGAAACTGGGGGAGATCTCACCCGGCGAGGACTACTACCTGCGGGGTGGAACGGCCACCGGTCGCTGGCACGGCAGCGGCGCCGCCGAACAGGGTCTGAAGGGCATCGTGTCGGCGGAGGGTCTGGTGCGACTCTTCGACGGGCAGCACCCGGTGACGGGGGAGCAGTTGGGGCGTCAGCTTCGCAAGGACGGGGTGGCGGCGTGGGATCTGACGTTCTCGGCTGACAAGTCGGTGTCGCTGCTGTGGGCCTTCGGGGACGACGAGGTTCGCACGCCACGTCGTCGAGGCGTTCGAGGAGTCCACCGCCGAGGCGCTCACCTACCTGGAGTCGGTGGCGTCGTCGACCCGGGGAGCATCGCGAGCCCCGGTCCTGGACGCCGAGGGTCAACCGATCCTCGGTGACGATGGAACGACCTCGCTATCGGGTTGAGACCTGGCCGATTCGCACCAACGGGTACGTCTCGGCGTGGTTCACCGAGTTCACGAGCCGGGCGGATGATCCTCAGCTCCACACGCACGTCGTCGTGGGGAACCGGGTCAAGGGTGTCGACGATGTCTGGCGGGCGATCGATGGACGTCTCCTGTACCGGCACAAGCTGGCCGCCGGCTACCTCCACGAAGCCGAACTGCGGAGCCCGTCTCACCGAACGACTCGGGGTCCGCTGGCAGCCGGTCCGCAACGGGATGGCCGACATCGAGGGTTTCACCCGAGAGCAGATCATGGCCTTCTCCCAGCGACGCCAGCAGATCGAGGCGTGGCGGAACGCCCATGGCCTTGCCGACACCGCCGCTGCCAACGAGGTCGCCACATTGGCAACACGCAGCCCCAAGCAAGACCATCCCATCGACATGCTGATGCCGGCCTGGCTGGAACGAGGCACTGAGGTTGGCGTTACGCCTGAGTCGGTCGCAACGGTGCTGGAACGCAGCCGTTCCGTCACCGTCCCAGACCCCGCACCCGTATTCGAATCGATGGCTTCCGCTGAAGGGCTCACCGCCCAGGCATCGACGTTTGGGCGAGCGGACGCAATCAGAGCAGTCGCGGAGGCTCTACCCGAAGGAGGACGACGAGCCGACATCGAGCATCTGGCAGACGCCTTCCTCCGTCGCTCGGACGTGATCCCCATCCTCCCCATCCACCCCACAACCGACCCACTGAGTCACCTGTCAATCGACCTCGAACCCGCCGAACTCGAACATCTCCTCGAACTCGTCAACTCGACGCAGCCGCGGATCATGCGGCAGAGGCAACGGGGACATCTTCCCCGGACTGGTCAACGAACGCCGCTACACAACCACCGAACTCCTCACCATCGAACAACGGATCATCGACCGCGCCCAGAACGGAATCGCAGCCGAACGGTGGACCGCCCCTGAGGCGCAAGTCGAAGCCGCTCTCGCAACTCAACCGAACCTCACCGACGGGCAGCAGGCGATGATCCGCCAGTTCGCCACATCCGGTAACGCCATCGACATCGGCGTTGGAGCGGCCGGGACCGGCAAGACAACCGTCATGGCCATCATCGGGGAACTCGCCACCGAAACTGGAACCCCCGTCATGGGAACGGCGCTGGCCGCCCGAGCCGCCGCCGGATTCGAAACCGCCACCGGCATCCCCTCCGCCACCATCACCCGCTTCCTGTGGGAAACCAAAGCAGCCGGTGGTCTCCCGACCGGTGCCATCGTCGTCGTCGACGAGGCAGGCATGGTCGGCAGCCGCCAGCTCGCCGAGGTCTCCGACCTGGTCGAAGCAGCATCCGGCAAGCTCATCCTGATCGGCGACCATCGCCAGCTCGCCGAGATCGACGCCGGCGGCCTATTCGCTGCGCTGACGGCTCGCCTCCCGGCCGTCGAGCTGACCGAGAACGTCCGCCAGGACCAGGAATGGGAACGCACCGCCCTGGCCGAACTCCGCCACGGCTCGATCTCCCGGGCGGTCGCCATGTACGACCGGCGCGGACTGATCAACGTCGCCGCCACCACCGATGACACCATCACCCAAGCCGTCGACGCCTGGTACAGCGACGTCCAAGACATCGGTGACCCTGCCCAGGTGCTGCTCATCGGGCACCGCAACACCACCGTCGACCAGCTCAACCAGCGGGCCCGCGCCCTCATCGCCCAATCCGGATTGCTCCACGGACCGACGGTGAACGCCGGCGATCGCCTGTTCCAGGCCGGAGACAGAGCCGTGTGCCTCAAGAACCGCTCCCGGCTCGGTGTGCTCAACGGCGACCTCGCAACCGTCACGGCCGTGGACACGGAACGGCGCACGATCACGCTCAGACTCGACCGCACCAACAACGTCGTGACCGTTCCACATTGGTACATCGACGAAGGCAACCTCGATTGGGGCTACGCCCTCACCGGCCACAAGGCTCAAGGCGCAACCGCACGGCGTGCCCACACGGTTGCCGGTGACGGCGTTGACCGGGAATGGCTCTACGTCACCATGAGCCGAGGCCGGGAAGCGAACACGATCTACCTCACCGATCCGGACCTCAACGAGAGCGAATGCACGCACCTAACCCACCAACACCCCGAACGGCTGCCCGCCC
>CAVRAP010000022.1:0-13253 GCA_963718995.1 uncultured Actinomycetota bacterium
TTGCACGCGATACATGTCTTCGGGATACCGCAGATGATCGACCACCTGAGACGGCATGGTGGAACCCTCCACGAAGAGCTCAGGAAAGATGCTTCGGTACGTGGTGATGATCGGGTCGGTCGGATCAACCACATAGAACGTCATGGTCCCGTCATAGGCATCCACCGTTGCCTTGACGGAGTTGCGGATGTAGTTGAAGTAGTTGGGAAGGGTTCCCGTTCCGTTGCCCAGCCGCAGAACATCTGCCGGTTGAGCGTACGGGAAACGATCGGAGACGGTGTACATGTCGATGATCCACACCAGCCGTCCGTCCACAACGGTCATGTACGGATCATTGTCGGCGTACAGGAACGGGGCGGCCTTGCGGAGCCGGTCTACCACGTTACGAACCATCAGCACCCGGCTCTCGGAGGTCAGCTGGTTAGAAATCAGTGTGTTGAGATCGCTGAAGCGAAGCGCAAAGGCCGCCCGCCGGATGATATTGCCCATCTCGACGCCGCCGGCACCGTCATAGTTGTTGTAGGCCACCGACTGCCCCTCACCGGTGAGCGGGAAGTCGACTTCTTGTTGTTCGGTTCCGACGATCACGAACCGATCCGTGTCGTAGCCCTCGCCGAAATAGACCCGCGCCTGTTCGTCGATTGCCAGACTCGGATCCTGCGCTTGCGGTGGCACATCCTGAACGAGGAAGGCCGGCTGACCCTGGGCCGGATCAACGGTATTGGCCGGGCTGAGGACCGCCCCGAATCCGTGGGTGTAGACCAGGTGCTCGTTCACCCAACCCTGGATCACGTCTGCGTCCTCGGCCAGCTCGCGGGTAGCGACCATGACCTGGGTGAGTTGACCGTCGATGGTGTACCGGTCAACGTCGACGTTGTCCAGGCTGTAGTAGGTGCGGATCTCCTGGAGTCTGCTGTACGTTTCCGTCAGAACAGCAGGGTCCCACAGGCGGATGTTGTCGATGGTCGGCTGGTTCGCCTCGATTGCGTCGAAGTCGAGGGCCGAGGAAGCGGCAAACTGGCGGACCTCGATCTGATCAAGGCCATAGGACATGCGCGTGAAGTTGATCGCGTTGTCGATGTACTGCTGTTCTTTGTTGAGTTCGTCGGGGACAACACTGAACCGCTGCACCGCAGCCGGGATGATCCCCGCGACGATGATCGACATGGCCAACCAGCCGCCGACCGCAACGATGGGAAGCGTCCAGCCGCGTCGGCGGATGTTCCACAGCAGCAGAACAGCCGCGAACAGCGAAATCAGGGCCAGGAGCGTCAAGGCCGGTAACTGCGCCTTCACGTCCGTGTAACTGGCGCCGAACACCACTCCCCTGGTCGAATAGAGCAGGTCGAATGAGTCAAGCCGGTAATCGGCTGCCTTGAGGAGCGCGAGACCCGCTACCAAAACCGAGAGGTGCGCTTTCACCCCGGGGCTGACTTCAGGAGCCCGGCCTTGCCGCAACCGGATGCCACCGTTGAGATAGTGCAAGGCCGCTACCAGGATCGTGGTCAGCACCAATAGCTGGAAACCCCACGAGTACAGATCCCGCAGGAGCGGCAACTGGAACACGTAGAAGGAGATATCGCGACCAAACACCGGGTCGGTGGTGCCAAAGGGGGAGCTGTTGAGGAACAACAGGATGTTTTCCCACCAGACGGCCGTTCCGAGGCCGACAAGAATCCCAAACAGAACCGCGAGGGCCAGCCTGACCCTCCGGATTCTGGGCTCGACCCATTCCTGGAACCGTTCGACTATCTCTTCCTCAGGGCTGGCCTCGACCATCTGGAACCGTGGAGAGATCCGATCGATGAAGACCAGGTTCACCCACAGCAGCAGGAACGCCACGATCGATGCCGCCACGACCGGGGCGACCCGGGACAGAAGGAGCGTCGACCATACCGAACTCAAGTTGACGGACTGGAACCAGAGGAAGTCGGTCCAGAAGGTTGCCAATCCTCGCAGCGTCAGCAGGAGGATCACGACGATCACGATGCCAATGGTGAGCCCGCGCCGGTTGGTCCGGGGACGGTAAGGGGTCGGTTCGCGACTGATCATCGGGTCATTCTATGGGGGAGCTTCCGATTAACCGATTCGCGATCGTCGATCTTCCGGTGCCGGGCCGAAAACGTTGGGTCGCTGGGAAGTCACTCAAGCCGGCACGAGCGTGCAGCCGCAGTCGTTATGGGCGGGGGGCTCCGTGACCGAATCCTCGAAAACCGACGCCGATGGCAACGGCTCCAGCCTCGGCAGCTCCCCGGCAGACGGTACATCCGCGCCCGGCCACCAACCAGCGCGCGCCTGCCAGTCCGGCCGCGGCGAACCCGTCGACGAGGCCCCGGTGATACGCCCGCGAGGCCATGTCTCGCACCCGCCGCTCCGCCTCGTCGGTTCGCCATGATCGATAGACACGGGACAGACCAGCGGCCAGCTGGCGCGGCCCGCGACCGTCTCGGTGCGATTCGGTGAGCGCCTCGGAAACGGCCCCGGTGAGCGCTTCAGCGAACCGGCCGGCCGACTCGGCCGGGTCGCCCGGCCCGGCCCCATCAGGAACCAGGTCTGATTCCGTGAGTTCGGCGGCGGCTGCCCAGCCACTCGAATAGCTATCCGCGAGAAGCTCTCCGACCGGACCAACCAACCGATCCGAAAGAGTCGAGGCGTCCGGTCCCCAATTCCCGTCTTCGATGCGAAGCTCCTCGAGAGCAATGTTCTGCGCCTCCGTCAGCTCTCGCTTGACCGCTCGCAGGCTGCGATTAGTGACCGGCAGCAGCAAACGATCGCGCAGGTCGAATGGATCCGTAACCCCGGCAGGAGGGGCCACGGGGCGGCGCCGGGAGAAGATCCTCGGACGTCTCATCCGCCGGGGCGTCGCCATCGAAGGGTGTGGTGGGTGCGACCGGTGGCGTCTCCGCTTCGACGTGACGGAGGCGGGCGAACAGATCGTCGATCTCATTGACCGGAGGGATAAGGGTTACCGCAGGCCGGATCTCTTCGATCAGAGACGTTTCGGGTGGTTCGGGCACTTCGCCGGCAGGCGCAACGAGAGCTGATTCTTCCGGCTGCTCAACTGGCGGTTCAACGAGCGGTTCGGGCAAGGGTTCAACGAGCGGTTCAACGAGCGGTTCGGGCAGGGGTTCGCGGGCCTGCTCCTGCGGAGCCTCGGGTTCGACAACCGGCTTGGCCGCTTCGGCAACCGGTGTTCGCAACCTGGCAACTTCCGCGGCCATGGCATCGGCATCGACAGGTTCGAGGGGCGGATCAACAATGCGCTTCGGAGGGCGCACGATCTTGACCACCTCATGGCCTTCAGCCCAAACGCTGTTGTCTTCGCCTTCGACGGCTTCACGCTTGGAACTCGTGAGTAGTTTGACGGTCGAAGACTCAACTTCTTCCGGGCTGGGTCCGGCCAACGCCTCACGTCGCTTCTCGATCTCACCCTCGAGGTTGCTGATGGTCTGGCGGGCGTTTTCCAGGTCTTCGAGCATCTCGGTGCGCCGCGCTTCGAGCGCCTCGGCCCGTTCTTCGGCCGCAGCAACCTTCCGGCCGGCGGCCAGGATGAGCTCGTCGCTGCGGGACCGGGCATCCATCAGAACCCGCTCTGCCTCGAGCTTGGCCGCCCGCACCGTTTCCTCCGATTCCCGGCGAGCGGCGATCTGGCGGTGATGCGCCTCCCGTTCGGCCTCGCTGGTGATGACGAGTGAGTCCCGCTCGGCCGCCTGCAGGATCGCCGCTGCTTCCTTGGCGCTGTCCTGAAGAAGCTTGTCGGATGCCATCCAGGAGTCCGACCGCAACTCGGTTGATACCGTTTGGGCCTCGTCCAACAGCGACTCAGCGTCCGAAGCGGCTCGCATTCTCATACCCTCGGCGGTTTGGCGAGCATCCTGCAGGATGCGGCCAACGTCCTGACTGATGAGATCGAACTCGGCGCTGAGATCACGGTTACCCAGCTCGAGCAGCCTGGTGTGTAGCGCGTCGCTTCTGCCCCTCAACTCGCGGACGAGTTGAGCTACCTCTTCGAGAAAGGTGCCAACTTCGTCCGGGTGGTAACCCCGGAGACGCTGACTAAAGGTCTTCTGCGCGATCGCGTCGGGCGAGAACGGTTCTGCCATTGCAGAAACGATAACCCCCGGGACAAGGATTATTGGGGTTTCCTGCCCCCTGCGCACGTCGTGAGCGGATGAGGACGCGGTATCGGGCCGGGCAGACTCAACCGAGGGGGTTCCGTCCCCAACAACCAGGGGGCCGGAATTGGCGAGAAGTGAAAATCGAGCGGCAGAGAACGAGACAGGCTTTCTTAGGCCGCATTCTCCAGGGTTGCGAGAAAGGCGAGAGCATCGTCGATCGTCGCTACGGGGATGATTTCAGCCCCCTCGATGTCCGCCGTGAGTGCTTCCTCATAGTTGGCTTCCGGAACGAGAATGTACTGGGCGCCGGACAGGGTGGCGCCGACGACCTTCTGACGTACCCCGCCGATCGGGCCGACGTCTCCGTTGGTCGAGATAGTCCCCGTCCCGGCAATGCGGAACCCGCCCGTGATGTCATTTGGGGTCAGTACGTCGATGATGGCCAGGGTGTACATCATCCCTGCCGACGGGCCACCGATGTTGGACGAGTCGATCTCGACCTCGACCGGGAACACGTAGCGGGGATTGTGGGTCGCGGGGCCGAATCCGACCATGGGCTGGCCCTGGTTCTGGGTGTGCTCGGTGAGGGTTATCGGCACGTCGATTGTGTCCTCGGCACGTGCCACCGTGAGCGTGATCGTGTCCCCGATGGCGAACTTGTTGATCTCGGCGACGGCATCGGTCGCGATAAAGACCTGGTTTCCATTGATGGCAGTGATGATGTCACCCGTCTCGAGTGCACCGTCCGCCGGTGTCCCCTCGATGACGGCAACAACTTCGACGCCATCACCCTCAACGCTGACGTCGTAGCCGAGCCGGTCGAGGGCGACGGAGATCGCCGCCACCTTCGACTCGTCCATTCGTTCCCGACTCTGACGTTGGTACTCCTCTTGGGTGACGTCGATGGGCCGCACCGCGATCCGTTCCAACACGTCAACCTGCGGATTGGCTACCGCGGCCAGGAGTTCGTAGACGTTCAGGTCTTGTTGCGAGACCGTCAGCATGTAGAGATCGCCTTCAACGGGGTACGACTCGGCTCCGGTCACAGTGAGCAAGTCAACGACCTCCGGCGTGGGCCCGGGCGACCACGCCAGGTAGGGAAGCTCAATGTTCCACAGGACCACAGAGACGATGGCGAGCGCCATCAACATGCTGCCGACAACGAAGGGCCAGCGGGGCAGATGCTGCTCAGGCGCAGAGTCTGGTTGGGGAGTTGGGGAGTCGTCCAGCACACGGCCTCATAAAAGGAATATCACCCGATGTTATCGACCACGTCGCGTAACTCAGGGAAAGTGCAGCACCGGCACATCAACGAGCTCGGCCCGAACGACGATGCGCTGCTGGGCGGAACGTTTCGGATGGCAGGCAAACAGCGTGAGCATCGGGACGTCGGTCTGCTCGACGATCCACATGTCGCGGGGAGTCACGATGACGGTTTCGGCGACCCTGTACTCGGCGACCCTCCCGTCGAACCCCGTCACGTTGATCCGATCTCCGGGCCGCACAAGATCGAGGTCGCGAAACGGAGCCGTTTTCGTGGTGCGATGCCCGGCCAGAACCATGTTGCCGAGACCTCCAGCCCCGGCCGTTCCGGCCCAATGGGCAACCCCGCGATCGATCACCGAGAGATCGACACCTTCGCGGATCGCCTCGTTGAGTCCGATGGCAGGTATTTCGAGTCGACCGATGGTGACTCCCAGCCGCTGGGTGGGTGCTTCGACGTGGGCCCGGGTCGGAAGCCGAACGTCACCGGGCCGGTTGGCAGGGGCCGGGACCAGTCCGGTCACCGAGATGATGAACGCCAAAACGAGTGCTTGCACCCGGAAGGTATCGGCAGAACAACCGGAATTTCTTAGTTCTTCGTTGTTCGGTGATGGATGGCTCGCTTCCGTGCCGGGGAAGACGATGCGGCCGACCCCGCTGGATAGACTCCGCTTCCATCCACCGGGAGCTGACTTGCCAATGGCCGACTCGATGAAAGCACTCATCCTCGAAGGCGACGGGTACGCCGGGCAGCGTCCCGACCAGGCTGCGTTGACTGCGATGGGACCTTTCGTTCGATGGGGCGACCTGCCGGTGCCCGAACCCGGTGAAGGGCAAGTCCGGATCAAGGTAGCGCTGGCGTCGGTCAACCCTTCCGATGAGATGTTCATCCAAGGCCTGTACGGCCAGCCCCGCATCAAGGGCAACGCCGCCGGATTCGAAGGCGTCGGCGAAGTCGTCGCCTCCGGAGGCGGTTCCCTCGCCGATAGCTACCTTGGCCAAAGGGTCGCTTTCGTTGCCGCCGCCGCCGCTCCCGGCACATGGAGCGAATTCTCCATTGCGGATGCCGCCGGCTGCATCCCCCTCATCGACGGCGTCCGCGACGAAGACGGCGCCGCCATGATCGTCAACCCGCTCACTGCCCTGGCTATGTTCGGCATTGTCAAGCAGAACAAAGCCAAGGCGTTTCTCGTCTCGGCGGGAGCCAGCCAGCTGTCCAAACTGATCATCGGCGTCGCTGCAGACGAGAACTACCGGCCGATTGTCATCGTCCGCCGCGACAGCCAGATTGAACCCCTCAAAGCGCTGGGGGCCGCCCACGTGCTCAATAGCGAGTCCGGCGAATTCGAACAGCAACTGAGCGCCGTACTCCGAGAAGAAGAACCTCGCGTGTTCCTCGACGCCGTCGCCAATCAAGTCAGCTCCAGGATCTTCGCCGCCATGGGACGTCACGCCCGATGGGTTATCTACGGCAAGCTCGACACGGAGCTCCCCACGCTGCTCGAACCCGGCCATTTCATCTTCATGGCGAAACAGATAGAAGGGTTCTGGCTGGTCCGCTGGATGCAAGAGGCCCCCATGGCCGAGAAGCAGGCAGCCATCCACAGCGCTCAAAGGCGCTTCGCAGGCGGCGAATGGAAAACGGACGTGACCGCCATCCTGTCGCTCGAAGAAGCCATGACCAGATTGCCCGCCGAACTGTCCAAACCCAACGGCAAGGTGTTCATCAAACCCTGAGAGCGACTGCTGCGCCCCTATCTCCGCTCCACACCGTCTTGGTACCGACCTACCTCGTCGAGTAGTAGTTGCCGAGGGGCATCATGCCGAATAGGGACTCGGTTGAGGAGGCAGGCACCGAGATAACATCGGCCACAACCGGGATCCGGTCCTCGTCGTAGCGGGAAGGGCCGGCCCCGAATCCGAAGTCGACGTCTCCCAGCCGGTCGCGAGCCGACCAGACACCCTCTCGCGTCAGATCACCTTCGCTGAGAGCTTCCTCGAGGATCAGGTGGAAGGTTGCCGCCTGGGTATACCCGAGGTAGAACCACGGGTTGACTATTGCCCGATCCGGGACTCGAGAATCAAAACGGGCGAGATTGTCCCGGAGCAGCTTCATTCCCGGCGCTTCGCTCTCGAAGGGTGGCAACGAACCGATGACGAATAGGTTGTTCAGGGCTTCGAGACCGGTCGTTTCGTCGCCATCGGCCCCGACTGCAGCCGGGAGCGAAGCGTCGTAAGACTGGGCAGTCAGGATCAGAGTCGGGCGGTAGTCGAGTAACTCGAGGGTGGCCACCATTTGCAGCACCGCCTCGGGTGTTGAACAAACGAAGAGGGTCTTCACGCCGGCTTCCTCCATCGTTGCCAGCGGCTCGGAGAATTCCGTCGAAGCGGCAGCATGGCCCACACGCACCGCAACGCCGGCTGCATCCCGATCGGTCGCCTGGTCGAATCCGGCCAAACAGTCCTCCCCGAAGTACACACCTTCTTGATATACGAGGCCGAGGGGCGGTTCGACAGCCAGTACTGGTTCCTCCGCCCGGCCTGCCACGATGGCGCCGGCGATCTGATCCCGGTACGTTGGGATCGCCAGGTTGAGGAGCACGTTGGGCGCCGCCGACCAGCTCGAGGCTTGCGACCCGGCCGCAATCAAGATCTGCTCGGGACCCGTCTCCGCCACGAGTGCGGAGGTGATGGGGCTCCCCAGGACCGAAGATATGGCCAGCGCGTTCGAACGGTTCGCCGCCCACAGCGTTCGAGCGGTTCCTTCGTCATACGCACTGTCGAGCGCGGTCATCCGCACCGCGTAGGTCCCTCCGATCCCCCCGAGAGCGTCATTCACATAGGCCCAATAGGCCTCGTGACCTTCCAGCGCCGACCGGCCAAATGTTTCCAGGGTCCCCGAGAGGGGCACGAGCGCGGCCAACGTGATGGTGTCATCGACGATTCCCGTTCCGGTCAGAACGGCTGGTTCTGTCGACGTCGTCGTGATGGGATCGCCGATCAACGTGGTCGTCGTCTCTTCAGATGTGCTGGTGCAAGCGGCGGCCGCCAGCACTAGGACCAGCACCCACGACGAGATGATCCTGTGTCTCATGCCCGACATCTCGGTGTAACCAACACCGCACTGCGGAGATCAATAGGATCACGGAACGATCTTCTGAATGGGGAAATCACGTGCAGACCTACTCGCCTTCCGTCCTGTCGACTCGCATCTTGCCACGCCACGCAGTGATCACTGCGGCGCTGGTGGTCGGGTTTGCCCTGTTGACCGCGTTGGCTGCTCAGGTCAGAATTCCCCTCCCCTTCACACCGGTGCCCGTGACCGGCCAGACGCTGGCCGTTTTGCTGGCGGGCGCAGCCCTCGGCTCGAGAGCCGGGGCGGCCAGTCAAGGGTTGTACATCCTGCTCGGCCTCGGTGGGCTCCCCTTCTTTCAGGGCGGCAACAGCGGATGGGACTATGCAACCGGCCCCACCCTGGGCTATCTCGTCGGTTTCGTTGTCGCCGCAGCCGCCGTCGGCTATTTGGCGGAACGCAAGCACGACCGAACGATCACTACCGCCCTGCCTGCATTTCTGGCCGGAACGGTCGTCATCTATGGGTTTGGAGTCGGATGGCTTATGGTCGCCCTGCCAACCGACCTCACCGACGCCCTCGTGAAGGGCCTCGTCCCGTTCGTGATCGGTGACCTGCTCAAGGTCGCGCTGGCCGGGACCCTCCTCCCGGCAGCCTGGAAGCTGGCCGGGGAGCGCTGAGCTACGCTCGGAGCATGCGGCGCGTTCCGGACAAGCCGAGTCTTGAGGGGCTCGAGGAAACCTGGCCGGTTCGGTGGGAAGCCGACCGTACCTACCGTTTCGACCGCTCGAAGCGGCGGGACGAGATCTTCTCGATCGACACCCCACCACCGACCGTCTCGGGCTCGCTGCACGTTGGGCACGTTTTCTCGTACACCCACACCGACACGATCGCCCGCTATCAGCGCATGCGGGGCCGGGAAGTCTTTTACCCGATGGGTTGGGACGACAACGGGCTGCCCACGGAACGGCGAGTCCAGAATCACTTCGGCGTTCAATGCGATCCGACGCTCCGCTACGACCCTGGTTTTGTCGCCCCGGCCCGTCCGGCCGATCCACCCCTCTCGATCTCGCGCCGCAATTTCATCGACGTGTGCAACGGGCTGACCGCCGAGGATGAGCAGGTGTTCGAGGACTTGTGGCGGGCTCTCGGCTTGTCGGTCGATTGGTCCCATACCTATACGACCATCGGTGCGCCGGCGCGTCGGGCCGCCCAGCGGGCTTTCCTCCGCAACCTCGCCCGGGACGAGGCCTACGCCCAGGACGCTCCGGTGCTGTGGGACGTCGATTTCGGAACGGCTGTAGCCCAAGCGGAGCTCGAGGATCGCAGCCATCCGGGTGCCTACTACCGGATTTCGTTCCGGCGACCCGGCGGTGAGAAGGTCTTCATCGACACGACGCGGCCCGAGCTCATTCCTGCGTGTGTGGCAGTCGTCGCCCACCCGGATGACGACCGTTACCGCCACCTGATAGGCGGCACCCTGGTGACTCCGCTCTTTGGTGTCGAGGTTGCCGTCGTGGCACACGAGCTTGCCGATCCGGACAAGGGCACCGGGATAGCGATGATCTGTACGTTCGGCGATACCATCGACGTCACCTGGTGGCGCGAATTTGACCTGCCTACCCGCGCGATTATTGGTCGCACCGGCCTCTTCCAAGACGAACCTCCCGCCTGGTTGATCGACCCCGCCGGACGTTCTGCCTATGGATCGTTGGCCGGGCTGCCCGCCGAAGCCGCCCGCAGCACGATCCGGGCACTGCTCGGCGAATCTGGAGATCTGGACGGCGAGCCACGCCCCATCGATCATCCGGTCAAGTTCTACGAAAAAGGCGAGCATCCACTCGAGATTGTTGCCAGCCGCCAGTGGTACATCCGCAACGGGGGGCGCGACAACGCCCTCCGGGGCCGGTTGCTCGAACGGGGCAATGAACTCGCCTGGGTACCCGAGACGATGCGAGTCCGCTACCAGCATTGGGTGGAGGGGTTGACCGGCGACTGGTTGATCAGCCGGCAGCGTTTCTACGGGGTTCCCGTCCCCGTCTGGTATCCCATCGGGCCGGACGGGATTTCGGACTATGAACACCACCTGACCCCCAACGAATCGGATCTGCCGGTTGACCCATCGTCGGAACCGCCCCCCGGGTTCACCGAGGATCAACGGGGACAACCGGGTGGTTTTGTCGGGGATCCCGACGTGATGGACACCTGGGCAACATCGTCCCTCACTCCCCAGATCGCTTGCGGGTGGGAAGACGACCCCGACCTGTTTGCCAGAACCTTTCCGATGGACCTGCGACCCCAAGCCCACGAGATCATCCGTACCTGGCTGTTCGCCACCGTCACCCGCGCCCACCTCGAACATGACCTCCTCCCCTGGCGCACTGCGGCCATCTCGGGATGGATCCTGGATCCGGACCGCAAGAAGATGTCGAAGTCCAAAGGGAATGTGGTGACCCCCATGGCGTTGCTGCACCGTTTCGGACCCGACGCTCTCCGCTACTGGGCCGCCCGGGGCCGGCCCGGCGCCGATACGGCCTTCGATGAGGGTCAGATCAAGATCGGGCGGCGCCTGGCGACCAAGATCCTCAACGCCTCCCGCTTCGTTCTGAACCTGGGTGACGACATCGCCCGGGACGAGATCACCGAGCCGGTCGATCGATCACTGATCGCGGGGTTGATGACGTTGGTCGATGACTGCACTGCGGCCCTCGACGCCTTCGACTACACGCGAGCTTTGGACCGGACCGAGACCAGCTTCTGGACATGGACGGACGACTACCTGGAACTGGTCAAGAGCCGCGCCTACGGGGAAGGTGGTCCAGCAGCATCCGCCCAGGCGACGCTGCAGCTCTCGCTGTCTGTCTACCTGCGCCTGTTTGCCCCGTTTCTGCCGTTTGCCACGGACGAAGTCTGGTCATGGTGGCAGCCCGGATCGGTTCATCGGGCCGCCTGGCCGGCCGCCGCCGACTTACACGAGCACTCCGGGGACGGAAACGTGCTGGAAGCAGTCACGGCGGTGCTCACGCAGGTTCGCAAAGCCAAGTCAGAAGCTCACGTGTCGATGCGAACGCCGGTCACCGTGCTGACGATCGACGACACCGCTGCGAACCTCGAGCGGCTCCGGGCGGGCCTTGTCGATCTCCAGTTGGCTGCCAAAGCCGAAGCAGTCGAACTCCATGAGGCAACGACCCGCTCGGTCGCGGTGATTCTGGAAGTGGCCTGACCGAGAGGCCGATCACACCTGCAATACTCGTCGGCCATGAGCGATCACTTCGACGTCAATGCCCTCCTGCAATGGCGAGAGGAGCGCGATGAGTTCTGCCGAAACCATTACGCATCCCCGATCCCCGATGATCACCTGCCCGCCTTCCCAGGCCTGCGCTACTTCGATACAAACCCCGCTTTCGCCCTCCGGGGACCATTCAGCGCAGAAGAGGGCCACATCGAAATCTCATCGTCCACCGGGGGGTCGATGAACTATCGCCTGGCGGGGCGCATCACTCTGAGTATCGCCGCCTTGTCACACGACCTCCTGGTACTACACGGCGAAGCAGGCGAGATGTTCATACCGTTTCGCGACGATACCTGCGGAGCCGGGTCGTATATCGGTGGGCGGTATGCGCCCGCCGTCATGTCAGGAAGCGACGAAGCACATGTCGATTTCAACCGCGCAATCAACCCTTATTGCGCCTATGACGAGGAGTTTTCCTGCCCGATGCCTCCAGAGGAAAACTGGTTGACCATCGCGGTGCGGGCCGGAGAAATGAGCTACGAACCGCCCTCCTAGATCGTGCCGGCCCCGTCATTGGGGGCCGATGAGATCTCGAACACGACCTTTCCCATGGCCTTGCGACCGGTGAGGGCGCCGAACGCTTCAACATATCCATCGAGTGGATAGATCGCCGATACGTGCGGATGCAACACGCCCGATTCCGTCATCGAGAACAACTCGGCGAAGTTGGCCGCCGAAGCCGCCGGGTTTCGCTTGGTCCAGGCTCCCCAGAAGACCCCGGTGATGGAGGCGCTCTTGAGCAGTGGGAGGTTGAGCGGGATCTCCGGAATCGATCCGGCCGCGAATCCGATGACGAGCAATCGCCCGTTCCAGGCGATGGACCGCAAGGCCTGCTCCGACAGATCGCCGCCGACCGGGTCGTAGACGACATCGACCCCGTCCCCCTTCGTCAACTCCTTGACGCGTTCGCGGAAGTCCTCGGTGAGATAGTTGATCCCCTCGTCGGCTCCCAACCCGGCGGCGTAGTCCAGCTTCTCGTCCGTCGAGGCGGCCGCAATAACCCGCGCTCCCATCGCCTTACCCAGGTCGACCGCCGCACTTCCTACCCCGCCGGCCGCCCCCAGCACGAGCAACGTTTCGCCGGCCTGCAGTTTCGCTCGCTGCTTGAGGGCATAGAAGGAGGTGCCGTACGTGAGGCCGAAACCGGCTGCGTCCCGGTGCTCCATGGAAGGCGGCTTGGGCATGACGCTGGATGCTTCTACTACCCACTTCGTGGCAAAAGCACCGGAGACCCCCATAGCCACGACCTCGTCGCCGACCTTGAAGTGTTGCACGTCGGCGCCAACGGCCGACACCACACCAGACGCCTCACCGCCCGGTACAAACGGCAGGTCGGGACGGAACTGGTACTTCCCTCCGATGATGAGTGTGTCCGGAAAGTTGAGACCCGCCGCCTTGACGGCGATCACTACCTCAGCGGGACCGGGCTGAGGATCAGGCACCTCCTGAACGGACAGCCGGTCGGCCGCACCGAGTTCCGAGCAAACGAGGGCCCTCACCGTTCGGT